>NZ_JBCIYR010000001.1:0-2081973 GCF_050455445.1 Paenibacillus sp. MABNR03
CCTTCGCGAAGCGGAGCAGGGAGCCGGGCAGGGTGCGAAGTGCTGCCCAACACGCCGGAGGCGTCAGCTCCCGTCCTTCGCGAAGCGGAGCAGGGAGCCGGGCAGGGTGCGAAGTGCTGCCCAACACGCCGGAGGCGTCAGCTCCCGTCCTACGCGAAGCGGAGCAGGGAGCTCGGGCAGGGAGCCAAGCCCTGTCCGCAATGGTCCCCTTAAGCTTGGCCTGGATTGCCGCATGAAGCGGTGATCCGGGCAGACAAGCGCTCCCACACCCAGCGTCACATAGCAAGACCCGACCCCTCGCCGGTCAACAGACGGGAGTCCAGAGGGCAGAGCCCTCTGGGGCCCTCCCTCGGAAGGGAGGGTTTGGGAGGGTGCGATTCCCCCTAATCAGATGAGGAGTGAAGACCCAATGACAATCAAACTAATTGCGCTTGACGTAGACGGAACACTGCTTAATGATCATCATGAACTTACCGAATGGACCCAAGAAATTCTGATTCGTGCTTCCCGTCAGGGGGCCGAGATTGTTTTGTGTTCAGGAAGAGGCCCGGCCAACACCATTCCTTTTATGGAGCGAATGGGTCTCAACGGTTATGTTATTACCCATAACGGAGCAGTGACTGCCGAGGTGGAAAGCCGTGAAGTGGTGCACAGGTTTGCGATGGATGGTCAAGGCTTGGAACCGTTTATAACGTATTGCCGCACAAATGGTGTACATTTTGATATCAACACGGCATTTGGATTATATGTAGATCAGCCGGAAGGCTTGGAGTTGCAGGTTCGGGAGATGTACACCAATTTCATGATGGAGCCCTTAAAGCTGCCGCAGTGGGCGGATCTGACAGAACCGCTTGCCAAATTCACCGCGTTTGGACCGTTAGAGCAGATGGACGAGGTTCAGCAGGAATGGGGAACATGGAATCTGCCTTACTATATGACTCGCAGTGGTGACTTTTTCATTGATCTGATGCACCCGGAAGCCTCCAAGGGAGCGGCGCTGAAGAGACTGGCCGAATCCAAAGGTATGGTTCCTTCCGAGATTCTGGCGATTGGCAATTACTACAATGATATTACGATGCTGACTTATGCAGGCATAGGGATTGCGATGGACAACTCACCGGAAGAGGTCAAGGCCGCTTCGGATGAAGTGACTCTTTCCAACAATGAGCAGGGAGTTGCTCATGCCATCCAAAAACATGTTCTAGCTGTCTAATTACAGCCACATGTTTCATTTTCAAAGCATCCTGCTTCATATTCTACTGGCCTCGTGGGCAACCTATGAGAATACCATTAGAAATGGAGGAGGACAGGCACATGAATCAGAAAGTGGAACTGATCCCGGATCTGCGTACATCAGGTGGTGAAGTGCTGGATGTGATGGTGAATGATCAATATGCTGGCTCGCTTCTGCTGGTGTACAGAGAAGGAGACCGTTTGTCTGGCAGTCTTCAGATGGAACGAGAATTGGTTTCAGAGGATGCAGAAAAGCACATCATTGAACAAGTTCATTCCTATATCCGATCACTTACGGATGCAGTCGAGGCTATCTATTACGAAGTGCTGGTTAGCTGCGGCACATTGCATTCCGTCCTGCAAAACCTGGAATTTGATCCGGAGCGGCAGTCAGATGATATGGACTATGAGGCTGATAAATACCTGGATGACATGGATTCGGATAACTCACGATTAATTCCTGATGCAGCAAATGAAGCTTTTACATATGAAGATCGGGAACATGTGCTGGAAATGGAGCTTGTAACTGCCGGACGAAGCATATCGACCTATGTGTTTAATGATGCTGGTGGCAATGAGCTGGCCGAAGCTTCATTGAAACAATATGGGGCCGACATTCAAGGCGAGATACACTGGTATGACGTACCTCTGGAGAATCAGCTGGATGCTGCAGCAGAGCTGCTTGTAAGAGAACTCGACGAAGAAGTGATCGATACGATTACTCTTCGCATGTGGCACCAGGGCAATGAGCTGGAGTCCATGGAGTGGGTACACCGTGACTTTGCCAATGAATCGGATGAAGAGGAATATGTCGAATACGAGGAATGGGACAATTCTGACGATGAGATGGATGAAGCAGAGGATTCCTGTTACGTCATGTTGGTGCGCAAAGACCGGGAATTCAGGGTCTATGAGCTATTTCTGCAGGAGCGCGGCGGATTGCCTGTGGGGACAGCAACCATTGATACCTCTCATGCTGATCTGACAGGCTATATGGATTACCAGGTACTCGGGACCAGTGCACAGCGGCGGGAATTGGTTGAGGTACTGCTTCAGGAACTGGATAAGGAACTTGAATTCAACACACTGCACCTTACCATGCTGTACCGTAACCAAATTATTGATGAAGCGAAGATTGACGGGTAAAAGGCCTTGGCCTTTTACCTTTTTTTTTGTTTTCTTTTTGACGTAAAATGGATTTCCGGGTATAGTTCCATTAGTTCTAAAGAGACCTGAAAGTGGAGGAGTACCATGAATCATTCATTTAAAATCATTTCTGAGTATATTAACGATGATTTCAGAGCAATGCAGGCTCAGCCGGAAGACACAGAGGAGGTGTTGTCCCTGCTAGTGGAGACAGCCGAATGGCTGAGAAGTCAGGGATCTTCCCAGTGGAGTGCCCTTTTGAAAGGTGAGGATTCTCACGATACAGCAGGAGCAATCCGGCGTGGAGACGTGTTTGTTTTTAAGAAAGACTCCAAAGTGGCAGGTATGGTTATTTTGCTGCAGCAGCCAAGTGCCTGGGATAGGCAGCTATGGGGGACTCAAGCTAATGAAGAGGATGGTGCTGTTTATGTACATCGTCTGGCGATTCGCAGAAAATATGCCCGTACTGGCTTGGGTAGGGACATTTTGGCCTGGTCCAGCAGTGGGATCCGCTTCGAGAACAAACATGTCGTAAGATTGGATTGTGTTGGGGACAATGAGCGGTTGAATGAGTTTTATCCTCGGAACGGGTACACCTTTGTGGGGAAAACGGATGGTTATAGTACGTATGAGAGGCCAATACCATTCTAAGCTATTTTAAAATACAGATTGCTCAACGATTCGTTAACTTGATCATATGAACCTAAAATAAAGCCGGGAGCAACCATGCTCACCGGCTTTGAGTCGTGATGATTTTCCTACTGCATGCGTCTCAGGCCCTTGGGCAAACGATTCTTTAATTGTCCTGCACTGGCTTTTCCCCAACCGAGCGGAAGTCCATGAACAGTCACGAGTGTCCAACCATTGAGTTCGCTGTCGGCGGGAAGGCTCTCACCACGAAGGTAAGCGGCTGCTTGGCTGCTCTCCACGTCGAGAGAGATGTGCTGCATGTTACTGGCCTCATGTTGTCCAAGAGCCAGTGCCAAAGCATGAGCAGGCTCAAACCGCCCTTTCTTCCAGTCACCGACATGAAGTCCCGGGCGCGGCAATTTTAATCCGTTTAATCGATCATCTGTAAGCAGCTGTGCAGCATGCTCTGGCAGTACATATAATGCTTCGCCAAAGAGCAGGGGTCTGCCTGTCCCATTGGCAACAGCCACTTTATGTTCGGAGCTCCAGGCACGATACGCATTCCAGGCGGAATTCACTTCTTTGGACGAGGAGCTTTGACGCGGGCCCTTGCCTTTTTTGTCTTTGCGTTTGGGCGGTTGATCGTCCTGTTCCACGGATGCAGACGCCTGCGTTCCTGCTTTGCTCACTACAGCCACAAAATGTCCCTCACCCTGAGCCAGATGGGGCCAGATTCGTTCGGTCCGCACCAGGGACAGATCAGGATAGGCGGCAACCAAACGTTCCATCATGCCTTCATTTTCTTCGCGATTGAAGGTACAGGTGGAATAAGCCAAGGTTCCGCCCGGTTTAAGCATGATATAGGCATCCTGCAAAATGTCCCATTGTCTGTTTACACAAAGGGTTACCAGATTGTCGCTCCATTCGGTCACTGCATCCGGATCTTTGCGGAACATGCCTTCACCAGAGCAAGGGGCATCCAGCATGATCCGGTCAAAGGCACCCGGAAAACGAGCTGACAATTCCCCAGGGGCTGCGCTGGTAACAACGACGGAAGAAAGGCCCATCCGTTCCACGTTTTCTGCCAGAATCTTGGCGCGGGCCGGATGGATTTCGTTAGAAACCAGCAGACCCCGATCCTCCATGAGTGAGGCGATGTGAGTGGTTTTGCCGCCTGGAGCTGCCGCGAGATCCAGAATGATCTCACCCGGCTGTGGATTCAGCATTTCCACTGCCGACATGGCAGAAGGTTCCTGAATATAGTATAGTCCTGCAGCATGATATACATGTTTGCCAGGACGTTCATTGGGAGGGTAATAATAACCCGTTTCGCACCAGGGTACCTTGGTCAGGTCAAAATGCTCAATAACCTGTTTTTTCAATTCATTTGTGGTTTTAATTGAGTTGAATCGCAGCCCCTGCACACGAGGATGTTGGTAGCTGTTGATAAATGCTTCTGCTTCTGAGCCGAGCATTTCCCGAATATGATGTATATACGACTCAGGGAGTGAAGGCTTGCCCATGTATTAATGTTCTCCTTTTCATTAGCTTACCTGCATAGCCTTTTCCGAAAAACGGCAGGTGCTGTAAGCTGCAACGTTGTTGTTAAAATGGTGGGGAATACACAGTTATTTCTTTACTGAAACATACGTTCTAATATATCATGATTGAAGATGTACTGAAAAGACTGAAGCTAGAAAGGGGGAAACTAACGGTGAAATTGCTGCAGGCGCTTTTCTTTCCTCCGGAGCAGCCCGGAGGTGTATCCTCTATGATACCGTATATGCAGGAGAGGTTTACAACTCCGAGGTGGGAGATGGACCTGTTCTCGCTGCCGAAGCGAATCCGCAACAAGGGCAGAGAGGACGTGCAGTTCGAAACGTTCGATTGGACCCTATATCAGGAGAGTCCGGTCGTTCAAAAATATATGCAGACGTACCGTGATTATTTATGGTGGACTAAACTGCGCATTCAGAAACCCTACGACTTGATTCATGCTCACCACCCCATTGCAGGTCTGGCCATGAAGAATGTATTTCCAGATACACCGCTTATTCAGACCATTCACTCAAGTTATGAGCGGGAGCTGATCCTGAATGGTCGAATTGAGCCGGACGGTCTGGAACATCAGTTTCTGCTCGCCATATACGGCGAACTTGAGCATCAGGCAGAGCGACTGTTAACCGTCTCGGATTCATTTAGGCGGTATTTGACACCCTATGTGAAGCAGCCCGACGTGATTGGCATTATTCCGAACGGTTTCGATGAAAAACGCTTCAAACCCATTCCTCATGACAATGCCATTCCACAACTGGTAACAGTGTGCCGACTTGTTCCTGCCAAAGGACTTGATATTTTGTTCAAAGCGTGCGCGGAACTCAAAGGGCGGGGACATGACTATGTTTTGCATATTATCGGGGATGGTCCGATTCGACCTGATTTGGAAGAGTTGGCACAGCGGCTGGGCATATATAACGAAACCATTTTTTACGGATACACGCTGCATCCTGAGGAATTCATGCCATTCTTTGATATATTCGTACTTCCTTCCCGTGCGGAGGCATTCGGATCCGTATTTGCCGAAGCAGCACTGAGCTGCCTTGCCCTTATAGGCACCGATGTGGGCGGAATACCCGAACAGATCGAGAACGGCAGCAACGGGCTGCTGGTGCCTCCAGAGGATCCGTCAGCACTTGCTGAGGCGCTGGAGAAAGTCATGCTGGATCCCTCGTATCGCTACGAACTTGCACGCTCGGCATGTGAGAAAGCCAAGACGCATTACTCTTTAGGCAGATCGGTTAACGAACTGAAAAAAATGTACCTGCAATATGCGAACAAGGAATAGATTCATCAAAAATAAAGGGATGAAGCCGCTGTGAAAAACAGCGGCTTTTGGTCTTGATAATCTGCGTATTATCGATCAACGGATTTCAGTTATAGATTGCAAGTTACAAATTTTTATGCCTCGCGCGAAAACTGCCCCAGCGGTCGGTTACCAACCTTCCGGCCCAGAATAGAGCAAGACTCCCGAAAATCGGGTACAGAATGGATAAAAGGGAGCTGAAACCAAACTGGCTGAGTGAGTAGCACAGCAGCATAATGGTTAATGTTATTAATCTGGGGTGGACTTGCAAGTGCTGACCAAGCTGAAGGGTCATGCCATAGATATCTGCGACGAATGTAGTGAATATTTCCATGAATATCAGAGTTACATACACGGATTGCACAGCCCATCCAAGTTGGAAGGCAATGCTCCCCATTGGAATCTCAAATTGCATGATACCGGGCACCTGGGCTGACATGGCGAAGTGGGCGGCAAGAAGCATGAAGCCTACGCCTATTCCGCCGAATACACCGCCCCACTTCAGCACGTTACGATTGCGGATCTGATTGCCTACCGGCACCAAGACGGCTTGGGCCAGTACCAGATTGAAGGATGAATACAATAGTGGAGAAAGCCACACCTGTACAGGATGGGCATCTGTAGTCAGCGTAATAAACCGTAAAGCACCAGGATGGTGTATGGTGCTTGTAATCATAAGCAAGGACAACAGGAGCATCATCGGAACCACAATGCTATTCATTTGCAGTATGGCTTTGATACCTCGTCCAAGAAGCAGGTATGTTCCCACAATCGTGAGGATCAAACCAGTCTGGTAATGCAGTCCAAGATGCTCCACGAAGACCGAGCCTGCTCCGGCAAGCATTACACTGTTTACACCAATGAGAATCAAAAGTGTTAACCAGGTAATCCATTTGCCTGCCTTGTGCCCGAACAAATGCTTATTAAGATCTTCATAAGAGCGGGAGCCCGTATCATGGGCGATCAGCATCATTTTGGTGCCCAGCCAGACAAAGAGCATGGTGGATAAGCCGATGGTGACGGTGGCCCATTTGCCATACTGGGTAAAAAACTGCAATATTTCCTGCCCTGTCGCGAAGCCGGCTCCTACAACCGTTCCGATGTATGTAAATGCGATCTGCAGCACCCGGAATGCCTGTTTCATGCGTTTCCCCTCTCAGGCCCCTGAATAGTTTGGACATGCGGGTACCATGGTACAAGGTATGCTTGACTCTGGAAACTCATGACAATCGGGAGAAGCTTTACGTTCCTTATCCGGGCTAAAGTTGGGGGAAAGGCGATTTCGCTTGAACTGACAGCCTTATCTATGATACTTTTACCTCATAGGATAGGCTTGGGAGGTCAAATCATGGAAGTATTGAAACAACGAATTTTACAAGAAGGCGTAGTCATCTCGGATCAGGTGCTGAAGCTGGACGGATTATTGAATCATCAGATTGATCCTGCTTTGACGATGGAGATGGGGCGCGAGTTTGCTGCTCGTTTTCGTGAAAGTGGAGTGACCCGGGTCATTACGGTAGAGTCTTCAGGGATTCCGGTTGCATTTGCCGCCGCTCATGAACTTGGGGTGCCGCTTGTATTTGCCCGTCGCAAAAAGACGCTTCTGGCTGATCCTGATGCCTACTGTGAACGCGTACCTTCCTTTACCAAAGGGATTGTAACTGATATTATGGTATCCCGCGAATACATTCATGAGAATGACCGTATTTTGTTTATAGACGATATCATCGCCAACGGAGATGCTGCCCGCGGTGTCATTAAAATTATCGAGCGTTCGGGCGCGGAGCTCGTCGGATTCGGCGTGGTTGTCGAGAAATGTTTTCAGGCAGGAGCACGCACCATCCGCGAACAGGGCATACCGGTTGAAGCCTTGGTGCGCATTCGTTCACTGAACGATGGGACCGTGCAATTCGACGATAACGAAATGTGACAGTTTCAAGGAAAAGGGCCTATTTTTTGAACAATGCCTTTGCATGACCGCGGATTTCATTTATAATGGGGTTATGTTAGGGAGAGGAGGCAACACCATGGGGAACCAACCGGCATCAGAACAATTCTTTATTGAAAAGCTGGCGGAGTCGAAAGTTCATTTTGAACGTGCCCTGGATTGTAAACATACGGAATTCGATGACCTTTATCCCTATATGATTGAACATCCTCAATTTTTCTGGTACAAACGCTATGTTGCCTGGTCAGAGTTGCTGACAATTGTAGGCTTGTGCGAAGAGTTGTCCTTCTCTTGGAAAGAACAATTTACACCGCATCAAGTGGAGTACCTTGAAGAACGTGTGATGTCCGCCAAAGTGCTTGATTTTTGGTTCGAGAAGAACGACAGCAAAGAGCACGCGCAGCGGTAACTTTCAGTCGGGACATTTTTCGAATGACATGACAGTCCAATACAGTCACGTGAGACCTAAATGACTTTTCATTTAGGTCTCTTTTTGTAAATAAATTTGGAACATAGGAGCCATAGACATGATTAGTGATGCAGAATTGGATGCACTGCGCTTATCGGGTGAAAAAGTAAGAGTGATACGGGACGGGCTGGAATCCAACGATGTAACCGGGATTGTCGTTGCCTGGGATGGGGAACAGGTGCTCATCCGCCGCCAGAACAGACGCGTGGTCAAGTTGGATCGTAACTATCGTTATCAGCTCTTTAGCGAACCGCGTCAAAGCCCGCTCAGTGAATAAAAGAGACCCGGTCCGATGCATGGAATTACCATGGATGTTTTGGCATAATTGCACCACTCGGGAGAGAAGATAGGTACAGCGAGAAGGTAACATATCAGCTGAGAGGATGTGCAATAGCCATGACATTGATGAATGATAAGGTTCATGCTTATAAGGATCAGATTGGAGAATTAAGCAACGCGTTGCCTGGGGTGGTGAAATCGTACCATGAGTTTACCGGGGAATGCTTTCAGTCAGGTGCCATTGATGCTAAAACCAAGCAGCTGATTGCTCTCGGAATCGGATTGTTTGCCAATAACGAGGTATGTACGTTTTACCATGTGGAAGAGGCCCGTGCAAAGGGTGCAACCGACCAGGAAATTATGGAGACGGTAGCGGTAGCAGGAGCCGTTGGTGGCGGTCACGCGCTGTCACAAGGCGCAATGCGTGTACAAAAAGCATTGCACTAGGTTCTCCTTGAGAATGAGTAAGCATAGCAAGACAGAAAAACAGGCCCTGGATTGATCCGGAGCCTGTTTTTTGTCCAACTTATATTTTTCCGAGCATCTTGTTATACATAAATTGTCCAGTTACCCGGCGTGCGGTAACGTAACGTGTGTTAAAATACGGATTTGCTAATTTGGTAATGCTGACACCTTTGCTGCTGGAGGCATGAGCGAACTGTCCGCCACCAATGTATACGCCTGTGTGTGAAATGCCTTTGCCTGAAGTGTTGAAAAACACCAGATCACCTGTCCGCAGATTCGCTTTGGATACCGGAGTACCTGCTTTGGCTTGCTGTTGTGATGTACGTGGTAATTCAATACTATATTTTTCAAAAATATATCTCATAAACCCAGAGCAATCAAAACCGGCCAGCGTCGTGCCGCCCCACTTGTAAGGTATGCCAGTCATGCTGTTAACGACGGTGTTGATACTGTTTGCCTCAGTGCTTGCTGCACCGGATGTAAATAGAACGGCTGCTCCAAAAATAGAAATGATAAGCTTTTTCAAAATCAATGTTCTCCCTTCGATGCCTACGGAGTTAGCTAAGGGTTCGGTAGAAGGTTCCCTATATTTCCTATGTATAAGAATAATTCACCCAAAATGGTTCCCCCGTTTTCAAACATGAAACTCGGCAATTGAATAATTAAGTTTTTGTAACCTTTTGAAACTATATTGCATAAATGCGTAATTGTCAAACGTTTCTTCCTCCTTCAATGTTAACGGAATTCAAGACTTTTTGCAGAATAGAGTAGTTCCGAATGATTATTTATGATGACAAAAAAGTAATTTGTGTTTCAACAGGGGAGAATTTGGACAAATATTTTGATTGGAGTAAAAAGAGAAGAGACGATTCGTTTCCGACATGTAAAGTGAGGTCATTCTGACTTCAGCGCTCTCTATATGCCTTTGTGATATATCCATTTATTTTAAGTGTTGACACTATGAATTCCACATGATATATTATTTCTTGTCGCCGCGATAGATTATCCCGGAGATATACCATATGCGGTCGTGGCGGAATTGGCAGACGCGCACGGTTCAGGTCCGTGTGGGCTAACCCCCCGTGGAGGTTCGAGTCCTCTCGACCGCATCATAAGAGGAAAAGGTTTCTCGTTAGGCTAACGCCTGCGAGAGACCTTTTTTTATGTCTTTTTTGAGGAACGGAACTCCCAACTCTATTGAGGATTTGCCACTTGATTGAGGCGTAACAAAAGATAATTCATTTTGGTCTATACCTGAGGTAAAAGGAAAAATGTCTGTTCTATGGCTGATTTGCCCCGTAATCAAGGTGAAATGTACGCAAAATGCCGAATTGTACCTATCCCGGAAGTAGTACATCCACTATTCTCTTCTCGTAAGGAAAGCGCTATCATGAATGACTTGAATTCACATTTCAGAGGGGGTAGGGATGATTTGAAACGAATAGGGAAAAGGATGGCAATGGTTCTTCTGGTGTTCATCATGGCAGCAGTACAGTTTGGTTTTACAGGAACAAAAGATCATGTAGCCGAAGCGGCGGATGCAGCATTGGCCGAGAAACCGTATATGGGCTGGAGCAGTTACAGTATGCAGGTGTATGACCCTTCAGTGAAATGGATATCCGCAGAGAGCATTAAGAAGCAGTCGGATGCCATGCGCGAGAAGCTGCAAGCCCATGGCTATGAATATATCAACATTGATGCGGGATGGAATGGAGACAATGACGAATACGGAAGACCGATCCCTAACGCTGCGCTGTATCCGAACGGATTTCAGGAGGTTATTGACTATGTTCATAACAATGGTCAGAAGATCGGGATCTATCTGATCCCTGGACTATCCATTGATGCGTACAATAAAAATTTGGAGATCTACGGGACGGGTGGAGCATGCCGGATGCAGGACATCGCATACCAGCCGCTCACGGTGATGGATGCCTGGAATGCCTATACCTACAAGATTGATTTCTCGAATCCGTGTGCTCAGAAATACATCGATTCCATCGCCGATCTTCTGGGCAAGTGGGGTATTAACTTTGTCAAATTCGACAGTGTGACCCCAGGTTCGGGAATCAACAATTTGAGCCGGGATGCACGAGGAGATGTGGAGGCCTGGTCCAAGGCTTTGGCAAGACATAATATCTGGTTCGAGCTTTCATGGGCACTGGACCACAACTACGTGGATTTCTGGAAAAAACACGCCAACGGCTGGCGTATCGACTGGGATGTCGAAGCATACGACAGTAATGTGGGTTTGACGCAGTGGGCTAATATTGCACGTCTGTTTCCGATCGCAGCGCTTTGGTGGCGGGATGCAGGCCCCGGCGGGTGGAACGATTTTGATTCGCTAAACGTTGGCAATGGCTCTATGGATGGGCTCACTAAGGATGAGCGGAAGACCGCGATGACGTTCTGGGCGATCTCTTCTGCACCCTTATATACAGGAAATGACATGACCAGACTGGACAGCTATGGACTGGAAATGCTAACGAACGATGAAGTGATTGCCGTTAATCAGGCTGGGCGTCCGGCTCATCCGGTCTCGATCGATACGAAGCAGCAGGTATGGTATGCCAATAATGGAGATGGGACCTACAGTGTAGCCTTGTTTAATCTGGGCAACCGAAGTGCTGAGGTCAATGTCAACTGGAGTGATATTGGCCTGGAAGGCCCCGCATCGGTCCGTGATCTGTGGAGCCACTCTGAACTGGGTACATTTAACGAGGAATTCAGCAGCGGTTTATTGGAGCCTCATGCTTCACGGATGCTGAAAGTAACAGCACTGAGTGGAACATCAACTGTGAATGACGATGATACGGGCATGCGCTATAACGGGGATTGGAAGCGCAATGGAGGCAAGGAACAATTAGAAGGTGCACAGGATTTGAGTATAGTCATTCAGGATTCTACGGGCACGGAACCCACGAATCCGGGTACGGCGAGCGATTCGAATGCTGCAGATGAACCAGCTGCGTCTTCCGTCTCCGGGAACAATGCCACGGTTACCGATGTGGTCTACGTTAACGATGACGATAGTGAGATCCAATACACGGGTTCATGGAACTCGAATTCCGGCAGAGGTTTTGGGGACTACAATGACGATGTGCATTATACGGAACAAGACGGGGATTATTTGGAGTACACGTTTACAGGTACAGGCATTGAGCTGCTGACAGAGAAACATGGAGAGCAGGGAGATATGAGCATCATTCTTGATAATGGAGCGGCAGAACAAGTAAGTGCTTATACCGATGGAGAAAGGGAAGTTCAGCAGGTGCTGTACAGCAAAACGGATCTGCCCAGTGGCACACATACATTGAAGGTAGTTAAGGATTCGGGCCAGTACATGCTTTTGGATGCGCTCAAGGTATCGAAGGAGAAAGAGGCTGGAGGGCAGAACAGTACGATTAGTCCAACTACAGCAGACTTCGACAAGGTAACGGAGCAACAAGCGGATCTGAAAATCACGTTAAACTTGAACGGCAATGTATTGACAGGCTTGGAACAAGACGGGGTTCTTCTCGATGAAAATGACTACGAGGTCGTTGACAACACGTTAACGATCAAGAAGCAATACCTCGCGCAGCTGCCAGTGGGAACAACAGAGCTAAGTGTGGTATTTAGCTCGGGTGATCCGCAGACGCTGACAATCAAGGTGAGCGATACTTCAGGAATCCGGTTCGCAATGATCAATAACGACGATCCCGCCATCAAGTACAGCGGCAACTGGTCACGCAGTACGGGAAGAGCATTCGGTGACTATCAGGATGACGTGCATTACGCCGAGCAGAACGGCGATTATTTTGAGTATGAATTCCGCGGAACGGGCATCCAATTTTATACGGAAGTCGACCCTTCACAGGGAGATATGGATATCTACGTGGATGGTGAATTCAAGGAAACGGTAAGTGCTTACCGTGAAGGACGATTGGCACAGCAAAAGGTGTACAGTATTTCTGGACTACCGGATGGACAGCACACACTAAAAGCTGTGAAAAAGTCCGGACGGTTCATGCTGCTGGACTTTCTAAAAGTGGAAATCCCCAATATCATTCAGCCGGTGAGCGCCATTTTTGACAAAGCTGAATCTGCGCAGGCAGATATTGAAGTGAAGCTTTTACAGGAGCCGGAAAGTTTCAGCAAAATCATGAACGGATCACAAGAACTGGTTGTGGGGACCGATTATGAGGCAGCAGGTGATCGGGTAACATTGAAAAAGTCGTATCTTGCCCAGCAGCCGCTCGGCACGCTGAAACTTAGCTTTGTCTTTGACGGCGACTACCTCAACGATATTCATTATTCGACCGTAGATGGTGATTCATTTGAGTATGTCTTCAAAGGAACCGGCATAAGCATGATTTCACCTACCGGGCCGCAGCAGGGGGAAGTAGACATCTATATCAACGGAAACCTGGTCCAAACGGTAGACACATACAGCCAAGGTCGTAAAAATCAGCAGGAGATATACAGCATCTCGGGAATGACAAGTGGTGTACACACGCTGAAAGCGGTTAAGAAGTCTGGTGAGCTTATGCTCACCGATCAACTGAAATTTACAATCGCTGCCGGGAACGGTGGGCCAACGAATCCGACAAATCCACCAGGACCGTCCGTACCTTCCAATCCAGGGGCACCATCAGCTCCCGTCACACTGCCTCCGGTAACTCCTTCGGAAGCTCCTGAAACAGGAACGGGAGAGGAACCTTCGGAGAACACGGATGATAAGACGATGCGGCATGAGGCCTACATTAACGGATATAAGGACGGTTTGTTCAAACCGAATAACAAGATCACGCGTGCAGAAATGGCAGCTATTTTAGCCCAGGTATATGATAAAGGTGCTGTACAATCGGATGTAACATTCAGAGATGTGGATTCATCCCATTGGGGAGCAGAGGCCATTGCCAAGGTAGCAAAGATGGGACTTATGAAAGGTTACAAGGATGGTACATTTAAACCAAACCAATCATTAAGCCGTGCAGAGATGGCAAGTCTTGCGGCGAGCCTAAATCCGGGTCCCGCCACACCCGGCAGCGGATTTAGCGATATCGGCAGTCATTGGGCAAAGGATGCAATTCTGAGAGCACAAAGCTTGGGAATCCTGACGGGTTACCGTGACGGCACTTTCCGGCCGAATGCGGAGTTGACACGGGCAGAAGCCGTTGTCGTCATTAACCGAGCGCTCAGCAGAGGCCCGCTTACAGGTGTTTCGCAGCCGAAGTGGAAAGATGTCTTACCTTCGCATTGGGCTTTTGGAGATATTGAAGAAGCTTCTGCTGATCATGTTTCGAAGCCTGCTGCAAATGGCGGGGAACAATGGGTGGAATAGTGTGGAAATAGCTTCAGTGAGAAGGGGACCCAAGTGGTCCCCTTCTTTATAATGATACGGAATAATCAAGAGAGAGGATGTTGGTGGTGAAAAAAACGAACACAGCTGCTGCATGACCAAGAAAACATTTGACTAAGTTAAAAAATGAGATAATCTGTGAGTATGATAGCGCTGCCAATATCTCGGTAAGGGAGGGGGTTACCCATTAAAAATTCCAGTGTTTTTCGGAAATTTCTCATTTCGTATGTGATCATTTTGGTTATACCCAGCATTGGTGGTTATATGTCTTATCTCACTTCGATTTCCGTAACACAGTCCATTTCCATTGAGAATGGGATTACCCAGCTTGAGAAGGGCCAAGAAATATTAGAGCGCCGCATGGCTGAAGTCGAAGGTTTCACGAGACAGCTTGCCGTTAATCAGGAACTGAACGTTCTTATGAATGAAAGGGATAACGAAACGAATGTATATGGCATATGGCGAGCCATGGAAAATGTACTGACGTTTGGACAGACAAATGATTTCCTGCAAAATTATTATATTTATCTGGCCAATTATAATTTGATCCTCACCCCGGGCTCTTCCTACAGGCCGAATCATTATTACACCGATTTTCATTATACCGATCTGTCACTGGAGGAGTGGATGAAGGAAGTATTAGATCAAACGCACCGGAGTGAGATCAAGCCGCTCAGTTCCTATGTCAGCAGAGGTCAGCAAACTTCGGTCATTACGTATATGCAGTCATTGCCTTTGGACAGCTTCAATAATTCTTCACCAGCGGTCGCCGTCGTTGTCATTGACGAGAAAATGATTGTTGGACTGCTGTCCAGTCTGACGGATCGATATGGTGGATGGGTTCATATCAGTGATGCGCAGGGAAACACCATCGCGCTGAAGGGCAGCGGAGTATCAGAGATGGCCAAGATGACATCCGATCCGGGTTTTGATCAGAGCAAGGTCAGTCAGTTTTATGAGAATGATCTAGTCATCACAACTCGATCCGATACGAATGGCTGGGTTTACCAGGCAGGGATTCCCCGGGATCTCCTTTTGGAAAATGCAAACAAGATCAAGAAGATGAGTATGCTCATTACAGGTGGTACATTGTTGATCGGCCTGGTTGTTGGACTTATATTGGCCTATCGCCACAGCGCACCGATTAATCGGCTGCTTAGTGTGATGAAAGAGCAGTTTGGGAGAGATGAGGGAGCTTCCAGGAACGAGTTTGATTTTCTTAGCGGGAATATCGCGGATATGATTACCAAGAATAAGCTGCTGGAATCGGAGCTGAATCGGCAGCTTCCACTCGTGAGAGATGCGTTTTTGAAACGACTGATCTCTGGTGAATTCAAATCGCGGGACGAAATTCATTCCGCTGCTGAACAGGCGGATATCCGTTTGCATCAGGGGACGGGGTATGCAGGCATCGTTCAGATTAACGGTTATGGCAGCATGGACAACGTTGAAGTCCTGAATGAGCTGAACGCTTCCCGGCTGCTGCTGAAGCAGGCTCTGAGTGATGTAGGTGTTGATATACTGATGACCGATTGGGGATCGGATAAAGTGGCTACGTTGTTTTTCTCCACGGAGGAGGAGGCTGGCAGTGACCAAACAGTAGAAGATATTACACAGACCATGGAGAATTTGGCACAGGTTATGTTTAATGAATACCGGATCACCATCCAGTCGGGATTTGGCAATTACTTCACTTCCGTGACGGAAGTCAGTCATTCCTTTGACCAAGCCAATCAGGCGCTGGAATACGCCATTTATACGAACCAAAGAGGCGTGATGTGGAATAGTGAAACCCAGATTGAAAATACGACCTATTATTATCCGCTCGACTCGGAGCAGCGCCTGATAACGACGATCCGGGCCGGAGAGCTTGAAGAAGCCAAGCGAATTGTCGAATCGATCATGATTCAGAACATGGAGCAGCGGGAGCTGTCCATGGAGATGAAGCATCAACTTATCGGCGAAATGAAGGGTACCTTTATCAAGCTGCTTGATCAAAAAGCGTTTACGGAATACGATGCCATTGAAAATGTCAAACGGCGGGTCATCGAGATTGGATCTGCAGAGCCTCTGGAATCCGTCAAGTCTGATTTGTACGAAATCATGGAAGAACTGTGCGGACTCATTGCAAACAAGAAGAAGGATATCCATAGCCAGATCATTAAGCAAATCAAAGAATATACCGCGGAGATGTATTCGGATACCGAGCTTACGCTGTATCGTGTTGCCGAACAGGTTGAGCGGCCCGAGAAATACATTTCTCAACTGTTCAAGGAATATACCGGCGTTAATTTCTCCGATCATCTGATTAAGGTCCGAATGGATCAGGCGATAATTCTGCTAAAGAACAGTAATTATACGGTCGATGAAATTGCGACAAGAGTCGGCTACAACAGTTCGCATTCCTTCCGGCGCGCCTTTAAGCGATTGAACGGTATTTCTCCCAGCGTGTACAGACAATCGGACTACGAATAAATCATCCAGGTCCTGCGACCGTGTTGTCCCTACCGGAACAATGCGGTCTTTTTGTGTTTTATAGCGTTTCAAATGGAGAAATGGCCGTTCTGATGCTGGTTTGTTCCCTCCCAAAAGGGATAACTGTACGCTTTATCGCTCAAGTGTACCTGTTAAGTGGACAGCCAAATCCGCTATGATCAACTTGCAGAAAGCGCTATCATTCATTGCACATCACAGACTGTAGTCAGGGGGGGGTTGTTCTGGAGAAAGAAGTTGTTGTGAATCACAGGTCATTGCCACAGAGAAAAGGAACGAGCATCTGGAGCAATGCCGGCAAGAAAATGAAGAAGCACTGGCAATTGCATCTGCTCGTTATTCCGCCATTGCTGTTTTTTCTCATTTTCAAGTATTACCCGATGATCAATGCGGTCCTTGCTTTTAAGGATTATAACGTCATTAAGGGAATATGGGGAAGTCCTTGGGTCGGTTTGCAAAACTTCCGTTTGTTCTTTGAGAATCCATTATTCTGGACACTGGTCAAGAACACGATCATATTGAGCGGATATTTGCTGCTAACGGGATTCCCGATTCCAATTATATTGGCACTTATGATTAATGAGGTTCGGAGCACAAAGTTCAAAAAATTCGTCCAGCTCGTATCCTTCGCACCCTATTTCATCTCGACGGTCGTAATGGTATCCATCATCATGCTGTTTCTGGCACCGCGGCTTGGCTTTGCGAACATTGCCCTTAACTTCTTTGGGCTTGAATCGGTCAATTTTCTGGGCGAACCAGGGATGTTCAGATCGATCTATGTCTGGTCGGATATATGGCAGACTGCGGGGTACAGTGCGGTCATTTATTTGGCAGCACTCGCTGGTATAGATCCGACGCTCTATGAAGCGGCCAAAGTGGACGGAGCTTCCCGCTTTCAGAAGATCAGGCATGTTGACCTGCCAGGCCTTGTGCCAACCATCGTTATCATTCTGATTCTCAATGTAGGGAATGTCATGGCCATCGGCTTTGAGAAGGTCTACCTGCTTCAGAATCCGCTCAACCTCGCCAACTCGGAAATCATTGCAACCTATGTTTATAGCATCGGCCTGCTGAATGCCAACTACAGCTTTGCGACGGCGGTCGGGCTTTTCAACTCGTTAATCAATCTCGTTTTATTGGTTACCGTGAACGGGTTGGCGAAACGAGTGACCAACAACAGTATCTGGTAGGAAAGGAGTGTCTTAAGTGGCAGCAACTATACAAAAAAGGATCAAGGAATCTGCCGCCGACAGAGCGTTCCTGATCACCATCTATGTTGTGCTCAGTCTCGTTGTGCTTGCGGTCATCTATCCTTTGATTTTTATTATCAGCAGCTCGTTAAGCAGTCCGGCAGCCGTCACTTCGGGCCGTGTATGGCTCTGGCCGGTAGATATCTCATTTAGTGGTTACAAGGCATTATTCAATACCCCTGAGATTCTAACAGGCTACGGTAACTCCATCTTTTATACGGTGGCTGGTACGCTCATCAGTGTGGTCCTGACCATCATGATCGCCTATCCGTTATCACGCAAAAGCTTTTTTGGCCGGAATGCCTTAATGATGATCATTACCTTTACGATGATATTCAGCGGGGGGTTAATTCCCACGTATATGGTGGTGAAGCAGCTTCACCTGATCGACACCCGGTGGGCTCTGCTGATTCCTAATGCCATTTGGGTCTGGCAGGTCATCATTGCTCGTTCATTCTTCAAATCCTCCATTCCCGAGGAATTGCTGGAAGCCAGTGAGATGGACGGATGCAGTGACATGCGGTTTATCTGGAGCATTGTCCTTCCTTTATCCAAGCCGATTATCGCCGTGCTGGTACTCATGTATGCGGTTGGACAATGGAATGCCTATTTCGATGCCCTTATTTATCTGAAATCGGCCGACTTGTTCCCATTGCAGCTGATCCTGCGCAGCATTATTATTCAGAACAACAGCGGAGGAGCGATGGATGCGGCGAAAATGGTGGAGAGACAGCAGCTTGCCGAGCTGTTAAAATATTCCTTGATTGTGGTCGCTACATTACCTGTACTTGTGATATATCCGTTTGTACAGCGCCATTTCGTACAGGGAATGCTGGTTGGTTCCATCAAGGGCTAATTCTCATCTTTGCACGTACAGAATCATTTTCTTACCCGGTAAACTACTAAAGGGAGTGATCCGATTTGAAGAAAAGCCTGATAACCATACTCATGCTGCTTATGGCGTTCACGATTGTAATGAGCGGATGTTCAAGTGACACCTCGTCCAGCCAGGAATCAGGAAACCCGGCGACAGGGGATAATCCAGTGAACATCAGCGTGTTTTCCGTACAGGAATCAGGGATCGATATCCCCACCAACCAATTCACCAAATTTGTGGAAGACAAGTTCAACATCAAATTCAACTGGCAGATCAATCCGTCAGATGGGGCCAAGGAAAAGCGCCAAATCTCGCTGGCGAGTGGTGACTATCCTGATGCCTACCTGCTTACTCATTACATTGATCAATTTTCACAAGCGGATCTGTTGAAATATGGCAAACAGGGCGTTCTCATGCCCCTGAATGATCTGATTGATCAATATGCTCCCAACATCAAAGCAGCCATGGAAAAGAATTCTAACTTGAAAACGCTTAACACGGCACCTGATGGCAATATTTATGGCCTGGTTGCCTATACGGAATGTTTCCATTGTTCGTACCCGAGCAAGATGTGGATGAATACCGAATGGTTGAAAAAGCTCAACCTGGAGATGCCAACCACGACAGAAGAGTTCAAAAATGTGCTGCAAGCATTCAAAACACAGGACCCGAACGGGAACGGCAAAGCCGATGAAGTCCCGCTCAGCGGCTCCATCGAGGAGTTCGGTGTGAGAATCATTCCTTTTCTAATGAATGCATTCGTGTATGACGATGACCGCAACTACCTGCAGATGGTTGGAGGAAAGGTTCAATCGGCAGCCATTACGCCGGAGTGGAAGGAAGGATTGACCTACATCAAGTCGTTGTTTGATGCGGGTCTGATTGATCCAGGAGCTTTTACACAGAACGCAGAAGCCTTCAAGAAAATTGGGGAAAACGCGGATGCGGAAATTCTCGGCGTCGGTGCTGGCATGCACCCGGCCATCTTCGTAAATATTGATCCTGGGAATACTCGCTCGGCACATTATAACCCTGTACCTCCAATTTTCGGACCGAGCGGAATATCCTATGCGACACATGACGGAGGCGGCGTATCTCCAGGAGCCAAATTCGTTATTACCAACAAAGCAAGCGAAGAGGCGCAAATCGCCCTGATCAAAATGGTTGACTACATGTTTACTGCCGAAGGTCAAACGAATGGAGGAAGCGGTTTGAAAGGAATCGATTGGACCGATCCGGTAGAGGGTGATGTGGCACTGGGCAAGGATTCGAAGCCGATGGTTAAACAAATCCCAATGGCTGAGGGTGAAGCGCCGCGTAATGCGGGCTGGAGCGGAATGGCTCATTTCTATATGCCCAAAGAATATCGTGATACCTTCGTGCAAGGCACGGATATCTATGCTTCGGACGGTTATGAGCGCAGACTTTATGATGCCACGCTCCTGTACGAAGGACATGAGCCTGAGGAGTTGTTCCCGATCTGGTCCGTATGGATTGATCCGGCCGAGATTGATGAAGCCAGTTTGCTGCAAACGAATATCAGAAACTACATCGAACAAAATCAGCTTCAATTCATCACGGGTAACAAGGATCTCAACAAGGATTGGGATGCGTATGTAAAAGGATTAGAAAATCTGAAGTTGGACCGTTATCTCGAAATTTTGCAAAAAGCCTATGAGGCGTCCAAGTAACAGGTGAAGATCGACAATGAGGTGCTCAGGATGGACCGGGCACCTCATTGTCGTTGCATTCAGGAGAGGAACTCATTCTAACGAAGGGGAATTGCAATCCAGCATTGAAAACTTCGTTCATATTACAGCCTGTACGGAAGTTGACATTGGAGACAATGTATTCAGTGCCATTACTTAATGGGGAAGAAGGGAGAGAACACATGAAACTTCAATATGATAAACCCGCCAGTGTATGGACCGAAGGACTTCCCATCGGAAATGGCCGTCTGGGAGGCATGATTTTCGGAGGGGTTGAACAGGAGAAAGTCAGTCTGAATGAAGACACCTTATGGTCCGGATACCCTACGGAGGGCAATAATCCCGAGGCTAAAGAGGTTTTGCCTAAGGTCCGCAAGCTGATTCAGGAGGAGCGTTATCTGGAAGCAGATACGTTGACGAAAGAGATGCTGGGACCATACACTCAATCGTATTTGCCCTTTGGAGATTTGCTTCTGCGTTTCGAGCATGGGAGCATCCATCATTCCTACAAGCGGACGCTGGATGTGGAAAATGCACTACACAGCCTCGAATACCAGGTTGGAAATGTCACGTATAAACGAGAAATGTTTGCTTCCTATCCTCATCAGGTGCTTGCACTTCGACTGACGGCAAGTGATTCAGGAGCACTGAATGTGCACGCCACGCTGGACAGCCCGCTTCGGCATACCCTTCACGTACAGGGGGATCGGTTCGTTCTGTCCGGAACTGCACCAGATCATGTGGAGCCCAGTTATGTTGCAAGTGATAATCCCATTAAATACGGCGAACCGAGTGACCCCAAGGGCATGGTTTTTGAAGGACAGCTGGCTGTGACAGCGGAGGATGGACAGGTAACCGTGGATGGCCAAGGAATTCATCTGTTGGGTGCAACGGCTGCCACCTTCTACTTCAGTGCGGCTACGAGTTTTAATGGTTATGACAAAATACCTGGAGTGGAAGGGAAAGACGCCTCGGCCATTGCTGGTTCATTTCTGAACGCTGCGACAAGCCAATCCTATGCAAGCTTGCGGGATTCACATATTTCGGATTATCGCTCACTGTTTGACAGAGTAAAACTTCAGCTCGGTACGCCGCTTGCTCCGGAAGGGATGTCTACCAGTCAGCGGATCACGACCTATGCAGCTGAAGATCCGGGACTTGTGGAGCTGCTCTTTCATTATGGACGTTACTTGCTGATCTCCAGTTCGCGCCCTGGAACACAGGCTGCCAATCTCCAGGGGATATGGAATGCATTTACCCGTCCACCTTGGAGCAGCAATTATACATTGAATATTAACACCGAGATGAATTACTGGCCGGCCGAAATCTGCAATTTGGCGGAATGCCATACACCCTTGCTGGATATGATCGGCAATCTGGCGAAGAAAGGTGCCGAGACTGCCCGAGTCAACTATGGTACCCGCGGCTGGACGGCGCATCATAATACGGATCTCTGGGCACAGACGGCCCCGGTTGGTAATTACGGAGACGGTGATCCAGGCTGGGCGTATTGGCCGATGGGTGGCGTATGGCTGACTCAGCATGTATGGGAGCATTACGCTTTTAACGGAAACGAAGCGTATTTGAGGACAACTGCCTATCCTGTTATGAAGGAGGCTGCACTGTTTGCACTGGACTGGCTCATTGAAGACGGCAGCGGAAGTTTTACGACTTCTCCGTCTACTTCCCCGGAGCATAAATTTCGTACATCGAGAGGCACAGCAGCGGTCAGTTCGGGTTCAACCATGGATATCTCCCTGATCTGGGAGTTGTTCACCAACTGCATAGAAGCATCGGAACGGCTGGGTATTGACCCCGATTTCAGGATGGAACTGGAGAATGTCCGCAAACGTCTGCAGCCGCTCCAGGTCGGTAAATATGGACAACTGCAGGAATGGTCGAAGGATTTTGAAGACGAGGATACGTACCACCGGCATACCTCGCACCTCGTAGGCATATACCCCGGGCGGCAGTTGTCCCGGGAGGAAACACCGGCGCTGTATGCTGCTGCCAGAACCTCACTGGAGCGGCGCGGAGACGAGAGCACAGGCTGGAGTTTGGGGTGGCGAGTCGCCCTCTGGAGTCGTTTCGGAGATGGGAACCGTTCCCTGCGTCTGCTCTCCAACATGCTTCGTCTGGTCAAGGACGGGGAATCAGAGCAGTACAACCATGGCGGCATATATGCCAATCTGCTTGGCGCGCATCCGCCTTTTCAGATCGATGGCAACTTTGCCGCGTCCGCCGGCATTGCCGAGATGCTGCTGCAATCTCATCGCCCGTACCTTGAATTGCTTCCGGCGTTACCGGATGCATGGCAGAAGGGCAGCGTCGCTGGACTGCGTGCCAGGGGTGGATTCGAAGTTAGCATTAGTTGGGACAGGGGAGAGCTCGCGGAAGCACATATCACTTCCCTGCTGGGTATGGATTGCACCCTTCGCAGTAATGTCCCGCTCATCGTCACCATGAATGGGAACCTGATGGATACGGCCCGCATTGATGCATTCACGATAAAATTTCCGACATCTGCCGGTCAGACATACCACGTTGCAGCGGACGATCAGCATTAAGGCAAGAAGTGTGTTAAATCGCGATATGGATCGGAAGATCGGTGCATGGATTACGCCCTGGCCTGTCTTTATAATGAGGGCAGACTTGGGATGGCGAATAAAATAACCACTCCTACCAACTAACCATGCAATATGGAGGAGGCATATGAATGCTAACTAGCAATACAGCAGTGCGGGTGGAGCAGCAGGATGACACTTTGATCCGGGTGAGCAATAACCACGTAAGCCTGGAGATTCATCTTGGAAATGGTGAAGCTTCATGCAATGACAATTTCTCTGGCCATATTCAGAATTTCCGCAGTGCTTTTCGCTGGCAAGGTCGGGAGTACAGTACAGAACATTATCAGAGCCATGAGCTGAAGAGCAAGGAAACCATTGTCCGGGAAGGCTTTGGCAAAGGGGTGCATTTGGTGATCCTGCATCAGACATCCATGCTGCCGAGGTTGGAACAACATTTCTATATATACGAATCATTACCGTTCGTATTGGTACAGAGCACCATTGATAGTGATGGCGAGATCAAGGTGAATCGCTTTGCGGTCATTCAAACCAAACAAATATCACTTGGCATCGGTGAAGCTCAACAGCAAGGACTCAGCATTCTGCGCGTGCCCTTTGACAACGATAAATGGGTCCGATATACGGTCGTAAAACCGCCACTGGACGTCGAAAGCTATGAAGCTGCAGCATTATTCGAGCCAGACAGCCGCCGTGGAATCATTATGGGCTCTCTCACCCATAAGGTGTGGAAAACAGGAATTCGGTTCAAAAGCGAACGGAGTGGGCACATCGACGAACTTGATCTTTACGGCGGTGCCGTCAGCGAGTTGACCCGCGATTTTCAGCCTCACGGTTATGTGAAGGGAAAGAGAATCGAATCACCGCTCGTATTTATCGGATTTTATGAAGACTACCGAGAGGGACTCGAAGCTTACGGCCGTGCCAATACCTGGATAGAGGCCCCACTGCAATGGGAAGGAGGAGTGCCGGTCGGCTGGAACAGTTGGTCTGCCGCAATGAGTGAACTGGACTACGATTTATATACGTCGACCAGTGATTTTTTGAAAAAGGAAGTACAGCCTTTGGGGTTTCAGAATGAAGGCACCCTGTACATCAACTTTGATGCCTTCTGGGATAACTTTACACCCGAAGAAATGAAGGATGCATTGGATCGGGTACGGCAAAACGGACACCGAGCTGGAACGTATTGGACGCCATTTGCCTTCTGGGGCAGCCCGGAACAATTCAGTCAAGTCGTGGAAGGGACGGATGGCCAGTATACCTACGGGGATATATTGCTGCGGGACAGTGAAGGTGAGGTTTTACCGGATGTGGATGGTGGTTTGGCCATTGACCCGACACATCCAGGGAACCGGTTAAGAATCGACTGGTTCGCGAACAAATTCATATCGGAAGGATTTGAGTATATCAAACTGGACTTCCTCGCTCACGGTGCATTGGAAGGACAGCATCATGACCCGGAGATCACGACAGGGATTGCAGCTTACCACTATGGCATGTCTTACTTGCAGCAGAAACTTTCACCGGAAGCCATTGGTCGGCCATTCTTCATTAACCTGTCCATTGCACCGCTGTTTCCGTACGCCTTCGCCCACAGTCGCCGCATTTCCTGCGATGTCTTCGGCACGCTTAAGGATACGGAATATTTATTAAACTCACTGACCCATGGATGGTGGATGAATAATACATTGTACCGATACAATGATCCGGATCATTCGGTACTGTACAAGAGCTTCAACCAGGAAGCGACTGGCTTGCAGGAAGGGAGAAGCCGCCTGACTGCTTCGGTGATTGCCGGTACGGTATTGCTGCTCGGAGATGATTTCCGTCAAGCGGAGGCTGGGGAACGGGCAAAAGAGTGGCTTGCAAACAACAAAATCATGAATGTTGCCCGACTGGGCCAAACCTTCCGTCCGGTTGAGGGAGATTGCGGCAAAGGGGCTTCAGACGTGTTTGTACTTGAATTGGTTGAAGAACAAAGCTTCTATCTGGCTGTTTTTAATTTCGATGCTGCACGTGTGGTACACAAAACAATATCTCTGAAACGAGCCGGACTTGATGCCAGTACCATTTACAGTTATGAGGAACTGTGGGAAGGAGTACAGGGAGAAAGCTCTGGTGATCTGAACGTAACATTGGAACAGGCAGAGTCCAAAATTTATAGATTGACGGTTAAAGGAAGCTGACAGTTACTTCAACTCTATCAAATAATATGCGCGCTTTTGTTCGATACAGACAGCGCGTTTTATTTGTTTTTCCAACGTATTAACAGCTTATCCATTTTTAAGAGGAGGGTATGAAATGGACGATTTTACATTGTGGTATTCCACCCCTGCAGTGAATTGGTCTCAGGGTCTGCCGCTGGGTAACGGGAGGATGGGTGCGGTTGTCATGGCATCACCACATCGTGAAGTATGGAGTATGAGTGAGGTTACCTACTGGTCAGGGCAAACAGACCCGGAGCCTGCTTTTGAAGGAGGAAAAGCAGCGCTGGAGGAGATGCGGCGTCATTTCTACGCGGGCAATTATGATGAAGGTGATCGTCTTGCCAAGCAGTATCTGCAGCCGAAAAAGCAAAATTTCGGAACGAATCTGGGGTTATGCGAGGTTGTTATCCATTTTGCCGAGAAGAGCCCGGACCACATGGAAGCGGAAAGCTTCCGGCGCGAGCTGGATTTGAACCAGGCACTGGTGAAGACAGTCTGGAGGAACAACAATGCAACGCTGAACCGTGAGGTTTTTGCATCCCATGTCGATGATCTGGTTGCCTCCAGGGTTTGGAGTGATGCCTCCGGAGGCGTATCCTTTACCCTCGGCTTGGAGGGAGGCACGGAATCGTTCCAATGTGCCGTTCTAAATGACGGCACACTGGAATTCAACGGTCAGGCAACAGAGAATGTCCATAGCAACGGCAAATGCGGTGTGTGGGCCGAAGGTTATGTGAAGGTTGTCGTGACTGGTGGTACGGTTACTGGAGAAAACGGAAAGTTGACTGTCGCTGGAGCGGATGAGGCCTGGATTTACTTCACAGTCAGCACGGATTATCACCGTGCTGAAGCGGCGTGGAAAAAGGAGAGCCTTCTCACGATGGAAAAGGCAGTGGACAAAGGCTATGCTCTGCTGAGAAGGGATCATATCGGGGACTACAGCGAGCAGTACGACAAGGTTAGCATTCATCTTGGGACGGCAAGCAAAGCCGATCTGCCTACGGATCAGCGCATCCAATTGCTCGCGAGGGGCGGAAGCGATGATCCACAGCTGTTTGCGATGTTCCTGCAATACGGCAGGTATCTGACCATTGCCGGTTCCCGCACCAATTCTCCGCTGCCGCTGCACCTTCAGGGAATATGGAATGACGGAGAGGCCTGTCGTATGGGATGGAGCTGTGATTATCACCTGGATATCAACACCCAAATGAACTATTATCCAACGGAGATTACGAATTTGGGAGACTGTCATCTACCGCTGACGAGATATATTGAAGATCTGGCAGCAGCGGGTAGATCAACGGCTCGTAACTTATATGGAAGCGAAGGCTGGGTTGCGCATGTATTCTCCAACGTCTGGGGATTCACACTTCCTGGATGGGATACTTCGTGGGGGTTGAATGTTACAGGCGGACTGTGGCTTGCCACTCAATTGATTGAGCATTATGAATATAGCCAAGACCTTGTTTTTCTGGAGAAAGCGGCCTATCCCGTGCTTAAAGAAGCCGCAGCCTTTTATCTGGATTATATGAGTGTTCATCCCCAATATGGCTGGCTGGTGACCGGTCCTTCCAACTCCCCAGAGAATCATTTCTATCCTGATCATTCTGGCAGTACCGTGCACCAGCTCTCGATGGGAACGACATTGGACCAGATTCTGGTACGTGAGCTGTTCGAATTTTGTCTGAAGTCGGTGGAACTGCTGGATCGGGATGAGGAACTTGGACGAAAATTGAAGGAAGCCATTGCCAAGCTGCCGCCGCTGCAGATTGGGAAGAAAGGACAGCTGCAGGAATGGCTGGAGGATTATGAGGAAGCACAGCCGGAGCATCGACATATGTCACATCTATTCGCCTTGTATCCAGGTCATCAGATCACACCGGACCGGACACCTGAACTCAGTTCGGCAGCAAGAGTGATGATGCAGAACCGGATGCAGCAGGAAGAATTGGAGGATGTGGAATTTACGGCGGCCCTGTTTGGGCTTGGCTTTGCCAGGCTGCATGACGGAGAGATGGCCTACAAACATATCTCCCACCTCATCAGTGGGCTGTGTTTCGATAATCTGTTGACCTATTCGAAGTCGGGCATTGCCGGCGCAGAAACCAATATTTTTGTCATTGATGGGAATTTTGGAGGAACCGCCGTTATTGCGGAAATGCTGCTGCAAAGTTATGATGGCGAGATTCATCTGCTGCCAGCTCTGCCGCAAGCTTGGAGTAAGGGAGAGGTATCCGGGTTAAGAGCCAAAGGCAATGCCGAAGTTGATGCAGTCTGGGAGAACGGGGAGTTGAAGTCGGCTACAATTCGTACCTTTTCACCTGGAACATTTACGATTAGCAGAGGAGAGCTTAGAACGACCCTTCATGCCGAAGTGGGAGTAAATTACAAATTCAACGCTCAGCTGGAGTTGTTAGAACCCTAATTTCAAACTGATAAACACCTTCATAATAAATCGATCTGGTCGAACGGAGGGAAAAACATATAATAGAGAAACAGACAGATCAAATGGGAGGGGACTTCGATGTACAGCATTTTCCTCGTAGACGATGAAGAGCTTGGACTTGAGATGATGAGAGATTATATCCGCTGGGAAGAGATGGGGATCTACATTATTGGAACAGCAAGCAATGGCAGGGAGGCCTTGGAGAAGATCGAGGCCACTCAGCCTGATATTGTACTTACCGATGTTCAGATGCCAATTATGAATGGAATTGATTTGGCTAGAAAAATACATGAGTTGTACGACTCCATTCAAGTGATGTTTCTGACGGGACACGATGAATTCCATTATGTGAAATCGGCCCTTAATGTAGGAGCTGTCGGATATTTGCTAAAACCACTTGATCCAAGTGAAATTGAAAGCGTTATATCGAAGGTGAAGCAGCGCTGTGAGGAAGTTGGCATGAAAAGACGTTCCACAGAGGCGGCCAAAGCCAACCTTTTGAAGGAGCTGTCCTACGAAAAAGATGTGACTCGTGCTGCAGAACTGGCATCCGATTTTAGCCGGTTAACCCGTTTGCCCGCGACATCGCGTTATTCACTGGCCTTGTTCAGCATCGATCCCATTGAGGTGGAGGGGGAGCAGTTAAGTCTGGAGGATTGCACTGGCAGGCTGGTGTCTTATCTGAATTTCTACTTTAAAGCGAAGAATCTGGAGGTTATCTTTGTTGCTTACAAAGAAGGCGAGACAGGGCTATTTATAGAGGCAGATCTTCAGCCTGGATATTATGCCTGGGAAGACTTGGCGGCTGCCATGCGAAGTGCGCTGGATTTCACGGTGACTGCTGCTGTAGGCGGCCAAGAAATGGTATTATTCAATATTCATTGCCTATATGAGCAAATGCGTGTGATCTTGAGCGAACGTTTTTATGAAGGAACCGGAACGATGATTCATGCGGAAGGCGTAACGAGTCAATTGTACAGCGAAGATATGCCGTCCTTTGATAAGCAGGAGTGGTTTGAGGCTATTCATCGACTGGATTTTGAATGGACGGCACAGAAGCTGCACCGATATTTTGAGACCCTGGCTGCAATGCGTATGAAAAAGAAGATCATATGTGACTGGTCCATAGGCCTTGTGGATGAATTGCTGGAACAGGTTCAGGAACCGATTGCGAAGGGGGTTCAACGAGCGGAACTATTCCACTCCATTTATAATGCGCCCTCGCTGCATGAGATTGAGTGCCTGATCCTGGATGCGGCAGGAAATGCCGTGAGTCTGCTGGGCGAGCGGTTTATGGACAAAAATGAGAAACTGATTCATAAGGTGCGGACCCTTATTGATCAAAATTATAATCACCCCATTACCATCAACAGCCTGTCTGAACAGGTTTATCTGTCGCCAAACTATTTGCGATCCATTTTCAAAGATAAAACAGGAATGACCATCCATGATTATTTGACTCGTATCCGGCTTGGTAAAGCTAGGGAGATGCTGGCAGACGGCTCACTGAAGATTCATGATATTGCACAGAGAGTAGGTTACGAGAGCACATCTTATTTCATTTCCCTTTTTCTTAAAAATGAGGGGGTTACGCCAAATGAATATAGAAAAACAATCTGATCGTTCAAGATCTGATTCTTCTAATCAATGAAAGAGACATTCCGATACGAATCGTAAAATTGGGATATGGATCATTGCCATTTCTCTTTTTACAATTAGGCATGTAACCTAATCATTCAGCCCCAATAATAGGAATTCAGACAGCGGGCAATGCGAAACAAGGAACAAGGGTTCATGGAAAAACAGAGAAGGAGGATGAGCATTTTATAATAATTTGAAAGCGATTACAATAACAAGTGCTACTGCTTAAATGGACAAAGTAAACGCAGCGATAGCCCAATCATTATGAATTTGGAGGAATGTTATGTTTAAATGTGTCCTGAAAAAGCCTTTGTGTTCCTCTTGATCTTCTCTCTCGTGACAGGCATTGGTCCGATTGCAGGCATGGTCCATGCGAACGACGCGAATAGCTATGAAGCCGAGGCGGAAGGAAATACGCTGAGTGGAAATGCCTCTGTCTCGGATAGCCCGTCTGCTTCAGGAGGCAAGAAGGTCGGAGGCATGTACCAAGGCAGCTCATTACAATTCAACAATGTAACGGTGAGCGAGTCGGGAAGTTATAAAGTCGATGTTTACTACATTTCGGGTGATCCCCGGCCGTTTAATATTAGTGCCAATGGTGGATCGAAGCAATTTGAGGAACCACCGAAGACTGTGGATTGGGATACCGTGGGAAGTTATACTGTGACGCTGCCCCTGAACGCAGGGAGTAACACGATCCTGATCGACGATAACAACTGGTACTCCCCTGACATCGACAAGATTGTCATTGTCGGATTGGAAGACAATGAAGAGGAACCCGGGAATCCTAACGAAGAAGACGACTTGGGGATACCAGGCGATACGCATCAATATGGAGCAATATCGGTAACGGATTATACGTACGGATTTCTCATATCCAATGAACATTATGAAGTATCTTATAATACCCAGACAGGCCTTGCCGGGTATAGCTGGGCGGACGGACAGAAGCTTCGAGGTGTATACAGCAGTATTAAAATGGGCGAAGCTCTCGTGGAGAGCAAAGATTATGAGAGTCATGCAAGTGCTGGTGCACCGAGGGAATTGGAAGACGAATTCGGCAAAGGGATTGAACTTGCATTTGTTCATACATCGGCTGGCAAACCGACATTGAAGCAGGTTTATCGTTTCTATGAAGATAAGACGTATTTTCTGACCAGCCTGAGTGCAATTAGCGAAATGGAGATCATGAGCAATTATATATCCCCGATTACCGTGAGCAATACGGGTGGGGTGGACATTGGGGATAGCGCAGATAATCGTGTCCTCACTGTGCCTTTTGACAATGATGCCTGGATTCGTTACAAATCCCAAACGATGAATCGCGCAGATACCAGTTATGAAATGACCGCCATCTTTAATAACGCAACACGCAACGGATTGGTGATTGGTTCTGTGACCCATGATACCTGGAAGACAGGTATTGATTGGAAAGGATCTGCTAATCGCCTTCATGAGCTTATCGTTTATGGAGGGGCTGCGAGTGATGTTACCCGTGATACGCAGCCACATGGCAGTCTGACTGGCACGGAGCTGTCCTCGCCGCTGATTATGGTGGGAGGGTTCAGTGATTACCGGACAGGACTTGAAGAGTATGGGAAGGCCAATGCAATTATAACTCCGCCGCTGAAATTGAATCCGCAGCTTCCGCAAGGCGTTCCAGTCGGCTGGAATAGCTGGGGAGCATATGGCAGCACACTGTCTTACCAGAACGTTGTGGATGTCTCCAACTACTTTAAGAACCATTTGAACAAATTCAACAATAACGGCAATGTCTTTATCAACATGGATTCCTACTGGGACAATTTGAGCGATGAAGAGCTTGCACAGGCTGTATCTGTAATTAAGGGCAACGGTCAGCAAGCAGGGATCTATTGGGCTCCTTTTGTGTACTGGGGTAACAATATGAGCCAGATCGTTGAAGGCACCAATAACCAGTATACGTATGGCGATATTGTGCTTAAGGACAATGCGGGTGATCCTCTGCCTACCTTGGATGGTGCCTATCCACTGGATGTAACGCATCCGGGAGCCAAAATGCGGATGAATTACTTCCTAGATAAGTTCAAGAATCTCGGGTTCACCTTCATCAAACTGGATTTTCTGACCCACGGCTCTCTGGAAGGAACACATGTTGACCCGAAAGTATCCACTGGCATCCAGGCGTACAATGAAGGCATGCGTTATGTTGAAGACCGGCTGGATGGAAAAATGTTCATTAGCGCATCCATTGCACCGATCTTTCCAAGCCAATATGCTCACAGCAGACGCATCTCCTGCGATACCTACGGCAATATCAATGAGACAGAATATATGCTGAATTCATTAACCTATGGCTTCTGGCAAAATGGAACCATTTATTCCTATACAGACCCTGACCATCTGGTATTAAGCCGTGCTTCAAGTTTGGCCGAAGCCCGCAGCCGGGTTAACTCTGGTGTAATTGCCGGGACTGTGATGATGGATTCCGATGATGTGAACGATCCAAAAGCTCAGGAATATATGACTGCCTTGTATAACAATATGGAGGTTCTGAATGTTGCGCTGAAGGGGAAGGCATTTAAGCCGCTTGAAGGTAATACCAACGCGAATGCTGCAGATACGTTTGTGCTCAAGGATGGCGAAGATTATTACCTTGCCATATTTAATTACAGTGCTGCCAATTCGACAGCCCGAACGGTTGACTTTGAACGCGCCGGACTGAATGCTTCCCAATCTTACTCGCTAACAGACCTATGGTCAGGAGAAGTTTCTTCCGTCTCGGGTTCATGGTCGGCAGCTCTTGAACCAGCTGAATCGAGATTGGTGAAGTTAACGAAAAACACGAATACCCCTGGAAACCCTGGAAATCCATCAAATCCGGAAAGCCCTGGGACTCCCGAAAACTCAGGCAGCCTTGGCAATAATCATAACAACACTACGTCTGGGAACATCCCGAACCAAGGTGTTGTCACTACAACCCTGACGATCACGGCAGATATGCTGCAAATCAACAGGGAGGCTGGAAAAGCTGTAGTGGAGATCAAGGCAGATACGAAGGAAGTGCAGTTATCTTCTGCTATTGTCCGCCAGCTCGGAAACTACACGTTGGCAGTGGAATCGGGTAAGCTAAGTCTCCACATCCCTGCTGAGGTGCTGCAGCAGCTTCTAAATAAGCTGCCAGAAGGGCAGCGGGAAGACAGCACGATTTCTCTCAAAATGGTTTCGCTTGGCAGTAGAGCCAATGAGGTCATTGCTGGAGTGCAGACCAGGTCACGTGCAAAGGTATCGCTGAAGGGAGGGATCTACGAGTTTAGTTTATCGGTTCAGAGTAAATCGGGCTTAAGCGAAACACTTTCCAATGTTGAAAAACCATTCGTCCTGGGTCTAAGTGCAATGGAAGGTTTCAATCCCACACAGGGCGGCATTTATGCTATTGCGGATCATGGCGGGCTTGATTTTATTCATGGGGAGTATGCAGCTAATGTACTCACTGGAGAAATCAGCGACTTCAGCACATATGCTGTTTTGGAGCTGGATCGCACCTTTACGGATGTCCCTGCCTACCACTGGGCGAGCCCCGTCATCAAGGAGTTGGCGGCCAAGCTGCTTGTTGAAGGTACAAGCGGAGACCTGTATGAACCAGGACGTGCGGTTACACGAGCCGAATTCACTTCCATGCTTGTACATTCCCTGGGATTGACATCAGCAGGTGAAGTGGAATTTCGTGATGTAACGGCTGATCGCTGGTATGCTTCGCCTATCTCCATCGCGTACAAGGCGGGAATTGTAAGCGGCAAAAGTCAGGATAAGTTCGAACCGGATAAACCAATTACTCGTGAGGAAATGGCGGTAATGCTGATGAAGGGATATGCCTTGGGAAGGAAACAAGGCCCTCTAGTTTCCAAGGATGCAGCATTCACGGATATGAATCTGATTTCATCATGGGCAAATGCATCAATAATGACAGCTGCCAATCTTGGCCTGATTCAAGGGAAAGGGCAGGGGCAGTTTGGACCCAAAGAGATCGCTTCCCGGGCAGAAGCGGCACAGGTCATCTATAACCTGATTTTGAAGTAATTCTGGGGGCTGCGGAGTGATCCGCAGCCTTATTTATGTATTTCAATTAAGAATTCGTGAGCTATCAGACCTGAACTTGATTCTGGGGAAGGATGATTCGTATGGTCGTCCCCGCACCCAGTCGGCTGTATACTTTTACACCGTAATATTCACCAAATTTCAGCTTAATCCGTCGATCTACGTTGGATATCCCATAACCTCGTCCTGGTTTGTCTTCAAGCAGTGATTGAAGGGTATCACGCGACATGCCCATGCCGTCATCTATGACGGAGAGAATAATTGAATTATTTTCGACGACCCCTTTGATGTGAATATTCAGTGGCCTTTCCTGATTCCAAATGGCATGAATAATCGCGTTCTCCACAAATGGCTGCAGAGCAAGCTTGACAGTGGAGTAAGGCAAAACCGTTTGATCGATAGTATAGATGAAATTCAGCTGTCCCTTGAACCGAATGAGCTGAATGGCATTGTAACTCTGAGTCAGTTTTACTTCCTCGTTAATGGTTAGAATGCTTTTACCTTTATTCAGTGATATCCGATAAAACTTGGCCAAATTCAGAACCATCTCCTGAATTTGGGGATCTTGATGTTTTATGGCGAGAGAAGAGATCGAGCCCAACGTGTTATACAGAAAATGAGGGTTGATCTGGGCTTGCAGAAGATCGAGTTCGGCCTCTTTACTCTGCAGCTCCTTCTGATATACCTCGGTAATGAGACTTCTCAAACGGGTTGTCATTTGCTGAAAAGCAAAATGAAGCTGGCCTATCTCATCACTGCCCAGTTGTTCTTCATGCGTTGGATTAAAGTCGCCGCGTTCGATCCGCCGAATCATCCGGATTAACGTCCTGATGCGTTTGCTGAACAGCGAAGCGGTAATATAGATCAGTAACAGGGCTACACCAATAAAGCCGAGAGAAATTTTGATAATGAGCTGTGACAATGATTTGGCATCCTTGATAATGCTGTCATAAGGAAAGATGGAAACCGTTTTCCAGCCATTTTTCAGCGTGTTATATACGGCGAGTGCCTTGACCCCCTGATAGGTCGTGTCAAATCTGCCGGAAAGAGATTCTCCGAAGTTTTGCTGAAGCAGTTCCGGCAAACGGGTATTGATTAACTTTTTGTCTGCAGATGATAAAATAATGCCTTGGTCATTCATGATAAAGATATCTTTGCCTCCGGCTTCCTTTTCCATTAACGAATAGATAACAGACTCGGAAATTTGGAATACGAGCATGCCATAGGGATATTGATTGCTATTATTGTTCAGCAGCCTCGCAAGGGTAAACATAGCGGGACCTTCCTCTGTTATCGGGGAGGAGAGGTGAACAATATTACCGTACGACTGCTGCAGTTTCTGGTATAGTTCGGTCTCTTGAACCTCAGGTGTAATGGGCTTGATATAATAATGATCTTTGGGTAGGGATGGGTTGTCCGAGTAAATGAATGCGCTATCAAAATCAGGGTAGGCAGCCATGATGGTATCGATGCGATTACCAATATAATTATAGACATCCAAATAGGAAGGATCATCCTGATATTCAGACGTCAGGTAATTGGCTAGTCGATTATCCAGATAAATAGAGGCTGAAATATGCTCATAGCTGTCCAATTTATTTTCCAAGTTTTTGGTAATCTGTGCGGTGGAATTCATCATATTGATGTAAATCTGCTCGGTCAGCTTGGATTTGGTGAGTTCAAACGAAAAATAAACCAACAGCATCATCGGAATAATGGTGACCAGAACAAATACCAGAAACAGTTTGGACCTGAAGCTTAGATTCACAAATGGCATATAGATGTATTTTTTGTAAAATGGACGCATGAAGGAGCCCTCTCTCCATTGAAGATTCATTACATAGAGTTCATCATAGCAGACCAAATATGGAAATCCAATAACGGTTTTCACCGAAAACATCGTTAAAAAGCGGCATTTTTCGGAGCATTGAAGTATGGTAAGCAAGCGCTATCAAAATTAAGATGAAAAGGTAAACAGTTGAATCAGGATCAGGCCAATCATGACTGTTATAAAGAAAAAGGGAGGGCATTTGATGCACAAGGTAAGCGCTATCAAAACAGTCAGGAGCAATAATCTGATGAGCAGACTAAAAGACCAAAAGTGGTTATTCGTGCTTATGCTACCTGCCTTCATTGCAACATTGTTATTTTCCTACGGCCCCATGTTCGGGCTATATATGGCATTTACCAATTATCAGCCGGGTGGGGAGTCATTTTTTCACCAGTTCTTTCATGCCGAGTTTGTAGGCTTCCGGTGGTTTGAGTATTTCTTCACCACGGGAGATTTCTACCGGGTCATGCGCAATACGCTTGCAACAAGCTTGCTGACATTGCTATTCGGGTTTCCTGCACCAATCATACTCGCGCTAGTACTGAACGAAGCCAGACAGGGATTTTTCAAGCGTTTTGTACAGACAGTATCGTATTTGCCCCATTTTATCTCATGGGTTATTGCCGCCAATATTGTGATTACGCTGCTTGCTTCAGACGGAATGCTGAATAATATTCTGGTTCTGCTGGGGATTGTTGATGATCCGATTGCTTTTATGCAAAACGGACCTTTGTTCTGGTGGATTATTGCCTTGTCCAACATGTGGAAAGAGATGGGCTTCAGTGCAATTATGTATCTTGCCGCCATTTCCTCAATCAATCCGGAGCTCTACGAAGCTGCCAGGGTGGATGGAGCGAGCAGATTTAAGCAAATGTGGCACATCACTCTTCCTGCGTTGCGCCCAACGATTGTGATCCTGGCTATTCTTGCGGTTGGTGGAATTTTGAATGCGGGCTTCGAACAGCAGTATCTGCTGCAAAATAACACCGTGCTCGAATATTCGGAAGTCATCGATATTTATGCTTACAAATATGGCTTGCAAAACAGTATGTTTTCATACGGAGCAGCCGTTGGAATGTTCAAATCCGTTGTCGCATTTATTCTCGTTGTCATTGTGAACCGTATCTCAAGAAAAGTAAACGACCAGGCGTTATTTTAAACAAGAAGGAAAGGAGTGCTCAGGATGTTATTGAACAGATTCGGCGATCAGATTTTTAAATTGGTTGTTTATCTCATTCTTATCATGGTGCTATTAGTTACATTCCTGCCCTTTTGGAATATACTCGTTCTCTCATTAAACAGCGCGGAGGATACGGTCCGTGGCGGCGTGTACTTGTGGCCTCGCGTCCCTACCTTGGACAGTTACAGCCAAATTTTGAAGGACAGTGAGATTCTGAACGGGCTGTGGGTCACGGTCAAACGAACGCTGATTGGTGCACCGCTGTCGGTGCTGGTCATCACGATGCTGGCCTATCCGCTAAGCCGGCGGAATTTGGTGGGGCGCAAGGGCTGGAATTTGTACTTCATCTTCACGATGTATTTCGGCGGCGGATTGATCCCCTATTACATGGTACTTAAAGCCCTGAACATGATTGATACGTTCTCCGTCTTCATTCTGCCCAGTCTGATGAATGTGTTTTACATGATTATCGTACGTACGTTCATGGAGCAGCTCCCCCATGAGATTGAGGAATCGGCCAAAGTGGACGGAGCCAACGATCTCACGATTTTTTTCCGGATTGTGATGCCGCTGACGACACCTGTACTTGCGACAGTGGGATTATTCCAGGCGATTGGCCATTGGAACGCGTGGTTTGACTCTTATGCCTTTACTTACAGCTCGGACCTGAAGACTTTGCAAGCTGTTCTGGTCAAAATCTTGAGTCAGTTTCAGACCGGTGGGATGGTATCGCAAACGCAGATGCTGGCCAACTCAGCCAAGCGAAATGCTGTTTCGAGTGACACCATCCGAATGGCAGCAACAATGGTTGCAACGTTACCAATTATTCTGGTATATCCGTTTTTGCAGAAATATTTTGTCAAGGGTATGACTTTGGGAGCCGTAAAGAGTTAATCTATTCGTTGGTCTGGTTGCCGGAGGAGAGTTATTCGGCGGCCGCTCCTGAGAGGGGGTGGTACAGCGTTAATTGGTTGCCCAAATAATTCAGTAAAGAACTTATTCATTGGGAGGAATTAGGGTGTCAATGAAAAAAACAAAAAAATGGATGGTCATGGGCATTACTGCTGCATTAGTCTTCGGTTTGCTGGCGGGCTGCTCCTCAAATGAGGAAAAAGAAAGTTCGGGTACAGACGAAAAGGGAACTGAACAAGGCCCTATTACATTAACCTGGTTTGATGGCAATACCAAAGGAGAGCCTTTCACCGATGCTGTAGCCCAGCAAATCACCGAAAAGACCGGTATAGAGATTTCCATCCAGCAGCCGACGGGAAATCCGACGGAAAAGCTGAGCTTGATGCTGGCGAGTGGTGATTACCCTGATGTGGTGGTCATGAGCCGTGGAGATGCCTCTTTGGATAAATACATCTCAAGCGGGGCCTTCATTCCACTTGATGAGTTAATTGAGAAATACGGATCGGATCTGAAAGATATGTATGGGGACACATTGACCAAGACACGTTATACGGACGGCAAAAATTATTACCTGGCAAATTGGTATGGCCTCGATAGTGATCCGGTGTTTGGCATGCTGATGAGGCAAAGCCTGCTGGAAGAACTTGCCCCGGACAAGGCGGATGGGTCTGAGCCGCTGACGACGGACGAGTTTGAATCACTTCTTAAACAGTTCAAAGAGAAATACAACACGATAGATGGCAAAGAGTCGGTCCCCATGACGATGAATGGGGAGAACATGGGGGCGAATCTGGGGACCTTCAAAGGGATGTGGGGTCTAAAAACCTATTACGATAATAACGGACGACTACAATATGATGTCAAGGATCCAAAGTATCGTGAGATGTTACTATATATGAATCGTCTGTATAGAGAAGGATTGATCGAGAAGGAATTCGCCATTAGCAAAACACAAACGTGGATTCAAAAGCTCACGACAGGAGCGGTATTCTCCACCCCAGGCGCGTATTGGGATCCAGGAAACGGAAATGCAGCGCTGAAAAAGGATGGCGGGGAGAAAAATCAGTTATTTGCTTATAAAGTTGTAGCTCCTGGCGTAGACCCGGGTCAAACCACTTTTGGACCAAGAAGCTCGCTCGGGTGGGATGCCATCGCCATTACCAAAAATAATAAACACCCCGAAGAAACGATGAAGCTGTTCAACTATCTGGCCAGTGATGAAGGACAGCACTTGCTCCTATGGGGCAAGGAAGGCGAACAATACACCATGGTGGATGGCAAGCGGCAGCCTGACCCAGCATTCCTGCAAAGCTTCAAGGATAATTGGGATGAGACTGTGAAGACAAGCGGGGTTCGGAAATGGCTGTGGTTTATCAAAAATGGTCTGGACCCGAATGGACAGCCGTATGATATGGCCGTTAAATACCAACGAAGTGAAGTCGATGAACTTGCGATCAAGACTTTGGGCGATTCGGTATGGGATACCGCAGAATATGACAACCTCAATCCAGACGGCGGAACACCGGAAGCGCTGACGGCCCAAAAGGTCAAGGATATTATGGACCAAAGCATTACGAGAGCCATTATTGCTCCAACCGAGGCAGAAGCGAATGCCATCTTCGACAAAATGCTTGAGGATATGAAAAAGGCCGGAGATGAGAAGGTGGAAGACATCATTAACCAGAAATACGTACAGCGCATGGAGCTGTGGGGTAACAAATAAGCTGGACTGATTCGTGTTTTAGTGAAGGGGATCTTCTCTCGGGGAGGTCCCCTTCTTTTTGACGGGAACAGGCTTTTTTTGTCTAACATATTCCTACTTCATTGTTCAAATAATGATGTAACAGAACAAAGGAGGGAACGAGGGATGAAAAAGGCTGAACGAACAGGGGCGTCCAGTCCATGGACGATTCGAATTTCTTTGATGCTGGTGTGTATGCTGGTTATCGTTTACGCAGGAGGGCCAATGATTTGCAGTGCAAGGTCACTTGCCGCAGAGGAAACACAACCAACCGTAATACCTCAATCCAAAACACAGCATAAACGAATGGCAATTATTATTGATGATGCGGGCAATGACATGAAAGGCACTGCGGAGATATTAAACATGCCAGTCAAACTTACCCTTGCCGTGATGCCATTTTTGCCAACCACGAAGAAAGACGCTGCGGCTGCACATGAAAAAGGAATGGATGTGATTGTGCACATGCCGATGGAGCCCAAAGTTGGAAGACCTGAGTGGCTGGGTCCCGGTGCGATCACATCCAATCTGACGGACAAGGAAGTCCGCGAACGAGTGGAGAAAGCCATTGATGATGTTCCCTACGCCATTGGCATGAACAATCACATGGGATCCAAAATTACTTCCGACAAACGCATCATGTCGATTGTGCTCGATGTATGCCGCGAGCGTGGGCTGTTTTTTGTGGACAGTCGCACCAATTTTCGTTCGGTTGTGGGTGAACTCGCTGTCTCCAAAAATATGCCTCCGGTTGGCAATGACATTTTCCTTGATGACCGAAATTCGAAGCCGCATATTCGTCAGCAGATGGATTTGGCTGCCAAGAGAGCCTTGGAGAAGAATATGTGTGTCGTCATTGGGCATGTGGGTCAGACGGGACTAAATACATCCAGCGTTGTGCGCGAATCTGTCACCCGCCTGCAGGATCAAATTGAGTTTGTCGGCATCGGAGATCTTGTTCGTGAAGTTTGGCACTGGCATGCTGCCCCTACACTGCCGACAAATAATAAATAATGCCATCTGCAATGGACTGGGCGATATGTTTCTGCTCTGCAGGATCACTCATCATGGCCCGGTCTTTTGCATTGCTCAGAAATCCCGTTTCAACGATAACTGCCGGCTGTTTCACCTGATTCAGCAGATAGAAAGGTTTACCCCACACTACACCGCGCTGTGTACCAAACAGATGATTAAGTTCGGTCTGGATGGACTCTGCGAGCAGGTAGCTGCGGCCTTCCTTTTGGTGGAGTACAATCGGTCCACGTGTAGCTGACTTTGGACTCCAGTTGGCATGGATACTGACAACGATATCGGTGCTTACTTCTTCACTGAGGCTCTTGCGCTGGGCCAGGTCCTTGCGATGACGAGACCTGCTGTTCAGCCAGCGATTCTCATCACTAAGTGCATAATCACCAAGCCGGTTGATGATGACAGCATACCCTTTGCTGCGAAGCAGAAGGTACACCTTTTGACTGATGGCCAGATTGATGTCTTTTTCCAGTACCCCGTGTTCTGTCGTCCCGCCGTCAATACCGCCATGTCCAACATCCAGCAAAATGACTGGAGCAGCAAATGCGTGGTGTGTGGAGCGATAGGCGTCCCCATCGGTAACAGGCAGCAGCGAGGGACTCACAGACTTAGGGATGGAATGTGGTGATGGAATAGCAGCGGAGATGGCTTGTGCAGGTGTCAAAAGCATAAAATTAATCCCGATCAGCCATGCCATCAATGCCGTCAGCAGCTTATTCATGAGTTATGCACGCTCCTTCTTATCATTGGCATCTTACCCACAAGGAATGGATGGATACCTTTGGCATTAGACTGTGCAATATTGGTTTTTTCATACTTCGTGAAGAAAAAAATTGTTTATCCATGGGCTGATCTGCGCACAATAGAGGTATCGTACCCGGGAGCAAATCGATGCGAATGATGCAAAATCTAAGGTACAAAGGAGGCAGAGGATTATGGCCAAAAGTGATGAGCTGGTGAAGTATATTACGCAGCGTGTCGTTCATTTTATGGATACACCAAAAGAAGAGCGCAAGGGGCGTACAAAAGCAAAAGAGCCTTGGGCAATGAAATGGTTTGGCATGCTTCCGTTTGCTGTATCCCTCTGGGTAGGGAAAAAGGAAAAAGCATTGGACTCAGGTGGGAAAATGCAAAAACGAAGTTCTTCTGGCAAAGGATAAGCGGTTAAACTGACGCAGCAGATTGAAATTAATAAGACGCATTCCTGATTCAGAATCAGAGGATGGCGTCTTATTTGTGTTTTTGTTGTCTCCAGAAGGATCTCTATGGCTTAAAGGTATAAAAATGACCATCCTCGATTAGGGTATCCAGAGGAACAAATCGTCTTACCGAAGAATGTCCCCCGATCGCCACGTATTCCATTTGCTCCGATGTATTATGCTTTTGCCAAACCTGATATCCGCTTACAGGAAGAGGGCCGCCATATAACACATTACGATCATCGGCAGAAAATACGATATGTTGATGCTTTTTCCACTGCTTTATCAATGGCTCCAAACTTGTTGCAGGGATCGCTTTGGAAGTGATCCATGACAGATTGTCAGCCGGATCAAATACAGGTTGCAAATGGATAAAATCTGCTGTGAATGATGAGACATTCGATGATTCTTCCATTTTGAAACGAAGCTGTGCAGATACGGGGAGCACGGAAGATCGAATTTGCTCATCTCCAGAGCTGCGCTCATGGGCCTTCACGACGCTGTTTGGTAATGTGTCGCCGTTGGTTGCGTCAATATAGATTGCAGCAGTACCGGATTGCTCCACTTCCCAATACGCAAGCAGCGGGGAGGCATATCGTAAATGTATATCCACTCCGCGAGATAACTCCTCCAGATTCAGATCATGTCTTTTAAGGGATTGCTGGAGCAGAGAGATGTTGTAAGGATTTTCTTCTCCTTGTCCATATTCACTTAGGTGCAAATGCCCACTTCGGTCAGCTGTAATAATCATATATCCAATGGGTTTTCCATCAACATGGGCATTGACAAGCCAGCTGTGTGTACCCGGGCCAAGAGGGGAAAAATCGAGCTCTGCGTCATTCCAGCCTTGGTTGGAAGGTTGGATGGAGCCAAGGGATATGGTCTGTTGATGCGCAAACTGCTGGACAGCAGCAGGAGCGAGTGTCCCGGAACGAAGGGAAGCCTCGGTCATTGCATTTGTTAACTGAAAAGACAATAGCTCAGAGGCCGTTTCATCCAAACTCAAGGTTTCCTCTGCTTGCAACGATGTAGACAAGGTTGTTAAACCTAAGAGGCACATGGCACCAATACCTGCTGCCCGGCGAATACCATGCCACGGTCTATGGAAGATTCGTTTCATAATAACACCTTCTTTTCTAGGGTACATCATGACGAATGGAGCCGATTATTCGCTGCATGATCACTTCTAGGTTCATTCTAGTGGACAAGCCATGCAAAGGTTGCTGCAACCTGTCGGGCCGCCACTCATGAATAAACACTACTTTTGACGTCATTTGCTGGAAAAGTAGTGTCTGCGTCTATCTTAAATGAAACATGCCGCTGCTAATGGCAGTGACCTTCACTTTGGGCTCATACTGCCAGATCATTTCTGTTCGGCGCGTCTCATATTGCAGTTTCATCGCTTCACGGTCCATTACAGCCTGTCTGGTCTTCTCCTGTTCGGAATCCGTCTCTTCATCCAGCGGGACGATCGGCTCAGCAGCAAGCTCTGCATCGGTGCCAGGTTTCTTCCCCGCCGCTCCTATTGATATTCGATTCACAGGAGCAATACGGGAGTGATCTTCCGTAGTGGACTGAATTCCTTTGGTTGTCGTTTGTCCCTGTCCCTTGGAAGCAGTAAGGTGTTCCGCAACTGAGGTGTCGTCATTTACCTCGACTTCAGGTGTATCCTCTCTCAGAACTGCTTCATAGTAGGCATCCACTACACCAAGTTCCAGATCCAGTCTTGCTTTGGCCTGTTCAGCCCACCCGTAATCCAGTTCCAGCAAGCGTTGAGTGAGATGTGCTTCCAGGGCTGCTCCAGCATCAGATAGCGATACCTTGGCGGTCTGAACATGCATGTTCTCGGCCAGTCTTGGGCTAAGGTCTCGCCGGTTCAGCTTGGAGCCGAACTTTTCGATAATTTCACCTGTGCGAAGAGAGATACCAAGAAAATGAAGTTCCTCTCGTTTCAAATCGCAAGCAAATTCAACTTTGAAACAGACACCGAGCCAAGGCTCGTATACGGCCGGTGCGGCAGCACGCAGCTGACGTTTCGGGGCCTGCTCGAACAAATTCACAAATGCTCCGCCTTCACGGGCCGCATCGAAGATCTGCTGCAGTCTGCGACTGCCATAGACAACATCTTCACGCAAAATCCGGCCGGGACCGAGCTGCGGAAGTGCTGGAGTAATGCCGAAATAACGGCCAAGAATTGTATCTTTGGGTGCATCCGGAGTGGAACCGGAACCCGCATTCAATCCGCCGGAAGTATCTTGACTGGCAGAAGGAGGGGGTGAAGCTTGAGCAGCTCTGGCTTCTGCTGCCTCGATGGCTTGCTGATGGGCTGCAGGGTCAAATACGAACGTAAAGGACATCGTTTCAGCCGGAGCACCGGTTCGCTCCACAAACCCCCAATAATAGGGACGGTTGGTTAGAGCCTTATCCGCTTCAGGCGAGAGTTTCACTGTTATATGTGCAGGGGATCGCTCCATAATCTGACAATCCATCGCTTCGAGATAGGTAGTCACATAAGTTTGAACTTCATGAGATGACATGGTCATGGTTAGTGTCCTCCTTTGCCCAGATCCAGAAGGGAAACAGACGGAACTTCATCGGCGACTTCACGCTGAATGGAATTCAGCGATTGCCCAAGTGAATCCATTTTGCGACGAATGTCTTCTTCGTTTTGGGATTCGAGCATGATTTTATACAGACTCTTTTCGATGGATTCTTTTTTCTCGAGTCGTTCCAGAATGACATCCAGTCCGCCAATGACCATTTCGAACATATTGATCTTTTCATGCAGCAAATTCAGGATATGTTCCTCAATGGTGCCTGTCGTTGACAGATTGTAGATATTCACATCATTTTGCTGTCCCAACCGGTGTACCCGGCCAATCCGCTGCTCCACCCGCATGGGATTCCAGGGCAGGTCGAAATTGATCATGTGATGGCAAAATTGGAGATTGATGCCCTCGCCGCCAGCCTCGGTTGCAATCATCGCTTGGACACGGCCGCGGAACAGGTCCATCATCCAGTCCTTTTTTCCCCGGTTCATACCGCCCCGATAGGGAACAGCGGTTAGTCCGTTGTTGCGGAAGTAATTCAGCAAATACTCCTGCGTGGCCCGGTACTCGGTGAAAATGATGACCTTCTCATTCATGTTGCGAATCAGTTCCATCGTTTTCTCGGCTTTTGTATTTTCCTTAATGGCCTTGATATGGGCAACCAGTTCCCAGATCTTGTCCCGGAGCGGGGAGTCCAGCGGGAGTTTCTTGGACAGATTGACCAGTGTAACGAAAACAGCATCCCGGCTGCTGCACACTTCCCGCTGTAACGTGACGAGAGAAAGCATGCTGCTCAAGTTTCCTCCGGCTTCCTGATACTGGTCTTTAACAAAAGAGGTCACACCATCATATAAAGCCTGTTCTTCAGGCGATAGCTGCAAATTCACGTTGGAGACGTTCCGTTTGGTGAACTGTACCGGACCTTCGCCGCGGCGATTGCGGATCATGACTTTGGACAATTCGTCCTTGAGCTGCTCCTGATTTTTCGGAACGCGTTTATCCACGACAAAGTTGGCTGCAAAGTCGCCCTGACGACCAAGCTGGCCCGGTTTCAGCAGATTAATCAGATTAAACAGCTCGCTCATGTCATTCTGAACGGGGGTTGCGGTCAGCAGCAGACAATATTTTTTGCGCAGTTTCAGCATGAACTGGTAGTTTGTCGTTTTTTTATTTTTGAGCTTATGGGCTTCATCAATAATAATCATGTCATAGTCCGTGTTCAGCAAAATGTCCTTATGTGGATCTCGCTTCGCAGTATCCATGGAAGCCACGACAACTTCATTTTGCCAGGAATAGGCCTTTTTCTGTGCAACTGCTGGAATGCCAAACTTCGAATTCAGCTCTCGAACCCACTGAAGTACAAGGGATGCAGGAACGAGAATGAGCACCTTGGATACGAGACCACGGACCATATATTCTTTTAAAATCAGACCTGCTTCTATCGTTTTTCCCAGTCCGACCTCATCGGCTAGAATGGCACGGCCTGACATTTCAAATAATACCTTGCGTGCAGTGTCCAGCTGGTGTGGAAGCGGGGTGAGCCCCTGCAAATGCTTCAAACACTGTATTTCATCAAAGTTGGGAATCAGATTGGTCTCTTCTGCCTGAATGCCAAGCTGAAAGAGTCTGTAATCCCCCCAAGGTCCGCCCTTATCGAGTCGTGACTCCAGCTGTGTCAACCAGCTGCGATCGAATTCAAGCGGAACGGGCAGTTCAGCTGCAGGTTGATTCATGTGAAGCGGATGTTTCCGGTTCATGGTGATGCCTCCCCTGCCATACATGATGACGTTTTATTCGTAGGTTATAGTATGGACGAATGAGGGGCAGTTCATAACCAGGCTCCAAATAAGGTGCGAAATCTGCCTTTTATGCCCAAAAAATTCACAAATTCAGAATAACAGCGTCTGATGGCGTAAGAAAGAGCTTGTCCGAGTACATAGCAAATTGGAAGACTGACTATGACAAAAGTCACATGGAAAATCAATATATGGTGTACTATACTGGATATAAATCACTATATGTGGTGTTAAGGCATATTTTATTGCATAGTGGAAAATGAAATGGGATTTATGGGGAGGCTGTCAATCATAATGACTACGAACAAATTGTCGCACAAGCTGGTAGGACTCAGTGAAAAAATATTTTTGGACCGATACGCCTGGAAGGATGCCGATCCGAACCATGCCAAGGCAGGAGATGTTGTACTCGTCCTGACCAAAGATGATCCCAAGTTTCCAACAAAAGAAGTAGGCGAAATCATCGAACGTCAAGGTCAGATGGTGAAGGTGAAAACCCGCAGCGGAGATATGATCCAGACGGAAGCGGAGAAGCTTACGTTGAATATAGAAAGAACACCGGAGGAGATGTGGGATCGCCTGGCGAAAGCGATGGCCTCGGTGGAGTCTACTCCTGAAGAGCAGCAAAAATGGGAATCCAAGTTCCGCGCTGTATTGGATGATTGGAAGCTGGTGCCTGGGGGCCGAATTGCTGCTGGTGCAGGTGCAAGCGACGAATTGACCCTTTTCAATTGTTACGTCATTCCATCTCCTGAGGACAGCAGAGGTGGCATCATGAAAACGTTGACTGAAATGACGGAGATTATGGCTCGCGGTGGCGGAGTCGGCATCAACCTGTCGTCACTCCGTCCGCGTCGTGCAGTTGTAAAAGGGGTGAATGGATCTTCCAGTGGTTCGGTATCCTGGGGCGGTTTGTTCAGTTATACCACGGGATTGATCGAGCAGGGTGGCAGCCGCCGCGGAGCGCTCATGCTGATGATGAACGATTGGCATCCGGATGTCATGGATTTTATTACAGTCAAACAAACGATGGGCCAGGTCACCAATGCCAATCTCTCGGTGTGTGTAAGCAACGCATTTATGGAGGCCGTCAAGCAGGACGGCGACTGGCAGCTTGTTTTTCCGGATACGAGCGATCCGGATTATGACACCGAGTGGGACGGGGACCTGCAGCAATGGAAAGAGGCCGGGCACCCGGTAATCCATTACCGTACAGTGAAAGCGAGGGAAATATGGCATACGATTATTGAATCGGCCTGGAAATCAGCGGAACCTGGGGTTGTATTTATGGAGTATTACAACCAGATGTCGAACAGTTGGTATTTTAATCCGATCATATGTACGAATCCATGCGGGGAACAGGGCCTGCCGGGATGGGGTGTGTGCAATCTGTCGGCCATTAACTTATCCAAATTTTATGATGAGGCCAGTCATGATGTGGCGTGGAGGGATCTGGCGGAGACAACACGCATCTCGGCGAGATTTTTGGACAATGTGATCGATGCAACGCCTTATCATTTTGAAGAAAATAAAAAGAATCAGCAGCGGGAGCGTCGGGTTGGACTTGGCACGATGGGACTGGCAGAGCTGATGATCAAGCTGCGCATCCGGTACGGCAGTCCGGAATCGCTTGAATTTTTGGATAAACTGTATGGTTTCATTGCGAGAGAGGCATATCTCGCATCAGCAGATATTGCGGCAGAGAAAGGCGCTTTCCCGGCCTTTGAGGTGGAACCGTACTTACAGAGCGGATTTATGAAAAAAATGGTCGAGACCTATCCCGAAGTGGGAGAGGCCATCCGCAAACAAGGCATTCGTAACGTAACACTGATCACGCAGGCCCCAACAGGGAGCACCGGAACGATGGTGGGTACGTCAACAGGGATTGAACCGTATTTTGCTTTTAAATATTTCCGCCAAAGCCGGCTCGGTTATGACGAGCAGTTTGTCCCGATTGCGCAGGAGTGGCTGGATGAACACCCTGGTGAGGAATTGCCCGATTATTATGTGACAGCGATGGATCTGTCAGCAGAAAATCACATCCGGGTACAGGCCGCGATTCAGCAATGGGTCGATAGCTCCATTTCAAAAACAGCCAACTGCCCGGCTGATTTTACCGTGGAAGATACGGCACAGTTGTATGAGCTTGCCTTCGATTTGGGTTGTAAGGGTGTAACGATCTACCGGGATGGCAGCCGTGATGTACAGGTCCTGTCCACGACGAAGAAGGAAGAGACAAAGATTGAAGCAAGCAGCGAGACAAAGGGGGCAAAAGAGGAGACTGCAGCAACGATGGCCAGCACCCTTCCTTCAGGGTCTGCGGTGACAGAGCCGGAAGGCAAGACATCCGTGAATTCCTCGTCTTCTGCCAAAGTGCTGGATAAACAATACAAGAGCCGTCCACAGGTGCTGCGCGGTGCAACGTATAAAATTAATACACCATTTGGCATGGCATACATTACGATTAACGACCTGGACGGCATTCCGGCGGAGATCTTCCTGAACGTGGGTAAAGCTGGATCAGATGTATTCGCCATGGCTGAAGCGCTCGGAAGAGTTTGCTCCCTGTTCCTGCGATACGGTGACCATGGACATAAAGTGGAGCTGTTGATCAAACATTTAAAAGGCATCGGAGGCTCGGGAGCAATCGGCTTCGGAGTGAACCGGGTCGAGTCCATCGCAGACGCAGTGGCCAAAGCGCTCGAGAGTCACGTACAGAGCACAGCTGAGGTACACGAGGCCGATTCAATACAAGTCAATGATCCGTTTGCTATCGGGAGTTCGAAAGAAGGGGATGTTGGGCTGCAGGAGAAAAAGAATGGTGGCGAAGAACGAAGCACCTTTGGCGAGTCCAGGGATTTATGTCCTTCTTGCGGATCAGCATCTCTGATTAATATGGAAGGCTGCAAGACGTGCAGCAATTGTGGTTATAGCAAATGCAGTTGATGGAAGACATGCACATATCTTCAGTAAAAAAGCGGGCAGATTCTTGGCCGCTTTTTTGCCTGTTTGCTAAATGAGTACAAAGTCATGAAATAACCACTTGTATTCCGTACGTTCCAATATATCGCATACGTGATGATGGGACTGAAGAGAAGATTCATCCGTTTCACACCCAGGGTCCTAGGCACGCAGAAGCATTTATGAGCAAAACTTTCAATCAGTCACGGGATAGGTTTATAATGGTTAGTGCTGCTGAGTAAGTGGGCAGCTTTTTTTGTTTTGATTTGCCAGTGAGGTAATATTACCCAGTCGAAGAAAAAGACTGTATTAAACGACAATTTTGGAGTATGATTTTACAGCTATATAAGCTGGCAGGAAAGGTTACATCGTTTCATCGCTTTGTAACTACTACTGTAATTTATCTCGCTGCGCTTGAGCGTATAATGCTAAGCGTGAGTGTTGAACGATATATTGGAAATGAATGACGAAAGGTGCAATACGTATGTTAATGACAACCAGAAACACAATGAGAAGCGTAGATGATTTGCAATCGCCCCATACACCAATGATGTCAACCAGCAACAAGGAGGGGCGCTCATGTCACAAACGTTGAAAAGCAGGCGTCATATGAACGGACTGGATGGCTTGCGGGCCATTGCCGTGCTTGCTGTAGTTGCGTATCATCTGAATTTGAGTTTTATTCCCGGCGGTTTGCTCGGTGTTGGCATCTTCTTTGTTTTATCAGGTTACCTGATTACGGATATTCTTGTGTCCCAATGGCAGGAACATGGGCGCATTTCACTCGGTGATTTTTGGATGCGCAGAATCAGGCGCTTGGTGCCTGGCATGCTCACCGTGACAGCAGTTGTAATGGTTTGGCTGCTCTTCACAGATCCTTCCCGGCTTGCTGCCCTGCGTGGGGACATTGTTTCGGGTGTTTTATACATAAGCAATTGGTGGTATATCTTTCATCACGTATCCTATTTTGAAAGTTTTGGTCCTCCATCCCCGTTCGGACATTTCTGGTCGCTCGCGGTGGAAGAACAATTCTACATGGTGTGGCCGTTAATTCTGATCGCTTCGATCATGGTGTTCAAAAGAAAGGGATGGCTCGTTGTCTTTATTGTAGTGGCTGCTGAATTATCTGCTGGTGCAATGGCGATCATGTACAATCCGGATCTGGATCCGAGCCGTGTATATTATGGTACGGATACCCGGGCGTTCGCGCTGCTGGCTGGTGCTGCACTCGCTGTAGTGTGGCCAAGCCGCAACCTGTCACCTTCCCTTGCGAGCCTTAATCGAGTCGTACTCGACGTATCGGGTGTGGCAGCACTGGCCCTGCTGATCTACATGATGCTGAACAGCAGTGAATATGAACCTTCGCTGTACCAAGGTGGGATGGTCCTTCAAGCCATAGCAACAACGCTGTTGGTCGCTGTGCTTGCACACCCTTCTTCCTTTTTGGCACGCCTAGTTGGTGCCAAGCCACTGCGATGGATTGGTGAACGCTCCTATGGACTTTATCTCTGGCATTACCCCGTGATCGTCCTGACGAGTCCGGCCGTTGATACGGGGGAATTCCACCCGGTTCGAATGATTTTGCAGGTGGCCGCAACGGTAGTCCTGGCATCACTGTCATTAAAGTATATTGAGAATCCGATCCGTCACAATGGATTCCGAGATACCTGGTCCCGGTTGTGGGAGAAAGGATGGAACGGGCATGGTACTCATCAAACCTGGCTGAAGCGGGCAGGACTGCTGATGTCTGTTCTGTTCATGTGCTTCACAGTGTCCCAAATGATGATCACATCTGCCGCGAATTCCGATTCACATTCCGTGTCCATGTCCACCACATTGAACAGCGAGCATTCTGTATATGAAGAGAAAGGGCAGGATGTGCTTCCGGCTCCTGTAGACACTTCTGGGTCCGGCCAAAAGACTGCTGAACCGCAGAAGAACGACAAACCTGCCGAGGATGCTGGCGACCAGCAAAGTCAACCCGAGCAGCAAACGTCGAAGCCGGATACATCTGCTCAGCCGGAAGTCTCAACACCCGATGAAGGAGAAGGCACCGCCGCGGATAACCCGAGCCAGGCGACTGAGAATTCTTCAGGAGAGACTGATCATCCAGGTGATGCCGGTATCGATAAATCGAAGGATCCGGATCAAACTGGAGATTCGTCCCAAGCGGATGGGGAAACAGCTCCTCCTGCTGAAGACGGAAAGGTTCACTATACCGTCATAGGGGACTCGGTCATTTTGGACGCCAAGCCTTACCTGGAACAGAATGTGTCGGGAGTTTACGTGGACGGTCATGTTGGGCGTCAGATGTGGGAGGCAGCCGATGTGCTGGACGGGCTCAAACGAAACGATCAATTGGGCGGTCAGGTGGTGCTGGAACTAGGAACCAATGGTTCATTCAATTCCAAAAGTCTGAAATCAGTGCTTGATTACCTTAAAGATGAAGATCATGTGTATCTGGTTACCGTGCGGGTTCCCCGTCCTTGGGAACGAACGGTTAACAAAGCACTGAATGAAGCAGCCTCAGCGTACAATAACGTTTCCCTCATTGACTGGCACAGTGCAAGTGAAGGACACGACGAATATTTTGAAAAAGACGGCGTGCATCTGACGAAAGAAGGCTCTGAAGCTTTTGCGACACTCATCCAAAGCAGTATGCAATAAATCAGAACTTATTCTCTTTCTTATTAAATAAACTTGGTTTCATAAGGAGCTCTCACATTCGAGAGCTTTTTTTGTTTAAAGGGAAGTGCTCCATCGGAACGGGCATCCGATATTTTTCACCCCTGCATCCGTGGATCGTCACCTTACGGTATGATAGCGTTACCATTTACAATAAGGATATTCAATCAGCCAAGGGGGAGATAGAGATGTTGAGAAAATGGCTTTCGGGATTCGTGGCAATTGCCTTGTTTTCGATGGTACTTGCAGCCTGCAGCGGCGGTGATGCATCGGAAGGAACGGGCAGCAAAGATAAAGTGACCGTGACACTTTGGCATAACTGGACCGGACAGGATGCAAAAGCGGTAGCGATGCGTAAAATCATCGAAGATTTCCGGGCAGCACATCCCGATATTGAAGTGGTGGATGAGGGGCTGCCCACAGATGGTCTCAAAACAAGGCTCCGCACCGTAGCAGCTGCGAATGAAATGCCGGACCTGTTTGTGATGTGGCCGGATGCGATGACAAAAGAATTTGTAAAAGGCGATCTGCTGCAGCCAATTAATGCGGAGCTGGACGCGAAACCGGAGTGGAAGGGCAACTTTATCCCGAACGCACTGGACGGATATACGGTTGACGGAAACATCTACTCCGTGCCGATGAATCTGGCGCCAAGTTCCTTCATTTATTACAACGAGGCACTGTTTAAACAGTATAACGTCAAAGTTCCTGAGACGTGGGCCGAGCTGGAGCAGGCGATTGCTACGTTTAACGAACACGAGGTTATTCCAATGGCACTGGGTAACAAGGCAAACTGGGTCGCCCAATCGACGATTTTCAGTACACTGGCTGACCGGATTACGGGCACAGATTGGTTCCTGAAGGCAGCAGCCCAGGATGGCGCAAGTTTTACCGATCCACAGTTCATCGAGGCGTTAAACAAGATGCAGCAGCTCGGGAACAGCAAAGCCTTCCAGGATGGTTTCAACAGTATTGACGAGACCCAGATGATGCAGCTGTACTTCCAGGGAAAAGCAGCGATGGTCATGAATGGTGGATGGGCTTTGGCGAACCTGGTGAATAACGCACCTGAAGAGGTGTTGAACAACACACATATCACCATTCTTCCCCCAGTGGACGGAGGACAGGGTGAGCCAAGAACAACCTCAGGCGTGGTTGGTACCGGTCTTGGTGTAAGCAAAAAGCTGAGCGGGGCCCAAAAAGAGGCAGCGATGGAGCTGTTCTACGCGCTGGCGGGTCCTGACGGTCAGAAGGCGACGCTGGACAGCAGTACTTTGGTCAGTTACAAGATTGATCTGGACAAATCCAAAGCACACCCTTTGTTCGTGGAATTATATGATTTGATGCAGGAAGTGAAGATTAATCCGGTTTACGATTCCAAGCTGGGATCTGCAACAGTAGAGGTCATCAATAATGGACTGCAGGAACTGCTGATGGGTGGGAAAGCAGAAGATATCGCCGCCAAAATTCAGGCTGCACAGGCCAACGCCGTTGGCAATTAACAAGTTAGATTTGAGGTCAGGATGAAACGTTAAATTGGTCCAATGATCCGAACTCATAATGATTGCAAAGAAGAGATTACCCCTTCCCGGCAGGGGAGGGGTTTTCCGTTTCCTTTGGCAAGAATCACATGTATTAGAGGTTAGGTAAGGCATTAATGAAGGGAAGTGACTGAATGAACGCTTTGCGCAGTCGTCGTTTTATCATGCTGGGGCTTGCTCCGGCAATCATCATATATGCGTTGTTTGTATTTGTGCCGGTTGTATGGTCAGCCTATTACGGTTTCTTCAACTGGTCCGGAATCGGAGAGTCCAATTATATTGGCCTGAACAACTATGTGGAGATATGGCACGACCCCGTATTCTGGCGGGCACTGAAAAACAACGTCATTTTTGTTCTGGCTTCCGTGTTTGGGCAAATCCCGTTAGCACTGATGCTTGCGGTCATATTACACAAAAGCAATCCGCTCCAGCGCTTCCTGCGCTCCGCTGTTTTTCTGCCAATGGTCTTATCTACTGTGGTCATAGGTATGATCTGGCAATATATCTATCATCCACAGATCGGAATTTTGAATTTCCTGCTGGATGCAATGGGGCTTGAGAGCTGGAAGCTGCAATGGCTGTCTGACGACAAGATTGCGATCTTCTCTCTCGTACCGCCGCTGCTCTGGAGTTTTGTTGGCCTGTACCTCATTATTTTCATCTCGGCGCTGCAAAACATCCCAGGTGAAATTCACGACGCTGCCAAAATGGACGGCGCATCAGGAATCCGTAAGCTGGTTTCGATTTCTCTTCCCATGATCTGGGGAACGGTGCAGGTTGCGATTATTCTGTGCATTTCAGGCAGTCTGAAATCCTTTGATCTGGTGTACATCATGACCAAAGGCGGTCCGGCTCATGCCACAGAACTGCTCGCTACGTATATGTATAACTCAACCTTCACGACTTATCGCTATGGTTTCGGGAGTGCCATCTCAACGACCATCGTGCTGATCTCCCTGCTGCTCATCGGAACAAGCCAGTGGGTGACCAGTCGTAAACGAAAAGAGAATTAAAGGAGAGGGGGAACTGTAATGAGTGTGACACCTGTAACGATGCCATCGCCTCGAAGTGATGGGGGCCATCCGGTTCGCCGCCTGCGCAGCGGAATTGTTTGGACGCTGCTGACGGTGTATGGTATTTTAACATTGTATCCGTTTTACTGGCTTGTGATCAGTGCGTTTAAAACGAATGAAGATTTCTACAGCAGGCCTTTTGGTTTGCCGGCACACTGGAACGTGGCCAATTTCAGCAATGCATGGGAAAGCTCCAGACTGGGAACGGCATTTGGCAATTCACTGGTTGTATCCGTGGGCTCACTAATTTTGACCCTGTTTATTGCAGCGCTTGCTTCATTTATATTGGCCCGGTTCCAGTTCCGCTGGAAGGGTCTGGTCATGACCTTTTTCGTCGTAGGTATGCTGATTCCCATTCACAGCACACTGGTTCCATTGTTCATTCTAATGAAACAGATGTCCCTGCTGAATACGTATTGGGCATTGATCTTGCCATATACGGCGTTTGCACTGCCAACTGCCATTTTTGTACTCACGGCCTATCTGACTAGTGTACCAAGGGATATTGAAGAAGCGGCGTTTATCGATGGAACAGGCCTGTGGGGACTGTTTACCCGGATCATGCTGCCCATGTCGGTGCCTGCCTTGTCCACAGTTACGATTCTGAGTTTTTTGCATGCGTGGAATGACTTTTCGTTTGCACTCGTGTTTATTAACAAAACGGGATTGAAAACGTTACCGCTGGCCATTGCAAATTTCGCTGATGGATACCAGACGGACTATGGACTAACATTGGCCGCCATGACGCTGTCGGTTATTCCGACCATTATTCTATATCTTGTCTTTCAGGAACAGGTGATGAAAGGCATGACGGCTGGTGCGGTTAAGGGATAAACGAAAGCGCATCCAGAGGAGGGAAAGAATTGAGAAGCTGGCTGACATCTTCGCTGCAGAGGAAGCTCTCGGTTGTCGTAACTGCCTCCATGATTGTGCCATTGGTGGCGCTGGGTCTGTTCGCGTTTCTGATCTCTTCCCGTATTACCGAGCAGAAAACGAAGCTGTCCGGCATGGATACGCTGAAACAGGTGGAAGCCAATCTTCGTTATATGCTGCAGGATGCCGAGAATATATCGATTTTCCTGATTGGGGAGCGGGATATTCAGCAGTATCTGAGCCGAAATGAAGATCATGAGCTGGACCGCGTAGATATCCTGGGCAGAATGACCAATCTGGCAGCCTCCAAAAAATATATTGCGAATATTGCGATTTATCCGGATCGGTTTGATGCTGTATTGACGACCGCAACCTGGTATGAACCGGGTACTTCCGATCCTCCAGCACCTAGTGGTGATGCGGTTAAAACATGGACCGGCGTCTACCCGGTCCGCAACTATGCAGGGATACAAAATGTCATTACGTTGGTGCGCCCGATCCGCAGCATCCATGATTACCGCCCCATTGGATGGCTCGCCATCAGCCTGGATGAAAAGGCCATCTCCAAAGACTGGGCTGCGCTGGGACTTGGCAGGGGTGAAGGACGATTGGAGCTGATCGGACGTTCGGGAGAAATCCTGTCTTCCATGGACAAATCCAGGCTTGGGAAGTCCCTGGAGCAGGTTGAACCAGAAGTGCAGACGCTGATTCGGCAAGGTGGGAGCGGTACGACAACGTATAGCAGTGGAGAAAATAAACGTACACTTCTCTATTACCCGGAACAGTTGACCGGATGGACGTTGACTGGAACGGTACCTTATGATCAGTATAAGTCGGAAAACGGTTATATTCTGATTCTCACGGCCGTAGCAGTCGTTGCTTCTGCTGTAATCTGCGCAGGACTTGTCTGGTTTACCGTCCGCCGAGTAACGAGACCGCTCCGTGTGCTCACCAGGCACCTGTCCCGTATTGACCCGGATCGGCCGCTGCCTTTGTTTCGATCGGAAAGCGACGACGAGATTGGCAAACTGGGAGAAAGTTATAATCTGCTAGGCACACATATCGAGAGTCTTAAGGAAGAAGTGATACGCGGTGAAGCCCGGAAGAAGGAAGCAGATCTGAGAGCACTTCAGGCACAGATCAATCCTCATTTTCTATATAACACCCTTTCGTCCATTCACTGGATCGCCTTGATGTCAAAAGAGAGTCGGATTGCAGACATGGTAGAAGGATTAAGTGATTTCCTGCGTATTAGCCTGAATAACGGCAAGGATTTTTGCCCTGTAGGACAGGAGATTGCCCACATCCAGCATTATGTACGTGTCCAGTCTATCCGTTTTCCCGATAAATTTGCAGTGCATTATATTGTGGATCCTGCACTGGAGCAGCGGATGATGCTGAAGCTGCTGCTGCAGCCGCTTGTCGAGAATGCCATGATCCACGGAATTCAGCCAAAGGTCGGCACAGGAACGATCACGATCATGATTCGTCAGGATCAGGAAGAGGAACGAATGAACATACTGGTGCTGGATGATGGCATTGGTATGGAACAAGAGAGGCTGGAACAGTTGAAGGAAAGACCGGATGTAAACCCGCCTGTTGGTGGTTACGGAATCCACAACGTGAATGAGCGATTGCTGCTCCATTACGGAGCGGCTTCACAACTAGAAATAGACAGCCGGGTCGGCGGCGGAACCCGTATCTCATTTTCCATACCCTTTCTGGAGGAATCGCCATGAGACTGCTTATTGTCGATGACGAAGTGATTATTCGGACCGGACTTGCCAGTGTAATTGCCTGGAACGAGCTGGGCATTGAACTTCTTGCACCCGCTGCCTCGGCTGAAGAGGCACTAACCCGGATGGCTGAGGAACGTCCGCACATTCTGATGACCGATATCCGCATGACTGGTAAAACGGGGCTTGAACTGGCAGATGAAGGGCTGCAATTGCTGCCTGAGCTGGAGGTCATTATTTTGTCCGGATATGATGACTTCGCTTATGCCCAACAGGCGATCCGCCAGGGAGTGACGGATTACCTGCTCAAAACAAGCAAACCGGAAGAGATCATCAAAACCGTTCTCCAGGCCAAACAACGAATTACAGATCGATGGGCAGAAAAGTCAAGAGAAGGTCGACTTTTACGGGAGAACAGACAGCGTTTATTTGAAAAATGGGTCATTGATGGTGATGTGAGTACAGGTCCTTGTCCTGCATTTCTGAAGCCGGGAGTAGTGGAGTTTGCTGATGTTTCTCTGGGTGGCGAGCAGGTATATCAACAGGTGTTCATTATTCAGGCGAAAGGATGGAGTCGTTCTTCAGCTGCGCTGTTGAGGTTTGCTGTACAGAACATGCTGGAGGATCTGCTGCCTGGTGCAATTGCCCATATTCAGAAAAAACAGATTATTGGAATTGTGCAGTTAACGGCGAACATAAAGCAGGAATTACAGTACACGTTGAAAGCGGTATTGAATCACATGGAGCAATTGCTGAAATGTTCGCTGCGTGCAGCGATAGGGCATCCTGTTTGCGGTGAGATGCATCTTCATGATAGTTACAAAACAGCATCTGCGGCATTCCAATATCTAGGTTTGTTGCAGGATAAAATATGGGGCATCGAGCAGGTGAGTCATCGCAAAGGCGGCAAAACGTTACTTACGCATGAAGAGGAAACTGCATTGGGGACACTGCTGCTCGACAACGATCCTGTAGTGCTGACCACATGGACACAAGAGCTTGTAAGAGAACTCATGATGGACCCCGAAGTGACGCCTGAATCGTTCCATGCCTGCTTGCAATCTGCGGTGATCGCCGGACATCGCTGGCTGGTTCGTACGATGCGTGCCATTGGAAGAGAGGAGCCTGCACGATATGAACCATGGCAACCGGAACCGGATGCAGATGCTGCGGATCTCCGGGATATGCTGTTTCACCATTTATATGGTCTGATGCATACATATTACAGCCAAATGGGCCAAGGGCAGGCTTCACATGTGCAAAAAGCCATTGCCTACATTGAATCCGGATTGGCACAAGACATCAGTCTGCAGCAGGTGGCGGGTCAGGTTCATTTGCATCCCGGGCATCTGAGCGAGCTATTTAAGAAAGAAACAGGCATCACTTTTGGGGATTTTGTTACGAATATGCGTATCCGGCGGGCAATGGAGATGCTGGCAGTCTCTCCTGCAAAAGTCAGTGAAGTGGCTGCCATTAGTGGATATGAAGACGTAAAATACTTTAGCAGGCTGTTTAAAAAACATACGGGAAAGACCCCGAGTGAATTTCGCGAAGAGGCATATTCATTCAAGCCTTCGGGAAGCTAGCAGACAACGCATGCTTTGACATGTTTCTGCAAACGTTTTCGGTGCATCATGACTCAGGGATCTGGGGAGCGAGGCAAATGATGAAGAGAGAATATTCAAGTCAGGATTTGTCGGGTCAATGGAAGATACAGCACTTTGAAGTCGGGGAAAAGCGGGCCATGGACATTGCTGCAGCTGCACTGGACGACCGCTTCTGGATTGGGGCGGAAGTGCCAGGTGATGTTCATTCAGCACTGATCCAGCGCAGCATTATTGATCCTCCGTATTTTGGGCATAACGATGCCAAGAGTCGCTGGATCGAGCAAAAGGAATGGTGGTATCGTACCAACTTTAATCTGGTCAAGGGTGAAGAGGAGCAGGAACATTTCGAGCTTGTCTTCGAAGGTTTGGATACATTCGCTACGGTGTATGTGAACGGACATGAAGTAGGGAAAACATCCAATATGCTCATGTCCCACGCATTCAATGTAACCTCACTGGTCCGTAATGGCTGGAACGCCATTGCAGTCCGGTTTGACCCTTTAACACTGCACAACTTGGACAAGGAGACATTCGACTGGTCATCTTATACCAAGGAACGGCCATGGCTCCGCAAGGCGGCGATGAATTTCGGCTGGGACTGGGGGCCGCGCATGGTTACCGTAGGCATCTGGGGCACGGTTCGATTGGAGAGACGGGTGATGGCGAAGCTGGAGAGTGTATATGCCAGAACCGAATCTGTCAGCAAGGAGCAGGCGGTTATCTACGTCACGGCAGATGTGAAATCGGTGATGTCATTCCGCAGCAGACAGCAACGTGAGCAACCTGTGGTCACGACATGTAATGTTCGGTTGATGGATGCTGGTGGTATTGAGGTGGTACGAGCTGATGGATTGGCTGTGGAAGGTGGAAAGGCAGATACAACGCTGGTGGTGTCGTCACCGCAATTGTGGTGGACGCATGATCTGGGTGAACCCTATTTGTATTCCCTGGAGGTTATTCTATATGCGGATGGAATTGAAGTGGACCGTTATAGTGAGCCTTACGGAATACGAACCATTGAGCTTGCCCTCCACAATGAGCGAGGAGAGGATGCGTTTGCTTTTATTTTGAATGGGATCAAGGTGTACGCCAAGGGAGCGAACTGGATACCGGCTGACCATCTGATCGGTGCGATCCCCGATTCAAGGTATCGTGAGCTCATCGAGTTAACCGTCGAAGGAAACATGAATATGCTGCGGGTCTGGGCAGGCGGCATTTATGAGAAGGAAGTCTTTTACGATGAGTGTGATCGGCAAGGAGTACTGGTATGGCAGGATTTTGCCTTTGCGAACGCATTATTTCCTGATTTCAATCATGATTTCATGGAAAATGTCAGATGCGAAGTTGAAAATAATGTGATCAGGCTGCGAAACCGGGCATCACTTGCACTTTGGTGCGGCAATAACGAGATTGACTGGCTGTATGATATGAAATCCGCCAGTGGAGATATTACTAGCCCATTCTATGGGGAATTGATCTATCATGAACTGATTCCTGAGGCGCTGGAGCGGCTGGATCTGTCACGTCCGTATTGGCCATCTTCCCCGTATGGAGACAAGGGCGGCAATGACGCCAATGACCCGGATGTCGGGGACCGCCACAACTGGCAGGTATGGCATGGTTCTGTGTATCCAAGGAAATACGGCGAACCACCGCTGCTGGATTACAGCATCGAAGGTGTAACGTTCAAAAATTACAAAAAGGATTATGCCTTGTTCAGCAGTGAATTCGGCATGCATGCGTCGGCAAACCGTTACACGCTGGAGAAAAACATGCCTGAAGGGCAGTTTTACTGGGGAAGTCCCGAGATGGCTTACCGCAACAAGGATACCAATCATCAAAAGGGCATTCTTCTGATGGAAGGATATACCGGGATTCCGCAAAATATAGAGGAGTATATGAACTTTTCTATGCTGACTCAAGCGGAAGGTTTACGGTACGGTATTGAACATTTCCGGCGGATCAATCACAGGAATAGCGGGGCACTTGTATGGCAGCTGAATGACAGCTGGCCGGGAACAAGCTGGTCCATGATTGATTACGAGCTGCTGCCCAAGGCATCCTTTTATTATGGTAAGACGTTCTTCCATCCGATCTTGCTATCCTTGGAACATGAGCCAGGCGAACCTCTTACATTATGGGTCGTCAACGATACATTGGAGTCCTTACGGGGACATCTCCGTATCAATGTATACCAACTGAATGGCGAGAAAGTCTATTCCGGTGCACTGCCTGTTGAAGCTCAACCCCAATCCGCTGCAAAGATTGGAGCATTAGTCGAAGCAGAAGTTTTGCAGGGGAGACGTGCTGAAGAAGTGATGATTGAATTGATCGCCGAAGGATTTGCTGCACCGTTTAACCGCTACTTTTTGCGTGATCCAAAGGACGTGTTGCTGCCGCAGTCTCAACTGAGTGTGCATGTAAATGAAGAGGAACAGTCTGTAACCGTTACGGCCAGTGGCGCAATCGCAAGATTGGTCAAGCTGGAGCTTCCTCTGGGACGTGTCCGTTTCAGCGACAACTATTTCGACTTGCTGCCAGGCGAGAGCCGGACGGTTCATCTGCGTCATCCGGAGAAGAAGTCACTGCCGCTGACGGAACTTCGGGTAAGTGCAATGAATGGCAGCGAAGTTTGATCGACTGGAGTCCTGAAGCTCCAAGTAACAGAAAATCTTAGTTGCATTCGTTGAACTTATCAGCATTCTTTGGATTCTTCGCTTGGCTATAGTTACAGATCAAAACAGCCGATGGCTTCTCTATATAGGAGCCGTCGGCTTGTTTGATTGAATGCGTAAGATTTCGGTACGTTTTTAGCGCAGGGATTCGTAACGCTGCTGAAAGGAAGACTCCATCTCGACCTGACGTGCAAGCTGCTGTTTCACCTTGTCGCCGCGAAGGATTTGCAGCTGCTGCAACGGCTCCGTAAATTTGAAGTGATCAGATGCCATCCGGGTAAGGATCTCCGAAAGGGCATCAGCGTCTTCAAGCGCTGCATTCAGGCCAAAAGCTCCCGTAGGCGTCATGGTATGTGCAGCATCACCGAGCAGAACCACATTATCCTGTGTCCACGATTCGCTGTAACAGCTTTCTACGGACAACAGTACAAAATCACTCCATGTCTGGATATGTGCTGCAACCGAATCGGAGAGACATGGGAATGCAGCCACAAGTTTCTCCACAAAAGGGGCAAACGGCTGCTCGCGCAGACTGGAGAATGAACCTTGCGGAATGTTCCAGCCAATCTGCACATAGCCGCCATATTGGGAGAAAAGCGCCAGCTGCTGACCATCCATGCTCGCCATGCGCACGGCTGGTTCCCAGCCCACAGGTGCAGGAATTCGTGCCCATAACAGATCGTAGCCATGTTTACGGACATCCGGGGTGAGGCCCGAGTGTTTGCGCACAGCTGAATATCGTCCATCCGCACCAACAATGACAGATGCTTGTATGGAAGAGGGAACACCATTTTGCCGAATATGGATACCAATCGTTTTTCCTGTCTTATCCCTCAGCAGGCCGGTCATCACGGTATTAAACAGTACATGTTCGTGGCTGTGCGGCAGGTTTTGCGACTCTGAAACGATAAAATCCAGCAAATGGTTCTGAGGTATATGAATGCCCACATGCGATTCTCCCTCAGCGGGGTGGAACGTATGAATAATCTGTCCGTTCTCCCAGTATTGAATTTGCTCCAGAGGCAAGGCTCCAAGCTGGACTACGCCTGAAAACAAACCATGCTTGCTCAGCACAGCTTCACCATCTTGATTGAGCAATTCGCCGCGGAATGATTTGTGCAGATGAGGCTGTCGTTCGATCAATGCGGTTGATATTCCTTGGCGGTTCAACAAGTAAGAGAGAAGGGCCCCGCCTGGTCCTGCTCCAACAATACAGACATCTACATTTAATGGATTATTGTCATTCATACGTAAAATTCCCTTGCAATGTTATTATATTACTTTCTAACAACAGATTTATAAAAATTATTAAGTAACTAAAAGTAACTTTAAGTTATTATAAACAAACCTGCTGCGATTATGCAATAGGCAGTTGCAATATCACTTTGAAGAGGAGAGAAAACTCAAGCCTGCTGCTCTAGGCCATGATTGGTGGAGAAGGAATGCAGGCTTGAGAAAATGAGATACTTCAGTCAAATGAAACGGTTGTCAGGTAATCAGGCGATTGGTGATCCGGGCGACACGCTCACCCAGTGCTCTGCCAAGAGCTATACCCTGATCACTTAGCAGAACGTCACTATCTACCGGACAGGTAACACCGACACCATAATATGAACCATACAAGGCGTTGTCGGCAAAGTTCCCTGGCAGTCCGGTTATAATCATTCCCTGATGCAGCATGGGGGTCAGCAGATGCAGCAGTGCCGATTCAAGACCCCCATGTTCGGTGGCAATCGTACAGAAAACGGCACCTACCTTATCCACCAGTTTACCTTCAGCCCAGAGGTATCCCAGTTTATCAATCCACTTCTTCAGTCCAGAGCTAATCGAACCAAAATGACCCGGACAACCCCATATGATGGCATCCATCTCCACCAGTTTGTATACATCGGCTTCTTCAGTGGAGTGGAGATGTACGGTTGCTCCGTGCACACTGGCTGCTCCAGCTGCAATCGCCTCAGCCAGCGCTTGTGTATGTCCGCCCTCGCTGTCGAAAACAATATAAATGTTCAAGCTTCATGACCTCCTTCTAATGGTTCAATCATCATGCTATAAGGTAGCTTGTCACATGAAACGTGAAAATAAGCATGAATTTTACAAACAGGTACAAGAATATGAAGCAAGCGCATTTTTCACAAACAAAAAAGTGCAAATATGTTACAATGTAAGGTAGGTTATGATGAAAGGCAGGAGGAACGTTATGAGTCCGGATACGGAGCAAAACTCACAATTGGCAAACGTTGATCAATTGTTGGAGGCCTTCTTCAGATATAAGAATAAAGTATTGGATCAGCAGCAGAAGACGGAGACAAACTGCAAACTGAATCCGACTAAGAGTCATATATTGGGCATGATTTTAAGGGAACAGCGCTGTATGGCTGTCGATGTGGCAAGACAGCTCAGTTTATCATCTGGAGCTACCACGATTGTCTTAAACCAACTGGAGAGTGAAGGGTTGATCCAGCGGGTACGCAGTGAAGAGGATCGGAGAATTGTCTGGCTGTCCCTGACAGAGGATGGAGAGCAGCTCGCCCGAACCTTGAATGCCAACCGTGGACGCATGACGTGGGAATTACTACAAGCGCTTACGGAAGAAGAGCAGCAGCAGATGGTAGGGATGCTTAAGAAAATTGAACTGAAGCTGCTGGAGAAAATGAAAGCATTGGAACAAACACATCGTTGAATATAATCGGTTTGAAGCGTCAGAAGTCAAGGTTCTTCCCATTAATGGGACGGAACATTGACGACTGACGTTTTTCTTTTCAAGCAGGGTTGTCACAGATGGAAACGCTGAATATGTTCAGTCAATCCGGCCTCCATCAGTATTACTTTTTGCTTTTGCCCAAGCAAGTCGAAATGAGGGAAAGGTTCGCGCCGATGAATGTAGCGAGGATCAAGTCCGTGTTCAAAACACCATTGTTCAAGACGTTCCAGATTCGAGCAGCCTACTTTGGTCACACTAGTAATGCCGGGAAAACGCGGATCTATCCAGAAATGAGTAAGATAGGCAAGCTCGCCGTTTGATACGCGATCTTTCCATTCTGACAACTCCTGCCGATTAATGCCAAACGCCATAGATACCAAGTTCCTTTCCAATCGGGTATTGTCATGAGCATATTGTAACATCTTATAAACAGATTCAAACCGAATTTCTTCAATCTGCGCTATTCTTGACTTCACTTGCAGGGTAATGAATATGACAACATTTTTATAACAAAACCGGATATATGTTAAAATAAGACTACTCCGATTGGCTTTATCACATCAATAGCGAAAGGGATTATCATCATGGAACTGTTTATAGCGGTACTTGTATTGCTGGTGCTTATCGGGTTGTCGAACATCCTGAACCGATTTGTACCTTTCATTCCGGTTCCGCTTATTCAGATTGCCCTGGGGGTTGCGATTGCGCTTCTTCCTGCAGGGGTACATCTGCCGCTGAACCCGGAACTGTTTTTTGTGCTCTTTATAGCTCCTTTGTTATATAACGATGGCAAACGAACGCCAAGGCATGAATTGTGGAACCTGAGGGCTCCCATTCTACTGCTGGCGCTGGGACTTGTCTTTGTTACGGTGGTCGTGGCAGGCTACGCCATTCACTGGCTCATACCGACTATTCCGCTGCCTGCTGCTTTTGCCCTTGCAGCCATCCTGTCTCCGACAGATGCGGTAGCGGTTGGTGCCATGGCAGGGCGTGTACATCTGCCCAAAAGCATACATAGACTTCTTGAGGGAGAAGCATTGATGAATGATGCATCCGGTCTGGTTGCATTCAAATTTGCGATTGCTGCAACCGTAACAGGCGTGTTTTCTCTGGCGGAGGCATCATTCAGCTTTCTGATTATTGCGATTGGGGGATTGCTGGTTGGTGCAGTATTATCCTTTCTGCTCATTCGGCTGGGTGTCTGGATCCGGCGTCTTGGTATGGAAGATGTGACCATTCATATGCTGCTGCAAATTTTGACACCATTCGTTATTTATCTGGTGAGTGAAGAGATTGGGGTTTCAGGCATTTTGGCTGTTGTGGCAGGAGGTATCATCCATGCCATTGAACGTGACCGCACTGAATCGGTTCAGCTGAAGATGCAGGTGGTTTCTGCAAGCACGTGGTCGGTTATTTTATTTATTCTGAATGGATTGGTTTTTGTCATTCTGGGGGTACAGATTCCGGATGTGTTGAGCACAATCTTTGTGAATGTATCGTTTAATAATCTGCAGGTTTTGGGTTATGTCGGACTGATTTCCTTGTTGTTGCTATTGCTTCGTTTTGTCTGGATATATCTGTTCTGGCAAGGGAATGAATGGTTCCGCAAAAAGTCACCGATAGGTAAGCCGAGACTGCAAGAAATATCGATTATCTCCCTGTCAGGTGTAAGAGGAGCCGTAACCCTTGCGGGTGCTTTCTCCATTCCTTATGTGCTTCAGGACGGATCTCCTTTTCCCGAACGGGATTTGATTATTTTCCTGGCAGCCGGAGTCATCCTGTTTACCTTAATTGCTGCAAGCGTGTTTCTACCTGTGCTGGCCAAGAATGATGAGAAGACAACGGATGGATCGCAGCAAACGACAGAACGTAAAGCACAGGACATTATGCTGAATGCTGCCATCCGGGCAGTCAAGTCCGAGATGACCGACGAGAACAAAGCCGCTGCGCTCGCTGTAGTTTCCGATTTGTCCAAATACATCAGGCAGGCTGCAGGGCAGCTGACTGCGGGTAAACGCAAAGACATTTTGAAGCAGGAAACTGCCATTAACCTGATTGGTACACGAGCGGAACGCAGGGAAATTGAAAATATGCTGGATGAGAACGTAATAGCTTCTGAAGCCGCGTTCAAATGTAACAGCTGGTTGGACCGCAAGGAAATGATGCTGGCAAATCGCACCAATACCCAAATGATGTTCTCGATCAGTGAAATTGGACGTGTGCTTGGACATCTATTTACGAATCGTACCGAGAAACCGGACCAGCCTTTTATGATTGAGAATGCGGATCTGTTCCGTCAGGTTAAACTGCGTACCTCTGAAGCGGCAATCAAAGCAATTCGTGCTCATATGAATGATGGTAACCGGCCCGTGGCACTGTCAGTTATTGCGAAGTATGAGCGGGTCATCGCCAGACTTAGGAGTTGGAATCAGGGCAAGACTGAAGATCCGTTCAATCAGGAGAAGCTCGAGTTGCAGATGGTCGCCATTCAGGAGCAGCGCAACACGGTGCAGCAGTTGTATGAGAATGGGGAGATTAATCGTGATGTGGCTGCGAAACTACGGCGGTTTATCAATGATGTTGAAGCGACTGTGTTGAAAAACAGCTAAGCCGATAAATCCGATATTTTAAATGTGTATATGGTTTTGATATAATATGTTGATCGTCAGATACACTACTTTTTATGGTTGTACTTATTTACAGCTCGGGAAAAGGAGATGGATGAGACATGGCAGAACAACAGACTCGCTTGGGGAAAACCGAATTGATCGTTAACCCGATCGGATTGGGTGCAAATGCAGTAGGAGGACATAATATCTATCCTGATATGCTGAATGATGAAACAGGCAAGGAAGTGGTTCGTGCGTCGCTGAAGCAAGGCATTAACTTTGTGGATACAGCCTTCATCTATGGACCTGAACATTCAGAGCGATTAATTGGCGAAGTGCTGAAAGAAACAGGGCAGCGGGAGCAGACCATCATTGCAACGAAAGCATCCCACAAATTCGTGGATGGCAGCGTAGTACACGATAATTCGCCTGCTTTCCTGAAAGCATCTGTCGATGAAGCCTTGAAACGTTTGCAGACCGATTACATTGACTTGTTCTACATTCATTTTCCGGATGAACACACACCGAAAGATGAAGCAGTAGGCGCGCTGAAGCGGTTGAAGGACGAAGGAAAAATCCGCGCCATTGGGGTTTCCAACTTTTCTCTTGAACAGCTGCGCGAAGCGAATCGGGATGGATACGTGGATGTGCTGCAATCCGAATACAATCTGTTCAAACGAGAGGCCGAGAAAGAACTGCTTCCGTACACGGCAGAACATGAAATTTCTTTTGTTCCATACTTCCCTCTGGCAGCCGGGCTGCTGGGTGGCAAATATAATCGGGATACGACATTCCAGGATGGACGGGCGAAAAACCCGCTGTTCACGGGAGAAAACTTTATCCGCAACCTGGACAAAGTGGAGCAGCTTCGCAGCATTGCCGAGTCCAAAAATGCGGAGGTTGCACATTTGGTTCTGGCCTGGTACCTGACTCAGCCTTCGATTGATGCGCTCATTCCGGGAGCGAAGAAACCGGAACAGGTCATCAATAATCTGAAAACCTTGGATGTGAAGCTGTCTGCTGAGGAGATCGCAGTGATTGACCAGATTTTCCGTTAAATAGTTCCGGCAATTCGGGAAATGCTAACAGGGAGTTTACGTTTAACGACAAAGAGAGGACATAAACATGAACCTGAAGGCAGCCCGAACGATCGGATTATTTACCCTGATTCTCATGCTCGGCACCAGTTCCGCCTATGCGAAGCCTGTTCAGAAGAACCGTCAATACTACGAGGAACGGGGAGAGATTGTATGGGAGGTACCTACACATGACAAGCTCATTGCGTTAACCTTTGACGATGGTCCGGACCCGGTGCAGACCCCGCAGATTCTGGCTCTGCTTAAGCAGTATCAAGCCAAAGGCACTTTTTTCGTATTGGGTAAATGGGCAGAGAAATACCCTGAACTGATCGTGCAGGAACAGCAGGAAGGGCACGAAGTAGCGAATCATACCTATGCCCATACTTATGCTGTCAGATCTACAGTGCAGGACAAGTATACGCAGGATATGACGGCCGCAGAGCAGTCTATTATTGATGCAGGTGTACAACGCCCGCTGTTGTTCAGGCCACCCGGAGGATTTTACAATGATATGGTCATTGAGGCCGCGAAACGAAAAGGCTATACCATTGTACTGTGGTCCTGGCATCAGGATACACGTGATTGGGCTTCTCCTGGAGTGACAGCCATCACGAGCAAAGTGCTGAAAAATGCCCGCAACGGGGATATTGTTCTGTTTCATGACAAGGTGGAAGGAAAATCCCAGACGGCGGATGCACTAAAAATAATTTTGCCCAAACTCCAGCAAGAGGGATACCGCTTCGTAACGGTATCCGATCTGCTTGCAGTAAAGGCCAAAGAAGCTGCCAAGGACGGCGTGTCATCCTTGAAACAACAGCAGTAGGCTAATTAAAAACCGCAGGTTCTCAAATGAGAAACCTGCGGTTTTTAGTTATGTTCAAGGGCCGGGCCGTTTACTGTTCTGTCTTCACCGGACGGGGACGGGAGCGTGCCCGGCGCAGAAACAGTGACAGGATCAAACCAATAATGGAAATCCAGGTGGCGACAATAAAGGCATCATTAATGCCTTCAATCGTCGAGGTCTGGACAGCGATGCCGTAGAGCTGCTGCAATGCCAGACTTGAACCTTGTTCAGGTGGCATGCCTGCGATGGCTGCCATTTCCGTACCCAGCAGACCGACTTGTTCAGTCAGGGGTACATTGGTTGTAGTTACCGTGTTCCCGTAGTCAGCCAGATGAATGCCCGACCGAGTAGCCATAACGGTAATCAGCAAGGCTGTTCCAATTGAGCCAGCTACCTGCCTGATGGTGTTGGACATCGCAGTACCATGACTGGTCAGATGAGGGGGAAGCTGGTTTAACCCCTCGGTCTGCACGGACATCATCAGCATGGACATGCCGAAGCTGCGGAGTGTATACAGTATCATAATGTGACCATAGGGCGTTTCCCCGGTTAATTTACTGAATTCAAAGGTGGAGAATGCTGTAATCAGCAAGCCCACAATGGCCAGGGGTCGAGAGCCGATCCGGTCGAACAGAGCTCCCGAGATCGGGGACATGACACCCATGAGCAATGCACCTGGCAGCAGCAACAGCCCGGATTGCAGGGGGGAGAATCCCCTTATATTTTGCAAATAGATCGGGAGTAACAACATGCCTCCAAAAAGTGCCATGTTGATGGTGGCACTGACCAGCGTGGAAATGGTAAAAATATCGTATTTAAACACACGAAACTCCAGCAGGGGATACTTCATTGCGGTTTCACGGAGTACGAAGAACGTAATGAAGAGAATACCGATGATCAAGGTCAGCAGTACAATTGCGCTGCTCCACCCCTTGTCTCCTGCAGAGCTGAATCCATAGAGAAGAAATCCGAATCCGATTGTTGAAAAGAGAGCACCATACGCATCGAATTTGGGAGAACTGAGCTTGGATACATTTCTTAGCCAAAGAAAGGCAAACAGGATATCGAGCAAGGCCAGCGGTATGACCATATAGAACAGAATGCGCCATGTGTAGTGCTCCACGATCCAGCCGGACAAGGTAGGACCAATCGCTGGAGCAAACATCATGGCGATTCCCATCGTCCCCATGGCTGTCCCTCTTTTCTCTGGAGGGAAGACCGTTAGAAATACGTTCATCACGAGCGGCATAATAATTCCCGCACCGCTGGCCTGTACAATACGTCCAATCAGCATGACCGTAAATCCAGGACTGATCGCGCAGATGGCAGAACCCACGGTGAACAGCAGCATTGCTATGATGAACAGTTTGCGGGTCCCGAATGACTCAATCAGATAGGCCGTAATGGGGATGAGCACACCATTGACAAGCAGATAGGCCGTTGACAGCCATTGTACGGTTGTTGCCGAGACGTTGAAGTCATTCATCAGATGGGGGATCGCCACATTGAGCAAGGTTTGATTCAGAATGGCAATAAAGGCGCCGAGCAGCAGGACGGCAATGGTTCTTCCGAGCGGCAATTGATTATCCATCGGCTGACCTTATATATGAACGCGCACAGTGGCGCTCATGCCTGGTACCACGCCCAGACCTTTGTAACCCTCAATCGTAATGGTGATCGGAATGACCTGTGTAACCTTGGTGTAATTGGCGTTGGTATTGGAGGACGGCAACAGGGAAAAGGATGAAGCCGTAGCGAGTCCAATCGTATCGACCTTGCCTGTTAGTGTGGTATCTGGAAAAGCATCAATGTACACGTCAACAATCTGTCCGCTTTTGATTTTGTCGATGACGGTTTCTTCCACGTTCGCGGTAACATACAAGTTATCAAAGTCATATGCTCTAGCCAGTGGATTCCCGGCGGAAACCAGTGAATTCTCCACAGCGGTGGCCTGTACAATGGTACCGCCAACAGGCATTGTAATCGGAGTGGATTTTCCGCCTGCGGAGACAGTTCCGACTGTATCCCCTTCATTAAACGAAGTGCCTACTTTGCCTTTCCAGGTTTGAAGTTCACCGCTAACGGTGGAAGCGACGGATACGGGCTGACCAGTGACGGAGGCATTATCCGTTTTGACATAGCTGGTGGACTGGTTGTAATAGTAAATGCCTGCGGCGCCTGCCCCCAATATCACCAGAATGACAATGATATTGATCAATATGGCACGTGAGTTCATGTGGATCATTCCTCCTAAAATGTTCTTCTGCTGACAATCCTGTTTGGAGCATTCCCGGTACTCGGCTGCTCTATACGAAACAACATGAAATATAATTCGCAGATTGGGGAACCAATATATTGATATGTTGCCCACAGGCGATGACAAGGAGGATGCTTACATGTTGATTATATTGGCAGTAATTGTTGTAATCGGGGTTATTTTTCTGATGATCTTTAACTCGAAATCGACCCGCAGAGCAGCAGAAGCAAGGGCTGCCCAAACTGCTGCGGCAGATCAAGAGCCTGTCCTTCTACAGGAAGAAGAGCAGCAAGACGTAGAAACTGTAGAGTCACTCCATTCGGTGGATTATTCGGAACATGGCGATCCGGAAGAGACAGAGCCTGCACTGCAAGAATCCAGGATGGAGGCGAGCCATCCAGTCCGGGATCAGGGAAATGAAACGAAAGGCAACGATAATGCATACCGCCAGGCTTTGCTTCATTTCCGCACACAATCTGAATCTGAAGAGGAACCAGCCGTAACGGAATCGAATGATGTTGAAAAAAGTGCAGATGAGGTTTATCGATCTGCATTGAGAGAGATGAAGAACAAGTCATCCGACCCTGATGCAGACCCGAAATAAGGTTTGCACGTTTTCAAGCAGCGGACATGGCTTTCGTTTTGAATCCAAAAGGTCTACAATAGATGAAGCTTTGTTGAACCTTTAGCTGAATGGATGACGTTGCAAGAGGAAGGAGAAGGACTGTTTATGAACGGACAACAACGAGTAAACATTAAACCTGGCCTGGAGGTAGATATTGTACTGAAGCAGGATCAGCCTACAGGCAAGCTGACAAGGGGTATCGTTAAGGATTTGCTGACCAAATCCCCTACACATCCCCATGGCATTAAAGTTCGCTTGACAAGTGGACAGGTTGGACGTGTAAAACACGTCATTACAGGAGCGGCAGAGTGATTCGATGCCCGAGGCTGTGACATGAAGACGGCAGCAGAGGTTATGGCACATCTGGAATCGGGAAACAAACGCCAGCGGGAAGCCCACCGGGTGCTCCTGCAGAGTGAATTGTTCTCCATTTTGAATGAATACACACCTTATCCGGCCGGAACTGTTCCCATAGATGTGGACATTCCGGGCAGTGATCTCGATATATTGTGTGAAGCTGCAGACCTGGACGCATTTGAAAGATTGGTGACGCAGCAGTATAGCGGGATGTCGCATTTCTCCTGCCAACGCGGAGCAGGGCTGGCTGATGGACATGCTTATGTGACCTGTTCCTTTCAAGTTGAGGATTGGCCTGTGGAGGTTTTCGCCCAATCGATACAGGTCATCAGTCAGAATGCTTACCTTCATATGCTCGTAGAGTGGGAGTTGTTGCAGCTCTGGGGTGCTGAAGGGCATGCTCAGATCCGCAGACTGAAACAGGAAGGATTGAAGACAGAGCCGGCCTTTGCCGCAGTGCTGGGATTGCATGGAGATCCTTATATGGAGCTGCTGCGTTTGGCGGGGTGGAGTCGGAATAAGCTGTGGAACTGGGCCCGGCAGCAAACTTCTTTCCAAAAAAACAGTTAAAGGAATGCACTTATCAAATTAGAAAGATCGCTACAATGGTTGTGACCGTCAATCCCAGCAGTACCGGCTTCAGGTTGCGGCGTGCCAGTTCAAATGGACTGACCCCGCAGATGGCAGCTGCCGGAATCAGAGCCCAAGGGATTAAGGTACCTCCACCAACCCAGATGGCAGCCACCTGACCGAGTGCTGTTAATACGGGCGCAGAATCAGCTGTTCCAGCAAACATCGAGGCGATGGAGCCAACCAGCGATATACCCGAAAACCCCGAACCATCCATTCCTGTGACCGCTCCGGTCAAGGTCATCGTTATCGCACCAACCGTGTCATTCAAAGGGACTAATCCCGCAAGGGCAACGCCCAGGTCGTTAACTATGCCGTGTGAACCATCAGGCAGAGGATGACTGAATAATTCGGTAATGGCTGCGTCCCCCAGGTAAAAGAAGGCTGCAATTGGTATCACCGGACCAAACACTTTGAATCCGAACTGAAACCCCTCGATTAAATAATTCGTTGTTTCTTCAGGCCCATCATGCCGATGTGCAGCGAGGGTGACCGCGATCAGAATCAATACCGCCGTGCCACCGATCAGGGCTGTAGCATCCCCGCCCTGAAGCTGGAGAACAAACATCAAAATGACATCCACTGCGAATAGCAACGGTATAATTAAAGCAAATGCCTTTTGTAATCGTATCGGTATGGCTTGACGTTGTTCAATTGGTGCAATTCCGGCTCCTGGCAGAGCTTCACTTGGAGAAGTAAGACCGTTTAACGAATCACCTGGAACTGGATGGCGAACCGGAGCTGACACTCCAGTCTTCATCTCGTTTCGCAGCATCCAGAAGGCCGTCACTGTGGATACCACACCCATGACGAGTACGAGAGGAATACTGGCCGTCATAACGGAGGTAACCGGAAGACCGGCTGCATCAGCAGTCAATTTGGGAGCCCCTTGAATGATATAGTCCCCCGAGAGTGCGATACCGTGCCCGAAGAGGTTCATCGCAATGGCAGCCCCGATGGGCGGAAGTCCTACACGAACCGCTACCGGAAGCAAGACGGCCCCAACCAGAGCCACCGCAGGCGAAGGCCAAAAAAACAGGGAGACAGTCATCATGATGAGCCCAATTCCCCAATAAGCCACCTGTGGTGAACGAATAAATCGGGTTAACGGTGCGACCATCACTTCATTAATACCTGTGCGAATCAGCACCCGACTCATGGCTACAATGATCGAGATAATAAAGATCGTGCTGAGCAGTTCTTTTGCGGCATAGACAAAACTATTAAAGATTCCTGACACCGCACCACTTAACGTCTCTGTTGCCAGTAATCCGATCGTCAAAACACCGGCAACACAGATGATCGTGGTATCCCGGCGCCGGATCATGACGGCAACGATGAGCACGATAAAAGCCAAATATACATAATGCAGCGGTACCAATTGAATATTCACATCACATGCCTCCTTCCACCTTAGTCCTAAGGCGTGCTATATCGTATGCATGTCAGAACCGGGCGTTCGTGGAGAAGAGGAGAGCAGGGAAGCTTTATTTTTGGGGAACAGCCCAAGTGTGACAGAAGCAGGATTTTTTTTACAAAATGGAGAATGGGTAGACCATACAGAATGGAAGTGTTTGCTGAATCAGGTCACCATAGATGACAGAGTTAGGTCACTTAAACATATAGACAATGCGTAATCCGCATGATTACAATGAACATGCCACCATAAAGGAAGAAATATGGAAAAATTCCAGCCTTGAGGAAGTATCAAATAAATGAACTATTTATTTTTGATAACGTTTACAGGTTTGAGAGCAATCCAATTCAACGAGAACAAGAGGGCGGGAATCCATGAACTTTATCCGTTCATTGCGTTTCAAATTCATGATTGGCTTGACACTTATTATGCTGCCGTTGTTCCTGCTGCTGTACTATAACAATGTCTATGCGATAAGAGTTGTGCGCGATAAAGTATCTCTCACCAACATGAATCATCTTGCGAAAAGTGTAGAGCAGAATGAGCGAGTACTGCAGGAAACCAATCGGTACTTATACAGTCTGGGCGAGCGTGACCCGGATATTATTTCGCTTTTTTTCCTGAAATACGGCAGCGGGGATTACATCATCGCCAAACAGCGAATCATGAACAAATTTATGACAGATATCGGATTTTACAATCTGATTGATTCCTTTTTCCTGTATGATGCGGTGAATGATGACCTGCTGCTGGCGACTTCGGGCAGTTATGATGTCAAAATGTCACTTGTGCGGGAGAGCATGCCTGTTCAGATGACGCAATTGGACGATGAAATCCAGCAGCCGGAATGGAGCATCGTTCGCGGCGGGGCGTGGAATGCACTGGTCAAAACAGTACGAATCAACCAGCAGTTCTACGCTGGTGCACTTGTGGATATGAACGCGCTGAATCATCCCGAACAATTCACGGAATCCGGTGAACGTGGAGGCGCAGTCATCGTGGATAGCAATGGGGGTGCACTGTCGGGTTCTTCCCTGGACCCGGCGCAGATCAAGCTTGCTGCAGCACATCTCTCCGGTCTGGAGAATCCGTACCAGGTCATTTCGGAGGTTACGTCCAGGGGGGATGCACGTCAATACCTGATGCTGGGTATGCCCTCTGCGATGTCCAAGATGAATTATATTGTCCTGTTGCCGGAAGAGGATATGCTGCGTAACCTGCCCTTTTTTCAGCAGATTATTCGTCTGCTGCCTATTGGGGCAGCGGTCATTTTGATCACAGCACTTGTGTTCTTGCGACAGCTGCTGTTTCGACCCATGAATACACTGATTCGGGGGATGAGACGTGTTAGCCGGGGCGAACTTGATGTGAGGCTGGAACCGCCGGCTTCATCGGAGCTGGAGTTCGTAACCCGTAGTTTCAATCAAATGACAAGTGAGATTCAGCATCTGAAGATTGATGTCTATGAAGAACAGCTGCGCACCAGAGAAGCCGAATTCAAGCAGCTCCAGATGCAGATTAATCCTCACTTTTACCTGAATTCCCTGAATATTATCCACAGCCTAGCTTCACTGCAAAAGCATGAGCTGGTCCAGCAGATGGCCGGACATTTGGCCGATTATTTCCGGTTCAGCCTCCGGGCAGGCAAACGTGTCATCCGGCTGGATGAAGAACTGGAACACATTCGTCACTATTTGGAGATTCAGAAGCTTAGATTTCCGAACAAACTGAATTTTTCCCTGGACGTGGATGAGGGACTTGGCCAGTATATGTTGCCACCTTTAACACTTCAGCCCTTTGTGGAAAATGCAATCATTCACGGATTTAAACGGCGTACCGAACCATTTGTCATTCGTATTACAGCCAAAGAAACGAAAACGTTATCCGATGGTGAATCCGAACGAATGGGGGAGGGGGATTGCGCCACCAATTTGAGGCTTTCAGTAGAGGATAACGGCGTAGGGTTTGAGCAGGAAATGCTTACACGGCTGCAGCAGGGGTTATATGCGGAGGACCCCAGCGGACTGCACATCGGGATCTGGAACGTTGCCCACCGTTTGCTTGTGAAATACAGCGACACAGCGAGACTGGAGTTCCGAAATCAGGATGCTGGTGGAGCAGCGGTCATCCTATATTTGCCCGCCCAGACGGAAGCCGAAGAAGGGGGAACTTATGCGGAACCTGTTAATCGTGGATGATGAGGTCTATGCCCTTCAAGCCATGGTGGAAGGGATTGATTGGAGCTTGGCAGGAATCGATCAGGTATTCAGTGCTGGTGATGCCGAAGAAGCAAGAATGGTGCTTCAAAGTCACTCCATTGATATCCTGATCTCTGATATTGAAATGCCGGGGGAAACAGGTCTGGATTTGCAGAGCTGGGTATTGAAGCATGATCCCGGCATACTGACCATTTTTCTGACAGGTCATGCTCTGTTTGACTACGCCCAGACAGCGATCAAGTTAAACAGCTTTGATTATGTGTTAAAACCTGCTCAGGCGGATCAACTGCTCAAAATCGTCACAAAGGCTGTGGACAAAATCAAAGCCGGAGAGCAGCGTTCACGTACCAATAAGATATATGAATCCGTGTATAAACGCTGGCAAACCCATAAACCGCTCCTGACGGAGCGATTCTGGAAAGATGCCATCTCTCAACGTGTTAATCTGACCAAGCCGCGACTGCAGGAGCTGGCCGAAGTATATGGAGCGGAAATTGATCCCGACGCACGCGTTTTGCCGATTGTCATATCGGTGGAGGAATGGGTGAGGGAGTTTGATCTGCGTGATGAGGAAGTGCTGGAATATGCCCTTCGCAATGCAGCCAAGGAGATGATACTTGGTGAACAGCCGGGGGAAGTATTTCAGGACCATAGCGGTCTGAATATTGTACTCGCGTATGAACAGGGTGGCGTCGTACCAATTGCAAGCCAAGTTGCAAAGGACTGCCACGTGTACATTCAGGAGTGCGGGACGTACTTCTACTGCCGCTTGTCCTGTTATGTGGGCGTTCCTGTTGCCGTGACCGAACTGCAGGGCCTTTTGACCGAACTGATGGATATGGAGCGCCGTAATATCAGGGAGCTTGAAGGAGTCTTCGTGTATGACGAGCAGGGCAGGGAACCGGAGGATCGCTTCTTGCCGATCCCTTGGTTCTCCGAGTTGTCCATTTTGTTCGAGACTGGCAAAGTTGACGATCTTCGGGAGCGCGTGGAAGAAATATTCGAGCTGCTGGCTGCCCAGGAACAGTTATCTCCTGAGATTCTGCGCCTGTTCTATCACGCCATGCTGCATGTGGTCTATCCCCTGCTTCATCAGAAAAGCGTATCCGTACGCAGTCTGTATCCGGGTGAGCGGGAGCCGGAAGAGAGCATGGTCACCCGTTCCCTGCCGCAATTGAAGCAATGGACATTGGATCTCATTAGCCGTGCCATTCCGATACTGTATCCAGACGATCACGGCCCCATGACGGTGGTTGATCAACTGTGCATATATATCGAGAACCATATTGGGGAGGATCTGATGCGGGAGGAGTTGGCATCTTTTGCCGGCTTCAACCCTGCATATCTGTCCCGCCTGTTTCGGAAGGAGAAGGGGATGTCGCTCTCTGAGTTTATTTTGCAGCACCGGGTAGCCAAAGCAAAAATGTTATTGTCCGAATCAACCGTCAAGGTAACCGATATTGCGGGCAAGGTGGGCTACTATAATTACTCCCATTTTACGAAAATGTTCAAAAAGTGCACGGGCATTACCCCACAGGAGTTTCGCAAACAGTCCCGCACCGTCTAGCGCTGACGCAGCATGCTGCGTCTTTTGTTTTGTTTTGTTTTGTTTTGTTTCATGTAAAAGTCATCATTTGATAAGTGAAGAGGTCACCACAGCAGATAGTGGGCCGGAACTCCCAGCCGTATACTTGAACCACAGGATACACAGCGGTGCTTTCATCCTGAGGAAGGAAATCAAGAGGAGTGAGGGAGAAGAGGTTATGAATACACAACCCCAGGCGGGTAAGGGCGTACGGATATCGGATATACCGGAACGATCGGTCCGCAAGCGGAAGTCTGTATGGTACAATCTTGGGAAATTTAAAGTGCTGTATCTCATGTTTTTGCCAGGAATTTTGTTTCTGCTGGTGAACAATTATATGCCGATGTTTGGGGTCCTGATTGCGTTTAAAAATGTGAATTACGCCGACGGTATTTGGGGCAGTCCCTGGAGCGGCTGGGATAACTTCAAGTACCTGTTCTCGACAAGTGATGCTTGGGAGATCACCCGTAATACCATCGCTTATAACACCGTGTTCATTGCGCTGAATTTGGTCGTAGGAGTAGGACTCGCAATCCTGCTTAATGAAGTGAAGAACAAGGCAATGTCCAAACTGTATCAATCACTTATGCTGCTCCCTTACTTCCTGTCCATGATCGTGGTCAGCTACCTGGTTCTGGCCTTTCTCGGCAAGGATTCGGGTTTCATGAACTCGACGATTCTGCAGCTCTTTGGCGGGCAGCCGATTGATTGGTACTCGGAGCCAAAGTATTGGCCTTACATTCTACCGATTGTGAACACGTGGAAAAACATTGGATATTATGCCGTCATTTATTTGGCAGCTGTCGTGGGCATTGATGAAGAATACTATGAAGCCGCTGTGCTGGACGGAGCAAGCAAGTGGCATCAGATCCGGTTCATCACGGTTCCGTTTCTGGTCCCCCTAATTGTCATTATGACACTGCTCCAGATTGGCCGGATTTTCTACGCGGACTTCAGTCTGTTCTATCAGGTTCCACTGGAATCGGGGGCTTTGTTCCCGGTAACGAACGTACTGGATACCTACGTATATCGCACATTCCTCATTGGTGGCGACATTGGGATGTCTTCTGCGGCAGGGTTGTATCAGGCAGTTGTCGGTTTTGTACTTGTCCTTGTATCCAATACAATCGTCCGAAGAATGGATAAAGATAATGCACTATTTTGAGAGGAGGCAAGTCAGCTGTGAAATCACGTGATCCATTAGCCGTGTCGCGACGTTCCGCGTCCATCATCCACGGCATGTTCATCTTTTATGCCATTGCCTGCATCGTGCCCATCCTGCTTGTCTTCGCCATCTCCTTCTCGGACGAGACAACGGTTATTGCGAACGGGTATAAGCTGATTCCCGAAAAATTTAGCCTGACCGCCTATGAGTTTTTGTTCAAGGATATGGATCAAATTATCCACTCTTACGGCATTTCCATAATCGTAACGGTGATAGGTACCATTACCAGTGTGGCGCTGACTGCACTATATGCCTATCCTCTTTCCAGAAGGGATCTGCCTTACCGGGGATGGTTTGCATTCTTTATTTTCTTCACGATGCTGTTCAACGGGGGGCTGGTTCCTTGGTATCTCGTATACGTCAATGTGCTGGATCTCAAAAATTCCATTCTGGCCTTGATTTTGCCCCTGCTGTTATCGCCGTTCTTCGTTCTGGTCATGCGTACGTTCTTCGCTAATTCCATTCCGGTATCGATTCTTGAATCGGCACGGATCGATGGAGCAGGAGAGCTCCGAACGTTTACACGGATCGTACTGCCGCTCTCCTTGCCGGTTATGGCTACCGTGGCGCTGTTCAGTACGCTGAATTATTGGAATGACTGGTATCTCAGCATGATTTTTATTTCCGATAACCGGACGATCAGTCTTCAGTACCTCATGTACCGAACGCTGCTCGATATTCAATATTTAACATCCAACTCCAATGTCTCTTCACAGATTTCGTCGCAGGGCGGATTGCTGAATCTACCCAACAAAACGCTGCAAATGGCGATGGCTGTCGTGGGCATCGGTCCGATTGTGCTGGCCTATCCGTTCTTCCAAAGGTACTTCATTAAAGGGCTTACGGTGGGTGCTGTGAAAGGATAACTCCGGCCCGGTTAGCGGAAAAATGGATGATCCCAAGATAGACTGAAAGGGCTAATATACAGTGCAATGAAACATCAGGTCAGACTCGGGTAACATGCGAATTGGGGAAAACGCTCGCAAAGTCTAACATTTTATTGGGAGGGGTTCAGTTGGTTAAGTCTTTGAAGGTATGGCCGCGACTCGCGGCAGCGGCTATGGCATTAAGTTTGGTACTTGCAGGATGTTCATCAGACAAAAGTGGAACGACGCCAGGTGCAGAAAGCGGTGGGAATGGAGAAAGCAGCACCAAATCCTATGAAGTAACCTTGTATTATCCAGGGACACCACAGAAAGACGTAGCATTGGTAGAAGCCGAGATCAACAAAAAAATGGAGCCCAAGATCGGAGCTACCCTCAAGATCAATGCAATCGACTGGGGGCAGTGGGATAACAAGCTCAATCTGATGATCTCTTCCGGAGAAAAGTCGGACATTATTTTTACGGCGGCATGGCAGAACTACACCGTCAATGTGGCAAAAGGGGCATTCCTGCCTCTGAATGATCTGCTTGACCAGTATGGGCAGGATATCAAGAAAAATCTGGACCCTGCCTTTCTGGAAGGTTCCCAGGTTGATGGCGTGAACTATGGCGTTCCGACAAACAAGGAATTGGCAGCTACGCGCGGTGTCCTGGTGCGCCAGGATCTGGCAGATAAATACAAACTCGACCTGACTACGGTAAAAACGTGGTCCGATCTGGAACCTCTGCTGAAAACGATCAAGGAAAACGAACCAGCGGTTACTCCGTTCTACATCTCGAACACCAACGGTAACGGGCTGCTCGAAAACCTCGATTGGGATTATCTTGGTGATGCATCCGTACCCGGAGTCATTTCCAAAACTGCAGGAACAACAACCGTGCTGAATGAAGTGGAGACACCTGAATTTCAGGAGGCTGCTGCACTGGCGCGCAAATGGTATCAGGCAGGATATATCAATAGTGATGCAGCAACTTCCAATGTATTTCCTAAGGATCAAGCGAAGGCAGGCAAGGTCTTTATGTGGACCGATGGCATGAAACCGGGGAAGGACAAAGAAGAAGAAGGGTACGTCGGATATCCACTGACTCAGATTGAGATGACGCAGCCAACCATTACTACCGGAGATGCTTCAGGAGCCATGCTGGCGATCTCACGTTCTTCCGAGCAGCCGGAGAAAGCGATGCAGGTTATCAACCTGCTCCACTCTGACAAGGAGATCAACAACTTGCTGAATTTCGGTATTGAAGGCAAACATTATGTCAAAAAAGACGGCGAGGACAATATTATCACTTTGCCTGCAGGCGTGGATGCCAACAGCCGCACGTATAATCCCGGTGCACAGTGGCAGCTTGGCAACCAGTTCCTGAACTTCCTCTGGGATAATGAAGATCCTCAGAAATGGGAGAAATTCAAGGAGTTTAATGCCAAGGGAGTCAAGTCACCTGCACTCGGCTTTACCTTCAACAGTCAATCTGTCAAAAACGAAATTGCAGCGGTCAATAACGTAAACAAACAGTTTAAACCGGGTATGACCTCTGGTGCGGTAGATCCAAACGAGATGATACCGAAGTATCTGGAGAAGCTGAAAGCCGCAGGCATTGACAAGATTATTGCAGCCAAACAGGAGCAGCTCGACGCATTTCTGTCCAAATAAAATGATCTTTTCCCAAATAATCAAGGTGTTTTCGGCGAAAGTCGAAGATGCCTTGATTTTTTTGATATGGATTGTACATCATAATTAGGAAATTTATGATATAATCAGGTAGCTTAATAGGGGGTGTTCCTGTGTCGAGGACGAAATTAGCGTTCTCTGCGATTTTGCTGCTCTTTGCCATCATTTTTACGTTTAATCACCACCTGGGTTATTCGGTGGGAGATAGGATGTTATCCAAGATGGGGTTATCCCCCTATACCACAGCTTACGTAAGCGGTGTACATGTTACTATTTTTATAGGACTGGGTTTATTGGGATGCAGTTTTTATCTAACACGCAAAGTGATCATGCCATCGCATCCGCGATTGGCGAAGCGCCTCTGGCTGATCGTCGTGGTCATTATTCTTAGCTATTCTTACATAACAGACAAGGTGATGTATGTTGCCAAATGGGGCTCCACAGGCATCCATGGTGTATCTTATCTTCAGAATGACAGCTCCTGTATGTACCACGTATCCCGTGATGGCAGTACAATCGTAAGCTGTGACCTTACACTTAAAAATTATAGCAGACAACCCGTCGCAGCGGTGCTTCTACCCGACTTGGCCAGAAGCTACAGACAACAGGATGATCCCTTATATGACGCATTGAAATCCGTCGAACTTACACCAGCACATCTCGAGATCAAGCCTCACGGAACGTTCTCAGGCAAAATTGCATTTTCAGGTATTGCTCAGTCTCCGCTCCAGGTAAAGGGCAAACTCGCCGATATTGTGCTGGATGTGGAAGTAGAGGGTCAGAACATTGTGTTTGATTATGCCAATGCCATAAGAATACAGAAGTAAATACATAGCAGCATGATAGAAATTTTAGAATGGTGTCATAGTAGTTATCCGCGAGGAGCTGGCCGGTATTGGCTGGCTTTTTTTTGTGATGTGAAGTTGCAATTAGTGCAGAAATATTGGATTTGTGACCTTTATCCCCTTAATGGTAACGCTTACGCTATTAATATGCCGGTTTGACGAGGAGCGATGAAACGACGAAGGCGGAGAGACGCATGAGAAAAAAATAGATTGTTTTTACCGCTTACATCATTACAATTAATGTCACGACAATTTTAGACAAGGTGAGATGAAAAATGTCATACCGGACCAATCTGTTTTCCAAAATGATGATCTTAATCCTGATTATGCTGATTCCGGTCGTATTGCTGTATTGGTACTCGAATCACAAAACGACGGCCGTGCTCAGGGATGAATTGAATCGCTCCAATAGTAACCAGCTCGAATTTTTCCAGAATCAAGTGAATACACACATTGAGTTGTTATCATCTTGGCCCAATCTGCTTATCCATGACCCGGATATTGCGAGCTTCCGGCGGATTTATGCGGATAGCCGGTATTTTGACCTCGATGCAATCAATCTGGTTAAACGTATTCAAAACAAGCTGAGTATTCAGGAAAGTTCATCGAACTGGACAACAAAATTATATTTGTATTCCCCTTCCATGGGCAGAGTTGTTTCCGAACGGGATGCGCGTTTTTATGATAAGCAGGCACTCAGGGAAAGTATGGTTTCCGGTTGGGATGTGCGCAAGGTTGAGGATGGAGAAGACGAAAAATTCATGTTCAGCTGGATTACCGCTTCCCCTTATGGGATCAAGGATCCAGCCGTGAATGCAGAGACCATTATCAAGCTGGAGTTTGATAGCGATAACATTCGGGATATGCTGGACAAGTTCAAGGATGACGGAAGGCATGATCCGTTCTATTACCGGGAAGAATCCGGAGTCATCTATAACCGGACTTCGGATCGTACCCTGACGAATCAGCTGATGGACCAGCTGGCCATTCATAAACTTCAGGATGTGGACAACCGTACCGTGGTGATCGACAACGAACCTTACATGGTGAACACGGTTAAATCCAGCACGACAGGCTGGTATCTGGTGGATTATATGCCTTTATCCGATATTTTGAAACCCATTCATCAATCGAATGTCCTGTTCTATTCTTCAATGATTTGTTTGCTTGGTATGAGTTTTCTTGCTGCTTATCTGTTGTACGTTCAGGTACAGGTGCCCGTGAAGCAGCTTATTCGTGGCTTCCAGCGACTGAAGCAGGAGGATTACTCGGTACGAATTGAACCGAAGGGGCGAAATGAATTCAGCTTTTTGTCGGAGCGATTCAATTCCATGGTGGATCAGATTCAGCAGTTGTTTGAACATGTGTATCTGGAACAGATCCATGTACGCGAAGCCCGTTTGAAGCAGCTGCAATCCCAGATTAACCCGCACTTTTTCTATAATTGTTTTTCTTTCATCACAAGCATGGCAAAGTTGAAACGCGTGGATGCTGTGGTAGCCATGTCACACAATTTATCCAGGTACTATCGTTACACAACAAGGCAGGAACGTGATGTTGTGCCGCTTACAGAAGAAATCGAGTTTGTTACCTGTTATCTGGAAATTCAGCAGATGCGCATGGACCGGATTCGTTATTGTATTGATCTGCCAGAGTATATGATGCGGCAGGAGGTCCCGCCGCTTATTGTGCAGCCTTTGGTGGAGAATGCGGTAATTCACGGTATTGAGGCGGATGCGGAAGCCGGAGAGATCAGAATATCTGGGAAAAAACGTGATGGTGTGATGATTCTTATGGTGGAAGATGACGGACATGGGATGACCGATGAGGAGCGGGAGAGGCTTCTTGATAAGCTTCGGGGCACGATGGATCAGGAAATGGGCTGCGGATTGTGGAATGTGAATCAGCGGTTGCAGCTGCGATATGGAGAGCAGGCAGGCATTGACATTACAGAATCCTCACTGGGTGGGCTCTGTGTGACCCTATCTTGGCCTGCAGAAGATGAGATATGTGTGGATCAGTGCCCATAGCGAACGATTGACAGGAATTTCGAGAGTGAAAAATATATTGCGAATGTAACAGACAGGGAGTGACGCGCTTTGATCGATATACTGCTGGTTGATGATGAAACATATGTAACGGAAAGTCTGGAGATGACCATTCCCTGGGGCGAGCTTGGGGTAACGACGGTGCTGCGTGCAGCGTCCGGCAAGGAAGCGTTGGAGATCATGGAGGAAAATGCAGTTGATATTGTGGTTACCGATATTCGCATGCCTGGGATGACGGGACTGGACCTGATCGCAGAGGTAAGCAGCAGATGGTCTCATATTCGCTGCATTTTGCTGACCGGGCACAGTGATTTTGATTATGCCAAGAAGGCGATCCAGCTGCAGGCATCCGATTATATCCTTAAACCCGTGAATGATGAGGAGTTTATGGCATCCGTATCGGCAGCCATCACCTCTCTCCGAGGGGAGTGGGATGAGTTTGATAAATATCACCGGCTCCTGTACAGCCGGAAGTCGGATTATAAAATTTTGCGTGAAAATCTGATGCATGACCTGCTTCTTGGCCGGGAAATCACGACACGTGCACTTCGTGAACAGTTACAGCAATATGAGATCGGACTTGAACCGGAACAACCGATCGTCATGATACTCATCCGTCTTACTGGCCGATTCTCCTCCATGGATCAGCAGTCACTGGATTTGATGGACTTTGCGGTAGGCAATATTGCAGAGGAAGTTCTCGGGGAACGATTTAAAGTTTGGTTTGCACATGGGCCGCATGAGTGTCTGGTTATGTTCCTACAAAATCAGGGGCCTTTGGATGGAGTGCCCTTCAATCAGGAAACATTGAGAGGACCGATGGATACCTTCCGGGAGCATGTCATTCGCTATCTGCAGGGAGATCTGTCGATGGTGGTTACACCTCCATTTCCTTTTAATGAAATGACAGCAGCCTATCGCAGAAGCCTGGGATCGCTTGTCCTTTCCGGTCCGGAAGAAAACAAGATTATATTCATGGACAAGGATATGACGCAGCGGATGGAGAACGATGCAGCGCAAGCCCTGGAAGAGCTCTATAAGCCTCCCGTTCTGCCCCAGTTACTCGAAACGAAGCAGTGGGAAGCTGCAGCGAGCAAGCTTAATGCTGTTTTTGACGCAGCAGATCGCGTATGCCTATCCAGGGAGCATGTGTATGAGATGTATTTGTCTGTAACCAATGCGTTTATGTATATCGCACACAAGCAGGGCCATCTGGTGCACGAGATCGATCATGCAGGCTTCGACCTGCTGCTTGCGCATCAGTTGATCCAATCGCCTGAACGGTTGCGGCGCTGGGCAACGGAGATGCTTGCGAAGCTTCAGGAAGAATTGTCCGATCAGGCGGGAACACAAAGCCGCAGGCATGTCATCAAACAGGTTCAGGAAATGGTCACCCGAGACACCGGGCAGGATCTGTCCGTAAAAATGATTGCCGACAAGGTCTACCTGCACCCCGTGTATTTGTCGAAGATTTACAAAGCCGAAACCGGCGAAGGACTTGGAGACTACATGATTCGCATGCGAATGGAGCGTGCGTTATATCTACTCAAGAACAGCAATAAAAAGATCTACGAGATAACGAGTGAACTGGGGTATCAGAATCCGCAATATTTCAGCAAAATGTTCAAAAAACATTACGGCATGACCCCGAATGAATTCCGTGACCAGGCATAAATTTAACCTTCATTCCGATATATAGGTTGCCAAAGGTGCAGAAATCTTGTTTTCGTGACATAGGCTGAAAGGCCCGGCAGGCCTATAATGAAAGGGTAACCAAAACGATTGATTGAAGGGGGAACAACAATGAGAGCGAAATCTACAAAAAAGAGATGGCTGCCGCTCCTGGCTACGACAACGTGTTTGGCTGTCATTCTTGCTGCATGTGGAGGAGGCAGTGGCGGTGAGAGTGCGGGCTCGAGCCCGTCTGCCATTGAAAACGAATACAAAGAGAAATATGATCCGGAAGTCACTATTACGACAGCGTGGGGAATCGATCCTGAGCTGAAATTCAAAAATGGCGAATCGATGGAAAATAACGTGGCAACCAAGTGGGCCAAAGAGAAGTTTGGTATTAACATCAAGTCCCTGTGGTCCGTTACGGATACGAATGGAGCATTTGCAACCAAGCTTCGTCTGGCCATGTCTTCTGGTCAAGAGATGCCTGATGTGGTAACGGTGGGAGACAACCTGCTTGCTCAGGATCTGATCGATTCCGGCATGTACCAGGAAGTTGGTCCACTCTTTGATAAATACGCATCGGATACATGGAAAAAAGCCATGGAGCAGGATCCGAACGTATGGAACCAATACAGCCGTGATGGCAAAAGAATGGGTATTCCGGTATTGGATTATGCATACAACAATGATTATCTGCTCTGGATTCGTCAGGACTGGCTGGACAAGCTGAACTTGAAAGCACCGAAAACGATCGACGAGCTCGAAACAGTCATGGAGGCATTCAAAAATCAGAATCCGGACGGCTTGGCTCCAGACAAGGTCATTCCACTGAGCATTGGTTTCAAAACGTCCATGAATACATGGATGGGGGATCCATCCTGGATCTTCGGAGCTTACGGAACGCTGCCGTTCCAATGGAATCTAGGTGCAGATGGCAAGCTGGAATATGGCTCCATCAATCCTGGCATGAAACAGGGTTTGACGAAATTGAGCGAATGGCTCAAAAAGGGATATATTCCGCAGGAAGCAGCTTTGTGGGATGAAAACAAAACAGCCGAGCCCGCAGTGGCCGGTACAGCCGGTATTATTCCAGGCCCTTACTGGATGAGCGGATGGCCGCTGCTGGATACGGTGAAAAACGTGCCAAGTGCCGTTTGGAAACCGATTGAAATTCCAGTTGGACCCGAAGGAAAAGCGATGCGTCACGGTACACAGTTTGTTAATGGTGTAATCCTGATCAAGAAAGATATGGAGCATCCTGAAGCATTCTTTACTTATGAGAATTACCTGTTTGACAACTATGCAGATCCTGCACCAGGAAGCCCGTATGATAACGGTCTGTTTGAAAAATATGACTATCAATTGGATGCAAACGGCAAGCAAATGCCGATTGATCAAATTGAAGGCGGATATGTCAACGTTGTCCGTTACCTGCTCGTTCGTGATGGTGCCCGTATTCCGGATGCACAGATGAAAGCTCTGCTGAACCTGGCAGACGGCAAAGAGCCTGAAACGAAGTTGGAGAAAGACGTTGCCGTTAACTATGGTAAGGAAACGCCTGCTGCCGCGAAAGTGCTTTTGGCTCAGGAAGATATTTCATTCAAGAACATGTTCACAGGCCCAACAACAGCAACGATGAAATCCAAGCTGGACTACCTGAACAAAATCGAGAATCAGGCATTTAATGAAATCATTTATGGCAAAAATCCTGTAGATGCGTTTGATACCTTTGTTCAAACGTGGAAATCAGGCGGTGGTGATCAGATCACGCAAGAAGTCAACGATTGGTATGACAGCGTGAAAAAATAATCTATTGTTGGCGCACAGACGGTATAAGTCTGTGCGCCTTTTTTGCCGGTTTGGCTGAGGTTTTGCTTGATATAAATGTTAGTTCATAGGGGATGAGGGTCAGGAAATACAGCAAGTCCAAAGTGGTTGCTTTTGTGCCATTTATATTGCTTTTATGTGCTGTTTGACCTATGCAAACGGTTGATATAATCGCAGTATAAGCCACTCAGGGAGTACTTGAGTAGGAAGAATTACAGGGGGAGCAATCATGAGAACTTTGAAACGAACTTGGCCATTCCACGTAATGCTGCTGCCAGCCATCATCTTTCTGATCATATTCAGTTATATTCCCATGGGCGGTATTGTCATGGCTTTTCAAAACTATAAGCCTTGGCTTGGCATAAGCGGCTCGGAATGGGTCGGGCTGGATAATTTCCGATTCTTGTTTGAACGTCAGGACAGCCTGCAGGTCATTTGGAATACATTGATCATTGCTGTACTCAAACTCATATTTAATCTATTTGTACCTTTCGTTTTTGCCATTTTGTTGAATGAGATTCGCAAGATGGCTATACAACGGACCATCCAGACCCTGGTATACCTGCCTCACTTCTTGTCCTGGGTTATCCTGGGCGGGATTTTGATCGATCTGCTGTCAACAGGTGGTTTGGTTAACCGGGTGCTGGGAAGCTTCGGACTCGGGCCATACTTTTTCCTTGGTGATAACAGCTGGTTCCGTACGACGGTCATTGTGACGGATGTGTGGAAGGAATTTGGCTATAACATGATTGTGTTTCTGGCTGCCCTTGCCGGGATTAATCCCGCGCTTTACGAAGCAGCGGAGATTGACGGAGCTGGAAGATGGAAACAAACGCTGCACATCACAGTTCCTTCACTTGTGCCGATGCTAATGGTGGTCGGAACACTGGCTCTCGGAAATGTACTCAATGCCGGATTTGACCAGATTTTCAACTTGTACAATCCACTTGTTTATCAAACGGGTGACATCATTGATACATTCGTATATCGTTCAGCCATGCAAAATGGCGAGATGGGCTTCGCCACTGCGATCGGATTGTTCAAGTCGGTGATCAGCATGATTTTGATTCTTGTATCCTACAGCTTGGCCAAAAAATACGCCGGATACCGCATATTCTAATCGAATGAACAAAAGAAAGAAGGGACCACGATGTATCACAAATCAATGCCTTATCGCGTGTTTAACATAATCAACACCTGCTTTCTAATTCTGGTTGCCATCATGTGTATCGTACCCATGATTCATGTTCTGGCGGTGTCCTTCAGCTCGAAGGCAGCCGCCGATGCCAATCTGGTTAATCTCTGGCCTGTCGGCTTCTCGCTTGAGGCCTACAAAAAAACGATGAATAATCCAATCTTTCTGAACTCGCTTTGGATTTCCCTGCTTCGTACCGTAATTGGTACGGCGATTACCCTGCTGATTACCTTTTTGGCGGCGTACCCATTGTCCAAGGAAAATAGTGAATTTAAAGGAAGAACGATATATTCATGGATATTCGTTTTTAGTATGATCTTTAATGGAGGACTGGTTCCATTCTATATGGTTATTCAGAAGATCGGCCTGATGGATTCCTTCTGGGTGCTGGTACTCCCGGGTGCAGTCAACACCTTCCTGGTCATTCTGATGCTGAACTTCTTCCGTGGTATTCCAAAAGAGCTGGAAGAAGCGGCATTGATGGATGGAGCCAACCATTTCAGAACACTGTTCACGATCTTCCTGCCCATTTCCATGCCGTCTATTGCAACAATTGCCTTGTTCAGCATGGTGTTCCACTGGAACTCTTGGTTTGACGGGTTGTTATATATGAATAACGCCAAGGATTATCCACTGGCTACATTTATGCAAACGGTCATTATCGGACGGGATATGAGCAGTATGAGCATGAATCCCAAAGAAATGGAGGCTCTCTCGCAAACCACGGTAAGAGCAGCTCAAATTTTCATTGGAAGTGCACCGATTCTGATTGTCTATCCATTCCTGCAGCGTTTCTTTGTTAAAGGCATGACACTGGGTTCAGTTAAAGGCTGAGCCCGGCTACCAAATCTAATCCAATGGAGGTTGAACAAGTGAACAACTTGGAGAATAAGCCATTCATTCTTGGGATGGATGTGTCTTTTATGGATGAAATTGAACAGCATGGAGGGAGCTACAGCGACGTAGACGGCAAGCAGCAGGACCTTCTGTCCATCCTGAAGCTGAACGGAACGAACGCCATTCGGCTGCGGATCTGGAACGATCCAGCAGGAGGGTTCTGCAACCTGGAGCGCACCGTGGCTGTCGCCAAACGGATCAAAGAACAGGGAATGCAGTTTCTGCTAGACTTCCACTACTCCGATCGCTGGGCTGATCCGGCCAACCAGTGGAAGCCCAAAGCATGGGAGAATCTGTCCTATGAAGAGCTCCAGCGGGCCGTTTGTACATACACGGCAGATGTGCTCAGCACTTTGAAAGAGAATAACGCTCTGCCTGATATGGTACAGGTGGGCAACGAAATTACACCCGGCATGTTGTGGGATGAAGGGCGAGTAAGTGGTGAGGAGCACGACACCGACGAGCAGTGGGAACGTTTTGCAGGACTGGTGAAGTACGGCATTGCCGCAGTTAAATCCGTTGACTCGAATATCAACATCATGATCCATATTGATCGTGGCGGCGATAACGTGGAGAGCAGAAAGTTTTATGACCGGTTTGAAGCACTGGGCGTGGAGTTTGATACCATTGGGCTCTCGTATTACCCTTGGTGGCATGGAACATTGGACGCGCTGCGTGACAATCTGCACGACCTGGCAGCCAGATACGGCAAGCCCATCAATGTGGTTGAAACCGCTTATCCATGGACGCTGGAGCAACCTGAAGAACATGAGTGGATTCTGAATCAGGAAGATCTGCTGCTGCCCGGTTATCCGGCAAGTGTGGAGGGCCAGAAGCGTTATCTCCAGGATTTGCTGCAGATTATTCGCGAAGTTCCGGGTGGACTGGGCCAAGGCTTTTATTATTGGGAACCTGCCTGGATACCAAGCAAACCGGAATGGTCTGTTGGACACCCGAACAACTGGGGCAATCTGACGATGTTTGATTTTAAAGGTCGTAAATTGGAATCGTTTACAGCGTTGACTGCCAGTAAACATTCGGAAACCGAAACGGGTACGCTGAAGGGTTCAGCATTGATCAAATAGAGTGCTACAAAATGCAATAGGCAGAGGAGATGCAAACATGACATATAAATATCCACCCGTAAGTACGAAGGTGCCACGCATGCTGCATGGTGCAGATTATAACCCGGAGCAATGGCTCAAATATCCTGAAGTGCTGGAAGAAGATATCCGCTTGATGAAACTTGCCAAGTGTAATGTGATGTCCATCGGTATCTTTTCTTGGGTATCCCTTGAACCGGAGGAAGGTGTATACACCTTTGAATGGCTGGATCGTGTCTTGGATAGGTTTGCTGCCAATGGAATATACGCATTTCTCGCTACGCCAAGCGGTGCAAGACCTGCGTGGATGTCGGCCAAGTATCCGGAAGTACTGCGTGTAGGGGCCAATCGGGTGCGCAACCTGCATGGGTTCCGTCATAACCATTGTTATACTTCTCCTGTGTATCGGGAAAAGGTTACAGCCATCAATACGAAACTTGCAGAACGTTATTCGCAGCATCCTGCGGTGATTGGCTGGCATATTTCCAACGAATTTGGCGGAGATTGCCACTGTGACTATTGTCAGGACGCTTTTCTCGGCTGGGTGAAAAATAAATATGGCACACTCGATGAGTTGAATCATGCATGGTGGACCACGTTCTGGAGCCATACGGTAACAGACTGGAGTCAGGTAGAGTCTCCTGCACCGCACGGAGAAACACAAGTGCATGCAATGAATCTGGACTGGCGCCGGTTTGTTACCGATCAGACCGCTGATTTTATCGTGCATGAAACCAAGCCGCTCAAGGCCAAAAATCCTGATCTGCCGGTGACAACAAACCTGATGGAATTTTATGAAGGGTTGAACTATTGGAAGTTTGCCGATATTCTGGATTTCCTGTCCTGGGATAGTTACCCGACTTGGCATGATGCAGATGAAGAAGACAGACTGGCTTCCAGAATAGCGATGATGCATGATATTGTCCGTTCGATCAAAGGCGGGCAGCCGTTCCTGTTGATGGAGAGCACGCCAAGCTCCACGAACTGGCAGGAGACCAGCAAACTGAAACGTCCAGGCATGCATCTGTTATCTTCGCTTCAAGCGGTAGCGCATGGTTCGGACAGTGTGCAGTACTTCCAATGGAGAAAGAGCAGGGGCTCCAGTGAGAAGCTGCACGGCGCTGTAGTGGATCATGTTGGACATGAACACACCCGTGTGTTCAAGGATGTGACGGACGTGGGTACAGCTCTCGAAGGAATGGAAGCTGTGGTTGGCACATCTGTTCCGGCAGAAGTGGCTATCATCTTCGATTGGGAGAACCGCTGGGCGGTGAAGGATTCTCAGGGTCCACGCAACATCGGTGTGAAATATGAGCAAACCGTGGAATGGCATTATGATGCGTTTTGGAAAAAAGGAGTACCTGTGGACGTCATCGACATGGATGCCGATCTCTCCAAATATAAATTGCTGATCGCACCGATGCTCTATCTTGTGCGGGAGGGTGTAGGCGAACGGATTGAACGATTTGTCGAGAACGGCGGTACATTTGTAGCTACCTATTGGTCAGGCATTGTCAATGAGAATGATCTATGCTTCCTTGGAGGCTTCCCTGGTCCACTGCGCAAAACGCTTGGGATCTGGTCTGAAGAAATCGACGGGTTGCACGATCGGGACCAAAACGGGGCAATCCCTGTAAGTGGGAATGAGCTGAAACTTCAAGCTGAGTACGATGCCATCGAATTATGTGACCTGATTCATCTGGAAGGTGCGAAAGCCCTGGCAACCTATCGTTCCGACTTCTATGCCGGACGACCTGCGTTAACCGTTAACCGATTGGGAGCGGGCAAAGCGTATTATATCGCAACACGTTTTACAGCACCGTTTTATGACGATTTCTACGGCCAGCTCATTGCGGACCTTGGGATTGAACGTGCGCTGGAAACCAAACTGCCTGCAGGAGTTACTGCGCATCTGCGTACAGATGGTACATCGGATTATGTGTTTGTTCAGAACTACACGCCGGAAACCAAGCAAGTGGAGCTGGACAACCAGTCTTACACGGATTTGCTTCATGGCGATGAAGTAAATGCCCATTTGGATTTGCAGCCTTATGACATCCGTGTCTTGAGAAGAACCGCTGATCGAAAATAACAGAGCTGAAAAAGGCTATCCTAAACGTCATGATCTGACGTGCGGGGTGGCCTTTTTTGTGCAGAGTATCGTAACGATTGTCACTTTTTCTGGACAAGATAAAGGAAAAGAGTGCATGTGCAGCGAAGAGAAACAGGTAACGTGCAACTCAAGACTTTCAGTCTGGGAGGAATTGGAATGAATCAGAGAAATCTGGACGGCAACAGCATTATTATTCGGCTGGAAATGACAACGAAAGATATCAAGTTCGGCGAAGTGGCTTCGGCCATCTCGGAAGCTGGGGGAGACATCATTGCCATCGACGTGATTTCGACCAATCAGGATGTGAGTGTGCGCGACTTGACGGTTGCGGTAACGGATGCACAGGATAACAGCAAAATTGTAGAAGCGGTACGCCAGCTTAGAGGGGTATCCATTGTTAACGTATCTGACCGTACGTTCCTGCTGCACCTTGGCGGCAAAATCGAAGTCACTCCCAAAACGCCGATTCATAACCGGGAAGATCTGTCACGTGTGTATACACCAGATGTGGCTCGGGTATGTTCAGCGATTGCGGATGAGCCCGGAAAGGCATTTTCGCTAACCATCAAGCGGAACACAGTAGCCGTCGTATCCGATGGCAGTGCAGTGCTTGGACTGGGGAACATTGGGCCTCGAGCAGCCATGCCAGTGATGGAAGGAAAAGCGATGCTGTTTAAACAGTTTGCAGGTGTGGATGCGTTCCCCATCTGTCTGGATACACAGGATACCGAAGAGATCATTCGTACGGTGAAAGCGATATCACCAGCCTTTGGCGGCATCAACCTGGAGGATATTTCATCTCCGCGCTGCTTTGAAATCGAACGCCGCCTGAATGAGGAGCTGGATATTCCGGTGTTCCATGATGACCAGCATGGTACGGCCGTTGTTTTATATGCGGGTCTGATCAATGCACTTAAACTTGTTGGCAAATCCATTACGGATGTGAAAATAGTCGTCTGCGGTATTGGCGCAGCCGGGGTGGCTTGCAGCAACATTCTCCTCTCGGCCGGAGCCAGTCGGTTGATTGGTGTTGACCGCGAGGGAGCGCTTGTACGGACACAGACCTATGAAAATGAGGTATGGAGCGACTATGCCGCTCGTACCAATCCGGAACTGGAGTCAGGTTCACTGCGGGATGTCATTCGCGGAGCGGATGTATTTATCGGTTTATCGCGTGGTAATCTGTTAACCCGGGAAGATGTACAGTCCATGGCCGCCGATCCAATTGTCTTCGCCATGGCTAATCCGGTACCCGAAATTATGCCTGCCGTGGTAGAGGACATCGTGGCTGTCATGGCTACCGGCCGTTCGGATTATCCGAATCAGATCAATAACGTGCTCTGTTTCCCAGGGATCTTCAGAGCTGTTCTGGATTGCCGTGCGACTGAAATTAATGAAGAGATGAAACTGGCTGCGGCCAAGGCGATTGCTTCTGCCGTCTCGGATGAGGAACGCACGCGCTATTATATTATTCCGAGTGTATTCAATGATAAAGTGGTCAAATCGATCCGTAAGCGTGTGGTTGAAGCAGCGGTGAGAACAGGTGTAGCTCGGCGTGTCCCGCGTGAACAGGCCAGGGAAAGCGGGGAAGTGTAATCGTGGACGACAACTCCAATCGAGCAACGAAAGCATCTGGAACTCTTGAACAAATAGATGGTACATCTGTTGGAGAGGCTGTCCTTCGTGCCGCCCGAGCCTTTGTACAGGGAGATGTATCAAAGCATACAGACGGACACGACTGGCCGCATATCGAACGGGTGACTGCACTTGCTGTTGAGCTTGCCCATCGAATGGGAGCAGATCCTTTTGTCTGTGAGCTCGCTGCACTGCTTCATGATGTGCCGGATGAGAAGCTGAACGAAAGTCTGGAAGCCGGGATGGAGAAGCTGAACGGGTGGCTGGATCAGCAGCAGCTTGAGCCAGGCACCCGTGAAGCTGTCGTCAACATCATCAGCACGATCTCCTATGCAGGAGGACAGCGTCCGGCCGTATCTTCGCTGGAAGCGCAAGTCGTCCAGGATGCAGACAGACTGGATGCGCTTGGTGCCATAGGTATCGCACGCACGTTTGCTTTTGCGGGGGCGCGAGGACGTGAAATGTATGACCCGGCTCTTCCGCCACGGGAGCAGATGACCCGGGAGGAATATCGGAATGGACGGAGCACCACAATTAATCATTTTTATGAGAAGCTGTTTAAGCTCAAGGATCTCATGAACACTTCCTATGGCAGAGAACTGGCAGAGCAGCGCCATGCGTTTATGGTGGAATTCGTGGAACAGTTCAAACGGGAGTGGGAAGGAACAGATCGTTAGGCTGGATTATTTTGAAACATGACCAACATAAATGAGCAAACTTTTGGCGTGGTGAATACCACATTCCAATGGTTTGCTTTTTTTCTTTTGCGAGAAAACAGGTGATGTACTCGTGTGAACCGGACATTATGAGGAATCACATGGAAACCACTGAGCGTCCGTGGTAAAATAAGTCGTTCTGATAAAATTTATGATGAAGTTACATGGCTGTGGAACATACAAAGGGGCTGCTGTTATCGTTAATGGATGAAAAAGTGGAATATTGGTTCAAAATAATTTAACAAAAAAAGAAATACGGGGTAATAATGATTATTAATAAGTTATACCGAATTGAAAGTACAGGTAAGGAGGGGTTACCGTGTCGTTTGGAGCACGCGTGCTTAAGACAGGGATTGCGGTAACGCTTGCTCTGTACCTGAGCATGTTTTTGAATCCGCAGTCACCGGTACCGGCTGCCATTGCTGCCATCTTTGCGATGCAGCCATCTATTTATCGCTCATGGAAATACTTCCTGGATCAGCTGCAAACGACTACCCTTGGAGCTATTGTCGCCCTGTTGGGCGGGATGGTACTGTCCAATGAGCCGATCGCTGTTGGATTGATTATCGTACTTGTTATCATGATTTGTCTTAAATTGAACATGGGTGAGACGGTTGGGCTGACCCTGGTCACGGTTGTTTCCATTATGGAAGCTTCAGGTGACTGGCACTTTGCATTAAATCGGTTTCTGCTGACACTTGTCGGTATTGTATCTGCGTTTCTCATCAATATCACGGTGTTTCCGCCCAAGCCCAAGGTACAGTTCGTGAAGCAGATCCAGAATGTGTTCAACAGCATGTCGCTGCTGTTACGCACGTCCATCTCGGATGAAATCAAGGAAGTTGTTTTCAGGGATGAGAAGGGCAATCTGGGGGGTTCCATTAAATCGCTGTCGGATAAATACAATCTGTTCGAAGAAGAACAGAAGAAGATGAAACGTTCCAAATTCAGCGAGACCCGGCAGATGGTCGTATATAAACAAATGCTGCTGAGTCTGCAAAAAGGGTATGATGTGCTTGATTCCGTGGAACGACATTATTTCCAGGCACAGCGGACACCGGAAATGGACCAATTTTTCGATACGCATCTGGAACTGGTCATTAAATTCCATGAGCATGCACTGCTCAAGTTTGAAGACAAATTGAAGCCGAACGGTGAAGAAGCGGCGCAGTTTATATTGGATAATGATCGATTCATGGAACAGGCCATATCCCAGTTTGATGTCGATCAGGAAGGTATGCTGAGACTGTCGATTGTTGCTGCAGCGATTTATGATTACGGCTATCAATTGGAACGACTCAACAGGCTTGCCGAACATGTGCATAGTTCAAGTGAAGACCATGAGTCACAGGATAAAATTCTGAATTGGCTCAAATGGCCGTAACGCCAATTGCATGCAGGCTTCTCCATCATATACAATAGAATAACAACGTGCAGCCCGGACAACTGTGTCCGGGTTGTTTTGTATACATAACGAATAATGACCATTTTAATGAACCGAGGTAGAATGATATGAATGTAAAGCAGCTTGATCCAGAACTTGTTGAATGGCTGAGTGGTAATCAATTGGAGGGGAAACAGCATGATGCAATGCAGCTATTGACCGTGTCAGAAGATGGATGGCCGCATCAGGCCATGATTAGCATGGGTGAGATCATTGCCATCAGTCCGGATAAGCTCAGACTCGCTCTTTGGCCAGGGACGCAGACTAGTATGAATATGAACAGAACAGGCAAGGCTACCTTGATTGCCGTACATGAGCATAGGTTGTTGTATGTACGCTTGGAGATTGGTGCACTTCCCCAGTTAAAGGAATCCGTTCATCCAAGAGATCGGTATGAGGCACGCGTGGTAAGCATGCGTGTGGATCGCGCTCCGTATGCAGATATTACGACAGGAATCACATTTCAATTAAAAGACGAGAAGGCATCCATAACCCGGTGGAAAGAGACGATTGCAGAATTGCGTCAGTAGAAAAACCAACTATACCTATATTCATCCAGTTGGAGGGTAATAATAAAGAGGTCTGTTTGGTGGATTACAGCAATATTTAAATTAGAAACAACAAAAAACGCCTCCGCTTGCATCGGGACGCTGTCACTGGTACAATAAAAAATGGTTTTCAGAAAATTAGAACTAATTAACATAAAATTAAAATGTTTACTTTCTAATTAATTATACCATAGCCTTTTCGGGCTTGTCAAATGGGCTTTTGAGGACACAATCCGGGGAAAGAGGGGCGTATTAACATATGAGTTCAGACCAGCAATGGAGTGAGGAGCAGCAGCGGGTCAATGCAGTAACCGATCAGATCGAGCGGAAAATAACCGAGTTGGAAGAAGAGGTGGGTTCCTTCCGGGATGAAGTTGTGGAGATGAGAAAAGACTTCTGGGATGAGGTCACCATGAACTTCAGTGAAGCGGATGACGTGGGGGAAACATCCACCAGCATGCGGCAGCAATCGCAGGTCCTGTCCGATCGTGAACGCAGTCATTTAAATACAGCAGCGGCTCTCGACAAAATGAAACGATTGCATCACTCGCCCTACTTTGGACGCATTGATTTTAAGGAAGACGGTTATCCGCAAGCGGAGCGCATTTATCTGGGAATTGCCTCCCTGCTGGATGAGAAGGAAGAATCCTTTCTTGTCTACGACTGGCGGGCACCGATATCCAATTTGTATTACGATGGTGCACCAGGTCCGATAACTTATCATACACCGAGCGGTGAAATCAGCGGCGATATCGAAATGAAACGGCAGTTTGTCATTCGGGACGGACGCATCCGATTTATGTTTGATACCGGGGTTACAATTGGGGATGAGCTGCTACAGGCGGTGCTGAGCCGGACATCGGATGCCCAGATGAAAAGCATCGTGGCGACGATTCAGAAAGAGCAGAACCGAATCATTCGCAATGATCGTACCCGTATGCTGATTGTGCAGGGCGCGGCCGGCAGTGGCAAAACATCAGCTGCACTTCAACGGGTAGCCTATCTTTTATACAAGTACCGCGAGCATTTGCAGGCGGATCAGATGGTGCTCTTTTCACCAAACCCGATGTTTAACAGTTACGTATCCACTGTTCTGCCTGAGCTTGGGGAGGAAAACATGCTGCAAACGACGTTCCAGGAATACCTGGAACGTCGTCTTGGCCGCGAATACCAGTTGGAAGATCCATTCATTCAGCTTGAATATGTTCTTTCCAATACGGAAGATCCCGGATACACCGCACGCATGTCAGGCATTCGCTTCAAATCATCCGAGTCGTTCCTCAAAGTGATTACGCGATTCAAGGATAGCTTGATGTCGGAAGGCATGAAGTTCAAACCGGTACGCTTTCAGGGGCAAGCGGTTGTAACAGCAGAGGCCATGGCTGAGAAATTCTACAGTTTCGGGTCGTCTGTCAAGCTGGTGAATCGACTGGAGATGCTGCGGGACTGGATGCTGAAAGAATTGTCCGCCTTTGGCAAAAGTGAATTGGAGGCCCCTTGGGTAGATCAGCAGTTGGATCTGATGGAACCGGAAGACCTGCAGCGAGCCTACCAGCGCCTGAAGCGCAAACAAAAAGGGAAGTCGGATACGTTTGATGATTTTCAGCAGGAAAGGGAGATCCTGGCCCGGATGGTGGTCAGTGATCGGCTGAAGCCTTTGCGCAAATGGATCAAGTCCCTGCGATTCGTCGATATTCGTCAGTTATACGCGCATTTGTTCCAAGACCAGGCACAGGTGATTCGTCTTTTGGAAGATGAGGCACTGCCTGCCCACTGGGAAGAAATCTGCCGCATGACCCTTCGCCGAATGAAAGTGCAGGAACTCGCTTATGAGGATATTACACCTTATCTGTATTTGCGGGAGCTGCTGCTTGGATTCCATATCAACTCGAATATTCGTCATGTGATCATTGATGAGGCGCAGGATTATTCCGCATTTCAACTGGCCTTCATGAAGAGACTGTTTCCACGGGCAAAAATAACCGCTTTGGGTGATTTTAATCAGGCGATCTATGCCCATTCTTCGGTGCTCAGTGGTACTGGACCGCTGACGAATCTGTATGGACCGGAAAATACCGAAGTGATTGAACTCACGCGGAGCTATCGTTCGACGCAGGAAATTGTGGAATTCACGCGGGGAATGGTCCCTGGTGGGGAAGAAATCATTCCATTCAACCGCAGCGGCGAAAAGCCAAGTGTTATTGTGACATCTGATGTTCAGGAGCATATGAATAGGATTACAGCGGATCTGAGTCACCTGATTAAGGAAGGGTATGAATCGGTTGCAGTCATCTGTAAAACAGCAGAAGAGAGCAAGGAAGTGCATGAAGCGCTCAGTCAGGTTCTGCCTGCAGCACCAAAGCTGATCAAAAAAACAACGCTTGCCTTCGAGCGGGGTGTGCACGTCATACCGGCCTATCTTGCAAAAGGCGTAGAGTTTGATGCGGTACTGATCTATGATGGTTCTGCCGGACAATATGCGCAGGAGCACGAACGCAAGCTGTTCTATACGGCGTGTACGCGAGCGATGCATTTACTGCACGTGTACAGCCTCGGAGAACCAAGTCCGTTTATTACAACACAGCCACAAGAACTATATGCCATGGGCAATGTCTCTGCGGCTCAAGCGGATTAACAGGGTGATACTTGTATAGGAGAAGACCTCCGTTCCCTTGGACGGGGGTCTTTCTATATGTGAATAGTTTGGACTTGAATGAACCGTATGAGAGCACTGGATAACCATTCCTGACACCTGTTTGGTTGGGTTAGGTTCAATGGATAAATTTTGAGCATCAATTTGTGTGTAGATACAATTGGTGTAAATTTTCTTTACACAAGCAGTGTGTACTCATATAATCGTAACAATATATTTTTTTGGGATCGTTTATTGAATGAAGGAGGCAGCGGCATGAACAAACCATCTTTTGAACGGCCATTAATGGCAGATTGCGTACCAGATCTGGTGGCAACAGCACGTGGGGATTTGAAGGCGACGTTGGTCATTCGGGGCGGGACGCTGGTTAACGTCATCTCGGGAGAAATTTTGCCTGATATGTCTGTTGCAGTACAGGGTGCACGGATTGCCTATGTTGGCAAGGATGTAAGCCACACGATTGGAGAACATACACGGATCATCGAAGCGGAAGGCAAGTACATTGCTCCGGGACTGCTGGATGGACACTGTCATATCGAAAGCACCCAGATGAAGGTGACAGAGTTTGCGAGAGCAGTACTGCCTTCGGGTACAACAGGTGGTTTTTTTGACCCACATGAGATTTCCAACGTACTCGGACTTAAAGGTCTGCGACTGATGCTGGACGAAGCGCGGACCACACCGATGGCTGCCTATATGCAGGTGGCTTCCTGCGTTCCTTCCACACATCCTGGACTGGAAACGACAGGGGCTTACATAGGACCAGAGGAAGTGGCTGAAGCCCTCTCCTGGGGGCCGGACATGATTGGACTTGGAGAAGTTATGAACTTCCCGGGTGTCGTATACGGCGATGAAACGATGATCGGAGAAATCCAGGCCACACTGCGAGCCGGCAAGGTGGCAGACGGCCACTTTACCTGGGCTGCAGACGACTGGCGTTTACCTGCTTATGCGGCAAGTGGTGTCACCGGAGATCATGAATGTGTAACCAAGGAAGATGTAGTGGAGCGTCTGCGGCTCGGCATGTATGCCAAAATGCGTCAGGGCTCGGCTTGGCATGACGTTGCGGAAACCATTAAAGCCTGTACAGAGCTGGGGCTGGATACCCGCCGGATGATGCTGGTGACCGATGATCGAAGCTCCGAATCGCTACTCAAAGAAGGACATATGGACTTTGTTGTCCGTCTGGCCATTTCACAGGGCGTCAAACCGGTGACAGCTTTCCAAATGGCAACGATTAACACAGCTGAACGTTTCGGTGTGGCACGTGATATTGGTGCGGTCATTCCGGGAAATATAGCCGACATTATTTTGCTCGATGGCCGACTTGCAGATGTGCGTGTAGGCATGACCATTGCTGCAGGGCATGTCGTTGCGGAGAAGGGGAAGATGACTGCCGTCTGGGACAGCTTCACCTATCCGGAAGAGGCGCTGAATACGGTGAAACTGGAAGCCAACATTCAGCCCAAGGATATGGAACTAGCTGCGCCAATTATGGAGGGGTCCATTGGGGCCAAAATCATTCATGTGACGGAGAACCATGTAGATACGAAGGAGAAGCATGTTCCTGTTGCGGTACAGAATGGTAAAGTCGTTGTCTCCACGACAGGAGATATCTGCAAAATCGCTGTGCTGGAACGTCACAAACAAACCGGGAACAAGGCGGTTGCCCTTGTGGGCGGTATTGGCTTTACGCGTCCGGCAGCGATAGCGATGACCGTTGCGCATGATAGTCACAACCTTCTGATTATCGGTAATGATGATGCACTAATGGCTGAGGCCGGTAACCGGGTGATTCGCATGCAAGGTGGAGTCGCTGTGATTACAGGTGATAAAGCAACCGAGTTTCCGCTTCGGATCGCGGGCTTGATGTCCACAGAATCATTTGAAGAGGTCGCCGTGCAATCTGCTGCCATCAGCGATGCGCTGCAATCGGCAGGCTGTACGCTGAATAATGCATTTATGACTCTTTCCCTGCTTGCTCTGGTTGTCATTCCTGAACTTCGTTTGTCCGACAAGGGACTGGTACGTATCTCGGCAGACGGTATTGAACTGGTATCTTTGTTTGATCAAAAGGTTGAGCATACCTCCAATTGACCTGCCGGGACATGAATGGATTGTTCTGATCTCTCATGAGGGCTCTAAACAGAACATCAACAAATATCCCAAGAGAATAAATAGAACCAGTTTAAAAAAAAGAAAGTCGCCCTTCGAGGCGGCTTTTTTGCTTTTCCTTGAGAAAACGCTTCCTAGGCCTTCTGTTGTCTATTTCCATATGGCAATAACGACAGAAGTCGTGGGGAAAGATCGGAATGATTAAAAACATTTTAATAATTAAGACTTTAGAACTATGAATACAGAAGTGTGAATACCCGAAATAATCTTATATGATCCTTTCGTCGTGAGTCCAGAAGATGATGTTGCATATGAAAGCAATATGCATAAACGAATTGTTCATCTGATTCATAAAATGAATAGAAAACTGTAGATTTTCTTCCAGAATTCGACGAGGGAACGGTAAAACACAAGGGGAGTGTACAAATATGCAAAGCAAGCGGGGATTGCACTTTATTAAAATCATCAGTTGTTTGGTCCTGATCGCAGGTGTTACGTTCTCATCAAAAACCATTGCACAGGGTTCTGTAGAAAGTTATGAATCCATTCATGGGAACGTGGAAGGACCAATTAGAGCCACTTGGGTATGGGATACCACTCAGATTGAGAGCAATCCGCAGGAGGTTCTGAAATTTGCCGTGGAACACAACATCAACACGATCTATTTGCAGATCAATCGGGATGTAAAGATTCCATACTATACGGACTTCATTCGCAAGGCCAGAGCTTATAATATCGCTGTCGATGTAATGGATGGAAGGGCGTCTTGGGGACTAACCGAAAGCAGAGAGCAAATTGCAAGTTTCCTCGACTGGATTGAAGCTTATCAGAATCAGGTAGAACCTAACGAGAAATTTGCAGGGATTCACCTCGATATTGAACCACATGTTCATCCGGAGTGGAAAACCAATCAGGCAAGTGTAATAACACAGTGGCAGGGGAATGTTCAATATATCGTTGACCGTGCAGCACTGATGAATATGCCCGTAGCTGCAGATCTGCCGTTCTGGCTGGATAACTACAAAATCCCGGGTTCAACGATGGCTGTGAGCAGCTGGATGATCCGCAAGTTTGATTCCATTACGATTATGGCTTACCGGGATACAGCCGCTGCGATCTATAATGTGGCGAAAGACGAGCTTGCTGAAGCATCCCTGCTGGGCAAATCGATATCCATTGCCGTGGAGACAAAACAGAGTAAGGAAGGGAACTTCATTACGTTTTATGAAGAAGGGTCGGCATATATGGAGTCTCAGCTTAAGCTGGTGGAGAAATTGGCCGGAGAGCACTCTGCATTCAACGGCTTCTCTATACATGAATACTCTTCATGGAAAACGTTGAGATAATCTAAACTGAATCAAGGGCTGCATGCCGTAAAATTTAAGAAGGTGCTGTACAGTTATCCGCTGTCAGCACCTTCTTTCCTTTATATAAGGGCCGGCTCCATCGCCACTTTTTCATAAAACATTTTCCGATATTGTGAAGGAGTAGTGTTTTTGTGTTTTTTGAACGTTGTGATGAAATAGCTTAGGTGTTCGAACCCGACATCCATGGCGATATCCACAATTTTATGATCGGTGTTCTCAAGCTGGTAACAGGCCTGCTGCACACGGTAGTAGTTAATATAGTCGACAGGACTTTTTTGCACCATTTGCTTGAAAAACCGGCAGAAGTGCCCTTCACTCATATTGGCCTCATCCGCAAGCTCCTTCAGCTTCAGGGGCTCGGGGTAGCGTTTATGGATGTAACCAAGCACGGATTTGAGACGCTCCACCTTGTCATGGCTGCCAGTCGGGACGGTTCCTTTGAGCCGGGCAGGGCGCATATGATCAAACATTCGGGCAAAGATGAGGTACAGGCAGGCTTTTGTTGTCATTTCACAGGTCTCTGAACCAGCGGCGTGATTCGCAAAAATCCGTTTAAGGTGCAATAGGATTTCCTGCCCCCAGTCATCCTCGGGCTTCATATGAAAAGGAGGAATGAGTTTCTTGTGAACGAGCGGACCTATAAATTTCTCCTGCACGGCATCAAAGGTCCGGCTGCCCAGCAGTTCCGGGCTGAACACAATGGACGAAAAAACGCAGGGAACATCACCTTTTAAATAGCCTGCATGTATTTCGCCGCGGTTAATAAATATCGCTTCCCCGGCTTTAACCTCAACCGTATTCATGTCAATCTGGAACACTGCGCTTCCCTGGGTCACCATGGTGAATTCCATCTCATCATGCCAGTGGCAATCCAGAATGCTGTCTCCATTTAGCTGTTCGATATCCGGGTAAACGCTGACAGGATACATCGCATTGCCGTGAATTCGGTCTTCGCGTAATCGTTCACGTTCCATAGAAGTGTCTCCTTTGGTATCATTATTAATGTAATCGTTTCCATAGAATGGTGATCTTATTTAAGAATCGGAGAGAAAATATCAAAATCGTGATATATTTGGTCAAAATATCAGAAGAAAACCATGATTAATATCAATATTATTATAGTATAACCGAAGGGGGAAAGAAAACATGAAATTTACTGATGGATTCTGGATGACTCGTGAAGGATACCAAATTCAAAACCCGACTGACATTCGTGATATTGTGCAAAAAGGCGATTCTTTGACCGTATATGCGGCAACTAAATATATTCGCACCAAGGGCGACACTTTGAACGGTACATTGCTTAAAGCAACGTACAGCTCACCTATGCCTAACGTTATTCGTGTAACCTTGAACCACCATAAAGGAAGAGTGAAAAAAGGACCTGAATTTGAACTCAACCACCAAGATGTGAATGTTGACATCTCGCAAGATGAACAAGGTGCTGTTTTGAAAAGCGGCAATCTGGAAGTTCAAATCGACAAAACAAAGGGCTGGGACGTCAACTTCCTGTATGGAGGAAAACGGATTACAGGCAGCGGCCAAAGAGCGGCTGGATATATTACAGGCCCGAGTAAAGAAGCGTACTTCCGCGAGCAGCTTGACCTGGGCGTTGGTGAATACGTTTACGGTCTCGGCGAGCGCTTCACGCCGTTTGTTAAGAATGGCCAAGTGGTTGACACTTGGAATGAAGACGGCGGTACAAGCAGCGAACAATCATATAAGAATATTCCTTTCTATTTGTCCAGCAAAGGATATGGCGTATTTGTAAACCATCCTGAACGCGTATCGTATGAAATTGCATCTGAGAATGTTTCCAAAGTGCAGTTCAGCGTAGAAGGAGAGACTTTGGAATACTTCATTATCGGCGGTGACAATCCAAAGGATGTACTTGATAATTATACGAAATTAACAGGTAAACCAGCACTTCCACCGGCATGGACGTTTGGTCTGTGGCTGACAACATCATTCACAACAGATTATGATGAAGCAACAGTTAACCATTTCGTAGATGGCATGGCTGAACGTGATCTTCCGCTTTCCGTATTCCATTTCGACTGCTTCTGGATGAAGGAATACCAATGGTCTGATTTCGTATGGGATGAAGCGATGTTCCCGGATCCGGAAGGCATGATTCGCCGTTTGAAAGACAAAGGCCTTAAAATCTGTGCTTGGATCAATCCTTATATTGCAGAAAAATCCTACTTGTTTGATGAAGGTATGGAGAACGGTTATCTGGTGAAAACAGCTGATGGCAGCGTATGGCAATGGGATATGTGGCAAGCAGGTATGGCTCTGGTTGATTTCACAAATCCGGACGCCGTGAAATGGTATAAGAGCAAGCTGGAAGTCCTTCTTGATCAAGGCGTTGATTCATTCAAAACGGACTTCGGCGAAAGAATTCCAACAGATGTCGTATACTTCGACGGCTCTGATCCGGTTAAAATGCACAACTACTATACACATCTTTATAACAAAGCTGTATTTGAATTGCTTGAAGAGAAGATTGGCAAGAACGAAGCTGCCCTGTTTGCACGCTCGGCAACAGCAGGTGGTCAACAGTTCCCGGTTCACTGGGGCGGAGACTGCTCTTCTACTTATGAATCCATGGCTGAATCGCTTCGTGGCGGTCTGTCACTTGGACTTTCGGGCTTCGGCTTCTGGAGCCATGATATCAGCGGATTTGAAAATACAGCAACCCCTGACGTTTACAAACGCTGGGTACAATTCGGTCTGTTGTCTTCTCACAGCCGTCTACACGGAAGTACTTCGTATCGTGTGCCTTGGCTCTTCGACGAGGAATCCGTGGACGTTGTTCGTGACTTCACCAAACTTAAAAACAGCCTGATGCCATACCTTTACAATTCTGCTCAGGAATCGACTGTGAAAGGCATTCCGATGATGCGTGCCATGGTGCTGGACTTCCCAGAAGATCCTGCAACATACAGCCTGGATACTCAATACATGTTTGGTGATTCGATTCTTGTTGCACCGATCTTCAATAAGGAAGGCGATGTAACTTACTACTTGCCTGAAGGAACGTGGACTAACTTCCTGACAGGTGATAAAGTACAAGGCGGTCGTTTTGTACGTGAGAATCACAACTTCCGCACATTGCCAATGATGATCAAACCAAACAGTTTGATTGCAGTGGGTGCGACCAACAGCAAACCGGATTATGATTTTGCAAATGAGGTTTCCCTGCACTTGTTCGAGCTCGCTGATGGCAACACTGCGCAAGCGGTTGTAGTAAACCAACAGGCAGAGCAGGAACTGGTTGTTAACGTAACCCGTAATGGATCTGTTCTGGAGGTACGTGCAGAGGGTGCAGGCAAGCCATGGAACGTGGTACTTCGCGGTGTAGAAAGTGTATCCAGTGTCGAGGGTGGATCCCAGGCGACTGGTGAACAGGGCATCGTTGTAACTGCAGCTGCAGGCACAAGCTCGCTTACAATTCAACTTTAATTTGATTGGATGACTCAAAGGACGGTACCGCAAGGTGCCGTCTGTTTGTCTCCAATTCAGACAGGTAAATGTAGTTACAGTGAGTCAATCATAGTATGATTGATGAGAGACAGAAGTAGACAGGAGAATGAAAGAACTTGAGCACACTTTTTACCGGACTACACCGGGCTATTACAACCGAGATGGTACATCTATTGGTGGAGAATAATTTTGGAACCGCTACCAAAGTAAAAGGATATGCTCTTTTGCAAGGCGGACTTTTTAATACAACTTACCGGATTCAACTGGAGCATGCAGATTATTCGGATGTCATTTTGCGCCTGGCACCTGAAGGGACAGACCCGTTAATGGGGGATACAGATGATCCATTATTCTCCTTTGAACGGACGATGATGGCAGCTGAGCCTGTGGTTTATGAGAAATATCAAAAGGCAGGAATTCCTGCTCCAAACGTCATTGTATGTGATGACAGTGGTTCGGTCATTCCGAGAACGTACATGTTTATGGAGTTTATTCCGAGCAGGCAGCTGGATCATTCGTCGATCTCATTGTCCGAGAAAGAGAGGCTTTATCGTCAACTGGGTGAGTATACCGCTGCCATGCACCAAATTGAGGGGACCTCCTTCGGCTGGCCGCAAGGTGACGGTACGATGAAGGGATCAGATCGCTGGTCCGAGGTGTTAATTGCTTTTGCACAAGAAACGGCATCCAAAGCGGCACGGGTAGGGTATATGCCAGGCGTTGGTGAACAGATTACGAACATGTTCCGGAATCATCGCGAATTATTCGACCAAGTGACCGTTCCTGTACTTGTCCATAATGATCTGTGGGAAGCAAACGTATTGATTCATGGGGAAAATGATACCTTGAGCATTGCCGCCATCATCGATGGGGATCGGTCCATGTTTGCCGATAGGGAGTTTGAAGCCATCCTGTCCACAGCACCACCAGCATTCCATGAGGGATATGGACAACCTCTGGACATGTCTGATCAGGGACTCGCACGCCGGCATGCCTATCGAATCTTGTCCTCTTACTTTAATGCGTATGTCCACGAATATCAGGTCGATCAGCCTCAGGATGGGCAGAGATTTCATCAGCGCACGCTGGATCTTATGGAGCAATGGAAGATAATGCTTGAACCATACCAATAATCGGGAGGAATAAGTATGAAGGAATATGAACAATACCCAATGTGGGATGCAGCATTGCCGCTGGAAAAAAGATTGAATGACTTAATTTCACGGTTGACGATAGAAGAGAAGATCAGCCTGATTCCTACACGCGAAGCAGCAGTCCCGCGGCTGGGGATTCCTGCATACAACGTTGGAGGCGAGGCTGCTCACGGGGTGGCCTGGAAAGGAGAGGCGACGGTATTTCCGCAGCCGCTCGGACTCTCCAGTACTTGGAATAAGGCACTCATGCGTGAGATTGGTTCAGTCATTGGGGATGAGGCTAGAGCCTACCACCATCGTGAACCTGAGCGTCATGGATTAACCTTGTGGGCGCCAACCGTCGATTTGGAGCGTGATCCACGTTGGGGCAGAACCGAAGAAGGGTATGGTGAAGACCCCGTACTGACAGGGGAGATGTCAGCAGCTCTCGTCCAAGGCATGCAGGGCAATCATTCATTTTATCTGAAAATGGTCGCTACGTTGAAGCACTTTTTTGCCAACAATAATGAAAAAGATCGGCTCAACTGTTCTTCCAGCATTGATCCGCGGAATTTGCGTGAATATTACCTAAAGGCATTCGAGACACCTTTTGTTGAGGGCGGAGCCTTATCCATGATGACAGCGTACAACTCCATTAACGGTACTCCAGCGATTGAGAGCCCTTATGTGAACGATGTGGTTAAGGGTGAATGGGCTATGCCAGGTTTTATCGTCTGTGACGGAGGAGATCTGTCCCAGACTGTAAATTATCATGGATATCATGCGACGCATGCCGAATCTGCAGCAGGTGCCTTGAAGGCAGGCGTGGATTGCCTCACAGATGAAGTGGATTTGGTGGTCTCGGCATTACAAGAGGCTCTTGACCGCGATTTACTGAAGGAGGAGGATCTGGACCGGGCCATTCGCAATATTTTTGGTGTTCGCATGCGTCTTGGACAACTGGATCGGACAGGCCTTAACCCCTATGCGTCCATACCGGAGTCTGTTCTGTGCGCGCCGGAGCATGCCAAATTAAGTTATCGAGCTGCGACGGAGTCCATCGTATTGTTAAAAAATGAAGGGTTGCTTCCGTTAAAATCCGATGCGCTTCGCAAAGTCAGTGTAATTGGCCCCCTCGCAGATGCAGTATATACCGATTGGTATAGCGGCACACTGCCATACCGGGTAACGGCACTGGATGGTCTGCGGAGTCGATTGACTGATGCAGAGGTCCTTTATGAAGACGGGAATGATCGTGTCAGCTTCAAGACTACGGAAGGACAGGTATTAACTCTCGAAGCTGAAGGAACACTTGTTGCTGTTCCGGAAGGCAGTGCGCAGATGGCCGAATTCATACATCAGGATTGGGGCTGGGGCAGCCATACATTACGAAGTGTGAAGAATAATCGTTATCTCACGTTAACTGAAGAAGGCACATATCAGGCGAGTGCACCGGAGATCGGTGGGTGGTTCGTGAAGGAAGTTGTGCAATTTGACCCTCAGATGGATGACAGCAGCATATTGCGATCGTGGAATGGAATTCCATTGGGCTTGGCCGAACATCAAGGCAAACTTGTTTTGGCACCAGTTGTTCAGCAATCAGGGGAAGGTGCAGATTCCTCAAAAGCAAGCAGCTCAGTAATTGGGCCCAAAGAGCCGGTGTCGTTGGTGAAACACATTGTAACCAGCGGTGTTGAGCGAGCAATAGATGCTGCCCGGGCAAGTGAGCTGTCTGTTGTTGTCGTTGGTAATAGTCCTTACATTAATGGCAAGGAAGAAATAGATCGGCCAGGTTTAACACTCCCGGAAGAGCAGGTCCGTCTGGTAAAAGAGGTATGTAAGGTTAACCCAAATACCGTCGTAGTTATTGTCGGCAGTTATCCGTTTGCATTGCAGGAGTTAAAAGACATAGCTCCAGCCATTGTATATTTAACCCACGCAGGCCAAGAACTCGGAAATGCGGTTGCCGATGTGCTGCTTGGTGCATATGCTCCGGCAGGCAGACTGAACATGACATGGTATGAGGATGAGTCTCAGCTTCCTGATATCATGGATTACGATATTATCAACAACGGTACAACTTATATGTACCATGAGGGTTCGGTTTTGTATCCTTTTGGTCATGGATTGACTTATTCTGAATTTGAGTATGAAAACATTAGCGTTCAGCAAATATCCGGAATAAGCGGAGATGATGTGTTGAAGGTTGAAGTACAGGTCCGAAATACAGGAGAATATGCGAGCGATGAAGTCGTGCAGCTCTACGGACACCCACAAACGTCCCGAGTGAAACGGCCTCTAAAACAATTAATTGGCTTTCAGCGCATTCATCTTGCGTCCGGTGCGGCTAAGACGGTTTCTTTTGAAATCCCTATACAAAAGCTATCCTTCTGGGACGTCACGCGTGACCGGTATTGCGTGGAGACGGCAGCCTGGTTCATTATGGCGGGACGCTCCTCGGCGGACATTCGCCAGACAGCTGAGTTTCATGTTGAAGGAGAGGTTATACCTGCTCGCAAGTTAGACATGCCAACCTTTGCAGAGAATTACGATAAGCATGCAGGTGTGCTTCTGGATGAATGCCTGGAAGGACGATCTGCAGTTCGGGCCATTGTTCCTGGAGAGCCGCTGTATAAGGAGGGGCAGTCATCCTGGATTGGTTTCCTGAACAATGGGACACAAGGAGCTCATACATTTGAGGCACGGGTAGCTGCTTTCGGTGAAGATGGTGAACTGCAGATTCGTTCTGAAAGCCCGGATGGACCGCTGCTTGGCCTCTGTTCTGTGCCTGCTGGCGTCGCTGATTCCACCTCGGACCAAGCTGACTCGGACATCCAATGGACGACTGTAGAATGTTCGCTCCAACAACCTGAGCGGGGTATGGATCAGTTATATATTGTGTTCAAGGGTGGCGCAGCCATACAGCAATTTAGTTTAAAATGTTAGCCATTAAGGCGCAGTAGGACATAATTTCAACATTACAAGTGGCTAAGTAAAAGGCCGTTCCTGATTCCTTCATCATGGAACGGTTTTTTCATGCGCGGAACTGAACTTTTTTACATATCCCGTATAATCATTTGACGAACAAACCACAATAACAGTGTTGTTTTCCGATCTTGTAAAGGTGGTTAAGGTATGAAAGATAAAAAGTGGGACCTCGTCGCACTCGCTTCCATCCCGGTGATTATGACCTTGGGCAACTCCATGTTAATTCCGATCCTTCCGCAGATTGAACGAGAACTGAAAGTCTCCTCATTCAAAGTAAGCATGCTTATTACGGTCTACGCCGTTGTGGCCATACTGCTTATTCCGATTGCGGGGTATTTATCGGATCGATTTGGACGAAAGGTGGTCATCATACCTAGCCTTATCATCGCCGCAGCTGGGGGCGCAGTTGCAGGTGGAGCAGCGTTAATGCTGGACGGAAGCACGGCATACTGGACCATTCTCGGTGGGAGGTTACTGCAAGGGATAGGGGCGGCAGGAGCATTCCCCATCGTAATTCCACTCGTAGGCGACATGTTTGATGACGAGAAAGAGGTCAGCAAGAGCTTGGGTATTATCGAAACGTCGAATACGTTCGGTAAAGTATTAAGTCCCATTTTGGGAGCAGTTCTCGCTGTGTGGCTTTGGTACTTGCCATTCATGGCGATACCAGTGCTCTGCTTGCTTTCACTTGTCCTCGTCATTTTCCTTGTGAAAACGCCTAAGAAAAAGGAAAAGCCACCTACATTTTCCGAGTTTGTTTCTTCAGTTCGGAAAGTGCTCAAAGAAAAAGGACGCTGGCTTTATGCGCTGTTTGCCATTGGTGGAATTTGCATGTTTGTTATTTTTGGCGTGCTGTTTTATTTGTCAGAGACATTGGAGTCTGAGTTCAGGCTGAAAGGTGTTCTTAAAGGGCTTGTTCTTGCAATCCCGCTGGCGGCCTTATGCTTGTCGTCTTTTTTGGCAGGAAAGTGGATCGGTAAAAACAAGGTGCGCATGAAGTGGGTAGGTTTTGCAGGACTTGTGGTTTTGACGGCATCCCTGATCATCATGGGGCTGTGGGATAACATCTATCTGGTGGTAGGATTATTTACCCTTGGAAGCGCAGGCATTGGTGCCACGCTGCCATGTCTGGATGCACTAATTACTGAAGGCGTTGACAAAGAGCAGCGTGGTACAATTACAGCTTTATTCAGCAGCATGCGTTTTATTGGAGTCTCTTTGGGACCACCTGTTGTATCTCTTTTGATTGGCACCTCGCATTTTATTCTTTTTGTTGTGCTTGCAGCTTCTGGAGCGGTAGGTGGTCTGCTTACGTTGCTGGCAGTTAAGCCCGGTAAAGAGGATCAGCCAACCTCAGGAAATACTCACGGCAAAAAGGAGAAAAATGCTGATGGCAATCGAGAACTTAGACGGGTACCGATCAGAAGGAAGAAGAGTCCATTCTAATTGACAGCGAACAATATAATGAAAAACGCGCTTGCTTATGAGACAAAAATTCTCAACAGGCAAACGCGTTTTTTTGTATTGTGATGAATCGGTTGCTTTATTTCTTCTCAACTGAATTGTCTGAAGTTTGTTCCATTGATTCGGTATCTTTAGCAGATATATGCGTATGGGCAAGCAGCGGATGAACGGAAACTGCGAAAGTTCCACTTCGTTTACCTTGAATAAGATAGATCAGCAAGAATACTATCATAAATATGACAGAATACCGGTACATATCCGTGTAGCTCGTCATGGAGGCGATAGCACCAAGCAGCAAAGCTCCCATAGCAATTCCCAAATCCAGTGTATTCAAGAACATACCGTTCGCCATCCCGCGCTGGGTTGGAGCGACAATCTGAATCATCCAGGTCTGCAGTGAAGATTGCATGGAACCATATCCAATGCCGTACAGAAATGCTGCTACAAATAAAATCGGCATGGACGTTGCAAAAGAGAGGATAAACAGCCCGATAGCAACGAAAATGGCTCCAGGAATAAGCAGGGCCTTGGGTCCCTTGCTGTCGTACAATCTACCGGCAAACGGCCTTACAAGCAGTACAGCTAGGGCATTAAACAGGAAAAATAAAGCAGGGTTGGCCAGGTTGGCCTCTTTGCCATATAACACAATGAATCCGACAAGGCCGCCATAGGTAATGGATAACAAACAATTCAGCAGACTGGGCAGGATCAATTTGCGATTAAAAGGGATTTTCTCCCGAGTCCCGGAAACATTCGCTACGGGCCCAGTTGAAGTTTGTACGGAACCATTATGTGAACGTGCTGTTTTCTTACGTGTTAACGAATAACTGAGTGGATAAATGACGACGATCACGCCAGCTGTACACAGCATGAGTGTTATGAATCCTGAACCCTGCAGCAACGTGACCCCGATAATGGGTCCCATGGACATGGCAAGGCTGGTGGACAACCCGAAATAGCCCATCCCTTCTCCCATTCGCTTAACCGGAATAATGTCGGAAGCCATCGTTGGGAAAGCCGTGCTGCTCATCCCGAAACCGACACCAAACATCATGCGCAGCAACAAGAGGACAGCTATGCCAGCAGCAAAATAATACCCGAGTGTAGCCAGTAGGGCTACAGACAGGCCAATGTATATCATGGCATTGCGAAGCCCCTTCTCAAGCGCCTTGGCTGAGTACAACCGTGCTGCAATTGCACTAAGTGCAAACAGACAAGTGAATAGGCTGACTTCAAACGCATTGGCGTGGAAACGTTCCTGTACGTAGGAAGGAAGTGGAGAAACAATCATATGCAGCTGCAGGAAAAGCAGGAAGTTACAAAGCATAAGCAAAATAAAATCAGTGGTCCAAAGTTTAACCTGTGTAGATTGGTCTTTCATATTCATTCATTCCCCCTGAGATGTTCATTTATTTACAAGTTGCGATTGATGAGGGAAAGAGTATGTTTAAATGCTTCCATCTGGTCTTCGGGTATACCTTCAGCAAGTTCTTTATTCATTTCTCTTTCAATGGGAACCAGTTTCTCGATCAAAGCTTTACCTTCAGTCGTCAGATAGAGGAGGTAGGCTCTTCGATCCTGTTCACTGGTCCGGCGTTCAACCCATCCCTTTTTCTCGAGCAGATCAATGATGCGTGCGGTTGTAGGTTGATCCTTGAGAACGCGATTGGCAACTTCTTTCTGATTCACGCCTTCTCCCTTACCGATATTGAATAGAACGGAGAATTGCTCTGTTGTAATATCGTAGGGTTTAAAACGGGTCGCAAGTAAAGCAGCGGCTTTGCGATGTGTAAAGCCCAGCATAAATCCGACAGATTGCTCCAGCGAGTATTCCATACGAACGTAAGTCCTCACTTTCCTGTATGAATCATCTTCAATTTAATTAGTTGTTATAACAACTATATGTGATGCAAGCAATTTTGTCAAAGAGATTTGGATATCGGGCTCTTCCATAACGATTTGTGCGAAAGTTAGAAAATGCTGATAGAATGGAAATGAACTAGATTAGTTGGAAAGTAAAGGATATCGTTAGAGGGAATGCCGAAGACCATTCTGCTCCAGTCGATGTGGAGCTAACGAGGAGAGCTGCGTATGCTGAAAAACATTCCTGCAATAATTTCTCCAGAACTGCTTAAAATTATGTCCGAAATGGGCCATGGGGACGAATTGGTCCTGGCTGACGGCAATTTCCCCGCAGCCAGCCATGCTCGGCATCTCATTCGTTGTGACGCTCTGGGAACTGTAGAGTTACTGGAGGCCATTTTGAGTTTGTACCCGCTGGATACTTATGCAGAGCGGCCAGCAGCCGTGATGCAGGTTGTTGAGGGAGATCAGGTTGTACCGATCATCTGGGAAGATTACCGCAGGTTGATTCTTGAGCATGAAGGCATCACGGACGCGTTTGACCAGATAGAGCGATTCTCGTTCTATGAGAGGGCCTCCCGCGCTTATGCGATCGTTGCTACCGGTGAGCGTGCGCAGTATGCCAATCTGATTCTGAAAAAAGGGGTCATTTTCCCGGACACTGATCCTTATCCGCAAAATCAACAAGTTGAACTAAAGTGAAATTCAAAGTCATGGCGACGGAGCAGCTGATGCTCTGTTCGCCTTTTTGCTTTTTCGAAAACGCAGCCAATGGATCACCACATAAACGATCGGCATGGATTCAATAACTAAGGTATACACAGGTACCGCATAGGAACGGATAGCCAGCTCATAGGAAGCAGCGTCTTTTGCATATTGAAGCACGATGGCTGCCGCTGTTCCGCCAAGCAGATAAACGACGGATTTCTGCTGTTTAATCCCGCTGAGTTTGGAAAGAGACACGGAAGCTACATATAAGAGAAATGAGCTTCTGGTGAACATGGTCGTAGACCAGATGGCAATCAATACAGGGTCGAGGTTATCCAGAAAGTCGCCATATCTGGCGAAACGTATCATCTCAAGCAAGGGATAACGCAAACTTGCCGCCACATAAGGGCCAAAGTTCATGATCGTAAATATCCAAAACATAAGAATGAACACAACAACTGTACCTCCGGCTAGAACCATACTCTTCAGCATAGGACGCCTGAAAACAACAGCAGGAGCAAGGAATAGAAACATCATCCACTCCGAGAACCAGGGCATGGTCGAAAGTGAGCCGAATACGAGTTCGGACAGATTATGATGGGTCAGCATGGAAGTCAGGATTCCCGGATTGCCTCCGCCACCTACAGTGGGTACAAGAAGGGTAGAAGTGATCAGTTGTACCACAAAAATACCTTCAGACATAAACACAATGGTGATTAATCCTGACCGAGCAGACAGACAGATGCACAATATGGTTATCGCTGCTGTTAACCATATGGGGGTTTCGGGAAGATACATAGACTGCAGAAAAATGATGAAATTTTCTACATCGATCGACAACAGATAGATACACAGCAGGACAATCATTCCGATGTAAAATCGATGCACATATTTGCCAACGATCTTTTCCCCATAGGAAAGCCAAGGTTTGTCCGGGTGCAATGAGCCGAGTTTGTATGTGAAAAGAAGAAAGAGCAGGCTTATCATAAATCCACCGATGGTGGACAGCCAGCCTTGATACCCGCTCATTTTGAATAATCGCTGTAATAGAAAGGCAACAGGTTCCGAGTACAAGTACACAAACATGAAACGATATGCTTGTCCGGCAGTCAGGTGGTTCATGGTTATCCCCTTTCCTTATTGGGTGATCCGATCAGCCCAGCCGAAGACGAATTGGATCATATCATTGGGATCAGGCCATCCAGACCAGCTCACCGCAAGTGTATTCCATACAAGATAGAAGAGCAGTAAGACAAAGTAAACCCGCTTGATCGTTTTTTTGCTGGAGCGAATAGAGGACCAGTCCATTAAGTACAGTCCCGCAAACAACAGTACGGCTATCATGCGATTCCTCCTGTGTGGTTGGTTGGCAAACAAACTTTGGAATCCATTAAAAGCTGGATTCAGACCCCACGAATTGAATGTTGATATCCGTGTTAACATGGAATTGCAAGTCGTTCTTCACATAGTTTATCCACTGAGGACGAAGCTTTTTCCAGGTTTTTGGATACCTCCATTCCAGTCGATAGCCGAGTCTCAAGATATCTGCACCTTTGTGTTGGCCTGTCCTGATTGCACTCGTTAGGTGGGTGCTCACCTTTTCACTGGCTGCCTGTTCGATCTCCCTGACGGCCACGATATCCTTCGCTTTGAGTACGGGGATGACCGAATTCAACTCCGCTTTTCCGATCAGCTTAATGTCAAAGACCGGCTCCCCTCGTTCCATGCGAACACGTATATCCGACTGCATATCATAGAGCGTCATGCTTGCTTTTTCTTTTTTGGTTCGAACGGATATGGTCATGGAATCCAGACTGCGTTCTGCCCAGGCAACGGCCCGGGCCTCCTCGTCAGTAAGCGTGCCAACCATTTTCATTTGTTTGAATAAGGCGGCGCCGGTTTGGCTGACCCACTTTTTTAATTCCCCATCCTCGCTAACCATGTGGCGTTCTTGGGCTGTCAGCATGGATGAGGCAAAACCCTGATTCATCTTATCAGCGGCAAAGATATTGAGCACCTGGGTCTTCAGCAGATTCTCTTCTGTGGAAAATTCACGGAGCACGTCACTCGGTGTTTCTTCGAATACCGGCGTAAGATCAGAGACATTTTTGGCCTTGCCGTTGGCAACCATGATGTAGCTGCTGAGGTGAAACAAAGGTTCCCGCGCGATCCATGCCAGCGTATCCTGAATTCCTTCTCTTGCGTATGCGTCTCCAAAGACAACAACTCGTGTATGTCCCCAAGAGATTTTACGTGTAAGATCGGTTTGAATTTTCTCCAATGCATCAGCTATCGTTGGTGCGGTGGCAGAGACGACGGCATAAGGGTCCTTGCCCGATCCACCACCCTCAGGAGCAAGCCGATTGGGGAGAGGCATGCTGAGTGTTAACTCGATTTCTCCCGGTGTATCCGCTTTGTCAATGTACATGGCTGTAATAAAAGTCCGCTCATTGATCTCCACCTTGGACCAGCATCCACTGCACAGGAGTAAGCTGATCAATATGAGTCCACCTTTTTGTAACAGATTGAAGAGCTTCATGGCGTGTCTTGCCTCGTTTCATTATCCGCAGCATAAGCTTTGGTTCTTTTCTTCATCCGAAACCATGGCACCCGAATAAACGTGTCCTTGAAGTCACGAAGCACCAGTGGAGCGAATGGCTGCATGTAAGGAACACCAAAGGAACGAAGGTTTACCATATACCAGTAAATCAGATAGATGGAGATCACCACGCCGAACAATCCTAACGTTCCTCCCATCAACAGAATCGGAAAACGCAGCAGCCGAAAAGCCAGGCCCAGTTCAAAATGCGGGATAATAAAAGCGGCAATACCTGTAATGGACACCACGATGACGAGTGGAGCGGATACGATACCAGCCTGCACTGCTGCTTGCCCAATGACAATTCCTCCGATTATGGATACCGTTTGTCCCAAAGGTTTGGGGATACGTATTCCTGCCTCGCGTAATCCTTCAAAGGTAATCTCCATGATAATCGCTTCGATTAATGCCGGAAAAGGAATGTTCTCCCTTGCTGCCGCAATGGTAATGAGCAGATTGGTTGGAATGATTTCCGGGTGGAAGGTCGTGACCGCAACGTAAATGGAAGGCAGCAAAAGGGCAATAAAAGAAAATAGCAGCCGGATCATGCGGATAAAAGATGCAGAATGAAACCGCTGGTAATAGTCCTCTGAAGATTGCATCAATGAAAAGAAAGTTACGGGAATCAGCAGCGAAAAGGGTGTCCCGTTCTGCATGACGCCGATACGTCCCTCTACCAAGGCAGCGGCCACGGTATCTGGTCTCTCGGTATATTGGTATTGGGGAAAAGGCGACAATGGGTGTTCTTCCAAAAACTCGGATAAATAGCTTACACCCAAACTGCTATCCATATCGATTTCGCCAAGACTGCTCAACACATTTTCCAGGATGTCAGGTTTGCACAATCCCTGGATATAGACTACAAAAACTTCAGTCTTGGTATATTTGCCGATCGTGAACTTGATCATTTTAAAGTCAGGATGCTTGATCTTGTGCCGCAAAAGTGACATGTTCACATGAATATCCTCAATAAAGGCTTCCTGAGGTCCAACAACAACAACCTCATTGGTCGATTCCGGGACAGAGCGCTTCTGATAATTTTGAACGGAAAACAAAAGCATGCCGGACAAGCCTTCCAGATATAGTGCTGCGCTGCCGGAAACAATATCGTCTACCAACTGTTCCAGTGAATCGGATCGCTTCGATTCCAGCGTGAAAAACTCCCCGCTGATGACGCGCGATAAAAAGAGAGGTTCGACTTCGTTCTGGGATACCTTCTCCAGCAGTGGTTTGATAATGGATTCCCGTATAGTGGCCGTATCTACGATGGATTGAATGTAAATGAGCACACCATTCATAGGGCCTAGCTGTAATGGTTGATAGACAATATCGGAAATGCCGATGAAACGCGTTTGGAGCTGTTCGAGAATCGTCTCCGTATCCATGGGATGCACTCCTTTATCTGCGAACTTTGGATATGACCGGTAGTAAGTCTATAGTCTGCGACGTGTGGGCTGAATTATTCTAAAATTCCGAGGAGTAGAATATATTGCAAACTTTGATGCGGATGTTGTATGGGGATCCAGGAAGGGTTCGTTTATGATTGGAGAAATGTGAAATGAAGATGAGCTGAAGGGAGCTATAGCCAGAATGACATATAATATGAGACGTGCCCGCCTTGATGATATCGAGGATGTCAGCAGGCTGTTTGATCAATACCGCATGTTTTATCAACAGACAAGCGATGTAGAAGGTGCCGCCAGATACATACGCGAACGGTTGGAACGAAACGAATCGGTCATTTGGATAGCGGAAAAGGAAGCTTTTAAGGGAATGGAACAAGGAGAAATGGCAGACGATACGCATCACAACGAATGGGGCCATGGAAATACAGATTCAAGCATTCAAACTCCTCTGGCTGGCTTTGTTCAGCTATATCCCAGTTTTAGTTCGGTGTCCATGAGTCCGATATACGTCCTTAATGATCTTTTTGTACATACGGAGTACCGTCAGCAAGGCATAGCTCGCAAGCTGCTGCAGGCCGCCCAGAACTGGGCAAGAGAGACTGGGGCAATTCGAATCACCTTATCAACCGCAATAAGCAACAAACAGGCACAGGCATTATATGAATCAGAGGGATATGCGAAAGATACACACTTCCTGTATTATGAACTTAATCTGTGAGAATTGATGAAAAGCTAATCTTTGAAACAGAAATAGGTGAGGGAGGGATTAACGCAAAATGATGCAGTGGATAGCCATGATCACCATGCTGATCGATCATATTGGAGCAGTCTTTTATCCGCAGATAGAGGAACTCAGAATCATTGGCCGTATTGCATTTCCCATATATGCATTTGCAGTGTATATCGGCTATAAGCATACACGGAACGTCCAAAAATACATTTGGCGTTTATTCTGGATTGCAGTAATTTCCCAAGTACCGTTTATGGCGGCATTTAATCATATGTCATTAAACGTAGTATGGACGTTATGGACATCTTTGCTGGTTCTGCTGGCACTGGATAAACTTCCAAACCGCTTATTGGGTATCCCTATTGTTATTGGGGCAGGGATTATCATGGAGATGACCGCCATGGATTACGGAATGTACGGGCTGCTGTTGGTCATGTTATTCCGATACTTCCGGGGACCTGTACTGGTGCTGGGACATGTATTGTTGACTGCTCTCTATATCCAGCTCTACAGCAGCTCGGTACAAATGTACAGCGTAATCGCTACATTAGGCATTGCCATCGCCCAGTACTACGGCGCAGGGTTTCGTTTGAAAGGACCAAGGTGGATCTGGCGCTATTTCTATCCGGCTCATCTTGCCGTAATCGCTATTATTCGCTGGACATAAAAACAAGCAAGCCACCTTACGGTCATAAATGACGGCTAGGTGGCTTGTTTGTTTTTGTAGATGGTATGGCTACTCCAAAGTAGAAGAAGTGGAAGCGCCGAACTGCGGCTGGATCGCAGCAGGGAAATAACCGATGTTCACTGCATATTGCAGCATGCTGGAAATGAATTGATCATCCGCTTTGGCGCAGTGGATTCCTGCTGGCTCCACATACGCAGTTGTCACCGGGCAGGCATATACATATGCCGAATCCTTAGCACCGTCACCTTCCAGTTGGGCAATCGCGAGCTGCAGTGCCTCTGGATCCTTGGTGATGGCTGAATCAAATAACCAGCTGGTATATTCGTCAAAAGGTAACGTTTCGACTGCATATCCGGCACGATTTATTGATGCAATCAGCGTATTGTAACTGATGGACTCGGGATTACAAATATGGAATACCCGTCCAGCAGTATCATCACGCAGAGCCAAATGCACGATCGCCTGACTTGCATAATCGATAGGTGTAAAATCGACCATCCAATCAGCAGCTGGAGCCTTACCGAGAAGCAGCATGGCTTTGATCATGCGGTAGAAGGCATTGCTGTCAATATTGGACTGAAAGCGTCCCGTTTTTGAATGACACGTCAGGTTTCCGGCACGATAGATGCTTACAGGTACACCTTCCTCAGCAGCAATCATAAGCACTTTCTCTGCTTCAAGTTTACTGTCCGAGTATAGGTTTTCTACATGCAGGTCTGCCGGGAAGCGATCATACTGCAATGATGATTCCCACTGTCCGCTGAGTGCAAGATCTTCCGGTATGCCCATGGTGGACACATGGTGGAAGGATGCTCCAGGTTTGCTGCGAACCAGATTCAACAAGGCAACTGTACCCTCTACATTGGTTTTGGCAAACTGTTCCGCATCTCCGAAGTGCCGAACGTCGGCGGCACAGTGTATGACACGGTCAATTCGAGCTTGTACATGTTTGGTTTGTTCAGCAGATAGCCCAAGGTTTGGCTGCTCCAGATCTCCCTCGATAATCTCCACTCGTGACGTAAGGAGCAGACTCAGGTCTGGACCGAAATAGCCTGCCATGACCTTACTTAAACGCTGCATGGCTGTACTGCCGTCGGATGGACGACGAACAAGCGCATGAATGGTCGCTTCGGAATGAAGAAGGAGCTGCTGCAGCACGTGTGATCCCAGGTAACCCGTAGCTCCTGTTAGCAGAACGTGTTCCGGTTTGCGAATCTCCGGATATCCCAGTTGGGATGCCAGTTCGACTGGATGCTCGGCCAGCTGGGTAATCACACCTGCTTGATCAGCGGATGGTGCAGTTTGCTGAGTCATTTGCGCGAGTGATTGTACCCGCAGTGCCAGAGAGCGAATCGTCTTCTCTGCAAAAAAGTCGGCAATCTTCAGCTGCGGATAATGCGGCTTCAGAATAACCAGTACATGGATCACTCGCAAGGAATCACCACCGATGGTGAAGAAGCTGTCCTCGATACCGAAGTCGCTGTGTCCAAGAATCTCTTTCCAGGCATTGAAGATGATGGCCTCGGTCTCCGTCTCAGGCATTACACGGTCTGGCCGATTCTCATGTCGTTCTTCGTTTGGCAGAGAGACCATTGCTTTGCGATGAATTTTACCGGTTGGTGCGATCGGCATTTCATCGAGCTGACAGACCCATTTGGGTACAAAATAGGAAGGGAGCTTGTCTGCCAACTGGGCTTTGATATCCGCAACGGACAGGGTGCTGCCATCTTTGGACGTGAAATATCCCACAAGCATGTTCTGACCGTCAGATTCTTTTTTCGGAATAACTGCGACATCCTGGATTCCTTCGAGACGCGAGAAGTGATCTTCAATCTCACCAATCTCAATCCGATGACCACGGATCTTCAGTTGAGAATCACTGCGTCCGACGTATTCCAGCAACCCGGTATCAAGTAATTTGGCTATGTCACCGGATTTGTAGATTTTCTCATCGATCGCAAAAGGGTTATCAATAAACGCCTGCTCTGTACGTTCTGGTTGGTTCAAATATCCTTTGGCCAGCGCCGGAGTAGCAATATACACTTCACCAGGCACACCTACCGGACAGAGCTGCTGTTCTTCATTGACGATATAAACTTTGTAATTATGAATCGGTTTACCGATCGGAATGTTAACGACATGGTCAGGAACGGGTTCACTGATTCGGTGAGTCGTTGTCGCTACCGTGCATTCGGTAGGTCCATACACATTAACGATATCGATCTGGTTACCAAACTTGCGCTGGAAGGCACGAACCTGTTCTCCGTAGAGAGCCTCGCCCGCAACGGTAATAATTCTGACTTTGGCCAGCTTGTGGAACCCTTCGTCTGACAGATAGGATGCAAGCTGATTAAAAAAGATTGTGGGCAAGATGGTTATGATCGTTGTGCCTGTACGTTCGATTGCTGTGGCAAACTCTTCTACGGATACACGTTCCTCGGCAGATAACAGATACAACTCTGCTCCATAGAACAATGCGCCAATGGTATCCCATACCGAAGCATCGAAGCTGTATGTAGCAAACTGGGTCAACACGTCACCAGGCTTGATATCACAATCCCGCTGTACAACGCTGCCGAGATTGACAACGCCGCGATGGGCCACAAGCGCGCCTTTGGGTTTGCCTGTGGATCCGGATGTATAGATGATATAAGCCAGGTCGTCCGGTTGGATATCAATATTAGGATTACTTGCTGCAAATCCGGCCAAGCGTCCATCCACGGCAAGAATTTGCCGAACTGTAGGAATACCGGAGAACAACCGGGAAGCTTCAGTGAAAGAGGACTCTTTGGTTAGGACAAAAGAAGAAGCTGTATCTTCCACGATGTAACTGTTGCGTTCCTGCGGGTGCTCAGGATCAATCGGAACATATACACCGCCTGCTTTCAGAATGCCGAGCAAGGAAATGATGGTTTCCAGGCTTCGCTCCATAAAGATGCTGACAAATTCACCCTTTTGCAATCCGTTCGATAACAGCACACGTGCGACCTGATTGGCACGTTCGTTCAATTCTCTGTAGCTGTACCGACCATATGGGGAAGTGATCGCAGGTGAATCAGGGTACTCGGCTGCCGCAGCTTCGAACCAGCCGTGTATAGTCTGATGTTCAGGTTCAGTCACACAGGTATCATTCATCTCCCGGTACAACGTTCGATCGGAGGCAGACAGGATATCTACTGAGCCGATAGCCATGTGTTCATCGCGAACCATGGAGAGAAGCAGGGTCTGGTAGTACTCTGCATATCTCATCACTGTCGCTTCATTCAGAAGGGATGTATCAAAGAACAAATCCAGGATGAGTACACCCTGATCCTCACGAATATTCCAGTTTAAAACCTGCGGAGCCTGAGGAAGCTGAACACTGTTAAACATAAACAGGGTTTCCGGATAAGCACCTGGCTGTGCAGCATCTCCTTTTTGTTGCAGAAGAGAGATCTGATCACTTAGCTCACGGAAACTCATTTTGCCATGGACTTGCATGAGCAGAACAGATGCAGCCTGATCGGGAGCAAGGGTACCTACAGCTAATTCCTGTTCTCCTGAAAGCCGGAACAACAGGGCAGCATATGCGGACAACAACGCGGTATAGATTGATTTTGTGCCATACTTCTGTGTAAGTTCACGGCTCTGTGATGGCTGCAGCTCTATATGAGCTGACTCATAAGAAAAGGTTTGTTGACGGCGCCCAAAATCCAGTGGAATCTGGAGAACTGGCAGGTCAGATTCCACTGTCTGGGAAGATGAAGAGTGATTATCGATCACGTCTATTTTCCTCCTTGATTTAAACGTTCGTTTTTGTATTTTGTTTATGACTTGCTAACATTAAAGTGAGAAATCAATTCCTGTAATTCCTCGGACATGCTGTTCAAACGGGTGGAGGAATCGACAAGGGTGGTCAGGGAAGCCTTCTGTTCGTCCACGGAAGCGGCAATCCGCTCACTGCTGTCTGCTGTTTTGCTGACGCTGGCGGACAGATCATCCGCAGTTGCGGTCATTTCCTCTGTACTTGCAGAGATTTCTTCGGTAGCACTGGAAACTTCCTGAATCTGGTTCGATACTTTCTTCGCAGCTTCCAGAATCTCTTCAAACAACTGGCCTGTCTGATCGGCAACGTCAAGCCCGGTATCGACTTCTGCAGTACCTTTTTCCATTGCGCGGACAGCTTGTTTAATCTCGGTTTGGATCTCATCAATCAATACGGCAATCTGGCTTGTGGACTGTTCGGATTGCTCGGCAAGCTTACGAACTTCACCGGCGACAACGGCAAATCCTCGACCTTCTTCACCAACACGTGCTGCCTCAATGGATGCGTTCAGTGCAAGCAGGTTGGTTTGGCTGGAGATCCCGGAGATGATATTCAGAATATCTCCAATTTCTTGTGAACGGCTCTCTAGAACCTGGATTGCAGAAGCCGTATTCTTTACCGATTCGGTAATCAGCGTCATTTGCTGGGACACCTGGCGAACAACCGTGTTCCCCTGCTGGGAACGACGCTCCATCTCATAAGCTTCATCCGCTACATTAGAGGAACTGCTTGCAATCGTTTGAATGACAGTTGCCATCTCAGCCATGGCGCGGGCACTATCGATACTTGCCTGTTCCTGCCCACGGATGTTAGAGGTGATTTGTGTAACATTACTGTTAATGGAATCCGCGTTTTCACTGTTTTTCTCAGATACCTCATACAACTCTTTGGCAGATTGGTTCACCTCTTGAGAAGTGACTTGCACTTTAACGATCGTGTCATTGATTTTGCGAACCATCGTATTAAATTTCTCATTGACAAGTCCAAGGTCATCTTTTCCTGTCGGAATGTTGACATTCAAATTACCCCGGCTAACGTCATCAATGCCTTTAATCAGGTGACGGATAGGGGATAGGGTATTTTTAACAACCAGATATTGAATAATCAGGAACAACAGAAGGAATGCAACCAAAATGATGATCCCGTTTTTAAGGAGAGATTTCAATCCGGTTGGTACTGCTGTTGCATCTGCATCGACCGCAAAGTAAGAGAAGATTTTGCCGTTGCTGTCCTTGATCGGGTAAGCAATGGTTGTCCACGTTCCAAAATCATCTGAATAGAAAGTAGTAAAGGTTGGACGGTCCGTGTTAAGCATTTCTTTCAGTGCATTGGCTACAACAACAGGCTGCTCATACATGTCGCCAATATTAACATTATCGCTTTGGAATGCTTCTCTCAGATTGGTTGGCATGGCTACGAGGGAGGTTTCTCTTTTCGTATCCCCGCCTAGTTCTACACCAAAGATATAAGCCTGGGCGATGTTAGGATAATATTCTTGCATTTCATCGAAATAAGCACGTAATTGAGTTTGTACTTTTCCGTCATAACTACCTTCTGCTATGGCAGCCTCTACGTCGGCAGCGTTAATTCCTTCAGCCCACTTTTTGGTGATTTGTTCTACTTGTCCATGCAGCTGCTCTACGAGAACCGTTTTTTGGAAGTAATAGCTGCTTGCAATAAGTGCAACCCCGATAATAATGATGTTCGTAAATGAAAGTAATAAGTTTTTTGAGAAAAAGGACATACTTTTCCAACTGAATGATTTCACTAATTTCCACTCCTGATCTTCTTGTAATTAACAAACCTTTTATTTGCTTGCATGAATGCAGCCATTCAAGTCATTTGTTGTTCCTCCTCCAAAGCTTATGTATGCGACCATGGTCTTAATTTCACAGTCGTAAAGTAGAGACTTTTGCACCTCAAATTCTATAGGTGTCTAATTATTAAAACACATCTATACTTAATATGTCGTATGAAATGTTGTCAAATTGAATAGTTTTGTTAAAACTTTTTTAATAATTTACGTATTTGCGGACATGTCACTTGATACATAGGTATTTAGAACTGTTTATTTGGAGGAATTCCCATTTTTTAGTCTCCATCTGTATTCTATAACAGGAACGTACAAAAAAACACCATGGAACCTTAAAAGAGTTGATTGTTTGAATGTAGTGTAATATTTTGGAATTGGCGAAATCCGGGATTTGTCGTTAGATCAAATTTCCTGCTGCATGGCATTCGGCATGGATATACATCGGAAGCGGTTTTATCTATAATAAAGACAGTGTGCATTTTTCAAATCATAAGCAGGCGGGGGTTTATTTTAGATGAATCTGAAAAAAATTGCAGCAGAGCGGGCGGCAGAATACATTAAGGATGGAATGAAGGTTGGACTCGGTACGGGTTCAACGGCATACTTCGCGATTTGCAGATTGGGAGAACGTGTACGTGACGGACTGCAAATCCAGGCGGTGGCTACCTCGGAAGCTTCGGACAAGCTCGCCCGGGAGTGGGGGATTCCGATTATTCCGTTCGACCAGATTGGAAGGCTGGATATTACCATTGATGGTGCAGATGAGGTGGATCCAGATTTTAACCTGATCAAGGGTGGCGGCGGGGCTCTTTTACGTGAGAAAATTGTGGCCGCGAACAGTGATAAACTCATCATTGTTGCAGACGGCAGCAAAGCGGTTCAGCAATTGGGTCAGTTTCCCTTGCCGGTAGAAGTGGTTCCTTTTGCGTCTGAATGGACCTTTCAGGCATTGGAGAACCTGGGCTGCAGACCGAAATGGCGCATGAATGGCGATGAGCGCTATCTTACGGACAACGGAAACCTGATCGCGGATTGCCAAATGGAAGCGATAGAAAACGCGGCTGAACTTAACGTAAAACTAAACATGCTGCCAGGTGTGGTGGATAACGGTTTGTTTGTTGACATGGCGGACACCGTGATTCTGGCCAAGGATGATGGCAGCATTGATGAGCGTCATCGTTCCTAAATTCGTTAGCGGATCGAATACATGTATGCATAGTCGCATTAGTTTCAACCGTAGGATTCATTGAATAGGATATATTCGTAAGTGATGATACAGATGCTTGCCTTAAAAGCACAGTCTGAATTTGCAAACAACTGATGGAGGATAATGGAAATGCCGAACACGGAGGACAATCGGGAACTGTCTTTGCAATTATTCGTGGTTCTCGCCCGAGCTTACAATTCCGTTACATCGAGGTCCAATCGTGACATACAGAGTCACGGACTGAATACGACAGAATTCGGGGTACTGGATTTGTTATATCATAAGGGCCCACAGGCCTTGCAGAAAATTGGAGAGAAAGTTTTAATGTCCAGCGGGAACATCACTTATGTAGTGGACAAGCTGCAAAATAAGGATTTGCTGCTTCGACGTGCATCCAAGGAAGATCGCCGTGTCATTTATGCGGAACTGACGGAGAAGGGGAGAAATTTGTTCACTCAAATATTCCCTGGGCATCACCAGGTTATCATTGATGCGATGGAAGGCCTGGAGCCATCCGAGAAAGCGGATGCCATTCGTTTATTAAAGAAATTGGGGCTGGCTGCGGAAGGAAAGACCGACTTGCGTTCATAACGCAGGCCGGTTTTTTTGTTTGGAAATAGTGGACATGGACATTACTGGCTAGGTGACTTGCAGGATTGCTCATAATATAGGAAAATTGTTGTAATAGGAAGATTCGAATGGGATGGTTCTCTTGGAGTTGATGTATTTTAAAACGTATATCCCGATCATTAGCTGACTGAGATCGAATCGAACCGCAGCGTAGAGATTACATGATGGTTGAGACGAATGCACAGCACAGCAAGAGGAGGGATAACAAAATGACTCATCAGGAAGCTGGGGAACGCTTGCTAAAAGCGGCAGGTGGGCTAGCTGATAAAATAACGGAAAAGCAGTACACGTTACAACCGGATCTGATAGAACGTTTTGGCGAAAATGGGAGAATGCGTACCCAACAGGATTCACATTATAGTTTGAACTATCTGGCAGAGAGCGTGCTCGTGAAGAGCCCTAACCTTTTTACACATTATATATCATGGCTAAAAACACTTTTGGCGGGTTATCACGTATCGGCGGAAGATCTGGCCATCAATCTGCAGCTGATCAAAGAGACGCTCGAAGAAGAGTTGGACGATGCATCCAAAACACTTGTACTTGATTATTTGGAGATGGGGATCTATCAAACCCAGCATCCTGAGACAATTCAGGGCTTCGTCAATGAAACTTTTCCATATGGCAAAGCAGCCAAGTCCTATTTGCAGGCTTTGCTGGACAGCAAACGCCAAGAGGCATTCCATATTATTGAGCGCGAGTTGGAAGGCGGAGCAAGCATTCGGGATATCTATCGTTACATCTTTCAACCTACTCAATATGAAATTGGCCGTTTATGGCAGTTAAGCCAGATTAGCGTCGCACAGGAGCACTTCTGCACGGCTGCCACTCAGGCGATCATATCGCGACTCTATCCTCGTTGGTTGATCCATGAGGCACAGGAGAAAAGGCTGGTGGCAGCATGTGTGGGCAGTGAACAGCACGAGATTGGTTTGCGCATGCTTGCTGATGTGTTCGAGATGGAGGGCTGGGATACGTACTATTTGGGAGCCAATGTTCCGAATAGCAGTCTGCTTGAGGCGATTGAGCGCCATCAGGGAGATGTGATTGCCATTTCAGTGACCATGACCTATCATCTTCATCTTGCCAAAGAACTTATACAAATGATTCGGAATCACCCGGCAACCTCTCATGTGAAAATCATGGTAGGCGGTTATCCATTTAACATTGATCAAGAGTTGTGGAGGACGATTGGGGCAGACGGCTACGCCCCCGGGGCGGATGAAGCTGTTGCCGTTGCAGAAAATCTGCTGGCCCAGCGATCTGCCAACAGCAATGTTGGTATGATCCGCGAATAGAGAGGAATGACGCAATGTCTAATGATAATGGTGAGATCGAAAAGCTGCGCAGAACGATTGAGCAATTATCGGATCAGATCATTCGCAGCAAAGAGCAGGAAGAGCGAATTCTAAATGAATTCTCGGAAATGAATAATGAATTGGTGACACTTCAGCGTCTGCTGGCCAAGAACAACGCTAGTCTGGATGCCGCACGAAAAGAAGCAGTGGCTGCAGGGGAATCGAAGAGCTCCTTTATTGCCGTAATCAGTCATGACTTCCGCACTCCATTGAATGGGATATTGGGCATGGCTGAACTATTGCAGCTATCCTCCTTGTCGGAGGAACAGCAGAATTCGGTTCAAGTGATTCAAGAGGCAGCGAGACTTCTGCTGAAGCTGATTCAGGATCTTCTTGACTTTTCCAAATTGGAAGCAGGCCAGATGCGTCTTGAGATTGGTGAGGTAGAGCTCGAACCTACTTTTAAATATATCGCTCGTTTGCTTGAACCCAAGGTGATCCAAAATGGGAATCAGTTGGCTGTCGACTGTGATTCGCGAATTTCTCCTGTTCTCGAAGGGGACTCTACGCGGATTACTCAGGTTCTGATTAACCTGATCCAAAATGCCAATAAATTCACAAACCATGGTTTGATAAGCATTCGGGTTATCCTCGTTAAGGAAAGCGAGAGCTCACAATTGATCCGATTTGAGGTAGAAGATACGGGAATCGGCATTGCGGAAGAAGATCAAAAAACGCTGTTCCAGCCTTACGTACAGACGAAACAGGGTCGTTCCAAGGAATATGAAGGAACGGGTCTTGGATTGTCGATATGCAAATCGCTGGTTACGTTAATGGGTGGACAAATCGGGGTAATCAGTCGGGAAGGTGAAGGCTCTACGTTCTGGTTCGAACTGCCGCTTGGACGCAAGTCGGAACCGGAAGAAACTGAAGTTTCTCCAGTGGAAAAACCTTCGGATATGATGGACTCTCCCTTTGAAGAACCCTATTCCTGGCCAATCTTATTGGCCGATGATAATGGTATTAATCGTCAGGTCGTGCTAATGCAGCTTAAGAAACTAGGGATAACACAGGTTGATTACGTGTCCAATGGAGAAGAAGCGGTTTCGGCTTTTCTCAGTAAAAAATATGGGATGATTTTGATGGATAATATGATGCCAATTATGGATGGGCTTGAGGCTACACGTAAAATCAGGGCTATGGAACAGGATGAAATGCGTCATGCCATTCCGATTATCGCAATGACAGGCAACGTCATGGATGGAGAGAAGGAAAAATGTCTTGAAGCCGGAATGAATGATTTTATTGGCAAGCCATTTACATTGGAATCGTTGAGAGGTGTAATCCAAAAATGGCAGCATCCTATGGAATCCAGTGAAATACTAAATATGAGCATTGTGAGTGAGATTGCCGAACTGAACAACGATGGTGATCAGACGCTGCTAGAAACGCTGCTCGACATGTATCGTGCCGAAACACCTGGCAAAATTGAGGTTCTGCGGAGGCATGTCGTCTCGGGAGACCATAATGCTGCTGCGGAGTGTGCTCATGATTTGAAATCAGGAAGTCTGAGCCTTGGAATTGAATACTGTTCAACCCTTTTTGCAAGGATTGAACAGTTTGCCAAAACAGGTCAGGTGATGAAGGCTGAGCCATTGCTCGATGCTTTGATGCCAGCATATCAAGAGGCCTGCCAGGCTTTGGAAAAAGTCATCATTTAAAAGGTTTGCTGTCTTAACGAAAGAGGTTAGGGCGGCAAACCTGTTTTTTCGCCTGAACTTTGAATTGCATTAATCTGTGCTGTGTTATGGATAGAGGATCGTGAGAAGGAGAGAGAAACGTATATGTTGCTATACGGAACAGCTGCATTAATTTTGGTCATTCTTGCTTCAACCTGGATTGGAGGACTGTACTTCTTCAAAACGGCGATCAGGCGCGCACCAAAGTCCTTTTTAGTGGATAATCCCAACCTGATGCCAGAACCGGATAATGAATTCATCAGTAGTGCATCGGACCAGGAGTGGTTGGACAAACAGCATTGTGAAACGGTAAGTATCCTATCCCATGATGGATTGAAATTACAGGGGACATGGCTTGCTTCAGCGGATAAATCTCGTCCAACGGTGATTCTCGCGCACGGGTATTCGGGAAAAGGCAGGGAGATGGCTGGTTTTGCAAGGTTCTACGTGGAGAAAAGAGGCTGCAGCGTACTGATGCCTGATGATCGTGCTCATGGTCAAAGTGAAGGTCATGTGATTGGCTTTGGCTGGCTGGATCGGAAGGATTATGTCGATTGGGTCAATTGGGTCATTGATAAGGTGGGGAAACAGACAGACATTGTGCTGCACGGGATCTCCATGGGCGGTGCTACAGTCCTCATGACAGGTGGAGAGCCCCTTCCGGCTCAGGTGAAAGCGATCGTATCGGACTGCGCCTATACTTCAGTGAAGGATGAGCTCACGTTCCAGCTTAAACAATTATACAAACTGCCAGCCTTTCCTTTTATACCTGTGACCAGTCTGATTTCCAGATGGAAGGCGGGTTACTCCTTCAAGGAGGCATCGGCGCTGAAACAGCTCGCCAAGGTTCAGGTGCCGGTCCTTTTTATTCATGGGGAGGCAGATACCTTCGTCCCTACAGAAATGGTTTACAGACTCTATGAAGCCTGTCCCACTGAAAAAGAACTACTGATCATCCCGCGTGCAGGGCACGGCACAGCTTTTCAAGTGGATCGATCCCGATATGTGGAGGTCCTTGAATCCTTCCTAAACAAGGTGCCAATAAAGCAAGCGAATTAAAATTGGTTGTGCTGGTTAGCGAGTACTGTTTTATGTTGCATTCCCTTTAAGGGAATGCATATATTGAAAGCGTTATCTCATTGTAGGGATGCACTCATAACGCATGTACATTCCCGTTTCCTGATTCCGCACACGGATGTTGGGTAGTTAGATGTAGATGCCTATACCAAGGAGGTGCAGCATTTGCCACGTTCACGTAGAGTTTGCTCTTACTGTCAAGAGGAGATGGGTGAAGACGAGTTTAAATGTAAAGCATGCGGCAATCTTGTTGCGATGAAAACAGTCCCTGTTGAGCGTGCGCAGATAGAAGAATATGAAGAGGCGACATTGGATCGCTACTCCATCGGTCTGCTGGTTTTAACAGCCATTATCCTTCCTCCGATAGCGATTGCCATTGGCGGGGTAATGTTGTTTAATGATGCTCCGTACAAAAGGGATACGGGGAAATTACTTATGACAGGTGCCCTGGTAATGCTGGTCATCTTAGTCTTCATATTCATCGCAGGCTCAGGGACACTGTCAATCAGCTTTTAACATTTATGGAGGTGCCATTCATGGGAAATGAACAATTCGAGGCTGCGCGCAAAGCGGAGGCAGGTTACCATTCCAATTTCTATCAGAATAACGAACTATTCGCATCCGGTACATGGATGGCGAGGCCTATGCCGATGGTGATGGAGATGCTCGAACGTTTGCTTGCTCACCAATCGGAACTGCGGGTTCTTGACCTGGGATGCGGGGTGGGGCGGCATACCATTCCGATTGCACAGCGACTGCAGCATACGAACAGTGAGGTCATTGGTGTCGATCTGCTTGATGAAGCGGTAGAAGGACTTCGAAAATATGCGAAAAAGTATCAGGTAGATCATCTGGTAAAGGCAGAAAAAGCGGATGTAGAACATTACGCCATCAAACCGAATACCTATGACTTCATTGCAGCATGTTCCTGCCTGGAACATGTATCGAATGAGAGTGCGTTCCTTGAAGCACTGGATCGTCTTCAGGCCGGGACACGCGCAGGAGGTATTCATTGCATCACGATGAGTACGAGTGTGGAAGAGCAGGAAATCAGCACTGGACGGCGAATCGAGCCTTTAATTGAGCTCAACCTGCCTACAGCGAAAGCCATTAAATTGCTCGAGAAGGCATATGCTGGCTGGAATATACTGCTTCAGGAACATGTAACCCAGACCATCGAGGAGGAAAAGTATGATGAACCGACACAGTTCCGCTGCGAACTGCTTCGTTTTGCCGTACAGAAGCAATAGAATGGTTCTGCCGGGTGTATGAAGTAGTACAGCCCGGCACAGCGTTCCTTTACAGGGCAGGGAGTATACGTGGAAGCAGTTCATTATTGACAGTGGGGGATAAGATGAGTACATATGTAATAGGTATCGATGGTGGGGGAAGCCACACACGGGTGGTTGTAGCTGATGATTGTGGAAAGCTGCTGTCCTATGTGCAAAAGGGAGGTTGTAATCGTTATCACGATTCCCATGCAGAGCAGCATGTGCTCGGAGGCATTGCTGAAGCGCTGGAGCAGGCAGGCATTCGACCAGAACAGGTGGCTGCCATCCAAGCCGGTATGGCGGGTCTCGATCGGGATGAAGAATTCGCATGGGCTAAGGGAGTGCTCGCCAAAACGGGCATCACAGGTAGAAAAAGTGCCGTAAACGACACGTTTATTGCCCATACGGCTGCCTTTAACGGTGAGCCAGGAATAGTGGCGATAGGTGGCACGGGGTCTCTGATCCTTGCCAGGACGGAGCTAGAAGCATGGATCCGAAACGACCAATTGGGACATTATGCTCCGACGGCAGCGCGTTTTTTGTCTTATGATGCCGTGCATTCTGTTCTTGCAGGCCGTTATGTGCAGCAGGATCAACCATTTATCGAACAAATTCTTGCTTATTGGAATGTACATTCCGTACAAGAGTTGACGGCTCTTGGAGCAGCAGGGTTTGCTGAGAATAAGCAGGAAATGAACCGCAAATTCAGCCAAATGGGTCCTTTGGTAACGAAAGCTGCTATCCGGCAAACCCCACTTGCCATGAGAGTATGTGACTCCGCAGCGGACACAGCGGTTGTGGGGATTCTTATGCTGTCTGGCTGTTTTCGATCTGGGCAGATTTCTTACACACTGACTGGAAGCTGTCTAACTTCACCTTATATGGTGGCTGCCGTTCAGAAGAGGCTAGCCAAAAATAATCAAACTACAGGGAGGACGTTTCAATATATCACCAGTGACCTGCCGGCCGTTGGAGGTGCGCTGCTGGATGCTTATCATCTGGCTGGTATACACGTGAAGGAAGGTACTGCTATTCTGCTTCAGGAGCAGTTAAAACGGTATACGACTTGAACTTAGACAGGCTAACGGCTACAATACGATAACGGATCTATATAGGGGGAATAAGAGTGTTGATCAATCTAAAATCACGCATACAGGAGCCGGAAGTGCAGGAACTGCTGTCCTACTCGGTCTTTCCGGACCCGGAGCAAGTGGGTCGTGCGTTACAACAATATGTACAGAAGGACGAGCTTCTGCTGGATGGATACGAAGATGAAGGGCAGTTAATCGGCTTGATTGGATATGAGCAAACGGGAATCAGTGAAATTACCATCCAACATATCGCAGTGCTGCCTGAAAACCGATTCAAGAACTACGGCCGTGGCATGATTGCACAGCTGCTGGAGAAGTATAACCCGGACAGGCTGATCGCAGAGACGGATCAGGAAGCTGTAGAATTTTACCGCAATACCGGCTTTGTCGTGTACAGTCTGGGTGAGCTGTATCCGGGTGTGGAGCGATTCCGTTGTGTACTCGAAAAAGACGAGGATGCAATCGAAGAATAGTGGATGAAACAGTTTCTACAGGTGAAGATGAAAGCATATCATTTAACAGGGCGTATGACTTAGCGGCAGCTGAGCCTTACGTCCTGTTTTTTTGTCGTGAAAACATAAAAAAACAGGAATAAAGTATTGCATTGCATTATAGTTTCCATATAGAATAGTTTCATTGGAGAATAGTTCGATAAGTGAACTATATTCGCGGAAAGGAGAATGAACATGAACACGCCAGATGCCAAAAGCTTGGTGAACCGCTATTTGGATGCCTCTTTTCTGGTAACCAAACAGTTTGATACACGGATTCGTGAACGGGTGGGGCAAACCATGACAATGGATCAGTTCTGTGCTCTTCGTTTGATCGAAGAGAAGCCTTCTTGCACACCGTCGGATCTGGCAGAACTTCTCTGTGTCGGCAAAAGCAGCATCACCGCACTGGTCAACAAGCTGGTTGATCGGGATTTGGTCGATCGGGCCGGGGATGAGCGGGACCGCAGAGTGGTTTATCTGACACTTACAGATACGGGGCGCCAGGAATACCGCGAGACTGAGCGGGAAATACAGCAGCTTCTGGAGCCTTACCTGGTCCACTTTAAGCCGGAAGAGGTACAAAATTTTATTGAATCCTTTGAGAAGCTGGCAACCTTGCTAACGAATGAGGGAGGACAGGAGAACGAATGAGAACGATTCTGAAAGCAAGATGGTGGTTGATGGGGCTATGGGTTGTTGCAGCCGCCGTATTAATGTTCACTGCTCCTAATATGAGTGAACTGATTCGGGAAAAGGGGCAGTTTTCGGTCCCGGAAGGGTATTCATCAACCCAGGCAGCGGCCATTCTGGACGAAGCGGCTGCACAGAAAGGCGAACAGCAGGGCAGCCAGCTTGCCCTTGTATTTTACAATGCAGATGGCTTGGGTACAGCAGGCAAACAAGAGGCGGAAAAGGCTGTGAAACAGCTGGAAGCGAAGAAAGAAGAGCTCGGTATTTTATCCATTTTGGAGCCTTTCTCACAACCTGAACTGTCAGAAAAGATGATCTCTGCTGATGGCAAAACGATTCTGACGTCTCTGTCCGTTGACCAAGGGGATCGTACGGTTAAGGAAATGCGTGAAGATCTGAACGAAACACTGGAATCGGTCAATGTGGAACACTACATAACCGGTAAAGGGCTAATTGATGAAGATACGGTAGAGAGCTCCCAAGAGGGACTCAAGAAATCGGAATACATTACGGTTGTCTTTATTTTGCTTATTTTGTTCCTTGTATTCCGTTCGTTTGTAGCACCGTTTGTCCCACTGCTTACCGTGGGCATCAGTTATATTGTATCGCAGCAGATCGTAGCGTTCCTGGTGGACGGGGTGGATTTCCCGATCTCAACCTTTACGCAGATCTTCATGGTGGCAGTCATGTTCGGGATTGGTACCGACTACTGCATTCTGCTCATCAGCCGGTTCAAGGAAGAGCTGGCACATCATGAGACGACCTGGGAAGCAATTATTGCAACTTATCGTACAGCAGGTAAAACGGTATTCTTCTCTGCTCTTGCCGTGCTGGTCGGTTTTATCGCAATCGGTTTTGCCCAGTTTATGCTCTATCGTTCCGCAGTGGCGGTCGCTGTCGGCATAGCTGTAATGATGCTTGCTTTGGTTACGATTGTTCCATTCTTCATGGCGGTGCTGGGCAAAAAGCTGTTCTGGCCTTCCAAAGGTTCACTGGACCATGCGGAGAGCAAGATCTATGGAGCAGCCGGTCGCTTCTCTCTAAAACGTCCATGGGCTGCGCTGCTCATCGTTGCCGCCGTCTGTGTGCCACTGCTGGCCACTTACGATGGCAAACTTTCGTTTAACAGTCTGGATGAGATTGGTGAGAAGTATGACTCGGTAAAAGCGTTCAACATTATCTCCGAAAGTTTTGGTCCGGGTGAATCCCTACCGGGTCAGATCGTGATCCAGAACGATGAACCAATGGACAATGCCAAATATATGGCGGTTGCCGAGAAAATCAGTCGCGAAGTGGAGAAGGTGCCGGGAATCTCCGGGGTACGCAGCATGACAAGACCGACGGGTGACGAGATCAAGGATTTCGAAGTGACTCAGCAAGTGGGGACATTGTCGGATGGACTCGGTGAAGGCAAGACGGGTCTGGATAAAATCCGTGATGGGCTGAGTGAGGCAAGCAATCAATTAAGCAAAAACGAACCCCAGATCAAAGAAGCAGCAAGTGGTGCAGGAGAACTGAGCAAAGGCACGTCCCAGCTGCAATCGGGAATTAGCCAGTTGTCCGAAGGCCTTCAGCAGATTGAGAAAGGAATTCGTGATGGCTCGTCAGGAGCTGGTGATCTGAAAGCTGGTCTTCAGCAGGCGAGAACAAGTGCGGACCAACTTGCACAGGCCAATAATCAGCTGCTTGAAGCATATCGTCAGGCTGGAGCAGGTGTAGCTGCACTGGGCGAGGGAGCCGGAGAACTGCAGCAGCAGCTCACAGGTGTCTCCATGGCACTGACCAGTCTGAATGAATCGTTTGCTGCTCTCGAAGAACGGTACCCCGAACTGCAGCAAGATGCGGATTATCAGCGGGTTAAAGGTACACTTGGTGAAACGGGAACAGGCACAGCCCAATTGGCTCAAGCACTGGATCAGATTGTAAGCAAGCTGGGTGAAGCTGCTGCTGGAATCAATCAGGCGAATGAAGGGTATGCTTCAGCTGCATCTGGACAAAAGGCTCTCGCAGAGGGACTGGGTCAGATTGTGACGGGAATAGGCCAGCTCGAAACAGGGCTCAAGCAGGCAGCTGACGGTCAAGGTAAAGTGATCAGCGAGATTCCTTCTATCCAGAATGGTCTGGATCAGCTTCAGGGCGGTCAGGAGAAGATTAGTCAAGGCTTCTCGGATCTAAGTGGTCAACTGACACAATTAACCGATGGTCTGAATCAAAGTGTGGATGGGATCGAGCAGGTATCAGGGGGTCTCGATTCAGCACAAGACTATTTGACACAGCTGCAAAATTCACCGGACTCCGACCTGGCAGGCTGGTATGTACCTGAAGAAGCACTGAGCAACAAAGACTTCGCACAGGTATTTGACACATATCTGTCTCAAGATCGGAAGACGATGACGGTAGATGTTATTTTTGCCGAGAATCCATATGGTATTGAAGCCATTGATCGTGTGCCGGATATTGAAGCAGCCGTTCACCGTGCCGTACAGGGAAGTGCCTTGGAAAAAGCGGATATTGCCGTTGGCGGTGTAACAAGTACGTTCGCAGACTTGCAGGAGATCTCCAACAACGACTATACGCGCACGGTAATGCTCATGCTTGCAGGTACATTTATCATCCTTGTCCTGTTGTTGAGATCAGTGATCATGCCGCTGTATCTGATCGTTTCCCTGTTACTCGCGTATTTCACGTCCATGGCGTTGACAGAAGCCATCTTCGTCAATATCCTTGGATTTGCGGGCATCAGCTGGGTTACGCCGTTCTTCGGATTCGTGATGCTGATCGCACTAGGTGTGGATTACAGTATCTTCCTGATGGATCGGTTCAATGAAAACAAAGGTATGAGAGTTCAGGATGCGATGCTGTACGCGATGAAGAACATGGGTACGGTCATTCTGTCGGCAGCTGTTATTCTCAGCGGAACATTTGCTGCCATGTATCCATCCGGCGTTCTCTCAATGATGCAGATTGCTACAGTTGTTCTTAGTGGTTTGGTCCTGTATTCGCTGTTGTTCCTGCCGTTCTTCGTGCCTGTTATGGTGAAGATGTTCGGCCGTGCCAACTGGTGGCCTTTCCCCAACAAGGAACAGAATGAGTCAACGGATTCAGATCGTACCATTAGCATGTAATTGAAAGATGTAGAGGGCCTCTGTGGAATTTTATAATACCGCAGGGGTTCTTTTCTTTTCATTTTGAGCTATACACGGATAGCAGAAAAATAAAGGTTTACGCCTACGGACATCATCCCGCGCCTTGTATCCGGTTCTCTCATATAGATATAGCAGTCATTCATAAGTTAGCAGAGAGGGGCGACGGTGATGGTATATCGATATACGGCCATTGGGGACTCGTTGACGGTAGGTACAGGCGCACTGCTGGGCACCGGGTTTGTTCCTTTGTACCGTAGAATGGCAGAAACGAATGTTCGTACATTTGTTTCGATGGATAATATGGGGGTCAACGGACTAACCTCAGGTGAATTGTTGCAAATGGTATCTTCTCATGCAAGAGTACGGCAATCCCTGCGAGAAGCCGATATCATCACGATGTCCATTGGCGGAAATGATCTGATTCGGACTTTCAAAGCGAGTGGCGGCATTCCAAGCGCCAGTAAAATGACACAGGTACTGGGAGACACCCGCAGTAATGTGTCCCAGATCATGAGGCACATCCGGCAGCTAAAAGGAAATAGTGTATACATGGTCCGATCCATCGGATTGTACAACCCGTATCCCCAGGCGGCTGAGGCAGCCTATTGGGTTAGGCAGTATAATTCATTTCTAAATGGTGCAGGTTCGGGGAACTATGCCTGTGCTCAGGTATATGACCGGTTTGAGGGTCATGAACGGGAACTGTTATTCTGGGATCGTGTTCACCCCAATGCCAGAGGATATCGTGTCATTGCGGATCAACTAAACCGTACGGGGTACAAACCTTTTGTTTGAAGAAATCTCAATAGGATATCAAGTCAATGGGATAGCTGATCCAGACTGGACCAGAGATCGGCCTTCCGTTAAGATGAGAGGAATGAGATGTTTTCCTGATCGACCCATATAGATACTGCAAATGAAGGAGCTATAATCGGTGCACAACATTCATTTACGTCCTCAAGAGGATGCGGAACGACAGCTGATACAGGAAGTGATATCCCTATGTTCACCTCAGTCACGCTGGGAAGCAGAACGAGGATACGGCGGCATGAACAACACGACGTACCTGCTTAAACTGGATGGCGAGAGATACGTGCTCAGACTGTATGAGACACATACGGATACCGTGAAAATTGCTTTTGAACATCACGTGTTGTCCGCATTGAATCAATCGGAATTCGAGCTTCAGGTGCCATCTCCTGTCCAGGTGAACAAGGGTGAGGGACCCACGTTTCTTTCCGTCAATGATCCCCATAATGGACATTACAAAATTGTATCGATGTTCACGTATTGCAGGGGCAAGAATCCGGTCTGGAATACGCCGGATCAGCTCATTGAATTAGGTAAGGCAGCGGGGCTGCTGTCCTCGGCTTTGGCTAAACTGGAAGTATCTCTTGAACCGGTATACCCGCCTTATTATCAGATTCAACAGGCGTACCCGCTCTGTCCACCAGACAAATTGATACAGTTGTGTCTGTCACCACCTGATGAGTTGAAGGAATGCGCTGAAGAAATGCAGGAACTGCTGCCGGTGCTTCCAGCTCTGTTCGAGGCACTAAATGGCATGGATGATCTGCCGCATCAACTGGTTCACGGGGATGTGAATGCATCAAACGTATTGTCGGATGACCATGGCCGCATCTGTGCTATTCTGGATTTCGAGTTTGCCACATGGGATTTGCGGGTGATGGAGCTTGCTGTCCCCATGTCGGACCTGCTGACGATGGACAAGAGTGATGAATGGATGTGGCAGGCACTGGAGGGACTGATTCGCGGATTTCAGAAACAGGTGAGACTGGAGACGGAGGAACTGCGGGCCATCCCGCAGCTTATTCTGCTGCGCAGTCTTGATGTGGTCATGCATTTTATTAGCCGAATGTTCGAAGGTACGGATGAACCGGAAGTTGCAGTGAACCAGATCATTAAACTTAGAGAACGGATTGAATGGATGAATAGCAATGAGGAACGGTTACGACAATTGTTATGGGTTTAAGCGTGTTTCTGAGCTTATCATTGGATTGCAAAAGAACGCTGATTTCTGTTTTGGACAGAAACCAGCGTTCTTTTGCGTTTGGGAACATACCCGATCGGAAAACAGATCTTGCAGCGTGCGCTTTACAATCCGCGTTTGCGGAACCAACTGCGGACTGCCCAGCGGCGTTCCTGGCGTTTTTTGTATTTTGGCAGAGAACGATAGACGTTCAGGGATTGCTCATAGGCATGCTTGGCGTCAGCAGTGCGTTCAAGCGAACGGTAGACTGAGCCCAGCAAATAGTAAGCCTCACTCGATGAAGAGTGGATGTCCTGGAATTGTTGGACGTAGAACAATGCTTTGTCCCGATGTGTTTCCTTAAAGGCATTGGCTAGCGTTAAATAGGGCTGACCATACTTTACCCTTGGATTAATATCCAGAGCCTGAAGGATATGACGCTCGCCATCTTCGGTTTTACCGAGGTGCAGTTCTGTCGTCCCGAGTGCCTCCCAGTATTCAGCAGATTGCTCATACGGGCGTTCCAGCTCCAGCAGCAATTCATAGGCTTCCTTATAACGTTTGCGTTCAATCAGAAGTCTGGCCAGATCAAGTTTGGAAGAAACCTCATTGGGACTCAGCGCAATCTGCTGGCGCAGCCTTGAGATCGTGCGCATGCGCTTGAGCGGCTTCATGAAACTGGGGAATACTCCGACATAGCGGCGATCCAGGAAATACAAAATAATGAGGAAAATCAGGACAGCTACGAACGGATTGCCAACAATCCGCCATAACAGGCCAAATATCAAAAATTTAATCAGCACGACAAGATTCAACTCCGTTTATGATGTAATCGCGTTACGAACGCTTAAAATATACTTGGATTGGTCCAGTGGATTCACACCTCTGCGTTTGCGCGTTGGATTCGCGTCTGGAGGACAATCCTGATATCCGGCAAAAGAGGTAACAAGTACACCGCGTCCGCCCGTTTCCGAGCGGAGTTTTACCGGATAATCCATGGAGGTGGCTAGCGGAAGCTGCCCTTCCACGATGCATCTTCCTCCGCCAATGACAGGCGCTTCGAACGTTGCCCGCATATGTACGAGATCACTGAGCGCCTTGCCGCCGTATTCTTCCGGTACTGTCAGCCGGAACTGCAGCAGCGGTTCCAACAGTTTGGTACCGATACGAGCCAGGCCGTCCATGATTCCCATGGGTGTGGCAACGACAAAGTCCAGTGGATGCGTATGCCAGACATGATGCTCTCCTTCAATGAGCGTTACCCGCAGGTCGGTTACTTCCCAGCCGTACATGCCCTGTGAGAGTGCTTCTGGGACCCGGCGCTGGACTTCGTTTTGATATCGAAGCAGCAGCTGGTCTGTTCGAACTGTAGATTCGTAGACCAGACCGCTGCCCCGAGGCAAAGGTTCCATTTTAAATCTAAGAATGGCCCAGCAAGGCTTAGGCATGGTGTAGGCGATGAACCCTTCACCTGGAGCGCTCAGTGTTTCTTTGTAGATTACGGAAGGGGGGTCAAAAACCACATCTAGTCCAAACCGGCTCATTAACAGGCTGGACAGAATTTCAAGCTGAATGGTTCCCATAACTTTGAGATGCAATTCCCGGTCTTCAGGCAGCCATTGCAGATCAAGCAAAGGATCCTCATCCGTCAATTCCTGTAATGCAGCGACGAGGTCGGGATAACGTGCCGGATCCTGGCCATGAACTTGTACGGTCAGCAAAGGTACAGCCATTTGCGGCATGGGGGGGACTGCATCCGGGCTCCCGATAATGTCTCCAACATGCGTTTCGCTCAGGCCGTAAAGGGCTGCAATCTGACCGCTGTGTACTGAACCGGTATCCATCCATTTGCGCCCATCCATCTGGCGGATTTGCGTCACTTTTTCCTCCAGTCCTCTGGTGGTGTTGTAGATCGTGTCCCGGTTGTGAATGCTGCCTCCATACATGCGTACATAAGCTGTACGACCCATTGTTTTATTCCGCTCAATTTTGAACACAACCCCGGATACTGCGAGATCCTCTATCTGAGCAGGAGGCGGGAGAAAGCGGATGACGGTATCAAGAAGTTCCGATACCCCGATCCCTTTTCCCGAAGCCCCAAAACAAACCGGGAATATTTCGCCCTGATGCACCAGTTTACGGAATGCCAAATCGATCTGCTCTGGTGGAAGGTGTGCTTCATTAATATAGGCTTCCATAATGTCTTCATCCAGTTCTGCAATGATTTCAACGAGCCCGGGGAGCGTTTGCTGATCCACAAGGGAGTTTTCATGCCATAAGGAACGAACGCCAATAAACAAGTCTTCCTCCATCAAGCAGGATTGTACTGCACATGCAGAGGGGGAAAATGTGGAGCGAATCTGTTCCATAATTGCTGCTGCAGAAGCACCGATGCGATCCATTTTATTGATATAGATGATGGTGGGAATACGAAGGGAGCGCAGGGCATGCCAGATAGTCTCGCTCTGGGACTGAATGCCTTCCACGGCTGATAAAATCAGAATGGCACCATCCATCACGCGCAGCGAACGCTCCACTTCAGAGCTGAAATCGATATGTCCCGGGGTATCGACCAGGTCAATTACGGTATTTTTCCAAGTTAGTGAGGTCATGGCAGCCTGCACCGATATTCCCCGTTCTTTCTCAATATCCAGAGAATCCGTGGCTGCGGTGCCATCATCTACCCGGCCGGGACTGCGTACTATGCCGCCATGAAATAACATATGTTCTGTTGTGGTTGTTTTGCCTGCATCTACGTGAGCGAAGATACCGATATTTCGGCGATTGAATTCGTTTTGCATGGGATGTAAAGCTCCTCTGAACGAAGAAACGTATCGTTTCTGACATTGTTATTCCGTACTATCATACCACACGACTGTATGGAAGAATATGTTACACTTTGACTCATTAAGCATTCATTGTTCTGCGGTATGCCGCGGGCGTGGTGCCAGTGATCTTTTTGAATTGCCGATAAAAATGGGGCAGACTCTCGAAGCCGCAGGCATCAGCTACCGAAGCCATCGTGTCATCGTTCCGAAGCAGATGTTCCTTCGCCATGATCACCCGGCGGGCAAGGGCGTAATCGGTTAGTGTCATGCCTGTATATTTTTTGAACGCCCGACTGAAATGAGCAGGAGATACCGCTGCCTGCACAGCGAGTTCGGACAAGGAAAGGCCGCCGCGCAGTTTGTCGTCGATATTGGACAAAATGGCTGACAGCCAGCCCGGTCCAGAAGAAGAGTGCGCTGAGCTGGCAGGGTCAGCATCCTCCAGACGCTCGAGAAATATAAGCAGCAGCTGTAGGTGAAGTAGGACAGCATGGGCGCTTAACGGGTTCCCCAACTCCAATTCGGCATGGATCTCGTCGATGAACGTCCGCACCTTGGCTTGTTCATCCACTGCCAGCTGCCTTTTGTATACTCTGCGTCTGCGGCAGCGTTCGAACAGGGACAGCAGGAAGGAAGCACTTCCTCCCGCTGCGGATGCCAGCAGACCGGGACTGAAAAACAGGGCCGAGGAGGTGACTGGATTAACCTCATCTGGTAAAGCCCGGTGTACCGTGCTGCCCGGAATAATGAACAGGTCCCCAGCCTGCATATCTTCAAGGCCAGTATCTATAAAAATGGTCCCTTGACCGCGATATACGTATATGATTTCATGCCAATCATGCAGATGGTCCGGCAGCTCGTTCTGAGGAGCTTTCGTGTCTGCATACACCAGTCGAAAAGGAATGCCTGATTCCGCCTGAATGGTTGTGCGAACGGGTGAGTGTACCATGGTGGCCCCTTTCTAAACATATTCAATGCAAGGGAGACCTTACTTGGTCATGAAAGAGTATATTTAACGCAATATAAGCAATTTAATTTCCTTTTATTGATGATACAATGAATTTAAAGCGTTTTCAATTGAGGGAAATGGCAGCTTAGAATATGCACTCGGATGTTGACAAATAAACAATGAGGTGAGTGTTCATGTCGGCGAGCACCAAACGACCAAGACTGAAGCTGAATCTGTTGGGAAGTGACGGACAGCGCAAGTGCAAGGAAATTATTGAACGTCCCGTGAAGGTACTGCAGATTGGTGAAGGCAATTTTTTGCGGGGTTTTGTGGACTGGATGCTCCATGAGAGCGCCAGACAAGGTAAATTTCACGGCAGCGTGGTGGTTACTCAGCCTCGTCCAGGCGGTAAGGCGAAGCTGGAGCAGATCAAGGATCAGGATGGGCTGTATACAATGATTACCAGAGGACTCTCTCAAGGAAAAGTTGTGGAACGTACGGAAATGATTTCGATTTTTTCCCGCTGCATGAATCCCTATGAAGAATGGCAGGCGTTTCTGGAGCTGGCCGAGCTGCCTTCGCTGGAGTTTGTCATCTCCAATACGACGGAGTCGGGATTAAAATATATTCAATCGGATGTTGTGGAGGGAGAACCTGTTGCTTCTTTTCCGGGCAAGCTGACCGTGTTTCTTCATCAACGTTATCTCCGGTTTGAAGGCGATCCATCCAGAGGATTGATTCATTTGCCATGTGAACTGCTCGAAGGAAATGGCGATGTACTGCGCAGCTGCATATTGCGTCACAGTGAGGATTTTGGCTATTCCGAAGCATTTCGCACATGGATTACCGACCATAATCTGTTCCTGAACAATCTGGTGGACCGGATCGTTACGGGTGCGCCAACCAAGGAAGAAGCAGACGCGCTATCGAAACGCTGGGGTTATGAGGATCAACTGATTAATACAGCAGAGCCTTATCATTTTTGGGCCATTCAGGGTGATGAGGGGTTGGACAAAAAACTGCCTCTGAAACAGGCCGGACTTAACGTTCATTGGGTCAAAGATTTGAAGCCCTACCAGGTGCGCAAGGTTCGCATTTTGAATGGTGCGCATACCCTGATGTCCTCTCTTGGCATTCTCCACGGCAAGCAGCATGTGCGAGAAACGATGGAAGATTCGCAATTCGGACCGTGGATCAGAGAAGCGGTGCACGAGGAGATTGTGCCTGCACTTGATATGCCGGACCATAATCTGGACCAGTACGCTGAAGAGGTGTTCGAACGGTTCCTCAATCCGTATATTGATCACAAGCTGCAGGACATCGCGTTAAATACGATTGGCAAATTCAAGGTGCGTGTCCTGCCTACATTACTGTCCTATGATCAAAGCGAGGGGAATTGGCCAACACGCCTGGTGCGCGGATTTTCCGGGCTGTTGTGGTTGTACCGTCCGGTGAACACATCGGAGGGGTACAAAGGGCAGCGCTTGGACGGCGAAGCTGTTTTGCTCAGGGATGATCCGGATGTGCTTGCTGCATTAACTGCGCATTGGGACCATTATGATTCGATTAATAGAGATCGAGAACAGTTAAACGACAGGCTGACTGCCGTATTATCGGATTCAACCCTATGGGGAGAGAATCTGGACGAGCGAAAAGGTCTGCGTGAAGCGCTTCTTAACGAAATGGTTTTACTGGAAGGTGAGATGGAATGAATACAACAAGTGCAGCTCATGGCTGGATTGCCATTCAACCGCAGGATGACGTGATCATAGCCCTTCGTGATTATACCAAGGGGGAGACCATCACACTGCCTGACGGGGCTTCCTTTGCACTGCTTGATGATGTGCCCAAAGGGCATAAGATCGCTGTGCATGGGATCGAACCAGGCCATGACGTCTTGAAATATGGCTTCTCGATTGGCATTGCCAAAGAACGGATTGAGCGGGGGAACTGGATTCATAGCCATAACCTGAAGACAGGGCTGCATGGCTTGCTGGAATACGAATATAAGCCTGGTGCGTCGGTTCAGACAGATATGCCTCCGGAACACTTACGGACTTTTGAAGGCTATTTGCGCCCTAATGGGGAAGCAGGTATACGCAATGAAATCTGGATTATCAATACCGTTGGCTGCATCAACAAGGTATGTGAAGCACTGGCTCGTATGGGGCAGTCCCAGTTCGGCAGCAGAGTGGATGGCGTGTACCATTTTCCGCACCCTTTTGGCTGCTCGCAGCTTGGCGATGATCTGAAATATACCCAGCAATTGCTGGCTTCCCTCGTCGAACATCCGAACGCAGGCGGTGTACTGGTCATTGGTCTGGGCTGTGAAAATAATCAGGTCGACCAGTTCCGCGAATGCATTGCACCTGAATATCAGGGAAAAGTTCGGTTTCTCAAGGCTCAGGAAGCAGACGATGAGCTTGAAGAGGGACTGCGCCTTATGGAGGAACTGGTGGAAATCGCCGAGCTGGAACAGCGTCAGCCGCTTCCGCTCAGCAAGCTCAAAATTGGCCTGAAGTGTGGTGGTTCAGACGGTTTATCCGGCATCACAGCCAACCCGTTAGTGGGTTCAGTGGCAGACATGCTGGTGGCCGCAGGAGGGACCGCCATTCTGACCGAAGTGCCGGAAATGTTCGGAGCGGAAACCATTCTGATGAATCGTGCTGTGAATGAACAGGTGTTTGACGATCTGGTGGACTTGGTTAACGGTTTCAAGCAGTATTTCGTAAACCATGGCCAAAATATTTATGAGAACCCCTCTCCCGGCAATAAAGCCGGTGGAATCACTACATTGGAGGAGAAATCGCTGGGTTGTACCCAAAAAGGCGGTCGTTCTTCCGTCGTCGATGTGCTTCGTTATGGTAAACGTGTAACAAGAACGGGATTGAATATTGTTGAAGCCCCCGGTAATGATCTGGTGTCCGTCACGGCATTGTCAGCTGCAGGTGCCCATATTGTTCTGTTTACCACAGGAAGGGGGACACCGTTTGGAGGTCCTGTCCCTACCGTCAAGATTGCAACACAATCGGATCTGGCGAATCGAAAAAAGCACTGGATTGACTTCAATGCAGGTCAACTGCTTGAAGGCCGGACGATGGATGACGTAAAAGTTCAGCTGTTCAGCCAGTTGATCGACATTGCTTCAGGACGTGCACAGACACTCAGTGAGCAGCATGGATTTAGGGAAATCGCCATATTCAAGGATGGTGTCATTCTATAATTGATATACCTTCAAATTTTTATCATGTTTATATAAACCCGTTACTAAAAATCCCGGTTGCCAATCGTGCGGTGGCTTCCGGGACTTTTTGTTGTGACCAGATGTAAACAAAGATAATCCATTGACTACTCTGGCAGATTATTTGAGCCTCCGTTAATGGTTTACACCATGCCCAAGGCTTTTTTGATTTTTACCAATCCAGCTTCGGTAGCGTTTTCCTTGAGCTTGTCCAGCAGAAGGTCACGAGCTTCTGGAATGCTGCCTTCAAATGGTTCAATGCCCTGACGGCTCATCCAGTGTCCAGCAGTCTCATAGGAGGAGCTATTCCAGGCTACCTTGCCTTCCGCGAGGCCTTCCTTTTCCTTGGTCCCACTGATGACAATGGCTGTACTGCTCTGGAGATCCAGAAGCCCCTGATCGAATGCCTTTTTATCTTCCTTGGCACCAAATCCAGCCTGTGCACGCAAAGCACGCCCGTCGATACCTTCCTGTTCCTCTATTTTCTCATAAAGCTTGAATGCGTCACGGGAGAGCAAGCCTGCATCGTATTGTTCCTGGATGGTTCGGCTGTCAGACAACAATCGGTGCACCCAGGGGAAATATTCGCGGGAGATCAGGATCGCTTTCTTTTTGACAAACTTGCCGTATGCAGCAACACCTTCTTCAGCAAGACGTGAACGCCACAGCCAGGGATCCAGATCCGTATCGGTATGCCAATTCTCTCTGGGGGTCAACGAAGAGAGCGAGGGGAAGTCGGGAAATAACGGTGCCAGCGGAAGCAAACCCAGAGACTGTATGCGCTGGACAGCTTCTTCATAAGTTACAATCGGCTCAGTGATCATGGTTAGGTAAGCTCCTTTTAAGTTGTTGTACAAGGTTTTGGGGTAGTGTTCGTGTACATTTGGCTCACGTCCTCGGCATGCTGCCTGATCTCGCTGCGGAGTTCTTCGGGTTCAATCACTTCTGCCTCGCGGCCCAGACGGTAAAAGAAGCGGACAGCCCACTCCCATTGGTCTGCTGGACAGAGAAAGGACAGCTCCCAGACATCTGGAGCAACCTCCGTCAATTTCTCACCAATATGCCTGTCTTGCTCTGCTTCAACCATGGCGCAATAACTCAAACGGGCTTTGATTCGAACGGAAGACTGCACCGATGGGCTCGTCTGACTCAACACACGCTCGGCCTCTATCTTCAATTGTTCTGTTTGAGAAGAGTCGATGGTCTCTGCCTCCAAAATCCGGTCCACTCGAAACAAGCGCTGCTCTCCATGCTCCTCCGAATATGCTTCACAATACCAAAATCCTGCAGAAGCATAAATGCGAATCGGACAAATCTGAATCCAGCGCTGACGTGCGGCCGAGCGATACAGGATACGCAACCAGCCGTGTTCAGGGATACAGGTTAGGAGCGGTTCCAGATGATGAAGAATATAATTGCGCTCGGGAATACAGTGATTCAGCTGTTGGAGCATCGGATCGATTCGTGCCATGACGTCATCCGGAATGATGCCTTTGATTTTGTCCATAACCGTCCAGCGTTTCTCTTGAAAAGGCGTATCTGCATAATGACTGATTCCCTCAAGAGCGAAAATGAGAGTTGCTGCTTCTACCGGATCCAGCTGCAAGGGAGGCAGCACATAACCTTCCATAAGCCTAAAGCCACCGCCCGGCCCGGAAATAGCTATAATCGGCACGTTCATTTCGGATAGGGACTGGATATCACGCAAAATGGTACGGCGGGATACTTCAAACTTGTCTGCCAGTGAATGTGCTGTTTCGAGTCCGTGTTGTAAGGCCATGACGATGGCGGCAAGCCGATTTATTTTATTCATGTCAGCCACTCCGTTTCGAGAGTTACGCCGCCGGAAAGGATGCCGGAGTGATAATGCCATTGTAACAGCCGATTAGTGACATCTTGGATGTCACCAATATTATATGGATTATTTGATATGCTGTGTAATGGCGAATGGAGAGAGCGTTTTCCGGCATGCGCCATAAAATGTGTGTCTCGTCCAATTCGCTCTGTGAAGCAGTATTTCCTTCTCATCAAATTCCCACAAATGATGGCAAAAAAACCGTATCCGGTTAAACGGATACGGTAAGTAGCAGTTTGCATTTTTAAAGCTCTCATTCACATCACTCCATTAGAAAAAAATGAAGCGTTTAACTGAAAAGCTTGGTTTATCAGACATTTCGTAACACTTTGTATCAAGTGGTTATCTTTCAGTTCGTCCCTATTATGTTTCAAACACAGTTAGGCTTATTTCATCTCAAGCAGATGGACACCACGACCCTCAATTTCCACATGACCAGAGAGCTCGCGATCTGTGAGCAGATCTTGTGCCACGCCATTCCCCAAGTCATAAGACTGAGTGGAGGAGTTGTGATTCATGACGAAGAGGAATGACTTGCCGTCCTTCGTACGTGCACTTACTTCCACACCATCAGGTGTTTCGAGCAAGGAATTGATGTTTTTGGCTGCCGCAAGCTGTCCAAGGAGGCCATCCAGGAAGCGATCTTCCGGATCTGATGCTACATACCATGCTTCGCCCTTACCGAACGTGTTGCGGGTTAGGACAGGCATGCCTTGATAGAAGTCGTCTCCGTACTCGGCAATGACTTCAGCACCTTCGCTGTGCAGCAGGTCACACAGCATGCCGCATTCGTATTTACCTTGAAGATCGCCATAGGCTTCTTTCAATACAATGCTGTTCTTTTGCTCAGGCAGCAGAGCATCGATTTCTTCCACCCAGATGCCAAGCAGCTTGCGAAGCTCTCCTGGATAACCACCTGTCGTCACGAGATCGCTCTCGTTTACAATGCCGCTGAAGAATGTGGTCAGGAACGTACCGCCGGCTTCCACAAACTTCTCCAGCTTGGCAGCAAATCCTGGTTTGACCATATAGAGTACCGGAGCAAGGACGATGTCATACTTGCTGATATCGGTATCCACACTGACAATGTCCACCTGAATATTCCGGCGGAAAAAGGCAGCATAGTACTTGTGAATCTGATCCACATAATTCAGGGCTACGGTAGGACCGCTGGATTTCTCAATCGCCCACCAGTTGTCCCAGTCAAACACGATTGCCACTTTGGACTCAACAGTCGCATCGAGTGTTTTGTCTCCAAGCAATTGCAATTCCTTGCCAAGCTGGGCAACTTCACGGAATACACGTGTATTCTCATGACCAACGTGCTCAATGACTGCACCGTGATACTTCTCGCATGCGCCAATGGAGCGGCGAAGCTGGAAGAACATGATCGTGTCCGCACCGTGCGCAATTGTCTGATAACTCCACAGGCGCATAACGCCTGGACGCTTCAGGGAGTTGTATGGCTGCCAGTTTTGCTGGCTTGGTGTCTGTTCCATAAGCATGAATGGCTGGCCGTCTTTCAGTCCGCGCATCAGATCATGTGCCATGGCGGTGAAGCTGAACGGCGTGGCAAGACCCGGATAGCTGTCCCAGGAAATGATGTCCATATATTTGGCCCATTTAAAATAGTCAAGCTGTTTGAAGAATCCCATCAGGTTAGTCGTTACGACGGAATCCGGGACATGTTTTTTGATCGCATCATACTCCAGACGGTAACAATCAAGCATACTGTCGGAGTTGAAACGGGAGTAATCAAGCGAGATGCCCTGGAACGTGGAATTGTTGTTGCCCCAGTGCTCACTCAGATTGCTTGGCAGAACGATCTCGTCCCAATCATAGAACGTATGGCCCCAGAAATTGGTGTTCCATGCTTTGTTGAGCTGATCCAGGGTTTGATAACGCTCCTTCAGATACACACGGAACGCTTTCTCACAATTGTCGCAATAACAGTCCCCGCCATATTCGTTGGAGATGTGCCATACCAGCACAGCAGGGTGGTCTTTATAACGTTCCGCCAGTTTGTCGGCAATTTTCTCGGAATATTTGCGATACGTTGGGCTGTTTGGACAGGAATTATGGCGTCCCCCGAATTTGCGTTTGCGTCCGTCGGCATCCACACGAAGTACATCCGGATACTTTTTGGCCATCCATGCTGGATGGGCAGCCGTGCTTGTAGCGAGACAAACATAAACACCGTTTTCGTAGAGGCTGTCAATCAATTGATCCAGTTCTTCAAATTTATAGGTTACTTCATCAGGCTGAATCAGAGCCCAGGAGAAAACGTTAATGGTGGCTATATCAATACCTGCCAGTTTGAACATGCGCAGGTCTTCTAGATGGGTTTCGTGATCCCATTGTTCAGGGTTGTAGTCACCGCCATAGAACATTTTGGGTAGTTTGCTGCTAATCAATGTATTCACCTCTTGTATAAGAATAATTGTATATTATATGATTCATATAGCTTTTAAAATATAAGAAAAGTAATGATCCATATAAGAATATGGAAATGGATAAACGTGGTCCAATGGCTGAAAAGTCATACACCGAGAGGAGAACATCATGTTAATCTCACCGAAGCACCGACGATATTTCATGACTCCGCGTGAAGAGCCGCTTCCGCTATACATCGAGAGCATTGGTTACAATGGCAATCAGGAGAATGTGTTCAGGCCTGCAGGATATCCCTGTTATCACTGGCTTCAGACCGTGAAGGGGGAGGGGGAATTTCGATTTGCCGGGTCAACCGTAGTCCTCAGTGAAGGTTCTGGGATTTTGCTGCCGCCGAACGAACCGCATGAATATGTGCCTTCACTAGGGGAGTGGGAGACGCTCTATATTACGTTTGGGGGGTCACAATGTCCCGCGATTACCGAGGCCCTGAGCCTGGGAGAACCAGCGCTTCATCAATGGGAAGCAGGGAGCCCGTTGGAGAATTACGGCAGGGAGGTGCTGGGTTCAATCAGCAGCGACCAGGACTTGTCCGGGTTGGAGGCATCGGCAGATATGTACCGGTTCTTGATCTTGCTCAAAAAGCATGGCATGACCGGCAGTCGTTCATCCATCTCGCATGCCGTGGAACGGCTGGCACCGCTAATCGCATTTATGGATCAGCATTACGCGGATCCTGACATTGGTCTTGAACAGATGGCGGCCGTGCCAGGAATCACACCAAGACATTTAAATACCCTGTTCAAACAATCGTTTGGCATGACGGCCTACAGCTATTTCATTCTCCTGCGCATTCGCAAATCAAAAGAATGGATGACCGGGGACAGCAAGATGACGGTGAGGGAAACGGCGGCGCGTGTTGGTTTTCGGGATGCGAGTCATTTTGTGGCTACATTTCGGAGAATCGAAGGTATAACACCTGAGCAATTTCGAACGTTATACTTATAGTAGAGTGTAGCTAAATGCTGCGTTGGTTCAAGGTTTGCGGCTCTGTCATGCTGACATCTGTGACAAATTGAACAAAAAGTGATGCCAGGAAGGTATTGATGCATGAGGGCAGTTGCCGTTATGATGATATCGATTCCTTAGATTGGAAAACTCAAACGGGGCAAATTGTATCCGTTCTACTTAGAGAGGATGATTGAAATTGACAACAACCATTCCATTATGGGATCATGCAGCACCATTTGCGGCCCAAGGCCATGAGGACGAAATGCCTCACCTCATTCCTTTTATTCAGCCTGGTTCCGAGAGCGCTGTCATTGTGTGTCCTGGCGGGGGTTACGGGTTTCTTGCAGATCATGAAGGAGCTCCCATTGCGGAACTGCTCAACCGTGCGGGAATCAGTGCATTTGTGTTGAAATACCGGGTTGCACCACATCAGCATCCTGCGCCATTAACTGACGGTCAGCGTGCCATTCGATATGTGCGTGCTCATGCCAAGGAATTTGGCATTCAGCCTTCCAAAATTGCAGTACTCGGCTTCTCGGCAGGTGGACATCTTACAGCAACACTTGGCACCTTGTATGATGCGGGGCAGCCGGATCACGAGGATCCGATTGAACGTGAAAGCTCACGCCCGGATCGGGTGATTCTCTGTTATCCGGTCATAACGATGGAGTCTTATGGACATGCAGGTTCACGCGAAAATCTGCTTGGACCGGATGCCACCCCTGAACAGATTAGAGCATTCAGCGCAGAGCAGCAGGTTAAGGCAGATGCACCTGAGGCATTTATCTGGCATACGAGTGACGATCAGGCAGTACCGGTCGAAAACAGTTTGCGTTACGCGCTTGCACTGGGTGCGCACGGAATTCCGTACGACCTGCACGTGTTTGAAAAAGGATCACATGGTCTGGGACTTGCTGAAGATCATCATGCCGTGCGACCGTGGTCGGATCTGTGTCTGACCTGGCTTAAAAATCAAGGATGGTAACCGTTTACCCACTTTAAATGTGCTATAGGGCGAAGGAGAAGAAGACTATGAAACTGCAAAAAAATGACAAGCTGCTCTTTATCGGTGATTCCATCACAGACTGCGGTCGTGAACACCCTGTAGGTGAAGGAAGCTCAGGACTCGGACACGGTTACGTTGCACAAGTATATGCACTTTTACGTTCCATTTATCCGGAATTGATGCTGCGCATCCAAAACGTGGGTAATAGTGGAAATACCGTTCGCGATTTGAAGCAGCGCTGGGATCGTGACGTGATTGATCTGAAGCCTGATTGGTTATCGATAATGATCGGCATTAATGATGTATGGCGTCAGTTCGACCATCCGCTGTCCGCGGATTCACATGTGTTTCTGGAAGAGTACGAAACAACGCTGAGAGAGCTTGTTGCTTCCGTTCGTCCAAATGTGAAAGGGCTAGTTCTAATGACTCCATATTACCTGGAAGCCAATGCCGAGGACCCTATGCGGGCAACGATGGACATCTATGGAGAAGCCGTTCGCAGAGTAGCGAATGAGTATGATGCCATCTTTGTGGATACCCAAGCTGCCTTTGCCCCGTTCTGGGATCATTATTATACGTCTGTTCTGACTCATGACCGTGTCCATCCAGATGCAACTGGCCATATGATCCTGTCCAAAGCATTCCTGGATGCCATCGGATTTGAATGGTCAGGCGGCGTCAAATCATAAAAGGACGTGATCGCATGAGCAATCTCAACATTGCAGTACATACCCCGGCCCTGCTGGGAGAAGGTCCAAGTTGGGACGCTGAACACAATCGCCTGTTGTGGGTGGATATTGAGAGCTACAAGGTTCACGTGTATGATCCTGAAACAGGACGAGATCAGGCTTACGATGTAGGTGAACATGTGGGTGCCGTTGTACCTTATCGCGGTGATGAGGTGGTTGTTGCACTCCGCAGCGGGTTTCATACCTGCCATTTGCTCACAGGAGAAATGAAAGCGATTGAAGATCCCGAAAGTGATAAGGACACGAATCGCTTCAATGATGGAAAGTGTGATGCTCTTGGCCGGTTCTGGGCAGGCACAATGAGCATGAATAATGAAAGTAAAGCTGGCTCATTCTACTGCCTCGAGGAAGGCAAGCCTGTCCGTACCATGTTTCGGGACGTATCCACCTCCAATGGATTAGGCTGGAGCCCCGATGAACAATCCATGTACTATATTGACACGCCTACACGCTCTATTGACCGATTTGATTTTGACCTGGAAGCAGGGGACATCTCGAACCGGACAAGTGTTATTTCAGTACCGGAGGATTTCGGTTTTCCGGATGGAATGACTGTGGACAGCGAAGGGATGTTGTGGGTTGCCCATTGGGGCGGTGGAAGAGTGACGCGCTGGAATCCGCATAGCGGGGAACTGCTGCAACAGATTGAAGTGCCTGCGGATCAGGTCACCTCCTGCTGTTTTGGCGGGCCTGATTTGGAGGATCTCTTTATTACAACAGCACGAACAGGCATCAGTGAGGAACGTTTGGCAGAAACCCCGAACGCTGGCTCCGTATTCGTGATCAGACCTGGTGTAAAGGGACAGCAAACCCATGCGTATGGCAGGGTCTCTCAGGCATAAACGAATTAATACGGGCATGATTTGTCATGCAGTTCGCAGATTGACTTTATTCGTTTGAAGAGAATTGAACTTTGACCGGATAACAAGTCAGATCAGAAGAGAAGTCCTGGTGCGCCGAATGATTCTGGGCGGCCATGGCTTCTTTTTTTGTCGAGTAATCGTGTAAAATGAGGGAGTCGATTAATTTAGAGCAGACGCTGGCTTTCAATTTCCATTGATTTAACTATGATTATGGGATATAAAGAGAGGTACAAAACTTTAAAATTGTTGTAACCGCTAACACTGGGGTCCCGTTATATCCGATATAAAAAAGGTATAACCTGTAGAGACATAGAGGAAAGATGAGACAAGGGGGTCGCGATCATGAACCGGTTGTGCAAGGTGCTGATTGTTGACGATGAATTTCTGGTACGACAGGGGATCAAGCATCATATGAACTGGGAGTCGGAAGGATTCCAGATTGTCGGAGAAGCGTCCAATGGTGAAGAAGCGCTGGAACAGGTGCGGTTATTGAAGCCTGACATTGTCATTACCGATATCGTGATGCCGATTATGGACGGTGAAGCATTTGTGCGTACGCTAAAAGCCAGTCAGCCACAAATTGAAGTCATTGTACTTAGCAGCTTCAGTGAATTCGAATATGTACGTTCTACACTCCAGCACGGAGCCGCGGATTATATTTTGAAACCAAAGCTGGATACCAACGAGCTGCTTCAGGTGCTGCAGCGAACGGCAGGGAAAATTCCCGAATTACAATACGAGCCTTCTCATGAAGGCTGGAAGCTCGGACAGTTCATGGAAAAGATGATATCCGGATTTGCGCTGGAAGACGAAAACGATATGGCTATGGTCAGGGACACGTTTCCACATGACTGCTTTCGTCTCCTCGTATGCGGAACACAATCGATTTCGGACAAGGATGAGATGGAAAAAAGGCTGCGAAGCTACCTTGCCGACGTGGAATGCGCTATGGTACCGGCTGAGAGTGAATTGCCTATATTTCTCCTGAATGTAGACCCTGCCAAAGATGACTGGATGGTCGGGCGGATCAAGCAGATGGCATTGGAAAATGAGGCTGGCATTACAGGACCCAGCTGGGTTCTAAGTGATAGCTTTAATTCATTCAACCAGATGGGTGACGTGTACCGGAATCATTTGATTAAGTTAATGGAATATCGCTTTTATTATGAGGACCGCTCCATACTTGTCTATAGTGAACTTCCGCCGCTGCATACAGCTGGCTATCAGTTTAATGTCAATATGTTTTTGCAGCATGTGAAACGGAATCGCACTGAAGCGGCGAGGGATTATCTGAGAGAGCATGCGCTCACTCTCGGACGTGATTATATTGCGGATGTGTTTGAAATCAAATCCTTTCTGGGCAATCTGATCTTCAACGTAACGATTACGCTCGCTGATATGGATGTACAGTCTTCGGCGCTGGAAGAGAGCAAGTATACCTACTTCAAAAATGTGGATGGGGCAGCCAGTCTGGGTGAAGTCATGAATGTGCTGGACCAGTTTATGCTTGAGGTTCAGGAATGCACGGCCGGAGATGGAGGAAAACGCAGTGATCCGAATATGAAGATGCTGCTTGAATATATGCATGAGCATTATGACCAGCCGCTCGGTCTTGCTGAAGTCGCCAAGCATTTTCATTTCAATCCATCGTATCTATCCAGTTACTTCTCATCCCACAAAAAGGAAGGATTCAATGAATATTTGAATAAAATCCGCATTGAGAAGGCAGAGGAACTCTTACGATCGGATGATGTTACCATTTCCGAAATCAGCAGTATGGTGGGTTATTCCGACCACAGCTATTTCTGCAAGGTGTTCAAAAAATTTACCGGACTGTCACCAAGCCGATACCGGCGGAAGTTCTGGGCATAAAGTCAGAAGGAAAATCTCATGAAGAAATGGATGAACGGATTATCGCGTCTCGGGTTGTTTCCCAAACTGTTTCTCGTCATGGTGATTAGTATCATTCTCGTTTCCGTACTTATTCTATGGACCACCATTCACATGTCGACGAATCTGTTTACCGAGACATTCAGCATCACGAACTCCAAGGTGCTCAGCCAGATTAAAACCAATTTTGAATCCTTTAATGATGCGATTGCAGCGGTTTCCAACAATGTAAGCCAAAGCGGGGCGATTCGCGGCTATCTGTCTGAAGGAGAGGGAGATTCCCTCACGATGGCGAAGTCCTATTACAATATGAGAGAATCAATGGATCGCATCCAATCCATTACTGAATCCTACGAGGTAGGGATTACGATTAGTGGAATTAACGGGCGCACCTATTCTACGGATCGATCCCATCTGAAGATGTCGGTAGAGGAATTGAAAGAACTGCCGATTACGATCGAAGCTGTTGATACACCGAATCGACTGATTTTTGACGATTACCGGACCGATACCGACGTGGGCACCCAGCAGATGATCTCGGCTACCAAAGCGCTGACAGACCGGACCCAAAGCCGGATCTACGGAACGCTCTATGTGACCATGAGAGAGAATGTGTTTCGTCAGTTTTACAGCAGCTTCACAAGCAGGGGCAATGATGTGGTCATCCTGAATGAAGGTGGCGAGATTGTTTCCTCCAACCGGGAGGAATGGATTGGTACGAAGCAGCTGGATCTGCTGTCCTATGCGAGACAAATGAGCATGAAAAGCAGCAATGGAATTAACGCCAAGGTGATGGAGCAGGACAGCGTAGTTCTGTCTGAGTATTTGCCGTTTTATCGGTTCTATATTATTAATGTTGTGGACAAGGATCTGGCAATGGGGCAGTTGCTTGATATGAAAACCATCGCTCTGATCTGTGCAGCCATTGTGGCAGGTGCCCTTGTGCTGGTCTTCCTGATCACCAACCAGATTACGAAATCGCTGCGCAGGCTCGTGAAGCAAATGTCCAATATTACGAAAAGTGATCTGGATAATTACATTCCGGTCAGTGGAAGTTACGAGAGCCGGCAGCTTGGTCATGCGTACAATTACATGCTGGATGAACTTCATGATTATGTGGACCAACTTGTATTAACGCAGCGGGAACAGCGCAATGCAGAGCTCGCAGCATTACAAAGCCAGATCAATCCTCATTTCTTGTATAATACGCTGGCTTCGGTGAAGGTACTGGTACAGCAAGGGAACAAGGACAGGGCAGCCGAGACGATTAACGCCCTAATTGCGTTGCTGCAGAATACAATCAGCGATGTAAGTGAAACGGTCATGGTAGAGCAGGAAGTGGAGAATCTGAAGAACTATGTTTTCATTAATCATGTCCGTTACGGAGGACGTATTAAAGCTGCCTTCTATGTCGCGCCCGATTGTAATCACTACCATGTCCCGAAACTGGTCATTCAACCGTTTATTGAGAATGCCTTCTTCCACGCATTTAACAGGAAAGAGACAGGCACGATTCATGTTCTGGTTTCACGGGCAGGAGAATCGCTTATTTGCGAAATCATGGATAATGGGGACGGAATTGAAGGGTTTTCCATGGGAGAATCCCTGCCTAATCCGAAAAACAACCGGCAGCTGTTCAGCGGCATTGGCATTCGCAATGTGCATGACCGGATTGAACTGTTGTACGGAGCGCCCTATGGTGTGACAATCATGAGTACACCGGGAGAAGGGACCAGAGTTACCGTTACACTCCCATTAATTACAAGCTGAGGAGAAACCGATCAGGAGATCATGACGGAAATCCATAGCGTTAACCAATAGATCAAGTCTTTCTGTGGAGCTGCCCTCCTTCAGAAAGGCTTTTTTGTTTTGTGAAAAGAGCGTAGTTTTTCTTAAATGGTAAAATATTTGGCTCAATAAAATTCAAAATCAAAAGGAATTACAAAAAACCAAATTTAATGCAAGCGGTTTCTGTAAAGGTTTTCATTGTGACAATAAGATGACAAATCCGTACAAAATTATTACTAACGAATGCCGATTTGGGAATGATAAGATGATTACATCGAAAGCAACCGCTTTCAGAAAACGCAAACAAATTACACACAAAGAGGTTGAAGGGGAGTTGAATGATTTGAAAAAAATGTGGGTATTGATGCTCGTTACTGTCCTGCTGTTGTCCGCATGTTCTTCCGGTGGGGGAGGCAACACGGCAAGCGAGGGTGAGCAAGCATCCAATGAGATTACGATCTGGGCTTGGGACCCATCGTTCAACATTGCTGCATTGAATACAGCAAAAGAAGCATACCAAAAAGATCATCCTGATCTGAAAATCAACATTGTTGAATATGCGCAAAATGATATTATCCAAAAGCTCAACACAGGTTTGAACTCGGGAACAAGCAACGGTCTTCCTAACATCGTACTGATTGAAGATTACCGTTCACAAAGCTTCCTTAACGCTTATCCTGATGCTTTCAAAGATTTGTCTTCCAACTTTACGGCTTCTGATTTTGCAGATTACAAATTGGGGCCAACGGCTTTTGATGGCAAACAATATGGTGTTCCGTTTGACTCTGGTGTAACAGGTCTCTACTACAGAACAGATCTGCTGGAGCAAGCAGGTTACAAAGCTGAAGATCTGCAAGATATCACTTGGGATGATTACATCCAAATCGGTAAAGACGTAAAAGCCAAAACAGGCAAAGATCTGATTACGCTTGATCCCAATGACCTGGGTCTGATCCGTATGATGATTCAATCCGCAGGTTCTTGGTACTCCAAGGAAGATGGTAAAACACCTGACCTGGCTGGCAATGCAGCACTGAAAGAAGCATTTGTAACATACAAAGCAATGATGGATGCAAACGTGGTTAAACTGAACTCTGACTGGAGCCAATTCGTGGCAGCGTTTAACAACGGAGACGTATCTACAATTCCAACAGGAAACTGGATTACACCATCGGTTCGTCAAGAAGCATCCCAGTCCGGACAATGGGCAGTAGCTCCACTTCCTAAAATGGCGGGGCAAGCCAATTCCGTACATGCATCCAACTTGGGTGGCAGCTCGTTTTATGTCATGAACAACGTTCCTGGTGCAGAACAAGCAGCTGATTTCTTGGGTAAAACATTTGGTTCTGACAAACAACTGTATCAAGATCTGTTGAATAGTATCGGTGCAATCGGAACATACAAACCGGCTACTGAAGGCGAAGCTTTTGACAAAGCTGACGAGTTCTTCGGTGGACAAAAAGTCTTTGCAGACTTTGCAAAATGGACTGAAGAAATTCCAAGCGTAAATTACGGTATCAACACATATGCAATCGAGGATATTCTGGTTGTTGAAATGCAAAACTTCCTGAACGGCAAAGCGATCGACGACGTTCTGGCTGATGCACAAAAACAAGCTGAAGCTCAATTAAACTAAGATGATCCACGGTAACTTATAGAACCCAAGGAAGCATCGGAGCCGTTCCACCGTCTGGCGAAGCAAACAGCCGACCGGACATCGGTGGAAGGCTCCATGGGTTCTATCCATGTTGCATGGAGAGAGAGGAGCCATACTGTGAAAGCCATGAGTACAGGAGACAGTCTCCAAAAGAAAAATAATTTGACTGGATGGGCTTTTATTCTGCTCGCTGTCGTTGGGATCGTTGCATTTTACTTCTATCCAATGCTGCAGGCACTGCTCTTATCTTTCAAGTCTGGCGTGGGTGCCAATCTTGAATTTACGGGGCTCGATAACTATAAAAGGTTGTTCATCGATACAACGTTCCGTACGGCCGTATCGAATACATTTTTGTATCTGATCATTCAAGTACCCGTCATGATCATTCTCGGATTGTTTATTTCCGTTTTATTGAATGACAGCACACTGCGCTTCCGCAGCTTTTTCCGTACTGCCATCTTTTTACCTTGTGTAACCTCGCTGGTTGCATACTCGGTCGTATTCAAGTACTTGTTCTCTGCAGATGGAATGGTCAATCAGTTCCTGATGAATCTGCATGTGATTGCCGAACCGATTCAATGGATTACCGACCCGTTCTGGGCTAAAATTACGATCATAATCGCCGTTACTTGGCGTTGGACCGGATATAACATGATCTTCTATCTGTCTTCTCTGCAGAATATTGATCAATCCATCTATGAAGCAGCACGAATTGATGGTGCAAATGCATTTACGCAATTTTTCAAAATTACCGTACCATTGCTCAAACCGATTATCTTGTTCACATCCATTACATCGACAATTGGTACACTCCAAATATTCGATGAGATTATGAACATCACCAAGGGTGGACCAGGTAATGCAACGATGTCTATCTCGCAATACATCTATAACCTTTCGTTCAAGTATTCACCGGACTTTGGATATGCGGCAACCGTTTCGTATTCCATCGTGCTGATGATTATCGTATTGTCCATCATCCAGTTTAAAGTGGCAGGTGAGAAAAATGGCTAAGAACAAAGTAAAACGGATCTTTACCTATGTGTTCCTATCCATCGTGGCCTTCATATCCATCTTCCCGTTCTTCTGGATGCTGGTGAGCTCGACGAATGCTTCGGTAGACGTAACCAAAGGCAGACTGCTTCCTGGTTCGGTATTCCTTGATAACTTTAACAAATTGCTGGATACGACGAACCTGGTACAGGCACTGGGGAACTCGGCGATTGTGTCCATTATTTCTACCGTGCTTGCCCTGTTGATTGGTTCCATGGCAGGTTACGGATTTGAAGTGTATCGTACAAAATCCCGTGATATCGTCTTCAACATTCTATTGCTTTCCATGATGATTCCGTTCGCAGCATTGATGGTTCCACTTTATCGGATGTTTGCGACGATCTCCGGATTTGCACCATTTATCGGTATTAACACGATGGCTGCAGTCATTCTGCCAACCATTACGACTGCGTTCCTGATCTTCTTCTTCCGTCAGAACACCAAAATGTTCCCGAAAGAGATGCTTGAAGCAGGCCGGATTGATGGTCTGAGCGAACTGGGCATTTTCCTGAAGATCTACATGCCTACAATGAAAACAACATATGCGGCAGCTGCAATCATTACATTCATGAGCAGCTGGAACAACTACCTGTGGCCACTCGTTGTGCTGCAGACACCGGATCAACAGACGATTCCGCTGTTGATCTCCAACCTGGGTTCAAGTTACTCACCGGATTATGGGGTAATCATGACAGCGATTGTCATTGCTACACTGCCAACCGCACTAGTGTTCTTCATTATGCAGAAACATTTTGTCGCAGGTATGGTTGGTTCTGTGAAATAATGGAATAGTGGATGTCATCTGAAAAGACTGATGCAGAAAGAGAGAGGAGGACACCAGCGATGGTGTACCTCTGTCTTTCTATTTGTTTATGGAAGAGGAAATAGGGGATTGGATCTTGAATAATTCATACTATACATTCGTACCAGAGGGAGAGAGAGCCGATGAAAGCAACACAAGCAGATATCAACTGGTTGGGAGATGTAAGCGTTTTTGAGGTTAATCGTTTAAACGCTTACTCGGATCATCGTTATTACCATACTATGGAGGAGGCGCAGGCTTCGGGTACCATGAAGATGCGTTATGACCTGAACGGAACCTGGAAATTCAATTATGCTGTTCGTCCCGATTGCAGACCAGAACTGTTCTACACAGCAGATTTCTCCAGTGAAGGCTGGGATGACATTGAAGTTCCCGGGCACATCCAGCTTCAGGGTTACGGCCAGATCCAATATGTAAATACTCAATACCCTTGGGATGGACTGAATGAACTGCGTCCTCCGGCACTGCCACAGGACAAGAACGCAGTAGGTAGCTACATTCGTACATTCCATCTGCCTTCAGGGTGGCAGAACAGTCCGGTATATATCTCCTTTCAGGGGGTAGAGTCGGCATTCTATGTATGGCTTAATGGACAGTTTGTCGGATACGGGGAAGATAGCTTCACGCCATCGGACTTCGATCTGACTCCGTTTCTTCAGGATGGAGAGAATAAACTGGCTGTGGAAGTATATCAACGCAGCACAGGCAGCTGGCTGGAAGATCAGGATTTCTGGCGTTTCTCCGGCATTTTCAGAGACGTATATCTATATACGGTACCCGCAGCGCATATCCGGGACGTACGGGTCGTAACGGACCTGGACAAGTCCTATACAAACGGTACGCTGAACCTGGATCTGAAATTGGAGGGTAAAGCATCGGCCGGAGCACGAGTGGAAGCCGAGCTGCGGGATGCCGAAGGAACAACGGTAAAAACATTTGGATCAAAGGTTAGCGATGATCTGGTGAATATCAGTGAGGAAATCGGCAAAGTCCATCTGTGGAGTGCAGAGATTCCATATTTGTACCGTCTCTATATCCGTGTATATAACGCGGCAGGAGAATTGCTGGAAGTGGTGCCTCAGGCCGTTGGTTTCCGCAAGTTTGAAATGATCGATAAAGTGATGCATATTAACGGAAAGCGCATTGTGTTCAAAGGAGTCAATCGTCACGAGTTCAACCCGCGCCGGGGTCGTGCCATTACGAAAGAGGACATGCTCTGGGATGTGCGTACCATTAAGCAAAACAATATGAATGCGGTTCGTACGTCACATTATCCAAACCAAAGCCTGTGGTATGAATTGTGTGACGAATATGGATTGTACGTCATTGACGAGATGAACCTGGAAACCCATGGTTCCTGGCAGAAGCTGGGTGCTGTTGAACCTTCTTGGGTTATCCCGGGAGATCGTCCGGAATGGCATGATATCGTTATGGATCGTGCGGTATCCATGGTGGAACGGGATAAAAACCATCCATCCATTCTAATTTGGTCCTGTGGTAATGAATCTCATGGTGGCGAAGTGATCTATAAAGTGTCGCAGTATTTCAAATCATACGATCCTACTCGACTCGTTCACTATGAAGGGGTATTCCATGACCGTCGCTTCAACGAGACGAGTGATATGGAATCCCGTATGTATGCCAAGCCGGCTGACATTGAGGAATTCCTGAATGCTGATCCGGAGAAACCATATATTAGCTGCGAATACATGCACGCCATGGGAAACTCCATCGGTGGCATGCACAAATATACGGAACTGGAAGACAAGTACCCGATGTATCAGGGCGGATTCATCTGGGACTACATCGATCAATCCATTTACAAGAAAGATCGTTATGGCAAGGAGTTCCTTGCGTATGGCGGAGATTTCGGAGACCGTCCTTCCGACTATTCATTCTGTGGAAACGGCATCGTGCACGCAGATCGCAAGGTAACCGCCAAAATGCAGGAAGTGAAATTCCTGTATCAAAATATCAAGCTGTTCCCGGATCGTGAAGGGGTAAAAATCGTCAACAGCAACTTGTTCGCAGATACATCTGCATTGGAATTGGTATACAGCCTGGAACGCGAGGGCCATGAAGTACTGCGCGGAACGTTGGAAGTAAATGTGCCTGCTCAAAGCGAGAAGGTTGTTAAACTTCCACTGGGTACAGCATCTCTGGCTGGCGGCGAATATGCAGTCAATACTGCTTTTGTGCTAAAAGCGGCTACGCTGTGGGCAGATAAAGGTGACGAGGTTGCGTATGGCCAGTATATTTTCACCCAGGATCAGGTTGATTCAAATGCAGCAGCTGGAGATGATCCGAATCTGAAGAATGAGATTCAAGTGGTTGAAGGAGACGTGAATATTGGTGTTCGTGTAGGCCATACCCATGTTCTATTCTCCAAAGCCTTCGGAACGTTGGTATCACTCAAGCTGTCGGGCCTGGAGACGATTGCTCAGCCTCCGGCACCATTATTCTGGCGGGCAACGACGGATAACGATAAAGGGACAGCCATGGGCTTCGAGCTTGGTGCATGGTATGCGGCTAGTCTGCTGCCAAGATGTGTGGAGTGGAAGGCGGAACAGAAACCGGATCAATATCGAATCGAATTCACGTACAAGCTCAACATTTCGTCAGATGTGCAAGTAAAAGTGGCTTATACCGTACGTGCGGACGGAAGTGTGCATGTTCATAACGCCTACAGAGGAACGGCTGGATTGCCAAATCTTCCGATTCATGCCCTGTCCTTCAAGACGTCACCGGAATTCGGGAACGTGGAATGGCTGGCGATGGGACCTGAAGAAAACTATGCGGATCGTGCATTTGGTGCACGTCTGGGGATCCACGGCAGCAAAGTGGCTGATACCGTTGCGCCATATCTGGTGCCACAGGAATCGGGTAACCGTACGGGAGTACGCTGGGCAAAACTGACGGATGATGCAGGACGCGGCTTTAAAATCGAAGCTTCTGCAGCTCCGGTGGAGCTGAATGTATCTCCGTATACGGCATTTGAACTGGAGAACGCACAGCATGCATACGAGCTGCCACCAGTACATTACACGGTGGTTACGGTAGCAGGCAAACAGATGGGTGTTGGCGGTGACGATAGCTGGGGTGCCCCGGTTCATCCGGAATATCGCATCTCATCCGACGGCGAACTCGAATTCGAATTTGTCATTCGTTCATTGTAACAGTCGTATCCTAATAAATGTAGAACAGGGGTCTCCGTGTATCGGATGACCTCTGTTTTGCTATGGAGAAATGGACGCGCAAGAGTAATTCCATGAAACCGCTATCGAACCTGTTTCGTATTGTACGGAACATGAAATGAAAGAGGGGGCCTCTTAATGAGCAGAAAAGCTAAAACGGGTGTATGGGTCAGCATACTGGCTGTACTGGGCATCATTGTGGGATGTTTCATCTGGTATTTCAATACGGCTTCAGGTGAACGGGCGTTGAAAACGATGAGATCCAACAACTCCGGTGGTCTCGAACGTGTTGTCAAGGTGTATAGCGATTCCGGGGAAATGATTCAGACGTATGAGGGGAAAATTGATGTGCAGGACACAGAATATGGAAATAAGGTTCTATTTGATCTGAATGGGAAACGTGTTGTGATTTACAACGCAACGGTTATTACGGAAGAAAAATAACTTGGAAACGCAAAATTTTTCTTGGAGTCCAAGATAAGACACTCTTTTTCTTATAAGGTAAAATAAAGAAACCAAATGTGAACGAATTTGGAGGTGAGAGGAGAATGTTCATGGAGATGCTGATCGCTCTGATTGCGATACTTGGCATGGGCGTGTTTTATGCTTTGCTCGCGTATTACCTGATTCGTCTCATCTCCAAAAAAGCGTTTAGGCGTACGATAACCAAAGTTGAGACTATTGAAATTCTGGTTTGGCTGGCGATTGTGTTCTTCGGCATTGTGATGATTGTTAAGCAGACTTGGCATCTGCTGCTACCCGTAGTTCTTCTGTTGGTCTCAATGATTAACTTGCGGCGTTCCAATCGGAAATACCGGGAGATGAACAACAATGGATAACCGGAGGACCAAGGAGGAGGATTACTTTGAAGCTGGGTTGCTTTTTTGAGTGAGAATTTTAAAAAATACAAGATAGCACATCTGGAACCGGAGAGTTTCTGAGTGACATGGAAGATTGGCTGAAGAAAATAGGCTGGTTGGAGCCCGACTTAGACGATGAGGTGGAGTAAGCTGTTGCACCTTTTTGAGGAAGGTATACAGTCTGGGTTATCGGTTCTAATACATATTTAAAAGTAAACAAAAAGAAGCCCTCTTTCGAGAGCTTCTTTTTCATGGGAGAGGAGAAACCGGACGAAGAGCTTATGGGGAAACGTAAGTCTTCTCCGCGGTTGTCTACGACACTTGTGATGTCGATAATTATAGAATGGCCGGAATGTTTCCTTTTTATACATATGCGTAAACAATCGGTCAACAATTTTTTGAAATGATGGAGACGGACTATTTTTCAAACTGAACTGGAGTGTGGTACGATAGCTGTATCAATAAACTTACATAGAGAGAAAAGGTGACTCATCAGTGAGAGTGGTATCTGGGAGTGCGAAAGGCAGACCGCTGAAGGCTGTTCCTGGCAATGGAACACGTCCGACCACCGACAAGGTGAAGGAAGCGCTGTTTAGCATGATTGGCCCTTATTTTGAGGGCGGCACAGCATTGGATTTGTTTGCGGGTAGTGGTGGTCTCGGAATTGAGGCGCTGAGCCGCGGCATGGACAAGGCTGTTTTTGTTGATTTGGAATCCAAAAGTATTGAAGTGATTCGTGCCAATCTGAAAGCGACCAAGCTGGAGGATCAGGCAGCCATATATCGTAATGATGCAGGTCGTGCATTAAAGGCACTTGCTAAGCGAACCACAAGATTTGATCTGGTGTTCCTAGATCCGCCTTACCGGATGAAAAACGGGGATGAGTTGATGCTGACCATGCATGAACTGGAACTGCTTGAACCGGAAGCGACGATCGTGCTTGAATATGAATCCAAATATAGTTACCCTGAGCAATTTGGCCCGTTTGAACAAACGCGCAAGGCTGTGTATGGGGAGACGGCTGTATCCATCTATGAATATGTACCCGGTACAACTGAAGATGGAGAAACCAGCATAGAAGAAGAGGAGGCTCCTCATGACTGAAATGATACACAGGCAGGAACGGATTGCCGTATACCCGGGAAGTTTCGATCCCGTAACGATGGGCCATCTGGACATTATCGCCAGAGCATCCAAGCAATTTGATCGCGTCATCGTGGCTGTATTGAATAATATGAGTAAAAATCCGCTGTTTACGGTGGAGGAAAGAAAGGCTCTCATCACGGAAGTAACAAGTCATCTGCCTAATGTGGAAGTGGATAGTTTCCGTGATCTGACGGCTAATTATGTTCGGCAAAAGGAAGCTCAAGTCATCGTACGCGGCATACGTTCCGTGACTGATTTTGAGTATGAGCTGCAGCTCGCTTCCACCAACAGCAAGCTGAATCCGGATGCGGAAACGATATTTATGATGACCAATCCCAAATATTCGTATTTGAGTTCCAGTATTGTTAAGGAAATTGCCCATTACCATGGAGACGTAACCGATCTGGTGTCTCCTGAGGTGGAAACTGCACTTCGCCGGAAAATCAGCGAGAAAACCGGCGGTTAAACCAAAAGGTCAGGCCGGACAGGCTGATCATAACGGCAACAATCATGGCAAGTCCGATGCAGACTGCCGGGAAGCTGCTCCACAGAGTCTCCACTGAAGCATGGTTCCCATCAAGCTGGGATTGCATCGGCAGCAGGGTTGGAGTTATCACATCCGTGTTCCTAAAGGGCCAGAACGTGTTCAACACTTCTGTGCCGTAGCGACTAAAGGGTGCCCAAAGGAAAACACTTAGAGAAAAGGCAATCAATGCATGAATCAACCGGACACCTGCAAAATAGATCATGGTCTTGGAGGCAATCCCGGCCGATTTCAGAACAGCAGAAACCTGCAAATGCGAGCACAATCCACCCCAGCCAAGAACGGCGGCAATCAGGGAGATGATGATCACGGGTGCCCACGGGGTTTGGCTTAAATGGTATGTGCCCAAATGCAGCTCGAGCACAGCAGGCCACAGGGCTACTGAAGTGCCGGGCGTTATATATAGACCTAACAGTCGTACAAAAACCGCAAAAACAATCATGTAACCCCCGGTCATCATTAGAGTTTGTACAGCATGGGACACAGTGTCACCCAACAATTTGCCGAATCCACGTCCATCACGGGCCTGGGCTTCTCTGGCTGCGGTCATCATTTGAAACCAGAGCCCATGGCGCTGATTAGTCTTTGGATGATGAAGTTCGGCGCCCCCTTTCGGATGACCGGGGACGAGCCGGATGGCAATCATTGCGGCAATCCAGCCGCTGATCCAGTGAACCATAAGCAGGAAGTATCCGGCAGCAGGCAGGTGAAGAAAAGCGGCACCCAAGACCAGGATGATCATCATCGGATTGGCGAAATGTGCTGCAGCGACCAGAACACTTGCCTGTTTGCCGGTTATTTGTCGATCCTGTACCAAACGGGCTGCAGTGTCGGCCCCTGCAGGAAATCCGCCGCACATGCCAACAGCAATGGCCAGTCCAGCTTGGCCGGGGAGGCGAAACCACCGCTGCATTAACGGTCCAAGCAAGACGCCGAAAGCGTCCGTAAAACCAAATGCAGTCAGCATTTGCGACAACATTAAAAACGGAAGCATCGCCGGGAAAATAATTTTCCACCAGATGTCCAATCCCTGAATTGAGGCATCGAAGGCATCCTTTGGAGATACAACGACAGCGACGACCAGTAATAAAGCGCCGGCACTTAGCAGTACCGTTCGCATCGGATTGGAGCCTGTAACCTCAGTCTGCATTGACATTGTTTCACCTCATATGGAATAGCGCCGTTTTTTCGGCTGCTTCGTAGTCGAACTGGACGGCCGAATGACGTCCGGGGGACGGTTCGGCCTTGACCGGACAAGCGACTGAATAATGAGGCCTATCCGGCCTGTACCATTGTATGCTGGAGAATGAGGGTGTTAGACTTATAATTATGGAATAAACGCAAAGAACGGGGGCTCATGCGATGAATCGGATTCGAAAATCTGGCGGATTCAGAGCTTCGATCTTTGTGATCGTGGTGGCTCTGGTTGTCTATGTTGCAGTCTATATGCCAACGCCGTATATCATTTATATGCCTGGCAGTGCTGATGAAGTAAAACCGATGGTCACGGTAAAGGATGGGGACCAGGAGGAACATGGTGTATTCATGATGACGACGGTGTCGGCAACGTATGCCAATGTGTTTTTGCTTGGAACATCCTTGTTTAATCGGAATACTCAAATTGACAAAAAAGAAGATCGGCTGCAAGGGAAAAGCGAAGCGGAGTATTCTGCCGAACAGGTGTGGTTTATGAGCGATTCCCAATCCTCCGCCATGGAAGCGGCTTATGAGCAGGCGGGTGTGAAGTATTCCATTGTTCCCGAACATATTTTTGTGTTTGGCTTGTCGGAGGATCCGAAACCGCAGGGAGACATCGTCCCTGGCGACATTATCTTGGGTGTGAACGGAACAGCTACACCGGACAATACTGTATTATCTGCCCAGCTGAAGGATAAAAAAGTGGGAGATACGGTAGAAATGCAATTGGAACGCGGAGGCGAAACCATTAGCCGTGAAGTGAAGCTGATCGAAGTGAAAGATAGCAAAACGGGTGAAACCAGACCTGGTTTGGGTGTGATGATCGGAGCCGTTCAGAAAGTGAAACCTGAGGATCCGGATAAACAGATTACCTTCACGGATACGCAGGTGGGTGGCCCTTCGGCGGGATTAATGTTTACGCTGGAGATCTATAATCAGCTTACTCCCGGAGATCTGACTCAAGGTCACCGAATTGCCGGGACGGGTACCATCACCAAGGAAGGTGTGGTCGGCGCGATTGGTGGCGTGGTGCACAAAATCGTGGCTGCGGACCGCAAAGACGCAGAAATTTTCTTTGTTCCAAAACAGAATTACAAGGAAGCGGAAGCCAAAGCGGAGCAGATTGGCACCAAGATGAAGCTGGTTCCTGTGAGTACGGTGGATGATGCCCTGGCATATCTGAAAACCTTGTCTGCCAAATCATAAAGGTTGTTTTATAATTTGGATATACGAAGTCCGAGTAAAGAAAATGAAATCCCCTATGACGGTCGTTTGAATAAACGACACGACATAGGGGATTTTTGGTGTAACGATAATAGATAGGGTACTCATATAAAGCTTAGCACCGGACAGGCGGCTCATAATAGTCACTATACATGGCTCGTGTGTCCCTCTGTTCATATGCAAGGGCATAGGCTGCCTGTGCCTGTACATCAAGTTCCAGCTGGTTGTGTATGAAGTTGGACGGTTTGAGCACTACAGGCAGGGATGAGACAGTTTTCATGTGTTTCAACAGACCTTGGCCTTGTGCATTAAATCCAAGGACACGGAGATAGCCCGGGCCTTCGGCTAGTTGCTCCGCTGAGAGTTCTGCCTTGGCATGATGAAGCAGAACATGGGTCAACATGCGCTGCAGCTTGGTGCGTGTGTACCGCCTGGTCTTAAGCGCGTTCAGCAATGCTTCGACTGATGGTTCCGGGAGCTGAGCAAGAGTGCGGATCAGCCGATGCTCAAGTCCTTCCGTGACTTCGGCGATATTTGCCAGCTCGGAGGCACGGCGGGTCGCCGCAATGTGCAGCAGCGGCTGAGCAAAGCGCTCCCAGTGCACGGGAGCGCGCCTCGCTTGCCATTCACGCTGCAGAATGGCAAGGGTTGCCGCCGGCACGTACGGCGCGGCGGCTTGGGGCCCGTCCGCCATCAGCAGGCGGCGGACGGCGGTTGCACTGGCGATCGCCCCCGGTCCGGGCGTCGCCTCATGATACGCGGCACCTGTGCGTGCCGTCGTCAAGGGCTGGATCGCGCTGCCCAGTCGTTCCAGCGCGATCAGGTAGTGCAGCCCAAGCGAATTGTTGGGCTGCCCCAGCAGTGCAGCGGCGGCATCCGCATCGACGCCGCCGGGCGCCAGCGCCGCCGCCGCGCCTGCGTACGCGGCGGGGTAGCTGGCGCCCTCCCGCAGGCGGCGCGCGATGTCCTCGCGCAGCCCTGCGGGCTCCACAGCCAGCACGCGCGCAATGCGCTGCAGGCTGTCCAGGTCGCCGGACTCGCTGCCGAAGCAGAGCGAGTCCACGACCCCGGTTCGGTGCAGCAGCGAGACCGCACCGAAGGCAAACCATTCCGCCGGTTGTACTGCATAAGCAACCGGCAGCTCAATGACCAGATCGGCGCCTGCATGCAGCGCCATCTCGGTGCGAGCCCTTTTACTCACAATGGCGGGTTCCCCGCGTTGGAGAAAAGGGCCGCTCATTACGGCCACAACGGCGTCTGCTCCGCTAAGCCGCCTGGCCTCACTCAAGTGATAGACATGTCCGTTATGCAGCGGGTTATATTCAACAATGACACCAACGGCTTTCATCAGCAGGTGCTCCTTTCGCTTAAAATGAAGTATCTACAATACGTCCTGGTATGTATACCGGGTAGATGGCTGTCATCATTGCTGCTTCGTCAAGCAGCGGGTCTTGTTCAATAATAGGGGATAAGGGCATCCTTATTCAAATGAGTAGGGATAAGAAGCTGCCCAAAAAGGCACCATGTCGCATTCAATGAATACGCACAGTGCCTTTGAGAGGACTTCTATTGATCCTACATCATTTGCTTCGAGTAAAATTAAATGCCTTCCGCTACAGGAATCAGGTTTGTTTTGGGACTAAAGAACTCATAATGAATAAACTCAGGTGCAACGCCGATCTCACATAGAGCCGCATAAGCAGCCTGCATGAAAGGGATGGGACCGGTCAGGTAATAATTGGAGCCAAGCGGTTGACGGATAATCTGGGACAGCCAGGCTGCATCAATGTAACCCTCTTTGTGAAAACGCGATTTTGCGCGATCATCAGGAGTAGGCTGCGTATAACAATAAAATGTCTGTATATCCTCATGTTGTTCTGTCAATGTATTTACATGGTCACGGAAAGCGTGGGTTTCACCATTTAGGGCTGCATGGATAAACGTAATCTGACGTTGGGCATGGCTGGCGACAAGGGTATTCAATATGCTGATCATCGGCGTGAGTCCAACGCCGCCACTTAGTAACACCACATTGCGTGAATCTTCCGTTTCGAGTGTGAAGTCGCCCGCAGGAGCAGACAGCTCGACCACATCCCCTTCCGCAATATGATCATGCAGATACGTCGATATAACGCCATCCGGCCGATCAGCCAGCGCACCCTCACGTTTAACCGAAATACGGTAATAAGGCTTGCCTGGAGCGTCGGAGAGACTGTATTGTCTAATCTGGGTGTAGGTACTCCCTTCAGGTTTCATCCGGAGGCTAATATATTGTCCGGGTTGGTATGCGGCTATAGGTTTGCTGTCCGTTGGCACCAAATAAAAGGAAGTAATCATTTCGCTTTCCTTTATTTTTTTCGCAACCCGGAAGGAACGGAAACCCTCCCAGCCACCGCTTTGATTTTCGGTCGATTCGTATAATTCCTTCTCCATATCGATAAAAACACTCGCAATGACACCGTAGGCTTCAGCCCACGCTGCAATAATCTCGTCGGTTGCAGCATCACCAAGCACATCTTTGATGGCTTTCAGCAAATACGTGCCAACGATCTGATATTGCTCAGGGGCAATGCCGAGACTGCGATGTTTGTGAGCGACCTGTCGGACGGCAGGCAGAACTGCGGCAAGATTGTCGATATGCAGGGCGGCAGCGTAAACCATATTGGCCAGGGCGGCCTGCTGGCGTCCCTGTTTCTGGTTGGCGTGATTAAAAATATTCAGCAGTTCAGGGTGATTTGTAAACATCGTTTTATAGAAATGACTTGTAATGGCTTCACCATGGACTTCAAGTGCAGGTACAGTAGATTTGATTACTTTAATTGTATTTTCGTTTAACATGGATATTTCCTCCCATAAATGGATTGACTAGTTGGATAACCTGCGCCGTCCTTCTGCCGTATCGGCATATGACAAGTATAGGTAGAGTGAAAAAGGGTTCGTGTGATCTACATCACACTAATCATTAAAGAAATGTGTCCGAAAACACCATTCGGAACGAATACCTTGTCGTATGTAAGAAAGAAAGTTTATAATGCGGAGGAGAGATTTTGTCGTCCGGGTATCTTTCTTTTCAAAAAGGGTGTAAAGTTAAAAGTGTTGACAAACGTCTTGGAAAATCGGTATAATGATTTTTGTTTGTTAAGTCAATTTCATAATACTTTTAACGATGAAGCGTCAGAATACATACAGTCAAGATATGAAGTGCACAACCATCAGACTTGATCTGTATAACTGCCGTAATGCATTTGACATGAATTATGAAATTGGTTTCGTTTGGAGTGATGGGAAATGTTATTGCCATTTCGCAAAGTGGCTATCAGTGATCGGCCCCTGCAGTTTAATGAACAGTGGGATATTCAAGAACTGATTTCTAACCGACAAGATATCACAGCCGTTACCCCGCTGACTGCGGATTTATCTGCAGAACAAGCAACGGGGGGCGTGGTGGATGTTCATGGCAAATTGACAGCAGGAGTGGACATGTTGTGCTCACGTTGTCTCAAGCCGATTAGTGAACATCTTCATATTGATTTTCATGAGCAATTCAAGCAGGGAGAACAGCCGGAGGACTTGCCTGAAGATGATGACACTGTCTATGTGGATGGAGAGGACATTGATCTGAAGCTATATGCCGAGGAAGCTTTTCTGCTGCACCTGCCGTTTATACCGCTATGCAGCGATACATGCAAAGGGCTGTGCCCTAAGTGTGGCCATGAGCTGAACGAGGGTGACTGCGGTTGTGATAACGAAGTTATCGACCCGCGGCTTGCAGGGCTCAAGGATTTTTTTAAATGAGCATAAATGAAAATCTAGTGTAACAACTACCTGTAAAGGTTGATTTTGATAAGGAGGTGGGAATAATGGCAGTACCTCAACGGAGAACGTCCAAGACGCGTCGCGACAAACGTCGCACTCACTTTAAATTGGCTGTACCGGGCATGGTGAAATGTGAACAATGCGGCGAATTGAAGCTTGCTCACCACGTGTGCAAAGTGTGCGGAACGTACAAAGCAAGAGAGATCATCTCTCAATAATAGCTAGACATCAAGTAGTACTTCATTTCGATGAGGTACTACTTTTTTTGAATGTTCAAATATGATGCTGTTAGTATCCGCAGATTCAAAGGCGAAGGATGCTCTTTATGTAAAAGAAAGTTTGATAGAAAGCAGGGATCTGGCGATCCCGGGCAGAATGGTTTTTGCCCGCCAGCCTTTCTTTTTGACACAGGATGAGATATACTGTACTTTAGTACCAGGTTCTAAGATTTGGGGTTACATAGACAAGGACCATAATTCGTGTGATGAAACCTCTGGCGATCAGGGGTGTAATTATAGAGATTAATATAAGACGATAGAACGGACCGGCATGGGACGCTTTCTTAAACGATACAGCGGGGGTGTCAGACATCGAACGTGTACCGAAGAGACAGAGGCAGCAGCAATTGACCAAAATGATCGAAGACAATCCATTTGTGACGGATCAGGAGCTTACACGGCAGTTGAAGGTGAGTATTCAAACGATTCGCCTCGACCGACTGGAGCTTGGGATTCCAGAGCTTCGGGAACGAATGAAACTGATGGCGGAACGTTCGTATGATCAGGTGCGCTCTCTGCCTCTGCATGAGATTATTGGTGATATTGTGGATTTGCAGCTGGACAAAAGTGGGATATCCTTGTTTGAGATCAAGGAAGAGCATGTATTTTCGAGAACGGGAATTGCTCGTGGTCACTATGTATTTGCCCAGGCCAACTCCCTGGCGGTTGCTGTCATTAATGATGAGATTGCATTAACGGCTTCGGCCGATATTCGATTTGTCCGTTCGGTTCATCTGGCTGAAAAATGTATTGCGAAAGCTTATGTCAGATCGATCTCGGGTCAAAAGGGAAAAGCGAAAGTTGAAGTGTTCACCTATGTAGGTGAGGAAATGGTGTTTCAAGGCAACTTTGTCATCTACCGTTCTGGTGGAGAAGACAGCCTAGAGGGAGGTCATCTGGAATGAAAATCGTCATTGATGCTATGGGAGGCGATCATGCACCCAAGGCAACGGTAGAAGGTGCAATTGCTGCCGCTACGGAATGGGCGGATACACAGATCGTGCTTGTTGGCGATGAAGCTAAGCTGGAGCCGATTTTGAATCAGTCAGCCGTCAAGCCAGCCAACCTGTCTGTGCGTCACGCTTCAGAGGTGATTGGTTCTGATGATGAACCTGTGAAGGCGGTTCGTCGCAAGAAGGATGCCTCTATGGTGGTCGCGGGCCGCATGCTGAAGGAAGGCGAAGCAGATGCCATGATCTCTGCAGGCAATACCGGAGCGCTAATGACAACAGGGCTGCTCGTGGTAGGTCGTATGGAAGGCATTGAACGTCCGGCGCTTGCACCGATGATTCCAACCATAGATGATGTGGGCGTGCTTGCACTTGATCTGGGAGCGAACATGGATGCGAAGCCCGAGCACTTAGCACAGTATGGACTTATGGGCAGCCTGTATCGGCAGAAGGTACAAGGCGTAAACTCTCCTAGAGTGGGTTTGCTCAATGTTGGAACAGAGCCGGGCAAGGGGAATGAGCTTACGAAGCATGCTTATCCGCTGCTGGAGCAGCTTCCGATTCAATTCGTTGGTAACGTGGAAGCTCGTGATGTACTGACAGGTGCATGTGATGTGCTTGTGTGTGACGGGTTTGCCGGTAACATATTGTTGAAATCGCTGGAAGGCACAGCCGGTGCCATCTTCGCGCTGCTTAAGGAGCAGTTCTCATCGTCGCTCAAAAGCAAACTGGCCGCTGCCGTGCTCATGCCTGAGCTGCGCGGTCTGAAACGGAAACTGGATTATACCGAGCATGGCGGTGCGCCGCTTCTCGGCTTGAGCAGACTCGTTGTGAAAAGTCATGGATCAGCGGATGGCAATGCCATCAAAAACGCAGTTCGCCAAGCAAGAATCGCAGTTCAGAACCAACTGGTGGAGAGCATATCTAAGGAAATTAGCGGGAAGTGAGTGACGACATGAATAATTTGCGCCCGGTAGGGGTTATCGGTACAGGGAAATATGTACCTGAGAAAATTTTGACAAACAGTGACCTGGAAAAGATGGTTGATACGAATGATGAGTGGATCGTCAGCCGCACGGGAATCAAGGAACGTCATATCGCTGCTCCTGATCAGGCGACTTCGGATTTGGCGTACGAGGCAGCCATTAAGGCACTTGAATCCGCAGGAATGACAGGCAGTGATCTGGATTTGATCATTGTTGCAACCATCACGCCGGATTCCGCCTTTCCTTCTACAGCCTGCATTTTGCAGGACAAGCTTGGTGCCAAAGGGGCAGCGGCATTTGATCTGTCTGCTGCATGCTCAGGTTTCGTATATGGACTTGCAACTGCAACCAGCTTTATCCAGAGTGGCATGTATAACAATGCACTCGTTATTGGCGCGGATTGTCTGTCCCGAATCACGGATTATACAGACCGCAACACCTGCGTGTTGTTTGGAGATGGAGCAGGCGCGGTAGTCGTTGGAGAAGTGCCGGAAGGCCGCGGATTCAAGTCATTTGACCTTGGGGCAGAAGGTGCAGGCGGCGGCCTGCTTCAATTGGAAGGCGGCGGTTCCCGTTTGCCTGCTTCCGCAGAGACAGTCGAAAACAAAAAACATTACATTTACATGAATGGCCGTGAAGTATTCAAATTTGCCGTGCGTGTTATGGGAACTGCAACAGATGAAGTTCTTCGCAAAGCAGGTTTGGGCCGTACGGATGTGGATCTTTTTGTTCCTCACCAGGCGAATATTCGAATCATTCAATCCGCCATGCAGCGTCTTGAGCTTCCTGAAGAAAAAGTGGTTGTTAACGTAGACAAATACGCAAATACTTCAGCAGCGTCAATCCCGCTTGCTCTGGTGGAAGCTGCTGAGGAAGGCCGCATGAAAGCCGGAGACACCATACTAATGGTTGGGTTCGGAGGCGGACTGACTTGGGGTGCATCTGTACTCGTATGGTAAACTAGACAGCTGGGAGAGATGAATCTGATGGGTAAAATAGCATTTGTATTTCCCGGACAGGGATCACAGGCGGTAGGCATGGCGAAGGACGCGTATGAGTCCGTGCCTGCGGCAACTGAAATTTTTCGTACAGCAGACGAAACACTAGGCTTCTCGCTGAGTAATCTCGTGTTTGAAGGTCCGGAGGCCGAGTTGAAACAGACATCAAATACTCAACCGGCTCTGTTGACAGCAAGCATCGCTTTGCTTGAAGCTTTTAGAGAAAAAGGGATTCAGCCTGACTATACGGCTGGACACAGTCTGGGTGAATACAGTGCTCTCGTTGCAGCGGACGTTCTATCGTTTGCGGATGCTGTGGGTATTGTCCGGGCACGTGGCCAGTATATGGAGCAGGCTGTACCAGGCGGACAAGGGGCGATGGCTGCAGTACTGGGAGCGGATCGGGAAGCGCTGGGGGTGCTTTGCCGGGACGTATCCGAAAGCGGTCATACGGTTGAACTTGCCAACATGAATTGTCCGGGTCAAATTGTTATTTCCGGTGTCAAAGAAGGTGTAGCTGCCGTAGCGGAACGGGTGAAGGAAGCTGGCGGCAAGCGTGCCATTGCACTGGAAGTGAGCGGTCCTTTTCATTCCTCTCTGATGAAGGAGGCTGCTGAGAAACTTGCAGACAAGCTGCAAACCGTAACATTCTCTCCAGCCAAGGTTCCTGTAGTCGCAAACGTGACGGCAAGACCTGCTGAAAATGGACAGTTTCAACAATTGTTGACAGAACAGGTCTATTCTCCGGTTTTATGGGAAGACAGTGTGACATGGTTGATTGAGCAGGGTGTAGACACCTTCATTGAGATTGGTTCCGGAAGTGTACTGACCGGGTTGATTAAAAAAACAGATAAATCCGTAAAATTGTACAATGTAAACAGTCTTGAAACGCTTGAAGCTACCGCAGCTGCATTGAAGTGATTGAATCACAGGTTATTTGGGGAAAGGAGGAATTATGTTGTCTAAACCGTTAGAAGGTAAAAACGCGCTGGTTACTGGTGCATCCCGTGGAATCGGACGCAGCATTGCACTCGCTTTGGCTGAAGCCGGCGCCAATGTTGCGGTAAACTATGCAGGCAGTCAGGCTGCAGCCGAAGAAGTGGCGGAAGCCATTCGCGCCAAAGGAGTTCAGGCCATGACCATCCAGGCCAATGTTGGTTTAATGGATGAAGCTGAACAAATGGTAAAGGCTACACTTGAAGCATGGGGCAACGTCGACATTCTGATTAATAACGCAGGGATTACACGTGACAATCTGATCATGCGCATGAAAGAGGAAGAGTTTGACCAGGTTATTGAGACCAATCTCAAAGGTGTATTTAACTGTCTTAAGGCTGTAACTCGTCCTATGATGAAACAACGCTCTGGCAGAATCATCAATATATCCTCTGTTGTGGGTGTTCTGGGTAATGCCGGACAAGCAAACTATGTTGCTGCCAAGGCGGGGGTAATCGGTTTGACCAAGGCATCCGCTCGTGAACTGGCTTCCCGGGGCATCACGGTTAACTGTGTTGCACCAGGGTTTATAGAGACGGATATGACCAAGGAATTGTCACAGGAGCTGGTGGATGGTATGCTGAGTGGCATTCCGCTGTCCCGACTGGGACAGCCGGATGAAATCGCCGGAGTTGTTACGTTCCTGGCTTCGGAAGCTTCATCGTATATGACAGGGCAGACATTGCATGTCGATGGCGGCATGTACATGTAATTCTTCCCGGACTTGAACAACAGTCGGGGAACAGGCGCTGGACGATCCGAAATGCCGGAAAAAGGCCGGATTCCCCGGCCGGGAGCCGCATATGTCTTCTATGGCATTTTGCCTGCGATTCTCGTATAATACCAAGGAGGAGGTGAACCGGATGTCCGATGTATTGGAGCGTGTAAAACGCATCGTCGTCGACCGCTTGGGCGCAGACGAAGCTGAAGTTACACTTGAAGCATCTTTCAAAGAAGATTTGGGTGCTGATTCTTTGGATGTAGTGGAATTGGTCATGGAATTGGAAGATGAATTCGATTTGGAAATCTCTGATGAAGATGCAGAAAAAATCACGACCGTAGGTGAAGTTGTAAACTACATACAATCTCATACCTAAAGTCATTCAGTCCCGCACCTGTTTTCGAACAGGCGGGACTTCTCATCATTCATTGGTTTTTCTCATTCCGCAGCGATGCTGGCCAAACGAGGTTTTCGGATCCTGATTGGTCAACATCCGCTTGCGGATATTCCCACAAAATAATTGCGTAAAGCAGTCGATATAGAGGTGAGTCGGTTTGAAACAAAGAGTAGTAATTACCGGAATGGGCGTAATGACATCGCTCGGAAAAGATTTGGAAACGTTCTGGGGAAGTTTAATGGCAGGTAAGTCCGGGATCTCTCAGATTGAGGCCTTTGATGTGAGTGAATACACGACACAAATTGCTGCCGAAATTAAGGATTTCAACCCGGATGAATATATGGATCGTAAGGATGCCCGCAAAATGGACCGTTTTGTTCAGTTTGCCGTTGCAGCCGGATTCAAAGCTGTGGAAGACAGCGGTTTGAAGATCGATGAGAACATTGATGCAGAGCGGTTTGGTGTATCCATCGGATCGGGTATTGGCGGACTGGGAACCTGGGAGGACCAGCATAATGCATTGCTGCAAAAAGGTCCAAAACGGGTAAGCCCATTCTTCATCCCCATGATGATCTCCAACATGGCTTCTGGCCAAATGTCGATTTCTCTTGGAGCAAAAGGTCCGAACATCAACGTAGTCACAGCCTGTGCGACAGGAACACACTCCATTGGAGACTCCTTCAAATTGATTGCTAATGGAGATGCAGATGCAATGATCTGTGGTGGTGCCGAGGCAACAATCAGACCAACGGGTCTGGCTGGTTTCTGTGCAATGCGTGCAATGTCGACCCGCAATGACGAGCCGGCTAAGGCAAGCCGTCCTTTCGATACAGGTCGTGATGGCTTCGTTATGGGTGAAGGAGCAGGTATCCTGGTTCTGGAATCGCTGGAACATGCTCAGAAACGCGGTGCACGTATTTATGGTGAGGTCATTGGTTACGGCCTTACGGGCGATGCGCATCACATGACTGAACCGGATCCGGATGGAGCGGCACGCTGCATGAAGATGGCACTTCGCAATGCGGGAATTGAACCGGAAGAAGTGGACTACATCAATGCACATGGTACCTCAACTCCGGTGGGTGACAGATCCGAAACGCTTGCAATCAAGAAGGCGTTTGGTGATCATGCGTACAAGCTCGCAGTAAGTTCTACCAAATCAATGACAGGTCACATGCTGGGTGCAGCCGGTGGCGTGGAAGCTGTAATTTGCGGACTGTCGCTGACTCATCAGACACTCGCACCTACGATCAATTTGGAAAATCAGGATCCGGAATGTGATCTGGATTATGTGCCAAATGTTCCGCGTGAAACCAAAGTGAATGTTGCCATGTCCAACTCATTTGGATTCGGCGGTCACAATGCCACCATTATTCTCAAAAAATTTGAAGCATAAGGGGCTAGTTCGTTTGAGTGAAGATCTGAAGCAGTTACAACACAAACTTCAAATCAAATTTGACAACAGGCAGCTTTTAAAACAAGCGTTTACCCATGCTTCTTATGTAAACGAACACCGGTTCAGTCAGCACCAGGATAACGAACGTCTGGAATTTCTGGGCGATGCGGTGCTTGAGTTGACTGTATCGGAATACTTGTATCATTTGTATCCTAACCGTCCGGAAGGTGAATTAACGAAGCTGCGGGCATCCATTGTCTGCGAACCTTCCCTCGTCAAATTTGCAGAAGCACTTGGTTTTGGGCAGTATGTACTTCTTGGTAAAGGTGAGGAACTGACGGGAGGACGAACACGGCCGGCTTTGCTGGCTGATGTGTTTGAATCTTTCATCGGTGCATTGTATCTGGATCAGGGACTGGAGCCAGTCAGAACGTTTCTGGACCAGCATGTTTTTCCGTTAATCGTTCTGGGCGGTAAGCTCCAGATGAGCGATTACAAGACGGAACTGCAGGAACTCACTCAGCATCACAATATGGGAGCTCTGGAGTATCGGATCGTCGAAGAACGGGGCCCTGCCCATGAACGTGAGTTTGTCTCGGAGGTCCATATGGGCCAAGAACGGCTTGGCCGAGGTACAGGACGTTCCAAAAAGGAAGCCGAGCAGCAGGCTGCATCCGCAGCGCTTGATCGATTAAAGCTTCCGGAAGCCTGAGTTTTACCGGGTAGCGCATAGACAAACGAAGAGCAAAGAGCAGCCCCTCGGGTCCGCCCCGGCGGAGATTATCGGCCGGACTGCTTTTTGCTCTTTTTTTTGTAAAGAGAGGGTTCGGGAGCTTTATTCATCCCTGATCCATGATTAGCGCTGGAGGAACACTTGAAATAAGCAAGAGGAGGTGACGGGATACCCTATGTTTCTGAAACGGATTGAACTGGGTGGATTCAAGTCATTCGCCGACAAAACAGAAATGGAATTCGTTCGTGGTATTACTGCAGTTGTAGGTCCGAACGGAAGTGGCAAGAGTAATATTTCAGACGGCATTCGCTGGGTACTTGGAGAACAAAGTGCCAAATCGCTGCGGGGTGGCAAGATGGAAGACATCATTTTTGCTGGCAGTGATGCAAGGAAAGCCGTCAATTATGGTGAAGTGTCCCTGACGCTGGATAACGAGGATCACGCACTTGCCCTTGATTTTGGTGAAGTGACGGTGACTCGTCGTGTACATCGCAGCGGGGACAGCGAATATTTTATCAACAAGCAGTCCTGTCGTTTGAAGGATATAACGGAATTGTTTATGGATACCGGGATCGGAAAGGAAGCTTACTCGATTATCGGACAGGGACGTATCGAGGAGATTTTGAGTACCCGTTCCGAGGATCGCAGAGGTATTTTTGAAGAGGCATCCGGTATTGTGAAATATAAATCGCGTAAACGTGACGCTACACGCAAACTGGACGAGACGGAGCAAAACCTGCTGCGTATTCATGATTTGGTTACAGAACTGGAGGACCAGATTGGCCCGCTCCGAGAACAATCGGAAAAAGCGATTCACTACAAGGAATTGCGTGGACAGCTCAAATCGAAGGAAATCTCCATGTACGTGTACCAGATCGAGCAGATTCATGCATCCTGGAGCAAGGCGAACGAGCGGTTACAGTCGTTAAAAGAAGAAGAGGTCGGCCTGGCTGCAATTGTCTCCACCCATGATGCCAAGCTGGAAAGCGACCGGAATGCACTGCGAATTCTGGAAACGGAGACGGAACAGCTGCAATCCGCTTTGCTGCAATTCAGTGAAGCAACGGAGAAAAGTGAAGGGCATGGAGAATTGCTCAAGGAGCGTTCACGCCATTTACAAACCAATCATGAGCAGTTAACGGTTACGCTGGCTGCAAGTGAGGAAAGACACCGGGAGCGTGAGACTGAGCTGCTTGCATTACGCGAGAAGTTTGGCAAGCTGGAACAGGAGCTTGATGAAGTGAGAAATCGCCTTTCTGAAGAGGAAGCGAAACTCATAGGGGTTACTGGAGGAATCAGTCAGCAGCAGGAGGAAAGCCTCAAGGGTAATTTGCTGGAACTGATGAACCAGATGGCTCAAACGCGCAATGAGATTCGATATGCAGATCAGCAGAAAGAATCGCTCGAGCGTCGAATGAACCGGGCAACCGAGGAATCCGGCAAGTGGGAAGAGCAGAAGGGAACGCTGGAAGCCCGAAAAGCGGATATCGAGAAAAAAGTTGTCCGTTTAGGTAAGGAAATCAGCGATTTGCGCGGCGGATATATTACCGAAAGTGAACGTCTGCAATCCTTGCAGAAGCTGCTGGAAGAGAGTCGCAGCACGGTTCGCAAGTGGGAACAGAAACGGGAAGCCCAGGTGTCTCGCCGGGATACGATGAAAGAGATGCAGGATGATTTTGACGGCTTTATGTTGGGGGTCAAAGAAGTCCTCAAAGCTTCGCGTAAAGGCACTCTTAGTGGTGTACATGGAGCTGTGGCTGAACTGGTCAAAGTACCGGAAAAAATTGAACTGGCTGTAGAAACCGCAATGGGTGCTGCTTTGCAGCACGTTGTTATGGAAAACGAGTCGGTTTCAAGACAAGCCATTGCTTTTCTCAAGCAGCGTCAGCTGGGTAGAGCCACATTCCTGCCGTTGGATGTTATTCGTCCACGTACGGTAGGTTCCGGTGAGCGTTCGATGATTGAAGGCATGGATGGTTTTGTAGGCATTGGTGCTGATCTCGTACAATATGATTCCCGTTATGCCAATATCATTGGAAGCCTGCTCGGAAATGTTATTATTGCCGAAACACTGGAATACGCCAATAAAATTGCTGCCCGCTGTCAGTACCGATTCCGCGTCGTGACCCTTGAAGGGGATGTGGTTAATGCCGGTGGTTCCATGACAGGGGGGAGCCAGCATAAAAAGAATGTGAGTCTGCTCAGCCGGAAACGGCAGCTGGATCAACTGGATCAGGATATTCTGGATACCGAAAACCAAATTGTGAAGCTGCATCGCAGTGTGGATGATGTGAAAACCCAATTGGAGCAATGTCAGGACAAGCTGGACGAGCTGCGTCAGTCGGGTGACGATACACGAAATGCTGAACAGCAGGCATCCATGGAAATGAAACAGGTCGAGCACGAGCTCCGTCACGTGCTGGAACAGGTGGCTGTTGCCGGTCAGGAGAAGAGCGGCTTCACCGAAGAGATCAAAGAGATGGATACCGCACGCGCAGCAGCTGTGCAGAAGCTGGAGCAGCTTGAAGAGGAAGAGAAGGCGACTCACCGTGCCATTCATGCTGCAGAGTTCGCCCGCAAAGCAAATGAGTCTGCGAAGGAAGAGCTGCAAAGCCAGTTGACTGAACTGAAAGTCAGAGAAGGTAAGCTGGATCAGGAGCGTTTCTCGAATGAGGAGCAGCTGCGCCGGCTGGAGCGGGAAGTCGAATCTCTGGTCAAAGATTTGCGTCAGAACCGGACGCTGCTGGCATCCATGGAAGCAGACCTGAAGAAAACACAGGTGGAGAGCGTCAAACAGATTGAAGATCTCAACCAGTTCAAGCTGAAGAAAGCGGAAGCTTCCGAGCAGCTGGACTTCAAACGTGCCGCACGAAGCGAACTGTCGAAGAAGCTGGAACTCGCGGAGAGTGAAACAAAGGAACAGCGTACACAGTTAAAAGCAGTAGAGGAGCAGCTGCGCCAGACGGAAATTTCCGTCAACAGGCTTGACGTTGAACTCGAAAATATACTGCGCAAGCTGATGGATGATTATGAACTCGGTTATGAACTTGCAAAAGAACGATACCCCGTACCGGAAGATGTGGAGAGCACTCAGGCAGAGGTACAGAAGCTGAAGCGCAGCATCTCGGCTCTGGGTGATGTCAATCTTGGCGCTATTGAGGAATTCGAGCGGGTCAATGAACGCTATGAGTTCCTTAGTGAACAGAAAAATGATCTGGTGGAAGCCAAAACGACGTTATATCAAGTCATCCGCGAAATGGAAGATGAGATGGCCAAACGTTTCAAGACAACGTTCGATGCAATCCGCCGTGAATTCGGTACCGTATTTACCAAGCTCTTTGGCGGCGGACGTGCGGACCTGGTTCTCATGGACCCGGAACGGCTGCTGGAAACCGGAATTGATATCGTGGCCCAGCCACCAGGCAAAAAGCTGCAAAACCTGCAGCTGCTGTCGGGTGGAGAACGGGCATTGACGGCGATGGCACTGTTGTTCGCTATCCTGCACGTTAAGCCGGTACCATTCTGTGTGCTGGATGAAGTTGAGGCAGCGCTGGATGAAGCCAATGTGGTGCGTTTCGCCCAGTATTTGCGCGAATTCTCTGAACAAACACAGTTTATTGTCGTTACTCACCGGAAAGGCACGATGGAAGAAGCCGATGTTCTATATGGTGTCACGATGGAAGAGGGCGGAGTATCGAAGCTGGTTTCGGTTAGACTGGAAGATGAGGAAGCCGAAATTGCTAGTGCTTAAATAGAATGGATATGAACGAGGAACTTGTTAATAAAAAAATAAACCGCACTAAGATTACGTACACGATGGAGGGGCTTTATGAGTTTCTTTAAAAAGCTAAGAGACAGCATTGCAAGCAAAACGGAGTCCGTGACAAAACAGTTCAAGGATGGACTCGAAAAGACGCGTAAAGGGCTTGTGGAGAAAGTGTCCGATCTTGTCATCCGCCGCAAAAAAATCGATGAGGAGTTCTATGAGGAACTGGAAGAAATCCTGATCGGAGCGGATGTTGGGGTAAATACGGTTATGAATCTGATCGAAGACCTTCGCGTTGAGGTCAAAAAGCGCAAGATCGAAGATGCGGCTGAGTTGCAGCCTGTATTGTCCGAAAAATTGACCGACCTGCTGCGCGGCGAACAGAATAACGAACTGAAGATGAACCCGGATGGCATTACCGTCATTTTGTTTGTTGGTGTTAACGGCGTAGGTAAAACGACAACGATTGGTAAGCTGGCACATCGCTTCAAACAGCAGGGCAAAAAAGTCATTATGGCTGCTGGCGATACGTTCCGTGCCGGTGCGATTGAACAGCTTGAGGTATGGGGTCAACGTGCCGGTGTTGAAGTCATCAAGCAGCAGGCGGGTTCAGATCCGGCTGCGGTCATGTACGATGCCGTGCAGGCAGCCAAACAGCGGGGTGCAGATGTCTTGCTCTGTGATACGGCAGGCCGTCTGCAGAACAAATCCAATCTCATGGAGGAGCTTAACAAGATCTATCGTGTCATTCAGCGTGAAATCCCGGAAGCTCCGCATGAAGTGTTGATGGTTCTCGACGCGACAACTGGACAGAATGCATTGAATCAGGCCAAACTGTTTGGGGAGAAAAGCGGCGTGACTGGCCTCGTACTGACGAAGCTGGATGGTACGGCGAAAGGCGGTATTGTCGTTGCCATTCGTCAGGAACTGGATCTGCCAGTGAAGATGGTAGGTCTTGGTGAGAAAATTGATGATCTGCAGCCATTCGACTCAGAGCAATTCGTGCATGCGTTGTTTGCTGGACTGATCCAAGAGCAACCGGATCAGGACGCAGAAGATGAGGAAGCAAGTTCTTAGAACCATTAATAAATAGGATGATTTAATAGCGTTAACGGTATTGCCAGTGATATACGTGATAAGTGTCACGTGTAATGTCACTGGCAATACGTGTATAATGGGAATAAAGAAGGCAAGGCTAAAGGGCTAGAAAGGACGGTTGATATGGCCAATACCTATACCTATTCCCGTCGTGAGGAAGTCGCCAATGCGGTGACTCATGGAATCGGCGCCGCGCTCAGTGTAGCTGCACTGGTGCTGTTGATTGTATTCTCGAGTATGAAAGGCACGGCTTGGCATGTGGTCAGTTTCACGATCTACGGGATCACCATGTTGCTGCTCTATACGAGCTCTACACTCGTGCATGCATGGAAAGATGGGAAAATGAAAGATTTATTTGAGATTTTCGACCATTCTTCCATTTATTTGTTTATTGCGGGATCGTACACTCCGCTTCTGTTTATTGCTGTTCGCGGCACACTTGGTTGGACCCTGTTCGGGGTAATCTGGGGAATCGCATTATTCGGCGTGATCTTTAAGGCGTTTTTTACGAAAAGGTTTCTATTCATGTCAACGATTTTCTATATTGCGATGGGCTGGCTCATCGTTATTGCCTGGCAACCGCTTATGGCTGCCATTCCTACAGGCGGAATCGTGCTGCTGGTTGCTGGAGGTCTGATGTATACACTGGGTACGCTTTTTTATGTGTGGCGTGGATTTCCGTATCACCATGCGATTTGGCATCTCTTTGTGTTGGCAGGCAGTATTCTTCATTTCTTTATGGTACTGCTGTACCTGACACCACTTCGCTAGAACACGATAGATAGTGTAAAACGAATCGGCTCCATCTGTGGAGACCCATTCGTTTTTTTGTTCTATATAAAGGATGCAGCAGGTCGTATTCTGCTGTATAGGAATGGCTAAGATTAATCATATAGGTACGAAAAATGAGTGCAAAATGAAGGTTTTTATTGTGACAAGTATTTTTGCTTGACAACCTGAATTGTTTTCGGTATTATTAGGAACGTTGCAAGAGTGTAAAGTGTTTTTCCTTGACGAAGGGAGTGCCCCGATATGAGTCAAGAAAACCGGCTTGAGAAGACAAACCGGATTAACTTGCTGTTTGCTTTCTACGAACGTTTGCTTACCGAGAAACAGCAAACATTTCTGAAATATTACTTTCATGATGATTTCTCCCTTGGTGAGATTGCAGCCGAGTTTGAGATCAGCCGCCAGGCGGTATACGAGCATATCAAGCGTGCTGAACAAGTGCTGGAAAATTACGAAAGCAAGCTTGGCTTGCTGGAGAAGCATGAACGACGCAGCCGCAATCTTGAAGATTTGCAAAATGCACTGGAGCGCGCAGGTGTCTCCATTGATAACAACAAACAAATAAACGATATCGTTCATCAGCTCCGGGAATAGGAATTGAACGGAACGTATCGGTTCTAAAAACAGTATTACAGCTTAAGGAGGTGGGATCATGGCATTTGAAGGATTAACGACCCGATTGCAGAATGTGTTCAGCAAGCTGCGCGGCAAAGGCAAGGTATCGGATGAAGATGTTGCCGAAGCTATGCGCGAGGTACGTCTGGCATTGCTCGAAGCGGATGTAAACTTCAAAGTGGTCAAGGAATTCATCGCCAAGGTGAAAGAGAAAGCTGTCGGCAAAGAGGTAATGGAAAGCTTCACGCCAGGCATGGTTATTATCGACATCGTAAACAAGGAACTGACGGATTTGATGGGCGGAAGCCAGTCGAAACTGGCCAAAGCGAACAAACCGCCTACGGTGTTGATGATGGTTGGTTTGCAGGGTGCTGGTAAAACGACGACATCCGGTAAATTGGCCAAAATGCTGCAGAAGCAAAACAGCCGACCATTGCTGGTCGCGGGAGATATTTATCGTCCGGCAGCGATCAAGCAATTGCAAGTGCTGGGTGAGCAGATCAAGGCACCAGTATTTACATTGGGAGATCAGACAAGCCCTGTGGAGATCGCACGTCAGGGTCTGCAGCACGCCAAGGATAACGGCAATGACTATGTCATTATCGATACCGCGGGACGTTTGCATGTAGATGAGGAACTGATGGAAGAATTACGCCAGATTCACAGCGTAGTGAATCCGGATGAAGTCCTGCTTGTAGTCGACAGCATGACCGGTCAGGATGCCGTTAATGTGGCGGAACACTTTAACCAGCAGCTTGACTTGACCGGGGTCGTTTTGACTAAACTCGATGGGGATACACGTGGTGGTGCTGCACTTTCAGTAAAAGCAGTTACCGGTTGCCCAATCAAGTTTGCGTCACTCGGTGAGAAATTGGATGCTCTTGAGCCTTTCCATCCGGAACGGATGGCTTCACGGATTCTTGGCATGGGGGATATGCTTTCCCTGATTGAGAAAGCCCAATCCAACATTGATACCGAAAAGGCCAAGGAAATGGAACGTAAAATGCGGAACGCAGAGTTTACGTTCGAGGATTTCCTGGAGCAAATGGATCAGGTGAAGAAGCTGGGACCCATTGATCAAATTATGGATATGATTCCCGGCATGGGCAAGATGAAGCAAGCCAAGGACCTGAAAGTGGATGACAAGCAAATGGGGCGGATCGAAGCAATTGTGTACTCCATGACTACAGAGGAGAAACGCAACCCGGACATGATCAACCATAGCCGCCGGAAACGGATTGCTACAGGTAGCGGTACGTCCCTTGCTGAGGTTAACCGCCTAATCAAACAGTTTGATGAAATGCGCCGCATGATGAAGCAGTTCTCGGATATGATGGGACCTAAAGGCGGCAAGAACAAGGCAATGAAGCAGCTGAAAGGTCTGGGCAAAGGAATGAAGTTTCCTTTCCGTTGATTTCAAGGCTTGCTAATGAATATACAGATTTCATTGAAGGAGGTGAATTTTCAAATGGCAGTTCGTATTCGTCTGAAACGTATGGGTGCTCACAAAGCTCCTTTCTACCGCGTAGTGGTATCGGATTCCCGTTCCCCACGTGACGGTCGTTTTATCGAGGAGATCGGTTACTACAACCCGGTTGAACAACCGGCTGTTGTTAAGATCGATGAAGATAAAGCATTGCAATGGCTTCAAAACGGTGCGCAAGCATCTGACACTGTCCGCAACTTGCTGAGCAAAGCGGGCGTGATGAAGAAGTTCCACGAGTCCAAACAAGCAAAATAAGGTGCTGATTCGGAGGGTCATCTATGGAAGAATTAGTAAGCATAATTGCTAAGGCTTTGGTCGATCATCCGGAAGATGTGGCGGTTCGGACGGTTGAGAAAGACCGGCTTGTCGTTTACGAGTTAACTGTTCATCCTGACGATGTCGGGAAGGTTATTGGTAAACAAGGGCGAATCGCAAAATCTCTTCGTACGGTCGTCACATCAGCAGCAGTTAAGATGGATAAACGGGTTACCGTCGATATCATATCTTAAAGATATACGAAAGGGGGTTAGGATGCATGTCCTAGCCCCTTTTCGTGCATGCTGAACTTATCAATAAACCCATTATATAAATTGATTTTAGTATTACACGATAACGGAGAGAGCAGAACAAATCTGAAGAAACGTAGCTAAAAGCTTTCTGGAAGTAAGCTACTTCGTAAGCATTAACTCACCTTTACCTGCGGATTTCTGTCCTTTGATAAGGGATCAAAGAAATCTGGGGGTAACAGTGATCGGAAGATTGTTCTGACTGCGTAGGTGTGCAGTGTAATAAAGGATTGAATTCTATAGAATCAAATGCAGGAGGAACGTATGGCAGAGTTTATGAATGTAGGTAAAATCGTCAATACGCACGGGATCCGTGGCGAGTTGAGAATTATGCCTTTAACCGATTTCCCGGAAGTACGTTTTGCGAAAAATGCGGAGTTGTATCTGTTTACAGCAGATAACCATCCTGTGCTGGTTCATGTGGAATCGGCACGATTGCATAAAAATATGTACATCGTTAGGTTGAAAGAGTACGGAAATATCAATGAAGTGGAAAAGTTTAAGGGCGGCATAGCCAAAGTATCCAAAGAGAATTTGGCTGAGCTGGAAGAGAACGAGTATTACTTCCACCAAATCGTTGGCTGTTCTGTCATTACAGAAGAAGGCGAAGACCTGGGGACGATCTCCGAAATCTTGACGCCTGGCGCAAACGACGTTTGGGTGGTTAAAACACCTGCTGGCAAAGAAATTCTGCTTCCGGTTATTGATGATGTTGTGCTAGATGTCGATGTTAATCAGAAACTGGTCAAGGTTCATCTGATGGAAGGATTGCTCTAACATGAGAGTGGACGTATTAACGTTATTTCCAGAGATGTTCGATGGTGTATTCGGGACAAGTATTCTTGGTAAAGCTCAGACGAAGGGCCTTGTGTCACTGAATGCAGTGAACTTCCGGAACTTTGCCACGAATAAACACAATACCGTTGATGATACTCCGTATGGCGGCGGCGGGGGCATGGTATTAAAGCCTGATCCGATTTTTGCTGCTGTGGAAGACGTACTTGAAAAGCGAAACGAAGAGACGACAACGGTACCGACCAAAGCTCCACGCATCATTCTAATGTGTCCGCAGGGTGAGACGTTTACGCAGAAAAAAGCGGAAGAACTGGTACAGGAAGATCATCTGATCTTTATCTGTGGACATTATGAAGGCTATGATGAGCGTATTCGCGAGTTTCTGGTAACCGACGAGTTATCCATTGGGGATTACGTGTTAACTGGCGGTGAACTGCCTGCCATGGTTGCCATTGACAGTGTAGTTCGTCTGATCCCAGGTGTCCTCGGAAACGAAACGAGTGCAGTGACGGATTCGTTCAGCACCGGGCTGCTTGAATATCCGCATTATACAAGGCCACCTGAATTCAGAGGCATGAAAGTACCCGATGTGCTGTTATCAGGACATCATCTGAATATCGATGCGTGGCGCAGAGAGCAATCCCTCATTCGTACGCTGGAGCGCAGACCGGATATGCTGGAGGCCGCGGAATTGACGGATAAAGAGCGGATATGGCTAGACAAGCTTCGTTTTGAGACCAAACGTAATTCCGAGTAAGCGTGAGTATTTAGGATATTGTGCGCAATCATATAGCTGGATCACAAGTGAGAAAGACCATCCTTAAGTAGACAAAGGTTGGTCTTTTTTTTTTTATGAATACTGGGATGTAGAGATTGTCACAACGTAAGTGTCTATTTTAAATGGAGTTCTATAATAATAAATGTAAAAAGGTGGATCGGAAAACCAAACCAGTGTACAATCATTTTGTGAAACTAAGTTTTACTAAATGAAACAGGGAGGCGGTATTAAATGTCTTACACCTTTTATGGAATTGATCATATTCAACTAGCAGCACCGGAGAATTGCGAAGTTGAAGCACGTAATTTCTTCCAAAACATTTTAGGGTGGACGGAAATCCCAAAACCTGAAATTCTAAAAAAGCGCGGTGGAGTTTGGTTCCAGTGCGGCACTCACCAAGTACATATCGGGGTTCAACATGATTTTGTGCCCGCTACAAAGGCCCATCCGGCATTTCACGTTCAAGACCTAGAAGCATTAAAACAACGCCTAAAAGACAATCAAATTCGAGTCATTGATGACCATGTGAGGGACGATGAAGGGGTATACCGTTTTTATGTAAATGATCCTTTTGGTAATCGACTTGAATTTATGGAATGGTTTAAATCATGATCTCTAAAGAGTGTGCTGCATAAATAGTCCGGATGTTTATTTTTTCATAACTACTGAACAAGAGTCGTAAAAAATGAATGATATCTTTATGTTACATTAAGATAGAGATATGTATCACGATAAAACGGAGGAGGAAGATTATGCATCATCAGCCTTACGAGATCGGTAGAGTGGATATTCGCAAATCAGGGGAACGCTGCAAAATGCTTTTGGGAGATTTGAATGGAGATGGTCGTTTAGAAATGCTGCTGGTACAAGCCGATGGTGGTATTGATGACCGTTATGTTCCGCATCAGGTATGCTGCCTGACCGCATTTGACCTGGATGGAGAGTTGATCTGGCAAGTGGGAACACCTGATCCGGATGCTGGTGGTCCTGGGTCAGATTATCCTGCTCAAATCGCAGATTGGGATGAAGACGGGCACAATGAAGTCGTCTGTATCATGAATAAACAATTTCTAGTTTTGGATGGGAGAACCGGAGAAGTTAAATGTACACACGATTTGCCGAGCGATGAGGCACATGACTGTATTATTCTTGCGAACTTGACCGGAAATAAACAGAAGATGGATGTCATTCTTAAAGATCGTTATAAAACCTTATGGGCACTAGATCACGAATTCAATCTTTTATGGAAGCATGAAGGCAATGTTGGACATTTTCCATGGGTATACGACATCGACGCAGATGGCAAGGATGAGGTTATGGCAGGGTACGACATGCTGGACCACGATGGAACCTTGCTGTGGTCTTGTACGAATCTGGAGGATCATGCCGATTGCATCTGGTTTGGGGATGTGGACGGTGACGGAGAGAATGAGATTGTTATTGGCGGCAGTGTAACGGTAATGATGGATCGTTATGGCAATGAGAGATGGCGTTACGCCGATTCGATCGAATCACAACATATCGCTTTAGGAAAGTTTTGCGACGGATTAACCGGTTTGCAGATTGCTGGACTTGACCGCATTATCCGCGGTGATGAGCATGGAAAAGACGGCATGTTTTTGCTTGATTGCGAGGGAAAGGAACTGTGGAAGGAAAATCGTACCACACTTGGATGGTTAACCATCATCGAACCTGTGCGTGGCTGGGATGACAGCGGTCTGGATTATATATTGGCTTACCGCAGGGGCGGAGGTGTGCTGCCTTCTTTGATAAATGGTCAGATGCAAACGGTTGCTGAATTCGAAAAAGAAGGATATGCCGTACATGCGGATTTGTGTCAAACCGGTAAGGAGCAGATCATCATTTACGACGCGAATGAAGCTGTCATTTATTCGAGCTCTTTCACAGAGCTAAAAACAGTGATACAACAAAGAGCCAAGCCACAGTCCAAACGACTGTACAGCTCGACTCTTTATCCTGGCGGGGAAGTGTAAATCTACATTTCTATTGACTGATATCGACTACAGGGAGAGCATCCGAGTGATCCGCTTCGGGATTAAGCAGTTTTGCCAAATCGGTTCCTGTCGTAACCGTTAGTCTTGGGAGCTTCATCGGATTATCGCCCGGACGAACAAACCCGGGACGTACCGAAAAGGCCATGCGATATCCATTCTGCTGAAGTTGATAAATCATCTGTGTACTGGTATAACCGAAAGGATATGCCAGATACGGTGTGTCGATTCCCTTTTCTCTCATCAGCTTGATATCGTCGTTCAGCAGGCTTGTGTCAAGTCCTACAGGCACGCTCTCACCGCAGCGCATAAACCCTTTGTGATGCAAGTTGTAGGTGTGACTGTTAAACTCAAATACGTCTGCTGCAGCCTGCATCTCCGGTTCGGAGATAAACGTTTTTTTGGCGGGATCAAAATCAGCGGGCTGATCCTGAATTTTGCTGCCAATGACAAAAAGGGAAGCGTGGAAGTTATACTTTTTGAGCACAGGATAGGCAAGTGTATAATTGTTCTGGTAACCGTCATCAAATGTAATGACGATAGACTTTTTCGGCAGCGAGATTAGGCCATTCAGATAGTTTTCAAGCTGCTCCAATGTAATCGTCTTGTATCCTTCATCATGCAAATACTTCATATTGTCTTCGAAGTCCTCAAGATTAATAATGGATTTGTTCCCTGTTTCATGATTATTCACTTTGGGCTGTATGTAATGATACATGAGTACAGGAACTTCTGTAGCCGTACCAGGAGTAATCTGAAAACTAGCCATATTCAGTCCGGTTTTGCTCGAGTAATCCGCGTGCGACATCTGGAACGCTTTGCGTTTGACCATGTCCCAGGATGTGCATGCTTTGTGTGAGAGTGCATTTGTCGGATGATTAACAGCGTATGCGTACAGCGTAATGATGCAAGTGATCACGGCGAGGGCCGCAAGGGTGAATCTTTTCCAATATTTCATCGTTCGTTTGTTTCTCCTTATACAAATTCGTTTCTTAGGGAAATACTAGGAAGGCATTCTTCAGTATGCCAACAAGTTATATCATAGACGAACAGACCTGACAGAAAGTTACATTATTTTTTCCGTAATGTGGTTGACTTCAGATTGAAGATGACACTATGACAATAAGTTTATTTCTCCTTGTGTTTTGATATATGGCATGGTACAATAATTCTGTTATGTGGAATACGGCGGTCCTCTATGGATAATGAAGGAGACAAGGTGATCTCTGGAAGAAGTATGAACGCCTGTACGGAAGGAGGGAGTCATAGATGAATATCGTTCAAGCGATTACACAAGAACAACTTCGTAAAGATATTCCGAGTTTTCGTCCTGGTGACACTTTGAAAGTGCACGTTAAGGTAATCGAGGGAACTCGTGAGCGTATCCAATTGTTCGAAGGTGTTGTGATTAAACGCCGTGGTGGTGGAATCAGTGAGACTTTTACAGTTCGTAAAATTTCTTACGGTGTAGGTGTGGAAAGAGCTTTCCCGCTTCATTCCCCTAAAATCGATAGAATCGAAGTGGCTCGCCGTGGTAAAGTGCGTCGTGCGAAGCTTTATTATCTTCGTGAACTGCGCGGTAAAGCAGCGAGAATTAAAGAAATTCGTTAATATAACGGATACCGGAGAGGGCTTGGAGACAAGCCCTTTTCGTTTTTGTCCGGGAAAAGTTGAACCGGAGGTACACTTCCGAGTAAAATGGTATGGCGGCACACGCGTGAGAGTCCGGGAGGCTTGTGTAATCAGTTATAGAAGGGCATACGAATTATGGATGATTTGTAATGAAACGAATTGCTCGTGTAGGAGTACATAACTGATTTGAGAATTTTGCATGATTTAATGAATTGAATGATGTGAAATGCTGGATGTGTAAACTGCTATAACATGTACCGTGAAGAGAGGAAGATCAATAATGGAACAGGAAGTTCAACACCAGGACAAATCTGCCGAAGAGAAAGGCAGTCGATCCAAAAAGGCCAAAAATGAGATTGTCGAATGGCTCAAAGCGATCGTGATCGCATTAGTGCTCGTTATTTTAATTCGATGGTTATTATTCAAACCGTTTGTCGTGGACGGGCCTTCCATGCAGCCGAATTTTCATACAGGTGAACGTGTCATTGTGAATGAAATCCTGTACGATATCCGAGAACCCCAGCGTGGAGAGGTTATCGTATTCCATGTCCCTTCGGAAGGACGTGATTTCATTAAACGTGTCATTGCCGTAGCGGGTGATACCGTTCAGGTGAGTGGCGATACGGTTATGGTAAACGGAGAGAAAGTGAATGAGACTTACATTCAGGGAGCAATTGATGCAGCCGAAGCGAATGGTGGAACCTATAATGTGAAGGACTTCCCTAATGAGCAATTCCCGGATGGCAAGGTACCAGAAGGCCATGTGTTTGTAATGGGCGATAATCGTCCAAACAGTACGGATAGCCGAATGATTGGGTATGTGTCTCTGGAAGATATCGTAGGACGTGCAGATGTTATTTTCTGGCCGATCGGTGATATCAAGTGGATTAACCACTAATCAAGTTCAGGATGTATAAGCTAAATATATTGTTTACTCGATAACAGAGAGGGCAAAATAAGGATGGGGATATCACTGACCGGAAAATGTTTTGCCAATGAACGTGAGGAGTGGAATCGTAGGTTTAGCTTATATATCATTAAATAATGAGGTGAAGACAAGGTGACGATACAATGGTTTCCAGGTCACATGACCCGGGCCAGACGCCAGATTCAGGATAAGTTAAAGCTGATTGACGTGGTCATCGAACTGCTGGATGCCCGTCTGCCTGTCTCCAGCCGAAATCCGATGATTGACGAGATTTTACAGGGGAAACCCCGGATGATTCTGTTAAACAAATCTGACTTGGCTGATGCCAAGGTGACTCAGGAATGGATTGCCCATTTTAAAAATGAGGGTATTACTGCATTTCCTGTGGATGCATCCACAGGTACCAATGTAAAAGACATTCCAGCGCAGGCCCGGTTGCTGCTCAAAGAGAAGATCGACCGTCAACTGGCGAAGGGGATTAACCCGCGTGCGGTTCGTGCACTCATTGTAGGTATTCCCAACGTAGGGAAATCGACATTGATTAACCGGCTTGCTGGACGCAACATCGCCGCAACAGGAGACCGCCCTGGCGTAACGAAGGGTCAACAATGGATTAAAGTCGGCAAAGAAATGGAACTGCTTGATACTCCGGGTATTTTGTGGCCTAAATTTGAGGATCAGAACGTAGGTTATCGGCTTGCGGTTACAGGAGCCATCAAGGAAGAGATTCTCAATGCCGAGGATATCGCCTTCTTTGCCATCAGTTACCTGATGCGCTACTACTGGGATGCTCTTGAGGAACGTTACGAACTTCAGGAATTCTCCAAGGATGCAGACGATTCGGACAGCGTTATTGCCATCATGGAACAGGTTGGTCGTAAACGGGGTTGTATTGTAAGCGGCGGACGTGTGGATTTGGAAAAGGCATCACGAGCTTTTCTGCGTGAATTGCGTGCTGGCAAGATGGGGCGTTTCTCCATGGAAGCTCCATATTAGAGCTGATTTCATATGATGAATAAGAGCTGCAAGAAGCGGCCGTTACCGGATAACCGGGAACGGCCGCTTTTGTTTTGTTCACAGCAAAGATAGTAAGCTTTTTTAAGACTCGTAGTCGTAGCAGCGGGCAAAGAAAGGTTCAACAGATAGGAATGTATGGGATTGTCCTGTCTGTATATCTGAGGAAAGAAAATCATGCTATGATGATAGTTAAGCCATTTGTCCGGTCTATAGCAGAATATCTACAATTTAAATCTTCAAATACCGATAAATTAAGATACCAGTATCTTATTATTATATGCATATGAAGCTACTAATCTATTTACTTTGATTTAAGCAGATTCCTAAAACAAAAGGGCAAGAACTGCGTCTATAAACTAGAGGGCTGAGTTTTGTAGGGTGCAAAGTGAACAAAATTTATGAGTTTGCCATAAAAGGGTTTGCCTTGTTTCCTAGATGCTCCAATGTACAACAGTAACAGTCGTTTGTTAAGAATGCTCTTTGGTGAAAGTGGCTTCATGCTGAATTGAAGTACTATAGATGGCTAAATAGAGAAACGTCTTGAATGAGTGTGGGCAGAGGAGATGAAAGCATTGACTGAACATAATGAAATGAATGTAATGAACGAACTGATACAACAGGATACTCCTGCCGAATCGAAGAAGAAAAAAGCAGAGAGTGAACCTCGTGATCTGCTAATTCATGAGCGTGAGTATTGGGAGAGTGGGTTTGAGCGAATTGCAGGCATTGATGAAGTGGGCAGGGGCTGTTTATTCGGTGATGTAGTGGCTGCTGCTGTTATATTGCCTCGCGATCTGATTCTGGAAGGTGTGAATGATTCCAAAAAGCTGACAGAGAAGAAGCGTGATGTGTTATATGACATCATTATGGAAAAAGCTGTGTCAGTAGGTATTGGCTTTGCGGATGCAGAAACGATTGATCGTCTCAATATCAAACAGGCCACCCGACTGGCAATGAAACGTGCAGTGGAGGCGTTGGACGGTGTGCCGGACTATCTGTTGGTCGATGCCGAAAAAGTGGACGTGAACGTACCGCAGGTCTCCATTATCAAAGGGGATGCCAACAGCCAGTCCATTGCGGCAGCATCCATAATTGCCAAGGTAACCCGCGATCGGCTGTGTAAGGAGGAATGGGAGACGTTATATCCGGAATATGGTCTGTCGATACATAAGGGATATGCTACTAAGTTTCATCGCGAACAGATTATGGCTCTGGGAGCTACGCCTATGCACCGGCGGAGTTTTTTGGGTAATCTGCTCGGTGAGCAGCACACATTATTTTAACCAAGACGGAAAGAAAGGAGGGAGAGAATGGTGAATATCGGCTCAATGATTCGTGGTCTTTTGGGTGACAGCAAACCTGGAAATGCCAAGCCGCTGGAATTAAAGGAAGGACAGGTTGTACGGGGATCTGTCGTTAGTGTTTCGGAGGATGGTGGAGACGCAGTCCTGCAAATTCAGGGGGTACAGGTACGTGCCAAGCTTGAAACACCACTTCGTCCAGGGGAAACCACGCTGCTGCAGGTACAGCCACCTGGAGAGAATGGCGTGACAGTCATGAAGCCGCTGGCAGGTACGCTGTCTGAATTGCCGCAAGCCTCGTTGAACAATCTGCTTCAAGAGGTAGGCCTGCCGGATACCAAGGGGAATCGCGAACTACTGCTCGCCATGCAGCGGAGTGGATTGCCGCTAACGAAGGACAATGTGGCCATGGTTCAAAATATGATGTCCGCCAAACCAATGCAGGTGCCTGTGGAGGAATGGGTGCAGGCGACAGGTATTGCTTTTCAGCGTGGTCTTCCAATCACGGCGGAGACGGTAAAAGGTCTGCATCAGACCGTCTTTGGTCCCCCTCTCCATCAGCTGTTGAATGGGTTAACTGAGCAGTTGGAAACGTACCTTACTCAAAATGCGGGCAAAACAGCTCTGGCGGGAGAGCAGGCAGGTGCACCGAAGTTACCTGTGTCGGGTGGTCTGCCTGTTATGTCAGCTGGAGGGCAGCAGATGGATGATGCGGCAATGTTGCCAACTGGGGGACGTCAAGCGGGAACCCCCGGCCTGTCTGCGCCATTGACCCAAGGTTCACCAGCAGTACCCGCAGGAGCTGTTCCATTGTCGAACAGCGGTACAGCGGAGGCAGGCGCAGGTATGCGAAGCGCGGTACCGACCAGCCCGGGGACAGAGAATGCCGAAGCGGGAATAAAGCCGGGGTCCAGCCAAGCGGAAACGGCTGGAAAGTCAGGGTCAGGCATTCAGGCCGGGACCGGGATTCCTGGAGAGAGCCCGCGCGCTGCTGAAGCGGGTCGCCCCGGTACACTAGGGGCAACGGTTGATCCTGGAGCTGGCCGAGGGCTTGTGGGCCAGCAAGAAGGTGGCGCGGCCGGGCGAACTGATGGCCGCGCTGAAGCGCCTGCTGCTGCGGGTGCCTCGCCCGCAGCGGCGCAAACAGGGCCAGCAGCACCAACGGCAGCACAGCTGGCGCCGAAGCTGCTGGCCCTGCTGGACGCGCTGCGCAGCGCGTCCACTGCCGCACCGGTACAGCCTGGTGCGGCAGCACAGGCCGCCCCTGCATCGCAGGGCGGCCAGGCGGCTGCGGCTGCCGGAGGCGTGCCGCAGCCCTTGCCAGCCGGCGCTGATGCGCCGCCGGCTGGGGGAAGTGCGGCAGCACCTGCGGGCGCTGCCGCATTGCACGCACCTGTCACCCACGAAGGGGACCCGTGGGTGGGGCGCGTGCTGAAGCTGCTCGGTGCGGAGCACGAGCAGCAGGCCGTGCACGGCGCGGCTGCGCAGGCGCGCGTGGGTGAGGCGGCGAGTCCAGGCACCGCGGACTCGCTGAAGGGCTTGCTGCTGCAGCTTGCCAGCAGCGACAGCGCCCCGGCGGCCCTCAAGGAAGCCGCCGGGCAGGCTGTGCAGTATCTGACGGGTCAGCAGTTGTTGCTGACAACGGACCGGGGCTCAACTTTTGCCCAAATGCACTGGTTCATTCCGATTACTGGACCCAATGGGGAAGAAACGGCTTCTGTTCAGATACAATCTCGTCGGGGTCAGCGCGGGGAACTGGATGCATCCAACTGCCGTTTGTGGTTCGATCTGGACATGAGGAGTCTGGGTCCTACACTGGTAGATGTGCATGTCGTCAACAATATTGTTAGCCTGCGGGTGCTCAACGATCGGGAAGGCATGGGTCCGCTTTTGGATAGTGGACGGGAAGTTATCCAGGAGGCGCTGGATAAGCTGGGATACCAATTATTGACCTTCAAAACGGAGCCTTGGCCTGTTGGCCAGGAGCCGGGCGCTGAGCGGAAAATCAGTGCGTCTGATTTCAGCCCTGATCGGTACAAAGGGGTGGATATGCGAGTATGAAAGATGAGCCGCAGCCAGATCTTCTTTCCAAAAAGGCTGTTGCCTTAAAATACGTACCGGGAGAAAGCGAAGCTCCAGTCGTCGTGGCCAAAGGTCGCGGCAAAGTTGCGGAAGCGATCCTGGATAAAGCAAAGGAAAACGGGGTCCCTGTTCAGGAAGATGCTGCATTAGTGGAAGTCTTGTCCAAACTGGATCTGGACGAGCAGATTCCGGCCGAACTGTATCAGCTGGTAGCTGAAGTATTGACCTATATTTATCGCGCGGATCGGCTGGCTTCCGGACGAGAGGGAGAGGATACATGGTGAGCCACTTGCCAGGACCTGGACCTGGGGGACATCTATCCCCAAAACTTACGCGTCAGCAAAAAGGTAAGCTGGGTGAAGAAGCAGCCTGCAGATGGCTGCGTGAGCATGATTATCGAATTATCGAACAAAACTGGCGTTGTCGCCGTGGAGAGATTGATATTATTGCTTCATATGGCGAATTGCTTGTCTTTGTAGAAGTGCGCAGCCGCAGTGGAGCGGGACATTATGGCACACCACAGGAATCAGTGGATGTCCGTAAAATGCAGCAGGTTCGTTCAACGGCAGCTATATACCTTCAACAATCCAGAGAGAAGGAACTTCAAATTCGGTTTGATATGATTGCAGTGATGCTGGATACAACAGGTCGGATCGTAACGATGGATCATATTGTAAATGCGTTTTAATTTATTGAAATTAAATAGTTTGACCATGGTGTTTCTGAAATAGATGTATCCCTAGTGGATTCAAATATATTTTAGAGACACCTTTTATTATTATCCCAAGCAGCCAAACCTGATTGAATTGGCCTTCTTTGAATCTGACGAACAGTTCGTTGTATAATCAAGGATGTAACCAAGCTTATTGCATTTTTGTTTATCATAAAAATCCGTTAAGTTAGCAATTCGATTTGCTACATGGAGAAATATCAATAGGGAGGTAAGTTCGTGACCAAATCGACAAAAACCAATACGATCAATGAAGTCAGAAGTGCCATTCAAAACCGGCGCACCGTCAAGAAATTCAAAAAAGATGCTGTTCCAACAGAACAAATTATTGAGTTGTTGGATACCGCAGTCTGGGCACCTAACCATAAATTGCGTGAGCCATGGAGATTTTTATTGTTTACCGGAGATGGACGGAAGAAGCTTGCTGATGCGATTGAAGCAGAAATGGGCGAAGACAACAAATTCTCAGCCAATATCATGCAAGTTCCATCGATCATGCTTGTGGTTTTGGAAGAAGATCCAAGACAAAATATATGGGACGAAGATTTTGCGGCAGTCAGCGCGCTCGTACAGAATTTTATGCTGGCTGCATGGAGCGAAGACATTGGTACCTTCTGGGTAACCAAACCGTTCCTGTACGCCCCGAAATTCCGCAAACCACTGGGTATTCAAGCGGGTGAAAAGATCATCGGCATGGTGTACATGGGCTATCCGGACGTCATTCCTTCTGCAAAAGAACGCACGCCAGCCAAAGACAAATTGACCCTTTTTGACTAATTAAGACGGATTCCTGTCCATAATTTTATGAAAAAACCGTTCAAGACTCTTTCCAATGAAGGAGCATACTTGGACGGTTTTTTTCAAATGAGTATCTTGTATCTTCGACGTAATTGTTCATTGTCATGTATGTCAGCATTTTGCATCATTCGATTCCACTCGCTCCGGGGTAAAATATATAGACCAATAGGACCATTTTGATCTATATATTGAAGGTTGGAAGTCGATTATTGGATTTATGCAAAATGCTCATGTATTAAATGTTCATTCAAAACAGATTCAGATCCAGCTGCCGATACTGAATCGCCTCAGCTACATGGGAAGTCAAAATTTCACCATCATGGTCCAAATCTGCAATCGTTTGTGCCATTTTGATAATCCGATCATGAGCACGCATGCTCAAGTTAAGTGCCTGTAGGGTGTGCTGGAGCAAATGATCGGCTTCCGCGGGAAGGCGGGCGGTACGACGCAGCAATCTTCCGGATAACTGACTATTCCAACGGACTGAGCTGTTAGCGTATCGTTTGGCCTGAATGTGGTGAGCATGAACAACCTTGGCTTGCATCTCGGCTGAAGTAGGGGAAGGTGCCGCGTTACGCCATTCGCCAGGTGGAGGAACCTCGACCTGAAGATCTATCCGATCCAGCAAAGGTCCCGAGATTTTTGCCCGATAAGCAGCAACGCGTGAAGGGCTGCATATACAGCGCTGATCCTCTGATTGAGCGGACAAGTACCCGCAGGGGCAGGGATTCATGGAGCATGCGAGCATAAACTGGGCCGGAAACGTGAAAGCAGCCCTTGCCCGGCTTATCGTGACAGTATGATCCTCCAGCGGTTGCCGCAATACTTCAAGCACTTGACGATGGAACTCGGGAAGTTCATCAAGGAAAAGAATGCCGCGATGTGCCAGGCTGACTTCACCGGGTTTGGGAATACCACTGCCGCCGATCAGGCCGGAAGTGGATATCGTGTGATGGGGGGAACGAAAGGGACGTTCTGTGACCAAACCGCTTGAGGTTTCTTTCAGTTTTCCTGCAGCACTTAACACTTTGGTTACTTCCAGCGCTTCTTCCTCCGACAGCGGAGGAAGAATGGTGGGCAGACGTTTGATCAGCATTGTTTTCCCTGTCCCGGGTGGGCCCACAAGCAGAATATTATGCATCCCGGCTGCGGCAATCATCAGTGCACGCTTCACATGGTGTTGGCCGAGAACGTCGCTATAGTCTTCCGTGAATGACACAGGTTTCTGAGTCCTCGCATGACTGTTGGTGGAAGAACTTTGTTCATATCCAGGTTTGATGAGATGAGCAAAGCTACCCAAAACAACGGGCCCCGCTGTAGACAGGCCGCCTTCTTTGGTTTTGAAATCAGTCGTGTCTGGTGTGATGTCTTGCAGATGACGAACTCCGTATACGTTTATACCGCTGATCAAAGAAGCTTCTGCCAGATTGTCAGCCGGGAGAAGGACAGAGGTAAAGCCCTGACGTTTGGCCAAATCCACCATGGCGAGTACACCCGGTACTGATCTGACCGAGCCGTCCAACGCGAGTTCACCTAACATGAGTGTTCGCTCCTGAGGTGGCAGTACGAGCTGCCCGCTTGTCATTAGCAATGCCACGGCAATGGCTAGATCGAAAGAAGATCCTTCTTTACGCAGATCAGCAGGGGCCAAATTAATCGTAATCCGCTGCAAAGGGTACTGATAACCACAATTTTTGACGGCTGCACGAACACGCTCTACCGCTTCACGAATAGCCGAATCCGGCAAGCCAATAATGGAAGTCTGGGGCAGTCCGTTGGACAAATCGGTTTCCACTTCAATTAATACCCCGTCAATCCCATATAAACAGGCACTATACAATTTTCCGTACATAATTAAAGAAACACCTCACTCCGTTTTTGGCTCGAATAATACGGGCCAGTCTACGAATTAAGGTGCTTCCTCAGCTTCTATTAAGCATTGTATATAAAAGAAATCAGGGCGTCAACCTGTCTTCATCATTGCTGCATTTCGAACCCTGACTCCTGAATTTTTGGCATTCCCTTCGTAAAAGGATTAGAAATTCATAGTTTGGATTGGATGTATTATTGAAATTTCAATTAATTGCATAATATTTTACACAATTTAATTTAACACAATAAAATAGAAAAGTAAAATTCCTTGTGCTCAATTATTCTGTTTTTTTTCTAATTTGTGATAAGATATATAGAGAGTTTCTAATATGCGCTATAATCATTGCTGTCATTAGGAATTCAATGCACATTAGGCAGGTGAGATCAATATTATGCAAACGGATGCTTTGAAGTTGGATAACCAATTATGCTTTGCCATATATGCTTGTTCACGTGAAATCACGAAGATGTACCAGCCGTATCTTGAAGTACTGGGCGTAACCTACTCGCAGTATTTGGTCTTAATGGTCTTGTGGGAGCGAGAGGAATGCACGGTAAAAGAAATCGGAGAGGCACTGTATTTGGATTCGGGTACATTGACTCCTCTGTTGAAACGTCTGCAGTCAGCCGGACTCATTCATCGTGAACGTTCAGCACAGGATGAGCGTAAAGTGCTTATCACGCTTACCGATTCGGGCAAGGAGCTGCGCAACAAGGCGCTATCCATTCCGAATTCCATTCAGGGAGATGCTTGTCTGAGCAGTTCTGAGTTTGAATCTTTGCTTGGTCAGTTTAAGGGGCTTCTTCAGAAGGTTCATGAAACGAATACCAAAGCAGCTAAAAAATAAACTAAGGCACAGTGAAAGGAAGTAACCTCGGACATATTAGTCCGGGGTTTTTCCAGTTATATCCAAGCATTCACAATATGGGATGATATCCATATCAAAAAGCTGTCTATTAATCATTACTTTTTTAAGGAAAGCGTTTTAAAAACGTGTTACAATGAATTGGGTTTAAGTGAAAATAGTCAACAATTGTCTTTTGGTAGTCAACCAACCCGCCTTGTTGCAGTCATGTTGATAGGAGGATTCGAGAATGAATATCCATGAATATCAAGGAAAAGAAGTACTGAAACAGTATGGAGTTGCCGTTCCTAATGGGAAGGTTGCTTATACAGTCGATGAAGCGGTTGCGGCCGCAGAGGCACTGGGCAGTCCGGTGACTGTAGTCAAAGCGCAAATTCACGCAGGTGGCCGGGGAAAAGCCGGTGGCGTAAAAGTAGCGAAGAGCGCAGAGGAAGTTCGTGCTTATGCTTCCGAAATTCTGGGGAAAGTATTGGTAACACACCAAACTGGACCGGAAGGCAAAGAAGTGAAGCGTCTTTTGATCGAAGAAGGCTGCGATATCCGCAAAGAGTATTACGTGGGTGTTGTGGTTGACCGTGCAACGGGCCGAGTTGTTATGATGGCTTCCGAAGAAGGCGGTACCGAGATCGAGGAAGTGGCTGAAGCTACTCCTGAGAAAATTTTCAAAGAAGTTATCGACCCTGCAATTGGATTGCAAGTATTCCAAGCGCGTAAATTGGCTTACAGCATTCGCATTCCGAACGAGCTGGTGAACAAAGCAGTTAAATTTATGCTTGCATTGTACACTGCCTTTGTTGAAAAAGATTGCTCCATCGCCGAGATTAATCCTCTTGTTGTAACTGGAGATGGAAACGTTATCGCGCTGGATGCTAAATTGAACTTTGATTCCAACGCCTTGTTCCGTCACAAGGACATTCTGGAGCTGCGCGACCTGGATGAAGAAGACGAAAAAGAAATCGAGGCTTCCAAATACGACCTCAGCTACATAGCACTTGATGGCAACATCGGCTGTATGGTTAACGGTGCGGGACTTGCGATGGCTACGATGGATATCATCAAATACTACGGTGGTGACCCGGCCAACTTCCTTGATGTTGGGGGCGGTGCAACAACGGAGAAAGTGACAGAGGCATTTAAAATCATTCTGTCTGATGCCAAAGTGGCGGGTATCTTCGTTAACATTTTCGGCGGCATTATGCGCTGTGATGTCATTGCGAACGGTGTCGTTGAAGCGGCGAAGCAGCTTGGTCTCACGAAACCGCTGGTTGTTCGTCTTGAAGGAACGAATGTGGAGCTTGGCAAACAGATTTTGGGTGAATCCGGCCTGAATATTGTTCCTGCTGATTCCATGGCTGACGGTGCACAAAAAATTGTTGCCCTCGTAAAATAAGTTCATTCCTGGGCCATTTATATCAATCCAAAGAGCGGTTCGCAATCTTCATGAATTGGATCGGAATGCTTCAGTCCGTCTAATTCATGTCCCCGCTAGCGATGGAATCGAATGATATAAATTGCTTCCTTAGTTCCGGAACGATCCGGAACTTGAAAAATAACCGTAAGGATGTGAAGCAACGTGAGTATTTTGATTGATAAAAATACAAAAGTCATTACGCAAGGCATTACGGGTTCAACGGGAATGTTCCACACGAAGGGCGCATTGGATTACGGAACCCAGATGGTAGGCGGTGTGACGCCAGGTAAAGGCGGAACCAATGTTGATATCACACTGGAAAATGGCCAAGTGGTTAGTCTTCCGGTATTTAATACGGTACAAGAAGCGAAGGAAGCAACAGGTGCAACAGCGAGCGTTATTTATGTTCCACCGGCGTTTGCTGCAGATTCCATCATGGAAGCTGTTGATGCCGAGCTTGATCTCGTAATCTGTATTACAGAAGGTATTCCTGTCCTTGACATGGTCAAGGTAGACCGTTTCATGGATGGCAAAAAAACAGTTCTGATTGGACCAAACTGTCCTGGCGTGATTACACCGGGTGAATGTAAAATCGGAATTATGCCTGGATACATCCATATGGCGGGACATGTTGGTGTCGTTTCCCGTAGTGGAACGCTCACGTATGAAGCCGTTCATCAATTGACTACGCGCGGTATTGGGCAGTCTTCAGCTGTGGGAATCGGGGGAGACCCTGTAAAAGGCTCCGAATTCATTGATATCCTGAAACGTTTCAATGAAGATCCACAGACCCATGCGGTCATTATGATTGGTGAGATCGGTGGTACAGCTGAGGAAGATGCTGCAGAGTGGGTACGAGACAATATGACGAAACCGGTGGTTGGCTTTATCGGGGGCGTTACAGCGCCTCCAGGCAAACGGATGGGTCATGCAGGTGCCATTATCTCAGGAGGTAAAGGCACAGCCAAGGAAAAAATTGCAAAGCTTGAATCCTGTGGTATTAAAGTTGCGCCTACACCAGCTGAGATGGGTTCCACACTGGTAAGCGTGCTTGAAGAACGCGGTATTCTGAATTTGTGCACGACACATTAATTCTTTTCCGTTATAATAGTAGAAACGGTTCAGAGATGCTGTTTACTCTGATAACCGACTATTGTGATACGGAAAAGGTAAGCAACCTTTTGTCCCTAATCAGGGCGAAGGGTTGCTTTTTTGCGTTGTGTTGCTTGCCAAATGAGGGTGGTGAACAGCTCCTGTCAAAGTAAACGCTTGCATTCTGTGGTCACAACCTACACAATATGAGGGAAGTGTTCTTCCCGACCGGGAGGTCTATATTATGGAAGAAAGTTGGATTTTGTTCGGTTTGCATGAGATGGATGGTGTTGGGAAGAGAACAATCTCGAAATTAATGTCAGGGCAGCATATCCTTACGGATCTCCTAAATTATGAAGAAGGAGACTGGCTGCAAGCAGGTTTGCGCAAAGACCAAGCCAGCAGACTCGCCAAAAGTTTTCATATGGATTGGATTGAGCAAAGACGGGAATTGGTTTATAAACAAGGAATTCAGGTTATTACCTATCTGGATGAAGATTACCCCATATTAATGAAGGAAACCGTTCAGCCACCCTGGGTTATATACGGTCGTGGTGACATGGATTTGCTGCATACAAAGGCTATTGCGATGGTAGGCACCCGAATGCCTACAGTCTATGGGCGCAAAGTAGGGGAAAAGCTGACGGCAGAATTTTGCGGTGCAGGGTTAACCATTGTAAGTGGACTGGCCAGAGGAATTGATAGCGTGTGTCATGAGGCAGCTCTCCGAGCAGGTGGTAGAACGATTGCAGTCTTTGGCACAGGTATTGATAGAATCTATCCACCCGAGAATAAGGTGTTAGCTGAGCGGATTGCCGAAACAGGTCTGCTATTGTCGGAATATCCACCAGGGACACGTGCTCATCAGGGATTATTTCCGGAACGTAATCGAATTATTGCGGGCTTGACACTTGGCACACTGGTCGTAGAAGCAGATATACGCAGTGGTTCATTGATTACTGCAGATGCAGCGTTGGAGGCGGGCAGGGATGTTTTTGCAGTTCCTGGTCCAATCACATCTCCTAAGAGTCGTGGCGCTCATAACCTCATTCGTCAGGGGGCAAAATTGGTCACTTGTGCAGACGATCTGCTTGAAGAGTATCGAATGGACTTGCCAAATCCCGAACAACTTCCTTACAATAGAGGACGTTCCCCTGAAAACGGAGATGATCACAAACCGGGTTTGTTCCCTGAGGTAAGTCTCTCATCGGATGAGAAGCGGATCATCTCAATCCTAGAGCAGGACGAAAGATCTTTGGATCAACTCGTAGAGCAGCTCGGTTGGGATTTTGGACATTTGCATTCAGTTCTGTTATCTTTAATCATAAAAAAGCAGATTAGCCAATTACCTGGAACAAAATATGCAAGGGTATGACAATGCTGTGACCAAGCGGCATGTGAAAATAGATTATTAACGGAAGTTATTGAATTGCTGATAAGCATGACAAGATTTAAGCAGTTTCATGACTGAGAGGAGGATGAACCTATGGCGGATTCACTCGTAATCGTGGAGTCGCCCTCAAAGGCGAAGACAATCGGCAAGTATTTAGGCAGCAAGTTCATCGTGAAAGCTTCGATGGGACATGTGCGCGATTTGCCGAAAAGTCAGATCGGCGTTGAGGTGGAAAATGATTTTAATCCGAAATATATTACGATCCGCGGCAAAGGTTCGATTTTGAAAGAACTGAAGGATGCACGAAAGAAAGTGAAAAAAGTGTATCTCGCAGCTGACCCGGATCGCGAAGGCGAGGCTATTGCATGGCATTTGGCTCATGCACTTGAACTGGATGACACGGAAGATTGCCGGGTTGTCTTTAATGAAATTACGAAACAGGCGGTCAAAGATGCGTTCAAAACACCGCGCAAGATCAATATGGATCTGGTGAATGCGCAGCAGGCGAGACGTATTTTGGATCGGCTTGTTGGATATAAAATTAGTCCACTATTATGGAAGAAAGTCAAAAAAGGATTATCTGCAGGACGCGTTCAGTCGGTGGCTGTCAAAATCATTTTGGATCGTGAAAATGAAATAGACGACTTTGTTCCAGAAGAGTACTGGAGCATTACGGCGAAACTCACCGCAGATGGCAATCCGTTTGAAGCCAAGTTTCATCAGTTGAACGGTGCAAAAACCGAACTGGGAAGCGAAGCTGAAGTCCAAGCCATTTTAAAACAGATTGAGAATGCGGATTTTACCGTCAAGGAAGTGAAAGAGAAAGAACGCAGCCGGAACCCTTCCGCTCCGTTTACCACAAGTTCCTTGCAGCAGGAAGCTGCACGGAAATTGAATTTCAGGGCTTCCAAAACGATGTCCGTGGCTCAACAGCTCTATGAAGGTGTAGACCTCGGAAAAGAAGGCACAGTGGGTCTCATTACGTATATGCGTACAGACTCCACCCGGATTGCGGCATCAGCCCAGGAAGAAGCCAAGGAATACATTATCGGCAAGTATGGGGAAGCTTTTGCGCCTGAGACGCCAAGAAATTATTCCAAAAAAGCAGCAAATGCACAGGATGCTCACGAAGCTATTCGTCCAACATCCATTCTGCGTGATCCTGACTCCATCAAGTCCTTTATGAGCCGTGATCAATTCAGACTATATAAACTGGTATGGGAGCGCTTCGTGGCCAGCCAGATGTCTTCCGCTATTCTGGACACACTCTCTGTGGATATCGCAGCCGGAGATACTATTTTCCGTGCAGCAGGCTCCAAAGTCCGCTTTCAGGGCTTCATGAAGGTTTATGTGGAAGGAAACGACGATGGTACTACTGAAGAAGATCGTTTGCTGCCTCCATTGAAAAGTGGGGATCTGCTGGAGAAACAGGAGATAGAGCCGAAGCAGCACTTCACACAACCACCGCCACGTTATACGGAAGCGAGACTCGTTCGTACGCTGGAAGAGCTGGGCATAGGGCGTCCAAGTACATATGCGCCAACCCTGGAAACCATTCAAAAGCGTGGATATGTTGCAATCGAAGAGAAAAAATTCATGCCGACCGAGCTGGGAGAGCTGGTCATCGAACAGATGGAAGAGTTTTTTCCCGAAATTCTGAATGTAGAGTTCACAGCCAATATGGAAGGTGATCTTGACCACGTGGAAGAAGGTTCGGAAGACTGGGTCAAAGTACTTGCTGAATTTTACGAATCATTCGAAAAACGGCTCGAGTTCGCAGAAGAAGAAATGAAAGAAATTGAGATTGAAGATGAAGTCTCGGATGAAATCTGTGAAAAATGCGGCAAGCCGCTTGTGTACAAACTGGGCCGATTCGGCAAGTTTCTTGCGTGCTCCGGATTCCCGGATTGCCGGAATACCAAACCGATTATCAAGGATATCGGCGTAACTTGTCCGAAATGTAAGGAAGGGCATGTTGTGGAGCGTCGCAGTAAAAAAGGACGCATTTTCTATGGTTGTGACAAGTATCCTGAGTGTGATTTTGTATCTTGGGATAAACCGTCAGCCAAACCTTGCCCAAGTTGCGGTTCTCTCATGATTGAGAAACGTAACAAACAGGGAACGCGTTTGCAATGTACTTCCTGTGACCATCAGGAGCCGGTTGAAGAACCGGAAGAAGAAACAGCGGATTAGCATATATGGGGGTAAATGATTTTGACGAATGAACAAGTAGTAACTGTAATTGGGGCCGGGCTGGCCGGTACTGAAGCAGCTTGGCAAATTGCAAGTCGCGGCGTACGTGTGAAGCTATACGAGATGAGACCGGTTGTAAAAACGCCGGCTCATCATACAGATAAATTTGCAGAACTGGTGTGCAGTAATTCGCTGCGTGCCAATGGTTTAACGAATGCAGTCGGCGTACTGAAAGAAGAAATGAGAATGCTGAATTCCCTGGTGCTGGGTGCAGCGGATCGCAATGCGGTTCCTGCCGGAGGAGCACTTGCTGTGGACCGCGATGGATTCTCGGGAGAGATTACTTCAACGCTTCATCAACATCCACTCATTGAAGTAGTAAATGAAGAACTGACCTCATTGCCGGAGGATGGCATTGTTGTCGTTGCCACAGGTCCATTGACTTCACCTGCATTATCTGAACAAATCAAGTCGCTGATGGGTGAGGAGTACTTCTATTTCTACGATGCGGCTGCACCGATTATTGAAAAAGATTCCATTGATATGAACAAAGTTTACCTCGCTTCCCGTTATGACAAAGGTGAGGCGGCTTACTTAAACTGCCCGATGACAGAAGAAGAGTTTGATGTATTTTATGATGCTCTGATTACGGCAGAGGTTGCCCAATTGAAGGAATTTGAAAAGGAAATCTACTTTGAAGGCTGCATGCCAATCGAAGTCATGATGAAACGCGGGAAACAAACTGCTCTGTTTGGACCGATGAAACCAGTAGGTTTGGTAAACCCGCATACAGGAGAATTACCTCATGCGGTTGTTCAGCTCAGACAGGACAATGCGGCAGGTACGCTGTACAACCTGGTCGGATTCCAGACGCATCTGAAATGGGGAGAACAGAAACGGGTATTTTCTCTGATTCCCGGTCTGGAGAATGCTGAGTTTGTGCGTTATGGTGTGATGCACCGCAATACGTTTATCAATTCTCCCAAACTGCTTCGTCCAACGTATCAATTCAAAGACCGTCCAAACCTGTTCTTTGCAGGCCAGATGACAGGTGTGGAAGGATATGTTGAATCTGCTGCATCGGGACTGATTGCAGGTATGAATGCGGCCAAAGCGGCACTCGGGCAGGAACTTGTTGTGTTGCCTGTAGAGACGACTCTGGGAAGTATGGCCCAGTATATTACAACGGCTGATTTCAAACACTTCCAACCGATGAATGCCAACTTTGGATTGCTGCCAAAATTGGAGACGAAGATTCGTAACAAAAAAGAAAAAAATGAAGCTCTTGCACAGCGCGCGCTGGATGGTATTGCCCGTTTTGCTGCTGCAGAAGGTCTAACTGTTCCGGAACGCGTATAAATTATATTCGTGGGAGGAGGCTGAAATCGTGGATATGTCATTTCACGCTACAACGATCTGCGCAGTTCGTCATAATGGCAAGGCAGCGATTGCCGGAGATGGTCAAGTGACCATGGGGCAAAGTGTTGTCATGAAAAATACGGCCAAGAAGGTAAGACGTTTGTATCGCGGACAGGTAGTGGCCGGTTTTGCTGGTTCCGTAGCGGATGCTATTACCCTGTTCGAGAAGTTTGAGGGCAAGCTGGAGGAGCATCACGGTAATTTGCAGCGTGCTGCGGTAGAACTTGCCAAGGACTGGCGCCAAGATCGGATTTTGCGCAAACTCGAAGCGTTGCTTATCGTGATGGATAAGACAGGAATGCTGCTGATCTCTGGTGGAGGCGAAATTATTGAGCCAGATGACGACGTGATCGCGATTGGTTCAGGAGGCAACTTCGCCCTGTCCGCTGCGCGTGCTTTAAAACGTCATGCGACGGACCTGGAGGCAAAAGACATTGCCCGTGAGTCACTGCAGATCGCAGCTGAGTTATGTGTGTATACCAACAATAATATTATTGTAGAAGAGCTGTAAAATAACCCCGCAAAATGTAACATGGACTATGGCCTTCAGGGCTATTCCTATCAATTTGCGGGGTTATCCCTAATTTTGATAACATATTTTCAAGCAGGAATTTAAGTAGACTGGTAGGAGGGAAGCGAAAATGCTAACACAGGCATTAACACCCAGACAAATCGTTGCAGAGCTTGATAAATATATTGTAGGTCAGAAACAGGCCAAAAAATCGGTGGCTGTTGCCCTTCGTAATCGATATCGCCGAAGCCTTTTGCCAGAGCATACCCAGGATGATATTGTACCTAAGAATATACTGATGATTGGACCCACAGGTGTAGGTAAAACCGAAATTGCCCGCCGGTTGGCTAAACTGGTGGGAGCCCCGTTTGTAAAGGTGGAAGCGACGAAATTCACGGAAGTGGGTTATGTTGGTCGGGATGTTGAATCCATGATTCGTGACCTGATCGAAACGTCCATGCGGATGGTCAAACAGGAACGGACTGAAAAGGTGAAAGATAAGGCCGAAGAAGCTGCCAATGAGCGGATCGTACATATTCTGGCTCCTTCCCAATCCAAGTCCAAAAATCAACGTAATCCGTTTGAAATGATATTTGGGAATAACGGAAACAATTCACCTGAACAGGAAGAGCCCGAGCCGGACACCAATGTCGCTGAGCGACGTCGCAAGATCAAATTTGATCTGTTATCCGGCAAGCTGGAGGAAGACATCATTGAAATCGATGTTGAAGACACTGCGCCGAATATGATGGATATGTTTGCAGGTCAGGGGAATGACCAGATGGGCATGAATATGCAGGAGATGTTTGGCAGCCTTTTGCCACGTCGTACGAAAAAACGCAAGCTGCCCATTAAGGAAGCTCGTAAAGTTCTGACTCAGGAAGAAGCAGGGAAACTGATCGATATGGATGATGTCACACAAGAGTCCATTCGCCGAGCAGAACAAACGGGTATTATATTCATTGATGAGATTGATAAGGTAGCCAGCCAGGGACGTGGAAGCGGTCCAGATGTATCCCGTGAAGGGGTACAGCGGGACATTTTGCCTATCGTGGAAGGTTCCACGGTCATGACCAAGTACGGACCTGTCAAAACGGATTATATTCTGTTTATGGCGGCTGGCGCATTTCATGTAGCTAAACCCTCGGACCTTATTCCGGAGCTTCAGGGACGATTCCCAATTCGTGTGGAGTTGAACAGTCTATCCTTGGAAGAATTTGTGTCTATCCTGACTGAACCTCAAAATGCATTAACCAAACAGTATGTCGATTTGCTGCGTACTGAAAATATCGAAATTGAGTTTTCGGATGAGGCAATCCGTGAGATTGCCAAGCTGGCCGAGTCGGTGAACCAAAATACGGAGAACATAGGTGCACGTCGACTGCATACGATTCTGGAGAAACTTCTTGAGGATTTGTCCTATGAGGCTCCTGAACTTACTCTGGAGCGAATGGTCATCACTCCGGAGTATGTGCGTGAGAAATTGAATGATATTGCACTGGATCGTGATCTGAGTCAGTATATTCTGTAACAGATTTATCTCTGAAATAAGCATAATTTAAACAAAAGATTAGTGTAATGGTGGTATTCACTGTGTTCGTAAGAATGAGACGACTATTCGGATTCAAGGATGGATTTCCTGATCTGTTGGTGGGTGTCTTATCTTTACACCAGGTGGATATCGCCTATTTTTATTCTAGTCTAATGGATTTCTACAAATATGCCGATAATAGAGTGGAGTTGCAATTGAAGCCGGGAAAAAGTAGGACTTGTGCCGCAGTTGTTAGTGGTGGAAAATGAATAAATACAAAACTGTCCATGTGTTTGAATGGATCTATTTCCAATTAAAGGTTGTTTGTTTTATCCAAGTCTGGTCATCGGTTTAATTACAATGACGAGAAAATTTGCGCAAATACGCAAAAAGTCGAGAACGACGATATTCAGATGTAGTGAAATATTTTCGTTGACTTCCAGGTTTACAGGAATCTTTAATTGTTAAAAAAGTGTTGTGTAATAACAAGGTAAACAAGTGGAACACATTGTTCAAGTTGTCAATTATTTAGTACATAGAATGAATCATTATAGAATTCAAGTGAATAAAAAGCTTATTATAACGGCAAAAATTGCTAACACAATTCAGAGAGATTTTCCCAAATGTATGTACGACAGGTGATATAGCCATATGGAGAAGATGGAAGAATCCTTTATAAATTTTAAAAATGTTTAAGCGTGTGTTTTGTAGATGTGAACTTGATTTTGTTTTGGGCCTCAACATTTGCGAAAAAATTCATAATTTACAGAAAATACACAAAAAGCCCTGTCTTTCAGAAAAGATAGGGCTTTTTTCTTATTGTAATAAATGCCAATCTCGAAGAAACTTATGTTATACGACAACATCAGAGTTAATTCTACTTAAGTCCTAGAAAAATGCGAAATGGCGAATGTTTTTGTCGAAAAACATAAGCGATTTTACGGGGAAAGGATTCAATCTTTTTCCATAATTTCTAAGGAGAGGAGGGAAAACATGAATCTTTTGAATGATATTAGCTTTAAAAGATTGCAAGGTGCACTCGATGCGTCCAACACCAGACAACAAACGATTGCAGACAACATTGCGAATGCTGACACCCCGTATTACAAGCGTTCTGACGTTTCTTTCGAAGAAATTTTACAGCAACAAACGAACGGAGATATGCCAGTTCTTAAAGGAAAAGTGACGGACTCAAGGCATTTTGTCATAGGACCTTCCTCTTCCGTTCCTACACCCGTAGTTACAATGGATCAGTCGACATCCATGAATAACAACCAGAATAATGTCGATATCGACAAAGAAATGAGTCTTCTGGCCGAGAACCAGTTGCGTTACAACGCTTATATTCAACAAGTGAATGAACAGATTAAAATGATGCGTGTTGGAGTGGAAGGGAGATAGATTAGGTGAATATCAGCAACAGTTTTAGCATTAGTTCCTCAGCCTTGACAGCCCAACGCTTGAGGATGGACGTAATATCTTCAAACATCGCTAATGCAGAGACGACTCGCGCCAGTGTAGCCAATGGTGAAGCAGTTCCTTACAAAAGGAAAATGGTTGTGCTTGAACCAAACAAAACTTCGTTTAGCAGCATCTTACAGAATCAGATGGGCAATAAGGCTTCTGGTGAAGGAGTTAGAGTATCAGAGATTCGTGAAGATCAGTCTCCTCTGAAACCTGTATATGATCCTTCCCACCCGGATGCCAACGCTGAAGGTTATGTGTACATGCCGAATGTGGATATTGCAAAAGAGATGGTTGACATGATCTCGGCATCTCGTTCTTATGAGGCAAACGTAACAGCATTGAACTCAACTAAAGCGATGATAACAAAAGCTTTGGAGATAGGAAGATAGATTGCAACAAGGGCAATGAGCGTTTTTTCATTTAATAAGAGGATAAGGGGAGGGACATTAATGATTCAGAACAACATGTTTAACACACAGGTGGTTCAACCATTACAGATGCAAAATGCTTCGGTTAGCAAACCATCGACACCAGCCGAAACCATCCAAAGCTTCGGTACATACTTACAAGAGGCATTAGGGTCTGTGGCTGCACAGGAGTCCCAAGCGCATGAAATGTCTAATCAATTTTTATTGGGGAATGTGAACGTGGATCAAGTAATGATTTCTTCAGAACAGGCCCTGTTGAGTCTGCAACTCACGACTCAAGTCCGAAACAAAGTAGTCGAAGCGTATCAGGAGATTATGCGTACGCAAATGTAAAAAGAGCATGCTTGCGCTTCGATAACAGCGCTGATCATTACAACAAGCAGCTGCGATGCTGCTCCTGAATCTTAATTAAGTGCTTACTAATAGGAGTACTGTAAATTACTCAGGACAGACTAAGCAAAGTTTCGGATGGGGTGACAGAGTGAATGAGAGAATTGCCCAGTACAGGGATAAAGCAACCCAGTATTGGAATAGCTTCAGCAAAAAACAGAAAGTATTACTGGTTTCCACCTTTTTATTCTTAATTCTGGCGGCTGTTGTATTAACGATGCAATTGTCCAAAACAGAATATGAAGTTGCATTTACCGATTTGAATGCTAGTGACTCCGCAGGAGTTATTAATTACCTGGATTCATCAAGTATCCCCTACAAGTTAAGTGCAGACGGGAAAACCATATCGGTACCGAGCACGGATGTTGCACTTGCAAAAGTGAACATCGGATCACAGGGGATTATTCAAAATGGTTCATTGGGTTACAAATCATTCGAGGAATCCTCATCACCAATCGGGATGACGGACAAAGAATTCGATGTAAAGTATAACAATGCGATAAACGGAGAAGTGGAACAATTACTTCAGCGCATGCAAGGCATACAAGACGCCAAAGTTTTGGTCAACATGCCCAAGGATAACATCTTTGCCGGCCTTGAAGAGCAGGACAAAGCATCAGCTTCCGTAGCATTGCAGTTTAAACCGGGATATCACCCGAATCAGGCAGCAGTTGACGGATACTTTAATTTGGTAAAGACGGCTATTCCCAACCTGCCGATCGAAAATATTACGATCACTAACACGGATGAAGCCGAGTTAATTCCAACGGCTCGTGGTGGCAGCGGCGGATTATCTTCTGAAGTCCAAGAAAACATGGCTTTGCAGAAGAAGTTCGAAAATGACGTTCGTAATAATGTAAAACAATTTCTTTCACAAATCGTAGGCGAAGACAAAGTAAATGTACTGGTAGCTTCCAAGCTTAACTTCGATAAAGTGACAAGCAAAGAAAATCTGGTTACACCTGTCGATGAAGAAAACATGAAGGGCATCGAGATCAGTGTGCAGGAGATTCAAAAGAGTTATACAGGTGCTAGCACGCCAACAGGCGGTGTCGCAGGAACTGGGCAAGAAGAAGTTCCGGGGTATCCTTCAACGGATGCAACGGGGAATTCTACCTCTGAGGAATCATCAAGCACTGTCAACTATGAAGTGAATCGAATTGCCAAAGATATCATTTCCAGTCCTTACACTGTAAAAGATTTAACCATTAACGTGGCGGTTGAACCACCTGAAGGACAAACAGAATTACAACAACCTGTTCAGGATGCCATTGAAAACATTTTGGTGAATATCGTTCGAGCTTCACTTGCAGATTCAGGTGATGCAATAACAGACGCAGATCTGACCAAGAAAGTCTCGGTTATCTCCCAAGGCTTCCAAACTGCAGCAGCTGCAGAGACAGGATTCCAGCTTTCGACAGGCATGATGTGGGGTATAGGAGCGCTGGTGGCAGCGTTAATCGCAGCAGTCGTTATCCTGCTCGTACGTCGTCGACGCAAACAAAACGAAGAGGAAGAAGAAGAGATTCCTCTCCCAGTAGCAACAGAGTTCCCGTCCATTACGTTGGACAGTGTAACGAACGAAAGTCAAGTGCGCAAACAATTGGAGAGTTTGGCGAAGAAAAAGCCGGACGAATTCGTCAATCTGCTGCGTACGTGGCTGGCTGACGAATAGAGGTGAACGCATTGGCAAAGGCAAGCAGTCAGGGTTTGACTGGAAGACAAAAAGCAGCAATTTTGTTGATTACATTAGGTCCGGAAGTGTCAGCGCAAATCTTCAAACATCTGCGTGATGAGGAGATTGAACAATTAACATTGGAAATTGCCAATGTTCGCAAAGTCGATGCTTCAGAAAAAGATATGATTATGGCTGAGTTTCACCAGATCTGTCTTGCTCAGGAATACATTTCTCAAGGTGGTATTACTTACGCGAGAGAAATTCTGGAGAAAGCGCTCGGATCGCAAAAAGCGCTTGAAGTTATTAATCGTTTGACAGCTACGCTGCAGGTTAGACCATTCGACTTTGCACGCAAAGCTGATCCAAACCAAATTTTAAACTTTATCCAGAATGAAAGTCCGCAGACGATCGCTTTGGTGCTATCCTATCTGCAATTTGAGCAGGCAGCAGCAATTCTATCATCGTTGCCTCAGGAAAAGCAGGCCGATGTAGCTCGAAGAGTCGCTGTCATGGACAGTACATCCCCTGAAGTTATCTCTCAGGTGGAGCGTGTATTGGAACAAAAGTTATCTTCAACGGTTACTCAGGATTACACAAATGCAGGCGGTATCGAGTCGATCGTACAGATTCTGAACGGAGTCGACCGGGGTACGGAGCGTACCATTCTGGACTCTCTGGAGATTCAGGATCCGGAACTCGCCGAGGAAATCAAAAAACGCATGTTTGTATTCGAAGATATTGTCAATGTGGACGACCGTTCGATTCAACGCATTATCCGCGATATCGACAACGCAGACTTGCAGCTTGCACTCAAAGTGGCCAGCGAAGAAGTACGGGATGCGGTGTTCCGCAATATGTCAAAACGGATGTCCGAAACATTCAAGGAAGAAATGGAATTCATGGGACCTGTTCGGTTGCGTGATGTGGAAGAAGCCCAGACTCGTATCGTAGGAACGATCCGCAGACTGGAAGAAGCTGGTGAGATCATTATTGCTCGCGGCGGAGGAGATGATATCATTGTCTAATTTGATTAAATCTTTCCAGTATGTACCCGTTGATGACCGCAAACGCCTTGAAAACCATCATAACTATGGTGGATCTGAAACAGCGGAATTTGATAGTGAATCAGAAGGATCAGAGGCTGCGGCGTTGCAGGCACGTGTAGACGAAGAGACGAAACGTCTGACTGCGGAGATGCTGGAAGATGCGAAGGAGTTTGCAGAAAAGCAGGTACGTGAAGCCTCCGAGGAAGCGGAGCGCATGCTTAAAGAAGCCCGTGAGCAGATCGATATCTGGTGGCAGGAGCAGCGTGAGCAGGATGAGCATTTGACTGAGGCGCTGCGCTCACAAGGTTTTCAGCAGGGTTTTGATGAAGGCAAAGTACAAGCTGAACTGGATCTCCAGGTGCAGATCGAACAGATGATGAAAGAAGCTCAGGAAGTACTCCAAGAGGCTTACGTAGCAAAAGATCAAATTATTCAGGAAGCTGAGCCATTTCTTGTTGAACTGGCATGTGGTATTGCTGAAAAGGTCATTGATAAACAACTCACAGTTGAACCGGATCATACCCTTGAATTGATTCGTCAGAATTTGGCACGCAAACGTGAACAAGGAATGATTGCCCTATGTGTTGCTCCAGAGCAATTTGCTTTTGTACAAGCTGCGCGTGAAGAGTTGTCCTTGTCGATCGACTCACAGGCCGAACTCCAGATTTTGCCGGATGCAACGGTGAAAGACAAAGGCTGCGTGATTCGTTCGTCTTTCGGAAGCGTGGACGCCCGTATCGATACACAACTGTCCGAAATTAAAAAAGAACTGGTCCGCATAGCACTTGAGGATGAGGGGCGAAAAAATCAACATGAAGGTTCTTAGTTCACAGCGTTATATGGAGCATTTACGCCAATTTGATCCTGTCCGGATTAATGGTAAGGTCACCCAGGTTATCGGTCTCATGGTGGAATCGGAAGGGCCAGATGCGAGCATCGGTGATGTATGCTACATCTACCCGGGGAAATCGGAAAAACCGATTCAGGCCGAAGTCGTTGGTTTTCGGGATAACAAAGTACTACTGATGCCTTTGGGTGAATTACAGTCGATTGGTCCCGGATGCGATGTCGTAGGTACCGGGAAGCCACTTGGAGTCCAGGTTGGTTCAGAACTGCTGGGCAAAGTGCTTGATGGACTTGGGCAGCCGCTGGATGGTTCCTTGCTTCCTTCAAGAATGCCGATGTTTTCGACATCAAACAAACCTGTAAATCCGATGGAACGGCCGCGGGTACTGGAGACGATGGGTGTAGGTGTTAGAGCCATTGACGGTCTGTTGACTGTTGGTAAGGGTCAGCGGGTTGGTATTTTTGCCGGCTCCGGTGTTGGTAAAAGTACCTTGATGGGCATGATTGCTCGCAATACAGCAGCTGATGTGAATGTCATTGCACTCGTAGGTGAACGGGGACGTGAGGTGCGTGACTTTATCGAACGTGATCTGGGACCAGAAGGATTGGAACGTTCAGTCGTCATTGTTGCAACTTCAGACCAACCCGCGTTAATTCGAATTAAGGGAGCAGTCATTGCAACCACGATTGCGGAATACTTCAGGGACAGAGGCATGAATGTCATGTTAATGATGGATTCCGTTACTCGTTATGCCATGGCTCAAAGGGAAGTCGGACTTGCTGTGGGTGAGCCTCCAGCGATGAGAGGTTATACACCTTCTGTATTTGCAAGTTTGCCTAAATTGCTCGAGCGTGCGGGGACAGGACCAACCGGCTCCATTACAGCATTTTATACGGTGCTCGTGGATGGTGACGATATGAATGAACCGATTGCGGATGCTGTCAGGGGTATTCTGGATGGCCATATTGTACTGAATCGCTCCATTGCTAACAAAGGTCATTTTCCAGCGATTGATGTGCTTGCCAGCATTAGTCGTGTCATGAAAGACATAGCACCTGAAGAACAGCTCGAAGCTGTTAATAATATGAAGCGATTAATGGCTGTATACAAAGAATCCGAGGATTTGATCAACATTGGTGCGTATCAGAGAGGCTCGAACGCAGCGATTGATGAAGCAATGGATCAGATCGAAAGTATATGGAACTTTACCAAGCAAAAAGTGGATGAAAAAGTAACACTGAGTGAAGTGCAGGAACGTTTGATTCTTGAATTTGCAAGGAGATGAAAGGTTAAACGATGAAATTTCGATATCATTTCCAAAAGGTTGTTGACCTGAAAAGCAATGAAAAAACACAAGCGGAGTGGATGTTATCCACAGCGATCGGCAAACTTCAAACGGAAGAAGAACACCTTTTACAACTGATGAATGATAAAAATAATCTGATTAGCGTCATTCAATCCGCAACGGAGAGCAGAGCTTCAGTATCCAGTCTGCAAGAAATGCAGCGATACGTTTATCACCTGGATGAGTGCATTTCCAAAAAGAATTCGGATGTTAAACACGCACAGGTCAATGTACAGCAGAATCAGACGTTCTTGAACGGTAAAATGGTTGATGAAAAAGTGTGGCTTGAAGCGAGGGACAAGGCCAAAATCAAATTTCAGCAGGAGATGCTCCTCCGGGAACAGAACGATCTGGACGAGATGGCTACTGTACGCTTCGCTGCCAAGGCCGGACGCGCAATTTGATGTGCTTCGGAAGCGAAGTTGTCTCGTGAAGGAGGAATGAACAATGGCTGTTAAAGATACAGATATCGAAAAAGAGTCAGGCGGCGGTTGGGAAAAATTTCTAATGATCTCGATTCCAATTGTCTTCACCGTAGTGCTGCTCGGTGTGCTGCTCACCTTATTTAATGTGGATATTCGCAACAACATGCTTGAGGTAGCTAACAAAATTCCGGTCGTTAAGGATTGGGTACCTGATCCTGTATTGGATCCGGAAAAAGAAAAGCTGGACGAAAGCGAGAAACAAGTTGAAAGTGCTGAAGCAACAATCGAAAAACTGAAGTCTCAGGTAGCGGCAAAAGAAACAGAACTTCAGGCAGCGAAAGAGGCTACGACGACAGAAGCAAAAAAAGCAAGCGATCTGCAAGCAAAATTGGATGAAGCGGAAAAAGCAGCAGAAGCTGCGGCAGCGAGTAACTCTGAGACGGAGTCGGATTATCAGAAACAGATTAAGGATTTGGCCAAGATGTACGCGGACATGAGTCCGAGCAAAGCAGCTCCTATATTACAGAACATGACCAATGAAGAGATGGTTTTGCTTCTGAGTTCAATGCAGTCAACTGCGCGTACAAAAGTTTTAGAGAAAATGGATCCGAAAACGGCTGCAGATGTCACCATGATGATGAAGGACGCCAAACCATCCGGTGATTTGGCATTGGATGCATTGCAATCCAGATTGAAGAAAGAAACGGCCGCAACCACAACGACGTCAACGAGTAACTCGAAAAACCTGGACAAAACACAGCTTAGTCAAACATTCTCGTCAATGTCAGCTTCCAGCGGTGCCAAGTTGCTTTTAGAGACATACAAACTCAGCCCGGATAAAACGCTAACCATTTTGAACTCGGTAGACGATGCTACACGCTCACAGTTGCTGGAGAACATGTCCACAGAGAATTCTGCTGAAACGGCCAAGATCTTAAACCGCTTGATGGGCAATAAGTAAGGTGGGATGCGGTTATTACCGGAAGGAGGTGAAACAAATGTCGATCGTATATCAAATGACTTCTGCATCTTCATCCAAGGCAGCAAGTGCAGTGCAAACCTCGTCTGGAACGCAATCCAAAGGTACAGTTACAGGGAGCAACGGTGAATTCTTGCAAACACTGGCACAGACACTGAATGCAAGTACTTCTGAAGAAAATAACTCGGCAGCTGCTGGGGGGTTATCTGTAAATCCGCTAGCTATAGCATTTGCATCCGGTGAAGAAGGGGAACAAACTTCTCTTGCAGATATTTTAGATTCACTGTTTGCTGGCTTGGATTCGCTCGATGAAGCTTTGGAAAATGATCCAATATTACTGGCGGATTTACAGAATCTGATTCAACAGATGTATGTACAACTAAATGGTGGTTCGGCAGAAACAGAGAATTCTGATGAGACTGTAAATGTACTGGAAGCCGTTAAAGCTGCACCAGTAATGGATCTTACCGAGCATCCATCAGCCGTTCGCTTTGTGTTGCAGGATGTCCTGACTCAGATGGTTGCAAGCATGTCTGAACCGAATAGTCCGATTGCCAAAAATACAACTGAGTTCAAACAATTGCTTCAAACTCTCCAGAATCAGTTACAGGAGGCTGGAGTTGATCTGAGCAACAACAAAGGGTGGACAGATCTTAAAACTGTCATTGACTCAATAGACACATTAAAAGATCAGGTTGTTCCAACAAAAGTTACCCCGTCCTCGGAAAAAGACTTGACTGCTATGTCTGCTCCGAATACCAGAATTAAAGTGGCAGGTGAAGAAGATACGAACACCTCGGTTACTGTCAATGATGGTGGAGAAGTAGATCATTCAAAAGTCATTACAGCCGGGGAGTTATCCATGCGAACGTCAGGCACAACGGTAGCTAAGCCAGCTGAACCCGTAATGCAAGCATCGCAGTTTGCAAAAGAAATGACGCAATTTGTGGTGAATAAGCTGGATATCGTTCAGCAAAAGGGGTTTTCCGAAGCTACAATCTCACTTCGCCCAGAACATCTGGGTAAGCTGGATGTACAGATTACTTTGCAAAACGGACAGTTGGTTGCACGCTTCATGACAGAACATACGATGGCGAAGGATATGCTTGAACAGCAAATGACACAGCTTCGTGCCTCGCTTCAATCCCAAGGGATCCAAGTGGAACGAATTGAGGTCACTCAGAGCAGCTCCCTAGGATCTGAAATGTATCATGATGGGGGACGTCAACAAGGAAATAACTCGCAGGATCAGCGCCGGTCACGAGAACGGGAAGAGCAATCGGATGATGCAATAACTACGGCAAATCTTCAGGAGGAACTGCGCAATTGGCGCAGTGAAAGTGAGGAAGGGAACGACTTCCAGGGAGGATCGTTTACTGCTAAAGCTTAATCGGAAATGAGGTGAAAATATGGCTACTGAAATTGTTTCTACCAATAATACTTGGCCTAACTATTCGGCCGCAAACAAGGCAACAACTAGTGCAGCTACAAAGGAGCTAGGGAAGGATCAGTTCCTTAAAATTCTAATCACCCAACTTCAGAATCAGGATCCGATGCAGCCTATGGAGGATAAGGAATTTATTGCTCAGATGGCTCAGTTCAGTTCGGTTGAACAACTAGTTAATATCTCATCCCAACTTAAAGCGCTGAATCAGTCTCTTGGTGCAGTTTCAAGCATGATCGGGCGAGAAATCAGCTGGCTTTCTTCTAATAAAGAGGACAACGGAACGCTTCGTCAGGGGATTGTGGATTCAATCATCGTACGGGATGGTGTACAGTACGCTAAAGTGGGCGAAGACGAGATTGAACTGAATGAAATTATTCAGGTTGCAAATCCCACTCAAAGTGAAGAAGAATCCCAGAGTCAAAGTATTGCAGATGTTTCAGCACCAGTGAGTGAAAGTGAGGAAGCTGAAAAGTCGGTTCAAGATAGTGGGAACACATTATGAGTGATCGAATAACGGTAGGACAACTATATACAGGGCCAGTAACGCCTAACCTGCTTAATCGTGTCAAACAGAGCGAGACAACTCTCACTCCAGAAAGACCTTTTGCCCAGGTGCTTGAGGATAATCTTCTTAAGCTTAGCAATCATGCAGCCAAAAGATTGGAACAGCGTGGAATTGAGCTAAAAAGTGAGCAGATGCGGCAGATTGGAACTGCACTGGACAAGGCTGCTGCAAAAGGCGCAAAAGAGTCTCTCATCCTGATGCAGGACATGGCCTTTATCGTCAATGTCAAGAATCGCACTGTCGTTACCGCCATGGATAGTGAAAGCATGAAGGATAACGTGTTTACACAAATAGATAGTGCTGTAATCATTTCTTAACCGGCTGGCCCTTCTCGGGAGCCGGAATACCGCTGACCGACTGATGCGGTAACCAAATTATGGCTGGGAGGATTTTTTAAAATGTTAAAATCGATGTACTCTGGTGTTTCCGGGATGCGGGGTTTTCAAACAAAACTTGATGTCATTGGTAATAATATCGCAAACGTAAACACCGTTGGCTTCAAAGGCAGTCGTGTTATGTTTAAGGATATTATGAGTCAAACCACAGCGGGAGTAACAGCCCCGACAGATACTCCAACCGGTGGTGTGAATGCGAAACAAATCGGTTTAGGTGTGTCTGTAGGTTCTATTGATACATTACATCTTGCAGGAAGTCCAATGACAACAAACAATCCCACAGATTTGCGAATTAACGGAGATGGCTTTTTCCTTGTTTCCATGGGAGAGGATCAGGAAATTCCATTTTTAACTCGTGCTGGAGATTTTCATGTAGATGCGGCTCGTAATCTCGTTACATCAGACGGCCTCTTCGTATTAGACAGTGAAGGTGCACCGATCACGATTGCAGATGATGTTGTTTCTTTTACGATCGGTCAAAACGGTATGATTAACCAGACTATGGCTGATGGAACCATCGAAAGTGAAACTCAGCTGGGAATTGGAAAAGTTGTCAACCCTGAAGGGTTAGAAAAAATAGGCGGCAACCTTTACCGAATGACGGCTAATGCTAATCCTGATGGCACTCTTGATACATTAACAGCGAATGATGCTGAAAACGGAACTGGTTCAATCATTGCAGGTCAACTGGAAATGTCCAATGTAGACCTTACAGGCGAATTCACAGAGATGATCGTGGCCCAACGTGGCTTCCAGGCGAACTCGCGGATCATTACAACATCGGATGAAGTGCTTCAGGAAGTTGTTAACCTGAAACGTTAATAACTAATTAGCAAATTTTAATGCGTGGGGGGGCTTGCTCCTCCACATTGATCGAGGGGGCTTAGCATGATTTCGGTTACGCGGTTAAACGGTTCTCCCATGTGGTTAAATGCGCTGATGGTAGAGATTGTGGAAGAAACGCCGGATACGTATATTACTCTGGTGACTGGGAAGAGACTGATTGTCCTTGAAAAGGCCGATGAAGTCATTTCCAAAATCAAAGATTACAACCGTGAAATCGGGGTTCAGGCAGCCACTATCAAAGTGCAGCAAACGGAGGAATCCTGATGAAAAAGATGATGCCCTGGCTCGCAACGATATTGCTGGCCATAACACTCATTGTGGTGGTTGTGTTTGTATTTATGCAGGGACAGGTAGGAAACAAAGCGGAGAAAGATGTAGCTTCGGCTGCAGAGGTTAAAAAGATGACTGCTGATGAAATTGTTGAGGTGACTTCTGAAATTACAGACATCAAAACAAATTTGGCAGATACCAATCACATCGTACAAGTTAACCTGGCTTTTAAAATGGCCGATGCCGCAGCAAAAGAAGATTTTGAGAAAATCAAAGAAATCACTGTAAAACCAATTATTGTTCAAACTTTTGCGGATGCACAGCCAGAAGAATTAAAAACAGCCAAGGGGCGTTCTCAGTTTAATGAAAAACTTACAAAACTGATCAATGAGGCACTGCCTGAACCGAAGCTGAGCAGCACGAACTTTACTTATTTTTTGATGGCATCAATGTAATGAACAGAGCACGCTGTAAAACGGTAAGGGGGTGAGAACATGGTGGATGTATTATCACAAAATGAGATTGATGCCCTATTAGCAGCACTTTCCTCAGGTGAGATGGATGCCGAGGAACTGAAAAAGGAAGAAACTCAGAAAAAAATTAGATCGTATGATTTTAAACGGGCGGTACGCTTTTCCAAAGATCATATTCGAAGTTTGACTCGAATTCACGAAAACTTTGCACGCTTTCTCACCACTTATTTTTCAGCCCAATTGCGGACTTTCGTTCAAATTAACGTCGTTCAGGTCGAACAGTTGCCCTATGATGAATTTATACGTTCAATTCCTAAAATGACGATATTAAACATATTTGAAGCAGAACCATTACAAGGTCGAATGGTACTGGAAGTCCACCCCAATGTTGGTTATGCGATGTTGGATCGATTGCTGGGAGGTACAGGAAGTGCACCGACTAAAATAGCTTCAATGACTGAAATTGAGACGACGATTATGGAGCGGATCTTCAGCCGCGCGTTCGAAAGTTTGCAGGAAGCCTGGAAGACGGTGCTGGACATATCACCTAGAATGGAAGCGCTGGAGACCAATCCGCAGTTTATGCAGATTGTATCACCTAACGAAACGATCGCACTGATCTCGCTTAGCACCAAAATCGGTGACACCACAGGCATGATCAATTTGTGTATCCCGCATGTCGTTCTTGAACCCATTATGTCAAGGTTGTCGACACATCAATGGTTTGTTTCAGAGAAAAAAACGAGGGCTCCTGAAGAGTACGATGCTCTTAGAGAACGTGTGAATAAAGCCAAATTGCCGATTGTAGCTGAGTTGGGAGAATCCAGGATTTCGATCTCGGAATTCCTAGGCCTATCGGTTGGCGATGTTATTACGTTAAACAAACCGGTTGAAGAGGGATTATCCATCAAAGTTGGCGACAGGTTGAAGTATATGGGCAGTCCGGGAACGATTAAAGACCGTGTGGCTGTGCAAATAGACAAGATTGTCACCGAAGGAGTTGAAGAATTTGACGAGTAAGGATTATTTGTCCCAAGAAGAAATCGATGCTTTGCTCAGGCAATCCGAATCGATGAGCAGCACGGAACCGGTTGAAAAAACGGTTGACGACTTTTTGACTGAGCTTGAACAAGATGCATTGGGGGAGATTGGTAATATTACATTCGGTAGCGCTGCGACAGCTTTGTCCACGCTATTGGGATTGAAAGTAGATATTACTACACCGAAAGTATCCATCATCAGCCGTTCGCAATTTGAGGAAGCTTTTCCCAAGCCGCATGTTGCGGTACATGTGAATTATGTGGATGGATTTGAAGGAATTAATTCACTTGTGATTAAAAAGCGTGATGCCCAAGTCATTGCTGATCTGATGCTCGGGGGTGAAGGCAATCCTGCAGATGAAGAACTGAACGAAATCCATATTAGTGCAGTTCAGGAAGCCATGAATCAAATGATGGGTTCATCTGCAACCTCCATGTCTACGATCTTCAATCGATTTGTAAATATCTCTCCACCAGGCATTGATATTCTTAACATGGAAAGTGGCGAGGGTGTCAGCAGTCTTCCGCATGACGAGACGTTGATTCAAGTTTCGTTCCGTCTCCTGATTGGTGATCTGATTGACTCCAATCTGATGCAGCTTTTGCCTGTTGATTTCGCCAAACATATGGTGGACATGTTGATTGGTGGTGCACAGGAATCAACGGCTAATGCACCAGTAACAACACCATCACAGGCGACACCGGCAGCAGCAGCTCCACCAGTGGCACCTGAGCCACCAGTTCAGCAACAAGTGCCTCCACAGGCTACTCAGCCGCCTGCTCCAGACTATAACGGATATGGACAGGCACCAATGGGCATGCCACAAGGAATGCCGCCACAACAGCCTTATGGCATGCCTCCGCAGCAACCATACGGTGCACCACAGCATTACGGCGGAATGCCGAACAGGAATGTAAATGTACAACCAGTCCAGTTTGCTAATTTACAAAATGGGGCTTACGGTCAAGTGGACGAAAATAATTTGAATTTATTGATGGACATTCCCCTTAAAGTCACCGTAGAATTAGGAAGGACCCAGAAGCAAATTAAGGATATATTGGAACTCTCACAAGGTTCAATTGTCGAACTGGATAAACTGGCCGGCGAACCTGTCGATATTTTGGTCAATAACAAACTGATCGCCAAGGGAGAAGTTGTCGTCATCGATGAAAACTTTGGTGTTCGTGTTATAGATATCGTAAGCCAATGGGACCGAATTCAGAAATTACAATAAGCACAATTTAGGGAGGACTTGAATCAAGATGGCAAACCGAATTTTAGTCGTGGACGACGCTGCATTTATGAGAATGATGATCCGGGACATTTTGTCCAAAAACGGATACGAGGTCGTTGGCGAGGCTCAGGATGGAGCACAAGCAATTGAGAAATTTAAGGAACTTCGTCCTGATCTGATCACGATGGATATCACCATGCCTGAGATGGATGGGATCGCAGCACTGAAAGAAATCAAGAAAATCGATGCGAACGCTAAAGTCATTATGTGTTCAGCTATGGGACAACAAGCAATGGTAATTGATGCAATTCAGGCTGGTGCCAAAGATTTCATCGTTAAGCCATTCCAGTCTGACCGGGTCATCGAAGCAATCAGCAAAACGCTGGGAGTTTAAGACACATGATGATGGCGCAGGGTGGAATTCCTGGAGAAGCTGACGTTGGGACCAACTATTATTTTCAGCTTGTATGGGTGATTGTCGTCCTGGCCGTCATCCTGGTCCTTATCGTTTACCTGCTCCGTTTTTTGAACAAACGAAATCAACAATGGTTTCGAAGCGGCACAGTCCGTATTTTGGGTGGTGTGGGGCTGGGGCCCAACAAGTCTCTGCAGATCATAGAAATTGGTGGCAATGTCTATTTGGTTGGCGTAGGCGAGAATATACAATTGCTGGACAAAATCTCGGATCTGGAAGAGGCGCAAAGAATTGTTGATTCATTTGAGAGAGAAGCTTCTTCACAACAGGGAAGCCTTTCACCGATAATTAACAAGTTGGCAGCCCGCTTGCGTAAGAAAGAACCGCCACGGGAAATGGAAATTGAGGACACAGCCTCTTTTCACGAACTGTTCGAGTCGAAACTTCGGCAGATGCCTAACCGAAAAGAAAAGATGGAAAAGCTCCTGGAAGAAGACAATACTACAGATCGGTCGAGGGATTCATGAAGAAAAAGATTTGGCTAGCATGTTGTTTGATGGGGCTTATCAGCCTGGCATCTGTGACGGTCGCCTTTGCCGAACCGATACCGAACATCGATATTCAAATCGGAAGCGGAGATGGGGGAACACCTAGTACGAGTTCTCTGTCCATTATTCTCTTAATTACGGTGCTAAGTATAGCGCCTGCAATACTGGTGTTAATGACCAGTTTCACCCGAATTGTTATCGTTCTCGGTTTTATACGGACATCCTTGGGAACGCAACAAATGCCGCCCAATCAGGTGCTTGTCGGTTTAGCGCTCTTCCTGACACTGTTTATCATGTCACCGACACTGTCTTCTATTAATCAGGTAGCACTTCAACCCTATCTCAAAGGAGACATCACGCAAACGGAAGCGCTTGAAAAGGCTCAGGATCCCATAAAGAAATTTATGTTCTCCCATACCAGGGAGAAGGATTTACTGCTATTTATGAAATATAATCAGACCGAACAACCGGAAACTTATCAAGACATACCGATCACTGTCATGGTGCCAGCGTATGCAATAAGTGAATTGAAGACAGCATTCCAGATGGGATTTATGATATTCATACCATTCCTGGTCATAGACATCGTGGTTGCAAGTACGCTAATGGCTATGGGGATGATGATGCTTCCACCGGTCATGATCTCATTACCATTTAAGATATTGTTATTTGTCCTTGTCGATGGCTGGTATCTTGTAGTGAAGTCACTGTTGCTGAGCTTTAACACATGAGCAGGAAAGTTAAAGGAGGACGGTCATGACTTCAGAATTTATTATAGGTCTGGCCGGGAAAGCAGTATATACGTCACTGCTGGCCAGCGCACCCATGCTTATACTGGCTCTAGTTGTGGGTCTCATTATCAGTGTATTTCAGGCAACAACCCAAATTCAGGAGCAGACATTAGCCTTTGTTCCTAAAATTATTGCCGTACTTTTGGCAGTGCTCTTATTTGGGCCATGGATTTTAAATATTTTGGTAGATTTCACGTATAACATTCTTGATAATTTATACAGATATATAGGGTAGGCTTTCGCCGATGGAGACATTGCTGCAAAGTTTTCCTGTCGCTCTGCTTATGTTTTGTCGAATTGCATCATTTTTTGTAACTGCACCAGTGTTTTCAGCTCGAAATGTCCCGAATTCCATTAAGGTGGGTTTATCGGCATTTGTGACATTAACGGTTTATGTCGTTTATGGCATGAATCAGGAAGTGCCTACCGATCTGAGTTACATCCTATTGATTATCCGAGAGATACTAATAGGTTTGCTGCTAGGGTTTGTAGCCTATTTGATCATGACAGCTGTGCAGACCGCTGGAACATTTATTGATCTTCAGATTGGCTTTGGTATGGCGAATGTTTTTGACCCGATGACGGGGGCTTCCGCACCGCTGACAGGTAATTTCAAATACGCTTTTGCTATGCTGCTTTTCCTGACGATGAATGGTCACCACTATCTTCTGGATGCCATAGTTTACAGCTATCGCTGGATACCGTTATCCAATGCCTTTTTCATACGATTGGCCGATGGGAGTATTGCTGAGTTTCTCGTTCATACGTTAGGGGAGGCCTTTATGCTTGCCTTTCAAATGTCGGCACCTATTGTAGTGGCTTTGTTTTTGACGGATGTGGGACTGGGCTTTCTGGCTAAAACTGCTCCTCAATTCAATGTGTTTGCTGTCGGTATGCCGTTAAAGGTCCTGGTGGGGATCGCCATATTGCTTTTGATGGTTCCGAGCTTCGCCTTTGTATTTGGCCAATTGTTCGAAGCAATGTTTAGATCTATGGAAAAATTGCTTGGGACGATCGGACAGAGGCCAGGTTAAAGGAAACGGAGGACAGGATTTAAAATGAAATTTCAACTGGACCTTCAGTTATTCGCAGGGGAGAAGACAGAGAAAGCCACCCCGAAAAAAAGGCAGGATACGCGCAAAAAGGGACAGGTTGTCAAAAGTATGGAGATCTCTGGGGCATCCATTCTCCTGTTCACCTTTTTAATCATGATGGTATTTAGTAACTTTTACAAAGAACGCATCGTCCGGTTATTCACGGATATCTTTATGAATCGACTGAGCTTGGAGATCACCGGCGAGAATGTAATGGCCCTTATGATGCGTTATGGCATTGAAGTGATGCTGCTGCTTGCCCCCGTACTGCTTGGTGCTGCACTTGTCGGATTGATAGTCAATTATATGCAGGTTGGTTTTCTCCTTGTAGGAGAAGGATTGAAGCCAAAGCTTGAAAAGCTAGATCCAATCAAAGGATTCAAAAACATTTTCTCACTCCGCTCGTTGGTGGAGTTTGCAAAATCCATTTTGAAAATGTTGATTATCGGATACCTTGTTTACAGTACGATTATAAGTTACCAATCGGAAATTGCATCGCTTTCTCATTATTCTCTGGATGCCATTTTACATTTTTCAGCTTCAATCACCCTGAATCTGGGTGTCAAGATTGCTGTTGCCTTAATGGTACTTGCAGTATTCGACTACATGTATCAGAAATATGATTACGAGAAAAACATTCGGATGTCCAAGCAGGACATCAAGGATGAGTACAAAAAAATGGAAGGTGACCCGCTGATCAAAGGTAAAATCAGGGAACGACAGCGTCGTATGGCTGTACAGCGCATGATGCAAGAAGTTCCCAATGCAGATGTGATCATCACGAACCCGACGCACTTTGCGGTTGCGCTAAAGTATGAAGGTTCCGAGATGGAAGCACCTCAGATTGTTGCCAAAGGTCAGGATTACGTCGCCTTGCGCATTAGGGAAATTGCCAAAGAGCACGGTGTCATTACAATGGAAAACAAGCCGCTGGCACGGGCATTGTTCCAGAGGGCCGAGATTGGCGACGCCATACCGGCTGATTTGTTTCAAGCGGTAGCCGAAGTGCTGGCTTATGTATATAAATTAAAGGGCAGAACGAAATAAAAGGGATCGGAGGCCGTACATTCATTGAAAACTAAAGATATTGCTGTCCTTGCGGGTATCATCGGCATTGTGTTGATGATGATTCTCCCGATCCCAACCTGGTTGTTGGATATGCTGCTTGTTGTCAACATTTCACTTGCATTGATGATACTGCTCGTTGCAATGAACAGCAAGGAAGCGTTGCAATTCTCCATCTTTCCGGCACTGCTGTTGATTACGACACTGTTTCGATTAGCTTTAAATATTTCAACAACGAAGCTGATTCTCGGAAATGGAGACGCGGGATCTGTCGTAGCAACGTTTGGTAGCTGGATCGCAGGCGGTCAGATTGCTATTGGTTTTATCGTCTTTCTTATACTGGTCGTTGTTCAGTTTATCGTTATCACCAAGGGGTCAGAACGTGTAGCAGAAGTTGCAGCTCGTTTTACACTCGATGCGATGCCTGGTAAACAGATGAGTATTGATGCGGATTTAAATGCAGGCTTGATCAATGAGCAACAGGCGCGTGAGCGTCGTTCCAAAATTGAGAGAGAAGCTGATTTCTACGGAGCAATGGACGGGGCGAGTAAATTCGTAAAAGGAGACGCCATCGCAAGTATTATCATCTTGCTGATCAATCTCATTGGTGGGTTTATCATCGGTATGACCGTGCATGGCCTCTCGTTTGCAGATGCATTATCCACGTACTCTGTATTAACAATCGGGGATGGATTGGTAAGTCAGATTCCTGCTCTATTGATTTCAACAGCAGCGGGACTTATCGTCACAAGAGCGTCATCCGAAGGAAATTTGGCAGATGATATTACGGGGCAGTTGTTTACATACCCGACGCTCATTTATATTGTAGCTTTTGTAATCGCAATGCTTGGTTTCTTCACTCCGATTCATGCCATAACGACAATACCTTTGGCGGGTATATTGGCATTTGCCGCTTGGAGGATGCAGAATAATCTGAAATCCAAACAGGAGGCAGAAGAACAGATGGAGGAAGAGCAGCAGATTGAAGAGGTTAGAAGTCCAGAAAGCGTAATTAATTTGCTTCAGGTGGATCCGATCGAATTCGAATTTGGATACGGTTTGATCCCTCTCGCTGATAATCAGCAGGGCGGAGATCTATTGGATCGGATTATTATGATACGTAGACAATGTGCACTTGAATTGGGACTCGTGGTTCCGGTGATACGGATTCGAGATAACATTCAATTAAGGCCTAATGAGTATGTCATTAAGATCAAGGGTAATGTGGTTGGAGGCGGTGAATTGCTGCTTAACCATTATCTGGCTATGAGTCCAGGTTATGAAGAAGAGTCTGTCACTGGTATTGAAACGACGGAACCGGCTTTTGGTCTTCCTGCCCTCTGGATCGACGAAGTGACCAAAGATCGCGCTGAGCTTGCAGGTTACACGGTTGTGGATCCTCCTTCCGTTGTTGCAACCCATCTGACGGAACTGATCAAGAAACATGCGCATGAGTTGCTTGGCAGACAAGAGACGAAAGCGCTTGTGGATAATCTCAGAGAGAACTATGCTGCACTTGTGGATGAGCTGATTCCTTCGGTTTTGGCCATTGGGGATGTACAAAAAGTGTTGGCTAAACTTCTGCGTGAGAAGATCTCGATTCGAGATATGGTCACGATCTTCGAGACACTGGCAGATTACGGGACGTATACGAAAGACCCGGATGTTCTGACAGAGTACGTAAGACAATCGCTCTCCCGTCAAATCACTCAACAGTTCTCCCAAAAAGGTGAAACGCTCAGAGTGATTACGGTTGGACCTGGACTGGAGAAGAAAATTGCCGAGAGTGTGCAGCAATCCGATCAGGGTAGTTATCTTGCATTGGACCCTGCTTCAACACAGAGTGTATATCAAAAATTGACCGAACAGGTCAATCGACTGATCCAATCAGGTCAACAACCTGTTGTATTAACTTCTCCAACCATTCGTATGTATCTGCGTCAAGTCATTGAACGTACCATGCAGGACATACCGGTACTTTCCTATAGTGAGTTGGAACCGAATGTTGAAATCCAAAGTGTCGGAGTGGTGAACTTATGAGAGTAAAACAATATATTGTTGAGACCATGCCCGAAGCGATGCTTCAAATTCGGAAAGACCTGGGAAGTGACGCTGTCATTCTGTCCACCAAAGAAATCAAGGTGGGCGGAATGATGGGAATGTTTCGCAAAAAAAGAATTGAAGTTGTGGCGGCAGTTGAAGAAGAAGAGAAAAAAGAAGCAAAAAAGCAAGTGCAGAATCCATTTACACCAGTACCGCGTGCATTTGTTCCTGAAGCGTATCGGCAAACGGCTCGTTCATTTGCAAACGAAGCTAATGAATCTCCTGCCAATGTTGCAGATCAGGATATGAATGAACAACACAAGGAGACCGCTGCCAAGTCTGGATCGAGTAACATCGAATCAGCCTTTGGGATCGGTAAATTTGATTCAAGCATGGATTATAAACCGCGACCGGAAGGAGCGGATTTTTCCGGTTCAGCATCTTCTCCCCTGCTGAAGGAAGAAAAACAGGGGCAGCAAGTTGAATTGATGTCTGAACTGAAAGACCTCAAAAGAATGATGACTCAATTATCCAAGCAGAGTGCTTTGGCTGACCCTTTACCTGAAGAGTTTCATTCTCTACGAGAACAGCTGATTGGACAAGAAGTTTCGGCAGAAGTATTCGAGTCATGGTTTGAAGCGGCTGAGACGCAGTTAAATGCAAATGTGCTGGAAGAAAAAGATATTGTCCAGTCAGTTCAGCAACAGATTTTACAGTTTCTAGAGGAACGTATTGATGCCGGCATATTACCCGGGACTCGAATTGTCTATGTTGCTGGACCTACAGGAGTGGGTAAGACAACAACTATTGCCAAACTAGCTGCTGAGCAGATGTTTAAACATCATCGCAAAGTCGGGTTTATCACTTCGGACACATACCGTATTTCAGCAGTGGAACAGCTTAGAACTTACGCTTCCATTTTGAATGTTCCGCTTGAGGTTGTGCAGTCTCCCGGAGATACACAGCGAGCGATATCCCGCCTGCAGGATTGTGATCTGATCTTTATGGATACCGCAGGAAGAAACTACAGAAACGAACTGCTGGTATCTGAGTTACAAAGCTTGCTGGCTCCTGTAGAGAATAGTGAAACATTCCTGGTCATGAGCATGACATCCAAAAATACGGATATGTTCGAAATTACTGAACATTTCAGTAAGTATGGTTTGGATAAAATCATCTTCACCAAGATGGACGAAACCGGCACGTGTGGTCCGATGATTAATCTTTTGCATCGTTTTCCGCTAAAACTTGCCTATGTGACTAATGGACAGAACGTTCCTGATGATTTGTTAAAACCTGATCCAGGGTCCCTAACTAAACAACTACTGGGAGAACTTGCACAATGAGAGACCAGGCAGCCTCACTTCGAAGTATGGTGTCAGCACCCAGAGAAGAGGACGGTATGGAGCGCAGCCGTTCTTCCAAGATCTTAACCATTGCAAGTGGAAAAGGCGGAGTAGGAAAGTCCAACTTCACTTTAAATTTTGCACTTGCATTACAAACTCTGGGGCGGAAGGTACTTGTGTTTGATGCAGATATCGGGATGGCCAATATTGATGTCCTTATGGGGACAACATCTCCCTATAATTTGTATCATTTATTGTATCGGCAAAAGTCCATACAGGAAATCATTCAGCTTGGTGCGAACGGCTTGCCCTATATAGCTGGTGGATCGGGCATGAAAGAATTATTTTCTTTGTCGGATCGTGATTTGGAGTTTTTTGCAGAGCAAGTGGAAATGATTGCACAAGAAATGGACTATGTCATTTTTGATACCGGTGCGGGGCTCTCTAGAGAGAATATGAAGTTCATCGGTGCAGCTGACGAATGTATGATTATAACCACACCTGAACCAACTTCCATAACAGATGCATATGCTCTGGTCAAAGTGATGCATGGTCAGGAAAATGCTACACCTTTTCGGATGATCGTTAACCGCGTTGAAAATGAACAGGAATCGGAACGGGTGGCCGATAAAATAGCTGGGGTAGCTAAACGTTTTTTGCAGACCGATATCCCCTTGCTCGGGTATGTTTCTGAAGATCCGAATGTCGTAAAAGCGGTGAAGAGACAGGTGCCTTATAGTCTGGCCTATCCCCAATCAAAAGCTTCCAGAGATATACAGCGACTCGCCCTTCGCTATCTGGCTGAACCTGCGGTTAACCAGTCCGGAACCTTGACAGGAATCAGGGGATTTATGAAAAAGTGGCTTAGGAAGACAACATGATTTCTGAAAAAAGGAAACAGAGGTGGACAAAACATGGCGGTGTATCAAGTATTGGTTGTCGATGATTCCGCTTTTATGCGCAAAATTGTCACGGATTTAATTGAAGCGGACCCGGAATTCAAAGTTGCGGCGACTGCTTCAACCGGCAAGGAAGCAATACAAAAAGCAGTGGATGTAAAGCCTGATATTATTACAATGGATGTTGAAATGCCTGAGATGAATGGATTGGATGCACTAAAATCAATAATGCAGCAATCATCTGTTCCTGTCATCATGCTATCTGGTATCAATGAACAAGGGATGAAAGAAACCATTATGGCGCTTGAAGCAGGAGCGTTCGATTTTATCCGAAAGCCTTCCATTTCACATGATCAGGATATTGCTCAGGTAGGTAAGGCCCTCGTTGAGAGAATGCGGGCGGCCATGAATGAAATCAAGCGAAAAGCGGACCGCGAGGCATCCTTGCAAAAGAGGAAAGAGATTCAGGAAGACGTCTTGCGTCAATCTCAGCGGGTACAGCGAGAAACGCCTGCCCAAGTTCACAGAGAACCAGCACAAAAACGGATTGACCCGGTTCAGCCGGTCACACGCCCAACCAGCGAACAAAGCGAACGTTTCCAATCCCAATCCCTGAAGCGAAACGCACCACTGGGGGATCAGAAAAAAGAGCGGTCAGACAAAAAGGCAGAGGCTCCAAAGAGTCCCGATCGTCTTCCTGACGTAAGAGAAGCTAAAACGCGGAAACCTGTTAAGCCCGTCCCTACACCAAAGGAGATTCGGAACTCTGAACCATTACGATCGGCAGTGGATCAGGTCGCTGCAGCCTCAAGTCGCCCAATTCCAAAAGCAGTAGCGGGTACTGAAGGAGCTTTTAACAAGATTGTCGCGATTGGTTGCTCCACAGGAGGTCCAAGAGCCCTAAAAACATTGCTTGAGGAACTGCCTGCTGATTTGCCTGCACCTGTCATTATCGTGCAGCACATGCCACCGAACTTTACCCGTTCTTTGGCACAACGCTTGAATACATTCAGTCCGCTGCATGTGGTTGAGGCTGAAGATGGTATGGTCCTAAAAAAAGGATCTGCATATATCGCTCCTGGCGGATATCACATCATAGTAAGCAACACGGCAGATGGAAAGTTTATTTTGAAGCTTACTGAGGAGCATCCGGTGAATGGTCATAGGCCTTCGGTGGATACGATGTTTGAGTCGTTATTGCCGTTCACATCACTTCAGCGACATTTGGTTTTGCTGACGGGCATGGGTAGTGATGGAGCTCGCATGATGAAGAAACTGTATGAAGCTGGTGTCACATCCACCTTTGCGGAAAATGAAGAGACTTGTGTTGTGTATGGAATGCCGCGTTCTGCTGTAGAGCTGCAGTGCGTTCGCCATCTTCTGCCTTTGCAGGAGATCGCCCCAAAACTTGTTCAAGCAGTGAAATAAACGGAGTGTAACTCATGGAGGAGGTGCCTCACAATGGACATGAACCAATATTTATCCATGTTTATTGATGAGTCTAATGATCATCTGCAATCCCTTAACGACAATATGCTTCAACTCGAAGGCAATCCGGAGGACCTTAGCATCGTTCAGGTCATCTTCCGCTCTGCTCATACTTTGAAAGGTATGGCCGCTACGATGGGTTTTGAGGATTTGGCATCATTGACACATAAAATGGAGAATGTGTTAGATCTGGTACGTAATGAGAAATTGAAAATGAAGGATTATATTTTTGATACCCTGTTTAAGAGTTTGGATGCGCTTGAAACCATGGTTCAGGACATTACTGGTGGCGGAGAGGGTAAGGCGGACGTTTCTGCCATTGTAGCTTCCCTTCAAGCCATTGAAAGCGGGGAATGGACAGGTGGTGAATCTCCAGCAGCTGCAGAAACAAGTAAGCCGGTAGAGTCCATTTCCTCTGCTGTTGATTTGGACGAGTTCCAATACTCCGTGCTGGACCAGTCCATCGCTGAAGGGCATCGTGTCTTTTACATCGATGTGCTTGTTAGTGAGGATAGCCAGCTGAAAGGCGTACGTGCCTACATGGTATTTGATCTCTTGGAACGTTCCGGTGAAGTCGTGAAGTCTTTCCCAACCGTTCAAGATATTGAGCAGGAGAAGTTTGAGCGCAGTTTCTCGTTGTATTACATAACAACCAAGGAAGCGCAGGAACTGGAAAAAAGTATATTAAGCATTTCAGAGATAGAAAGTGCCAAAGTGATTCAGCTGGATCAGGAAACTCTTCAGCAAATGACCAACCAGGCTGCAGCAGCGGTTGAAGCTGAAACTGTCGCCATAGCTACAGCTGTATCACAAGAGGTTGCACCTGCCGTGAAAACGGAACAAAAGCCAGCAGCCAAACCTGCTGCACCAGCTAAACAGGCAGCTGCACCTTCGCGCACGATCCGAGTGGATATCGAGCGTTTGGATGTGCTTATGAATTTGTTCAGTGAATTGCTGATTGATCGTTCTCGTCTGGAGCAGTTGGCGAGCGAAACGGGTAATAATGATCTATCCGATACGGTTGCCCATCTTAGCAGAGTTAGCTCAGACCTACAAAATATCGTACTTAAACTGCGGATGGTACCTGTGGATACCGTATTTAACCGTTTCCCGCGGATGATTCGTGACCTGGCCAAGACGCTGGATAAAAAAATCGATCTGGTCATTACCGGTGCTGAAACTGAATTGGACCGTACCGTCATTGATGAGATTGGTGACCCACTGGTGCATTTGCTGCGTAACGCTGTTGACCACGGTGTAGAGTCGATCGCTGAACGTATTGCGGCCGGGAAACCGGAAATGGGCACAGTTAACCTTCGTGCTTTCCACAGTGGAAATCATGTTTTTATTGAGATTGAAGACGATGGCAAGGGGATTTATCGTGAGAAGCTTTTGCAAACAGCCATCAAACGCGGGGTTGTAACGGAAGAACAGGGTGCCAAAATGAGTGATGATGAAGTCAATCAGTTGCTGTTTGCCCCGGGTTTCAGTACAGCTGACAAAATCTCGGATATCTCCGGACGTGGAGTCGGATTGGATGTTGTAAAATCCAAGATCACTTCCTTAGGCGGTAATGTGACCATTCATTCCACACCTGGCAAAGGTACTAATTTCTCGGTTCAACTGCCATTAACGTTGTCCATTATCGCTGCAATGCTTGTACGAGTGGGTTCAGAGAAATATGCGATTCCTTTGTCCTCCATCGTGGAGACGGCAATTGTGCAGCGTGAGCAGGTTCGGAATATTCATGGCAACAAAATGATCACTTTCCGTGAATCGCTCATTCCGTACTTGTCACTAAATGAAGTGTTCGGGGTGCCTGACTTCAATGATGAAGATGAGTCGGAGACAGAAATCGTCGTCATCCGTAAAGGTGATCGCCTCGCAGCGGTTTCCGTCGAAGAATTCATTGGACAGAGCGAGATTGTACTCAAATCGATGGGAAGCTATCTTCCTTCCATTGAAGGAATCTCCGGAGCAACCATCCTGGGAGATGGTCAAGTTGCTCTGATCGTTGATCCTAACGCATTTATTAAATAAACATTTACGTAAGCCTTACACTTAATAGGGAGGTTTTATCCATGGAAGAAGAATTGAAAGTCATCGTCTTTAAATTAGGTTCTGAAGAGTACGGTATTGAGGTCGAGAAGGTTCAGACAATTGAGCGCATGATGCCGATTACTCGTGTCCCTAAGACATTTTCCTTCGTAAAAGGGGTTATTAATTTACGTGGGGTTGTAATCCCGGTTATTGACTTGCGTGGTCGCTTTTCCCTGCCTGAAACGGAATATACGGATCAAACACGCATTGTTATCGTAGCAGTAGGTGACATGCAGGTCGGATTTATCGTTGACGCGGCCAATGATGTAATTGATATTAAGAGCAGTGCAATCGATAGTCCTCCGGAAGTGGTTGGTGGAGTCAAAGCACGATATCTGCGCGGTGTGGCCAAATTGGAAAATGAGCGTTTGCTGATCATGCTGAATCTGCACGAAGTATTGAACAAAAGCGAGGTTGTACAGCTGGAAAGTGTCGAGGGCTAACACGTGGAGATGTTCAACCGATTTGAGGGATTCCAAATGGATGTGCTCAAAGAGGTCGGTAACATTGGAGCAGGCAACGCCGCAACGGCGTTGTCTCAGCTTCTGAATAGACCGATTGACATGGGTGTGCCAACAGTACAAATGCTCCCTTTTGAGGAAGTTGCAGAAAAAGTGGGCGGGGACGAACGAATCGTGGTTACTGTCTTTTTGCGTGTTGAAGGCGAGGCACCGGGGAATCTGTTTTTCATGATGACTCCAGAGGCTGCCAAAATGCTGCTGAACCGACTTGCCGGATTTGATCTGAAGGAAGGTCTCATGTTTACGGACATGGAACAGTCTGCATTATCCGAAATCGGTAATATCCTGGCCGGATCGTATCTCTCATCACTTGCAGATTTCACAAAACTGTCGATGTATCCTACGGTTCCTGGGCTAGCGATTGATATGGCAGGAGCAATACTCAGTTACGGCTTGCTGCAGTTCGGTGAAATGGGAGACGACGCACTACTGATTGACACTTCGTTCTTCGAAGGTGAAGATCAGGTTGAAGGTCAATTTTTCCTGATTCCCGATCCGTTGTCATTTGCCAAGATATTTGAATCTTTAGGGGTGCCGCTGGATCATGATTGAAGAAAAAAGCGTCGTTAAAGTCGGTATGGCGGATTTGAACATTGCTCACCTTCCTGGCATAATCCGCACGACTGGTCTTGGTTCTTGTGTAGGATTAACGATGTATGATCCGCATTTGAAACTGGCTGGAATGGCGCATGTCATGCTTCCTTCATCAGAGATTGCTAGAGAAGGAAAATTGAACACTGCTAAATATGCGGACACGGCATTGCCTGAGCTGCTAGAAAAGATGTTGAAACTCGGTGCATCTCGCTCACGAATTGTGTCCAAGATGGCAGGAGGTGCCCAGATGTTTGCCTTTTCGGGCGCTGGAGATACCATGCGCATTGGGCCGAGAAATGCTGAGTCATGCCGGGAATGGTTACAAAAGCTTGATATACCTCTTCTTGCTGAAGATACCGGTGGTAATTACGGCCGAACCATTGAAATGGACTGTGAAACAGGTATTTTAAATATTAGAAGTGTACAAATGGGTGTAAAGGAATTATAAAATGATGATAGGAAACTACCGCATTAATCTTGGAGCAGGCATAGTCGGATTTATTCTGACTTTTTTTGTAGCATACAGCAGCAATTTGTTGATGACCAGTTTAATTCGCGGATTAATCGGATTCGTAGCCTGGTATGCCCTTGCTTTTGGTTTGCGCTGGGGGCTAGGGCTGCTGCTGACCTCATCCGCAGGGAGTAAGGGATTCGATTATGATCCCCCAAACGGTCCGGAAGTAAGAGGTTCACAGGTGGACATTAAACTCGAAGACGATGGACAAGAGCTGAACGACTTGCTCAAGAATGGACAGAACGCCTCCTCTGGGGAAGAAATTCCGCCATCCGAGACGAAAGCTCCAACGGGTTTCGCCCCATTGGATCCGCCTAAACTGGTACGGACCAAAGATCCGGAAGAATTGGCGCAGGCCGTTCGTCACCTGACAGACAAATAAGGAGGGTGAAAGCAATTGGACGAGCGTAAAGCTTCACATTTGAATCATGCTGATCTGTGGGAAAAGTGGAAAGAGCACGGAGATCTGGAAGCCAAGAAAGCATTGATTGAAAAGTATCTTCACATTGTTAATTATGTATCCGGACGTTTGGCAGTTGGATTACCCAAAAATGTCCCGAAAGATGATCTTGAGAGCAATGGTGTCATGGGATTAATCGATGCTCTTGAGAAATTTGACTATGAACGAGGCCTTCAATTTGAGACGTATGCCTCATGGCGTGTTCGAGGCGCAATCCTGGACGGTTTGCGTCAAGGGGACTGGGTTCCTCGTTCAGTACGGGAGAAAGCTAAACGAATCGAGGATGCATATCAACAGTTGGAGCAAACCTATTTACGGTCAGTAAGCGATGAGGAAATGAGTCAATTCCTTGATGTGTCTACAAAAGATTTTCAACATATGCTTCAGGAAGTGGCCGTAATGTCACTTTGTTCCCTTGAAGATCCGATTCGGGAAGAAGAATCAGAGACTCGTCTTTCCTTGATGGTGGATGAAAAGGCCAAAAACCCGGATTACAAAGTAAATGAGTTTTATCTGAAGGATGCCTTGGTTCAGGGACTCGACAAGCTGACGGTAAAAGAGAGAACGGTCGTCTCCCTCTTGTATTACGAAGATTTGTCACTTAGTGAGATCGCTGAAGTAATGTCTCTTTCTCCATCACGTATATCCCAGCTGCATTCCAAAGCCATATTAAGACTCCGTGGAACGCTGGAGAAACAGAAGGATTTGTTGATGCGCAAAGATTAAAAGAGAGCTTGATTATACGGATTTCGGGGAGTGGAAAGTCTAAAAGGGGGAAGAATTGCATTGACACAGCGAATTGCTTTGGAACAATGCCTAAGCGTTGTTTTATCGGAAGATAAAAGTACGGCCTACCTTGAATTTTCCAAACAGGAAGAAGGTTTCGCCTGCACATTGGATGAACTGGAACAATATATTGCCGGTCAGGGCATTAAGTATGGTGTGCTGCGCGAGGCATTGCTTGTTTTTGTGAACCAACCTGAAACATTTATAAATTCGCAATGCAAAATTGCTGAAGGTATCCCTGCTGTCCCAGGAACCGATGGTTATATCAAAGTACTGGTAGGGATGGATGATTCGGATGAACGTCGACCTTTGGAAGCAGAAGATGGCAAGGTAGACTACAAGGAAGTAACTCGATTAAACAATGTAAAATCAGGTCAAATCATTGCCGAACGTATCCCGCCTGTTGAGGGCACAGTGGGCCGAGCCGTTACAGGTGAGGAGATTCCGTTTCGTCCAGGGAAGGACGCCCGATTCAAAATTGGGAAGAATGTCGTCATTAATCCGGATGGTTCTGCGATGTATGCTGCCTTGGATGGATTGGTTACCAAGACGGAAGGCAACAAGCTGAATGTATTTCCGGTATACGAAATCAATGGTGATGTAGATTACAATGTCGGTAATATTGATTTCGTAGGCACAGTTGTCATACGTGGCAATGTTCTTACCGGCTTCAAAATAAGAGCAGCGGGCGATATACGCGTAGTCGGCGGTGTCGAAGGTGCTGAGCTTGAAGCAGGCGGATCTGTCGAGATTACCGGTGGCATTATCGGATATAACAAAGGACTTGTTCAAGCAGGCCATAATGTTAAATGTACCTTTATCCAAGAAGGTAACGTAGATGCAGGTGAAGATGTACTCGTCTCCCAAAGCATTATGCATTCCAACATTCGTGCAGGCAGGGCAGTGATCTGCGCAGGTACCAAGGGACTTATTGTTGGTGGATCCATTCAAGCTGGCGAAAATGTGTCAGCTCGTATTATCGGTAACAGTATGTCAACCGTAACTTCAATCGAAGTTGGTGTCCTTCCCAAACTCCGTAATGAACTGAGTGACTTGCGCAAGGGACTTAGGGAACAGATGGATTCCTTGGACAAAACGAAGAAAGCCCTGATATTACTGGATCAACTAGCTGCCGCCGGTCAACTGAGTCCAGACAAAATGTCAATGCGGATTAAGCTTACGGCTACACAGAAGTCTGCACTTCGACTTAACGAAGATACGAAGATGCGAATTTTTGAAATTGAAAAGGTACTGGAAGATACAAGCAGAGCTCGAGTGGATATTCTTAAGATGATTTACGGAGGCTCTAAAATAGTTATCGGCAGATACACTAAATTTATTAAAGATCCGTTAAGCAGAATTTCATTTTATTATCATGACGGGGATATTACGATGGCCCCATACGTTTAAGTACAGCATCAGGCACATGGAGAAAACCATTCGAAACCGTGAGGTGAGCGTATGAGTTTTAAGGCAGTAGAGTTGCAGATTGCGGTACCAAGAACCAGTGAAGCCGGTCGGTATCAGAGTGAATATCAGCAGCGGCCGGTCACAGATCAAAATTTGCTGGCAGTACAAACGGCCAAGGAAGCAGAAGAGGCAAGACAGCGCAGTGAGGCAATGGAGGAAACTGCACATACAGGTGTACGGGACGGTCATTCCAATGGCGGAGATCACCACGGTGCTTCTCAGGAGCAGGAGGCTGCCCAGGAGCAAGAACACCTCAAACCTGCCGAGCATCCGTACAAAGGAAAGCATGTGGATCTGTCGTTGTAACCCGCTGCTTCTTACGAAGATGAAGACTTGAGCTTTGAAGGCCATATCCAAAGGAGAGGAACCAATTTGTCACCATGGGTCATTATTGTCATATTAGGTGCCTGTGCCATTGCATATGCATTCATCATGCCCAAGAAAAATAAAGCGCAGGAACCAGGGCATCAATTGGTGCAAGAGATGGAATCCACGCTTGAACATTATATGGCTGAAATCGAAAGCGATAATGAGGCTCTCATTCAGCGTGTTGCTGAAATGAAGGGTGAGGCGGCAGCTGCAGATCAACGTATGCAAATTCAGCTTGAAGAATTGCAACAGCGTTTGAACGAACTCGAAAAAAATAAAGCTGCTGAAACGAATCGGGTGCCGCCTGCTTCAGTGGATCATTTAAACGGATTACAGGCACAGGCTCTTGTAGATAGTGTGAGAGAAGACGCATCTAAACAGGGTTCAGAAAGCGAGCCGCCACAACTTGAACAAGAGCCTGTTAATGAGCGAGAGTCCATCAAGGACCGATACTCAGAATTGTTTCATTTATATAATGAAGGCAGATCAGTGGATGCAATCGCGAAACAGACAGGCATACAACGTGGAGAAGTGCAGCTGATTCTTCAGTTGGCAGAACGGGAGGAGGGCTGAGTGATGGATAAGCGCTCCCTATGGATTGGAATCGGAACGGGCATGATTATCGGAGCAGTGCTGCTTCAGCTTGCCACAGTAGGGCAAAATGCTTTATCAGATAGCAATTTGGAAACGGGTACAGCTGCAGCTGAACTGACGAAGGAACAATTGGAGACGGCTGCCAAGGGACTGGATATGAAGCTTGTCGGAAAGGATGACGAACTTTATACCGAAGCCGAGTGGGTGGCTAAGAAGAAACAGAAGAGCAGTGAGATGCAAGGGGACGTAGCAACTGCGCCTGAAAAAGCAGAGGATACGAACACTCCAGAAGAACCCAAGGCCCCTCAGCAACCAGCTTCAAGTGAAGATAAGAAACAAAATACAGTGAGCGAACCCAAATCAACAGAGCCAACGTCACCGAACGCACCTCAAGCCACAAAGGTAACTTTTAGAGTGCATTCAGGAAACACTTTGGCGATTGTCGCTGGGAATCTTGAAAAAGCCGGTATAGTGGATGACGCACAAGCCTTTATTAAAGCGGGAAAGGCCGAGCGAATCAATACCAAAATTCGAGTGGGTACATACGCGCTTGAAAAAGGTGAGAGTTTTGAATCGATCATCGCCAAAATTACAAAGGAACCGTCAAGCTGATTACTTCAGGCAAGGCGGTTTTTTTGTTTATTGCAGGGTTTGACAAGTACTCAAAGTTTGAAAAGTTCACATAAACATTATTATGCTGTGTCCGATGCTTTTTGGAACTGAAAGAGTGTTGCATCAGCTAAGCAGTTATGCTATATTAGATAACGGTGTTAAAACACACGCATGTGCTAATTTTGTTGAGGGTGCTTTCCTGATGGAGAGTCTTGGCGAAAAATGATGCCGGCGGAGGACACAATAAAAAACCACTAGGAGGTGTGTGAAGATGGCAGTAATCTCCATGAAGCAGCTTCTCGAAGCTGGGGTACACTTCGGTCACCAAACACGTCGTTGGAACCCAAAAATGGATCGTTATATCTTCACTGAAAGAAACGGAATTTATATCATTGACTTGCAAAAGACAGTGAAAAAAGTCGAAGAGGCTTACAACTTCGTTAAAGGAATCGCAGGAGAGAATGGTACAATTCTTTTCGTGGGTACTAAGAAACAAGCTCAAGATTCCGTTAAAGAAGAAGCTGAACGCGCTGGTCAGTTCTACATTAACCAACGCTGGTTGGGCGGTACCCTGACTAACTTCCAAACTATTCAAAAACGTATTGATCGTTTGAAACAACTGGAAGCTTGGGAAGAAGACGGTACATTCGCTGTATTGCCTAAAAAAGAAGTTATCTTGCTTCGCAAAGAAAAAGATCGTCTGGAGAAATTCCTCGGCGGTATTAAAAATATGAAAGGCCTGCCAAGCGCCCTGTTCATCATCGATCCACGCAAAGAGCGTATCGCTGTTGCTGAAGCTCGCAAATTGGGTATTCCAATTGTGGGTATCGTTGATACAAACTGCGATCCGGACGAAATCGATTATGTTATCCCAGGTAACGACGATGCAATCCGCGCTGTTAAGCTGTTGACAGGTAAAATGGCTGATGCCGTGATCGAAGCTAACCAAGGCGAAGAAACTTCCGCTTAATAGATTCGAACATAACGAATGAACTAAATGAAAAGGGTGGTTGGTAGGTGGATAACCTCTCACTGCCCTTTTTTTAGAGTGTACGTACAATACTTATTTGGAGGGAATTAATAATGGCAGTTAACGCGAGTGCAGTAAAAGAACTTCGTGAAAAAACGGGCGCTGGTATGCTCGATTGCAAAAAAGCATTGGAAGAAGCAAATGGTGACATCACGAAAGCAGCTGAATTGCTGCGTGAAAAAGGTCTGTCTGCAGCTGCAAACAAAGCAGGTCGCGCAGCGACTGAAGGTACTGTAGAATCTTATATCCACGCTGGTGGCCGTATTGGTGTACTGGTAGAAGTTAACTGCGAGACAGACTTCGTAGGTAAAACAGACCAATTCAAAGAGTTCGTTAAAGACATCGCTATGCAAATTGCTGCAGCTAGTCCTAAGTACGTTACTCGTGAAGAAGTTCCTGCTGATGAGCTGGAAAAAGAGAAAGAAATCTTGAAAGCTCAAGCACTGAACGAAGGCAAACCAGAAAAAATCGTTGAAAAAATGGTTGAAGGCCGTATCAGCAAATACTACGAAGAGTATTGCTTGATGGAACAAACTTTCGTTAAAGATCCAGACAAAACAATCTCCCAATTGCTGAATGAAAAAATCAGCCAAATCGGTGAGAACATCTCGATCCGTCGTTTCGTTCGTTACGAACTTGGTGAAGGTCTGGAGAAAAAAGTGGATAACTTCGTAGAAGAAGTTATGTCCCAAGTGAACAAATAAGACGGTTTTATATACCGGCAAGCAACAAATGGTTTTCGAAGATATAAGAATGATAAAACTTCGAAGCAGAGCTCCCTTATATCTCAGGAAAACAATGCCTTACCGGTTGATCGTTTTTCCTAAAAGAGTGGAACACAGCCGTGTTCCTTTCTTTTTAAGCAGGAGGCCATGCGCGAGAAGTTTTGTTGATTGAACACCGAGGGTGCTCAAGTTTAAAGTGGAGGGTGAACAATTGGAACAGCCAGTATTCAAACGTGTTGTCTTAAAGGTTAGTGGAGAGTCCCTTTCCGGTCAAAACGGCTATGGTATTGATGCAGAGACGATCTCGTCGATTGCCCAGCAGGTAAAAGAAGTTGTTGAACTTGGTGTGCAGGTTGCTATCGTATGTGGTGGCGGAAACATCTGGCGCGGAATCGCTGGTAGCGAGAACGGCATCGACCGGGCAACAGCCGATTATATGGGAATGCTAGCAACTGTAATGAACTCGCTAGCACTGCAAGATGCATTGGAGCAGATCGAAGTGCCTACACGTGTACAGACATCGATTGCCATGCAGCAAATTGCAGAACCTTATATTCGTCGTAGAGCTATTCGTCATCTGGAGAAAGGCCGGGTCGTTATTTTTGCAGCAGGTACAGGTAACCCGTTCTTCTCCACCGATACAACAGCAGCACTGCGCGCAGCGGAGATTGAAGCAGAAGTCATCTTGATGGCTAAAAACAAAGTTGATGGTGTATACTCGGCAGATCCATTCAAAGACAGTACAGCTGAGAAATATGAACAATTGACTTACCTGGATGTACTTAACAAAAACCTTGGTGTGATGGATTCTACAGCATCCTCACTCTGTATGGACAACAACATCCCGTTGATCGTATTTGCCATTACGGAACAAGGTAACATCAAACGTGTAGTTCTCGGTGAACGCATCGGGACAATCGTTAAAGGGAGTGTAGACTAATGCCACAAGCGGTTAAAAAGCATGCCGAAGAACGTATGGATAAAGCAATTCAAGCGTTACGTCGTGATCTTGCCACTTTGCGTGCAGGACGTGCAACTCCGGCTCTTCTGGACCGGGTTCAGGTAGAGTACTACGGAGCGATGACACCACTTAATCAGCTCGCGAATATTAGCACACCGGATTCCCGTACACTGATGATTCAGCCATGGGACAAATCTTCTATGGGCGAAATCGAGCGTGCGATCATGAAGTCGGATCTGGGACTAACACCAGCCAATGATGGTAACATGATTCGTCTGTCCATTCCGCCACTTACGGAGGAACGCAGAACAGAACTCGTGAAACTTACGAAAAAGTTCGGCGAAGAAGGCAAAGTAGCGATTCGTAACATTCGCCGTGATGCGAATGATGATATTAAAAAAATGGAGAAGTCAGAGATTTCCGAGGATGAGTCCCGGAGACATCAGGACGATATCCAAAAATCGACCGATAAGTTTATCGCTGAAGTCGATAAGGTACTCGCTGCCAAAGAAAAAGAAATCATGGAAGTGTAAGACAAGCGCAGCCCCTCCGATACGGTGGGGTTTTGTCTCTTTTTCTAGTCTTCAGGTGAAGAAACTTCAGGGATTTTGGAGGAACAGGAATGATCAAACGGGTTCGGTCGTGGTGGAATGGGGCTGAAAAGCAGGAAACGCTGACTATATCCGAGGATAATATCCCGCAGCACGTTGCTATTATTATGGACGGAAATGGGCGATGGGCCAAACGTCTGGGTTTGCCGCGTATAGCTGGGCACCAAAATGGCATGAAGGCAGTCAAACGTGCAACCATCGCGGCGGATGAACTGGGCATCAAATATCTGACGATGTATGCTTTTTCGACAGAAAACTGGACGCGTCCAAAAGAAGAAGTGGATTTTCTGATGCGACTGCCACAAGAATTTCTGGCGATAGAGTTGGATGAACTTATAGAAAAGAATGTTCGCATACGCATGATGGGGCAGGAAGAGAAATTACCTTCACATACCGTTAATGCCTTGCGTGAAGCGATTCGTCTTACGGAACATAATACGGGGCTTGTATTGAACTTCGCAATGAATTATGGAAGTCGAAGAGAAATGACGGACTGTGTGAAGCAAATTGCGTTACAGGTTCAGTCGGGGGAACTCTCGGCAGAGGATATTACACCTGAGCTCATAGACCAACATATGTTGACTGTGGATATGCCCGATCCGGATTTGTTGATTCGGACGAGTGGAGAACTAAGGCTCAGTAATTTTATGCTTTGGCAGCTTGCGTATAGCGAGCTATGGTTTACGGATATATACTGGCCCGAATTTGGCAAACAGCATCTGCTTGAAGCAGTAGCCGAATATCAGCGCAGAACAAGGCGTTACGGCGGTTTGAAATAGATGGAGGATGAAGCCGTTGAAACAGCGATTAACGACAGGGATAGTAGCAGGTGTGTTGTTTTTGGGTTTTTGCATGCTGGGCGGACCTTGGTATCATGGCCTGGTACTGCTCATGGCTCTCATCGGTTATTATGAATTTGTGAAAATGACGGGGGTACAGCCTTTTTCTGGTGTAGCCCTAATTGGATATGCAGGTGTTTTTGCACTTGTCTTCCCATGGGAAATGGTGTGGGATGGCAGACCGCTGACATTGTTCCAAATCAGTTGGCTGGTTATGCTTGTTTTAATGACGGCCTCAGTGATAACCAAAAACAGGATTCCTGTGAACACGGTTGCCATGCTTTTTTTGGGTGTGCTGTACATTGGGATCGGATTTTATTACATCGCCGAATCCAGACATCTGCATCACGGGCTTTTTTGGACATTCCTACTGTTAGGTTCCATATGGGCCAGTGATGCTGGTGCCTACTTTGTGGGAAAACTTATGGGGAAAAACAAACTTTGGCCATCGATTAGTCCCAACAAAACAGTGGAGGGTGCGCTTGGCGGTATTGTGATTGCCATTGTAACATCAGTGGTATTTTCCATGTTATCAGATGGCCTTCTGTCTTGGCAGAGAGCTATACTGATTGGAGTCGCATGTGCTGTAGTGGGCCAGATGGGTGACCTAATCCAATCCGCATACAAACGTGTGTACAATATCAAGGATTCTGGCAACCTTCTTCCGGGGCACGGGGGTATTCTTGATCGGTGCGACAGCTGGATAGTGGTGTTTCCATTCGTACATATATTAATGCTTCTGCCCTACTAATGTTTTGAACACAAGACGTGTGTAATGAACGGATTTGTATTATACACGCAATGGATTAATGAAGATGAGGTGCAGCATGAAGAAAATAGCGATTCTCGGGTCTACCGGTTCTATTGGAACGCAAACATTGGATGTAGTCGATATGCATCCTGAACTTTTTCAGGTGGAGGGACTGGCAGCCGGAGGAAATACTGAACTTATCATTGAACAAACCAAGCGATATCGTCCGAAAAAGGTGTCGGTTGGCTCCAAAGAACTGGCTGAGACGGTCGCTCCTCACCTGCCTTCAGGTACGCAGCTCTTCTACGGAAAAGAGGGCTTGGTGGAAGTCGCAGCCGGGACAGATGCTGATACTGTGATTACGGCTGTCATGGGGAGTGTAGGGCTCGAATCAACGCTTGCTGCCATAGAGGCTGGGAAGCAGATTGGACTCGCCAACAAGGAGACATTGGTGACGGCAGGACATATTGTTACTGCAAGTGCTGCGGCAAAAGGTGTCTCTTTGTTACCCATTGATAGTGAGCACTCGGCCATATTTCAATGTTTGAATGGAGAAAACCTCAAACGTGTTTCAGGAATTACTCTTACGGCATCAGGAGGATCCTTCCGCGATTTGACACGTGAACAGCTGCGGGAAGTTACTGTTGAAGATGCCCTTAAGCATCCGAATTGGTCGATGGGTTCCAAAATAACAATCGACTCTGCAACAATGGTGAACAAAGGGTTAGAGGTTATTGAGGCGCATTGGTTATTCGGGCTGACGTATGATCAGATTGACGTGCTGCTTCACCCTGAAAGTATCATTCACTCTTATGTTGAATTCGAGGATACAAGCATTATCGCACAGCTTGGTAACCCGGATATGCGTGTTCCAATTCAATATGCGCTGACTTATCCGGATCGGCTGCCTTCTCCGGCACAGCGTTTATCTCTGGCTCAAGCAGGCAAGCTGCAATTCCGCGAGATGGATATGGAACGGTTCCCTTGTTTAAGGCTGGCTTATGAGTGTGGTAAAATGGGGGGGACTGCAACTACGGCTTTTAATGCCGCGAATGAAGTTGCTGTAGCACGCTTCTTGCGCAAAGAGATATCGTTCCTTAAAATAGAGGATATTATTGCTTCAGTGCTGGAGGCACACCGTAATGTGGACAAACCTGATCTGGAAGAAATCGCAAGATGTGACCGGGAAAGTCGTAAACACGCATTCAATCTGTAATCCCTTTTTTCATCACAAATATGGAAGAAGTGATTCTCTTGTGCGGCACCTTGGAATAATGATAATCTAAAGGGACAGACTTCGGTTCGTGCCGTGAAGGAGGATGGATAGGGATTGGAAACCATACAAGTTGTATTTTTAACGGTGCTCATGTTCTTTGTCATCGTGACGGTTCATGAATGGGGGCATTACTATTTTGCCAAACGCGCCGGTATTCTTGTAAGGGAATTTGCGATCGGTTTTGGTCCCAAATTGTTCTCATATAAAAGAAACGAGACCCAGTTTACGCTGCGCCTGCTTCCATTTGGCGGATATGCACGTATGGCAGGGGAAGACCCTGAGCTTGTTGAAATTCAGGAGGGTCAGACCATAGCGGTTAGACCGGTGGATGACCAAGTGAAAATGATTTATTTGGACCAATTGGATAATCGTAAAAATGTAATACGTGGTGAAGTGATCTCCATTGATATGGAGAATGCGTTAAAGCTGCAATTGGACGTCGATGGAGAGGTACAACAATACCGTATACATCCACAGGCGATGCTCGTGAGTCGCGGCAAACAAACTCAAATTGCACCCAAAGACCGTCAATTTGGCAGTAAGACAGTTGGACAGCGGGCAATGGCGATTTTTGCAGGACCATTGATGAACTTTATCTTGGCTTTTGTATTGTTTGCAGTATATGCGCAAATGGCGGGAGTTCCGGTTGAAAATCCGAAAAATCTGCAAATTGGTGAGGTACTCGAAGGCGGAGCTGCCGATCAGGCAAACTTGCAAGAGGGAGATATCATTGAGACGATCAATGGTACTGCAATAGGTACGGATTCGCAAAAAATGGTGACCATGATTGCCGAGTCCAAAGACAAGCCGATGGAGTGGACACTGCGTCGGGGAGAAGAAACGTTTAACATAACGATAACGCCTCGTACAGTAGAAGGACAAGAGGGAGGTAAGGTAGGAATTGTACCTACGCTGCCAACTCGATCTGTCGGATTTGTGGAGACCTTTAAAGTTTCCGGTGTAGCGATGGTAGATACAACCAAAGTTATCTTTGAAGGTTTCAAGCATCTCATTAATCAATTTAACATGGACGACATTGGTGGACCGGTGCGTACATTCGAAGTAACAGGTCAAATCGCCAAACAGGGAATTGAGCAGTTAACGAGATGGGCGGCTATTTTGAGCTTGTATTTGGGGATTTTCAACCTGTTGCCAATTCCTGCACTGGACGGCAGCCGACTTGTATTCCTTGGAATTGAAGCACTCAGAGGCCGGCCGGTTGACCCTAACCGCGAAGGTATGGTTCATTTTATAGGGTTCGCTATGCTGTTTGTACTGATGCTGGCTGTAACATATAATGATATACTACGTTTAATTAACGGATAATTATGGTTTGATCATGTTCTGTATTTTGCAGAGATGGTCGTTATGGGAGGACGCTGGAGTCTTATGTCAAAGGAAAATGATAAACAATTCGTGACTGAAATCACACCACAGGGCGAGGATTTCTCCCGCTGGTACATTGATGTTATTAAAAAAGCCGATCTGATGGATTACTCTCCGGTGCGGGGTTGTATTGTATTCAAACCGGATGGATATGAAATCTGGGAACATATCAAGGATGAGCTCGATCGTCGTTTCCGTGAAACGGGTCACCGTAATGCCTACTTCCCAATGTTCATTCCAGAAAGCTTTTTCCAAAAAGAAAAAGAGCATGTTGAAGGCTTTAATCCCGAGTTGCCTTGGGTAACAGAAGCGGGCGGAGAAAAGCTGGAAGAACGTCTGGCAATTCGACCTACTTCCGAAACGATTATTGGTCACATGTACTCCAAATGGATTCAATCCTATCGCGATTTGCCTGTTCTGATCAATCAGTGGGCGAACGTTGTGCGTTGGGAGAAAAGAACGCTGCCTTTCCTGCGTACAAGTGAATTCCTCTGGCAGGAAGGTCATACGGCTCATGAGACGGAAGAAGAAGCACGTGAAGAAACCATGCGCATGCTTGAAATCTACCGTGAAGTTGTGGAAGAGTACTTGGCAATTCCGGTTATCAGTGGTCAAAAAACGCCTTCAGAGAAGTTTGCAGGAGCGGTGGATACCTACTCCATTGAAGCGATGATGAAGGATGGACGTGCTGTTCAAGCCGGAACATCTCACTTTATGGGTACGAACTTTGCGAAAGCATTTGAAATTCAGTACCTCAGCCGGGAAAATGTGCTTGAGCATGCTTATACAACCTCATGGGGTGTAAGTACACGTTTGATCGGGGCACTGATTATGGTGCATGGCGATGACCGTGGTCTGGTACTGCCTCCAAAAGTTGCACCAACGCAAGTCGTGATGATTCCAATTGGACCGCCAAAAACTCGTGATGCTGTTGTAGGTCGTGCGGATGAGTTATTCGCTGAACTGAAAAAAGCAGGCATTCGTGTTAAAATGGATGATCGCAGCGATGTTCGTCCAGGCTGGAAATTCAATGAATATGAAATGCGTGGGGTTCCGATCCGTCTTGAAATTGGTCCACGTGACATGGAAAATGGAGTATGTGTGCTCGTGTCACGAATTACAGGCGAGAAAAAGGTAGTAGAACAGGCAAACCTGGTGGAAGAAATTCAGAATATGCTGACAGAGGTTCAATCTGATATGCTTGAGCGTGCACGCACGTTTATGACGGACAACTTCTACTCTGTAGACACGCTTGATGAGATGAAGGAATTGATGGAAAACAAACGAGGCTTTACGCTGGCCGGCTGGTGCGGCTCAGAAGCATGCGAAGATAAAGTAAGAGAAGTAACAGGTGCAACAAGCCGGAACATTCCGTTCCAGCCTGCGGAAGAAAAGCATACGTGTCTGGCTTGTGGTGAAAAGGCGAAGAACACGGTAGTGTTTGCAAGAGCCTACTAGGTCATCACGGACGACCAGCACTATTCACCGTATGAGTAAGTAATGAAAGGCTTCTGTCGGATAAAATGAGTCGGTGCGGGTTCGGATCGGGGACATTTTTGATTGCAGAAGCTTTTCATGTTTTAAGGGGGTACAAGGAGGAACACGATGAGTGGATTCGAGGAGAAACGAAAACGGTTTGAATTGTTGATGAAACAGGCAGAGCTTCCGGCAGGTCTGACCGATCCCTATTTTTTGGATGGATGGATTGAACGGGTAGAGACGAATCGCAGCAACCGGGAATGGCATATCCTGATCTGTAAGGATACGTTGGTCCCTGCACCGATCTATCGTACGTTCAGCCTGCATATTCAGGAAAAAATGAATCATATCGCCAAAATTACATTTGGTTTTAAATATACAGAGCAGGTGCAGGCAGGTGATATCGTCAGCGAATACTGGAACCTGTTTCTGGAGTGGGTCACTCGCGAGATTCCATCCGTAAACGGCTGGATGAACCGGGCTACCTTTGAATGTGAAGCAGACTTGCTGCAATTGACCATGAGTGATTCCACATCGATGGAACTGGCGCGCAAGAAGCAGATTGACCAGGCGATTACGACTTTCTATGAAAAGTATTTCCACCTGCCGTTGCGGATTAAACTACAAGTTGGTGAAGTGGGAAGTAATAAGGAAGCGATGGAGCAGTTCCAGGCTCAGAAGAAGGTCGAGGAACGGCAGGTCATCGAACAGATGATGAGCGAAGTCACCGAGATGGAAGCTCCGGAGGACGAGGATCAGGGTGATGTTCGTTTGCAGATGGGCTATGAGATCAAAGAGCCGGCTGTACCGATGCAGGAAGTTCAGGATGAAGAGAAGAAGATCACGCTTCAGGGATCGATCTTTGGTCTGGACCGCAAGGAGCTGCGAAACGGAAATACGCTCTTTACCTTCTACCTGACCGACTTTACGGATTCCATGCAAATGAAGATGTTTGCGAAAACAAAAGAGGATGTCAAAATCCTCAGCTTGCTGGCTAATGGAAAATGGGTCAAGGTCCGCGGACGAGTAGAGTATGACCGGTTTATGCAAATACCTGAACTGGCCATGATTCCTTCGGATCTGACCGAAATTAAAGCACCTCCATCACGAAAAGATACAGCACAGGAAAAACGGGTGGAATTCCATCTGCACTCCACCATGAGCACGATGGATGCTGTAACAGCCATTGATAAATACGTGAAAACGGCAGCAGAGTGGGGACATAAGGCCATTGCCGTAACAGATCATGGCGGTGTACAGGTCTATCCGGAGGCAGCCAAAGCAGCGAAGAAAAACGGCATAAAAATGATATACGGCCTCGAGGCCAACGTAGTGAATGATTCTGTTGCTGTTGTCATGGCACCACAGCCAATTGAGCTGAAAACAGCCACCTATATCGTATTCGATATCGAGACGACGGGTCTGTCCGTCACCCAGAACAAAATCATAGAGATTGCCGCGGTTAAAGTGCAGGATGGCAAAGAGATCGACCGGTTTGCCACATTTGTAAACCCGCATGAACGGATCCCGTACAATATTCAGCAATTGACGAACATCACGGATGAGATGGTCAAAGACGCACCGGAGCTTGAACCCGTCATTCGCGACTTTGTTGCATTTGCGGGGGATGGGGTGCTGGTCGCACACAATGCCCGATTCGATATGGGCTTTATTCAGGCCACGCTTAAAAATTTGGGCATGCCAGAGCTGCCAAACCCTGTACTGGATACGCTGGAACTGGCGCGGCTTTTGTATCCAAAAATGAAAAATCACCGATTGAACACACTTGCTGACAAATACAAAGTCGCGCTGGAAAGCCATCACCGGGCGATTGATGATACGATTGCACTCGCAGGTATATTAAATGGTCTTGTGAATGATGCAGCCCAATTAAAAGGATTAACCATGCTGGACCGATTAAACGATTACGTCGGGGTTGACCTGTCGAATACACGTCCCTTCCACTGCGGGATCTATGCATTAAATGATGTGGGTAAGAAGAATCTGTATAAGCTGGTGTCCCTGTCTCATACGGAATATTTCAAGCGTGTCGCATGTATTCCGAAATCTAAACTGGTAAGCTTGCGCGAAGGACTGGTCATTATATCCGGCTGTGAAAAAGGAGAGTTTTTCGAGGCTGTCCTCAATAAATCACTGGAAGAGGCCGAAGAAATCGCCGAGTTTTACGACATTCTGGAGATTCAACCCCTGACGATGTATATGCATCTGGTGGACAAGGGGCTTGTTGCCACACCAGAGGAATTGAAACTTGCAGTACGCAAAGTGGTTGATATCGGAGCCAAATTGAACAAACCAGTTATTGCTACAGGCAATGTGCACTATCTGGAGCCGAGGGACAAAATCTATCGTGACATTACCATCCACGGGATTACCGGTTTCAGTCCGCTTAAAGACCAGCGCAAGCCGGATGCTCATTTTAGAACCACAGCAGAAATGTTGGAAGAATTCCAGTTCCTCGGTCAGGATAAAGCCTATGAGGTTGTCGTCACCAATACGATTGAACTTGCAGACCGTTTTGAGGAAATTAAGCTGTTCCCGGACAAGCTGTTTACGCCAATTCTGGAGGGTGCGGACGAAGAGATCCGGAACACCTGCTATAATACGGCAAAGTCGATATATGGTGAAGACCTGCCTGAAGTTATTGTGGCACGCCTTGAGAAAGAGCTGCAGCCGATTATCAAGTACGGTTTCTCAGCCAACTATCTGATCTCGGAGCGGCTGGTGAAAAAATCGAATCAGGATGGGTATCTTGTCGGCTCCCGGGGATCGGTTGGTTCTTCTGTTGTAGCTACATTCCTCGGCATTTCCGAAGTTAATCCGCTGCCTGCACACTACATCTGCGTAAACCCGGAGTGCAAGCACAGCGAATGGTTCCTGGACGGGAGTGTGCCAAGTGGATTTGACCTTCCGGAGAAGGAGTGTCCTAATTGCGGTGGCAGACTGAAAGGTGAAGGACAGGATATTCCGTTTGAGACGTTTCTTGGTTTCAAAGGGGATAAGGTCCCCGATATCGACTTGAACTTCTCAGGCGATTATCAACCACATGCTCACAACTACACGAAAGTGCTATTTAGCGAGAAGAGTGTATTCCGAGCAGGGACCATAGGTACCGTTGCCGAGAAAACAGCCTTCGGTTTTGCCAAGAAATATGAGGAAGAGCATCATAAGAAATGGCGCGGGGCAGAGCTGAATCGTCTGGCTTCCGGTTGTACCGGGGTGAAGCGCAGCACGGGACAGCATCCGGGTGGAATTGTCGTGGTGCCGGATTATATTGAAGTGGAAGACGTTACTCCTGTTCAATATCCTGCGGATGATGTTAATGCAGAATGGAAAACGACCCACTTTGATTATCATGCCTTTGAAGAAAATCTGTTGAAACTGGATATACTGGGACATGATGATCCGACCATGATGCGGATGCTGCAGGATTTGACAGGAATCGATCCGACCACTATCCCGATGAATGATCCGAAAGTCATGAGCATGTTCAACTCCACGGATGCCCTTGGAGTAACTCCTGAACAGATTCGTTCTCCTGTTGCAACCTTTGGTGTACCCGAGATGGGAACGAAGTTTGTGCGTCAAATGCTTATCGAATCCCAGCCTACGTCATTTGCCGATCTACTTCAGATTTCGGGACTGTCTCATGGAACAGGAGTATGGCTTGGCAACGCGCAAGAACTGATCAAGAATGGTACATGTAACATTAAAACGGTAATTGGCTGCCGGGATGACATCATGTTATTCCTTATATACAAGGCGGGTATGGATGCAAGTCTGGCCTTTAAGATTACAGAGAGTGTTCGTAAAGGCCGCGGCTTGCCACAGGAATGGATTGACGAGATGAAAAAATGCAAAGTACCGCAGTGGTACATTGACTCTTGTCTCAAAATCCAGTACATGTTTCCAAAGGCCCACGCAGCCGCATATGTTATTTCGGCAGTACGTACTGCTTTCTTCAAGCTGTATCATCCAATTGAGTACTATGCGACTTATTTTACCGTTCGTGCGGATGAGTTTGACATCGAGCTGGTATGTCAGGGATACGATGCCATCTATCGGAAGATTGTTGAAATTGAACAGTTGGGTTTCCAGGCGCCGCCAAAAGAAAAAAACATGCTGCCAGTCCTTGAGATGGCGCTGGAAATGACAGCTCGCGGATTCTCACTCAAACCGATTGACCTGTACCGTTCTGAAGCTACGAAGTTTATCGTTGACGGAAAAACGCTGATTCCTCCGTTCTCAGCCTTGGCTGGTATTGGTGATAATGCAGCGCGTAATATTGCAGCTGCTAGAGAACATGGTGAATTCCTTTCCATTGAAGATTTCCAGCAAAAATCCAAGGCGAGTAAAACGATTGTCGAACTATTGTCAGGCATGGGTTGTTTCCGTGGTTTGCCGGAGAGCAATCAGCTTTCCCTTTTTTAATGGATGCATAATTAGTCAAAGGATTGCCTTTCAGAGGAATGCGTAATTTTTTCTTCATTAGTACGTAAATGCCCTGAAAGATCGCTTACTTGTCACTATTACCAGACTATGTTATAATTTCTGAAGTGAACGAGATAGTACGAATTTCTAAAGAGTGGGGAAACCCACTCTTTAGTCTTTGGTATACAAGAATCTTGGGTATGAAGAAATTGCCGGCCTAATATGCCGGTGTAACCTAAGTTGGAGGTTATCGGTTTTGAGCACAACGAAGATTAAATCTACCGTGGAAGAAATGATCCAACCCTACTTGAATGAACAAGGTTTCGAGCTGGTTGACATCGATTACGTCAAAGAAGGCAGCAACTGGTTTTTACGGGTGTATGTCGACAAAGAGGGTGGCATCGACATCGACGATTGCGTCTTGATCAGCGAACAGCTGAGCGCCAAGCTGGATGAGAACGATCCGATTCCAACCGTCTATTTCCTTGAAGTGTCTTCTCCGGGAGCTGAACGTCCACTGAAAAAAGCGGAGGATGTTGCGAAATCCGTAGGTAAAAACGTCTTTGTTACAACCTACGAAACGGTGAATGGATTGAAGGAATTTGAAGGCAAACTGCTTTCCTTTGATAACGGGGAGCTTGTGATCGAAGCAGGCAAGAAGCAGTACGCGGTTCCTTACGATAAGGTTGCTAGTGCGCGCTTGGCCATTCTGTTTTAAGTGCCTTGTTCACTTTATTAATGAAAAAGACACATCTCACGATAACGGCAAGGTGCTCATGAGTTCTGAGCCTTTCGCCGTTTTACGTATGAGATGCCATGTTTGAAAGGGGGATCAACATTCATGAGTATGGATTTTATTGAAGCAATGAATGAATTGGAGCGGGAAAAAGGGATCAGCAAGGATGTGCTGTTTGAAGCGATTGAGGCGGCATTAATCTCCAGCTATAAACGCAATTTCAACACCGCTCAGAACGTGCGTGTTGACATGAATCGTAACACTGGAGTTATTCGGGTATATGCTCGCAAGTTAATCGTGGAGGAAGTCCTGGACTCACGCACCGAAATTTCATTGCCTGCAGCACGCGAAATTAACCCACACTTCCAGCTGGAAGATATTGCGGAGATCGAGGTTACGCCGCGCGATTTCGGACGTATCGCCGCACAGACTGCCAAACAGGTAGTGACCCAGCGGATTCGTGAAGCCGAACGCGGCCTGATCTACAACGCTTTCGTTGACAAGGAAGAGGATATCGTTACGGGAGTGGTGCAGCGTCAGGATTTGCGCAATATCTACATCGATCTGGGCAAAATCGAAGCGGCTCTGCCGTTAACCGAATTGATGCCGAACGAAAAATTTGTTCATGGTGACCGTATTAAGGCATACATCACCAAGGTCGAGAATACGACCAAAGGGCCGCAAATCATTCTGTCCCGTACACATCCGGGTCTGTTGAAACGTCTCTTTGAACTGGAAGTTCCCGAGATTTTTGATGGAGTGGTTGAGATTCGTTCTGTTGCACGTGAAGCGGGTTTTCGCTCCAAAATTGCCGTTCATTCCCGCAATGAGGAAGTTGATCCGGTTGGATCCTGTGTAGGCCCCAAAGGAATGCGCGTGCAGACCATTGTGGGTGAGCTGCGCGGTGAAAAGATTGACATCGTTCGTTATTCCGAACAGGTAGACGAATATGTGGCTAATGCATTGAGTCCTTCCAAAGTATTGGAGGTTCAAGTGTTTGAAGAAGAAAAGATGGCCCGGGTCATCGTTCCGGACTATCAACTGTCCCTTGCCATTGGCATCAAAGGCCAAAATGCCCGATTGGCAGCGAAGCTGACCGGCTGGAAGATCGACATCAAGAGCGAGAGCCAGGCGGAACAGGAATTCGGCAGAGAAAAAGATTCTTCTTCGGAAATGCATCAAGATTCCGTCTCCGTCGATTAAAGTAAAGCACGGGGGGCGCTAACGTATGAAACAGAAAAAAGTGCCGCTGCGCAAATGTGTGGCGTGCCAAGAAATGATGCCCAAAAAGCAGCTGATCCGTATCGTTAAAACGCCAGAGGATGAAGTGCTGATCGATTTGACTGGCAAAAAATCCGGACGTGGCGCTTATTTATGCGGCAAGGAATCCTGTTTTAAACTTGCACTCAAAAACCGGTCTTTGGATCGTGCGCTGAAAGGCAAGGTTTCACCTGAAATTTACGAGCAATTGGCTGCTGACTTCGCTTCTGTTGAAGATGATTTCATCGCAGCGCAGGAGCGTGATCATGATGAATAACAAAACGTTGTCTTATCTGGGACTCTCTATGCGTGCAGGCAAGCTGGTGACGGGTGAAGAAATCGTGCTTAAGGCGATCCGTTCTTCCGAAGCTAAAATGGTTATTGTTGCGGGTGACGCCTCGGCCAATACACAAAAGAAATTTCGCGACAAATGTGGAACATACAAGGTTCCTCTGGTGATCGGATTTGACCGGGATAGTCTGGGTTCAAGTATCGGTAAAGAAACGCGGGTTGTTCTTGCAGTAACGGATCGAGGGTTTGCAAAAATGATCTCCAAGCAAGTCGGTATAATGTCGGAGGTGGAGTATATTGAGTAAACAGGAAAACAAGGATAAATTGCGAGTTTATGAATATGCGAAGTCCCTTAATATGAGCAGCAAAGAAATTATAACCATTCTTAAAAAACTGGATATCCCCGTAAACAATCATATGAGTGTCATGGAGAATGGTTCAGTGGGTAAGGTGGAACAATTTTTTAAAGATATAAAATCCACTGCAGCATCCAAACAAGGCAGCGAAGCAAAACCAGTCGCTACTTCGTCGGTGCGCAGTGAAAAAACAGTGGACAGCAGTAAGCCGGCCGGCGGAGCGAACACGCCGAACAACAGTAATACATCCGGTAGTCCCGTACAAACAAAAATACAACAGGAAAAGCAGGTAGGTATGAACAATAGACCAAATTCAAACAATAACAACGGCTCCCAAAGACCCAGCGGCCAAGATAGCCGCAACAGAACAAACTCTTCCCAAGGCTCCAGCCAGGGCGGACAAACAGGTAATCGTTCCAGACCTTCGCAAGGCGGACAAAGCAGTACAGCTTCACGTCCACAAGGCGGAACAAGCAGCACAGCTTCACGTCCACAAGGTTCAGGACAACGTCCGAACAACAGTGGCGGCGGCCAAGTGAGAAGCGCTGGACCAAGCAACACTGGCAATGGCGGCAACCGTAGCGGTGGCCAAGGACAGAGCCAAGGTCAAGGCCAACGTAGAGGCGGCCAAGGCAGTTCCGGTAATAACAGCAACAACGGCAACCGTTCAAACAGTGGCGGCGGCGGACGTCGTTATGACGACAACCGTGGCGGCAACTTCCGTGGCAACCGCGGTGGCAAGAACAACCGTAACAGAAATCAACAACAGTACCAACAACGTGAGAAAATTGATAATACACCTAAGAAAATCATCGTACGCGGTGATATGACTGTAGGTGAAACAGCGAAGCTGCTTCACAAAGATGCTTCCGAAGTTATCAAAAAACTCATTGGTATGGGTGTTATGGCTACAATTAACCAAGAGCTCGATATTGATACCATTCTTCTGCTCGCAGGTGAATTCGGTGTTGAGGTTGAAGTGAAAATTGTGGTTGAAGACGACCGTTTCGAAACGGTGGAAGAGAATGATGATCCTGCGGATCTGCAATCCCGTCCTCCGGTTGTAACGATTATGGGTCACGTTGACCATGGTAAAACAACATTGCTTGATGCCATTCGTTCAACGAATGTAACAGGCGGCGAAGCTGGCGGAATTACACAGCACATCGGTGCTTACCAAGTTGAAATCAACAACAAAAAAATTACGTTCCTGGATACACCGGGTCACGAAGCGTTTACAGCCATGCGTGCTCGTGGTGCTCAAGTAACGGATATTACGATCATCGTTGTTGCTGCGGATGACGGCGTTATGCCACAGACCGTTGAGGCCATTAACCACGCAAAAGCAGCGGGTCTTCCAATTATCGTAGCGGTTAACAAAATCGATAAGCCAGGTGCTGATCCGGACAGAGTAAAACAGGAATTGACTAACTATGAACTCGTTCCTGAGGAATGGGGCGGTGACACCATCTTTGTTAACGTTTCGGCGAAACAAAGAATGGGTCTGGAAGGTCTGCTCGAAATGATCCTGCTCGTTGCTGAAGTGAACGAGTACAAAGCGAACCCGGACAAACGTGCCCGTGGTACAGTAATCGAAGCCGAGCTGGATAAAGGACGCGGCCCAGTTGCCCGTATTTTGGTTCAGCACGGTACTTTGAAAGTCGGAGATGCCTTTGTTGCAGGTAACTGCTTCGGTCGCGTACGTGCGATGGTCAATGACAAAGGTCGTCGTCTGAAAGAAGCTGGACCTTCAACACCTGTAGAAATCACAGGTTTGACTGAAGTTCCAGGTGCGGGAGATCCGTTCATGGTATTTGAAGATGAGCGTAAAGCTCGCTCTATCGCTGACAAACGTGCGATCACGCAACGTGAATCCGATTTGGGTACAAATACACGTGTAACATTGGACGATCTGTTCCAACACATCAAAGACGGCGAAATCAAAGATCTGAATGTCATTATTAAAGGTGACGTTCAAGGTTCGGTTGAAGCATTGAAGGGTTCACTTGCAAAAATAGAGGTTGAAGGTGTACGCGTGAAGATCATTCACAGCGGTGCTGGTGCCATCACCGAATCCGACATCATTTTGGCGGCTGCATCGAATGCCATCGTGATTGGTTTCAACGTTCGTCCTGACAATCAGGCGAAAACAACTGCAGATCAAGAGCAAGTAGATATCCGTCTCCACCGTGTCATTTATAGTGTTATCGAAGAAATTGAACAAGCGATGAAAGGGATGCTTGATCCGATCTACAAAGAAAATGTGATTGGTCACGCTGAAGTTCGCAGCACGTTCAAAATCAGTAAAGTGGGTACCATTGCTGGATGTATGGTTACCTCAGGTAAAATTACACGTTCAGCTGAAGCGCGCCTGATTCGTGACGGCATTGTCCTTTACGAAGGTAAGCTTGATTCACTGAAACGTTACAAAGACGATGCCAAAGAAGTAGCACAGGGCTACGAATGCGGTATTACTCTTGATAACTACAACGATCTCAAAGAAGGCGACGTTATCGAAGCCTTTGTTATGGAGACGGTACAACGATAAGCAAGGAAGCATGAGGTGAACAACTATGGCCAAGATTCGTACAGGTAGAGTGGGCGAGCAGATCAAGAAAGAATTGAGCGTGCTCATCCAGTCTGAACTGAAAGATCCACGTATCGGCTTCATTACCGTAACAGGTGTCGACGTGACTAACGACTTGTCGCAAGCCAAAGTTTATCTGAGTGTCTTCGGTGAACAGGAGCAAAAGGACAATTCGCTTAAAGCACTCGAGAAAGCAAATGGATTTTTGCGCTCCGAGCTGGGCAAGCGGATCAGACTTCGCCATGTTCCCGAATTGATATTCAAGATTGACGAATCGATCGCTTATGGCAGCCGGATTGAGAAGCTGCTTGGTGACATCGGTACCGACAAGAACGAATCCCAGTAACAGCATAAAGGAGACGGCAATGCACACTTATGAACAGGCGCTTCAGGCGGGAAAGCAATTTCTGCTGGAGCATGATGATTACCTGGTCGTGTCGCATGTACAGCCGGACGGTGACGCAGTCAGCTCGACGGTAACAGTGGGCTGGCTGCTGTCATGTCTGGGGAAGACATTCACGATGATAAATGAAGGTGAAATCCCGCAGCGTATGCGTTTTTTGTGGGAAGCCGACTCAATCGTGAACATGACCGAACAACCACCGCAGCGTAAATATAAAGCAGTGATTTGTGTGGACTGTGCAGACTTTGCAAGAGTTGGCTTAACTCGTCATTATTTCGAAGAAGATGCTGTTATATTAAATATTGATCATCATCCAACCAATGATGCTTATGGAACGGTAAATATCATTAAACCGGATGCAGCTGCTACCGCGGAAATTTTGTTTGATTTTGTAAACTTGTTCCCGGTGACGATAAATAAAGATGCTGCAACGGCTATTTATACAGGTTTGCTGACGGATACAGGCGGTTTCCGTTATGCAAATACCAGTCCTAATGTAATGACTACGGCATCCAAACTGCTTGAACATGGCGTGAATGGACCTTTCCTCGCGCAAATTTTGCTCGAACAGGTTACTCTTCCCCAAGTCCGTATCTTGAATCAGGCTCTTTCAAGTCTGAAAATGACCGAGGATGGCAAAATTGCCTGGGTGGTCATTACACCGGAAGATATGATCGCTTGTGGTGCAGCCAATGAAGATCTGGAGGGTGTCGTAAACTATCCGCGAAATATCCAAGGCGTGGAAGTGGGGATCTTTTTCAAAGTGATCAACGATAATGCTGTAAAAGTATCCCTCCGGTCTGCTGGGAAAGTTGATGTCGCTGCACTTGCTCAAACGTTTGGCGGTGGTGGTCACGTACTCGCTGCCGGGTGCCGCGTGGAAGGTGACTTAGATGATATTGTTGCCCAAGTGCTGAAGCAGGTGAATTCACAATGGTAAAACCAATTGAAGGAATTCTGCCTGTATACAAACCTGCAGGTTTCACCTCACATGATGTTGTAGCCAAAATGCGGCGCATTCTGAAAATGAAGCGTATTGGACACACTGGAACGCTGGATCCGCAGGTCACGGGTGTACTTCCACTATGTCTTGGACGTGCAACCCGGGTAGTTGAGTACATGCAGGAACTTCCCAAAGAGTACTTGGCAACACTCCGATTAGGCCTGTCCACAGACACAGAGGACATGACGGGAGAAATTGTCGAGCGTTCAGAAAAGGCAGTGAATGTTACAGAAGAGCAGGTTCTACGGGTCCTTAAGCAGTTCACCGGTACAATTTCCCAGGTACCACCCATGTTTTCTGCGGTTAAAGTCGATGGCAAACGTCTATATGAGCTTGCACGTGAAGGGAAAACAGTGGAGCGCAAGAGCCGTGAGGTTACGATCTATGAGCTTGAACTGACGGGAATCGAAACGCAGGGCGACACAACAGATATTTCTTTCCGCGCATTGTGTTCCAAAGGTACGTATATTCGGACATTGTGTGTGGATATCGGCCGAGAACTGGGCTACCCATCAACCATGGTTCAGCTGGAGCGAACCATTTCTGCAGGGATTACAGCAGAACGTTGCCTTCGCTTCGAGGACGTGGAACAGCACATGGCTGCAGGTACACTGGCTGAAGTGCTGATTCCGGTAGATGAAGCCATTAACTCCATGCCTGCACATAAGGTTCTGGAGGAACACACCAAAGGGGCTCTTCAAGGTCAGAAATTGTCCGCACGTTTACTGGATCCGCCCGTGGAACAGCCTGGGCTTCTGCGGTTATACGCACAGGACGGGACATTTCTCGGTATTTTTGAACGGGATGAACTTAAACCGACCGTTCGAGCAGTTAAGGTTTTTTTACCGGAATAAAGAGGCCTTGAGTTTAGATTAGTGTGGTGTTAAGCTCGGTCTATCAAGTGAAATGCAGGTGATTGATTGTATGAAAACCGTAATGCTAACGTATCCGCAGACATTAAATTCCGATGAATTGCGTAGACAGCCGCAGGTGCTGGCCATCGGCCAATTTGACGGAATGCATCTCGGACATGCAAGCGTCATTCTGTCTGCTGTGCGCATTGCTCGGGAAACGGGCATGCAGGCAGCGGTAATGACCTTCCATCCGCATCCGAAGGAAGTCATGCGTAAAGGAGATTACGAAGGTTATCTGACTCCTTTGAGAGATAAGGAAGATATCCTGGCAGAGATGGGCGTTGATGTGTTATATGTTGTGGAATTTAATGAAGAATTCTCACAGCTGACACCAGAGCAATTTGTACATGATCTGCTGCTTCCACTTCAGACCAGAACAGCAGTCGTGGGTTTTGACTTCCGCTTTGGTCATAAGGGAGCTGGGGATGAACAGATGCTTCGGGCGCTGGGCAGTGATCAAATGTCTGTAGAGACTGTGCCTCCATTTTTGCTCAATGGTGAGAAAGTCAGCAGTTCTTTAATCCGTGGATTGCTCAAACGCGGAGAAATGGATGAAGCAAGTCAGTGGCTGGGACGCCCATACAGCATTAGGGGGACAGTCATTCACGGAGAGAAACGCGGACGGACAATTGGTTTTCCAACCGCTAATCTTGAACTGACGGATCATTACGTGGCACCTGCAAAAGGTGTGTATGCTGTTCGTGTATATTATCGGGATCAGCTGCTGCGAGGGGTAATGAATCTTGGTGTGAAGCCCACATTCCATGATAGTGGAATGAAACCCACGTTTGAAGTGCATTTGCTTGATTTTGAAGGGCATCTGTACGATCAGGAGTTGAGGGTGGAGCTGGTTCACTACATCCGTGCAGAACGCAAGTTTGACTCCATTGATGCTTTGATCAGTCAGATTCGTGAAGATGCCCTGACTGCTGCGCGACTCTTAAGTTGAAATTCTGGGTAAAATGGATGTTTACATTTACTTTCGTTAGGCAACTATGATATAATGTACTACGTTGTCGTTTTAGACAACAGACAACCTTGGCTTGGTTGCATGCTCTCACCGGCGGTGACGAGGCTAATGGCGATTATAATGAAGGAGGTGAATAGGATGGCATTGACTCAAGAACGTAAACAACAACTGATCGACGAGCACAAAACTCACGAGTCCGATACTGGATCACCTGAGGTGCAAGTTGCTATCCTTACGGAAAACATCAGAAGTTTGACAGACCACTTGCGTACGCATAAGAAGGACCACCACTCACGTCGTGGACTTTTGAAAATGGTAGGTCAACGTCGTAAGCTCTTGGCTTACGTGAAAAACAAAGATGTTAAACGTTACAGCGCATTGATCGAGAAACTCGGATTGCGTCGTTAATTATCGTACATGTTTTCAAAACCAACCTGGCTGTTTTCCGTCATTCCTCATTAGAGGGACAAGCGGAGTTTACAGCCGGGTTGTTTTGTAGATGAACATGTTGCCATATATTTGTAGATGATAGCTCCGCAAGGGGCTTTTGTTTTGCAGGTTAATGAATGCAGGACAAGCAGGAAATACTGATGAAATGCAGAATCCATTGTGTAAGGAACGATTAGAAGGAGGGATTTCATGGAAAAGCGTGTTGAAATGCAGCTTGGTGGAAGAACGCTTGTGCTTGAAACAGGACGTTTGGCCAAACAGGCTAATGCTGCCGTTAAGGTAACTTACGGAGATACCGTTGTATTGTGTACCGTGACAGCATCCAGCGAGCCGAAAGATTTGGACTTTTTCCCGCTCACGGTGAACTATGAAGAAAGATTGTATGCTGTAGGTAAAATTCCAGGCGGATTCATTAAACGGGAAGGAAGACCAAGTGAGAAAGCCATTCTCGCAAGTCGTCTGACAGACCGTCCAATTCGTCCATTGTTCCCTGAAGGTTTCCGGAATGATGTACAAGTACTTAATATCGTTATGAGCGTTGACCAGGACTGTGAACCGCAAATTGCTGCCATGATCGGTACATCGGCTGCACTGAGCATCTCGGACGTACCATTTAACGGACCTATTGGTGGCGTAAAAGTTGGACGTATTGATGGTGAGTTCATCATTAACCCTACGATTGCACAGCTTGAAGTTAGTGAGATTGAGCTTGTAGTTGCAGGGACCAAGGATGCCATCATGATGGTAGAAGCGGAAGCAAACGAAGTTCCGGAAGAAATCATGCTTGAAGCCATCATGTTCGGACATGATGAAATCAAGAACATTGTGGCTGTTATTGAACAGCTTGTTCAAGTGGCCGGCAAAGAAAAAATGGCTGTCAAACTGCACGCCGTGGATGCTGAAGTCAACAGCAGCGTACGTGAATTTGCGAGCGCTCGCCTGGTTGAAGCAGTTAAGATTGCAGAGAAGCATGCTCGTCAGGATGCCATTGACGTAGTGAATGACGAAACTGTTGCTCACTTTGAAGAGAAATACATTGAAACGCCTGAACTGCTCAAAGACGTGAAGGAAGTGCTGCACGATATCGTTAAAGAAGAAGTGCGCCGCCTGATCACTCATGATAAGGTTCGCCCAGACGGACGCGGACTTGCGGAGATTCGCCCAATTGAGTGTGATACATCCTTGCTGCCACGCACGCATGGTTCCGGTTTGTTCACACGTGGTCAAACACAAGCGCTTAGCATTTGTACCCTTGGTGCTCTGGGTGATGTTCAGATTCTGGACGGAATTAGCCTGGAAGAAACAAAACGTTTCATGCATCACTACAACTTCCCTCCATTCAGCGTAGGTGAAGCTCGTCCACTGCGTGCTCCGGGTCGTCGTGAAATTGGACATGGTGCTCTGGGTGAACGTGCCCTTGCTAAAGTCATTCCTTCGGAAACGGACTTCCCGTACACCATTCGTCTGGTATCAGAAGTACTTGAATCGAACGGATCAACTTCACAGGCAAGTATTTGTGCAAGTACACTGGCGATGATGGACGCAGGTGTGCCAATTAAAGCGCCAGTTGCTGGTGTGGCTATGGGTCTGATCAAAGATGGAGAGCATGTATCCATTCTAAGTGATATTCAAGGCATGGAAGATCACCTGGGAGACATGGACTTCAAAGTTGCAGGAACACCAGACGGCGTAACAGCGATTCAAATGGATATTAAAATTGATGGTATTGATCGTCAAATTTTGTCCGAAGCTTTGGCTCAAGCCAAAGAAGGTCGTATGCATATCCTTGGCAAAATGACCGAAGTGATGCAAACTCCACGTGAGCAGTTGTCACAATATGCTCCTAAAATTACAACCATGCATATCAATCCGGATAAAATCCGTGATGTCATCGGTGCAGGTGGTAAAATTATCAATAAAATCATCGAGGAAACCGGTGTTAAGATTGATATTGAACAGGATGGACGTGTATTTATCGCTTCTTCCAACCAGGATATGAACGATAAAGCAAAATCGATTATTGAAGGAATCGTACGCGAAGTGCTCGTTGGCGAGATTTATGTCGGCAAAGTAAAACGTGTTGAGAAATTCGGTGCTTTTGTTGAAGTTCTTCCGAACAAAGAAGGTCTGGTCCACATCTCACAACTGTCTACAGAACGTGTTGCTAAAGTAGAAGATGTTGTAGCCATTGGTGATTCCATTACGGTTAAAGTGACGGAAATTGACCAACAAGGCCGGATCAACTTGTCCCGCAAAGCAGTATTGACGGCTGAAGCTCCGGCACAATCCTAAATCCTGCTGTATGTTCTACAGATTGATTGAATGAAGAGACAGAATGTGTATTTCTGGCTCTTTTTTTAACGCCTAAAATTCCATAATGTTTGCGGTTTTCGAAAGACCGCCTGAATTTGTTCATATTCTTGCCCTTGTCCTCATATGATGGGGACAAAGACGGCGGGAGGATGGAACTGTGAAAAACCAATCCAAAAAGCTGGTTGCAGTTCTGGCAGGTGTGGCAGCTGTCATACTGGTCGGACAAGTAGGCAGTGTACGTACATACATTACGGAGATCCGTGATGGCCCTGGTACACAAAATGCATTTGACATGTTTAAAGAGGCGACCGGAGAGGATGCATTGTTGTCGGCGATCCGGGATAAAGCGGCCGAAACCAAAATTGCTCCGGTCAATGCGAAAGTAGATCGGGTATGGAAAGCAATACCAGGATATAATGGCATGGAGATTGATGTGGAAGCCACGTATCGCAAGGCGCTTGGTGGGAACTTGAATACAAAAATTTCATATGTTTACCGTCAGGTTGAGCCGGAAATCCAGCTTAAGGATTTGGGAGCTCATCCCATATACCGGGGGAATCCTGCGAAACCGATGGTTTCGTTTATGATCAATGTGGCCTGGGGGAATGAGCACATTATCCCGATGCTCGATATTCTCGAGGCCGAGAAGGTGAAGGCTACCTTTTTTCTGGATGGAAGCTGGCTGAAGAAAAATGCCGAATTGGCCAAAGAGATCCAAAAACGTGGGCATGAACTATCCAACCATGCTTACTCCCATCCCAATATGAGCCGTTTAAGTGCAGAACGGGCCAGACTCGAGATTGGAAAAACCGAGGATTTGCTCAAAGAAACACTGGGGGTGGAAAATCGCTGGTTTGCACCCCCCTCAGGTGATTTTAATCAGAAAACAGTGGACATTGCGTCAAGCATGGGATTGCAAACGGTCCTATGGACACTGGATACGGTAGACTGGCGAAAACCAAGTTCAGCCTCGATTGTAGATAAAATTGCTGCAAAGGTGGAGGCCGGTACGTTGATTTTGATGCATCCCACGGCGTCTTCATCCGGCGCATTGAAAGGCATGATTCAATCGATACGGTCCAAAGGGCTTGTACTTGGTACCGTGAGCGAAACGTTATCTTCCGAGCGTATTAAAGCTCCAACGGTTGAGTGAGCGGCGTTTTTTTGTTAATATCAAACAGTTGGAACCAAATGTCGATTTCTTTTTCTTGGAGATCAAGGCAATTATAGAGATGTAGGAGGGCCAACCGTGAAAAAAATTCAGCTGGGCAATGGCCTCAGGGTAGTCATGGAACAGATTCCGACCTGTCGTTCCGTGTCTTTTGGTATATGGGTCAAGACAGGTTCGCGTAATGAGCAGCCTGTGAACAATGGAGTATCACATTTTATTGAGCACATGTTGTTCAAGGGAACGGATCGTTATGATGCTAAGGCTATTGCGGAAGAATTTGATGCTATTGGCGGTAACGTGAACGCGTTCACTTCGAAAGAATACACGTGCTATTATGCTAAAGTATTGGATGAACATCTGCCTATCGCCGTAGATGTGTTGTCCGACATGTTTTTCCGTTCCAAAATGGATGATGGCGAGCTCATCAAGGAGAAAAACGTCATTCTGGAAGAGATTTCAATGTACGAGGATACGCCGGATGACATGGTACATGATCTGATGGCTACGGCTGCCTATGGAGAACATCCGCTGGCTTACCCGATTCTGGGTACAGAGGAACGCCTAAAGGCGATGGATTCCAGTCATCTGCGTGCATATATGAAAGAGCATTATACAATTGAAAATACAGTCATTAGTATCGCAGGTAACATTGATGACAGTGTGATTGATTTGATGGAAAAGCATTTTGGATCATTTGACGTTCATGGTGCGCCAGAACAAATTACCATTCCTAAATTCCAGAGTGGGCAGCTCTTTCACAAAAAGAAAACGGAACAGAATCACATCTGTATTTCGTTTCCGGGCTGTAAAATCGGAGATCCGCTGCAGTTTGCCATGGTGGTTTTGAACAACGCCATTGGCGGCGGAATGAGCTCGAGACTGTTCCAGGAAATTCGTGAAAAACGCGGACTGGCGTATTCCGTATATTCCTACCACAGCTCTCATGCGGACAGTGGGTTGTTTACTATATACGCAGGTACTGCACCGAAACAGACGAAGGAAGTGCTGGATCTGACCAAAGAGGTTCTGCATGACCTTGCAGTGAACGGTCTGTCGGAAGATGAACTGCGAAAAGGAAAAGAACAGCTGAAGGGAAGTCTGATTCTCAGTTTGGAAAGCACGGGAAGCCGGATGAACCGCCTCGGTAAAAACGAGCTGATGCTGGGCAGACACCACACGCTGGATGAAATGATTGCCAAAATTGAACAAGTAACGATGGATGACATCGATGCTGTACTTGACCTGATGTTCGCGGAGCCGTTTGCGCTCGCTATGGTCGGTGCTTCCGATCGCACCATTGCTGGATTAAGAAGGGATGATTTTGTTGCATTACGTTCAAATTCAAAAGTTACCGGGCAATGAAGATATTAAACTGCCTCAAAAAATGTCGGAGCTGGCATCAGGCTTTGATGTAGTTGCTGCGCTTCAGGAGGACGTTGTGCTGCATCCGGGACAACGCACACTGATCCCGACTGGATTGGCTATGGCTATGCCTGCCGGCCTCGAAGCACAGATTCGTCCGCGCAGTGGCCTGGCGTTTAAACACGGCATTACCTGCCTGAATACACCGGGCACGATTGATGCGGATTACCGGGGTGAAGTTAAAGTGCTTTTGGTTAATCTGGGGCAGGAGCCATTCACGATTGTGCGGGGTGAACGCATTGCCCAGATCGTATTCCAGACTGTGCCGGCTGTTGAACTAACCGAAGTAAATGAACTCTCGGAAACGGTTCGCGGCGAAGGTGGATTCGGTCATACCGGAAAGTAAGCAATGGCTATAGACAATGAGGGCCTTCCCACGTGGGAAGGCTTTTTTTGTATTCAGAGAAAGGAAAGCATGTATTGTTTTCACCCCCCTGTGGGCCCTTGCATACGATAAGGCATACATGTGGTGAAAGGAGTGACGTCCCGATGCTGACCGGAGTCCGGATTGTAGTCCTGGGCGGAGATGCGCGGCAGCTTGAAGTCATTCAAAAATGCGCAGAGCTGGATGCTACGGTAAGTGTGGTCGGTTTCGACAAGCTTGAGCGTTCCATTCCGGGGATCGAACATCATGAACTGGAGGAAGAAGTGTTGGCTTCTGCGGATGTGCTGGTGCTTCCTGTGGTTGCATGTGATGATCAGGGAAAAGTGAGCACCTCGTTCAGTGATTTGCCGATTTTCCTGAAAAAAGAACAGATAGCGGCATTGCCAGAGCATTGTATTGTTTTTACGGGAATGGCAAAGCCATTTTTGCGTGAGTTATGCGTGGATAACGGCTTACGGCTAGTTGAAGTGCTGGATCGTGATGATATCGCGCTCTACAACTCTATACCGACAGCTGAAGGAGCAGTCGCTATGGCGATTCGGGAGACGGACTTCACGATCCACGGCTCGGAATGTATCGTGCTCGGATTGGGCAGAACGGGATTTACAATGGCCAAAACGCTCCAGGGTCTTGGGGCAAATGTACGGGTGGGAATCAGGCGGGGAGAGGATGCGGCGCGCGCAAACATAATGGGCTGGAAGCCTTTTATGACAACGGATTTGGCCGCTCAAACCGGGGGGGTTGACTTGCTTTTTAATACGATACCGACTATGATAATCACAGCACAAATCCTGTCCAGAATGCCGCAAAAAGCAGTCATTATTGACCTCGCATCCGCCCCTGGCGGCTGTGATTTCAGGTATGCTGAAAAACGCGGTATTAAAGCGCTGCTTGCGCCAGGCCTCCCCGGCATTGTTGCTCCCAAAACGGCTGGCGGCATTATTGCCGACGCGTTGATCCGTTTGCTTTTGGAAGAACAAAACGCACGGGAGGTTGAACAATGAACTGGCAGGGAAAAACGGTAGGTTATGCTATTACAGGATCTCATTGTACGTTTGAAGAGGTTATGCCGGTGATTAGCCGGTTTGTGGCTGAGGGTGCGAATGTGGTACCGATTATTTCCAATTCAGTTTTAACAACGGACACACGCTTTGGTACTTCGCAAAGCTGGCAAAAACAGTTGAAAGATATAACCGGGAATGATATTATTTCTACAATTGTTGAGGCGGAACCGCTCGGGCCTTCCAAATTGCTTGATGTACTTGTTATTGCTCCCTGCACGGGGAACACAACAAGTAAGCTGGCTAATGCGATGACCGATAGCCCAGTGCTGATGGCAGCCAAAGCCCAGATGCGGAATCAGCGTCCGGTTGTGCTTGCCATCTCCACGAATGATGGTCTGGGATTAAATGCCGCGAACATCGCCAAACTGCTTGTAGCAAAATATATGTATTTTGTACCGTTCGGGCAGGATGATCCGGTGAAGAAGCCGAACTCGTTAGTCGCAAAAATGGAACTTATACCTGAGGCGTGCTGGAGTGCGCTGGAAGGCAAACAATTGCAGCCGATGATTGTGGAGCGTTCTGCTCAGGCCTGATATTTGTTGACCCAAGTTTCATGGTTTGCTATAGAGCTCGATTTCGCAGTGGAGAAGTTCCAGGATAACGGTTATACGCTTGAAGAAATGAACTTGGTTAAGGTAAACAAAGAAAATCATGGGGGACGATACATCGGGCGGTAATAGCTACCCGTGTACGCGTTCCTGTCGTTGAAGGGCATTCCTGCTTGCACCAGAAGTTCAGGCAAGCGGGATGCGTTCATGGAGATATGCATGTCGTAATCCGGTAACAACTGACCTTCATTTTGTGAATTGCCCAGGGCAATCTTCAGGGGAAGGACGGCATGAAATGTCGTAATTATTGCTGAATTTATTGCATCGGAACGCTCCCTAGGTTGATCCATTTGTTGATTTGACCGTGTCCAGTCTTCTTGCGTACACAAATGGAGGAATTAAGATGCGCATCATGGTACAGAAATTCGGAGGCACGTCGCTCTCTACGGTTCAGGCAAGAGAGCACGTGCTCCGTCATATTAAGCGTGAGCTTGAAGCAGGACTGAGTCTGGTCATTGTTGTGTCGGCTATGGGACGCCGAGGCGAACCCTATGCTACAGATACATTACTCGACTGGGCAGCACAAAATGGTAATTCACTATCTGCACGTGAAAAGGATTTATTGTTATGCTGTGGCGAGATCATATCCGCTACGACGCTTAGCAGTCTGCTGGAATACGAAAACATCCCCACAACCGTGCTGACCGGTGCGCAGGCGGGCTTTGTGACGGACGACAATTTCGGGAATGCCCGGATTTTGGATGTCCGTCCTGTTCGTGTGCTGGAGCAGCTTCAAAAAGGGCGTGTTGTCATTGTTACGGGCTTCCAAGGGCAAACGGAGAGTGGAGACTTTACCACACTTGGCCGTGGAGGCAGTGACACATCAGCAACAGCATTAGGTGCTGCTCTGCATGCGGAGATGGTGGATATCTATACGGATGTAAACGGCATTTTGACCGCTGATCCACGGATTGTGGAAGATGCACGTCCGTTGACTGTTGTAAGTTATGCCGAGATATGTAATATGGCACATCAGGGGGCCAAGGTCATTCACCCACGTGCAGTTGAAATTGCAATGCAATCCCAAATTCCTGTACGAGTGCGTTCCACTTTTGCGGATAGTGAAGGAACCTTGGTTACACATCCGGAAGGATTCCAGGATGTGCAGACAGGCATTGTAGACCGTTATGTGACCGGGATCGCTTACGTAAGCAATGTAACCCAAATCACAGTCGACGTGCCGGGAGGCGCGGATCGGCTGCAGCTGAAAGTCTTCAAAACCATGGCTGAAAATTCGATTAGTGTTGATTTTATTAATGTTACCCCTTCAGGAGTCGTCTATACTGTGTTTGACAGTGACTCTGAAAAAGCTATTCAAGTTTTGCAAGAGATCGGTCTTAAACCTCATAGCCTGTCTGGCTGTGCCAAAGTGTCCGTTATCGGCGGCGGCATAAATGGTGTGCCAGGAATTATGGCCAGAATTGTTGAATCGTTAACGCTGGCTGACATTCAGATTTTGCAATCGGCAGATTCGAACACAACCATCTGGGTACTTGTAAAAAAAGAAGATATGGTTCAGGCCCTGAGGGCGCTTCATGCCTCATTCGAACTTCATCTGTAATTAGAAGCGAGCGGAGCCCGACCTGTTTTGAAGGAGGAAATCGAAGTGGACTTTGGAAGATTGATTACAGCAATGGTCACTCCGTTCAACGAACAAGGAGAGATTCATTGGGAGGAAACGGCAAGGCTCATAGATTATCTAATTGCAGATCAAAAATCTGAAGCACTTGTGGTTTCCGGAACGACTGGTGAATCTCCTACACTTAGTGACAGTGAAAAGGTGCAACTTTTTGAATTTGCAGTGAAACATGCTGCCGGAAGATGCAAAATCATTGCCGGAACAGGGTCTAACAATACCGCCCATTCGATTCATCTGACACAAGAAGCAGAACGTGCCGGAGTGGATGGGGTCCTTTTGGTTGTTCCTTATTACAACAAACCAAGCCAAGAAGGATTATACAGACATTTTGAAGCCATCGCGAACTCAACCAAACTGCCCGTGATGCTGTATAACGTACCAGGTCGTACGGCAGCAAGCCTGTCTGCTTCAACTACACTTCGCCTGGCTAAGCTTCCGAATATCGTGGCTACGAAGGAATGTGCTTCTTTGGAGCAAGTAACACAGGTCGCTGCAGGTGCACCCGAACAGTTCAAGGTATATTCGGGAGATGATGCCTCAGGCTTACCAGCAATTGCGGTGGGAGCTTACGGTATTGTCAGTGTAGCCAGTCATGTGGTTGGGGCCGAGATGAAACAGATGATTGATTTCTTTGTCTCGGGAGATGCTCAAAAAGCAACCCAATTGCATCAGAAGTTATTCCCGGTATTCAAAGGTCTATTCGAGTGTCCACAGCCTTTGCCGAACCCGGTAGCGGTGAAATTTGCGCTGACCTTGCGTGGATTGGACGTTGGTTCAGTGCGTCTTCCTCTTATTGCGCCGACTGAGGATGAGCAGAGCTTTATTCGCGACCTGTTTAACTAACTACAGATATTATCGTTATTTTGTTAATTTTAAACATATTAGATCGAACAGGAACTGCTCTTCAAACCAGAAGAAGCGGTTCTTTTTTTTCGCATTTTGGCTCGTTTCATCCTCGCTGTTAGAGGGAAACCTATGGCTTAACGACAGAGTGACTTGTTTTTTTTGTTTTTAATCATGTATAATGATGTCAAGTGACTGGGTGCGGTATTTTTTTGAAATTGAAAGCGACATCGTTTCGAGATGTGGCTTTGCGGTGAAAAGGGAAGGAACGGCTAAGAAGGAATCATTTCAATCCAACTAGTTGGTGTAGGGGAATTACTTCGAAGAACTTCTTCCAAATATCGTGAATAAAGGTGTTCTTTTGCATACATGCCTATCTTTTGGTTTGTAATGTGGAGACTACTTTTCTAACTTACAATAAATAAAATAATAAGGTACGACGTCCAACTACCATAGGAGGTTTAGATTCATTTGTCTAAGAAAAATAACAACGATAAACTGATGATTTTTGCACTGGGCGGCGTAGGCGAGATTGGTAAAAATATGTACGTCATCCAATACGCTAACGACATTGTAGTCGTAGATGCTGGTCTTAAATTCCCGGAAGAAGATATGCTTGGGATCGACATTGTCATTCCTGACATTTCGTATCTGACTGAGAACCGTGACAAAGTAAGAGGTATTATTTTGACTCACGGTCACGAGGATCATATCGGTGGATTGCCATATGTTCTGAAACACCTTAATGTTCCTGTATACGGAACCAAGCTTACACTCGGACTGGTGGAAAACAAGCTGAAGGAAGCCAACTTGCTGGGTGAAACGAAGCGCATTCTGATTGACGCTGATTCCGAGATTCAACTCGGTTCAGTATTAAAAGCAACATTCTTTGCTACTAACCATAGTATTCCGGATTCCGTCGGTGTATGTGTTGAAACACCAGAAGGTGCTGTAGTGCATACAGGTGACTTCAAATTCGACCACACACCCGTTAATGGTCAATATGCAGATCTTCAGCGTATGGCACAGATTGGTACAAACGGTGTACTCGCACTTTTGTCCGACAGTACCAATGCTGAAAAACCGGGCTTTACGCCTTCCGAGAAAAACGTTGGGATTGTTCTGGAAGATATCTTCCGTAAAGCGAGCCAACGTGTTGTTGTAGCTACTTTTGCTTCCAACGTACATCGGATTCAACAGGTAATCAATGCAGCTGAAGTGACGGGCCGCAAAGTGGCAGTCATTGGACGCAGTATGGTCAATGTTGTAGGCATTGCTTCTGACCTGGGATACCTTGAAATCCCGGATGGCATGATCATTGAGCCTGAAGAAGTAGGCAAAATGGCTGCTGACCGTGTCGTTATTCTTTGCACAGGAAGCCAAGGAGAGCCAATGTCTGCGTTGACCCGGATGGCTCGTTCGACTCACCGCAAGGTAGATATTCTCCCTGGTGACACCGTTATTATCGCGGCAACACCAGTACCGGGTAATGAGAAGTACGTAGGCCGTACCATTGATGAACTGTTCCGTCTTGGAGCTAATGTTCATTACAGTGGCGCAAACAGCGGTGTACACGTATCCGGTCACGGTAGCCAGGAAGAGCTCAAGCTGATGCTTAACCTGATGAAGCCGAAGTTTTTCCTGCCGATTCACGGTGAATTCCGTATGCAGCGCCGCCACGCGGTTCTTGCTGAATCTGTAGGCATTGATCCGGATAACATTTTCATCACGGATATCGGTGAAGTGGTGGAGATTCAAGGTGGAGCAGCACGCAAAGCGGGTAAAGTTACAGCGGGTAACGTGCTGATCGACGGATTGGGTGTAGGCGACGTGGGTAACATCGTATTGCGTGATCGCAAACTGTTATCACAAGATGGTATTCTTGTCGTTGTTGTTACGCTGAGCAAACAGGATGGCAAAATTGTTTCCGGTCCGGACATCATTTCCCGCGGATTTGTGTACGTACGGGAATCTGAAGGATTGCTTGATGAAGCAAACCGTATTGTCAGCAGCACTCTGCAAAAGTTGATGAGTGAGAATGTAAACGAATGGGCTTCACTCAAAACCAATGTAAAAGATGCACTGGGTCGCTTCCTGTATGAGCAAACTCGTCGTAGACCGATGATTTTGCCAATCATCATGGAAGTTTAATAAATACATTAAACAATCATATATTCAGGCACACAGTCGCCTCTTATCTACGAGTAATATTGGACGGTTCCTCGTAGATAAGGGGCTTTTTCTAGTTTTACGGTTTACTGCATGGCTTTTACGAGGCTTTTGGCATCTAATCGGGTATAAGTAGACTGGCAATTTCCCCATACTAAGGAGTACATTAAAATGGTTCTGGGGAAGGGGATTAACATAATGAGTGAATATATAAACGGTAAACAGACCTCCAAGTCGAATCAACCCGAGGTAGAGACTCCAAACATGCCTGTACAAGATGATAAAGGATTGTCTCCGGTTACAGAGGCCATTCAACAGTTTGGACAGACGCAATCGCCTGCAGGGGAGTCAAATATTTTTTGTATGACGATTATTGGACAGGTTGAAGGACACTTGATTCTGCCTCCGCAAAATAAAACGACCAAGTATGAACATATTATCCCGCAACTGGTTGCTGCCGAGCAGAACCCCCGTATTGAGGGCATATTGATCATTTTGAATACGGTGGGCGGAGATGTGGAGGCTGGTTTGGCAATTGCCGAGATGATCGCTTCTCTGAGCAAACCCACTGTTACTGTAGTCATAGGGGGAGGGCATAGCATTGGTGTTCCTATCGCAGTGGCTTCTACCTATTCACTAATTGCTGGAAGTGCAACGATGACAATCCATCCCATCCGGATGAATGGGCTTGTCATTGGAGTACCACAAACGTTTGAATACATGGAAAAAATGCAGGAACGTGTCGTACGCTTTGTCACAACACATTCAAATATCTCGGAAGAGATGTTCAAGGAACTCATGTTCAAGACGGGGGAATTGAATCGGGATATCGGGACAGCAGTAGGAAGTGCCGATGCAGTCAAATATGGATTAATGGACGCAGTTGGCGGCATTGGGCAAGCAATTGCCCAGTTAAATAAACTTATGGGAGATAAGAGGCAAACACTGCAGGCAGGAGGGCTTACACAATGACCATGTATACCGTTATGCCGCCTGAGCATCTCTGGTCCGGAATGTGGAATGAAGGGGAGGATACCCGTGAAGTCAAGGTTAATGGTTTATTGATGCAGGTCAGACCAGTTAGTGAGAGTGAAGCTGTCATTGTACGTTTGCTTGATTGCCCGCTTGAAGCTTATCTGAACCCAGCCAATATGCCTGGCGCCAAGGTTCCACTTTCAGGTAACGCTGGACCAACATAACACGACGAAAAAAGACAAATTGGGCAAGAAAAGAACATATGTACGGATTATATTTGTATGGTATAATATTCTTCTGGGGGTGACCTGATTTTGGCCAGAAGAAAAAAGAAGAAGAAAAAAGGCGCTGCGTTTAGCGGCGTTTTAAAATATGAGATATACGGAATTGTTCTGATTACCCTTGCAGTTATCGCTTTATCCGGTGAAGCAACGGTAGGACGTTCATTATCTAAAATGTTCGGGTTGTTGCTCGGCAAATTCTATTTTGCTATTCCGTTGATCGGGATCTATTACGGGTTAATGGTGATGATTCACCGAAAGTGGCCAAGCGGCTGGACAACACGCAAGACAGGACTTGTACTTCTGGTGTTTGCGTTAACCTTAATGAGTACCGTATCTGCAATGCATCAGAAACTTCTTCCTGTTGGTGCTCTTGAGCCGGGGGCGGTTATTACACAAGTACATAATGATATGCAGACCGAGCTGCTACAGCCTGCGCCTGGTGAGCATGATTCGATGCTAAATAAGGACATAAGTGGCGGTTACATCGGAGCTGCTCAATTTGCTCTGTTTTTATGGCTGTTTGGCAGTTTGGGTGCGCGTTTGATCATGATCGTGATGTTCATTATCAGTTTTATGCTGATTACCAGTCTGTCCTATGTTGATCTGGTGCGCATTTTCAGGACCAAGGTTTGGGATGCAGGCAGCTCAATCTATAAAAAACTGGAGTCGAGACCGGCTGCGCGCTCTACTGCAACATCTTCGGGGAAAAAAGGTAGTGCGGCACGCAAGGTGGTTCCTGTTCCTGCAGATGTCGAGGAAGATGAAGAGGATGACATGGAAGAGATGCAGCTGCCGAAACGAAAAGCGCCTATCTTCTTTCAATTGTTCGGAAAATGGGGTGCGGATCGGGAATCGACCAGGTCTGCCCGTGAGATGGAGCAGGAGGAGCCAACCCCTTCAGAAGAGGTTGTGTATCGTGCGAATTCAGATCATTTTGCAGAGTCATGGAATGAAGAGCCGGCGTTCGTTTCGGATGTACCGAGCCAAGTGGGAGGAGCTTCCCAACCCAAGGCCAGTTCTGCTCCAATCATCCGTGATTTCTTCGAACATGTCAGAGCGGAGGATAACATCAAGGATGATGATTTGGATGACGCGTATCCTTTCCCTGATGATATTTCGGATCAAACCCAAGGAGACGATATACCGATTAAGATTAGTGATGAGCTGGTGGATACTGCGGAATGGCCAGTATCTGAAGTTGGCCCGGATGATCTGAATGAGGTGGAAAGCAACCCGGACGGACAAACTGACTCAAACGGTGCCCCTACAGGGTTGAACAGTGAACATGTTGAGGGCCAGGACAAGGAGCCAGTTAAACCGCCTCCTCCGCCTCCAAAGCCATATAAGCTTCCTTCGTTCCGTCTTCTTGCGAAACCAAACAATGGAGGCAAGGGCGGGGATCAGAAAGATTATATGCAGACAGCCCGTAAGCTTGAAGCGACATTGGAGAGTTTTGGTGTTCGAGCGAAAGTGCTTGAAGTGGTTAGAGGACCAGCAGTTACACGGTATGAAATTCAGCCGGATATTGGTGTGAAGGTTAGTCGAATTGTGAGTTTGACCGACGATATTGCACTGGCATTGGCAGCCAAGGATATTCGGATGGAGGCGCCGATTCCTGGTAAGTCGGCCATCGGGATTGAGGTACCTAACGGTGAAGTTTCAGTTGTAACGATGCGGGAGGTTATGGAAACATCAACGTTCCAGGATGCAGAATCAAAAGTGACTATTGCATTTGGACGGGACATTTCCGGGCAGACCATCATCGGCAACCTCGCCCGTATGCCCCATTTGCTTGTGGCAGGCGCTACAGGTTCTGGTAAATCGGTTTGTATTAACGGAATTATCACAAGTATCCTATACAAAGCGAAACCGGATGAAGTGAAGTTTCTGATGGTCGATCCGAAAATGGTCGAACTTAATGTATACAACGGCATCCCACACCTGATGGCTCCTGTCGTAACCGACCCCAAGAGAGCTTCATTGGCTCTCAAAAAAATTGTGGTTGAGATGGAGAAAAGATATGAGCTGTTCTCCAAATCGGGTACACGTAATGTCGAAGGTTATAATAACCTGATGAAGGACAATCCGGCCGCAGTTTTGCCGTACATCGTAGTTATTGTGGACGAGCTTGCTGACCTGATGATGGTCGCAGCAGGCGATGTGGAGGATGCCATTGCCCGTCTCGCCCAAATGGCACGTGCAGCCGGAATTCATCTGATTATTGCGACACAGCGGCCTTCCGTGGATGTCATTACTGGTGTCATTAAAGCCAATATTCCTTCTCGGATTGCGTTCGGTGTGTCTTCACAGGTGGATTCCCGGACAATCTTGGACATGGGTGGCGCTGAGAAATTGCTGGGCCGCGGGGACATGCTTTTCATGCCGATGGGCGCTTCCAAGCCAGTACGTGTGCAGGGAGCTTTTATGAGTGATGAAGAAGTTGAAAATATTGTGAATTATGTGCGTGGACAAGGGGAAGCCCAGTACGATGAATCCATTGTGCCTGAAGTCGACGATTCCGTTCAAGCAGCAGATGAAGTACAGGATGAACTGTATGAACAGGCTGTGCAAATTATTTTGGAAGCGAAGCAAGCTTCCGTATCGTTGCTTCAGCGGCGGATGAGGGTAGGGTATACCCGTGCTGCACGCCTGATTGACTCTATGGAAGCTCGTGGAGTGATCGGTCCTTATGAGGGCAGTAAACCTAGAGAAGTACTGATCTCGCTGGAACAATATCAGCAAAACAAAATAAGTTCTTAATTTGAAATTGAATACGTAACTAGTGAAGCCCTAACGATAAAGTTGGGGCTTTTTTGTTATCAATTGACGTTGAAGTTTGCCATGTTGTCCAATGTTCGGGTGATTTGGTGCATAGGAAGTAAGCAGGCTTGTCATAATAACGTTAGCGATTCTGTTAATCCCACAAGAGAAAGGTAGAGCACAGTCGATGCGAAAAATGAACATATGGCTTTTCACTGCTATTTTGCTGATGTCCGCATTGGGAATACGTTATTTGCTTCCTGACAAATCGGCAACCGAAAGTTCGCAACAAAGTATACCGCAGGTGGAGGAGCAGTCTATGCCCACCTTCAGCAGCAACGCCGTGAAATATGGAAGCTATGGTCAGGATGTATACGAACTTCAAGGCAGACTGAAGTACTTGGGATTTTACAATGGTAAAATCGACAGTAATTTTGGCAGCAGCACATTAAAATCCGTAAAATGGTTTCAGTCTGAATTTGGCATGAAGGCGGATGGTGTGGTTGGGGCCAAAACCAAGCTGAAGCTGTACAATGCAACCAAACAATGGTCTCCAACTGAGCCACCGCTGCATAAAGAATCGTCTGGCGGGGGTAAAGACAAAAACACCAACGCCGATAAAGAACAGGACAATATGGGCTCTGCGAATTCGATGGGCCTGTCAGAGAATGAAATTAAGATTATGGCCAATGCGGTATATGGCGAATCCCGCGGAGAGCCCTTTGAAGGTCAGGTTGCCGTAGCGGCCGTCATATTGAATCGCGTCAAATCTCCGAGTTTTCCCAATACTCCATCCGGTGTTATTTTTCAGCCCGGTGCATTTACGGCCGTCGCTGACGGTCAGATCTATCTCGAACCCAATGCCCAAGCCCGTAAAGCAGTTGAACAGGCAATGAATGGCTGGGACCCATCAGGCGGATGCCTCTATTACTTTAATCCCAAGACGGCTACATCCAAATGGATTTGGACCCGTCCTCAGGTGAAAACAATCGGTCAGCATATCTTTTGTATGTGATGATGTTGGAAGCAACCAGAAGACGTGTCTTCGGTTGCTTCTTGCCTTTTGCATGGGTTAAAATGGTTGTTACGCTTGAGCTTTAACGACATATTGCATAACAAATGACGCCGTAAAGGGGTTTTGACATTTGAATACATCAGGATTTGAACGGGGCAACCAAAAGGAGTTTCGTATCCATGTTTTGCCCACCAAACGTTTCAAGACATTTGCTATCTCATTGTATGCAGGAGTCCCACTGCAAGAAGATACGGTCACCAAAGTAGCTCTTACGCCATTTGTTCTTCGCCGTGGAACGGAGTCCTACCCGGAAACAACGGAGTTTCGTGAGCAGCTGGAGCATTTGTATGGAGCTGGTTTTGGGTTTGACGTATACAAACGTGGAGACTATCAAATCGTACAATTCCGGATGGATACCATAAACGATTCCTTTGTTGGCGGGGATGAGCAGCTGTTGGATCGCTCCTTTGCATTTCTGGGTGAAGTGCTCACTCGGCCTGCCCTTGAAAAGGGTCATTTCCGGACTTCCTATGTACAAGCAGAGCGTGAGACCGTTCGCAAACAGCTGGAGTCCGTTGTTAACGATAAAATGCGCTATGCAGCAGAGCGCTGCATTGAGGAAATGTGCAAAAATGAGCCATACCGCCTGCATCCGCTGGGTGAGCGTCAGGATCTGCCAGGCATTGAACCCGATGTGCTTACTGACGCTTATCAGAGCTGGCTGCAGCAGGCAAGTATGGATCTGTATGTGGTTGGTGACACAACACTGGAAGAAGTGGAAAACCTGGTGCAAAAACATTTTCATGTTGAACGTGCCAAAGCCGCTGATTATGAGACTCACAAAGCCACGCTCGGTGACAAAGAAGTGGAGACGGTTGTTGAACGATTGAATGTTAACCAGGGCAAGCTGAATATGGGGCTTCGCACATCCATTACGTATGGTGATCCACAATATGCAGCAGCGTTAATGTACAACGGCATTCTGGGAGGGTACCCACATTCCAAATTGTTCGTCAATGTTCGTGAAAAGGAGAGTCTTGCATACTATGCTTCTTCCCGGTATGACGGACATAAAGGCATTGCTACGATCCAATCCGGAATTGAAATTCCCAATTATGAGAAAGCCGTTACGATCATCAAGCAGCAGTTAGAAGAAATGAAGAATGGAACCATTAGTGATCTGGAGATGTCCCAGACCAAGGCGATGATCCGCAATTTGCTAAAAGAAATGCAGGATTCCGCTTTCGAGATGATTGCATACGATTTTAATCGTCAATTATCAGGCAAAGAGCGAACTGCTGACGAGCTGCTGGCTCAGGTTGAGCAAATCAGCAAAGAAAATGTTCGTGAGGCGGCAGAACAATTCCGTCTGGACACGATCTACTTCTTGCGGGATGAGAAGGGGGTATAAGCTAGTGGAGAGCATACATTATGAACATCTGCAGGAAACGCTGTACTACGAAGTGATGGATAATGGGCTGCATGTCTATATATTGCCTAAACCCGGATTCCAGAAAACCTTTGCCACGTTTGCAACCAAATACGGCTCTGTTGACAATCATTTTCAGGTCGAAGGGCAAGAAGAAGTGCAGGTTCCCGACGGAATTGCTCATTTCCTGGAACATAAAATGTTCGAGGAACCAACTGGTGATATTTTTGCAACTTTTGCTTCTCATGGAGCATCTGCGAATGCTTTTACCAGTTTTGATCAGACAGTTTATTTGTTCTCGGCCACAGAAAACGTGAATGAAAATATACAAACATTAGTCAACTTTGTGCAAAATCCTTATTTCACTGATCAGAATGTGGACAAGGAAAAAGGCATTATTGGTCAGGAAATTAATATGTACGCCGACAATCCGGACTGGCGTGTTTATTTTGGATTAATCGAAGCGATGTATCAAAAGCACCCAGTGCACATTGATATTGCAGGAACGGTGGAATCCATCAGCACGATTACAAAAGAGACATTGTACACCTGTTACAATGCGTTTTATCATCCAAGCAACATGCTTTTGTTTGTTGTAGGTGGAGTAGATCCGCAGGAAGTGATGGACATGGTTCGTTCGAACCAGGCTGAGAAAAATTATGAACCTCAAGGCGAGATCAAACGGATATTTGAACCGGAGCCGGCACATGTGGTGGAAGCGAGAAGAGAAGCCCGATTGGCGGTTTCTTTGCCAAAATGTCTTTTTGGTTTTAAGGAAACGGATGTTGGATTCTCGGGAGAAGACCTGCTGCGACGTGACATGACGACCAAATTAATGCTGGATCTCTTGTTTGGTTCAAGTACGACGTTGTTTCAAAAGTTGTATGATGAAGATCTCATCTCGGATAGCTTCGGACATGAATACATCAGTTCGTCGCAGTATGCGTTCTCCGTCGTCGGCGGTGATACAAAAGACCCGGATCTGCTGCTTGCCCGCATACGTGAAGAGGTCGATGCCATGGTTAAGAAAGGATTTGAAGCTTCGGATTTTGAGCGTGCACGCAAAAAGAAAATAGGTGGTTATCTGCGCATGCTTAACTCACCGGAAAATATTGCGCATGAATTTACTCGTGAGCAATTTCGCGGCGGTGATTTCTTTAATATGATTCCCATATATGAATCAATCACGCTGGAAGAAGTAAACCGTAGACTGGAAGAGCATATTCGCTGGGATCAACTGGCTGTATCGCTTGTCGTGAGTCCGTAAACATGGAGAGGGGAACAGGACAAATGAAGCCGATTGGAGATATGACAGTACTTGTTACTGGAGCGAGCGGAGGTATAGGAGCAGCCATTGCAGAGCGTTTTGCAACGGTCGGTATGAATGTGGTTATTCACTATATGAAATCGCATGAAGCCGCCAACGAAGCCGCCAGAAGATGCATGGAAAAGGGCGGTGGCAAAGTGATGACCGTATCTGCCGATCTTCGCAGCCGGGAACAAATCGAACGCATGCGTGAAAAACTGGAGTCACATGGCTTAATGCCTGACATTCTGGTGAATAACGCAGGCATTTCGCATTATGGGCTCTTATCCGACGTGACAGAGGAAATCTGGGATGAAGTAATGGCGATTAACCTGAAAGGCACGTTCTTGTGTACTCAGACCATGATGCCACACATGATCTCGCAAAGATACGGTAGAATCATTAACGTATCTTCCATCTGGGGGCTATCGGGTGCATCTTGTGAGGTGCTGTATTCCACCACTAAAGGTGGCGTAAATGCGTTTACGAAGGCTCTTGCCAAAGAACTGGCCCCATCCGGAGTTACTGTAAATGCTGTAGCTCCCGGGGCGGTACAGACTTCGATGCTGAATCATCTGGATCAGGATGAAATGAAAATGCTGGAAGAGGAAATTCCTGCTGGGAGACTTGCTCAGCCTGATGAAATTTCCTCTCTGGTCTATTTTCTTGCACTGCCAGAGTCCGGTTATATCAATGGGCAGATCATTAGCCCCAATGGAGGCTGGCTTACGTAAAAAAAGAGGCAGTTTGACCGGTCGTTGTTATCTGGAGAATTTATCCTGTATATTAATTGCCCGGCAGGCACATATTACAACTGTTGATTTTAAATCTCATGCGTCGCTAAGGAGGATTTATCATGTCAACAGAAAAAACGGTGCTCAGCAGCTTTGACACATGGAAGAAGTTCTTGGGTGATCGCGTACTGCAAGCAGAGAAGATGGGGATGAATGAAGAAACCATCAACAAACTTGCGTATGAGATTGGTGACTTTCTGGATGAGAAAGTGGACCCAGCGAACCATTCCAACCGGGCATTAAAAGAAATATGGGATGTCGGCGATGCTGAAGAGCGTCGTACGATTGCGCGCCTGATGGTCAAACTGGCCAAACAAAACGCATAAGCTGCACTGATGGAAAGCTCCCGCAAGGGGGCTTTTCTCTAATGATTACAGACCTGTTCTTGTAATTCATTTTCATTTTATATATCATTAACGTGACCCATTTTTAGAAGATGTCTCAGTTCGTTGTCCTGTGGACACGTTCTGCTGCTGTCGAATAATGTGGAATAATGCATTACGGGGTGTTTAAATGGAATCTAAACAATGGTACATGGAATATAAAATACATAAGAACAGACCTGGTTTGCTGGGGGATATTGCCTCCATGCTGGGGATGCTTGAAGTGAATATATTGACCATTAACGGTGTGGAAGGCAAAACCCGGGGCATGCTGCTCGAATCCGATGACGATGAAAAGATCCGTTTGCTCGGTGAAATGCTTGCAAAGGTGAACAGCATCACCGTGTCGGCTTTGCGTCAACCCAAACTGGTGGATATTTTGGCCGTGCGTCATGGCCGTTATATTGACCGCGATTCGGACGACCGCAAAACTTTTCGTTTCACAAGGGATGAACTTGGGTTATTGGTAGACTTTTTGGGTGAAGTATTTAAAAGGGAAGGCAATCAGGTGATTGGCTTAAGGGGAATGCCGCGGGTCGGCAAAACGGAATCGATTATCGCGGGCAGTGTCTGTGCGATGAAACGATGGACGTTTGTTTCGTCGACCTTGCTTCGTCAAACGATAAGGAGTCAGCTCTCCGAGGACGAAATGAACCCAAACAATGTATTTATCATTGATGGTATTGTAAGTACAATTCGTTCAAGTGAACGGCATTATAACTTATTGCAGGATATTATGACGATGCCGAGCACCAAAGTCATTGAGCATCCTGATATTTTTGTGCAGGAATCGGAATATGACTATAATGATTTTGATATTATTATTGAACTTCGGAACAATCCAAACGAAGAAATTATTTATGATACGTTTACGGCCAGCTACACCGATGAACTGTAAGGCTCCGTACGGGATCATGGAATAGATAGAAACAACTAAAGAGAAAAAATAAGGAGGAGATGGCATGTCTGAACTGGGTCAGCAGTTAAGAGAGGCCCGGCTGCAAAAAGGGATGAGTCTCGATGATGTACAGGAAATGACTAAAATTCGCAAGAGGTATCTGGAAGCAATAGAGGCTGGGGACTATAAGGTGCTGCCTGGCAGTTTTTATGTGCGAGCTTTCATTAAAACCTATGCGGAAACGGTGGGACTGAACCCTGATGAGCTGCTGGAGGGGCACAAAAAAGATGTACCGGCAGAGGAAACGGAAGCAACCATGGAGCCCGTGATCCAAAAGCGTTCGAGTCGTCCGGTGGAGCGGAGTAATCGCTGGATGTCCGTAGCGTTAATGTGGACATTTCCGATTCTGATTGTTGCCCTGCTGTACGTGTATGTGGTCATGAACAAAGATGATGCAGATACTCAAGGCGTGGACCAAACCAAAATTACAGACAGTCAGCAGCAACCAAATGATCAACCTGATGAGACAACGGACAATGGTCAGGCATCGACTCCACCGACGAATGAAGCGGGTGGGGAAGAAACTGGGCAAGGCGACGGGGAAGCAGGCGGCAATGGTGGTGGTACCGATGTCACGGATCAGACGGATCCTGAAGGTCAAACGGATGAACAAACACCAGATGGTACCGAAGATGAAGAAAATACGGATAATGCCGGAGCTGTAGTGGTTGCCGAAGATGGTAAATCCGGTAATATTACTAATTTCAAAGTAAATGGAAGTGCAGGGAAACCGGTTAAGGTTACCATTAATGCTTCGGGCCAGAGCTGGCTTGAAGTGTATAAAGGTGAAAATTCAAGCGGGGAAAAACTGCAATTTGGTATGACAGCCGATGGAGACAGTATGTCTTTTGATCTGGATAGTACTGGATTGTACATTAAATCCGGATATGCTGCGGCCACGACCATTGAGGTTGGCGGGCAAGTGGTAACGGATGGGAAGGCTACAAACCGGATTCGTCTTCAATTGGGAGATGAAAGTACAAGCACATCTACCGAAACGAACGGAGGCTCTGCTGAAGGATCAGGAGCAGGAAACGAAGGCTCTGGCACAGGCAGCGAATAAGGGCTTTAACTGCTGGGGACAATAAGGTTGTTTTCACTTGCAGTTAACTTTCGGTAAAGCGAGGTGGGAAGGCTATGACAGTAAGCTGGATCGTCACAGGTTTGGGTATCATTGTCAGCCTCCTGGGGTATTATTTGACTCCAAGCGCTTGGGGTTATGGAATTCTGGGTTTTGGACTTGCGCATGTCCTTTTGGGTGTGCTTGACATGTTCAGACAGCCCAACCGCAGCCGATATTAGATTGCTGTGCGTAAAAGCATTTTTGGCTACTGCGAAAGTGGTGGCCAAAAATGCTTTTTTCGTTCCATCAGCCCTTTAAAATTAGACTTTTCCGTGGCGAATCCTCTATAATGTTACACAGAACAAATGATTAATTGAAAGGGTGACCAGTTTGAGTTCAGAAAATTCGTTCGATATCGTGTCCAAAATGGACTTGCAGGAATTAACGAATGCCGTTACACAAACGGAGAAGGAAATCGGCACACGTTACGATTTTAAGGGAAGCAAAAGCAGTTTGAAATTGGACAAGGATGCGTTGACGATCGTATCCGATGATGAGACCAAACTTAAGGCTGTTATTGATGTACTACAATCCAAAATGGCGAAGCGGAACCTGCCGCTCAAAAACATTGACTATGGCAAAGTGGAGCCAGCTTCATCGGGGACAGTCCGTCAGCGTTTAAATTTTAAACAAGGGATTGACCAGGATATCGCCAAAAAGATCAATATTCTGATCCGGGACTCCAAAATGAAGGTGAAGAGTCAGATTCAAGGAGATCAGCTCCGGGTAACTGGTAAGAGTAAAAATGATTTGCAGGCCGTAATGCAGCTTTTGAATGGTGCCAATTTGCCTCTTGATTTGCAATATACCAATTTCAAATAAATTTGTTATGCGCGCTTTGTGGTGGGAAAACGTGTTTTGACACTGCAATTGCCGTATATTATACTAAGTGTGCATTGCTAGCAAACAAGCATAAAAGCCCAGTCATCATCGTTTTGCTGACTTTGTGAAAAGCAGTACATCTTCTGGAAGTCGCCGGAACGTTTAAAACGGTTTTTGCGTTTGAACGGTTGACTTTATTTTTTGCGTTTTTACATATGAGAGCAGTGGTGTACGCAGTGAAACTGTAAATGTTCACCTTCCGGATGATGGATACGGGATTAAGATGATTGTTTGGAGTATTGGAGGATAAGAGGGAGGGCGTCTTGTGAATTTACCCAACCGGATTACGCTTGCACGAATTTGCTTAATCCCTTTTTTGATGGTGTTTCTGCTCGTGGACTTTCCATTTTATCCGGAGCCTTTGCAGATTGGAAGTTTATCGCTTCCATACAATCAGCTGGTCGCTGCCATTATATTTGTCATTGCAGCCAGTACGGATGGAATTGATGGATATCTGGCACGGAAAAACAATATGGTCACCAATTTGGGCAAATTGCTTGATCCGCTGGCAGACAAGCTGCTTGTGACTGCAGTGCTCATTTCACTTGTTGAGATGGGCAAGCTGGACTCATGGATCGCTGTTGTTATTATCAGTCGGGAGTTTGCGGTTACGGGGCTTCGCCAAATTGCTTTGCTGGATGGATCGGTTGTTGCGGCCAGCAGCTGGGGCAAGCTGAAAACGGTGGTGCAAATCATCGCCATTGTATTGCTGCTGCTTAATAACTTCCCATTCTCCTACACGGGAATTCAAGTTGATGTTATTGCTGTTTGGGCGGCAGCTCTTATTACGATCTGGTCAGGTGTTGACTATTTTATCAAAAACAAAAATTTGCTTAATTTATCAAAAGCGTAACCGTTTGAGGTCAAACGGGTAATTTATGAAGAACAGCTTGCGCAAAGGGCAATAGGAAAACATCCTATTGCCCTTTGATCACTCACATTGTGCACAGGAGGATGCTGAATGAAGGCAGAAATTATCGCAGTCGGAACAGAGTTGCTGCTGGGGCAGATCGTGAATACAAATGCCAGATATCTATCCCGCGAACTGGCAGCTATCGGTATTGATGTTTATTTTCAAACTGTAGTGGGGGACAATCTGAACCGTCTCAGTGAAGCCATTCGAATTGCCCAGGGACGTGCGGATGTCATTTTGTTCTCTGGCGGCATCGGACCTACACAGGATGATTTGACCAAGGACGCGATAGCAGCAGTTTTGGGGCGCAATCTGCATACTGATCGGATGGCGATGGATAAGATCGAAAGTTTCTTCAGGGATCGCAATGTGGAGATGACTGAGAACAATCGGCGCCAGGCCATCGTGGTTGAGGGGGGAACCCCGCTTGCTAATGAAACGGGTCTTGCAGCAGGGAACGCCATTACGGACAATGGCAAACATTATATTGTCATGCCTGGGCCGCCGAAAGAGTTGATCCCCATGTTTGAGCAGGAGGTCAAACCTTGGCTGTTCCAGCACGTGCTTACGAATGAAATGCCCATCTATTCGAGAATGTTGAAGTTCGCAGGGATCGGCGAGTCGGCCTTGGAAGACCGTCTGCTTGATCTGATCGATAGTCAAACTGACCCGACGATCGCTCCCTATGCTAGTGAGGGAGAAGTGACAGTACGGGTTTCCACCAAGGCGCCGAGTGAAAATGAGGCCAAGCAGAAACTGGATGCAATGGAGGTACTAATCAGGGAGCGGTTGCCAGAACACCTCTACGCGAACGAGGATGTGCCTATAGAGTACACAATCGTGACGATGATGGCTGATATGGGTCTGACCCTTAGCGCGGCTGAGAGCTGTACAGGAGGGCTTGTCATGCAAAGTCTGACATCGGTTCCTGGCAGTGCGTCCATGCTCAAAGGCGGAATTGTATGTTATTCCAACGAAATAAAGGAAAAGCTGCTGAATGTTCCTCATGATTATCTGGAAGGTGAGGAGGCTCCCGGGGCTGTGAGTCCTGAAGTGGCCAAAGTTTTGGCTGAGCAGGTACGCATGATCGGTGATTCCGATTTTGGTCTGTCGGTTACAGGTGTAGCAGGTCCTGGTTATTCGGAACGCAAGCCCCCAGGACTCGTTTTTATCGCTCTGGCTGAGCGGGGAAAAGAGACGGAGATCCACGAACTGCGTATCAACGGAAATCGGGAGACGGTCCGCATCCGTTCGACCAAAGCCATTTTGTACCGTTTATGGCGCAAGCTCATTGCTGTGGACTAGTTGGACACTGAATTGCTTTTGCAGGCAGTATGAAGTATAATCTAAACAGACGGAAGAACCGTAGAATCAGGCATTTCAGCCTTATTTGCGGTTCTTTTTTCTGTTTCATTGCAAGTTTCGCCCAGGAAGAGGCGCCTCGGCCTTCACAAAAAAAACGAATGTATGTTCGAAAAAAAGCTTGGCAAACGTGTTAAAACAAGGTATCATTATCTTATAAACAGTAAAGGGTGTGAGCATATTGTCAGACCGTCGTGCCGCGCTTGATATGGCGCTCCGTCAAATAGAGAAGCAATTTGGTAAAGGATCTATCATGAAACTGGGTGAGTCAACTCACATGCAAGTGGAAATCATACCCAGCGGATCTTTAGCTCTGGATATAGCACTAGGAACAGGCGGCTTGCCAAAAGGCCGGATTGTTGAAATATATGGACCTGAATCTTCAGGTAAAACAACTGTGGCATTGCATGCGATTGCTGAAGTGCAAAGAGTCGGTGGACAAGCTGCATTTATCGATGCCGAGCACGCACTGGATCCCCAGTATGCAAGTAAACTGGGCGTTAACATCGATGAATTGCTTTTGTCCCAGCCTGATACGGGTGAGCAGGCGCTGGAAATTGCTGAAGCACTTGTGCGCAGTGGCGCTGTTGATATTATCGTTGTTGACTCTGTAGCAGCATTGGTACCAAAAGCTGAGATTGAAGGCGAGATGGGGGATTCCCACGTTGGTTTGCAAGCACGTCTGATGTCCCAGGCACTGCGTAAACTTTCCGGGGCAATCAGCAAATCCAAAACGATTGCCATCTTCATCAACCAACTTCGTGAAAAAGTTGGGGTAATGTTTGGTAACCCAGAGACAACACCTGGTGGACGTGCCTTGAAATTCTACTCTACCGTTCGTCTGGATGTTCGTCGTATTGAGAGTATTAAATCAGGCAATGACATTATTGGTAACCGTACTCGCGTAAAAGTTGTGAAAAACAAAGTTGCGCCGCCATTCAAACAGGCTGAAGTAGATATCATGTACGGTGAAGGGATTTCCAGAGAAGGTAGTATCATTGATATTGGTACAGAACTGGATATCGTTAATAAAAGTGGTGCTTGGTATTCTTACGAGGGTGAACGTCTGGGCCAAGGTCGTGAAAATGCGAAGCAGTTCATGAAAGAGCATAAAGAGATTGCACAAGTTATTGAGCAAAAAATCCGTGAAGCAAGCAATCTGACGACGGTTGTTCCAGCTCCAACGAGCGAAGATCAACAAAAAGAAGAAGCAGAAGAACAAGAATTGTTTGAAATCAACGAGTAATCCTTCCTGGCAGGGTGGCCCCGGAATACGTTTTGTCTTCTGGAGCCTCCCGAACTTGTCTGGATTGAGCTTGGCTCGATCTTGCAAGGGGTAAGGCGTATATTCGTGCGCTGTTTAAAGGCCTCTGTCCAGAAGGACAGGGGCTGTTAGCACGCCTATTGAGAGTGATGTGGCCGGGCTTGGTTCCCGGCTTTTTGTATTTGGTTAGTTTCTGCATAAACAGATAACGAACAATGTGGAAGGGGAGACCTGAATGGATCAACACGATGATGATGATTTGTATGATAAAGCAGAGCTGGAGGGAATCTCCCAATTCCCGGACAACGAAGAACTTACCATTACACGGGTAGAACGAACAAAGAGCAGGCAAGCTCGTTACCGAATCACGTTTGGTTTGTACTCAATTACTGTACTTGAAGATGTAATGATCAAATATCGAATGACCCGTGGCAACACGTTTGTAAAGAAGGACCTGGAGGAAATTATAATAGCGGATGAGCGCCAGCAAACCTATGTGCAGGCTCTGCGCTATCTGGAGCACAAACAGCGTACAAGGTATGAATTAAGCCAGCGGCTGCGTCAAAAGGAATTCGCTGCACCGTTGATTGAAGAGGTGCTGGATCGGCTTGAGCAGGAGAAGCTCGTAGACGATGAAGGGTTTGCGAAGGAATGGACAAGACAGCGTATGACAGGACAGAGGAAGGGAAAACTGTGGATAAGGCAAGAGCTGCGTCAAAAGGGCATTGCCAATGAACTCATCGTTGAAGCACTTGAAGGTGTAAGTACGGATGCGGAGTTTGAAACAGCTTTGACCGCTGGACGAAAGAAATGGAATCAGGTCAAAGGAGACATTTCGGAGAAGAAACGCAAAACGCTTCCTTTCCTGATGCGGCGCGGGTTTCCTATGGATATGGTACGCAAAGTCGTAAATTGTTTAATTGAAGAAGATGAAGCAGAAGATCCTGAAGACGACGAGTTGTTGTCATGGGATTAACAGAGAGTACACAGTGTGTTGCATTCTCTTGACAATTTCTTTCGTCAAATACTAAAATGGACATGAGTCTGTAAGAAATGGACAACCCTTTTTCCTTCCAAAAAAGCGGTTTCGGTTTCTTAGGATTTAACCTTCATGATTATGGGTTCGCTGAAGATGGCGAATAGTACGTGGTAACATGTACACTTGAAATGAAAATCGGCGGGGGATCGCCGTAGGTATCGTTATTCCCAAACATATGTATGACTTGAAAACAGCAAATTGACCCAAGGAATGCCTTGGAGGAACCAACGAGGAGGTGAACAGTATGATTGCAATCACGATCGTTCTCGTTGTTGCCGCGCTATTCATTGGGTTCGGAGTAGGATATTTTATTCGCAAATCTCTTGCAGAGGCTAAAATCTCCAGTGCGGAACAAGCTGCCGTACAGATCGTTGAGAACGCGAAGAAAGAGGCAGAAGCACAGAAGAAAGAGACGGTGCTGGAAGCGAAGGATGAGATTCATCGCATTCGGGCCGAAGCTGAAAAAGACACTCGTGAACGTCGGAATGAAATTCAACGACAAGAAAGACGATTGTTGCAAAAAGAAGAGTCGCTGGATAAAAAGATGGAATCACTCGAACGTAAAGAAGAGCAAGTGGCTAACAAAGAGAAGCGAATTGATGAGACACAGCAGCAGATCGAAATGATTTACAAAAATCAGGTGACGGAACTGGAGCGTATATCCAACCTCACCATGGAAGATGCACGCAGTATCATACTGTCCAACGTAGAACAGGAAGTTCGTCACGAGACGGCTCAAATGATCAAGGACATTGAACAGCAGGCGAAGGAAGAGGCGGACAAGAAATCCCGCGAAATTATTACACTTGCTATTCAACGCTGTGCAGCGGATCATGTGGCAGAGACAACGGTATCTGTTGTAACCTTGCCTAATGAAGAAATGAAAGGCCGGATTATCGGTCGTGAAGGACGTAACATCCGTGCGCTTGAAACCCTAACCGGGATTGACCTTATTATCGATGATACGCCAGAAGCGGTTATTCTGTCGGGCTTTGACCCGATCCGTCGTGAGATTGCCCGTACTGCCCTGGAAAAACTGGTGGCTGACGGACGCATTCACCCGGCACGCATTGAAGAGATGGTGGAGAAATCCCGCAAAGAAGTGGATGAGCGCATCCGTGAATACGGTGAGCAAGCTACCTTTGAAGTGGGCGTGCATGGTCTGCATCCGGACCTGATCAAAATTTTGGGCCGGTTGAAGTTCCGTACAAGCTACGGCCAGAACGTCTTGAAACATTCGATGGAAGTCGCTTATCTGGCTGGATTGATGGCTGGCGAACTCGGAGAAGACGTTACACTTGCAAGACGTGCAGGCCTATTGCATGACATCGGTAAAGCGCTGGATCACGAAGTGGAAGGATCACACGTTGAAATCGGCGTGGAGCTGGCGAAGAAATATAAAGAACATCCGGTAGTAATCAACAGTATCGCGTCCCATCACGGGGATTGCGAAGCAACTTCGGTCATTGCCATGCTGGTTGGCGCAGCAGATGCGCTGTCTGCAGCAAGACCGGGTGCACGCCGCGAAACACTGGAAACGTATATCAAACGACTGGAGAAACTGGAAGAAATTTCGGAATCGTTCGAAGGTGTCGAGAAATCGTATGCCATTCAGGCCGGACGCGAAGTTCGCGTTATGGTACAGCCTGAGAAAATTGATGATGCCGAAGCATTCCGTCTCGCACGTGACATTACGAAGATGATTGAGAATGAACTCGATTATCCAGGTCATATCAAAGTCACCGTCATCCGGGAAACCCGGGCGGTTGAATACGCAAAATAGAGCTTTACGGAAAAGTGGCCGCTGTATTGGGGCCACTTTTCCTGTTGATAGCCCGGTAACGGGCGATTTTAAAAAAAAGATCTGACGGGATAGGGACCCTGCAAATGCTTAAGTGCTGGCTAAATAAAGCAAGCTTGCGGGGAATTAAGGAGGCAATGCAATGAAAGTACTGTTTATCGGTGATATTGTAGGCAACGTAGGGCGTAAGGCTTTGAAAGAAAATTTGCCATATCTGAAAACGAAATATAAGCCACATGTGGTTATTGTAAATGGCGAGAATGCAGCAGCGGGCCGTGGAATCACGGGGGCTATTGCCAATGAATTCTTCAACTGGGGGGTGCACGGGATTACTCTTGGTAACCATACTTGGGATAATAAGGACATTTTTGATTTTATAGATGATGAACCGCGCATGATCAGACCTGCGAACTTTCCACCAGGAACTCCAGGCAGAGGATACACGGTGGTTAAAGGTGAAGGTAAAGAGCTGGCCATCGTAAACCTGCAAGGTCGTACGTTTTTGCCTGCACTCGATTGCCCATTCCGCGTGGCGGATGAGATTGTTGATGAGCTGCGTCAGAATCACAAATGCATCCTTGTGGATATGCATGCCGAGGCAACTTCCGAGAAGATTGCGATGGGCTGGCATCTGGATGGACGTGCCTCGCTGGTAGTAGGAACACATACGCATGTACAAAGTAATGATGACCGGATTTTGCCTGGTGGGACAGCATACTTAACGGATGCGGGCATGGTCGGACCGCGTGACGGCATCCTTGGCATGGAGCGCGAAGCGGTACTGCGGAAATTCTACACCCAGCTGCCGGTACGATTTGTAGTGGATGATGGCAAATGGCATTTCCATGGCGTGTTTGTAGAGATTGATGAGTCCACAGGGGCCGCTACAAAAATTGAAAAAATCCGCCTGATGGAAGACGAGTGGCGCATGGAATAGGGGGATTGCCCCATTTTGCAAGGAAACCCGTCTAAAAAGAAGGAATTTTTTTACCTCCCGCGAATAACATCTAGTAAGTGGAAACAAACATTCAACATTCCCAGGGAGGTACTTACCATGGAAGTATTAAAAGTTTCAGCAAAGTCCAATCCCAATTCCGTAGCCGGCGCACTTGCAGGAGTTCTTCGTGAACGTGGAAATGCTGAACTGCAGGCCATTGGAGCGGGAGCACTGAACCAAGCCATTAAAGCGGTAGCGATAGCCCGGGGATTTGTAGCACCAAGCGGAGTTGACTTGATTTGTATTCCAGCTTTTACAGACATTGTGATAGACGGTGAGGACCGAACGGCCATTAAGCTGATTGTGGAGCCCAGATAATACATGTACTTATGCATTGAACCTGTTTACGGAGTAGACAGGTTTTTTTGCATTCTGCATTAGGAAGAACAAGTTCCAAAGAATTACATAGGGAGGGTTAACCATGGCCGAGTGGCGTGTAGCCGATTATCACTGTGATGCATTGAGCAAAATGTTGATGCAGCCTGCTCTTTCATTTGAGGATGACTCAGCACTGGATGTGAATCTGCAGCGGATCAAGGAAGGCAATGTAGGATTGCAGGCATTTGCCATCTATCTGCCCGAAGTGCTTGGTAAGGGCAAGTTTGAACATATCGTTGGTCAGCTGGAGGTTTATCGCAAACGTGTGGAGAGAAGCAGTGGACGGCCTAGCGGTACTCATACGTTGTTATGGCGGGAGCAGGTAGCTCAAATAGGTCAAACGGCTAATCCTTGGGGTCTGCTAACACTGGAGGGAGTGGATGGGCTCGAAGGCAACCTGTTTTATCTTGAGCTTTGTTACCAGATGGGTGTACGGGTTGTGGGGCTTACCTGGAACTATGCCAATTGGGCAGCGGACGGCGTGTTGGAGAAGCGTGGAGCCGGACTGACGGAGAGGGGCAGGGAACTGGTTCACCTGTGCAATCGGATCGGGATGCTGCTGGATGTGTCACATTTGACGGAGAAGGGGTTCTGGGAACTTGCAGAGCTGAGTGAGCGACCTTTTATTGCTTCTCATTCCAACAGTTATTCGGTATGTCCAAATGTGCGCAATCTGAAGGACGATCAGATTCGTGCAATCATTGCAAGGGATGGGCGCATCGGGCTGACGTTTGTTCCTTGGTTTGTGAAGCAGGAAGGCGAAGTGAGGATCGAACATTTGCTGCCTCATATTGAACAGGTCTGTTCTCTGGGCGGGGAGCATCATCTGATGATGGGCTCTGATTTTGATGGAATACCAACGTATATTCAAGGTCTTGAGCACCCAGGTCAGTATCCGAAGCTGATTGAAACTCTTCTCAAGCACTACGACGAAAAGCTAGTACGCGGCTGGATGTGGAATAATGCTATGAATTATCTCAGGAAAAATCTGCCTGAGGGCAACCTGAAATAAATACCATGTTCCTTAGCTGGAGCAGTAGAGTTCTATAAAGTTATTTTACAGAATAAGGATACGGCTCCTTGGAAATTAAGTGTATTTCATGAATTTTCACCAGTACGTTTTCATTTTGCGTCAAAAAGGGGTATAATACCATTGGATTGTTAAGAGGCCGATCGCAGGCCATAGATAAACAAGGAGTGAAATTCACGATGACTAAAACAGTACCAGTGGGCGTATCTGCCCGTCACATTCATGTATCTCAAGAGCACGTTGAAATTTTGTTTGGCAAAGGCTATGAATTGACTGAGTTTAAACCTCTGTCCCAACCTGGTCAATATGCTGCGAACGAAACTGTAGCGGTAATTGGTTCCAAAGGACAGTTTGATAAAGTGCGTATCCTCGGACCTGTACGTCCTGAAACACAACTGGAAATCTCGATGACAGACTCTTTTGCCATTGGCGTTAAGGCACCTGTGCGCGAGTCCGGAAGCATTGAAGGTACACCTGGCATTACAATCAAAGGACCTGCAGGTGAAGTTACGATTGACAAAGGCGTTATCGTTGCTGCACGTCATATCCACTTCCACACTTCCGATGCTGCGAAATGGGGTATCGAGGACAAACAAATGCTGAAAGTTCGCCTGGGTGGAGATCGTGGTCTTGTACTTGAAAATGTACTGGCTCGTGTATCCGACTCCTTCGCATTGGACATGCATATCGATACGGATGAAGCCAATGCAGCTGGCGCTCGTAACGGCGACACTGCTGAAATCATCGACTAATCGAGTGAAACAACATTCAGCCGAAATCCTTCGGTTGGATTGACTTAACAAACCTGAGTACATCCATGAGAGCTGTTTAGACACAGCCCAGGGTTGTGCTCGGGTTTTTGTGTATTTTGGGTTGTTTTGTAGTGGGATTCATACTGTTCAATGTCAAATGAACTGGCAGCTTTGAAAGTGGAATTACGGCCCAGTTCATGTTATAATTTGATGTAATGCTCTTTTGGTGTATATTCCACGGAATCGATACCAACCAAAGTGAGATAACGGATTTTCAAATATGAGATAGTGACCTTTTCCAAAGCTGTTGCCACTCACTCATATTGACCGAATAAACAACTGCGATATGCAGAGTGTCGTTTGTAGAACTTGAAACTTTTTTATTAATAGAGGCTGTAAGGAGTGACCGAAGGAAATGGCTAAAGACTCAAAAAAGGATTACTCCCAATATTTTGATTTCTCCGATGCCAAAGTAATTTCGCAAGATGAATTCAGCAAAAAGATTCGAATTCGGGGCCGTGAGATCAATATCAAGTCAGAGCCGAATCATCGTCAGGAGAAACAACGGGGCAAGGAAGACGTTCAGGTGCTCTATGAGAATGCAGTACCCGATGAACTGAAAACGATCGGTAAAGGCAAACACTATATCGTGTACACGTATGGCTGTCAGATGAACGAGCATGACTCCGAAACCATTAAGGGACTGCTTGAATCCATGGGTTATCAGGCAACGGAGGACCGCAAAGAGGCAGACATCATTTTGCTGAACACATGTGCCATCCGGGAAAATGCGGAAGATAAAGTATTTGGTGAGCTGGGTCACCTCAAAACACTGAAGACGGAACGTCCAGGACTGCTCCTCGGAGTGTGCGGATGCATGTCGCAGGAAGAGGGCGTCGTGAACCGGATCATGCAGAAGCATGGTTTCGTGGACATGATTTTTGGTACCCATAACGTTCACCGGCTGCCTCATTTGATTCAGGAAGCACTCTTCAGCAAGGAAATGGTTGTTGAGGTATGGTCCAAAGAAGGCGACATTATCGAGAACCTGCCGAAGAAACGTGAGGGCATGCGCGGCTGGGTGAATATTATGTATGGCTGTGACAAGTTCTGTACATATTGCATCGTACCGTTTACGCGGGGCAAAGAACGCAGCCGCAGGCCGGAAGATGTTATTGCCGAGGTTCGGGAATTGGCAAGGCAGGGATTCAAGGAGATCACATTGCTTGGACAGAATGTTAATGCTTATGGCAAGGATTTCACGGATCTCCAATACAGCTTTGGTGACCTGATGGACGATATCCGCAAAATTGACATTCCGCGAGTGCGGTTTACAACCAGTCATCCACGAGATTTCGATGATCGTTTGATCGAAGTATTGGCCAAGGGTGGAAACTTGGTGGAGCATATCCACCTGCCGGTACAGTCAGGCAGCACGGAAGTGCTGAAACGCATGAGCCGTAAATACAGTCGTGAACACTATCTCAAGCTGGCAGAGAAAATTAAAACAGCCATCCCGGATGTTGTACTGACAACAGACATTATCGTTGGTTTTCCAGGTGAGACCGATGAACAGTTTGAAGATACATTGTCCCTGGTTCGTGAAGTAGGCTATGACTTTGCCTACACATTTATCTACTCCCCGCGTGAAGGTACGCCGGCAGCTGTCATGGAGGACAATGTTCCAATGGAAGTGAAGAAGGAACGTTTGAAACGCTTGAACGAAACCATTAACGAATACAGCCACAGAAGCAATGAGCAGCAGCGTGGCAAGATCGTTGAAGTGCTCGTCGAGGGTGAGAGCAAGCGGAATTCCAACGTCCTGGCAGGACGTACACGCAGTAATAAACTGGTGCATTTTGAAGGACCCAAAGAATTGATTGGTACATTTGTGAACGTGGAAATTACCGATCCGATGACTTTCTATATCCGTGGCAACCTGCTCACCGAGCCGGTAGCTGCCAATCAGTAATACACAAACACAACCTAATAAGATGGAGTATGCGTTTTGCACTTAGCGGAGAGTGCAGTGCCAATCTGGAAAAGCGTAGCGTTCGCCTTTATAACCGGATTTTACCCTATGAAACATAATTAGAAAATCCGGGGATAACAGCGATTGAAAGATGGCACTGTAATCGGAGCGGCTGGTGCGAAAATAGATAATTCATCTTATATCATCTCATAGAAATGGAGCGATTTCAGTGGCGCAGGAAGAAGTGCAGTACAACCATTATGGAATGCCTACCTACGATACGCGCAATCTGGTCATACGCGACGACATTATGGGAAAAGCCAAAGAGTTGGCTGATATGCTCGGCACAAGCGAGGAAGTAAAACAGTTCCAACAGGCTGAGTCCAAAATTCGCGATCATGAGCGTATCCAGCAATTGATTGCAACCATCAAGAAAAAACAGAAGGAGATCGTAGCCTTCGAGAGCTTCAAAAACGCAGAGATGGTCAGCAAAATTGAACAGGAGATTGAAGATTTGCAGGACGAACTGGACAGCATCCCACTGGTAACAGAATTCCAGCAAAGTCAAAGCGACATCAACTACCTGCTTCAACTGGTCATCTCCGTTATTCGGGATACCGTTTCAGAGAAAGTGAATGTGGAGGCAGGCACGGATTCACCTCCGACCAGCTGCGGTTAATGGACAAAAGGGTGTGGACGCAGTCCGCGCCTTTTTTGACTTATAGAACAAGGAGCTCACGCAATCGACTTTGAAATACACTTCGAAGGAAGCTCCACGCAGTGGGGTTATTTTGCGCGGGCACAGTGCTGACAAATACGCACAAAGGAATAAGACCAGGCTTGCAAGCACAGGCTTAATAGAAACTGTCATCTTGGTGAGTGAAACGGTACTCCGCAGAGTCAGCAACAGGTAGGTTAGAATATGAACAACAACTGGTCAGACAACTTTTATGTGCAACAAAGGGGAAATGGATAATGGGTATTCTGGATAAAATGGTTGAAGAGGGAAATGGACGGTTCTGGGGTTTCCTGGGTTGTCGTTATATAAAAGGTGATGAAAAGGAAGTGCAAATTGCATTGACGGCTGGCGAACATCATACCAATTCCATGGGGATTATCCACGGCGGTGTGCTCACTTCCCTGATGGATCAAGCGATGGGAATGGTGGCTACAGCAGCGATGGAAGTGGACAGCTGTGTCACGACCAATCTAAATGTACATTTTCTCGCTCCGATGAAACAGGGTGAACTAATGGTCACAGCTACGGTGCTGCACCAAGCAGGACGGAGTATTACAGCCCAATCGGAGATCCGTGATGCATCAGGCACACTGGGATGTATGGCAACAGCCACGTTCCGTGTAGCACGGCCAAAAACGTAAAGCACGCAATCCAAAGGTTGACAAACGATATTATTATGTCATAATGAGATTATCAAAATGAAAGTAGTCGGTGGTGCCCATGAGCGAAAACTACGAACACGTTAATGATGAGAACGATGAACAGGCAGCTCGTGCCTACAGTTCCAAAAAATATCGTACTCCCGATGGCGTTCCTGCGGATATTGTGATGTTTACCTTAACCAAGAGGGAACGCAAGACGGTAACCAAGACACTTCCCATTCGCGAACTCAAAGTGATGCTGATTAAGCGCAAAGGGTGGCCTTTTGCGGGACGCTGGGCTTTGCCCGGTGGATTTTGTCAGGAAAATGAGTCCATCTATGATGCTGCGAAGCGAGAGCTGATGGAGGAGACCGGTGTCGACGGCGGGCATCTGGAGTACCTGAATGTATATAGCCAACCTGGGCGTGACCCGAGGGGATGGATTATCTCTCATGCGTTTTTTGCGCTCGTAGAAGAATGGATGCTCGAACACCGCCAAGCGGCGGATGATGCTGAAGATGTGGGGCTGTTTACCATTCAGGAAGCATTGCAGGAGTTGGAGCTTGCCTTTGATCACAGGACAATTATTGAGGATGCCTACCGCCGCATTCAGCAGCAAATGCTGGAAACGACAATTGCGCGGCAGTTTCTGCCCCGCGATTTTACACTAAGCGAATTATACCAGGTGATTCAAAGTGTCGTGCCTGATTTTGAAGAACCTAATTTTATTCGGAAAATCACTTCCACCCGCAGCCGCAAAGGGATTGTTGAAGAGGTACGGGATGAAGAGGGGAACCTGCTAAGTTCCAATCAGTATTCGCAACGTCCGGCACAGCTCTATCGGTTTACGGAACTTGTACCTCGTCTGTCGATCTATACTTAATTTCGGAAGTTTATCATTATTGGAGTGTATCTGGATCAACCTATTCTCAAAAGGGAGTGTGGACGATGAAAGCACTGATTGTGATTGATTTCACCCGTGATTTTGTGACCGGATCCTTGCCTGTAGGCCAGCCAGCGGTTGAGATAGAGGAAACCGTTGCCGCGATAACGGAAGCCTATTGCAATAACAACCATGAGGTCATCATGGCGGTTGATTTGCATGAAGAGAGTGATCCGTATCATCCGGAAACTGCTCTTTTCCCGCCACATAACATTAGAGGCACCGAAGGAAGGCAGCTATATGGTCGTTTGGCTCAGGTGATGGAAGAGCGGCATGAGGACATACGGTGGATGGACAAAACAAGATACAGCGCATTCTGTGGAACAGACCTGGAACTCAGATTGCGCGAGCGTGGAATTACAGACATCGCACTGATCGGGGTATGTACGGATATTTGTGTATTGCATACGGCAGTGGATGCTTACAACAAAGGTTTTCACATCACGGTATACGAAGATGCCGTTGCCAGCTTTAACCAGCAGGGACATGAGTGGGCACTTGGACATTTTCGATCCAGCCTGGGAGCTCAGGTAATCAAGGCAAGTGAGACCGTTCTTGCGCAGGCTTAGCCTGGGATTCAGTGATGTTGTCGATAAATATGGTAAATACGAATAATCCGGAGAACTCATATATTCCGCAATATGCAGATTCATTATGAGGAGTCTCCACATGTTGACCCGTATGCACAGGAATACCTGTGTCACGAGCGGAAGTCAGAGAGGATGAGACAAATGCAGACGACTAGCCTGGCTTTACATACGGATAAATATCAGATCAATATGATGTATGCGCACTGGGTGAATGGAACTCACAAACGGAAAGCGGTGTTTGAGGCCTATTTCCGCAAGCTTCCTTTTGGTAACGGCTATGCCGTATTTGCCGGATTGGAACGGATTGTGAATTACATCAGCCAGCTTCGATTCACGCTGGAAGACATCAAATATTTATCCAAACAAGAGGAAAATTATGATCCTGTTTTTCTGGAAGAGTTGCTCCAGTTTTCATTTCAGGGGACGATTCATTCCATGAAAGAAGGAGCACTTGTTTTCCCTGACGAACCGCTCATTCGGGTAGAGGGCTCCATTATGGAGACGCAACTGGTGGAGACGGCGATACTTAACTTCATGAATTATCAGACATTGATTGCAACAAAAGCTTCACGGATCAAACAGGTGGCCAGCCAGGATACGCTGCTTGAATTCGGAACACGACGGGCTCAGGAAGCGGATGCGGCCATATGGGGTGCTCGGGCATCGTATGTCGCGGGATTCCATGCAACGTCCAACATGCTCGCAGGAGAGCGTTTTGGCATCCCAACAGCGGGGACGCATGCACATTCCTGGGTACAGAGCTTCATGAGTGAGCAGGAGGCGTTTGACGTCTATGCGAAGGTTCTGCCTGATCAGGTGACTTTGCTCGTGGATACGTTTGATACATTGAACAGTGGAGTACCACATGCGATCAAGACGGCCAAGATGCTTGAAAGCCAAGGCAAAAAAATGAACGCCATCCGTCTGGATAGCGGGGACCTCGCCTACTTGTCCATTCAGGCACGTCAAATGCTGGATGAAGCAGGACTCGATTACGTTAAAATTGTTGCGTCCAATGATCTGGATGAGAACACGATCTTCAACCTGAAAGCTCAGGGTGCTCGCATCGATACATGGGGTGTGGGTACACAGCTGATCACGGCATCCGACCAGCCTTCTCTAGGTGGGGTATACAAACTGGTGGAGCGTGAAGTGGATGGTGCCATGCTGCCAACGATCAAAATTTCGGCCAATCCCGAAAAAGTCTCCACTCCAGGTAAAAAAGAAGTTTTCCGGATCATTGATCCGAAACATGGCAAAGCGATTGCAGACTATATCTGCTATCCAGGAGAAGAGCAGCCGCTTCAGGGCGGTCCGCTCAAGCTGTTCAACCCGCTACACCCGTATCTCAAGAAGACGGTTACCCGCTACGAAGCGGTAAATATGCTGGAGCCGATCTTTGTAAATGGGTTCAAGGTGTATGAACTGCCTACCCTGGATGAGATCCGCAGTTATCACCGGGAACAGATGGACCTCTTCTGGCCAGAGTATCTGCGTAAACTCAATCCGGAGATTTACCGTGTCAATATCAGCCCGGCTGCATGGAATATGAAGCAGAAGCTGATTGCTGAGCACGTACAATCCACGGAGGAATGATAAACCAAGAGGGCATAATCGGTATGTATTACCGGGTTATGCTTTTTTGGTTTTGTCCCGGCTCATTTGTTTGGTATCATCCAGGTGCAGTCCATTGGGTTTCAGCGGATGTGTCAAATCTCATGGACAGACAGGTCATGAAGCGCAGTATACTAAGCGTTGAAGACTGACTTTCACCTGAACAAGGGCATAATTATTTCTCGGGAAACCGCATAAGACGTCAAAATTCAGCATCTTTCTGAAATGGAGAATCTGCACGCCCACGTGGTGGATGTAGTGAAAATTAAATAGGGCTATCCGTAGCAGGAGTTTTCTAATCGGCTGTTTTTGTTTCAAGCATGCAGCCTCGGGGGATGAAACAATGGAGGAGGTCTCACCTGTCTCTTGTTAAAAACACCCGCAAACGAACGTGATAGCCGAGTGCCTGTTTGCCGTTTGTGCTGCTGTCTTTTGGCCTGGGAGCTTTTGCACTGCTGCCTTATTACGCGTTACCATCACCAAGAAGGAGTAGTTCGGGATATAAAATTGTCCACTTTGGCAATCACCGTAGGTCTGGAATTCATCGGATTGCAGGACACAAACTGACTCATGGTATACTTTTATTGCTGAACGTGGGTACAGCTTTCTATGGATTTACTCAAGGTAATTCTGCTGTATATATGGAAGCATTCAGACAAATCTTCCTTTATCCATATGATGACGATTTTGTCCTGCTGACGCTGCTCTCGGTGATTGCATTATTCAGGGATTCCGTATTCAGCCGCAGATCGCGTATTTGGGCCTTCATTGGTCTGATCCCTCTGATTGGGCCACTCTTGTACCTGATTGTGGATAGAAGAAGTACCATTTGAGATCAGATAATCACTAAACATAAGGAGAGGATATACATGGAGACTACTTTTCCGGCGTACGTGGTACGAAACGATGAACAGGGCGGGGTTAAGGCAGCTGTAGAGCAGCTGAAAAAAGAAGATCTGCCTAATGGAGATGTTACTGTACAAGTACAGTATTCCAGTGTCAATTATAAAGACGGACTCGCGACCATTGAAAAAGGCGGTGTGGTTCGTGAGTATCCCATGGTACCCGGGATCGACCTTGCAGGTACGGTCGAAGAATCCGTAAGTGGACGATTCGCACCAGGAGATCGTGTTATTAGCACAGGCTTTGAGCCAGGTGTGTCTCATTTTGGAGGCTACAGCCGATACGCTCGCCTGCGCAGTGAATGGCTTGTGCCTCTGCCACCAGGTCTCAGTGAGAAAGAGGCGATGGCAATCGGTACGGCCGGCTTTACGGCAGCACTCTCGGTGGACGCTTTGCTTCGGGCTGGAGTAACACCGGAAATGGGCAAAGTTTTGGTTACGGGAGCAACAGGTGGGGTTGGAAGCATGGCCGTGGCCATTTTGGCTAAGCTCGGTTTTGAAGTGACGGCCAGCACGGGTAAGAAGGAAGAGCAGGAGAAGCTGCTTACAGATCTGGGTGCCTCACAGGTTATTTCACGGGAAGAAGCAGATGCACCCGCCAAGGGGGCTATGGGTAAACAGTTGTGGGCAGGAGTTGTAGACCCTACAGCTGGTCCAGCCATGGCGGAGCGTCTGAAACAGATTCAATATGGAGGCGCAGCTGCCGTATCCGGATTAACAGCTGGATCCAAGTTTGAATCAACAGTGTTTCCGTTTATCATACGTGGCGTACAGTTGATTGGTATCGATTCGGTGTACTGCCCAATGGAGCGGCGGGAACGCTTGTGGAACTTGCTTGGCGGGGAATGGAAGCCGGATCGTGCGCTGGAGCTGGGTATTCAGGAGATCTCTTGGGCACAGCTGCCTCACACATTGGAAAACATTCTACAGGGTGGTGCGGTCGGTCGTACCGTCGTTAATACAATGGGAGACGTACCGGCCGAATAAGATCCTTTTCTCCTAGACATGCTAACTCTACCTAAGATTGCCACGATCCACGAAGTGGCGGGGAAAGGAAGGAAGAGCATGCGTGTTGGAAGAAAAGGGACGCAAGTGAAAAGTGGTCGGCGCGCGGGGTCCTTATTTGCAGGTTGCATGATCGTGTTGTGTATCGGATTACTTGTTGCCTGTTCTACCGAGGCGGCCCAGCAGGAACGGAAAGTGTACAGCGGGCAAGCAACGAAAGAAGGGAACATGAGAGCCCAGAGTCAGGGACACGGGTTAAACGGTCCGTTGATTCGGGAGTTAGATAAAGCTTTTGCCGCAAGAGACATCAAATTGATGAACAATATGTCTGCTGATGACGGTGAAGGCGGGATCTCCTATATGTATCTGTTGAATGGAAGTGGCCGGCATATTGTGAAGGTTCACATTTTCAGTGATGTGGACACCCGGGCCGCACGGATGAAAGAAATGTATGGTAATTCTGGCGACCAGGCTGTCATTGAAAATGTACTTGGCAAAACGGCGATTCGAAGCAAAGGATATGTATCACTTGTGTATACCGCCTCAGGCGGGGAGAAGGACATCTATGAAGGACAGGTATCTGAAGTATTCCATCATGTCCTGAACCAGTTGAATTGAGGGGTAAAGTCAAAATGGAGTAAAACAATTTCATTTAATGGGATTAAATAAATCCGTAGAAAACGACAAACCCGTCTGATCATTCAGACGGGTTTGTATATTTCACGCATAACATGGCGCAGCTCTGGCAAAATAATCTTTTCCATGGCCAGCTTGACCGCGCCTCTGGAACCTGGCATGGAGAAGATCGCAGTGCGTCCAATCGTTCCGGCCACGGCCCTGCTTAAAATGGCAGCTGAACCGATATCCTCCGTATAGCTGAGAAAACGGAAAATTTCACCGAAGCCGGGCAGTTCTTTGTCGAGCAGAGAGGATACAGCCTCATACGTTGTATCTCTGGGAGCGATCCCGGTTCCACCGCTGAGCAGTACGGCTTCAATATCATCTCGAACAGCTGCATCCTGCAGAATGGTACGGATGCGCTCGGTTTCATCCGGTGTAATGATATATTCTACAATTTGATATCCTGCTTCAGTCAGCAGTTGATGCATAAGTTGTCCGCTGGTATCCGTATCCTTGGTGCGGGTATCCGATACGGTGACAATCATGCAGGAGACCTTGTCCGGCGCTTCCTGACGATGCTGTTCCACTGAAGTGGTCATGAAACTCCCTCCTCTATCCACATTTCTCCATAGCATAGACCATTCAGCAGCTTCAGGCAATGTACTGTGGAAGAATAGATCGATATTGCGTAAAGAATGCAGGATAGTGTACACTCGCTAGATATAGAACGACCCATACAATGGTCAGCCAGAGAGGTGTTTAGCAATGAGCATAACAAGTGAAAAAGAACAATCCATACCTGTATATATATTGTCAGGCTTTCTGGGAAGTGGCAAAACGACACTGCTGGTGCAGTTGATTGAACATTGGCAGCAAGCAGGCTTGCGGCCAGCAGTGGTCATGAATGAGCTCGGTGAGGTCAACCTGGATGGTCAGGTTGTGGATGCCGAAGTACCGATGACCGAAATGCTGGGCGGCTGCATCTGCTGTACCGTAAGAGGTGACCTGGGCATTCAGCTTGCTGATCTGGTTCGGGAGGAGTCACCGGACGTCATTATCATTGAAGCTACGGGAGCGGCCAACCCGATGGAAATTCTGGATGCGGTAACGGAAACGTCGTTATATATGCGTCTTGAACTGAAAAGCCTGATTACTGTTGTAGACGCGGCACATCTGTCAGGCCTGTATCAGGAACAGAAGGGGCAGACGTTTAAGTTGATGCAGGAGCAAATTCGTTGTGCCTCAATCTTGATTTTGAACAAAACAGACAGAGTCAACGAGCAGGAAATAAGTGATTTGCGGCAGCTGCTGACAAAATGGAATGGCTTTGCCCCTGTGATCCAAGCTGTGCGATGTGAGGTTGACATGGACCTGCTGCTTCAAAGCGGAGCTGGAGTACACGCTTATCAGGCTGCTGCTGAATCGGATAAACGGGAGATTTCAGCGGAGCACGTCCATACCGATGCTTATACAGAACATGGATGCAGCCATGATCACGGACAACACCATGAACCTCACGCTCCCCATGCTTCACATGAGCATGTCATGGTCTATACGCATTATTTTAGCCAGCCAGTGAACAGTGAAGCTTTTGAGCGTTTTGTAGCCGGACTGCCCCGGGATGTATACCGGGCGAAGGGCATTCTTTCCTTTAGTGATACGGCGAGCCGTTTCTGGTTTCAGTATGCTTATCGGGAATCGGATTATATGAAAATCACCCCTCAGGGGGACGTGCCCAATGTGGCTGTGTTTATAGGCGAGCATTTTGACCAAGCTGTCATTCGTAAGCAATTGATGGAAATGGAAGCGATAAATCAAGCGTAATTGATTCAAGGTTCCTCCAGACTGGGTATTAAGAAGCATAGCAAACTTTGCCTGGGAGGTAACTTTAAATGACACAACAACAATATCAACAATGTATTGATGATTGCCTGGAGTGCATGAATGCTTGCAACGTATGTTACATATCCAGTCTGAAAGAGTATGACTTGGCCATGCTGCGTGACTGTATTCGACTGGATCGGGAATGTGCAGAAATTTGTGGATTCGCTGCTCAAGCGATGACACGTGGTAGTGATTTTATCGCCGAAATCTGCGAATTGTGTGTAAAAGCTTGTGAAGCATGTGCTGCCGAATGCGGAAAACATGAACATGATCACTGTCAAGCCTGTGCGGAAGCCTGCCGTAAATGTGCAGAAGCTTGCCGTTTGATGGCAGCAGTAGCTTAATCATAGAATGCATGAATTAAATAGAAGCCAATTAACTCAGAGAATGAATGGCTTAATCCCCTCTTGAACCAACGTAAAGTACATCTGATTGACGGATGTGCGGAAACGTTGCCGTACGGGAGGGGATTTTTCCATTAGAGAAGAGAAACACAAAAAGATCCAGGTTGCCAAAGCAAGGAACGATATGTATAATGATGGAAATGAATTGAAACGATGAATATCCGTGATCGGGAGAGTAACCAGAATCATGCATAGCAGCGAGCCGGAGCAGGTGGAAGCCGGTATGACATGACCTGTGTGAACCGCACCCGTGAGATGGTTATCCGAAGAGATGCCCCTTTTAGAAGGAGACAAGGCATCTGCAATGAGGGTAATCCGGCTTGCGACCGTTACTCGCACCGAGCGGAGCAGCTTTTGGCAGCATATGATATATGCAGTCATGAAGTTGTTCACTTAGAGTGGTACCGCGGGAACTGTGAAGATCAGCTCTCGTCTCTTTTATAGAGACGGGGGCTTTTTTATATGCATCAAAAAAATTATGTCATGACAAGGAGTGTTCACCATGTTAATGAAACTGGCGGCAGGACATATTGCTCCACTTACGGGGCTTGAGGAAGCAGAGGTACTTAAGCTCCTGGAAACACCACCACAACCCGAACTGGGGGATGCAGCCTTTCCTTGTTTTGTATTGGCTAAATCACTGAAGAAAGCACCCGCAGCGATTGCAATTGAGCTTGCCGAGGGACTGAAGGCAGCAGGACTAGATGCTGTCGCGGCAGGTCCGTATGTGAACATACACTTTAACCGGGAGAAGTTGTCTTCGGAGTTACTGGAAATGCTGGGCCATCCCTCGTTTGGAAAGCTCCAGATCGGTAAGGGTGCGCGTGTAGTGATTGACATGTCATCACCCAACATTGCCAAACCGTTCGGAATTGGACATCTGCGTTCAACGGTCATTGGCGCTGCACTATATCGATTATATAACGAAGCAGGATATAACCCGGTTCGTGTGAATCATCTTGGCGACTGGGGAACCCAGTTTGGCAAACAAATCGCAGCCTACAAACGTTGGGGAAACGATGAAGCGCTGCAGGCGGAACCCATACGCACTTCTCTTGAACTGTATGTACGTTTCCATGATGAAGCGGAGAATGATCCCACGCTGGAGACCGAAGCACGCGAATGGTTCCGCAGGCTGGAGCAGGGGGATGAAGAAGCTAAACGGTTGTGGGCTTTCTTTGTTGAAGTGAGCATGAAGGAATTCGACCGGATGTATGAACGCCTGCATGTGCAGTTTGATCATACCCTCGGTGAGAGTTTTTACAACGATAAGATGGGCGCCGTGGTGGAAGAGCTCAGAACCAAGGGGTTGCTGGAAGAGAGTGATGGAGCACTAGTCGTGCGTTTGGAAGAGGAGGATATGCCTCCTTGCCTGATTATCAAAAAAGACGGAACAACCATCTATCCGACACGGGACCTGGCAACGGCCGTTTATCGTCATGATGTCATGCAAGCCGATAAGCTGTTATATGTGGTTGGAGGTGAGCAAAAGCTGCATTTCAAACAGGTATTTGCCGTATTGTCCCGGATGGGGCATGAATGGTCTGCGGACTGTGAGCATATTCCGTTTGGTTTGATGCGTTTCGAGGGTAGGAAGATGTCCACCCGCCGCGGTAAAGTGGTCTTTTTGCAGGAGGTACTGGATGAGGCCGTTGCTCGGGCATTACAGATTATTGAAGAGAAAAATCCCAATCTGGACAACGCGCAGGACGTAGCGGAAGCCGTGGGCGTTGGGGCGATTGTCTTTGGCGATTTACGCAATAATCGTCTGAACGATGTGGATTTTTCGCTGGAAAACGCGGTCAGCTTCGAAGGGGAGACAGGGCCTTATGTGCAGTACACCTATGCACGGATTAACAGCGTGCTTGGCAAGGCAAAAGATGCGATTAAGGGTATGGATGATGGCAATACGAATCGATTGAAAGACGCAGAGAGCAATGATGGTGTGAGTCATGGCACAAACGTTGGTGATGCTTCATGGGCACTGCTTAAATTGTTGACCGATTATCCGGAATACCTTGAAAAAGCCATTCAACGCAATGAGCCGTCGGTGATTGCCAAGTATGTCATTGATGTGGCGCAGGCATTTAACCGCTTCTATCACGCTGAACGGATCGCTGATGCTCCGGCTGAAGAGCGGCCTTTCCGGGTAACCCTGACCGAACGTACGGCTGAACGAATTAAGCAAAGTCTGTATTTGCTTGGCGTACAGGCTCCTGAAAGGATGTGAGGTCCCTGTGAAATGGGGAAAGCATGGACTTCTTAGGCAACCGGGTAAGCCCAAGAATAACGTGGAAAAGTTAAGGGCAGGTGTTTCTCTTCGACAGGTGAGCAAACACCTCGGAGGCGAGCTGGTTCTGAGAGAGATCAGTCTGGATGTGGGGGTTGGGGAATGTGTCGTGTTGGTGGGCAGAAATGGTTCAGGTAAAAGCACACTACTGCGCATATTGGCGGGGTTTCTATTGCCCGATGGAGGTTCGGTATGTCAAACCGTAAAAGGAGAGAAAATGTATGCGCTCGACGGACTGCCTCGCTTACCCTTCACATCCGCCGAGTACTTGTGGGAAATGGGGCGTATACGCGGCGTGCGCCCTACGCTGCTGCGTCAACGAATTCATGAGCTGAGTGAGCTGTTTTTCCTTGGGACTGCGATGAATCAGAAATTACCGCTGCTGTCCAAAGGCACACTTCAAAAGGTGAATTTGATTCAAGCGATGTTACCGGGACCTGGTGGACTAATACTGCTGGATGAGCCGTTATCTGGCTTGGACATTCCTGCCCAGCAAGCTGTCGTATCTTTGCTGCAGCAGTGGAGGCAGGAAGGAACTTCGATTGTGACGGCTTGTCATGAACCTTTGTTTATTGAACGTATGGCTGATCAGGTGTACGTGCTGCAGAAGGGGCGTGTACTGCGTCAGTGGAGCCGATCAGATCTGAAAGAACTCGGGGAGCCGGCTATACGGATTCATAGTTTAATGACAGGATCGGATACGGAACTCTCGGATACCTATTCAAAGCTTGCCGAGCAGAAGGGCGTTCTGGATATCTATCGTCATCGTGAGAGAAATAATGGCAGTGAAGAGCTCTGGGATTGGAAAGTGAAACGCAGCAGATCGGACCACATTATCGGTATGATTCTTGGGGCTGGGGGCTCGATCGTGTCTGTTCTGCAAGAAGAGAGCCAAATACATATGGAACGATTGTTGGAAGGTCATTATCCATCTGAACTTCCGGGTGAAAGAGTCGCCCCATCTACCCGACCTCATTCTCAGTCGGAACTGGCGGGGGGTGGATCTCCATGATTGTTTTAACCCGGTATTTGCTCAGGCATTATATCCGTTCGCAGAAGTATTTTGCACCCTTCATCATGTATGTCATAGCCATGCTCCTGATTTATTCATATAAACCCAACCCGGTTGCGGACAGTTATAGTGTAACGGCCATGCTTCTCTTTTTTGGGGCAGCCTGGATGGGTCTGACCGTGATGAATGCAGAGCCGGCGGGGCAATTGCAATTACTTGTTCTGCATGCAGGAAATAAACGAAAAGTTATTCTTGGACAGATATGGTGTGCGTGGATTATGCAGTGTGCACTTGTGATTATCACGGTTCTGTATCCTGTGATTTTTGGCATGTTCGAGAGGCAGCCGACCGTTGGGGAGTGGATGATGGCCTGGTCTGGACATCTGGCATTGTCATTGCTGGGTTTGAGCTTATGTGTTTTCTTACAAAAATCATATGTTCATCAGTTTAGTCGCAGTATGCCTGGATTGATCACAGTATTGCTGCTTTCATTTGTGCAAGGTGCATTGACGGATCATTTGCCGGAATGGCTGCAATGGTTGGGCAAAGTACTACCGCCAGCCTTTTACCTCGTACGTGAAATGATGATATTTGAAGAAGCGAAGCAGGGATCTATTTACCTAACAATCATTTGGGCTGTCATGTATGCTTTCGTCCTGTTAATCATTCATGTTTGGTTGTCTGGAAGAAGGGATTTGCGAAGTTAGACGCCATATTTTGTTATAACTTGAATGTGGCCCTCTCTTTCGTTACGATAGAGGAACATGAGACGAGAATTGGTACGGGAATGAAAGGGGCGCTCGCTTTTGCAAAACACAGACATGCAGAATGGTGACATGCTGGATAGCGAACACTCCAGGGAATTGTTTGCATACTACGGATTGGCTGTTTATTATGGACAGGCTCTTGAGCAGCAGTTGGTTAATCTGATTCTTTTAATGAAAATGTCTCAAGGCAAGGCTGTATCCGATGAAGACCTGGAAGATCTGTACGAACGGAAAATGAGCAGTTCACTTGGACAGCTTATACATGAAGTTCGTCATCACTTTACGTTTTCTGACGAGGAGACCCGTCAGTTGAATGAATTATGGAAGCAGCGCAATAGCATTGTGCACCACTATTTCAAAGAGCGAATTCATGAGACCTTTAGCCCCGAGGGGCGATCACGCATGATTAAGGAACTGGAGGATTTTAAGGACCGCGCGCAGGAGCTGGAGATCAGTCTTCAGCAGTACACGGGGGCCTGGATTGCACAGCTTGGATTGAATGCTGAGTCGGCTGCGGCGCTGCGGCGGCTTGAGCATATGCATTCAGAGAGCATGCATGCTCGAAGCATGGAAGAGGAGAATCAGCGTGATTGAAAGCAAGGTCCCCGAACGAAATCTGAAACGAAGAGGCAAGTGGCGCTGGTTTGTCATTTCCATTACATCACTGATGCTGCTGGGCATCGTTTGGGCTATCATTACGGCCTGGCTGATATCGGCTTACACAACTGAGCAATCTTCCAGACGGAGTGATGCGGCGATTATCCTTGGTGCTGCTGTGGATGGGGATGATCCCTCCCCCGTTTTTCGGGAGCGGATCGAACATGCCGTTTGGTTATATCGTCAGGGCACGATACATAACCTTATTTTCACCGGTGGTTCTGGCCGTACAGGAGAGCGCACGGAAGCTGAAGTAGGAAGAGATTATGCCGTGGAACACGGCGTAGATCCGGCAGATATCCTTATAGAAACACAATCGAGAATTACGGAGGAGAATCTGGTTAATTCGATTAAGATTGGGAAAAAGGCAGGATATCACACCTATACCATTGTAAGTGACCCGCTGCATATGAAGCGGGCGATGAAGCTGGCAAGCGGTCTGGGCATGGATGCTGTTCCGTCTCCAACACAAACGTCAGCATATCAGACTTGGCGAAGTCAATTTCCATTTCTGGCGCGGGAAACGGTCTTATATATGGGTTACACGGTAAAGGGATGGATGGACAATCCGCAGCAGCCTTGAGGCTGCATGTGGATTGTCTTTTTTCTTTGCACAGCCGCCAGCAATCATGTCCCGGGATAATTGATGGCTGCGCTAACCAGTGCGGCCACGCCAAATCCGATCAACCACCAAGGCCAGCGTACTTTCGTGTTTTTTCGATAGCCTACGAACAGATAGATGATCCCTGTCAATAACACTGCAGTTGCCAAGCTGCTGCCCACAATCCAGCCGATACTCATGTGGATGCCCTCCCTCTTTATTAGAAAAGTGTCGAATATTTCCCTAATCTCAATGATCCGCCTCTAACCTGGACTTGAAATGGGTGAGTACCGTCAAGATATACATGTTGCTCCCCGTTTTTCTGAAGCGAAAAGTCGCTTTTGAGGCGTCCTCCGGTCTGGTTGAAATTTAATGTAAACCCATTATAGTCAGGAATCCGAAGGTCCATATGGCCGCTGGTGGAGACATGGTCCAGCGATTGCAGCATCGTAGAGGACTGAATGGAAAGTGTGCTGCCTGTTGTACGGGATTGAACATGTGCAAGTTGTCCATGGAGTTGAGTGGGAGAAGAGGTGGCATGGAGTTTCAGTTGGTTGGTATTCAGATTCATACATGCGATCCGGCTGCCGACTGTCCTCAAACTGAAGTGTTCGGCATGACCGGATACGTTCAGCTTGCTTGATGTACAATGGCAATCCAAATATTGTGTATCCATGTTGTCGATCACAATCCGTGTTCCAATACTCTTGAGGGTTATACGTTTCATTACATTGGGGGGGAGAAGGATGCTTAGCGATGTACGCTTGAAGTTTAAACCCAGCGGGAAGGCGTGCTTGCATCCATCGATTAGGCTAAGAGTGTCGCTGCCAACCTGAGCGTCAAAACAACGAGAAAGTGGAAAACGGGCGCTCGCTCGTTGAATAACGCGAATAAATGGATCCGCACCAGGCGCAATATGCACGTCGCCATGCATCCAATCCAGAGTGAGGAAATGAACAGGTGCCTCCAGCTGTATTTTTTTACAAATGATATGTTCAACAGGCTTCAATCGTACGCCCCCTCACTTCCTTCCACGTTACTTTCCACTGATACAAAAGCACCAATCTTCTCATGATGCTTCAGAATCTGCTCGATTAGTTCATCGTTTACGATATCAGCCCCGAGTGTTTTCATCAGTGTTTGCAAAAAGATAAGGCGTTGTTTGGTGGCTGCAATACTACGGCCAAAGATGGCAGGATTGATCCAGATGTTAACCAGCATCATAAATACTTCAGCCGCTGCCTCGGGATCAGCTGTACTGATCGAACCATCTGCAACACCTTCTTTCATCATTGCTGCAATAACGGGTGCATCCATTTGCACCGCCTGTTGAATGCCTCTAACAATGAAGAGTGGATTTTTAATCTGAGTCTGCAGAACGCGATCCAGTGAGTGTGCCTGAGGATCAGAGAGTACATGCTCCAGGATTTGAATTAATTTTTCTCTTGCTGTAGCTGCAGTCGTGTGAATAACCAATTGATCCAGCATGCGGGCAGAGTATTCAAACTGTTGTTCCATGACGGCGTTCAAGATTTCCTCTTTGGATTTGAAATGGTGATATATGGCGCCTTTGGACATGCCCAGAGCTTCAAGAATGTCCTGAATACTCGTCTTTTCATATCCTTTGTCCGTAAACAGCTGTGCAGCAACGGATAGAATCTGTTGAACCGTCTGTTCAGGGTATTTGTTTCTGGCCATAACAACCTCCTTGATTTATAATACCGACCGTTGGTATGTATAATAACTCGAAACAATTTTGATGTCAATAAGAGGTAATTGAAAGGGTGATTAGCTCGCCAGAGGAGTGAAATGCTGTCTTTTGGCAGAATACATAAAAAAAAGACCCATGCCGCAGGACCGGAGAGGTCCAGACATAGGTCGTATAGAAAATGAATCCTAATCCTTGATTCAATTAACAAAAGCATGAAGCGTTATAGATTACCTCCAGCTAAGGTAGCGGATGTTCGGATGGCTGTGCCTGAGCTGTTGTTCTCGTTTACTTCGCCACCAGCTTGTGCCCCTTGCTGCAGTTGATACATTTGATAGTATCGTCCTTGAAGTTCCATCAGTTCATCATGCGCGCCCTGTTCCACAATTCGTCCGCGGTGCAGGACCAGAATCTGATCAGCTGAGCGAATCGTCGAGAGACGGTGAGCAATGATGAAGGTAGTCCGGCCTTTTTTGAGGACTTCCAGTGCATTTTGAATCAGTGCTTCTGTTTCGGTATCGATATTGGCGGTAGCCTCGTCGAGAATAAGAATGGCCGGATCGAACGCGAGTGCACGGGCAAAAGAGATCAATTGACGTTGTCCGGCAGATAACGTACTTCCTTTTTCAATAACGGGTTCAGCAAATCCTTGGGGCAGATGCGCCAGGATCCGTTCTGCTCCCACATCACGCAGTGATTGTTCAATCTGAGCACGTGTGATGCGTTTATCTCCAAGACTGACGTTAGAGGCAATCGTGCCAGTGAAGAGATATGGATCTTGCAGTACGATACCCATATGCTGCCGGATCCACTGTTTTGGCAAATCTTTGACGTCCTGACCGTCAATGGTGATCTTACCTTTTTGCGGATCATAGAACCTGAACAACAGGTTGATAATCGAGCTTTTACCGGAACCGGTATGACCGACCAAGGCGACCGTTTGACCCTGGGATGCTTTGAACGAGATATTGTTCAGCACATAATCCTTTTTATATGCAAACGATACATCGTCAAATACGACATTGCCCTTGTACCTTGGCATCGAGCCATCGGTTACGGCTTCGCCCTGTTCATCCATCAGCTCAAACACACGTCCAGCCGAAACGAGGGAGGAATCCAGGTTTGCCAGTTGGTTCACCATGCCGGTGATCGGCTGGAACAAACGCCCCAGAACATCGACGAATGCGTAGAGAACACCCAGTGAGATGATACTGGTGCCATCCAGCACACTGGAACCGAAGTACCACAGGACAACTGCAAAAGCGATATTCCGCAATACGTTGACCAGGTTGTGTGAAGTGAAGGCGTTCAGATTCAGCATTTTGTTCTGGTGTTTCATATAATCGTCATTCAGATCTTCAAATTCCTGCTTGGTCTGCTTCTGATGACGGAATACCCGGATGATGGACATCCCTTGAATGGATTCATTGATAATCGCGTTGATCTCACTCAGTCGTGAACGGATGATTGTATTGTAGCGTGTAGCGAATTTGCGATAGAGTACAATCCACAGAATAAGCATCGGTACAACGAACAACGAGATCAGTCCGAGACGGAAATCCAGCAGGAAGAGGGCGACATATACCCCCGTAATCGTAATGATTCCCGAGAAAAAGTTAGAAAGTACGGCAACGAACAGATCCTTAACGGCTTCTGTATCGTTCGTGACCCGGGAAACGACTTTACCTGCGGGCAGATTATCAAAAAAATGTACCGGCAGTCGCTGGATATGTGCATACACATCATTACGCAGCTTTTGAATAACCTTGTTCGCAGAGGATTGCAGCCAGTAGGTTTTACCAAACTCCATAATGACCGAGATCACGAGAAAGATCATGTAATAGACAATCAATTGATAGATGCTTGGCATCTCAGGTTTGTAAAAGGCAAAGAGTTCACCAGCGGAAAGCGGCTCTGCCGCATATTGGCCAGTCACTTCGCCAGCGCGTGTAACGGTAAGTGTGCCATTGGCATAAGAACGATCTCCATCAGGTGCACTTACCGGCTCATTGACAAAATAAAAACTTTTGCCGGCTTGCAGCACTCTGACTTCGGCACCCTTCACTTCACCGGCTTCAAACCGGCCTTCGCGTTTGTAGTTCTTGCCGTTGTAGGCTGCCGCTTCGGAAGAAGCTTCCGTTTCATAAAAGGGCTGCTCAATGGCGAGCAGATGATTGTCGATCATCGATTTCGCAATAAATGGACCGGCGAGCTCAGCCGCAACACCTATCGTTAGCATAATTAATGCTGCAATAAAAGTTCCTTTGGCTTTCAGGGCATATTGAAGCAGCCTTTTGCCTGTATTCGACTTCAAAACGTTGACCTCCTACGTGGACAGATTGGACTCCACCTGTTGCCGTTCATATTGTTCACGGTACCAGCCATTCATGGCAAGCAGTTCCTGGTGGGTTCCTTCTTCCGTAATTTTCCCGTGCTCCAGTACGATGATCCGGTCTGCGTGTTCAATGGCGGACAGGCGGTGTGTCGAGATCAGCGTTGTTTTGCCCGAGCGTTTGTTGCGTATATTTTCAATGATTTTGGCTTCTGTTCTTGCATCGACTGCGGATAGGGCATCATCCAGGATCAGAATGTCAGGATCGGCAATAAATGCACGCGCCAGAGATACCCGCTGTTTTTGTCCGCCGGACAGGGCAATCCCTTTTTCACCAACAAGAGTATCCAACCCATCGGATAAAGTACCCAGATCTCCATCAAAGGCTGCCGTACGAATGGCTTCCATAATGACTTCATCACTTGCCCCCGGCTTGCCAAACTGAATGTTCTGGCGAACCGACTTGGAGAACAGCACCTGCTCCTGTGGAACGTATCCGATCCAGCTGTGCAAGTCATCCTTGGCGATCTCCTGAATCGGATGCCCGGATATACTTAATGTACCGGAGCCGGCAGGGTATTCATGAAGCAGCTGTTTAAGAAGGGTTGACTTACCACTTCCCGTACGCCCAACGATACCGAGTGTTTGGCCCGGGCGAAGGGAGAAGCTGACATGGCTAAGATTATCGACCGTCGAACTTGGATAACGGAACGTCACATCCTGCATCGAGATAATTTCAGGATTTGTAATATGAGCAGGCTGATCCACATCTTGGACAGCAGGTTCTACAGACAAGGTTTCGTTAACCCGGTCCAGGGAGGCGCTGCCACGCTGCATCAGGTTAATCAGCTCACCAATGGCGAACATGGGCCAGATCATCATCCCCAGATACATGTTGAACGATACGAGATCTCCAAGGGTGATTTCATTGTGAAACACAAGATAGATGCCGTAGGCAAGTGCGATGACGTAACTGAGACCGACACATAGCCGAATCGTTGGTTCGAATAGTGCATCCATCCTGGCAACAGCGAGATTTTTGCGATAAACGTCTTCAGTGACATCAGCGAACCGCTTCTGGTCCAGACGTTCCTGAACATAGGCGCGCACCACGCGAATACCTGCGATGGATTCAAGCACCTGATCATTCATGTCCCCGAAGGCATCCTGTGCCAAAGTATACCGTTGATGCACGGCTTTCCCGTAGATCATCATGGCAATGGCGATAAACGGCAAAGGCAGGATTGCGGCAAGGGTCAGTTTCCAGCTCACCAGAAAACCCATCGCGAACAATACCGTTGCCAGGAAGGCAGTAGAGTCAGTCAGTGTCAGCATGCCGAAACCTGCTGTTGTGGCAATGGAACGAAGATCATTGGTGGCGCGAGCCATCAGATCTCCCGTTCTGTTTTTCTCAAAGAAAGGCGGGGTCATCCGCAGCAGGTGATCCATAAATCGCGAACGCAGCAAGCGTTCAACCAGATTTGCACCACCAAACAGTTTGTGCATCCATATGTACGTGGTCAGATAGATAATAACGACTGTTCCTAGAATGAGTAAAATGTAACGTGTGAGTGAGGCACCAGTGATGGAACCGCGCACAATCTCGTCAATGGCATTGCCGAGAAGACGAGGGGGCAGCAGTTCGGCTACACCCACGAGAATGAGCAAAATGACACCAATCAGGTATCGTTTGCGTTCCAGCCGGAAGAACCAGGCCAGGTTTTTGAGTACAGAGAACAAGTGGTATCCCTTCCTTTCGAGTGTCTGTGAAATACGTTATCTGCTCATGTTTGCCGATTTGTACCCACAAAAAAAGACATACCGCACGCAGGCGGTATGTCTTGGATATCAATCATACAGCGCATGGCTCCGAGAGCAGAGCCACCGCTGAACATAAGTATCATAAGTGTGCATAACAGCTAATCTGATTCAAGATTACTGTGATGCTGACTTAGAAACGGAATAACGATTTCGAGGGTGCTCCGGTATTTAATTGTGAGCTGATTAGACCATCCATATGACTGTTAAACACCGTAATCACCCTTTCTGTTTTGGAAATAAATTGAATGTGGATCTCGTATGTTTGCATCTTAACACCGCCTTTTGCGATCTGTCAAACTTTTTTCACAATTGCACTATCGGCTATTTTTGTTTATTTCTTTGGTGTAATGTTTGAACTCAAGCCAATCAAGCGATATGATGTAACATATATATAGAGAAGGAGCTGACATCAAATGAGTACCATACATGTATCTGACCGTGCCGCTCGCTGGTATAAGGAAGAACTGAACTTGAATGAAGGAGACAGCATCCGATTTTTTGCCCGTTATAGCTCCGGCGGAGGCCTCCATCCCGGATTTTCACTCGGGATCGCCGTGGAGGAACCGCGCCATCCGGCAGAGCAAACAGAAGTATCTGGCATTCACTTTTTTATGGAAGATCACGATTACTGGTATCTGAAAGGCCACAAGCTGCATGTTGATGTTGTGGAAGAAGGACAAGATATCGAATATCGTTATACTGAGGTCTAATCAATAAATTCAGGGGAGCATCTGTAACGAGCTGATAGAGCTGGAATGAAATGCGGCTAAGTATCGATTGTATCGCTGGCTTCTGCCGGCTTCGAACAGGAGGGATAAGTATTGAATCCGCCAGCCCGAGATCTGGCCCAGTATATTGCAAATCGCTCTCATATTGTGGTGAAGGCTGCTGTCAGGGCCGAGAACGAACAAGGTGAATTGTTGTTAATCCAGCACGCCGAGCAGGGGCATTGGCGTATCCCCGTTGGACGGATGCGTCCTGGCGAGGCCATTGAAGATGCGGCTCATCGGGAACTGTGGGAAGAAACAGGATGGACGGCAAGCAGCATGATACTTGAAACGCTGCATTCGGGTCCGGATCTGAGACAACTGCATTCCAGCGGAGATGAGGATTATTATGTCATCGCCCTGTTTCGGGCACTAATCATTCAGGATCGTCTGGTGGAATCCCGTGTGAACAGTGAGGCTGGGTTGAAGTTTTTTGATCCATCTTCGCTGCCTCTTCTGAATGGCCTCAGCCGATTGTTGCTTGAACGCTGAAAAATGGAATAAAAGCAAATAAAAGAAGCCTTTCCCTACTGGAAAGGCTTCTTTTATTTTGTCCCATGGGGTGTTGTACGAGCCTGGATTAACTAAACCTGATCGAGTGGCTCTTCATCCATCGCAAAATCAAAATCGTCAATATCAAATACTTGCACAGGGGCGGATGATTCTATAATCCGAGCGATCAGCTCAACCTGATCCGTAAGGATTGGGATACTCAGGCGCTGTGAAGTGAGCAGCAGTTCTGTCTCAATGGGATCGAAATACTCACCATACTGAGCTGTATCCACTGCATTGATAATGGCGATGGAAACCTGATCACCAAACAAAATGGACGGGCTTTTTGCCCACGGAACAGATAAGGCCCGTTCGATTTTCTTCTTGTTCAGCGGTTCTTCAAAATATGAAATCATCTCGTTAATCTTTGTTTTTACATGCTGATCATCAGCAGGGTTATCCATCAAAGGGTCTGGGCTAATCTGAAATTCATATAACTCCAAGACGGTGGTATAAGGAACAATATATTCAACAGGCGCGGGCGGCGCGAGCAATTGACCGTAAATAGCCACCATCACGGCTTCTGTAATAAACTGACGTGACATAGGTAACTGAATCCTCCTGCGGCCATTAATAATTGCGAGGTGAATCAATTTTATAATGCAAACGAATACAAATGAAATTGATTTCTCTGCTGTGGACATGGATGCATGAATTGCATGAATAGTAGTATATCATACAACGGTGGGAAATACAGCCAGTCAGCAGAAGGATGTCAAGTCCTAACTTCGCTCAGGATTTGCCGAGCAGCAGTGATAGAATGCCCGCTGCAATCAGTGGGCCTACGGGGACACCTTTAAACAGGGCTACCCCAAGTACGGTTCCAATCAGTAGTCCTGCAACTACAGTTGGTTGCGTGCTCATGAGTGTAGCACCCCGTCCACCCAAGTAAGCCACCAGTAAACCCACACCAATTGCGAGCAGCGATTTCCAGTGGAGGAAGGACTCCCCAATCGTCTGCAGACTCATCTTACCGCTGGCTAGTGGTGCCATGACGCCAATGGTCAAAATGATAATGCCAAGCGTAAGTCCGTATTTTTCAAGCCAGGGAAAAGCCTGATTCAAATTCAACACCCGCAGCAGCAGTAAAAATACCATGGCTACGGTCACAGGTGTATTGCTGCTGATAATACCGAGTGCTGCGAACAGGAGCAACAGCATGGAGGTCATATCCATCGATTTCAATTCCCCTCAGCCTGCCCGCGCTGCCGACTTACGATGTGCTCCGCGATGTATCTGCCATGCCAGCGTCCAGACTCAATGAATACTTCATTGGCATTGCGTCCTGAAGCGATTACCCCGCCGACATATACACCTGGTACGCTGCTTTCCATGGTTTGCACATTGTACACCGGTTTATCCAGATCATCAGACATTTCCACGCCCACGGAAGCAAGCAGTTTTCGGTCAGGACGGAACCCGGTCAGTGCCAGAACAAAATCGTTATCGAGCTCGCTAGTTGATCCATCTGCATGAAGCAGGCGAACGGAATCGTCCAAAATTTCATTGACACGTGCGCCGAGATGCAATGTAATGCGGCCTTTCTGTACCATGCTTTCAAACAGCGGACGTACCCATGGCTTAATATGCTCCGACAGACCCGCACCGCGGTACACCATATCAATGTGGGCTCCGACACGGACCAGTTCCATAGCTGCATCCACGGCAGAATTGCTGCCCCCGATAATTGCGACACGTGTGCGGGTGTAAGGATGAGCTTCCCGGAAATAATGAGTGACTTTATCTTTGTCTTCTCCAGGAATACCAAGATAATTCGGGTGGTCAAAGTAACCTGTTGCCACAACCACATTCCGTCCCTTATGGACAATGCTTTGCCCGCGGCGATTGACTGTATGTACTTCAAAGGTGTCATCTTCACTGCGTTTGATCTCTCGGGCTTCCTCATAATTATGAACACGCAGGCCGAAGTGTTCGGCTACCTTGCGATAATAGGCGAGTGCCTCATAACGAAAAGGTTTGTCGTTCGGTGTACTGAACGGCACGTTTCCGATCTCAAGCAGCTCGGCTGTACTGAAAAACTGCATATGGGTTGGATACAGATAAATGGATTGTACAATATTGTACTTCTCTACAATTACAGCTGAGAGACCCAGCCGTTCACATTCAATGGCAGCAGACAAACCACAAGGTCCTCCGCCGATGATAATTACATCTTCCATGTTCATATTCCTCCTTCATTCAAGCAATATTATCCTACCGTAAATAGTCATGTAATGCCAGTTTACGCGGGGGATTGGCTGAAGAAAAATAGCGGACTATCGAGTTTGACTTTATAGTGGGAAAAGATTAACATCAAATTAGATGATTATCTAAATAAAGAGGTGATGTTTATGCAACTGGAGAAAATTGTGGCTTATCACAAAGCTCTGGCTGATCCTACCCGGCTCCGGATGCTGCTATTACTGTCTCAGGGTGAACTGCACGGACAGGCACTTGCCGAGCGGCTTAATCTGTCACAACCAACAGTTACGCATCATGCATCGAAGCTGAGAGAAGCGGCGTTGATCAAGGAGCGGAGAGAAAAAAATACGGTGTTTTTCTCTCTCAACCCATCTTTTATTCGTGAACATGCGCAAGCTTCCGTTGATTTTATTTTCAAAAGGGAGGAGGTAGCCGATATGAGCGATGTGAATGAAACGCTAAAAGCCTCCGTAATGCGAAACTTTTTCTCCAAAGATGGACGATTGCGTCAAATCCCGGCCCAATACAAGAAAAAGCTGATTGTACTTGGTTATTTGGTTGAGCAGCTTGAATTCGGACGCAAGTATACGGAGAAAGAAATCAATGATTTTATACGCACGTACCATGAGGATTTTGCCACAATTCGACGGGAATTTATCATGCATCAATTTATGTACCGAGAAGATGGAATCTATGAACTTAATCCGAAGGAAATGTGGACCCGCTGGGATCAGGTAAAATAAACGATGCCAGTAAGTAAAATTGAAGCAAGTAAGATAAACTACATTAGGCAGAAATAAAAATTGGGCTTGACAACGGCAGAGTACACTGTGTAACATGTTGGATAAATCTACAAGGGAGGCGATGTTATATGACAAAGGTAACGGCAGTATACGTTAATTTGAATATGGACAGCGTCTCCGGAACGGATCAAAGCATGTAATTTTACGGGTATTGGACAGGTAGGTCCATAGCGTAGATTAAAAAACATGTGCAGATGAAGCCACGGGTGACGCACCCGTGGCTTTTTGGTTGCCGAAAAAGGGGATGTTCCTGCATTGCCTGTGGCAGATTGTTATATTCAACAATCTGCTGGTAGGAGATGCCAGGGAGCTCTTGGTTCTGTTAACTTCTAATTGCCGCGGGCGTTTAATGGCTCGTGGTTTATTTGTGTCTGATCTAAACCGGAGTGTTCAGATTGAAGAATGATGGTCATGAGAAATAAACAACACATTTTGGGAGGAATATGAATTTGCATAATCACATGGAGAAGTACGGCTGGTCCGCGAAATGGCAGGAATTGTGGCAGCAATCAGGGTTGGACGAACAAATGAGAAAGCCGGCTCGAATCATTGCAGACCACGGACAATTGCAGCGTCTGATTACAACTGAAGGTGAATGCTGGGGAAGGGTATCGGGACGGATGCGTCATGACAACCTGGAGACAGGGACACTTCCTGCAGTGGGAGATTGGGTCGCCATTACGGGGCAGTCCGGTGAAGAGGCTATAATTCACGGTATTATACCAAGGCAGAGCCGGGTATCCAGACAGGCTGCCGGGCCAATAACGAAAGAGCAACTGATTGCGGCAAACGTTGACACGCTGCTGGTTGTCGCAGCTCTTAATCATGATTTTAATCTCAGACGGTTGGAAAGGTATATCATGATGGCCTGGAATGGAGGAGTTAGACCCGTCATCATTTTAAGCAAAAGCGATCTATGCACCGATGTGGAGGAAAAAATCGCAATGGTAGAAGGAATTGCTCCGGGGATCGAGGTGCTGGCGCTGTCGGCAATAGAGGACCAGGGTAAAGCATTACTTGAAACATATCTGCAGCCAGGGATCACCGTAGCCTTGACGGGTTCTTCTGGCAGTGGCAAGTCCACCATGGTGAACTGGATGATGGGGGAAAATGTGCAGCTTACGCAATCCGTACGGGAGGACGACAGCCGGGGCAGACATACAACAACACATCGGGAGATGTTTGTTTTACCACAGGGTGCTGTACTGATTGACACTCCGGGCATGCGTGAGCTAAATCTGTGGGACGAAGGTAATGACGGACTTTCCCAGGCGTTTAATGAAATTGAACAGCTCGCTGCAGAATGCAGATTCGTTGACTGCAGTCATACACGGGAGGCCGGATGTGCAGTTAAAGAAGCGATTCAGAATGGATCACTGGATGAAAAAAGGTTAAACAATTACCTGAAAATGCAGAAGGAATTACAATTTCAACAGCGGAAGGAAGCGGTTGCATCCAAACGGCGAACAGCCACAAGCAAACCGGTGAGCTCGCGTAAACCCAAACATTCCCGCAGCGTAATAGATTGGGAAGAAGCCTGAAATCAGGCGGGCATCCCCGTGACTTCAGCATAGAATAGGTCAGGAGGGATGCCATTATGCCAGATTACAGAATTATCGTGGATCTGACCGACCACATGTTATATCTTTTGGATGGCAATCAGGTCGTTAAGGGTTACCCTGTGGCAATCGGGAAAATGCTCACAGAGACTCCGAGTGGGGAATTTACCATTGTCAACAAACAATCGAATCCAGGTGGACCCTTTGGTGTACTTTGGATGGGATTATCCAAGCCCCATTATGGTATCCATGGGACGAATGAACCTTCGTCGATTGGTAAGTCTGTATCGCATGGATGTATCCGCATGTACAATTCGGATGTGCTGGATCTCTCTTCGAAGATATCTGTAGGCACAAGAGTAACGATCCGGTCCTAAGGCCGGATTGTTACCATCCCGGAACTGGACTTAATGGATGTATTTGGAATTCAATATCTTCATGCATATAATAATGTAAAGTCACTTCAATAAGCCAGAGAAGGTGAGTGATAGTCGATGCAGATCAGACAAGCCCGTGAAGGGGATGCAGAAGCGATTGCCCATGTACATACAGAGAGTTGGAAGACAACGTATCGAAATATTGTACCAGATGATTTTTTGGATCATTTGACTACTGAATCGAGATTATCCCAATGGGAGCAGACCATACGCTCTGACGAAAAAAATCAGATTCTGGTGGTGGCTGAACAGCCCAATGGGAAAATTGTCGGATTTGCCTGTGGAGGAAGGGAGCGTGAGGGCAAGCTGCCGTATGATGCAGAGCTATATGCCATCTATTTGCTGAAAGAGGTTCAACAAACGGGTATTGGTAAGCAACTGGCTGCGCATGTTGTACATTATCTTCACTCCCTGAACATGAGGCGTTTGCTTATTTGGGCATTGGAGCGAAACTCAGCATGCCGTTTTTATGAGAAGATGGGCGGAACTCCTGTTCATACGCAGTCCATTCAAATCGGAGGTCAACATCTGATCGAGATAGCATATGGCTGGGAAGATTTAAATTTGTTTGGCAGACAGGCACTACGTCCTTTGGATTGAGAAGAGTCAGTGTGACACGTTTGCGCAATCAATATTTATTCAGGTCAATGATGTACTACATTTCTTATAGAAGGAAAACAATTAATTTGGTTAGGAGGTGTTCGGTGGCGATTGGGCCATCGAGAAATTTTCACGCACCCTTTGGTTCAGTCTTCAGCATCAATATCGGGAATACCCGGCGATCAAGTAACCAGATCCTTCGAGAAGGATCGACATCGAATGCGAAAGTCCGCTCAAAGCTTAATGGGGCGGGCTTTTGCACGTTTTTACATAGAGAATTGAAGATGTCTGTAAATCTCTAGAGAAAGCTGTTTGGTGCATTCTTATTCTGGTTATTTATGGATACACGGGAGTACCGATCCGTAAATCTAAAGGTAAAGGGGCTTGAATTCCATGTCCATTGACCGTTTTATTTTGAGGAAGCTGAATACCTGTCAGGAAGAGCATACACGTGCCAATTTGGTCCGGCTGTTTGTTATACGTATTCGCAGAGCCGAGATCGCAGAGGAGCATGAAACCGCTTATGCCGTTAGCAGATTACATTAACATAGATAGAGCAGCACTTCTTCGCATCAAAAAAGGAAGCTTGTCTAAATGACAGCTTCCTTTTTCCTTGTGTTGCATATGCAATTTCATACCGACTCTTCTTTAATACAGCGACAAGGCCAGAGAGTCATTTTCACTGCGGCTGTGCAGAATCGCTTCACAACCGACAATCTCAATACTAATCAAAGAGTGCAGACACTTTTGCAAAGCGCGTTTACCATTACTGATTTTATGCTCAAGGGCACTGCTAAGCAATCTTAATGTCTTTTGCATAGGTTGTTTGTTTTCTTGATTGAAATATACAGGGATTGATTTGTTTTGAAATGTTATTAGTGTTCTCACTAGAAATCACCTCACGAGAGTTATTTCATACTGGTTATAATAAATTCCAATGCTTAAAATTACCTTAAAATCAGCTTATGAAAACATAAAGGTAGCCAATGTTTGAAAAGTGTTCACAATTTGATTGTGGGCGAAGCAATAAGAAGTCCCGAATACCGAATGTTATCTCCCATTTTTATGGAAGAAAGTCGCAGGTTTTCGCATCCAAGCAACAAATAACGAGAACAATGCCTCAAAAGTTCTGAGTCCAATGGACGATATTTTAATATTTATGTGGGTCATATGTAACAAAAATACAGGTTGTACATTGCAAACAGGGTGTTAATGTAAGAAAATAGGGTTGGAAAAGGATTCATCCGCATTTTTTTGATTTAATTTGACATTAGGACAATTTACATATGAGACCATGGGAGGGATTATGATGATTCTTACCGTGTATTCCGGCCGGGAGGAAGGCGAATGGTTCGATATTGAAGTCCCGGATGAGTGTACGATTGAACATCTGAAGACATTGCTGGGGGTGCGGATATTCGGGCAGGCTCCTGGTGATGGCATTCAATACATCCTTGAAGCGAAATTCCCCGAAGGTTTGTGGTTCTCTCCGCAGAACTCCCAGCAACTGATGGAAACGGGCCTGCGGCAAGGCAGCTGTGTACGGGTTCAGCGGGCATTCTCCACCACTACAGAAGAAGCGCCAGTGTACGGAAGACGCTCATTATTTCAGCAGGACAGCAACGAATGAGGCTTCTTGACGTATACACTCATTATCGAACCCATTATAAGGAGGTCTTCTCTTCGTGAATGTGTTATATCAACGTTCTCCAAGAATGACACCGGTTCTTAAGGAAGAAAAGCTGGAAATTCTCAGACCTCCAACAGAACCGAGCAAACCTACGTTTTCAATGATTTCTATTATTATACCGATCATGATGACGATGGTCAGTATCGGATTCTACGTATATATCAATATGACGGGCAAAATGGGCAACCCCAATTATATGATGTTTCAGATGATGACTGTCATGATGATGCTTACGTCATACACCATTCCGTTCTTTGTGTATCTGAGTAACAAAAAGACGTATCGCAAAAAAATTGAAGAACGTAAGGCCATGTACCGAGCCCAACTGGATAAGCACCGTGAAGAGCTTAAGGAAGCTCAGGCAGAGCAGGTTAAGAGCCTGTACGAGATTCATGGAGATCCCAATGTTTGTCTGCAAGTGGTGAAGAATCGCAACAGCTCCCTTTGGGAACGTTCACCGGAAGATGACGATTTCTTGCAGGTACGGATTGGTACGGGAGAAATTCCGTTTCGAATTAAACTGCAGGTTCCACGAGTGGATGGTTATGAAAAAGATGAATTAATCGAGGCAGCTCATGAACTTGCAGCAGAATTTGAGACGGTCCCCGATGCTTCCATCACGCTCCCGCTGTTCCAATCGAAAGTGATGGGATTGGTAGGGAATCGGGAAGAAGTGCTTGCTTCCCTACGCGTCATCATTTCACAACTTACGGTGCGACATTCGCCTGATGAATTGAAGATTGCTGCCTTTTATGAAGAGAAAGAAGCAAAGGAATGGGACTGGCTGCGCTGGTTACCCCATATCTGGGATGAAGATCAGGGACAACGCTATATGGCCGACAGGCACAGCGGTGCGCATCAATTGGCGGACAGCTTGTTTTCCGTGCTAAACCGTCGTCGGAACAACAAAGAAGATCGATACAAAAAAAGTGTGCAGACTCCATGTTATGTGGTTGTTCTCTCGGACACGCAGCTTATTGAAGAAGAGCCTCTTCTTCCATTATTGCTCGAATCTGCACAGGAGATTGATGTGTGCACCATTATTTTGGCGAACCGCAAGGAATCCCTTCCGATGCATTGTCAATTGATCATGGAGGCATCCAAAGGCAAGGGCGTGTACATCAAAAAAACGGAAGATGCTGACGTTGTACAGCAGACGTACACACCGGACGTGATATCAAAAGAGACAGCCGAGGCACTCTCGCGCTACATGTCTCCAATTCGGCTGAAGCGATCTTCCGCTTCGGACATTCCGCAAATCCTTCCGTTGTTCGATATGCTGGGCACTTCACGCGTTGAAGATTTGGATGTAATCACCCGCTGGGGACAAACAAGATACCCCGATACGCTTCCTGTACCGATGGGCGTGCGCGCAGGTGGCAAGAAAATAGCCATCAATCTGCATGATAAAATTGAACGTCAGGGTCACGGCCCGCACGGATTGATCGCAGGAACGACGGGTTCAGGTAAAAGTGAGGTCATTCAGTCAATCGTGGCTTCGCTGGCTGCAGAGTTTCATCCCCATGACCTGGCCTTTATGTTGATTGACTATAAGGGCGGCGGAATGTCCAACACGTTCGTAGGCTTGCCTCACGTGGTTGGTACGATTACCAACCTGGATGGCAACCTGATTGAACGTGCCAACATCTCACTTCGTGCCGAACTGGTTAGAAGGCAAAAAATATTGAATGATGCTGGCAACCTCCAGCACATTGATGAATATTACAAAATTTTGCGTTCAAGACATGAACAGCCACTGCCACATTTAGTCATTATCATCGATGAGTTTGCTCAATTGAAACGGGACCAACCGGAATTCATGGATGAATTAATTAGTATCGCAGCTATTGGCCGAACATTGGGTGTCCATCTTATCCTGGCAACTCAGAAGCCGGCAGGTGTAGTGGACGATAAGATATGGAGTAACTCCCGCTTCCGCATCTGTCTTCGTGTACAGAGCGAAGGGGATAGCCGCGACATGATCAAAATCCCTAATGCGGCTTGGATCACCAAGCCGGGTCGTGGATATTTTCAGGTCGGCAGTGATGAAGTGTTCGAGGAAATGCAGTTTGCCTGGAGTGGGGCGCCATACAATCAGCAGGAGGATACGACCACTGTACTGCCTGTTATGGAAGTGCGTCTTAACGGCAAGAGAGAACCGCTATTGACGGGCGAACGCAGAGCAGTACTCAAAGGGGAAGATGTCCCCAAGCAGCTTCAGGTCTTTATCGACTATGTGGCACAGTCTGCAGCTGACGCAGGAATCAAACGGTTGCCGGGTCCTTGGCTGCCGCCTCTTCCGGAGACACTGGAATGGGAAAGTCTTGCGGATTGGCAGGAAGAAGAGTATAGGGAACTGCTGCTTGACGGCGGAGCTAGTGGCTTGAAGCCGGTAGTTGGTCTGCTTGACGATCTGCCCAACCAGCGTCAGATGCCCCTTGCGCTTCCGGTAGATCAGGGGCATTTGATAGTGTACGGCATGCCAGGTTTGGGCAAAACGACCTTAGTCCAGACTTTGCTGATGTCGCTCGCACGTTCCCGTCGTACAGATCCATGGCATGGATACATTATTGATATGGGCCGGATGATGAAAGATTTTGCAGGTCTGCCGCAGATCGGCGGTGTGCTGATGGCCGAAGAGGAAGACCGGATCAAGCGATTATTCCGTTATATTCTGAAACTCTCAGCACAGCGTAAGGATATGATCTCGGAAGCCGGGGTTAAAACAATTTCGGCTTATCGTCGTACAGCACATGCGGCCGTACCTCAAATTGTGGTTGTAATTGATGGATATCTATCATTCCGTAATGCTTATCCGGAAGAGAATGAACTGCTTGAAACGATTCTGCGTGAAGGCGGAAGTCTCGGAATTACCTTCATCCTTACTGCCAATCGGGTAACGGATGTGTTCGAGAAGTTCAGAAGCAACATACCAAACGCGGTATCCTTTGAATTATCCGATCCAAGTGATTATTATTATGCAGTGGGCCGGCCTTCAAAAGCACCAAGCCAGCTTCCGCCGGGTAGAGGTCTCGTAAAAGGACAGGTGCCACCTCTGATGTTCCAGGCGGCATTACCATCATCCGGTGCGGATGAAGGGAAGCGATCGTCCGCTCTCCGCGGTATGATCGCAGAGATTCGGGGTAGCTGGACTGGTGAAGAAGCTCCGCAAATCGCTCCGCTTCCTGAAGAAGTGAAGCTCAAGGATTTACTTATAAGTTCAGGTTCGTTTAATCATGCAGGAGAAGTTTCTACTGTAAACGTACCTGTCGGTCTGCTGACAGATGATTTGGAGCCTTTCCTGCTCAACCTGCGTGAAGGTCCTCATTTTATGGTCACAAGCCCCATGGAAGGCGGTAAAACGACATTTTTGCTGACATGGATGTTATCACTGGCCTATCATGCTTCTCCGGAAGACGTGCAAATATATACAGTAGATATGCGATATGGTACTGGAGGACTGGGGGAAATCAGCAGTTTGCCCCATGTCCGTGGACATGTGTCTCGTGAAGAACAGCTTGCACCTGTCATCCAACAGTTGTACGATGAAGTTCTAAAAAGAGGCGAGTTGAAGGGTGGACCGGAAATCGTGCTTGTCATCGATGATGCGGATACCTTGTCGAAACAATTGATTGATTTTAATGTGAAAGACCAATTGGGTGCGATTGTCCGTCAAGGTCGGGATCGGGGAGTGCATGTGATTCTATCGGGCGTTCCTGCCGATTTCCCTACCTTCGGCTCAGACTGGGTAAGTGATGTCAAGGCTTCCCAGAGCGGATTGTTATTCGGGACTTTAGACCCTAATGATCTCTCGTTCTTCCGTATACCTTATACCGAATCTGGAGGCAGTTCAGCTGGGCTGAAGGTACTGCCACCAGGTCAAGGTTATTATGTAAAACGTAAATATTCCAGGGTTAAAGGTGCAGTTCCATGTGATGACAGCTGGAAAATGACTGATTGGATTTCTGAAATTCGTGACCGATGGCATGTTGTAGTTTGAGGGGAGGTGGCTCATAATGTTGACGGTTCATGATTCCAAGCAAAAGGTAGTCACTTTGCAAATAAAAGAACTTTTTTTCCTGGCCGGTATTCTCGGTTCAGACCGATTGCTTGGCGTTGAAGACCCATTCCGCGGTTACATGGCAGAAGACATTGCTGTGGAGTGGGAGCGCGTCAAAACTTCTCTGCTCGACAAGGGATATTTGATTCAGGATCAGGACAGCAATGAGCTGATCATGACACCGACCGTTTTCTCCAGGGTAGCCATTGCGGGATTATCCGACAGGGCTTGCTGGATCCGCTACACGTGCAGCGGCACTTCGTATGAAAGTTATATACATTGCACAGACGAGCGGGTCGTTGAAGTATCCCGTGTTGCTGATGAACCGGATTCCTTCCGGTTATCCGATCTCGGGAACGTTCGTGAGGCGATTGATTTCCTGATTCAACGTATGAAGTGGAGCGGCCATTCTCCTGCGGAGAAGCCGGCACTGATGTGCTCCAAGAAAAAATTTTATGATGTTATGAATGAGCTTAGCGACAAGGAAGAATCCGCAGTGGCTGATGAGCTGGCGCAGGAGACGAACGATCCGGAAGGGTCGCTTGCGCTTGCACGCTGTCTGATGAACAAAGAATCAGACGGGGAACTGCGATTGCTTGTATGGAACGGAGAAGGTTGGAAATCACAATCTGCAGCTTTTGCAGCAAGTTCTGTATCCAACTGGTTGTTCCGCATGAGCACAGCCGCTTCAGATGATTGGCTTGTTGCGGCCCTGACGACGAGAGAACAGTTTCACGAGATGCTGCTGGACTGGCTTAAACAGCCTGCAGGGGAAGAGGAAAGGTGATGGTAAATGCGCATTCGTGTGGAACCGGATGTGCTTCGGGCACTGAGCAGGCAGATTCAGTATGCGGCGGAGCAAATACAGCAAAAGATGACAGTGTTGGAACAGGCGATTCATTCGCTGGAGTGGGATATTGAATCTCGCGCTGCGGTGATGAGTGAATGGAGTCACAGCAAGCGACTCGGCGAAGATGCGGTGCGTCGTTTTATGGACTTAAGCGTGCAACTGGGACGCAAAGCCTTGTTATTCCAGCAGGCAGATATGGAGTATCGTACAGTGCTGAGTCATGTGAACACAGCCTATGGCAATGCGGTCAACATGCTTAACGTTCTTGAAAACAATGGTGCAGGGAAAATCTTGCCTGCACATTCCGCAGCTGCTGCTGTAGTATCCGATCCCCTTTCCGCGGTGGCGGCAGTATACCGGGTGCAGGATGCTGCGCCACCCGACGGTTCCCCCGCTACCCTGGTTCAGGCTATGCAGCCTGAACCAGTAGCGTGGAGATTCACAGATCCTTCCTTTCGGGGGAGAAGAGGAACCGAACCTGTGGTTTCCTGATTAGACGGGGTGCAGAGGTCTAAAATAAGGACAGCAGAAAGTGAATTATTTATGTAAATAGTCTGTTAGGGGAAGTTTCAATCCCCAAAAATGGGGTAAATAGGATTAGGTCCTTCGGCTTTTGTTCGATCGATCCTGGTATAGTACAATTTGAACAAGCAAACATTTAATTGCACAAACCAAGGAGGAAATTACACATGGCAGGACGCATTTTAGTTACCCCAGAACAACTTGATCAGGTTTCTAACCAATTTAAACAAAGCGGTGAGCAAAGTCAGCAAATCGTATCTACATTGACTCAGTCCATCACAAGCATGGAAGGACAATGGGAAGGTATGACGAAACAACGCTTCTTCCAGGAATTCCAGGAAGCAAGCAAACAAATGCAATCTTTCGTACAAACGCTGAACAGCATCAGCGCGGAACTGACGGCTATTGCCAACAAATTCCGTACAGCTGACCAAGCTCGCTAAACTGCTTTACATAGATCAGGCCGAAGTCATCTCTGACTGGGCTCTGAATCATACGCAGGCAGCAAGCTGAAGAGGTATAACTACAGCAAAAACCGGGCGTTTTACGACTCCCGGTTTTTGCTGCACTATGACAGAATGACAGAGAGAGGGATGAGAATGTCTTTTCAACCGAATCCCGGGGATGAAGTAGTGATCAATGACATTGCCTATACCATAGGGCAGCATCCAGCTGCACCTGGTCTGGCATATGCCCAAGCCGGAAGGCAAGGGATCGTCTATCAATTAATACCCCGTAATGGATCAATAAGTGGGGCCAAAGCACTAAAAGTATTTTTTCCAAAATTCCGTATCCCGGCTATGGTCTATCAGTCTGAGCATATGGAACCTTATAGTGAACTGCCAGGTTTGCAGGTATGCAAGCGTGATGTGCTCACTCCGGAAAGAAACGGAGCGCTCATTGGAGAACATCCCGATTTGTTGTACGCGGTTTTGATGCCGTGGGTGCACGGTCTGACCTGGTTTGATGTAATCAGCGATCAGAAAAAGCTGACAGCGGAAGAAAGTCTGAAGTTGGCGAGAGCACTAGCAGGGACTGGTTCGGCCATGGAGCAGCGAGGACTTGCTCATTGTGATTTGTCCGCACCCAATGTGATGATTCCGTTTTTTTCCGAAGTGGAAAACCTGGGAGGCTTATCCGCAGTTGAACTCGTCGATGTAGAGCAGATGTACGGTTCCAAAATGGATCGTCCAGATGCTCTGCTTGCTGGTTCACCCGGTTATGCAGCCCACCGGGCAGTACACAGCGGTTTGTGGAGTTCATATGCCGATCGTTTTGCTGGCGCAGTTATTATTGCCGAGATGTTAAGCTGGTCCGACCCTGTCATTGTGGAGAAAGCATGGGGAGAGAGTTATTTTGACCAGCACGAAATGCAAACGGTGAGTGAACGTTATTTTGCTATGCGTGATTCACTTCAGAAGCGTTGGGGTTCCAAAATATCAGATCTGTTTATCCGTGCCTGGGAGAGCCACGATTTGAGCAGCTGCCCTACCTTCGGGGAATGGTTTGTAGCACTGGCTTCAGCAGATGCTGGTCAGGCAGATGCGGCTGCTGTGAAAGAAACGGAGGACCAGGAAGCAGCTGCGGCGGTTGTAGTAGATACAAGCCGGACAGAGGCAAATGTAACCGATATCGGCACGACAGATACAGATGTAAAGGAAGCTAATGGGCAAATTCCGTCCGTAACAGAAGTACCACCTGGACAGGAAGCAGTTGTAAACAGGCTATTTCTGCAGGCCAGAGCACTTGAGGATGAAGGTAAGCCTGCAGCTGCGCTGGAAGTATACCGTTCGCTGTATCACTTCATTCCAAACAACAGTGCGATGCAGATGGAGGTTGAAGCTGCAATCAAGGGGCTGGACGCGAAACTGAATCCCAAGGAAGACACGTCTCAGCCTGTCCGAATTCCTTTTTACAGATCCAAAAAGTTCATGATCTCTTCTGCTGTCCTTGTGGTGCTGTTGGCAGGTACCGTGCCAACGGTTAAAATTTTAGCCGATCAGGCCGAGGTTAAGCAGCAGGAAGAACAAGAAGCAGCGAGACTGGCAGAGATCAAGGCTGCTGAAGAAGCAGAGGCGGCGAAGGCAGCTGCGCTGAAGCAGCAGGAAGAAGATAAGAAAAAACAGGAAGCAGAAGCGGCGAAGCTTGAAGCCGAGGAAAAGCAAAAACTGGCTGAAGCGCAGAAAAAGGAAGAGGAACGAAAAGCACTTCAGGCGAAATACGATAAACAGGCAAAATACGAAGCTTATCTGGCTAAGCAGGAAGAGCAGAAGCAAGAAGCAGCCAAGAAGGCCCTGCAGGAAAAGTACGACAAGCAGGCGAAGTATGAAGCTTATCTGGTCTGGAAGAAAGAGCATGATGCCCAAGTAGCCAAGCAGGAAGCCGAGCGTAAAGCAGCGGCTGAAGCCCAGCGTAAACAGGAAGCACAGAGAGCAGCCGAGGAAGCAGCTCGTAAGGCTGCACTCAAGAAAAAGCGTGCTCAGAACGTGGTCACCCTGATTGCCCATTATAATAAAGCGTATAATGCGCAAAAAGGTAAAAAGATTGAAAACGCAGAGTCTTATGCCCGTGATTTCAAAAATTTGTATAACAGCGATGCCGCATATTTCAAAGGTGTAGGCAAGGTAGCGGCACGAATGAGCGCAATCAACAAATTTTTGAGCAATACGAGCTATAATCTGCCCAACTTGTAAATAACGTGAAATACGGAGGTGACTCAGGTCCAGATGAACTATACAATACAAGCATCCCAGCGCACACCCGCACTGATCATCTATCTAATTGATATCAGCGCCTCCATGAATATGGTTTTGGAAAACCGCAGACGGATTGATGTCGTCTATGACGCACTTGCCCTGGCGATTCGCCAGATGGTATTTCGTTCGACGAAGGGAAACCGATTGACGCCCCGCTACCGGATCGCCATTCTGGCGTATAGTGATGACGTATATGATTTGTTGAACGGAATTAAAGGGATTGATGAAATTGCAGCGGTCGGGTCTCTACCAGACCTGACGCCTAAACGGTTCTCGGATTCGGCGAAGGCTTTTCTGCAGGCAGAGAAGATTTTACAGGCCGAAATACCGAATATGCAGGATTGCCCTGCGCCACTCGTCTGTCATATGACAGATGGTGTAGCTACGGGTGAAGACCCGGAACCGATTGCCAAACGGATCATGGGCATGAGTGTGCCGGATGGCAATGTACTTGTTGAAAATATTTTTATATCCGATCATCTATTGGAAGGGCCCATCCCTGAACCGAGAAGATGGAAGGGGATTTCCCCGGAAACCGTTCTTCAGGACGAACATGGGGAGAAACTGCGCAATATGTCTTCAGTTCTGCCAGAAAGTTACCGTGAAATGCTTGTCGAAGCGGACTATTTACTTGCACCAGGTGCGCTGATGATGCTGCCTGGTACTTGTGCAGAACTGGTATCCATTGGGTTTCAGATGTCTGCTGCTACGCCTGTGAGATAGGAGGGGATCATTTGAGAACGATGCGTTTGGCAGCATTGCCTGCTGGTGAGAAAGGAAGCCAGGGGAAGCAGCATCGCGGGATTTTCCGGTATGTCAGTGCACAGACCGGGGAACAGCCGCTTACTCGCTATCAGGGCGCTTTTCAGTGTCGCTATGGATATGGAAGAGCTGCAGAGTCAGTTAATCAAGGGGATTCAGGACAGGATTTTGCCGCAGTTCGCATGGACGGAAATGTGTGTACTTTCGTCATGTGTGATGGTGTGGGTATGAGCTACCTTGGTGATTTTGCCGCGCGTTTTCTGGGCAATGCGCTCCTCGAATGGCTTGGAATGACCCCTAATCCAACGGCAGAGGCCGTGGAGCAGCTTCTTCACGAACTGACCACACCGGCATCTGAGCAGCTGGAGAAAATTCAGCCATTGGAGAGTTCCCCCCTGCTTTTGCGTGAAGTGTTAATGGAGAAACGAAACAGAGGCAGTCAGGCAATGTATGTGTGTGGGCGGATTGAGCTGTCCCGTGGTTCAGGAAAAAGCCGGATGTGGGTGGCTTGGCAAGGAGATTCCCGTATTCGTCTCTGGCGCAATGGTCAAGAACAATCCGGAGCATTTCAGATACACTGCCGCACGAATGAACGTTGGTCAACACGGGAAGGACCTGTTGGCGGCAAACCCCATATTTATGAGGCGAAGCTATCCAATGAACGAATTCGACTGCAGCTGTATACGGATGGGCTGAATGATCTGGATGCCATACAGGCTTACATTCCGGATGAACACATCCAGGTGCTGCTGGATGCGACACACACCGGAGGGCTTGAAGATGATGCCGCTTTCATTGAGCTGGAATGGTGAACTGTCAACGCATGGGGGTTATACCACTGTTACAGCTTCCAAGTGGGATGAGGAGCAACTGAGAAAAAACTTGTCATTGTTGATTTAAAAGGCACTCTTTTTGGGTAATCTTGTGAAGAATCTACTTAGTTAGCATGTTCATCATGCTGAACCACAGGTCTTGGATGTACATTCTTACATAATTGCTGAAAAAGGAGTGGAATGGAGCATGACACAACATAACGACAAGTCTCGGTTTGCAAACAAAGTGGCCATCATCACCGGAGCTGGTTCAGGTATTGGCAAGGCAACAGCTGTCAAATTGGCAAACGAAGGCGCTCATGTTGCGCTGTTTGATCTGGTGAATGATCGGATCTCACAGACGGAAGCTGAGATCAATGCGGTACATCCAGGAGCTGCACGTGCATTTGATGTGGATATTTCCGATCCGGCACGAGTGGAAAAAGCAGTGCTCGAAACGGTTGAGTTATTCGGCAGTTTGGACATTGTATTTGCCAATGCTGGGATTAACGGTGTATCGGCTCCGATTGAGGAAATCCAGGTGGAGGATTGGCAGCGGATTATTACGACCAATCTGGATGGCACATTTTTTACGATCAAGTACGCACTGCCTCATCTGAAAAAACGTGGCGGGGGAAGCATCATCATTACAAGTTCCATTAATGGTAATCAACGCTTTACCAGCTTTGGAATGTCTGCTTACAGTACTTCGAAGGCAGGACAAGTTGCATTCTCGAAGATGGCTGCGCTGGAACTGGCCAGATTTAAAATTCGGGTCAATGTCATATGCCCGGGTGCGATTGCAACCAATATTGATCAGAGCACAGTCAAAACGGATGAGCTGCACCAAATTGTCATTCCAATGGAGTTTCCGGAAGGAGAGCAGCCGCTCGCAGATGGTCCTGGACAGCCCGAGCAAGTAGCCAATCTCGTTGCTTTTCTGGCATCGTCTGAATCCAAACACATTACGGGAGCAGAGATTGTCATTGACGGTGCAGAGTCGCTGTTACGTTAATATGCTTTATCTTGTGTGGTCGTTCCTTTGGAACGGCTTTTTTTGTTATAATGCTAACATTCACTTTCGATATTTTGCATGGTGCCTTAGGAATTAGGAGCGATGATATGAATATGGAGTTACCGATACATCAGATTATACCTGAGCTGCGACAGCTGTTCCGGGAAGAGAATACTTGTGTACTTATTGCAGAGCCGGGGGCAGGTAAAACCACCGTAGTTCCTCTATCCCTGCTGGAGGAACCGTGGCTAAACGGACGAAAGATTGTCATGTTGGAGCCTCGCAGACTTGCTGCACGCTCGGCGGCAGCGCGTATGGCTGCAGCGCTGGGTGAAAAAGCTGGACAGACAGTAGGATATCGGGTTCGCATGGATACCCGTGTAAGTCAGGCAACGCGAATTGAGGTTGTGACAGAAGGTGTATTGACACGCATGCTTCAGCAGGATCAGGGGCTTGAAGATACAGCGATGATTATATTTGATGAATTTCATGAACGGCATCTGCACGGCGACCTGGGACTGGCGCTTGCCTTGGAATCACGGGCAATGCTGCGTCCGGATCTGAAGCTGCTGATCATGTCGGCAACGCTGGATCCCGAGCCGATCTGTGCATTGCTTGGTGAAGAGACTCGCGGGGTTCGCTGTCCCGGACGCACGTTTCCGGTGGAAACCCGGTATGTACATAAACCTGCTTCTGCAGTTCTCGAAGAGTTCACGGCTCATACGGTTGTTAAAGCGATGGCTGAGCGGGAAGGGGATGTACTGGTCTTTCTTCCAGGAGCCAGAGAGATTCATCGGACAGAACGGGAGCTATCGAAGCTTAACCTTCCATCACATGTGCAGGTGCATTCCCTGTACGGCAGTATGCCGGTTGAACGGCAGGATGAGGCTGTGCGCCCGGCTTCGGCGGGGAGCCGCAAGGTGGTATTGTCCACATCCATTGCGGAGTCGAGTCTTACGCTGCCGGGTGTCAGAGTCGTTGTAGATTCCGGGCTGAGCCGTGCTTCGGTGTTCTCGCCGCGTACCGGCATGAGCCGGCTTGTTACCCAGCCAGTGTCCAAGGCGTCAGCTGACCAGCGGCGGGGCCGTGCAGGGCGAATTGCTCCCGGGGTGTGTTACAGGCTGTGGAGTGAAGAAGTACACGATGGCCTGCCGGAGGCAGCGAGGCCGGAGATTGCTTCTGCGGACCTCGCACCGCTGGCGCTGGAGCTTGCCGCCTGGGGTGTCCAGTCCCCAGCAGAGCTGCAGTGGCTGGACACTCCGCCTGCCGCAGCCTACGGCCAGGCACAGGCGCTGCTGCGCCAGCTGGGCGGCCTGGATGACACAGGCCGCATCACGCCCTTCGGGCGGCGGATGAACGCGCTTGGCGTGCATCCGCGACTGGCCAGCATGCTGCTCCGCGCGGCGGAGCTTGGGCTGGCCAGCTACGCCAGCATGCTGGCGGCACTGCTGCAGGAGCCTGCTGGCCTCCGCAGCAGTGGCAGTGCAGGCGCGGGCACGGATCTGTGCCCGCGCGTGGAAGCGCTGCTGACTGCGGACAGCAGCGATATGCCGCAAGCGGCAGCGGCTGTCGCAGACGTCGCTGCCGTGCGGCGCATGTGCCAGGAGAGCCGCCAGCTGCGCGCGGCGCTCGGCCCGGCGGCCGATCCGGTACGACCGGACGAGGACAGCTGCGGATTGCTGCTGTCCTTCGCCTATCCGGACCGGATCGGGCAGCGCCGGGAGGATGGCCGCTACCTGCTGAGCAGCGGCCGCGGAGTACGGCTCGCAGCGACAGAATCGCTGAGCCGTTCAACCTACCTGGTCGCTGCCGAGGCGGACGACCAGGGCGTGGATGCACGCATCCTGCTGGCTGCGCCGGTGCAGGAGCAGCTTCTGCTGGATTACGGTGCACATCTGCTGCAGGAAGAGGTACAGATTGCATGGGATCGCAGCACTAGAAGCGTCCGTGCCCACCGGAGGCTGCGGATTGGAGCCATCCTGGTGAAGGAAAGCAGTATCTCTCAGCCGCCCGAAGATCAGGTGCTGGAAGCATTGATTACAGGGATCCGTACAGAAGGACAGGACTGTCTGCCATGGACCAAATCATCGAGGCAGCTTGCTGACAGGCTGCGTTTTCTGCACCGCCACTTGCCGGACTGGCCAGATCTTGCAGCTGATCATGTGTCAGAAGAGCTTGAAGAGCTACTTAGACCCTTTTTGCCTGGGATGCGTTCTGCTGCCGATCTCAAAAAATTATCCATGCAGGATGTACTGTTGGGAGGTTTGAGCTGGGAACAGCGGCAGCAATTGGACCGGGAAGCTCCAACCCATATTCAGGTGCCCAGTGGATCACGCATCCCCGTGGATTATAGTCGTCCTGAAGACCCCACCCTGGCGGTACGTCTGCAGGAGATGTTTGGGCAGCAGGAGACGCCGCGAATTGGAGGAGGCCGTGTACCGCTAACGCTGCATCTATTATCGCCTGCACAGCGGCCTGTCCAGGTAACCCGGGATTTGGCGAACTTCTGGCGGGAGACCTATTTCGAGGTGAAAAAGGATCTGAAGGGCCGGTATCCGAAGCATTACTGGCCGGACAACCCGTTGGAGGCAATGGCAACCAATCGGACGAAGCCGCGCCCTTAGAAGTTAACGAATTTCCCCTTGTTGTATGTTGTAAAGGTTTTCTATTCTTGCATTTCACTAGACGTTCCATATGAGGATAATAACTCTATGAAACGATGTCATATTCATGAAATGAAGCTGAAAATATAAAATTTATATCCTTTATGTTGCGATGGAAACGTTTAAAAGAAAACGGTGCGGGTAATAACATAGCGAAGCGAACCACCCAAATCACTGAGGAGGGATTCACTATGCAGAAGAAAATCGTAGGTGTTTTTGATACAGAACGTGAGGCATCGCAGGCCATAGAGGGCTTGAAGGCGCAAGGATTCACTTCAGACGAAATTTCGGTAGTTACGCAGGATCGGGATGAACTGAAGGCTATTCGTGAAGAAACAGGAACCAAGGCGCCAGAAGGTGTGGCAGCAGGTGCAGCCACAGGCGGAGTACTTGGTGGTGTTGCCGGATTACTGGCAGGTATCGGAGCATTGGCGATTCCGGGGATCGGACCCATTTTGGCAGCCGGTCCAATTGCAGCAGCATTTACGGGAGCCGCCGTTGGCGCAGGTGCTGGCGGACTTGTTGGTGGACTTGTAGGTTTAGGGATTCCGGAAGAGGACGCCAGACAGTATGAGGAATATGTGCAAAACGGCAAAATCCTCCTGCTGGTTGATTCCACAGATCGGGATTCTGACGTATATGATGTATTTAGCAGTACCAGCTATCTGAATCGGGACAGATATACTGCCCATGGTACGGATGTGCCTGCAGAGCGTTCGGATCTCGATCTGGAAGAACGAAGACTGGATACGCAGAACAAAGCGACACGGATGGGCAACAACACATTTTTGTAAACCTGATTTTCAGTATACTTCACGCTGGAGTCATAACCCAACGGACAGGAAGAAGTATGGGTTGTAGTTGCTTGGCTTAATGTACGAGCCGTCAGGCGGTCATCAGCCGGTTTCCCTAGGGGAAGCCGGCTTTTGCCCTGTAATGCCTTCTTGGGATTACATGATTGACAGGTGTGTAATAATTAGGCGGGGAATAATAATACATACAACAGAACAGCAAGTGCCAGGCCAATGACCAACAGCATAAAAGTCAGGAATCGAATCAATCGGGTGGATGCTTGAAACGTTTGCTGATTAATTTGCCTGCGTTTACGGTGATACGAAGCCGCAGAACACAGGATAATGGTAACGCCGCTGACCAGAGAGGTAACACCTGTTATAATCGCGGCAATGTGTGCAATCTGATCATAAGAAGAAGAATTGAAGCCCAACCCGGCAGCAAGGAATCCGACACCGACCAGGGCTATTCCCGTGCGTACCCAGGCCAGAAACGTTCGTTCATTCGCCAGATGCTGCTGTACATATTTGGAGTCGATCGTGGTGGTTTCTAGATCTGAAGCAACGATTTGAATCCCTCCGTTCTTCTAATATCCTAATTTTAATTGTACTTATTTTTCACGGGAAAACCAAGAAAGGCGGCTGGACGTTATGCCACGGAAAGAACGAATTGTTGAAATTGAAAGTCTGAGAGGGATTGCCTTTGCGGCCGTTGTACTCCAGCATTCCATCGCCCATTTTTCTTTGGTTCCTGAGGCGGGCCTGGAAGATGGAGTATTACTCGCTATTTTGTTGATGGTTTCCAAATTTGCGGTCCCCTTGTTTATTTTCATAACGGGCATGGTTTTGTTCTATAACACGGGAGAGCAGCTGAATTACGGCCGGTTTATGCAGAAAAGATTAACGGATGTTATCGCCCCGTATGTAGTATGGTCGCTTGTTTATTTCACACTTACTCCCCAAGGGTGGGGCGGTTTTGGCTGGCAGGATCTTCCCGAGCTAGGTTTGAAGTTAATTACCGGCAAAACGACCTCTCATTTTTGGTACATCATTATGCTGATTCAATTTTACTTGCTGTTCCCGTTGTTTTTAAGAGCCATACGACATGTATACAACCGTTATGAATCCCGAGGACGCCTGGTGGCTGTCCTGATTGCTGGAGCAGTATACCTCGTGCTAGCGGATCAACTGGGAAATATAGCGCGGTTTATGGAGCGTTTGAACATTCCGGTTCTGACAGATGCATTTACAACCTATGCGGACCGCAATTTCCTGTATTTCTTTTTCTACTTTGTACTTGGAGCTGCTGCCGGATTATCGGTCGGGAAATGGAATCTGTGGGTTCATCGATTGCGCTGGGTATACTGGATGGTGTTTATAACCCTGGGTCTTCGGTTTACATATTTATTAATGCTGGAATTTCAAAAGCCGGAAGGAATACAGATCACGTTTTATACCGTCAGCCTGATCAGACCAGATATGGCAATCTTTCTGATTGCGTCCATTATGGTCATGTATCAGTTGGCAGGCAAATTGCACAACCATATGGCAGTGGGATGGCTTGGATGGATTGGCAGTGTTTCTTATGGTGGTTACCTGATGCATATGCTCATGCTGCGTTACAGTTATATTCCGGATGAACAGTTGTACGTTGCCTGGGGATTCAATCCGACAATACGAATGATCCTGACCTGGCTGCTTGCTTTGACTTTATCCTGCGGACTTACATGGTGCATCTCTCGTGTGAGCTGGGGAAAATGGATCGTAGGTTCTGTACCGAAAGGCAACCTCAAGAAGTGAAAGTTACAACGTATGAAAAATTCTAAATAGAATCGCCACTTGACCAGTTATTACACTTGTTTCACTAGGGCATTACGTTTTAAAAATCTTAATTGCCGATGTGACCCTTCGCTTTGGTTATTATTTTAAAAAATCAACATATGAAAAATTCATAATAATAAACCCCGCAATTCGTTCTGTCGATCATTTCTGCTTCGCCGTTCCTCTATCATTCTCGCCTGCTGTTTACTCAGGAAAAACGGAGAATGATGGCAGAAACCGAACACAAGTTTTATAATACGAAGTAGAGCAGTAGAGGATGGGGGGAACACACGTGGCTTTTATGATTGCCCAGCGGGCGTTTATCAAGCTGTATCTTATCACAATGGTTGAACAGCACAGAGGATATGGTTACGAAATGCTGGAGGCGATGAAGGAGGAGTTCAAAGCTTACGGTTATGTGCCGCCTCAGAGCGAGGTATATCGGGCTTTGCATGAATTGGTACAGCAGGGTGTTTTTTATCGGACGAAGAAACTGAAGGGCAACGATCCCAAAGTGGACTTTCAGGAGATCGTTTTATATCACTTTACGGATGATGGAGCGGAGAAAGCCGAATTGTACAAAAAGCAGGTCAAGGCGGATCTTGACCGATGTCTCGGCATGCTGCACAAGGCAGAAGAGGACAATTACGGGACGAAAGGAAGATGAGCATGAATAGGCAGCTACAGTGGGGAGTACTTGGTACATCCACAATTGCAAGAAATGCGGTAATTCCGGCAATCCAGCAATCCGAACGGGGAGAAGTGCTCGCAATTGCCAGTCGCAGCAAGGAAAAAGCCGAAGCTCTCGCCGAAGAGTTGGACATTGCCAGAAGCTATGGCAGTTATGAAGAGCTCATTGCTGATCCCGATATCGAGGCTGTATATATTCCGTTGCCGAACCACATGCACAAGGAATGGACGATCAAAGCTGCTCAGGCTGGAAAGCATGTATTATGTGAGAAGCCTGCCGCATTGAATGCGGACGAGTCTGCCGAAATGATTCAGGCATGCAAGGAGTACGGCGTTCTTTTCGCAGAAGCCATCATGTATCGTTATCATCCCAAGCATCGACGTGTTCAGGAGATCATTGCGAGTGGAGAGATTGGTGCTGTTCGCGCGATCCATGGCAATTTTACTTGCAACACTGCGGATGATAAGGACAATGTCAGGTTTAAACGGGACATGGGCGGCGGGTCGTTGTTCGACCTTGGGGTATATCCCATTTCAGCAGCGCGTATGTATCTGGGACAAGAGCCCGAAGCAGTTACAGTTCATGCTTTGTTCTCCGAAGAACATGACGGGGTAGATATGATGGCATCAGGCCTTGTGGAATTTCCCGGTTCTGTGGCGTTAACATTTGACTGCGGCATGTGGGCTTCCGGAAGAGCCGAGATGGAAATTCTCGGTACCGACGGACGAATTGAATTGCCGAAAGTGTTTGGCTGGGAGAATAGTGACATTCCACCACAGATCATTATTCATACGGATTCGGTCAGCCGGGAAGAACGTGTATCGGTATCCAATTCTTATGTTTTGCAGGCGGAAACCTTTGCAGCAGCGGTGCTGGAAGGAACACCACTGCCATTTACTCCGGAAAATACGATAGCAAACATGCGTGTCATTGATGCCTGCTTGCAATCCGCACGGACTCGTCAGCGGGTATCCTTAATTTAAATATGTATTAAGATCCGACTCCATCCATCTCGATGGGGTCTTTTTGTCGTTTTTAGTCATATGGGCAATTCGTTAAAAAAATTTTCACGAAGGGATTGATTTCGTAAATTCTTACGTTAAAATAATATTAACATGAAAAATATTTTAACGTTGAAGGGCGGACTCCTAATGAGCGAGGGTACAGCAGTAAGCAAGCAAGGAATTGGTGAGTTAATACAGGTCAAACCTTATATGCAGTTTATGCTCGGGAAGATGGTAGCCAGGTTTGGTGATTCCATTGATTCGATTGCCTATAGCTGGATGGTGTATATGCTGACAGGTTCGAAACTGCTAATGGGGACGCTGCTCGCGGTCAACTTCTTGCCGAATATTCTGTTGGGTCTTTTTGCCGGTGCGATCGTGGATCGAATGTCGCCGAAGAAGGTCATCGTGCTGACGAATTCAGGTCGGGGACTGCTCGTTGGAATTACGGCACTGCTGTTTGGTATGGGAGAACTGCAAGTATGGCATTTGTTCGTTGTTACCATTCTGAATTCATTGCTTGAATGCTTCTCGTCACCAGCCGAAATGTCCAGTGTGCCGAGACTGCTGCCTCAATCGTTGCTTCTTTCCGGCAATGCCATGTCATCTTCGGCAACCCGGTTGGCAGAACTTGGCGGGCTTGCTGTAGCAGGTGCACTCATTGCAACTGTTGGAATTACATGGACGATTTTGATTGATGCGGGTCTGTTTGCATGGAGTGCTGTGCTCATGAGTCGCGTTGTATATCCTTCATCACCGAAGACGGAGGACGTGTCACCGGAGAAGGATTCTTCCCTCAGTGCTCCCCAAGGCTTGCTTACAGACATGATTGAAGCCTTTTGCTTTATACGCAAACATGCCTTGCTGCTTATTACCTCGATTCTATTCGCCTTCGTTAATTTCTGTCTGATGCCCTTCAACGTTCTCCGTACACCATACGTGATCGACATTCTGCATGCCGGTGCAGGCGGATTAAGTCTGCTCAGCGGGTTGATGGTGGGGGGCATGGTGCTGAGTGGGCTGTGGATGACTCACAGAGGCAGCAGCTACCCTAAAAGTGTATTGATTATTAGTGGAATTATCCTGCTGGGACTTAGTTATGCAATGACCGCGCTTCCTGCGTATATGTCAACGAACCAGTTAACACTGGCAGCGATTTTTTGTTTGATGATGGGGCTAGGTATACCACTTGCCACAACACCACTCGCCTCCTATATGATGGAGGTTACACCTTCTGGCATGCTTGGCCGGGTTTCTGCCCTGCAAAGCATGCTGTGTGTTAGCGCTATACCGCTTGGAAGTCTGGTTTCAGGTGCGGCTGCAGAATGGGTGTCTACACCGTTGTTATTTATTGGCTGTGGCATATTGCTAGCAATGTCTGCAATATTCCTTCTTCTGAGCAAAACATTCCGGCGCAGTATCTAATCAAATCCTTTTATCCTTTTAAGACCTGTTTTGACCGGGGGCGGGACTGAACGGTATAATATGCATATATAAGGGCAACAGGTACCCCGGAAATGAGGATACAGGTATGCAGCAGAAAGTATTGTCAACGATCGAAGAGATCAAGATCTACTCCGACCCGTATCGGATCCAGATTCTGAATATGTTTAATAAACAGGGTAGACCTTCTACTGTGAAAGAGATAGCCGACAAACTTGGTGAAGTACCCGCGAAAGTACATTATCACGTGAAAAAACTCGAGAAGATCGGTTTGCTTACACTCGTATCCACCCGAGAGATCAATGGAATCATTGCCAAATATTACGAACCCTTTCAGGGGGAAATTCATCTTCGTCATGAAGAAGAGGACCACTCTCCACTGAAGCATGTATTCCGTTCAGAGACACTTAAACTATTGAATGAAATGTATGAGCAGAGCCGGCAGATGTTTATGAAACAGGCAGAGCGTAGTGACAACATGTTTGGACAAATCTCGGACATGACGTTATACGCGAGCCGTGAGGAAGTCGAACAGCTGTATAGGGATATTACGAAAATGTGTGAGCCATATACGAAACGGAATGAACAGAAGGGAGATCAGGAGGTTTTTCAACTGTTCTCGACATTGTCCCAACATGTGGATGAAACATCTAAACCCAAGAAAAATAAAACTCCACCACAGCAGCAGAAAGAATAGTGTTTCTTTACAGGTGACTATGCTAAGGCAATTGGAACGAGGCAGACACGTGCAGCAAAAAGAAAAGGCCGCCTGAAGGCGGCTTTTTGATGTGGATTGAGTGTTGGTATCACGCTGTAGTGGTGATCATGACTTTCCTATTGGGAGAAAGGTAACGAACAGCGTACTAATCTACATGTTTTCATCATAATCTCTAACTTCGCGTTTGGCTGCGGTAGCTGGCGAGTTGGATGTCCCATAATCTTCGACGGCTTCCCAGGCTTCAGCATGATCGAACTTTCCTGCGTTCCGCTGTCTGACTTCACCGGCACCGCTTGGCGGCATCGTCATGACCTCTTCTTCAACAGGGCGATCGTTGCTGAGGTCCCGGTTAGGTGTATCATCGATACAGTATGCCGTGTAGGGAATAGCCTGAAGTCTCTCAAACGGGATATCCTCTCCACAAGTAACACATGTCCCGTAGGTTCCTTGTTTCATTCGCTCCAAGGCGTCGTTCACCTGGTTAAACTCGTCTGTTAAAGTATCGTCGACAGCCAGGTCACGGCTGCGTTCGAACGTCTCCGTGCCCGCATCAGCCGGATGATTATCATAAGATGACAGCTCACCAGTGGAGTCTTTGAGGGACTCGGCAGGAGCTCCGTCTTCCATGTTGGATTCAAAATGGCGCTGCAGATTATCACGTTGCTCCAAAAGGGCGCTCTTGAGCTCCTGAAGTTGATCTTTGGTTAATGTACTCATAACGACATGCTCCTTTCCCGCATTGGGGTGTGTAGTCAGTCCTTACCCGATTTTGGCGGGAAACAATCATTTTGGTGAATTGAGTAGCGTTCGATTTTATATCTGGCCGATAATGTGTTATAAAAAATAGAGGGAGAAAATGCCGCGATTTCCTCGCGATGTCGTATAGAACCGCTCCGTTTTGGAGGCGGTCCCGGCTGCTTTTAACATACGTCGATAGACGTTTTTCTTATAATGGAGGTTGTCAAGATGGATGAACATATGAAACGAAGATTGGATAAACAGAGACAATTGTTTAAACAACTGGGCGTACAGCTCGATGCCTTATCAATTCATGAGAAACAATTCAATTATAAACTTCGCGGGTATGACCCTGATGAGGTCGATGCATATCTTGACTTGGTCATCAAGGATTACGAACGCTTCTATGCCAATATTGCGGATCTAATGGACAAATGGCAAGAGCAGCAGCTCACCATTCGGGATCTCAAGTCGACGGCTAAGCCGGTGGATGACCCCACAAAAATCGATCGCAAACAACTCGATGATATTGTGAAGCAGCTGGAATACAGTGTGCGGCAGCTGAAAATCAAGGCACGTCCCGAACAGGGACTTTTTCCTGAATAGATCGAGGCACCAGGATTATATAAAATAAAGGTGGTTAATCATGAGTACTCATTTTTCGGTCAGTGTGCATTGTTTGTTGTTGTTGTCCTCCAGCGCGCCTGAACGAATCACTTCTGCAATGATTGCAGGAAGCGTTAATACCAACCCTGTCGTTGTCAGACGTATTCTGGGTGGGCTAAAAAAGGCAGGTCTCGTCGACTCGTCTCCGGGAACCAGAGGTTTCTATCTGGCGAAGCCGGCTAGTGAAATTACTTTAGCCATGATCTATCAGGCTGCCAAGGATGAAGGACCGCTATTTCCGATTCATGGCAATTGCAACCCCAATTGTGACGTCGGTCTTCGCATAGACAGTCTTCTAACGAATCTGTACCAGGTAGCTGAGGCGAAAGTGGAACAATTTTTTGCATCCATTACACTCGAAGATATGGAGCGTTCCTGCTCACAGATCGAGGTTGTGCCTTCATCTGCTGAGTAATGTAATGGTTTAAAACAGGAAGGTGTGTATTGATATGAAAATAATCGTGATATCGGATACCCATTTGCCCAAAAGAGCAAAGCAGCTGCCAGAACCTCTGCTTCAAGTACTGCCGGAAGCCGACCTTATTCTGCATGCAGGTGACTGGTCGGATTGGAGTGTGTACAAGCTGCTGAGCGAGTATGCACCAGTTGCAGGAGTAGCAGGTAATACGGATCCGCCGGAGGTCGGAAAAAAACTCGGGTTCTCCCGCATCGTGGAGGCAGACGGATTACGTCTGGGGCTGGTGCATGGTCACCAGGGATCGAAATCGACCGAACAGAATGCCATTCACACATTTGCCGGCCAGCAGGTAGACGCGATTATATTCGGTCACTCGCACATTCCGTTGATGCATACCGTCAATGATGTGTTGGTATTCAATCCGGGATCGCCCACAGATCGGCGACGTCAGCCGCAATATTCGTTTGGAATCATGACGACCCACCTTGGGAAATTGCATGCTGAGCATGTATTTTTCGATCGAAAATAAAAACGGTGGTACTTCTATATAGCATCCCTAATCAGAATGATAATCTGATCAGGGGTGTTTTTTTGTTTATGCTGTTTACGAAAAAAGGCACCATGACATCTTACTGAGCTGGCATAAACATTTATCCCTGAATGGGGAATATAGCCCCACGTTTATCTCTTATTCAGGTGTTGGAGTTGAACCCTATTTGTGCATTCACAGGAGTGGTACAATTCGTTTATCCATTAGATTTGAATACGTTTACATAAGGAGATGATTCGATTGAAACTGTCTGTATTCACCGTGGCAACACCGGACCTGACGGCAGAAGAACTGGCTGCTGCGGCAGCATCGGCAGGAATTGAAGGAGTGGAGTGGAGATTCCGTGGAAACCCAGAAGACGCCCTGTCGGAAGAGCCATCCTTCTGGAGGCATAATCGCAGTTCTATCGATCCGGCAAACTGGGAAGAACAGGTCCCTGTTTTTCGTGAAGCGGCTGCGAACCATGGAAGACGTTCCATTGCATTGGTACCGTATTTGAACTGCGGAGATCTTCAATCGACAGAGCAGGCGTTCATGGCAGCGGCTGATTTGGGCGCTTCCATGATGCGTGTAGGCGTGCCCGGCTATGACCGCAAAACGAGTTATCCGGAGCTGTACAGCCAAGCTGTGAAATATTTGACCGAAGTTCAGGATATGGCCAAACAGTACAACGTCAAAGCCGTTGTAGAGACGCATCATCTCACAATTGCACCGACTGCTTCACTGGCCTACCGTCTGGTGCAGTCGCTGGATGCCCAGCACGTAGGTGTGTTGTATGATCCGGGCAACATGGTACATGAAGGATATGAAAATTATCGTATGGGGCTGGAGCTATTGGGTCCTTACCTTGCCCATGTACATGTGAAGAATGCAGCTTGGTCCAAGGAGGAGCAGAACGGAGGGAATACGGGAAATTCGGTATCAGCGAAGTGGAGATGTCATTGGTCACCGCTGACAGAAGGCATCGTGGATTGGATGCAAGTATTCCGTGATCTGAAATCAGTGGGCTATGACGGATATTACGGTATAGAAGACTTTAGTGGAGAGTATGATTCGAAAGCGATGTTACAGCACTTTGCGGATGTGTTTGGCGAAATAGAGCGTCGTCTGGAAGAGGAGGTACGGGTATGAGTTTGATTCGAGTTGCCGTAATCGGGATTGGTAACATGGGCGCTGCACATGCCAGAACCCTTGTTGCCGGAGAAGTACCGGGAGCAGAGCTAATCGCCGTATGTGATGTCAGAAAGGAAATGGAGAGCTGGGTAGCCGGCAACCTTCCTGCTTCAGTCATCTATTGGCAGGATGCCGAGCAGATGATGGCATCCGGAACAATTGATGCGGTCATTATTGCAACTCCGCATTATGACCATCCGGAACAGGCCATTCAGGCTTTTCAGCACGGTCTGCATGTCATGATTGAGAAACCTGCCGGCGTATATACCAAACAGGTGCGCAAGATGAATGAAGCTGCTGCAGCCAGCGGCAAAGTATTTTCCATGATGTACAATCAGCGGACCAATCCTCTGTATATCAAATTGAAAGATCTCATTGCTTCGGGTGAACTCGGCGAAGTACGCCGCACAAACTGGATTATTACGAATTGGTACCGATCCCAAAGCTATTACGATTCAGGCGGCTGGCGGGCGACCTGGGCAGGTGAAGGAGGCGGTGTGCTGATTAACCAGGACCCTCACCAACTGGACCTGTGGCAGTGGACCATCGGTATGATGCCTGTGCGGATGCGTGCGTTCTGTTCGTTTGGCAAGTACCGGAATATCGAAGTGGAAGACGATGTCACAGCTTATGTGGAATACGAAAACGGGGCAACAGGCGTATTTGTAACCACAACGGGTGAAGCTCCGGGCACCAACCGTTTCGAGGTCAACGGAGATCGCGGCAAAATTGTCATTGAAGATGGTAAGTTGACGTTCTGGCGGCTTCGGGAATCCGAGCCTGAGTTCAATCAGAGGTTTACCGGAGGTTTTGGACAGCCGGAATGCTGGAAGTGTGAAGTTCCCATTACAGGGACAGAATCCGGGCATCCGGGGCTCATTCGTAACTGGATTGATGCGATTCGAACCGGTGCCACGCTCATCGCACCAGGAGAAGAAGGCATACATGGCTTAACGTTGTCCAATGCGATGCTGCTCTCGACCTGGACGGACAACTGGGTGGATCTTCCCATTGATGAAGAGCTGTTTTATGAACATTTACAGGAACGGATTGCCGCTTCAAACACGAAGAAAGACAAGGATTACACCAGCAGCCGGCCTGCGGATCTGACACAAACATTTAAGTAGGCATGTTTCACCAATTTACGATAGAAAAAGGAAGGTGGAGATAAGGTGGCTAAAGATGGCATGTTTTACGCACCCAAGAGTGTTAAAAAAGAGGTGGTATGCGGTCCTGGTGAGTTCACCATTGCTGCTGTAGCGCTGGATCATGGGCACATCTATGGCATGGTTGGGGGATTGGTGGAGGCAGGAGCAACCCTCAAATGGGTATATGATCCGGATCCCGCCAAGGTAGAGGCGTTCCGCAAACAGTTTCCTCAGGCACAGGCCGCAGCTTCAGAAGCACAGGTGCTGGCAGATGATCAGGTGCAGCTGGTGGCCGGAGCAGCCATTACGTCGGAACGCGCGCCGCTTGGCATGAGAGTTTTGGCCTCGGGAAAGGATTATTTTACGGACAAAGCCCCATTTACCACACTGGATCAATTAACACGTGCCAGGGAAGAGGTTAAACGGACCGGGAAGAAATACATGGTCTATTATAGTGAGCGTCTGCATGTGGAAAGTGCGATCTATGCCGGTCAGTTGATTGAGCAGGGAGCCATTGGTAAGGTTGTACAGGTCATGGGCACAGGACCGCATCGTTTGAATGCACCAGGACGACCAGAATGGTTTTTCCAGCATGAAAAATATGGCGGCATTCTCTGCGATATCGGAAGTCATCAGATCGAACAGTTTCTCACGTTTGCTTCGTGCACGGATGCGGAGGTGGCGTTCAGTCGGGTACATAACTTCCATCATCCACAGTTTCCTGAACTCGAGGACTTTGGCGAAGCATCCCTCATTGGCAACAATGGTGCCTCCGGCTACTTCCGGGTGGATTGGTTCACACCGGATGGTCTAGGGACATGGGGAGATGGGCGTACTGTAATTTTGGGAACCGATGGATACATTGAATTGCGGAAATATATTGATGTGGCGAGAGAGCCTGTAGGAGATCAGGTCTATCTGGTCAACCATGAAGGCGAATACCGTTACAGCGTAAAAGGAAAGGTTGGTTATCCGTTTTTCGGGGACCTCATTCGTGATTGTCTGGAGCGGACGGAAAAAGCAATGACACAGGAGCATGCCTTCAAGGCGGCCGAACTTTGTCTGATTGCACAGCATAAAGCCATGAGCGAAAGAGTGGTCTGGAGCAGCGGCGCGAAGTAAAGCGGTATTTTAAATAAAATGATAGAGTGTTAGACATGTAGGATGTTGAGGGAGAGGCGACCTGTGAGCGGGTTGCCTTTTTCCGTTGAATCTCTTCGCAAATGGCATTATATGGGTTATTATGGATGAAGTTGATGTGCTGTTAAAATTAATATGTGGAAATGAATTTACATAGATTGGGTGTTTATTTTTAAGATAGAAGATTCGTTAATAAACCGCTATAGGGGGGATTTAAATGAAGTTTATCGGTTCTGCTAGTGTGATCGTTCTTAATGAGTCCAATGAAATTTTACTTATGAATGCCAAGATGCATCCCTTCTTAAATGAATTTTCGGAATAGGAGAATGCCCATGAATAATGCGAATAAGATTTTGGGTTCAGCTTTGATGCTGGGAAGTGTATGTATTGCAACCATGGAGAGAATTTCAGTAAGAATATCCGCAGCCATTGTGGAAGCGGGATATGCTTCAGGTGGGAACGCAAGAGAAATGGTTTCCCTGAATGACAACGGTCCGGGATTGCTCGTATACTTCTTATTTTTTGTAGGATTTATACTGCTGGTTTCCGGATTTCCGGGGAGTATCAGCAGAAAGCAAAGGTAGGGAAATGACCTGAATTGTTGCATAGATATTTCAGAACTGAGAAGAGGAGTTAACGCTGTATGATCATTAGTGAAACAAATGTACTAAATAATAAGGTTCAAATCAGAGAAATAGAGGATAGAGATTTACCTGTATTATATGAGTTGATATACGGTGAAAAACAACCGGAATGGAAGAAGTGGGACGCTCCATACTTTCCATTAGAGCATGTGAGTTTTACTTTATTTGAAGAACATATGAGCAAACACATGAGAGGAGACGATGAGCCACCTAGCAGAATGATCATTGAAGTGAATGACGAAATGATTGGAACAGTGAATTATTATTGGGAACATAAACCGTCCAATTGGCTGGAGATTGGGATTGTAATATACAAGCCCCCCTATTGGAATGGTGGATATGGAACAGCAGCATTAAAGTTGTGGATCGAATATTTGTTCAACAAGATTCCACTTGTCCGAATAGGATTAACGACATGGTCAGGAAATGAAAGAATGATGAAGGTTGGAGAGAAATTAGGCATGCAGGTGGAAGGAAGACTTCGAAAATGCCGCCTATACAATGATCAATACTATGACTCGATTCGCATGGGAATATTGAGAGAAGAATGGGATGTAAAATAAAAGATTTGAGACCGGGAGGAAATATCACACTTCACTTACATGAACTTGAAAAGTACTGAAGAAAGACAAGATCGAAAGCTGTGTTATATATCATGAGATAGCTATTTCATTAGAATATTATAAAAATCAAAAAATAAAAGGTAAGCAGCACTTTCAGTTGAAAAATATATTTTAAATTAAAAGGGATTGATCTAGAAAGTTAAAACGGATCGGAGGCTTCTTTAATGGAAGTTGGAAAAATTCTAGGCATTGCCTACAATGTGATTCCAGTTGCAGATTTAGAAAAATCCGCAGTCTGGTTTGTTACACATTTTGGATTCAATATTAGAAATCAAAGAGAAGGTTATCTAAGTCTGTTTAGGGATAACAGGCCCATCTTAGATCTGATTCAAAGCGAGAATCATACAAGAGCCGTGTTCGAAGTTCGCAACACCAAAAGATGGGTGATCACATTTTTCACGAATGACATACGATCCTTACATAACTATTTGAAATCAGAAGATGTCACAGTCGGGAATATCAGTGATGAAGGAAAGTATGGAAAGTTCTTTGTATTTGAAGATATGGACGGTAACTTATTCGATATTTGGGAACACCACGATTGTGAGCTAATTTATTGAGGTGAAATGGGAGGGATTTCAATTGGAGAACAAAGAGACGTTTAATTTAATTGCAAACGAATATGAAAAATATAGACCTACCTACCCGGAAGAAATGTATAACGATATATTTGATTATTCAAATGTTGTCAAAGAAGATAAAATTCTTGAGATCGGTTGTGGAACTGGTCAAGCAACGGGTGGTTTAGTTGATCGAAATTATAAAAATATTACATGTATTGAATATGGCGATAGATTAGCTCAGTTCACTTCAGAAAAATTCAAATCCTATGATTCAATTGAGGTGATAAATACCTCTTTTGAAGAGTGGAATGGTGAAGGTGCTCCATTTAAGTTGGCAGTTTCAGGTACAGCATTTCATTTTATTGAACCTAAGTTTGGGTATCGCAAGGTTTGGGATCTTCTAGAGGATTCGGGCTCGATTGCCTTTTTTTGGACCATACACGTTCCGATGTTCAACGAAGTCCACAATGAAATTCGATCTCATTACAGAGAGCTTGCACCACACTTAGACGATTCCAAGTTTCAAACACCTGAAGAAACCATAAATGAAAGAAGACTAATTACGGAAGAGACGGGCATCTTTACAGATATAATTGTTAAGGAGTACAGTCGAATCCTTACATATTCAAGCAGAGATTATATATCATTGCTTAATACGAATTCAAAGCACAGACAACTTCCTGAAGTACAAAAGGATATTTTATTAAACAGGATTAAACAATCCATTGATAAATCGGGTGGATCTATTAGTAAAGATCACAGAGTTGCTTTATTTTTAGGAAAAAAAGTAACGTAAGAAACTAAACCGGTATCATGAAGGGGCTGGGTCAATGGATTTTGTATATGGAGAATATCTGATTAGTGATAACAAAGAAATGCTGGATATCCCTACGATAAAGGGCTTTCTTGCTAGGAGCTATTGGGCGAATAAAAGATCTGATGAAACCATTGAGAAGTCTATCGTCTCTTCAACGTGTTATGGGAGTTATCAAGCAGACATTCAAGTTGGATTTGCGAGGGTTGTTACAGATGATGCGACGATGTATTGGCTTTGTGATGTTTTTATTCATGAGGAGTACAGGGGGCAGGGACTTGGCAAGAAACTAATTGAAGTAATTACGTAATCGGATCGTTTCAGAGATTTAATGGGGCTACTCGGGACGTTAGATGCACATGAATTATACGAACAGTACCAATTTAATAGAAACAGTGATCGATTCATGATAAGACTTCCTAATTATCCGGGCTAATCTTAAAAATTAACAAACCTAAGGAGTTATGAGATCATGTCTGAATACTACTGGGACAACAAAATCGAATATCTGAGGAATACGCGCGGGCTGTATTATAATGATGATTATCTTCAATTTCTTGTAAAGAGTGTATGGAAAATCACCAAACCTGTAAGCGTTCTTGACTATGGTTGTGGGTTCGGTTATCTCGGTCTTAAACTCCTTCCGTTGCTGCCTCCAGGTTCGAGCTATACGGGATTGGACAAGGGAGATGAATTGATAAAAGAAGCAATGGAGACTTTCGCTAATCTTCCCTTTCAGACTGAATTTATATCATGTGATATTGAAAATACGTATATAGAACAGAAGTATGACATTGCCGTGAGTCATGCTTTTTTATTACATATGGATAACTCGGTGACCATCCTGCAGAAAATGATGGAAAGTGTTAAGGATCAAGGAAAAGTGATCTGTTTTGAACCTCATTGGATTGGTAATATGGCGAACTGTCATTTGGAAGGTACGGAACAAAGTGAATTGATTAAGTTAGGAGTTCTGCAAAAATTATTTGAGAACGACTACAGACGTACGGGGAAGGATGGAAACATTGGCATGCGGCTGCCTATCCTCATGAGCCAATTGGGATTAACCAATGTGGAATGCCGAATGAGTGATAAAGTTAACTTTTTTGATCAAAACATGGATATGGAAAGCAAGAACGCTTTATATGATTCACTGAGAGAAGAAGGGATCGGTCAGGAGCCAGGTGATCAAGAAGAGATAATGGACAGCTTATTAACGAGAGAATTACAGCCAGAAGAAGCAAGAGAGCAGTATGAAGCTGAACTCATGTTCTCCAAGAAATTTAACCGTGAATCCTGGTTATCTTATGCACCCGGTATGAAGATTTCATTCGGAACGGTTCAGAGAGCGTAGTTTTTAGGAGAGATATCATTGAAAAAGATCTTAATCCTTGGTATTGTGGCAAGCGGCAAAACGACATTGGCCAGGGAATTATCTCAAAAATTAAACATACCGTGGTATGAGCTGGATACTATAGTTCATCACGACACACCTCATGGAAGAAATAAACGCACACCAGATGAACAAGTTGCGGTGATTAAGGACATTGACCGTTCGGGCCCATGGATATTTGAAGGGACAGATCGAGAATCTTACCGATGCTTATGGGATATGGCAGATACGATCATCTTCCTGGATATACCTTTGCGAAAACGGAAAATCCGAATTTTTCTGCGATTTATCAAACAAAATTTGGGGCTGGAAAAGAGTCATTACAAATCAGACTGGCAAATGTTAAAAATGATGTATGCGTGGACACGGGATTTCGAGAGAAATCGAGTGGATTTTGAAAAAAGGTTACAACACTATGATCAGAAACTTATGATCAGAAACTTATGATCTTAACGGATAATAAAAAAATTGAAGTACTCCTGTCTTGATTATCATAAAGATCAAACGGAACGAAATTATCGAAAAGGGCGGGAATACCATGCAGTATGATGACATTCAACAAACGTTGACTACGGAAAGGCTATGCCTGAGATTGTTTGATGAGTCCGATGCTGCCACCGTCACTGAGCTGTGCAACAACTACAATATTTATAAAAGCACACTTACCCTGCCTTATCCATACTCGGTGGATTGTGCCTTGTCCTGGATTCAGCAGCATCCTCGAATCCGGCATCTGGACAAGTTCTTCGAAAAATAGGCATGATACAGGAAGGTATTTTAAGGGACCATGTGAAGAAAGAGAGTCACTACGAAGATTTAGTCTATTATGGAATTGTAAAAAGATAAAAGGTATTCAAAAACAAAATATAAACTTCATGATAATGCGAAAAATCAACTTTCCTCAGCATCAAACCTACAAACCAAAAGCCAACGTTATGGTAAACCTTAATCCATTTGAACAAGCAGAAAATGAATACTATAAATCTTTTAAAGTACATTTTCTGCTTCCTTTTTTGAAAATTGGCATAGGCTACGGCTATAAAACTCTCCCCCATAAGAAAGAAGCTCAGTGATTTTCCTCAGTACTTGAACAAGTGTTATCCTCCCAAAAAAATATAATACAACCTACATTTTGGTATATTTATACATGTTTATGGTTACTAATTCCCTTAAATGTTTTACAAAATTGGTGATCTTCCAAATCATTCTTCTTACATTCAACTTGTATCCTACTTGTGTACCAGAGAGTCTGGTATGGACTCGACCAAATTTCAGGAGGGTATACATTGTGAAAAATAGTAGACGCAAAAGTTATCAAAGCTTGATCTTTTCGCTTGTAATTATGCTTGTCATCCTATCCGGATGCGGAGCCTCTGCAAGTTCTAGCTCCAGTGAAGGCGGAATGCCGGAAGTAATCCGAATCGGTATTATGCCAAGTGAAGAGGGCGAGATGAACCGTTCTCAGGAACAGCTTGCAGCAGACATTACAGAAGCAACTGGCATCCCTGCTGAAATTTTTGTAGCCGAAGATTATAACATGGTTATCGAGGCCCTGCGTGCAGGCAAAATTGAAATTGGACTTATCGGTCCCTTTGGATACATCATCGCTACCGAACGAGCAGATGCAAAACTGCTTGTCCGTTCTGAAAGTGATCAGCAATCGAATACCGTAATCCTTGTCCGTAATGACTCTCCTTATCAAAGTGTAGAAGATCTGAAAGGAAAAGACTTTTTGTTTGCCGATCCGGCATCCACATCAGGAAACCTGTATCCGCGTGCCACATTGATGAAAGAGCTTGGCCTTACAAATGAGGAACTGGATTCCTTTTTCGGCAGCGTAGCGTTCTCCGGTGGACATGACAAATCGCTGCTTGCGCTGGCAAACGGCAATGCGGATGCGATCGGAACGTCAAGCCTCATGGTGCCGATGATGGCAGAATCAGGACTTGTAAAAGAGGAAGATTTCCGTGTTATTGCCGAATCGGATCCTATCGTTGGCGGAGCCCCATTGCTCTATCGTCAAGACTTGCCAGAGGAACTGGTCACACAACTGCGTGAACTGATGCTGGAGTACGATACGAAAAATCCCAAGTTTCTGGAAAGTGTCGGTGCAGCCCGTTTTGTAGAAGGCAGTGACAGTGACTTCGATCCTATTCGTCAAGTCGCCAAGGATCTGGACATGTCTCCTGAGGAGCTGCTGAGCAAATAAGGTTAAGCAACAAAGATGAGGAGGATTTTAATATGACACTATTGCAAGTGGAAGGATTATCCAAGGTATATCCGGATGGGACCAAGGCGCTGGATAACTTGGATTTGCAGATCAATCCGGGAGAGTTTGTTGTTGTCATTGGACCGAGTGGCGCGGGGAAGAGCACCCTGCTGCGCAGCCTGAACCGCATGATCGAGCCTACAAACGGAAAGATTCGGTTTAAAGGCAGCGAAACCATGGGCATCAAAGGCAAAAAGCTCCGCGAATTGCGCCGCCATATGGGAATGATCTTTCAGGGATATAATCTGGTCACCCGCGTGTCTGTACTTCACAACGTGCTTCACGGCCGGTTAGGTTACATGAATGCATTTAAGGGAGCCCTGGGCCTCTACTCCAAGGAAGATACGGAAGCTGCAAAGGGAATGCTGCATCGTGTTGGTTTGCATGAGCAAATGTACAAGCGGGCAGATGAACTCAGCGGAGGCCAGCAGCAGAGGGTAGGTATTGCGCGAGCGCTCTCCCAAAAGCCGGATTTGATTTTGGCGGATGAACCCATCGCGAGTCTGGACCCTGCTTCCTCGGAGACGATCATGCATTATTTGTATACGATCTGTAAAGAGGAAGGCATTGCCTGCCTGTGCAATCTGCATCAGGTAGATATCGCGAAGAAATATGCGACCCGTATCATCGGCATCCATAAAGGATCCAAGGTATTTGACGGAACACCTGAAGAGCTTACGGACGACATGATCCGGCTAATCTACAACCAGGTTAATCCCAAAGTGAAGGAGACGGCCTGACATGAATGCGGCACAGTTGCAGTCTGCCCGAAAAATGAAACGGGCGCAGACGATATTGTTCTTTATCGTGCTGGTTGCTCTCATCATCTGGTCTTCGATCGGGGCGGAATTTTCATTTGGAGCTTTGTTCACTGGGGTAGGCGAAAGCTTCCGGTTTATCTTTGTTGACTTCCTTCCGCCTGATTTTTCAACGCTTTCTCAACTTATTGAACCTGCCTTACAGACGCTTTATATGAGTGTGGTAGCAATGGTAATCGGGTCAGTGATAGCCGGGCTGCTATCCTTTCTGGCCGCGGCCACCACAAGTCCGCATCCTTACCTGCAAGTATTTGTCCGGGCTGCGACTTCACTGTTTCGGAACATTCCCGTTATCATCTGGACCATTCTCCTGGTTGCAGCGTTCGGACTGGGGGCTGTAGTCGGTACGATGTCGCTGATCTTGATTTCGATCGGTATGCTTACACGTTCCTTTGCCGAGGTATTAGAAGAGATTGACATGGGGCAGGTAGAAGCCGTGCGTGCTGCTGGCGGGAGTTATCTGCAAGTGTTGTCCCAAGCCGTTTTTCCACAATTCTTACCCGGGTTTATCGGCTGGAGCTTGTACAACTTTGAAATTAACGTACGCGCCTCCACGATTGTGGGGATGGTTGGAGGCGGAGGCCTCGGATTTATTTTGCAATCGAAATTGAAGCTGTTTCAGTATCAGGAAGCCAGCATGGCCGTTCTGCTTGTGCTCGTTATCGTTCTCATTGTAGAAACGATTACCAATCGCGTAAGGGAGCGAATCATATGAGTATGCCGGTGAACGAAGCGAAACCGTCCTTGACGTTGTATACTTCCATGCCAGAGCCACCTAAACCGAAAAAGAGCAAGCTGCTGATTGTCGGTCTGCCGCTTATTGCCGTGCTGTTTGTGTTCAGTCTCGTTCAGCTTCAGTTTGACTATGCCAAGATTATGCAAGGCTTTACCAAGCTTGGCGGCTACATGGGGGCCATGTTTCCTCCTGATTTCTCGGACTGGCAGCATGTTCTGCTGGCTGCCGTTGAGTCGCTGCAAGTTGCTATTCTCGGATCGGTACTGGGTATTGTGGTGGCGTTCTTTCTTTCCTTTCTGGCAGCAAGTAATTTGACACCTCATCCATTTGTCGCCTGGATCATCCAAAGTGCTGCTTCCTTGCTTCGTGCGATTCCTACCATTGTATGGGCCCTCATCTTCATCGTGTCCGTCGGACTTGGGCCGCTCCCTGGTGTGCTCGCGATTGCCGTTTCTGCGGCAGGCATGCTCGTCAAAGTATTCGCGCAGTCGCTTGAAGAGATCGACAAAGGTGTACTTGAAGCGATGCGGTCTACCGGTGCCAGCTGGCTGCAGATTGTCATGCAGGGCATTTTGCCAACAGTAAAAACAGCCTTTATTGCCTGGTGCGTGCTGCAGCTGGAAGGCGGTATCGCTGAATCTACCATTCTTGGCGCGGTTGGCGCGGGGGGTATTGGATTTGAATTGACCCATGCAATGAAATCATACAACTTTGCAGCCGCTTTGTTTGTCGGATTGGTCGTTTTCATCATGGTATTCAGCGTTGAGTTTGTGGCAAACCGATACAAAATGAAGCTAAAAACACGTCAGAACTAAATAATCGAACATCCATACAGAAGTAGGACCATTTTGAGGAGGAGTTATCATGTCAACATCTAAGCCACTTTTGAAGCAAGGACCACTAGTACAGGCGAAATACAGTGAAAATAACGGGATTACGCTTGCCTGGAATATGACAGAGGACATAGAAGCAGAGGCCATCTATCATTCCATCCTGCCAGAATTCGATGAAATCAGCAGCACGCTGCTGGAGGTACGAATCGATCCTATAGGGTCAGCGTTTACGAGAACGCTGTCTCCTGGCCGCAACTTTTATCACGTGAAATTTAAGGATGGTTCGGTATCTACCATTAACGATCGTATGATTTACACAGATGGCGTAATCAATTTCCGGGATATGGGCGGTTACCTCACAGAAGATGGCCGGACGACCCGCTGGGGGATGCTGCTGCGATCGGCTGATCTCCATGAGCTCAGTGAGCAGGACCTGCTAACGGCCGATGCCCTCGGCATTGACTGGATTTGTGATTTGCGCAGCGAGTTTGAAGTAGCCAGCCGTCCAAGCCCTGCCATCGGTAAAGCGATCAACACAAATATCCCATTTATGGCGGAAGCAAATCCGGAGGAGATGCAAAAGATTGGACATGATCTGCATGCAGGCTACAAAGCCATGATCTTAAATACCGACAAATGTGCACTCATTCTGCATGAACTATTAAAAGAAGACCGGGACACTTCACTATTCCACTGCGCCGCAGGTAAAGATCGGACCGGAGTTGTATGTGCATTGATCCTGCTCACCTTGGGCGTGCCACGGGATGTGGTCGTTGAGGATTACGAGCTGACGAATCTCGCGGTAGACGGACTCATGCAGCGTTTCCTCTCAGGCAGCAATAAAGATTACAAAGCATACATGGACCAAATGCCGGATATACAGGGAGCGATTCCGGAAATGATGAAAGCTGCCTTTATACAGGCTGCACTTGAAGCAATCGACGAAAACTATGGATCATTCGAGTTGTACCTTACAGAGGGGCTTGGCATTAACGAAGAGCAACGTACAGCACTTCAAAACAAATATCTGATTTAGAAAAGGGAGTCCGGACGCTGGGATACAGTGTTGGACTCTTTCTTTCCCTCGGCTTGGTTGCGTAACTTCTTCTAAGACTGGTAATATAGGGTGATATGTAGAGAACGTTAGAAGTCCAATTAAAGACCTTATCAATGGGAGAAAGGGATTATCATATGAACAAAATATCGCTTGTCGATACAGCATACATGATGCTGCGTGAGCGAATGGTTTGCGGAGAACTGATGCCAGAAACTCTGCTTTCAGAGAACGAATTGGCTGAGGAGTATCAAATGAGCCGTACACCGATCCGTCATGCGATCGCCCGCCTCGAATCAGAAGGTTATGTGACCTCACTCAAAAATCGTGGTGTGTTGGTCAAGGAGGTTCGCGGAAAGGAATTTCTTGATTTGATTGAACAACTTCAGTCCATGCTCTTCTATTGCTTTGAAATGATGAAAAACCCGAACCGGGAGATCCACCTGAACCTTGAGTCGCTTGCAGCTCATGTTGAAGTTCAGCGAACAGCAGAGAAAAAGAATGACTATCCCTTATACACCGAGCATCAATTTCTCTTCATGCGAGAGATCGTTGAATCCTTGAACAATGGGGTGATGCTAAGTACATTCGACTCTTTCCGGGATAAACTTTATATGCATTCCATCGTCCGCTTCAAGCAGACACCACATATCAAACATTACAGTGCAATCGGAATCAATCGGGATACCTTGCATGCTTTATCAAACAATGATTACGGAGCAGCACAAGAAGTTGTGTTATCTCTTATTCTTATAACCAGAGAACGTATGTTGGCTACCGGGCAATTTTAACTTCTTTTCTTATGACAAGGGGAACGAGTTCTCGTTTTGCGTCATTGTTCCTGTTAAAATTCTTTGTTATACTATCTGGGAGATTTGAAGAAATTCATTCAATCCGGTAGGGAAAAGTCTTATAACTGAGCATTTTGCATAATCCTGGTGAACTAAAAAAACGGCTGCCTTTACGGGCAGCTTATTTTATTGGGGAGGGTAAAGGAAATGACTGTCGTTGGTCTTTTGGGAACCATTCATAATCCGGAATTGAGAGAACAATATCATTGTTCGCTAGCCCTGTATGAAGCGCTAATTACCGAATTTAACCCGGATATCATCTGTGGGGAAGTACATCCATTAAGCTGGAAGAAATACATTCAGGATAAAGAAGATAAAGGGTATTGGGGAGAGCCAGCAAGCGAATACTGGGAGCTCATATTTCCATTATGCGAGGAATACAACATTGAATTCGTGCCCATAGATTGGTTTGAATTGGATGTATGGAATAACTTTGATCCCTTCATCGGATATTCCGAAGTACAGCGTGAAGAACTAGAGAAGACAGATGATGAATGGTTTTTGAAACAAATGAATACATATGACGCGGGAAACATACCGTTTAATTCGGTTGAATTTGATGAAATGACCAAACGAAAGTACGAATGGTTAAACCAGGTCAACCCAGATGCTCAAAATTTCCGCTGGGTCGTTCGTAATCAAATTATGATTCAGCGAGTCAAAAATACATGTCACTCCAATCCCGGGAAGAGAATTCTTTGTGTCGTGGGGGCAGATCATAATTATTTGTTCAAAGAGGGGCTGAACACAGAGCCAATCCAGTTGGTATATCCATTGCGTTAGTTTTTCATTACAGCAGATTCTATTTCGTATATAATAGAGAACACGTAACATTCTATTTCTACATACTACATAACAACGAGGTGCACCAAACTTATGGCAACGATTTATGACTTCACGGTTACCAAAACTAGCGGAGAACGATTTCCGCTCTATCAATATGAAGGAAAGCCTGTGCTGATTGTGAATACGGCAAGCAAATGCAAATATACGCACCAGTTCGATGATATCCAGAAGCTGTACGATAAGTATAAGGATCAGGGTCTTCAGGTGATCGGATTTCCTTGTAACCAATTTGCTGAGCAGGAGCCGGGGAGCAGTGAAGAAGCAGCCTCCTTCTGCCAGATTAATTATGGTGTGAAATTCCCCATGTTCTCCAAAATGGATGTGAATGGCGACACGGCACACCCGCTGTATGACTACCTGAAAAAATCAGGACCATTTGCCGGGTTTGACGAATCGGATGTGCAAGCCAAACTGCTGAAACTGATGGTTGCGGATAAAGCTCCGGAATGGTTGCACGGGGATGCGATTAAGTGGAATTTTACGAAGTTTCTGATTAATGCCGAAGGGCAAGTGGTCAAACGCTTCGAACCAGTGGATTCGATGGATGCAGTCGAGGCGAGCATCGAACAACTTTTGTAAATCATAGCATTCGCAGGGGCCATGACATCACCGTAAAGTACGGTAACGTTCATGGCTTCTATTCTAAATAAGAAAAACCTCTCCCAAAGGAGGTGCCGAAATATGACACGCATCATGCACTTTAATGCACCGCTGGAATACAGTTATCGTTCCACACGTATTTACAATAACGGATTGTCTGACGGATTTCATTCTCATCCACATTACGAGGTATATTATTTTCATGAAGGTGAGTGTACCTATATTATAGGAGACCGTGTTTATAGTCTCGAGCCGGGTGATTTGATTCTCATGCATGGGATGACCCTTCATCGTGCACATCCGATACCTGACGCATTGTATGAACGAACGACACTGCACTTTGATCCATCACTCATCCGCAGAAGCCTTCATCCGGATCGAATCAGTGAATTGCTTATGCCGTTCGATGAGTTGAGAAACTGCCGAATCAATCTAAAGGGAGACACCCGTTCGGAATTTGAAGCTCTGCTGCTGAACTTGGATCAGCTTTCGGCGAATTCAGGCGAGTTCAGACAGGAACGGCTGATCGTTCGTTTGTGTGATCTGTTATATTTTGTGGCCGGCATCTGCCGAGGCATTGTGGTGGAGCATCGTCCTTCTTCGGAAAAGGAGAGGCATGTGCAGCACATCATGGGTTATGTGGATACCCACTATATGCAGGATATTGGACTGGATGATCTGGCAAGTGAGCTTCATTTGTCCAAGCCTTATTTGGCCGGGTTGTTTAAAGAGATGACAGGCAGTACCATATTTAAATATCTGTACGACCGCCGTATCAATCAGGCCAAACTGCTATTTCAGTTCCAACCTGAAATCACGGTTACCGAGGCAAGTCGGTTGTCGGGCTTCAAGCGATTATCACATTTCAGTCGGATGTTCAAACAAAACGTGGGCTGTGCACCTGATCTTTATCGCAGTCGTTTGCACCAAACACAGTAAATATTCCCGGCACTGAAAATCCCGTACAACGATCTCCAATCGGCACAGACTCAAGGGAGGTATAATTGATGGAAACTGAACTACCCTATACGTTTAATTACCGAATCGGATCATCCGAAGCAGACTATAAGTCTCTATACCGACCCTCGGCATTGCTCGAACATATGCAGCTTGCAGCAGACCGTGATCTGGCCAGTATGGGCATTACCGTATCGGAAATGCTGGATCAGGGAATGGGCTGGATGCTGATTACAACCGATTTGACGATATTGCGCCAAGCTCGGTTGGAAGAGGACGTGAGTCTGCAAACCTGGCATAAAGGAAACAAAGGAGTCATGTGGCTCCGGGACTATGTTCTCACCGATGCAAAAGGGAATCCAATAGCTGAGGCACGGACCTCCTGGGCCTTGGTCGATCTGGAGAAACGAAAGATCCTCAGACCTTCGGCACTACCTTTGGAAGTGAAGTCGCATCCCGATTTATCGTTGGGAGCACCACCGGAAAAAGTGGCTTTTCCTCCAACACTGGAAACAAAGGAAGAATATCGACTAATGGTTCGGTATAGCAGCACGGACAGTAACGGGCATATGAATAATGCCAGATACGCCGACGTTTGTTGTGATGCACTCTCATCGGAAGAACTTAATAACCGTCTAACCCGCATGCAGATATCGTATCACCGGGAGATGCGGATGCAGGAAGAATTGGTTGTTGAACGTACGAAAGCGGTGGATGGGGTCATCTGGATCCGCGGACGATCTGGAGCAGAGGAGCAAAGTATTATTTTTGAAGCCAAGCTTAGTTTTGAGAATGTCATTTCCTAATAAGAGAGTGTGAAGACCAGCCCGAATATTCGGGTTGGTCTTTTTGCTGTGTTTAGAAGACATGCAGAAAAGGTAAAGAAAGGGTAATGAAACCAGAGGAGGCGTTTAAGAATGAAAAATCAAATCTCGGGTCATAATAAAGAATCGAATAAGGAACATCCTCGCGATAATCCGGAGCAATTTCCGACGGAGAAGGAAAGTTTGCTTGACCAGTTTGAAGAAGAGCAGACAGTCGATCCCATTCCCTTGGAAGATCTGAATATGGAACAGCAAGAAGAGAAGAATAAAGATCAGACCAAGAGCAATTCTTCTACCGAAGAGAAGTACCGTGCCGATTTTCGGGAGTCCGATTCAGAATAAATGTATATTCGGTGAAAATAAAATAGTTTGTTGACTAATGTATGTTACTATATTATAGTTACTATGTTAGCAAGAAGGAGTTACGATATAAAACCAATTTGGGAGGCGAATCATAATGTCTACATCGTTTTTTGAAGCGTTGAAAAACAGAAGATCCTATTATGGAATCAGCAAGGAATCCACAATTTCGGATGCTAAAATTCAGGAAATCGTTGAGGAAGCCGTAAAATATACGCCAACTTCTTTCAACTCACAAACATCTCGGGCAGTTGTTTTGCTTGGTGAACAACATGATAAACTGTGGAATCATACAGAAGAAATTTTGCGTGAAGTGGTTGGGGATGCAGAAGCTTTCAAATCCACAGCTGAGAAAATGGCAGGATTCCGGAGCGGTTATGGTACAGTACTGTTCTTCGAAGACAACAATGTCATCGCACAGCTTCAACAAAATTTTGCGAGTTACGCAGATAACTTCCCAATCTGGGCCAATCAATCCAACGGCATGCTGCAGCTCGTGATCTGGACTGCATTGGAACAGGAAGGTCTTGGAGCTTCCCTGCAGCACTACAACCCGCTGATCGACGAGAAAGTGAAGCAAGAATGGAATATTCCGGAACACTGGAGATTGATCGCTCAGATGCCATTCGGTAAACCTACGGCTACGCCGGGCGAGAAAGAATTCCAGTCCATTGAAGAGCGCGTAAAAGTACACAAATAAGGATAAAGCATCGAACAGATTTCCAACATTTAAGCACATACGGCCTCGCTTCAATTTGATACGATGATGTAGATCGTACTCCAATGAAGCGAGGCCTTTTGATGTGAACAATAGAATAAAGAAACATGCTGGTCTAAAGGTGGGAATCACCTTATTAGCGGCTTTATTAACACTTGGATTGGTGGCAGGATATTCAGTTCCGGTGGAGGCAGCTGTGGTGAAACAGCCATTCCAGGACATTAACTCCAGCTATGCAAAAGATGCGATAACGCATCTGGTGAACAAAGGAATTGCTGCAGGAACGTCTGAGACCAGGTTTGAACCGAAAAAAGCAGTGACACGCGCCGAATTTGCAACTTTTGCAGTTAGATTGCTAGGCTTAAAGCCTGTTAAAAATAATATTAGCCCCTATAACGATACCAGCACAACAGCCTGGTATTATGGCAATATTGCCGCCATGACCAATCTTTCCATTCTTGAGGGGAAAGGACAGGGAACATTTCAACCGAACGCATCGATTACCAGGGAAGAGGCGGCTGCTCTGCTGGTGAGAATGCTGAAACAATCTTCCGTATCCACAGGGCTGCTGTCTACAACTTATAATGACGCTTCTGATATTTCTGTATGGGCTCGGCCCTATGTGCAGAAGGTATATCAGCTTGGACTGATGCGCGGAAGTGATGGCTTGTTCCGACCACAGGATCAGGTAACCCGCGAGGAAGCTGCGGTGATGCTTGATGCCATTTTGCAAAAGAAAGAGTGGTCGGAGCAGCTTGAGAATCCTGATTCGTTGGGAATACAGCTGGGATGGCAATATGACTCTACCACTGCCGAGTTCAAAAAGCAGGTTGAACAATCTGAGGTAAATACACTTGTGCCCCGGTGGTTTTTTCTGAACAGCAGCATGCAGGTGACGGACCATACGGACGCCACCCTCTTATCATGGGCATCAGCTACCGACCGAGAGGTATGGCCACTGCTGGGAAATCGTTCCGATCCTGCGATGACGCATCAGATGTTATCGAGTTCAGCCAACAGAGCCTCCGTCGTAGCTCAGGTTACTGCATATGTGAAGAAATACAAATTGGATGGCATTAATGTGGATTTTGAGAACGTGCAGTCAGCAGACCGAGAAGGCATGACCGCATTTGTAACTTCACTGACTGCATCTCTCCATTCACTTGGCACGGTTGTTTCAGTTGATGTATCTCCTGATCTGGGCACAGATTGGACGGAAGCCTTCGATTACGCCAAACTTGGCGCAGTGTCCGATTACATGGTTCTGATGGGGTATGAAGAACATTGGAACGGAGACCCTATAGCCGGTTCGGTCGCTTCACTTCCTTGGGTAGAAAATGCTCTGGATACAATGCTCTCTGACGTGGTTCGTGCCAAAGTCATTTTGGCACTTCCGCTCTACACAAGGGACTGGTCATCGGCTAGTCCGGCAACGGACTCTTGGGATATCACACTGGCAGAACAGGGAACACGGGCACGAGCTGCGGGCTCCGTGAGGCAATGGAATGCAAGTCTGAGGCAATATGTAATTGGGTATTTGAGTAACGGAATGCCAAGATATATTTGGGCAGAGGACAGCCGCTCCTTAACTGCCAAAGTGAGGATGAGTACAGACAGGAAGATCGCAGGTTTGGCTTATTGGTACATGGGCGGGGAAACAGCAGATGTATGGAATGCCATCTCCAATGCCTCCCGTTTTGAATCATACCTATTTTAATCAATTTAATGATATAAGAGACCCAAACCGGGCCGTGAATCTGACGGACGGTTTGGGTTATTTATTTTTTGTACAAGCTAGATATAGGACGTTTGAGTCTGATTGAGCGGTTTAATGTATAGAAGGATCGGAACCGATCTGACAGAGACAAAAAGAATGGACTGGAGGAGAAGGAACATGCGAGAGTTTGATTGCATTATCGTAGGAGGCGGGCTCGCAGGACTTCAGGCTGCCATTCAGCTGGGACGTTACAGTTCGCATCAGGTGCTGGTGGTGGATGCTGGAGAAGGCAGGTCAACCCTGTGCCGAACCTATCATAATATTCTGGGATTTCCGGGTGGCGTATCAGGTGAAGAATTGCGTTCCAACGGCAGATTGCAGGCCGAAAAAACCGGAGTTTTATTTGAAAAGGACCGTATTGTTAAAGCAGAACGGCTTGGAGAACAAATTCGTTTAACTGGTTCTTCTGGCGCTCAATATATGGCACGGACTGTATTGCTGGCAACTGGGCTTAGCGATCGTTTTCCTGCAATTCCGGGCTTGAGGCCAACGTTGGGCAGAACGGTTTATGTTTGCCCGGACTGTGATGGATATGAGATTCAGGATCGTCGTACCATACTGCTGGGGTCAGGCGAAGCAGGTGCCAACATGGCGATGATCCTGATTGAGCGTACAAAAAATCTTTTGTACATCAACCATGAACAGAGACCAATCTCGGCTGAGCTTCATCGGAGCATGAAGGAGGCCGGTGTGCGTTATCTGGAAGCTGCGGTACAAGAAGTTCAGCAAACAGCGGATGGCCATATTACAGGGGTTCTGACCGAAGACGGACAGATCTATGAGTCGGAGCGTGGATTCATAGCCTTTGGCGGAAATCGGGTACATTTCGAACTCGCAGAGCAGCTTGGAGCCGTCATTGCGGATAATAAACATGTGGAAGCCGACCATCGCAGTTTGCAGGCAGCCCCAAATGTGTGGATTGCGGGGGATTTGGGACTCCATGCGGAGCAGGCAACAGTTGCCATGGGTGAAGGTTCAATCGCAGCCATCTGGATTCATAAGGCTTTGCAAAAGATGAAGAAGAAGAATGAAGTGGAGCAGCTTTAAGACACAAACGTAGATCCAGCAGATCGCCTTCGTATAGATATACAGAAAGTCCTCCGACCCAGTATGGGGCTGGAGGACTTTTTGAACTGTTTGCAAGTCGATTGAATATTACTTGTTGGGTTTATTCTCACTGTTTGTAGCCGTTTTGTTTTTGGAATGTCCTGTGATGTTGTCAATGATTTCTCCAACGGCATCTTCAATCATATCTGTAGGGCCAGGATTGTTGGAGTCCGGATGCAGCACGGTATTGACACCAGGCTCCAGTTCCTTATTTGCCTTTTGGTTTTTGGGATCACTCATCAGTAATGCCTCCTTATTCATTCCTATTTATAGTGTTCCTTAACATCTCCAAACGTTGTAATGTATATGTAAACGATTAACCGCTGAAACCATTTTGAAACGCTGAACTAAAGGGGGAAGCTGGGTGGTCAAAAAAACAAGTGTACTCCTGCTGCTCCTCGTCTTGTGTATCTGGACCTATTGGAGAACGGGAGGGGAAGATCAGAATCCATATCTAATTACAGACTACAGCCGTCTACACCCGGTAAAAGTGGAACGAGTCGTGCAGGGACATCAGGAACAGCAACTCGAGGAACTGCTGAAGGATGCCAAAGACCATCATTTGACCGTGTCCATTGCGGGACAACGTCACAGTCAGGGCGGCCATACCTATTACCGAGATGGTATCGTAATTGATATGACTTCCTATAACCAAATACTGGATGTCCAACCGGAAGCAAAAAAGATAACTGTTCAGGCAGGGGCTACCTGGGCTGACGTGCAACGTGCAATAAACCCTTATGGGCTGTCCCTCAAAAATATACAGTCTCAAAATATTTTTACCGTCGGGGGATCTATTAGTGTAAATGCCCACGGGAGGGAGCTTCGCAACGGATCGCTGATTCAGAGTGTGGAATCTTTTCGTCTTTTGACCGCAGATGGACAGATTCGGGAAGTGAGTCGTACGTCCAATTCAGAACTTTTTCCTTTGGTTTTAGGTGGATATGGTCTCTTTGGCCTGATTCTGGATGTTACGCTTTCGTTAACGGAAGATGAATTGTACCGACTTGAAGTAGAACGAATGGAAGCGAAGGATTATCCAACGTATTTTCAAAAGGATGTGCTTCGCAATCCCAATGTACGGATGCACCTAGCTCGTCTTTCACTTCAACCTGGAAAAGGATATTTTAGCGACATGTATGCGCTGAATTATGCCATCGATTCGGACGCCTCTCTCCAGGATTATAATGATCTGGCTTTACGTGAGCAGGGCGTGCTGCCTGCCAAGATCTTGTTTAACCTTAATCGCGGAACGGGGTGGGGTAGAGAGTGGTTTTGGGAGCTGCAGCAGCGATATTTCGATTCTCAGGCTGGTACGAGAATTAGCCGGAATAATGCCATGGCGTCTCCATCCGCATTTATGGAATACCACCAGCCGGGTGCCAATGATTTGCTGCAGGAATATTTTATCCCTGTTGATGCGTTTCCTGCATTTGTTGAGGAGATGGAAGAGATCGTCTCACAAGAGAAGCTGGATCTGTTAAATATTACGGTGCGTTATGTGAAAAAAGATGAAGAAGCTGTACTTTCATATGCGACACAGGACATGTTCGGACTGGTATGTCTGTTCCATGCTTCACTGTCGGACGAAGAACAAAAGAAATTCAAGGCGAGTTTGCAAAGGATTATAGATACGGTTATCCGCTTGAACGGTACCTATTATTTGCCCTATGAGGGATATGCCACGGCAGAACAGTTTGAGCAAGCTTACGCTCGTAAGAACGAATTTTTTGCAGCAAAAGAGCATTATGATCCCGAACATGTATTTATGAATTACTTTATGGAGCAATACGGGGGGGACGGTAAATGAATATGAAATGGTTGGTCCGCTCACAAAGCATGGTCACCTTAGCTTCAGGCATGATTTATCCCTATTATTTGTTGTTTCTCAAAAATCTCGGTAACAGTTTCTCCAAATATGGTCTTGCCTTTGCCGTTTTTACAATCAGTTCTGCAGCAGCTTCACAGTGGCTGGCCCCCAGGATGGACAGCTATGCACGGCAGTGGCTTATTTTGAGCTCACTGGGTATGGCCGGAACGATGATTGCTTTCCCTTGGATTACTACATACATATGGGTATTGCTGCTGCAGATGATTATGGGGTTGTGCAATGCGATGCAGCGGATGAGTGAACGGGTACTGCTTGCAGATTTCACTGAACCAGGGAAGCGAGGCAAGGCGATTGGCAATTATCATTTCTGGACGTCTGCTGCTTCGGGTTTCGCTGTCATCATCGGGGGGCTGCTGATCGACTGGTTGACGATTGATGTTTTATTTTATTTGAGCGCCGTGCTGTATGTGTGGGGAAGCTTGGCTGTGTGGAGGTCCATTCAACTGCCGGTCAAGGATCATAGGTGAAGGATAGAAATGGACTGATTAATCTTCGGCGAGAAGTTTATATTATAGATGAAGAGTCAAATCATAACGCTAAAGGAGGAATTTATAATGAATGAAAACAATCATGTGATCCATAAGGATGGTCAAGTAGCAACGGAGAAGGTAGAGAACGCCATAGACAAAATCGCACCGGAAGAGCGGGAACAAATTTTGCAAAATTTTGATGCCTTCAAGGAATATCTCGGAAAACGTATTGCTATGGGTGAATCCATTGGCCTAGGTGAGGAACAAATGGCCAAGATTGCCGAGAAGGTAGCTGATTATCTGGCTGCCAAAGAAGAGCCTCGCAACCGTGAAGAGAAGTTGCTGCAGGAGCTTTGGAATGTGGGGAAGGAAGAAGAACGACACATGCTGGCCCATATGCTGGTACGTCTTGCCCAACACACGCATTGAGATTAAATCTGTAGGGGACCTTAAATGCACTGCATTTGAGGTTCCCTTTTTGATGGTGGCATTTTCTGAGATATTAGTAACGTGAATTGTAACTATTTTTCATCTGGCTGATACTTTTAATGGAATGTAAAGAGATATGATGTATATAGTAAAAGTTGAAACGAATATTCAAATGAACGTTTAAAGCAAAACCCTTCCGGTTAAGGAATAGTAACGTTCATATAAGGAGAGATGCTGCCTATGAAGAACGCGGCGAAACAATGGAAATTAAAGATGCTGGGTACCGTTACGCTATTGTTGGGTATCATTGTGCTTACTACATATTTGCTTACACCGGCGAATGCCGAGGAAAGTAGCAGTTCCTCACAAGTTTCAGCCAAAGAAACTCAGGCAGTCAATTCAGAAATGTATACAGCCTACGTGGATGAGCTGCAGCAGGAGAATGGCAAACTGTATTTGGTTTTGGACAAGATCGGATGGTATCAGGGAGAAGAAGCGGATAAAGTATTCGAGCAGCGTAACCCTGATTCAGGTATAGATGGTGCTCCGGATGGTTACTATATTATCAATGATAGCAAGGAGCAGGAAAAGGTTGAAGTTAGCGCAGATGCCGAAGTGCTGATGCAGCTATATGATCGAGATGGAACGGTACAAGGTACAACCATCCAATGGAATGAGCGGATTGCTCTCAGCAAATTTGAATCGTTATATGAGAACAAAGCCATTTTGGATCTGTCGGTTTTTCCTTATCACCTTACTGTGCAAGACGGAAAAATCACAAAAATCGTGCAGCAATATATACCTTAAACATAGATTCTCAAGCATTCTTCCTGTTCGTCAGAACGGTGGGGAATGCTTTTTGATTATGACAAAATGTGAAAGAAGATTGTAATTCATTGTAGGTACATGTATCATTATTGGAATGGTGTTTTTACATAGTTCAGGAGGCTCCTCATGCTTAAAGACATGATTGCATTAACGAAGCCTAGACTTCTGCGGCTTAATGTGTTTGCGGTTGCAGTAGGATTCTGGGTTGCTTCAAAATGGGATATCTCGTGGTTATCCCTGCTGCTGGTCATTATCGGGTCAACTCTGGTCATTGCATCCGCTTGTGTCATCAACAATTACTGGGATCGTGAATTGGATCAGAAGATGGAACGGACCAAAAAACGGATTGAGTACATTAACCATCTTCGTCCTGGCTTTGTTCTCTGGTATGGTATCATTCTGGGGGTTGCCGGGTTTATCGTGTTATACGTTTGGGTGAATCCCCTCTCAGGCTGGCTTTCACTTCTCGGGTGGTTTGCTTATATCGTCATTTACACGATGTGGCTGAAGCGCAGTTCCACGTGGAGTACCTCTCTCGGAGGAATAGCAGGTGCGATGCCGCCCGTCATCGGTTACTGTGCGGTCACGAATCAGATCGATATGGGTGCATGGTTGCTGTTCGCGCTGTTATTTTTATGGCAGCCACCTCACTTCTGGTCACTTGGCATCCGCCGGGTAGAGGAATATCGTGCAGCCGGTTTTCCGCTTTTGCCTGTGGTAAAAGGGATTAAACGGACCAAGTATCAGATGGTGCCTTATGTTTTCTTACTGCTCCCTGCTGTTTGGCTGTTGTACTACTATGACTATGTTGGACTTGTCTTTTTACTGGTGTCGCTGACTGGTGGGCTGATTTGGTTCATCCATACGCTCAGTGGACTCAAAGCAACGGATGACGAGAAATGGGCCAAAGTCAACTTTTTGATCTCGGTTAATTATCTAATGCTTATATTTATCCTAATGGTTGCAAATACGACCTGGGCATAATACGGTCTTGTGCTGACCGTGCAAGCAAACATTAAATCGTCATTATGGCATATCAAAACAAACATCTTATGGAACGGCGTGTGGACAAGCTGAATGTCACCCGTATAGGACCTGAGGTGTTTTTTTGCTATACTTAACAGATGTTTTCTATTAATGGAAAAGATACCGGAAGAGGGTGCAGATTAATGAGTCATCTGGAGCAGGCGATCCTCCTGAGACAAGAAGGGAAAATGCAGGAAGCTATTGTGTTATTGCAGGAAATGGCTGAGAACGAGCCGGATAATGCGCTTGTCTCGTACCAGCTGGCCTGGACACACGATTCACTTGGATTGGAAAGGGAAGCAGTGCCATACTACGAGGCAGCTCTCCGTCAAGGATTGACTGGGGAAGACAGAGCGGGTGCCATACTTGGACTCGGCAGCACGTACCGGACTCTGGGGCAGTATGAGCAGGCAAAGATATGGTTAGAAAAGGGGATTAAAGAATTTCCGGAGCATCGGGAATTGGAAGTGTTCTATGCAATGGTACTCTACAATTTGGGAGAGCATGCGGAAGCCATGAAACGGTTGCTCGTACAGCTGGCAGATACATCAGGTGATGAGGGAATCAACGAATACAGCAGGGCGATCCGCTTTTATTCGGATCAATTGGATCGGGTGTGGAACTAGACATATCGTTTTGAGACGGGTGCCTCAAATTAGGATGAGAGGATGATATCATGAACTCCAATAATGAACTGGAACAGGTGAAGGAAAGGGTTGAACGGCTTGAACAGAAGCTGGATCTGTTGGCAGGCAGTCTGCAGGGCGATCGACGCTCACCTGCAGCTCGGTTTCTGATTGGCTTTGGTGTTGTGTTGGCAGTCCTTTTTATACTCATGATATGCATTGGCGTTGTACAATTTGTAAGTAACGGCAGTTAAAGTTTGGGGGAGGTTCACTTCCCTATTCTAATGGCATATCCGGGTGAGACCATCTATCATTTTACAGAAGAACATATAAGCAAAGTAAAGGTTGAAGATACGTCACATGTACAAATTACGCGAGACTTTGTTGAATAATCCTGAGCGTTATTTAAAACATCTTTTCGCAGACTAACGGGTAGGAGCCAGCCATTCCTGAACGGCTTCAATAAACCGGCGGGTGGCTGGAGACAGATTGGCAAGGGAAGGACAGGCCAGGCCTATGGTGCGATAAGGATCTCCATGGAGCGGAACAAGAGCAAGCTCAGCTGTATGGCCTTGTAGAACCATCTCCGGCAGGAGGCTAATACCGAGTCCGTTCCGGACCATGGCCATAATGGCCTGATCCTCAGCAACCTCATAAACCACATTCAGCTTGGCAGCATGCTGGCGAATCAAACGTTCAATTTCATTATCACCGCCCCAACGGGGAAGAATAAAAGGCTGTTCCAGCAGGACTTCAAACGTTACAGACGTCTCTTCTGCAAGCGGATGATCTTGGGGCAGGATGCACATCATCCTGTCTTTTTGCAAAGGGATATTTTCAAAAGGCGAAGCATCGCCAAGGGATAAAAAACCGAGATCAATGGCTCCTCCTGCCAGCCAGGCTTCAATTTCAGCGTAGTCGCCTTCCCACAGTTTGATCTCAATTCCAGGATGGCGCAGGCGAAACTGCTTCAGTATCCCAGGCAGCCATTGGGTCGAGACACTGGCAAAGGTTCCTATTCGTACTGTTCCCACCTCAGCTCCCCGAATTAAGGATATTTCCTGATTCATAAGTTCGTTCCAGCGCAAAATTTCTCGGGTGTAGCCCAGAATTCGCTCCCCCTCAGCGGTAACATGTACGCCTGAGCGACCTCGATTCAACAATGAGAATCCACAATCCGTCTCCAGACTGGCAATAGCGTGACTGACAGCAGACTGAGTAATATTCAGTGCTTCAGCTGCCTTGGTGAGACTCCCATATTCCACGACTGCGTTCAAAATCTCATACTTGACTAATGACATATTTCAATCCGTTCCTTCCGACGATAAATACATGAATTTATTTCATATTAACTATTATAAATATTCATTTTTATAATGCAAAGAGATCGTTTATACTTGCCAAGGCGAGTTGGTTTGTACGGACTCAGCAGAGAACATTACATAGAATGAAGGTTGAAGTAGCGTGGGTAAAGCAAGTGGAAAACAAGTGAATGTTACAAGAAGAGCAGATCTGCAGATGCTGCTCGCAACGGTTATTTGGGGCTCCTCCTATTTGTTTATGAAGTCGGGTCTGGAATCCTTGCAGGAACTCAATCTGGTCGCTTTCCGCTTCAGTATTGCTTTTATTGCGGCAGCGGTCATTTTCCATCGCAGACTGTTCCGGATGGACCTGAAGGCACTCGGAGCGGGCACGATTATGGGAACGGCATTATTTGCAGCTTTTGTGTTGATCACCTATGGAGTACAGCGGACGACAACTTCGCAGGCAGGGTTCCTGATTAGTTTGGCTGTAATCTTTGTCCCAATTCTGAGTACAATCTTACATAGACGTATGCCGGATACCCGGTTGATGATTAGCATTATTGTGGCCGTTGCTGGACTTGGCCTGCTTACGCTTCAGCATGAACTAAGCCTGCATACCGGGGATGTACTGTGTATTTTGGCGGCTCTAACGTATGCCATTTATATTCTAATCGCTGGAAAATACATTCCCAAACATGATCCCTTAACGCTTGGTACCATCCAGCTTGGTGTGGCAGCCCTCTGGGGGATCGGAGCTACATTCCTGTTCGAAAGCCCTCGCATGCCGAATAGCCCTGAATCCTGGGTCGCTATTCTTGGACTGGGCGTGTTGTGCAGTGGCCTTGGCTACATCCTGCAGACGCTGGCTCAGCGGCATGCGTCGCCAACCCGGACCAGTCTTATTTTCTCTCTGGAACCTTTGTTCGCGGCTGCATTCGCATTCAGCTTCCAGGGCGAATCACTAACGCTGCAAGGATACACTGGAGCCGCGTTGATGTTGATAGGCGTATTAATTACGGAGATCAAATCATGGGACGTCAGGTTTTGGCGCAGAAAGCGGGCAACGTTATCCACAGAGCTTGGAGAACAAGGGGCTACCGGGGTATAAATCAGCGGAAATCAAAAGAGTTTGGACCTCTCTTTCTTGAAGAGGGGCCAAACTCTTTTTTATAGCACATTATGTGTAAATAACCATCAAAGTGGGCTAACAAACAAAACAAAAATGACAACTTGTTTTGTTGATTTCTGTTTTTTATGCTACACTGGATGTAATTTAAGGGAGAACGGGTGAGTCGTATGGGCAAAAAAGTAACCATGCAGCAAATCGCTGATGCTGCGGGCGTGTCGAAATTCGCAGTCTCCCGTGCTTTGACGGGAAAACCGGGAGTGAGTGAACAAACCCGGGATATGATTGTGAGAACGGCCGGACAACTTGGGTATTTCAAGGCTGAACCGAAACGTTATTCTGTGGAGCCGCAGCCTGAACGTGTCAATAAACAATCACATACAGGCACGATTTTGATTTTGTTTCCCAACATTCGGTCCCAGAATCGCTCTTCGCTGTATTGGGGGCCAGTATTTGATGGCATTTCTGCACGACTTAATGAACAGGGCATGGATATATTAACGTTGACCGAGCCGTCTTCGGACCGGATGTTCTCTGTCCTCAATCCTGAAGCGATTAGTGGAATTATAACAGTGGGCTCCATCTCAACGCCCATTTTGCTTGAGATTTACAGGCTTCAAATTCCGCTTGTGATGGTCGATCACGAAGACCCGGCCATTCACGGGGATACCGTTTTTACAGACAACATGAAGTGTATGAAAGAACTGGTGCTGATGCTCGTAGGCAAGGGGTACAGACGGTTCCAGTTTGCCGGCCAATTACCTGATGCTGCGAGCTTCAGGGAGCGATGGCTGGGGTACCGGTCGGTACTTGAAGAAATGCAGCTGCTGGGGACACAACAAGCGGAATTGTTGGGCCCGGATCTGCGGCTTATTCAGAAGGCCATTATTGAGATGCCGATAGCCGATATTCCTGAAGTCATTGTCTGTGCCAATGATCACACAGCTGTTAATGTACTGCGCGCATTGCAAAACAGGGGCGTTTCGGTGCCTGAACGCTGTGCGGTAACCGGGTTTGATAACACCAGTATGGACGAGCCCATTCTTGCCACGGTTCATATTAATAAGGAGAACCTCGGCATAAGGGCGGTAGATCAATTATTATGGCGTATGGATCATCCAGATGAACCTTATGAACGCAAGTTGATCTACTCTGAACTGGTTGTTCGTGATGAATATAATGCTGTGCGGGAGCAGCTTGAAGGTGAATAATATATCGAGGAATGGAAGAGACATGAGTGTAGTGAAGCTCATGTCCTTTTTTTTGTTTTGTTATTTGCTTTTTATTTTGCAAAACAGATTGACTGATACAGGCTTATCATGTTAATTTTGTTTTGTGAGTTATTCAATTTTATAATAACAAAACCTAACAAATGTCGTTTCACTTCAAAATCACTTCATCGATAAACGGAGGCTGTTATGAGTAAAATACAATCACAGATTTTTCAGAACTGGACATTCAAGGCTTGTGAGGATCAGGAATGGATGCCGGCTCAGGTACCCGGCTGTGTTCATACGGATCTGCTGAAACTGGACAAGATTCCGGACCCGTTTTATGGAACTAACGAAAAAGAGGTTCAGTGGATTGATAAGAAGGATTGGGAATACCGTACAGAATTTGATGTGAACGAGGATTTGCTGTCCCAGGAACATTTGCAGATAGTTTTTGAAGGTCTCGATACGTATGCAGATGTTTATGTGAATGAACAGCATGTTTTATCTGCTGACAATATGTTCAGAGTGTGGAGCGTGGATGTAAAGTCGATTGTGAAGAGCAATGATAACGTACTGCGAATCCGTTTTCGGTCCCCGATTCAGGAAGATCTGCCTAAGCTGGAGAAGCTCGGCTATGCACTGCCTGCATCCAATGATCAATCTGACGTTGGTGGACTTGGCGACAAAAGAGTAAGTATTTTTGCCCGAAAAGCACCATATCACTATGGTTGGGATTGGGGTCCTCGCTTCGTGACAAGCGGCATCTGGCGTGAAGCACGTCTGGAAGGCTGGTCTGAAGTGAAAATCAATGATGTATTTATCCGGCAAAATGAAGTAACCGCTTCCGTGGCTTCACTGACAGCGATCGTAGAAGTAGAGACGGCGAGCCCGATTGAAACGGTGATTCGGATCGGTACGGACGGTCAGACATGGGAGCAGACTGCAGCCTTGCAATCAGGTGTACAAACGATAGAGATCCCCATTGCCATCGACGCACCGAAGCTGTGGTGGAGCCGGGGACTTGGTGATCCGCACATGTACTCTTTCGTAACAGAAGTTCTGCAAGGGGAGCAGGTTGTAGCTGATTCAACGGTAAAAACAGGACTTAGATCCATACGTCTGGTTCGGGACAAAGATGAAGCTGGAGCTTCCTTCTATTTCGAATTAAACGGGGTAGCTGTCTTTGCGAAAGGCGCCAATCATATTCCGAACGACAGCTTTATCACCGAAATTACAGCTGAGCGTTATCGGCATGAGATTGTTTCCGCAGCCGAGTCCAACATGAACATGCTGCGTGTATGGGGCGGCGGGATCTATGAAGAAGACGTATTCTATGAATTGTGCGATGAGTATGGCTTGCTGGTATGGCAGGACTTTATGTTTGCCTGCAGCATGTATCCGGGCGATGAAGCGTTCCTGAACAGTGTGAAACATGAAGCCATTGATAATGTTAAACGACTGCGCAATCATCCGAGTATCGTACTGTGGTGCGGAAACAACGAAATCGATTCTGCATGGGCCCATTACATCGAGGATGGCGGTTGGGGCTGGAAAAAAGATTATAACGCTGAACAACGCGAGAAGATCTGGGCAGATTATGAAGCCATTTTCCACGAGCTGCTTCCGGAAGTGGTTGAAGCTTATGCGCCAGGTGTGGATTACTGGCCTTCTTCGCCTCTGGTATCGCTGACAGGTGATGAGAAGCAGCATGCTCACCCATCGACAGCAGAAGGGGATATTCACTACTGGGGCGTGTGGCACAGCGTCGAACCTTTTGAAAACTACAACGTTCACGTTGGACGGTTCATGAGTGAATACGGCTTTCAGTCTTTCCCTGAATACAAATCCGTTCGCAAGTACGCCGAGGAAGAAGATTTGGCACTGGAATCCGAAGTTATGCTGGCACACCAAAAGAATGGAGCAGGTAACCGCCTGATCAAGCAGTACATGGATATGTACATGCATGAACCGAAGGATTTCCCATCCTTCCTGTACATGAGTCAGGTACTTCAGGCAGAAGCCATGAAAACAGCCATTGAGGCACATCGCCGCCGCAAACCGTTCTGTATGGGGACGCTCTACTGGCAGATGAATGATTGCTGGCCGGTCGCTTCCTGGGCAGGCATGGACTACTTCGGTAACTGGAAGGCATTGCAATATTACGCCAAACGCAGTTTTAGTGATGTGCTGATCTCTGTAGATGGTACGAAGGAAGATGCGACAGATATTTATCTGATCTCGGATCAGTTGCAACCCGTTGAGGGCCGATTGCAGGTACGCCTGATCGGATTCGATGGTACGGTATATCGAGAGGAAGAGCATGCAGTCGCACTGGAATCCAATTCCGGTAAACTGGTTCTGTCCTTGAAATCGTCCGACTGGTTGCAAGGTCATGATGCAGCAACAACGCTGTTGCGATTGGATCTGAAGCAGGATGGGCATGCAGACATCGTGCAGGAGCACTATTTTGCACCGTCGAAGGATATTGGCTTGAAGAAGGCTGCAATCCAGGTGACTGAGGTCCAGGAGAATGATGGCGTATATCTGGTGCTCGAAAGCGATGTTCTTGCTAAACAGGTATGGATTTCGTCAGAGGCAGAAGGCGTGTTCTCGGATAACTTCTTCGATCTCATTCCAGGCATTCCGGTGAAGGTCCAGTTCACATCCAGAGAAGGATTGCAGAATGCTGGCGCAGCTTCGGAAACGGGTGCAATTCAGGTTCGTTCGATGGCTGATTTTATCAAATTATAATTCCGATTATCAGGTTAAAAGAGAGTCATTTTATATTCAAACCGTTGATTCTCCCTTTGTAGGGAGACAGCGGTTTTTTTATTTTTTCATGTTTAAAAGACTTGTGCTTCTAAGAATCGGACAGATTCGCTATAATTGATAATCATTATCATTTGTGAGGGCTCACTAGATTGTTTATTGGCTAACACATATAAACGGGAGAGGAAATCAACATGAGTATTCATGATCATATTCAGTTATGGGATCAAGTTCAGGTACGAGTTTTGGATGTTCGGTTTATGAATATTCAGGATAGCGAGGAATTGAGGAACTATGTTTTACCTACCAGTGCGTTTGTGTTTGTAACGGGTCGGGGACAACTGTGGCTGGATCAGGAAGTTTGGACAACGAGCAGGTTTCTTTTATTGCATGGAGGGAAAGGTTGCTGTTTGACGGTTGAAGCCAGTGGCAACGGAGCCATGGAAGCGTATCTGATTTTCTACAAATCAACGTTACCTGCAAACGTATTGCGAGAGTATCGGATAATGCTGATAGATAGCAATCCTTTTGAGCAAAGCTGGGCAGCCGAGCCGGACAATCCGCTTGAATTGCGTGAGCTCGTTCTCGAAATTCATCATTGCTGGACCGAACAGGGTTCTCTGAATAAACTCCAGGTAAAAGCACGCTTTTTTCAACTGGTACAACTGGTGTTACGGCAGCGAGTGCAGATGCAGGGTACAGAACAATTGCCTTCACTTAGCGAATATGTCCTGCGATATCTTACAAACCATTTTCGGGAACCCATTTCCCTAGAGTCGCTGGCGGAGTCTTTGAATTATAGTCCACAGTATCTTTCACGCAAATTCAAAGAACAGACGGGAGTTACACCGACAGAATATATGATTCGCATGCGAATGAATGAAGCTCGTCTGCTGCTCACTACGTCAGAAGCGACTTTGAATGAAATTGCTGCTTATGTGGGTTATCCCGATCCCTTTTATTTCAACAGGGTATTTAAGAAAGAACTGGGGACAACGCCAGGACAATTTCGCTTGAAACATCGTAATTCATTGAAGAAAGTTTCAAAAAGTACAGGAAAGGAAACAAAGGAATCCATTGTAACGGGACCGTCTGGGAGGTATCCTGTAATTGATGATGATAATCATTATCAATATACGGGAGAAGAGGAATTAAAAATGTTTAACAATCTAAAAGCAGCATTAATCTCGCTTGTGTTGGTTTTCACAATGAGTGCATGTGGAACAGCAGGGCAGAACGCAGTGTCATCCGATGCCGTGGCTGAACCTGAACAAACGGCTGCTGCAGAAACAAAAATCGTAACAACTGCATTTGGCGATGTCGAGATTCCCACGCACCCGCAGCGAGTAGCGGCAATGGATTATTTGGGAACCGTTCTTGCTCTAGGTGTGAGGCCGATTGGTGGAGGGCAATTTCTGATGAATAGTCCTTATCTGGAAGGAAAATTGGACGGGGTTGAAACAATTGGCGATTCGATTGAACAATTAATGGCACTGGAACCCGATCTTATTATTACATTAAATCCGGACAAGGCGGCTTATGAAAAATACAGCAAGATTGCACCGACAGTTTCGATCGCATCCATCACCTTTCCAACACTAAAAGATGAGGTGAATTACTTCGCTAACGTGCTTGGCAAAGAAGCCGAAGCCAAAAAGTGGCTGTCTGATTTCGATGAAGAGATTGCGAAAATCAGACAGGATGTGCATGACGTAGTTCCAGCCGATGCTACCTTCTCGGTCATGCATATGATCGTCAGGTCTTCATTTTTGGAGAACAGTCTGGACGAGGAGGACGTAACCTCTACGAGCTGCTTGGACTACAAGCTCCAAAAACTGTCCCTTCCGAGTTGATGCAGGGGGCGTATCATGAATTCTCCATAGAACTGCTATCCAAGTACGCCGGAGATTATATGGTTTTGACCAGCTCTGCACAGCTGGAAGAGCTTCAGGCTGACCCGGTATGGGGTTCATTGCCTGCGATCAAGAACAATAAGGTATACATATGGACGGAGGAAGAATCCTGGTTCCGTGATCCGATCGCTTTGCTCAAGCAGACACAGGACCTGGCTGACTGGATCATTGAGCTGAATACCACATCCAAATGAAGGGAGAATTGATATGTGAGCTAGTGGTTGTAACCCCACGATTAAAGGCCCGAGTGCCTTTCACATGCACAGCGGGCCTTTTTTTGATCACGTTTTTCGGAAAACGGGATGCTTCTTACGCTTTGATCTCGACAATCTCAACATCGTAGCCATCGAGTTGCAAATGTGGACCTCTTGCTGTCCCGTCCAGCGCACTTGTATATGAGGCGTTCAACTGAATGGAGACAGGTTCAGGACTCAAGTTCAGAATAAAACGAAATGATCCATTCGAACCGGTCCGGGTGGTAATCTGTACTCCGTCAGGCAAAGCTTCAATTCCCGCAAGTTGAAGTTGGTCCCCGATGGTTCGCACCAGCTTGCGCAGATAAGCCTCTTCCGGCTGGGTGCCAATGTAATAGACTTCACCCTCACCCCAATGATTTCGCGTAACAGCTGCACTTTCCGCATAAAATTGATCCGCATACACAGCGACAGGTTGTGCAGTGTCCAGTTCAAGTACATCTGCCCACTGGGATGCGGCATATGAATTGCCCTGATCATCCCGAATCATAATGGTGTCGCCGCCCACTGGATCATATTCGGTCACTCTAACACCGGAACAAGCGGACAACAAACCCGGAAGCGGAGCCATCACACAGACATTATGATCATCCTTAACACCGGAACGATGTGTTAGAATCAGGGTTCCTCCTGCAGCTGCAAAAGCCTGCAGCCGTTCTGCTGTGTCCTCGTCCAGGAGGTACAGATGAGGGGCAATAATGATTTTGTATCCATTGAGAGCTTCGGAAGAGTGGATGACATCCGAACTGATTCCTGATTTGGTCAAAGCACGATGCCAAACCTTTATGTTTTCGTAGTAGTCCAATCCCTCTGACTGCGGTTGAATATGCAGGGCGTATAACTGCTCATGCGAATGCAAGATAGCGACTTCATTGCGTAATGTAGATCCTTGAAGGCGCTCGCCAAGTCTGTTCACCTCATTGCACAGCTGCTGGAATTCCTTAAACCGACGGCCTGGAACGTTGCTGTGGTCTATTAGGCCATGCCAAAATTGTTCCGCCCCTACCGTTGCACTCCGCCAGCGGAAATGCACAACCGCATCCGCTCCGCGAGCTATGGTCTGCCATGAGTGGGCCCGCAGAAAACCTGGACGCGGAGTGCGCCACATTGGAAACCAGCACCCCGGTGGACCGCTTAGCTGTTCCATAATCCAGAAATTGCGACGTTTGATGCCACGGGTCAGATCCAGAGACAGGGCGCCGCTGTAAGGTGACGTATCGGTTTTGTTTGGTGATGGATTCGGATAATAATCGAAGGAAGCGAAGTCCAGTTCTTTTGCAATCTTATATTGATCTGCCTTTTGCGGGTAGCTATGGAAATTATGGGTGATCACATGGTCAGGACAATTGCTGCGAATGATCTCCACTTGAATCTGCTGAAATGCAACGATGGAATCGGACTGAAAACGGGAATAGTCCAGCAGATAAGAAGGGTTCTGGAATGTGGAACCTCCATAAGGTGGCGTAATCTGTTCCCAGTCACTGTACTCCCCACTCCACACAACAGTGCCCCATAACTGGTTAACCTGTTCCAGCGTGGAATAGCGCGTGCGAACCCATTCTCGAAAAGCTTCTTCACAGGCAGCACACTGGCAATCGGTGAAGCTGAATTCATTATCCGTTTGCCAGCCAATGACGCCAGGATGTTTGGCATAACGTTCAGACAGTTTCTGTACAATACGCGCGCTGTACGTTCTCATACTGGGACTATTATAACAGCGGTGTCCTCGGACACCTTCATGATATCGTTGACCACTTGGAAGTACAGGCAGGATGTCTGGACATTTTTCGGTGAGCCAGCGCGGCGGTGTCATGGTAGGTGTTCCGATTATAATCTCTAATCCATTCCTGTGGAGCGTATCCAGGGCATGATCAAGCCATTCCCAGTCAAACTGACCATCAGCAGGCTCCATGCGGCTCCAAGCGAATTCACCCACACGTACAATTCGTACTCCACTATCAGCCATCAAACGGGCATCCTGTTCCCATAACGCAGGGTCCCAATGTTCGGGATAATAATCAACGCCCATCTGAACGGGACGACTTAATTTCATATGAATGAGCTCCTTTATCAGTGAAATAGCATACTGAACATGTGTCATATGCCTTAAACATGCACATCATCATAATCTTATAAATGTGATGTGTATCAAACTCATTGTATAATGGATATTTTCAGCAGAATATAACATCATGTTGCAATGATTTAGCACGATTTTGCTATTTATATAAAGTACATGATTCAGCATGCTATCTTGCATCTGCCGGGTGGTACGTTCTGGTTGCATATTTTTAAATTGAATGTTTCTATGCATAATTTCCCTGTAATAACAAACAATACATTCAAATTCACACAGGGAAGGGAAGTGCCTGAGCATGTGCAACCGTTTTTCATTGGCAGCTGATTTGGATGAGGTGAGGGATCATTTCAAGATTGAACGCGTGATGTATTACTATAAGAACCGTTACAATATCAGTCCAACCCAGCATACACCTATTATTTTGCATCAAGATGGGGAGCGGGTACTGGACGAGTTTCGGTGGGGGTTTATCCCGTTCTGGGGCCGCGATGCCGTGAACGCCAATCTTATGACAGTGCATGAGAATCCGTCCTACTACAAGCTGGTGGAAACGAAACGCTGCGTTATTCCGTGCAATGGATTGTACTACTGGCGCCAGGAAGGCAAAAAAAGTTATGCAGTGCGCGTCGTGATGCCTGACCGTGGATTGTTCGGCATTGCGGGATTATATGAAATATGGAAAGACACTCGCAAGCAGCCGCTGCGCACCTGCACGATGCTGATGACAGGGGCAAACATGGTAACTCGCGAATTCGGCAGCAAAATGCCGGCGATCCTGTCGGAAGAAGAAATTAACACATGGCTGGATCCGGCCAATACAAGAGTGACTCAGTTACTGCCTCTTCTGAAATCGTACAACACGACCGATATGAATCTGTATCCGGTGACACCGATGGTAGCCAACGATGAACATGATTGTTATGAATGTGTGGAAGAGATGGACCTGAAGCTCGCATATGTGCGCAATTTCTAATCGTATGCTGGAGATGGGTTTCCATAGGGTGGAGTGTAGTGAGACACTTCGCCCTTTTTGTTTTGAACTTGGTGGAGGGTGAATGTGTTTAATAAATGAAGAATAAGATCGTTTAAAAACAGATTGAAATGAAAAGTTGAAATATGGAGTAATAGTAACTATAATGGTTACAGTAATCGAAATACGTATTCATATATCTATTTAAAGAGATATTATAATCAGGAGGAAACCACGAATGAATCCAAAATACAGCCCGATGTTTGAACAAGTTTCACTACCGAGCGGCATCAGTCTCAAGAACCGGATCGTACTCGCTCCTATGACCCATATGTCCTCCAATCCTGACGGTACCGTATCGGATGCAGAACTGGCATATTACGCACGTCGCACCGGTGGTGCAGGTATGTCCGTGACTGCAGTAACGTATGTTACACCAAACGGTATCGGATTTCCGGCGCAATTTGCCGCTTATGACGATAGCTTCGTTCCCGGCCTGAAACGCCTGGCTGAAACAATCAAGCAGCAAGGTTCCAAAGCAGTCCTTCAAATCTTCCATGCCGGACGTCTCACTCCGGAACAAGCTGTACCAGCTGGTCAAGTGGTGGCACCAAGCGCTGTTGCCAGTGAGCGTCCAGGTTCTCCTGTACCGAGAGAGCTGTCTGACGAAGAAATTACGTCCATCATCAACGATTTCGGTGAAGCGACACGTCGCGCCATCGAAGCCGGATTCGACGGTGTTGAGATCCATGGTGCGAATGGGTACTTGATCCAGCAGTTCTTCTCCCCGCATTCCAATCGCCGTGAAGACCGCTGGGGTGGCAGCATTGAGAAACGCCTGACATTCCCGCTGGCCGTTGTGGATGAAGTGCAGAAGGTTGTAGCAAAACATACCAAACTTCCGTTTATTGTCGGGTACCGTTTCTCTCCTGAAGAACCGGAAACACCGGGGTTGACCATGGAAGAGACCTACGCCCTCATTGACGCGCTGAAAGAAAAAAATCTGGATTACTTGCACGTGTCCCTTAACGAGTTCTGGTCCAAGCCGCGTCGCGGCGAGGCTGGCAATCGCTCCAGAATGGAATTCATCCTTGACCGTGTAGGCGGCAAGTTGCCAGTGATCGGTGTAGGTTCAATCCATACGGCGGACGAGGCAGCGGAAGCTCTTCAAAGCGGTGTGCCATTGCTTGCCATCGGACGTGAGCTGATTATCGAACCGGACTGGGTGGAGAAAATCGAAAGCGGACGCGAAGAGGATATCGAAACCGTTTTGACCAAAGCGGATCAGGAGCGTCTGGTCATCCCTGACGGGCTGTGGAATGCGATTATCCACACGCCGGGCTGGTTCCCTTTGGCAGACGATAAATAATACTTCTCAAGCATGGAATGGAGGGAGCATAAGCTCCCTCTTTTTGCACATTCTCCGTCCCGATAAAATTCTCCTTGAGGTAGCACTGTGGTATGATGGGATATACAGGATTCATCTTGGGATATCAACGGTTTGGAGTGAATGAATAATGCTCGTGGCTGAACGTTATGAGAAAATTGTGGAATGGGTGGATGCGCAGGGAAGCATGCGTGTAACCGAGCTTAGTGAGCGTTGCGGGGTAACGGAAGAGACGATTCGCCGTGATCTGGACAAGTTGGAGCAGGCCGGCAGGCTTAGAAGGTCGCACGGAGGCGCAGTCAGTGTAAAATACAAGGATGAGGGACAGCCGGAAATCCCCTATCCCGAACGTGCGGTAACTCATGCTGAAGAGAAACGCAGAATTGCTGAAGAGGCGATCAAGCTGGTAGAGCCAGGCGACCGGATCGCACTGGATGCGAGCACAACAGCATGGTATATGGCGGCAGGACTGCCGAATATTCAGCTTACTGTACTGACCAACTCCATCAAAGTAGCGGCCGAGCTGAGCAGCAAGGAACAGATCAGGGTTATTGCTACGGGTGGACAGCTTGCTTCCAAGTCTTTGTCTTTTGTGGGCCCGCTCGCTGAACGTTCTCTCGATGCTTACCATGTGGACAAGGTATTTTTGTCCTGCAAAGGTGTGCACTTGACCAGAGGCATTAGTGAATCGAACGAATCACAAGCTTTGGTGAAACAGAAGATGATCAGCATTGCGGATGAAGTTATTTTGCTCGCGGATTCGAGCAAGTTCAATATACAGGCTTTTACAAGAGTCGCAGAACTCAGCAGTGTGGCCAAAGTCATCACTGATCTGGGGCTGAACGAAGAACTCGTTAGCGAACTGAGCGAACAATCCATACCTTGTAAACGAGTGTAGTTATAGAAAGGAATGAGTGAAATGAAACATCCTTTTCATCTGAAAGCCGTATGGAATGGTGGACGTAACAGTGAGGGAACAATCGATGCCGGAGGATTAAAATCGGTTATATCCATACCGCAGGAGATGGGCGGCCCAGGTACAGGCACGAATCCTGATGAAATGCTGCTCGGTGCCGCATCCACCTGTTACCTGATCACACTGGCAGCCATGCTGGAACGTTCGGATATTACACCGAATGAACTGACACTGGAGTCGGAAGCAACGGTGGATGTGACCAATAACATATTTACGTACGAACGAATTGTGCATAGACCTCGTATTGTGCTCCAGGCGGATGCAACGGAAGCCGAATTCGCCAAGGCGGATCGACTTGCACATAAGGCTGAAGAATCCTGTATGATCTCGAGAGCGGTCGCAGGGAATGTGAAGATTGAAACTCAGCCTGTCATTGTAACAGCTGACATTAACGCAGTCTAATATGAAGAAGAGGCGGCTTAAGCCGTCATTTGTTTAAAATAAGGGGAAGTTCGGTATGAATTCACAGAAAAGCAAACCCAACCGATTTGCGCGTTTAACACGTGCGATGAAGCTGAATTTTCTCAAATTGTTACGTGCCCCCGGAGGGGCGCACAAAGTATCCACCGGATTTGCGATCGGTTTTGGTCTGGAGTTAATCGTGATCTCCACGGCATCGCTGATCTATCTCGTGTTTTACCCCATTGTCCGTTTGTCTGGCGGCTCGCTGCCGGCAGCCATTGTGGGCAATGTGATCGGGAAATTGACGTTTCTTCCGATCCTGCTGATGCCCCTAGCCAAGCAGATTGGATCATGGATTTTGCCAGCACACAGCATGGGACAGGGACCTGTCCACGAAAGTGCATTCATGGAACTGTTTCGTGGCAACTGGTCCGCCTTGAGTGAACTTTTGCTGGGTGGGCTTGATATCCTGGCAGGCATGTCTGTCTTTGGCGTGATCCTGGGTGTGATTTCTTACTTTGTGGTCAAATTCTTCTATGTAAGAGCAATTCAACGCCGTTATGAACGCCGGCTGGAGAAACGCCGTCTGGCGGCGATGTCCCCTGGACCGACATCCGTACTGATCAGGAAGACATCACAATCATAACCGGCAGAATGATCATGGAAGCAGCGGTGGTCCATAGAATGCAGCGGGACACAAATTGCGGAGATGCATTGAATTGTTCAGCCAAAATAACGGCGTTTACTGCTGTTGGCATGGATGCCAGGATCAGCAGAACACTGAATAGGATGCCTTCAACCTGAAGTGCGGTCAGAATCAGGTAAGATAGGACCGGCGCAGCGGCGAGACGAACCACAAGTCCAGTCCAGAAGGCACGGCGCACATTGGGCTGCCAAGGATCCGCGGAACCGCGAGGTCTTAGCATCTGTGCACCCAGAATGGCCAGAACAACGGGGGAGTAACCTGCAGCCAGCATGGCAATACCTCCATCCAGTGCATCAGGCAGACTTATGCCAGTTGAACGCAGAACAATGGCAATGGCTGCAGCATAGATGGAAGGCATGCGGAAAACGGACAGAATGGCATGTTTGACCGTGAATTCCGATCGGGCCGCAAAGAAAATTCCTACGGTATTCACAATAATCATCTGCCCGATCACATAGACCGAGGCCTTGTCCAATCCAAGTTGTCCAAAGGCAAGCAATACAAGCGGGAGTCCGTAATTCACACAGTTGGTAAAGGTGGAGACAAGGGTAAGTCCCGCTTTTTCGCTTGCGCCCAAGTGGAAAATTCGGCTCAACAGCTCGGCAAGCGCCCATAGGGCGATCAGATTAATGATGGAAAACCAAAAGGTGCCTGTGACGTCCGTCCAGGTAATTTCGGCATGCAGCAGTGTATCAAAGATAAGGGCAGGGCTCAGAATATAAAGGGAGAAGGTGGAGAGTGAGCGAGTATCCCAATTTCTGAACCGCTTTAGCAGTATGCCTCCAATGACGGGCAGCGATATGGGCAGAAAAACATGATATAACGTAAGCAAAAATGATTGAAGCAACCGAATTCAGTCCTTTCATGATGAAAAACCTTTCTAATCATAGCAGAAGTTGTCCCCTGTCGTGAATGGATATTGGGATGATATCCCAGAATAATTGCACAACAAACAGGTTAATGCAGGTCACGTAAACAGACGGCGGATTGCTATTTTGATATGGCAGATTTATTATAGAAGAGGTGCAACTAGACTACATACACATAGAGGAGGAAACTGTAATGAGTGAATCGAAACGCTTGCTCGTATTGGTCGGCTCTTATGCCGAAGCGGAAAATGAGGGCATTTACGCATATGAATTGAATGAGGATACAGGCAGCCTCAGTAAGCTGGATGGCATCTCGGGCGTGAAAAACCCAACGTTTGTCAACGTGAATGCCGATAGCAACAAACTGTATGCAATTGGGGAAGCCGTATCTCCAGAGGGAAACAAAATGTCCGAGGCGGTTGCTCTGAACATTGATCCTTCCACTGGAAAACTGTCCATGCTGAATCGCAGCAATTCCATCTCGGCTCCACCATGTCATATCCAGCGTGATCCTTCCGGACGTTACCTGATCCTTTCCAGCTACCACGGTGGACTGGTCGGTCTGCAATCGTTGACAGACAACGGTGAAGTCGGAGCTCTTCTGGATGAGAAGAAACATGAAGGTAAAGGAGCTCATCCGGAGCGTCAGGACAAGCCTCATGTTCACTCCGCATTCTTCAGCCCGGATGGCAAATACATGATGGTACAGGATCTGGGTGCGGACAAGATTGCCATCTACTCCATTGATGCAGACAAGAATGAGCTCGTACTGCACAGCGAAACGAAAACCCATCCAGGAGCAGGTCCGCGTCACCTGGCGTTCCATCCGAATGGTCAATTCGCTTATGTTATCAACGAAGTGGATTCTTCCATTACGTCTTTCCGTTACGATGCAGCTGCAGGCACGTTGACTGAAATATCCACCGTGTCGACATTGCCGGATGGTTATGATGGCACTGAAAATACAACGGCTGAAATTACAGTATCCAATGACGGTCGTTTCGTTTACGGTTCAAACCGTGGACATGATAGCATCGTTGTTTTTGCAGCAGACGCTGAAACAGGTCACCTGAAACTCGTTGAGCATGTCTCGGCCGAAGGTGAGCATCCACGTCATTTTGCATTGACACCGAATGGTAAACTGCTTATCGCTGCCAACCGCGACACCAACAACATGGTTACATTTACGGTGGATCAGGAGAGCGGACGTTTGAAATACACAGGTCATAGTACTGGTGTATCCAAGCCGGTATGTGTGAAACCCGTTTACTTCTAAATCGCAATGTTCAGTTGAGCATACCCTAAATAAATGAAACAAGACCCTGCCATCTGGCAGGGTTTTTCTGATAATGTGAGGATGGAATTTTATTCGTTGATCTTTCAATGCAGGTTAGTCAAAATTAATTTTTCATTATTTGGATTCGTATAACAACAAAAGTGGATCATTAGTATCGTGTAGGTAACTACCTGACTTCAAAGTGCGTACTTCCTGGATGGAAAGTCAGGCTCTACAATGAATGAGTAGCGAAGATAAACATGCATGCATCTGAACAGGCAGATTGGTGCAGGCTAAACAATTAGAAATCCTCTATAGGAATACTCATATCTGAACAACAAAGGAGAAATAAATCATGAAACTGCAGCTCGCACTCGACCTGGTAAACATCCCTGAAGGTATCGCTCTCGTTAAAGAAGTGGAACAATATATTGATATCGTTGAGATTGGTACACCAATCGTTATTAATGAAGGTTTGCACGCGGTAAAAGCGATGAAAGAAGCATTCCCTAATTTGCAAGTTCTTGCAGACCTCAAAATTATGGACGCTGGTGGTTATGAAATCATGAAAGCAGCTGAAGCTGGTGCGGATCTGATCACTGTGCTTGGGGCAACCAATGACAGTACGATCAAAGGTGCAGTAGCAGAAGCGAAGAAACAAAACAAACAAGTTCTTGTGGACATGATCAACGTGCCTAACCTTGAACAACGTGCTCGTGAAGTTGATTCGCTTGGCGTAGATTACATCTGTGTACACACAGGTTATGACCTGCAAGCTGAAGGACAAAGTCCGTTCGAAGATCTGCAAACGATCAAAGCTGCTGTGAAAAATGCCAAAACCGCTGTTGCGGGTGGTATCAAATTGGAAACATTGCCTGAAGTGATCAAAGCACAACCCGATCTGGTTATTGTAGGCGGTGGAATCACTGGTCAGGCAGACAAAGCCAAAGTTGCGGCTGAAATGCAGCGTCTCGTTCAACAAGGGTAAATGGATGAGCAGCAGACAATACGCAGCTGACATTCTGAAGGAGCTGGAACGTACGCTAAGCCAGATTGACGATTCGGAGATGCAGGCCATGGCAGAACATATTCTGGCTGCCGAACAGGTTTTTGTGGCAGGTGCTGGCCGTTCAGGTTTAATGGGAAAGGCGTTCGCCATGAGATTGATGCAGATGGGACTCCGGGTATATGTCGTTGGCGAGACCGTTACACCGGGCATCAGTCCGAAGGACTTCCTCTTATTATGCTCCGGCTCGGGAGAGACAGGCAGTCTGGCAGCGATGGCTCAAAAGGCCAGTAAAGCCGGTGCTCCTGTAGGTCTGATCACGATCAAGCCGGAGTCCACAATCGGTCAACTGGCAAATATCATCGTTCGCCTTCCTGCATCTGCGAAAGAGGACACGGCAGCGGCGGGATCAGCAGTTACCATTCAGCCGATGGGTTCACTTTTTGAACAGGGATTGCTGCTTGGCATGGATGCTCTGGTTCTCACTTTAATGGAAATGAAAAGCTTGACTGGAGCAGACATGTTTGGCCTTCATGCGAATCTGGAATAGACATCGCTGTATACTTTAAGAACATATAGATAGGACCGGGATCCCTTTGATAAAAAAGGTGAATCCGGTCCTTTCTGTAATGGATGCAGTTATCAGGTTTGCGTCTTCTATGCATTCGGGCCATGCTGTAGTAGAATTGAGAGTAAGCTATATCGAATAACGTACATGTTGATATAAGAATGTAAGCTAAGGGGGCTCGGAGCCATGGCAGCCGAAGTCAAGGAACGGATTAATCTGAAGGAAATCAACTGTGAGAAAGAATTGACCCTTGCTGTTATTGGCGGCAAATGGAAACTCATTATATTGTGGCATCTGGGCCTGGAAGGAACGAAGCGTTTCAGTGAATTGAAGCGATTAATCCCTCATATTACCCAAAAAATGTTGACCAACCAGCTTCGGGAGCTGGAGGAAGACCGGCTGATCGAGCGAAAGGTTTATGCGGAAGTGCCGCCTCGGGTAGAGTACAGTTTGACCGATCATGGGCATAGTCTGATGCCAGTGCTGCGCGCAATGTACGATTGGGGCAAAAATTACGGAGAAAATGTAATCTGGAAATCAGAATAAATCAGAGCCGAAGGAACCGCAGGGTGGCATGGAACATTTCCATAACCCGGCGGTTTTTTTGATGTACCATTGAACTTGAATCAAAAGTCTCAATTTGGGAGATGTCAGGTATAAACGGTCGGAATATGATACGATGAGAGATATTGGAAACGCAAGGAGGAGGACATATACAGATGGAAAAAATACATACACGCGACGAAGTGAGCCAGGAAACGACCTGGAACCTGGCAGACTTGTTTGGAACCGATGCAGAGTGGGAACAGGAACTCAAGTCACTCCCTGAAGAAGCAGCCCATATTGAAACGTTCAAAGGGCGTCTTGGCGAAAGTGCTGAACAGTTACTGGCATGTCTCGACGCTCGTGAAGCACTTCAGGAACGAATCGCCAAGACCGCATCCTATGCGCGACTTAAACAATCGGAAGACAGCACCAATCCGGTGAACATTGAGAATTCGGCCAAAGCGGGAGATATCCTATCGTCTCTGTCGTCTTCCTTGTCTTTTGTCAATTCTGAGATTACGGATCTTCCCGAGGGTACGGTGGAACGTTATATTGCCGAACTTCCCGGACTGGAGCCCTATTCTCGGAGCTTGAATCTTCTGCTTCAGGAAAAAGCACATCGTCTCTCGCCAGAAACGGAGAAAGTGCTGGCATCTCTAGGAGAGGTATTGGATTCACCATACCGGATCTACCTCCGAGGTAAACTGGCAGACATGACGTTCGACGATGCACTGGATGGAGAGGACAATAACCGTCCACTGTCCTGGTCTTTCTATGAAAATAACTACGAAATGTCTTCCGATACAAAGCTGCGCCGTTCCGCCTACGCAGCCTTCAGTTCCAAATTGAACGATTACAAAAACACGTTTGCCGAAGGTTATGCAACCGAAGTGAAAAAACAGGTTGTCTTGTCCCGGCTTCGCGGTTATAACGATGTTACCGATATGCTGCTCAGCCCGCAGCAAGTAAGCAAAGAGATGTATAACAATATCCTGGATATTATTCAGCAGGAACTCGCACCTCATATGCGCAGACTTGCGGCTCTCAAGAAACGTGAGCTGGGTCTGGACAAGCTGATGTTCTGCGATTTGAAAGCCCCACTTGACCCTGAATTCAGTCCTGCGATTACATATGAGGAAGCCTGCACGCTCATTCGTGAAGCTCTTGCTGTACTTGGACCGGAATACGGAGAGATTGTGGAACGGGCATTCAGTGACCGCTGGGTGGATTACGCGGATAACGCCGGGAAATCAACAGGTGCTTTCTGTTCATCCATTTATGGATCACATTCGTATATCCTCATTTCATGGGCAAACAATATGCGCGGAGCGTTTACGCTTGCTCATGAAGTGGGACATGCCGGGCATTTCATGCTTGCCGGACGCTATCAGCGTCTTACCAATACAAGGCCTTCTCTTTATTTCATTGAGGCACCATCTACCATGAATGAGATGCTGTTGGCCGATCATCTGTTGAAACGTTCTGACAATCCAAGAATGCGCCGCTGGGTGATTTTGCAATTGCTCAACACGTATTACCACAACTTTGTGACACACCTGCTTGAAGGTGAATTACAGCGACAGGTATATGCACTTGCCACCAAGGATGAACCGATTACAGCCAAGACGCTTAGTGAGCTCAAAGGAAATATTCTCTCCGGGTTCTGGGGATCGGATCTGGTTGTGGACGAAGGGGCCAAGCTGACCTGGATGAGGCAGCCACATTATTACATGGGACTGTATCCTTACACCTATGCAGCAGGTTTAACGGCATCCACTGCAGCAGCCGGACTTATTCGCGAAGAAGGGCAGCCTGCCGTGGACCGCTGGCTTGAAGCATTGAAAGCAGGTGGAAGTCTATCGCCGCAAGAGCTTATGAAGCTTGCGGGTGTGGACATGTCCGGACCGGAACCGATCCGTGCTGCTGTGGCGTATGTTGGCAGTCTGGTTGATGAACTTGAACGTCTGTATTCCTGATTCCATTCATATAGTATACGGACAAGGCAAGTAGGGTTGTCTGCGTGCACCGTCTCCTTGGCTGGGGACGGTGCATCTTATTTTGGAGCCGGAAAGGAACGATGATGAATGAAGGCAATAAGCATATCTTCATCGCTGGGCCGATTAACTACGGACGGCTTCGGTGTATTTGATGACATGAACGGTGTGCCGGGGTTTGAGGGCAATCAGGGGGGATTTTTTTCGGGATTTAACGAGTTTGGGGCGATGAGTGCATTTGGCTCGATATTTATTGGTGCCATATTTCTTATTATTGCTAGTGTCATCGTCATTGCGATTATTTCAGGAATGCGAACATGGTCCTCGAACAATGTAGCAACGCTGCTCACACTGCATTGCACTGTGGTGGCGAAGAGAACGGAAGTTACTGGAGGAAGCGGGGATAGCAGTGCTTCAACCTGGTATTACGCAACATTTCAACTGGATAATGGGGAACGCTTGGAACTGAATGTCGGCGGAAGCAACTACGGCATGCTGGTAGAAAACGACCGGGGGATGCTCACATATCAGGGGACAAGGTTCAAGCATTTCGAGAGAGATGTGCAGCCTCAGTCTGGTGTAAGCAATGGCCGGTTTTATACGTAATAGAGCATTTGCATAAATCCAATAAGCGACTTCCAATCTTCAATATATAGATCGAAATGCTCCTATTCGTCTATATACTGTACTCTGGATTGAGTGGAATCGAATTATGCAAGATGCTGAATCCAAACAGAAGAACGACTTATCCATGGGATCAGGTCGTTTTTTTGTTGAAGAAGAACTAAACACAGGGTATTCAAACGCTTACAACAGTGATATACTCGTGAAATAAAGCAAAACAGTATAAAACAAAAACAAACAAACAAATAAGCAAAGAGAATCTGTACCATATGTATAGAAAGGTTGGTGAAGAGCAGTGAGTGTGCTGGCATACGATCTGGGAGCTGGCAGTGGGAGAGCGCTGCTGGGTCATCTCAATGACCGGGGAATTACGGCAACCGAGGTCCATCGTTTCAAAAATGAGCCGGTCAAAGCCGGCGAGCGGATGCACTGGGACATATTGCGTTTGCATCATGAATTGTTGCAAGGGCTGCAACGGGTTAAGCAACAAGGAGAGCACCCGGAGAGTCTGGGGATCGATTCTTGGGGAGTGGACTTTGGCTTGCTGGGGAGCAATGGCGAGTTGCTCGGTAATCCCTATCATTATCGTGATGCACAGTTTAACGGCATGATGGAACAGGTTCGCAAAGAGCTGACTTCCCGGCGGATCTTCGAACGTACAGGCATTCAATTCCTCAGTTTTAACACCCTGTACCAACTCGCAACCCTGCAGCGAAAGGGTTCACCATTGCTGGATGCGGCGGATCGTTTTCTTATGATTCCCGATCTGCTTCGTTACTTCCTGACTGGGGAAGCAGTGAATGAGTTCACCAATGCAACAACGACGCAGCTCTACAACCCGGTGAGCGGCCAATGGGACGGAGAATTGCTTGCCCATATCGGGGTCTCGGATCATATGTTTGGTGAAGCGGTGATGCCGGGTACGAGAGTAGGTCAGCTCCGCAGCAGTATAACCGGTGATCTGGGGATATCCGCCATTCCTGTTATTGCCGTGGCTGAGCATGATACGGGTTCAGCAGTAGTCGCTGTCCCTGCAACGGATCGTTCGTTCGCTTACCTGAGCTGTGGAACCTGGTCACTAATGGGTACGGAGATTGATCACCCTGCCATTAGTTCCGAGAGTCTGGCTCTGAACTTTACGAATGAAGGCGGCGCGGGGGGAACATTCCGTCTGCTCAAAAACATTATGGGCCTCTGGATATTACAGGAGAGCATGCGCGAATGGGAGCGGCAGGGGATGGGAATCAGCTACGCTGAGTTATTGAAGCAGGCGGAACTGGCCCCTCCATTTGCAAGTCTCTTTGATCCGGACGATGATCTGTTCATGCCAGCGGGTGACATGACGTCCCGGATTCGTCAATATTGCCGGAATACGGGACAGCAGGAACCGCAGAATCAGGGAGCCATCGCCCGTTCAATTCTGGAGAGCCTCGCGCTGAAGTACAGAAGAGTACTGGAGTGGACGGAACAATTATCGGGTCAATCTTTCAATGGACTGCATATGGTCGGTGGAGGCATCCAGAATCAAGTGTTATGTCAGTGGACCGCAAATTCGATTGGCAAACCGGTATGGGCAGGGCCTGCGGAAGGCAGTGCAATTGGCAACATGGCCGTTCAATGGATCGCCAGCGGGGCGTTTAAGGATATCTGGGAAGCACGCAAGGTCATTCGTGATTCGTTCCCGGTATCCGATTATGAACCGAAGGATAGACCCATTTGGGAAGAAGCATATGGCAGATTTCTGAGATTGACGGACTCATTGAATTCACAAGCCGGGAGTGAGGTGTAACATGCTTGCTGCCGAGCGGTATGATCGGATTGTAGAGATGGTGAATGAGAATGGCAGCATGCGTGTATCCGAGCTGAGTGATCGCTGCAGGGTAACCGAAGAGACCATCCGCCGCGATCTGGATCGGCTGGAGCAAGCCGGGAGATTAAAGCGCTCCCATGGAGGAGCTGTGAGCATTAAGGACGATCAGCCGGAGATCCCTTATCGTGTAAGGGAAACAACGCATGCGGAAGAGAAGAAACGAATTGCCCAGGCTGCTCTTTCCATGATTCGCCCTGGAGATCGAATTCTGCTGGATGCCAGCACCACGGCAGGTTACATGGCTGCGAATATGCCGGATATTCCGCTGACGGTGCTAACCAACTCCATTCAGGTGGCGACTGAACTTAGCAGCAAAGACAAGATTGAGGTGATCTCTACCGGAGGTCAGCTAGCACAGCGTTCCTTGTCATTTGTCGGGCCGCTCGCCGAACGTTCTCTGGAGACGTATCATGTCGATAAACTGTTTTTGTCCTGCAAGGGTGTGCATCTGGAGGGTGGTGGAATCAGCGAGTCCAATGAACTGCAAGCCAGATTGAAGCAGAAAATGGTCGGTATTTCCGACCAGGTCATTTTGCTCGCAGACGCCAGCAAGTTCGGTGTCCGTGCATTCGCAAAGGTAACGGGATTGAATGCGGTTCATGCTGTGATCATCAATGAGCCGCAGGAAGGGGATCTAATCCATCGATTGAAGGACTACGACATCCAAATTACAACCGTATAAGCGAAATACAATTCATTCAGAACTGACCCAATACTACAGAATTACGATAATAGACCAACAACTAATCGATTATGGGAGCGTGTGATTATGAAGGTCTCCTTGTTCATTACCTGCCTCAGCGATGCCATCTATCCGCGTGTGGGAGAAGCGATGGTGAGACTGCTTGCCGCTCATGGCGTTCGGCTGGAATTCCCGCCTGTTCAAACCTGCTGCGGTCAGCCTTCATACAATAGCGGGTACTGGGATGAGACGAGGGTGGCAGCCAAAACGATCCTGGAAGCGTTTGACGACAGCGATTTTGTAGTCTGTCCTTCAGGTTCTTGTACGTATATGATTCACCATTATCCTGAGCTGTTTGCAGATGAACCGATATGGCTTGAAAAGGCAAAACGACTGGAAGCGAAAGCTTATGAATTCACACAATTTCTGGTGCAGGTGCTTGGAATAACAGATCTGGGCGCACATTTCCCTCATAAGGTAACGTATCATCCGTCCTGTCATGGCAGCAGGCTGCTTGGGGTGAAGGATGAACCTATGGCACTGTTGTCCGCAGTGAAAGGGCTGGAATTTGTACCTCTTCCTTTTGGAGAGGATTGCTGCGGGTTCGGGGGAACATTTGCTGTAAAAATGTCGGATATCTCCGGAGCCATGGTAACCGAGAAAGTCGATCATATCAAAGAGACCGAAGCAGAGGTGCTTGTTGGACTGGATATGGCGTGTCTCATGAATATCGCAGGCAATTTGCGTTACCGGAATGAACCGGTGCGTGTCATGCATTTGGCCGAATTACTGTATGAGGGGGTGCGAACAGGATGAGTCAACCGGGTGTAATGGATGTGTCTGTCAAAAAGCGAGCAGAACTCGCGCTTAATGATGATTTTCTGCGCAAAGCTGTGAAGTTCACTACTGAACGACTGCGGAATGGGAAGAAATCCGCCTCGGAAGAACACGGAAACTGGGACGAATGGCGGGAACGGGGCCGCCAGATTCGTCTGCACACGATCGCATATCTCGATTATTATCTGAATGAATTCGTAAACAATGCCCGTGCTAACGGTGTTCATATTCATTTTGCGGATACATCGGTGGAGGCAGCTGCCATTGCTCTCGATATAGCGGCACACAAGGAAGCTGCGTCCGTGGTGAAATCCAAATCAATGGTGTCGGAAGAAGTACATTTGAACCATGCGCTTGAATCTGCCGGCATCGAAGCGATTGAGACCGATCTGGGCGAATACATCATCCAGTTGGCTGGAGAAGCCCCATCTCATATTGTCATCCCGGCCATTCACAAAAATCGTTATCAGATCGCCGAATTGTTATCGAAGGAAGCGGGAGAAATCCTGGAACCGGATACCACCGTACTCGCCGGGTTTGTACGCAAAAAACTGCGGGAAAAATTCCTCGAGGCAGATATTGGCATGACCGGCTGCAACTTTGCCATTGCGGAGACCGGATCCATGGTATTGTTCGAAAATGAAGGCAATGCCCGTATGGTATCCACTGTACCCAAAACGCAAATAACGCTAATGGGGATGGAACGTATTATTCCATCCTGGACGGATCTCGAAGTGATGGCCACGCTGCTGCCTCGTTCGGCAACAGGACAGAAGTTGACGATGTACATGTCAGGCATAACCGGGCCGCGCCGAACGGAGGACGGGGACGGACCTGAAGAAATGCATATCATTATTGTGGATAATGGACGATCCCTGCAGCTGGGTGATCCTGAATTTCAGGAACTGCTCAACTGCATACGCTGCGGTGCCTGTCTTAATGCTTGTCCAGTATACCGTCATATTGGCGGGCATGCCTATGGGGGAACCTACAGCGGTCCGATTGGAGCAGTGCTGACGCCTGCGCTGAATGGAAATATAGACGAGTGGAACGACATTGCCAGTGCTTCAAGTTTGTGTGGAGCTTGCTATGAAGCATGTCCTGTCAAAATACCTCTGCATGATATGCTTGTGTATCTCCGCAGACGCAAGGTGGAAGAAGGACACGGCAATAAGCTTGAAGGTGCCGGCATGAAGGGATTCGCCGCAGTGGTGTCGAACTCGAAACGATTCAGTGCAGCCATTCGTCTCGGGCAGATCGGTCAGAAAGCGGTTGTACGCAATGACGGTATCTCTCTCAAGCTGGGTCCGCTAAAAGGCTGGAACACCTACAGAGTGGCACCCAGTCTGGCAAAGCGTTCATTCCGTCAGCAATGGAACAAGCTGGACCAGGAGCTGACTAAGGATCAGAGAGAGATGGATTCAGCTGTTCGTAACCGGATGGAGCGAATTCTGCGTGAACGAGAGCAAGGAGGCGACAAGCATGAGCGCTGAACATCAGGAATGGCTGGATCAACTGGAGAAGCGGTCGCGTGAGAAGCAGGAAACATTCATGAATGGGATTGCTTCCAAATTGAGAAGACCCCGGCAGAAACAAGCACCAACACAACCCTTTCGAGGTGCACCATCGTTCTGGAATGAACTGGACTGGGATGAGGACAAACGCATACAGGCATTTACGGATAATTTTGTGAGTGTCGGCGCTCACGTGGTCCGGGTGAAAAATCTGGAGGAAGTATCCGCCTTTATTACAATCAAGGCTAACGAGCTGGGAGCCAAATATCTGATTCGGCAAAACGAACAGGTTTTGGACGAACTGCAGCTCGAAGCGAGCCTGCCAGAAGTTCAGGTTTCCGTATGGAACAGCAAGCCAGATGAAAACTGGAAAGCTCGGGCAGCAGAGGCCGACATCGGAGTGGTCATGGCGGATTACGCGACAGCATACACGGGTTCTGTGACTGTGCTGTCATCACCACAAAAGGGACGTTCTGTAAGCCTGCTGCCAACGGTATTGATCATTGTCATTCCGGTAGAACGTCTGCATACGAGATTGGGTGAGACGCTGAATCGATTTGATGAAATGGGAAGAGAGAATCTTCCCGCAGGTATTCATTTTATTTCTGGCCCAAGTCGATCTTCCGATATTGAAAATGATTTGACGATTGGCGTGCACGGTCCGGGTATTGTATACGGTCTAATTATGGGGTAATAAATATGAACTTAAGCCCGGTAGTCATACAATCAATACAACAACTGTCTGGTGAAGCAGAGCTGTTCTGCTCTGCTCAGGGCAGTTGTTTTTTATATAGTCATTACTCAAGGTCATAGACAAAAACTATTAAAATTATAGCATCTATATATTTAACCTATCATCGACCCGCGAGTATAATCAATTTAGATACTTTTCGTTGTTAACAAGATAAGGGGGGCTTTATAGTGAACATTTATTCTTATCCGATTTCGTCAGCGGATGGACGCATTGGTGATTTATCAGAGTTCGCGGGGAAGGCGCTGCTCATTGTGAATACAGCCAGCAAGTGCAGCTACTCCAGACAATTTTTGGCGCTGCAGCAGCTGTATGATAAGTACCGGGGGCAAGGACTGGAGATTTTGGCGTTTCCCTGCGATCAATTTAACCATAAAGAACCGGGCGGTAACGCTGAGATAGCGGAATATTGCAAAAATGAATTTCATATCACCTTTCCGATGTTTGATAAGATTGAGGTTGCCGGGCCATCCATTCACCCGTTGTTTCGCCATTTGACTGAAGAGGCAGCATTCCGGGGATATGACCTGGAAACGGAGGAAGGACAGTGGATGGACCATTTTGTCAGGGAAAACCATCCGACATTGTACCAAGGGAACGGGATCAAATGGAACTTCACCAAATTTCTGATCCGTCGAAACGGAGAGGTGAGTGGTCGTTATGAGACTACCATTGAACCGATGAGAATGGAAACGCGAATAAAGGAACTTCTCAAGCAGCTCTAGAATAAGCGAAGCCGTTGCCAAAACCAAGGTGGACAAGGCCTGAATACCTCAGGCCAAGGGACCACTTGGATCTCTGGATAGAGCAGCTACCCAATAGTCCTATGACTTTGAGACTGTTGTAGATTGGAACTGGAAATGTTAGGGTAAAAGTAAGGTAACGATGTCACTCCATTTTTTTTACTTTAAAATGACCAATATACCAATTCGGTCAATCGGTTCTGATTTGTTTTTTCTATGTTATGCATCAAATGTGATTACTTGCAGAAAATGAAGTCATGTCAGTTAATTTAAGGAGTTTTTTCAAACCATTCATTATTTATTTGGTTGGACTAATAAGTTGGAAGAGGAGCGAAGATTATGTCCCCATTTTCAGTACCACAGCCCAAAACATTCGGCCCTTTGGCTAACTTGCCACATTTAAACTTTGAGGAGCCTGTGCAATCCCTGGTCAAACTTGCCGACCAATATGGACCAATCTTTCGAATGGAGTACCCGGGACGAAGCGAGCTGTATATTTCGGGTCATGAGCTGGTGGCCGAGGTAACGGATGAATCCAAATTCGACAAGCGTGTGTGGGCACCTCTTGCGAAGGTTCGTGCATTTGCGGGAGATGGCCTGTTTACAAGCTGGACCGATGAACCCAACTGGAAAAAAGCTCATAACGTGCTGCTTCCCAGCTTCAGCCAGCGTGCAATGCAGGGATATCATAACAAAATGATTGATCTGGCTGTGCAGCTTGTTCAGAAATGGTCCAGGCTGAATCCCGACGAAACGGTTAACGTACCTGATGATATGACGCGCCTCACTCTGGATACGATCGGATTATGTGGATTTAACTATCGGTTTAACAGCTTTTACAGAGAAGAACCGCATCCATTTATCACGAGCATGGTACGCGCACTGGATGAATCCATGAGTTCACTGCAGCGCCTTCGTATTCAGGACAAGCTGATGATCAGTAAAAAGAAACAATTCGAACAGGATATTCGTTCGATGTTCACGCTGGTCGATCATATCATTGCGGAACGCAAAGAGCAGCCTCAGGAAGGTGCGGATGATCTGTTATCCCATATGCTTAGCGGCAAGGATCCGGAAACGGGTGAAACACTTGACGATGAGAATATCCGATATCAGATTATTACATTCCTCATTGCAGGACATGAGACAACGAGTGGATTATTATCCTTTGCCATATACTACTTGATGAAAAATCCGGACAAGCTGGCCAAGGCGCAAGCCGAAGCTGACCAGATTTTAAAAGATCCGGTTCCGACGTACAATCAGGTTCGCAATCTGAAATATATCCGCATGGTGCTAAACGAAGCATTGCGCCTGTGGCCAACGGCCCCGGCATTTTCCCTGTACGCCAAAGAAGACACGGTGCTCGCAGGAAAGTATCCTTTGCAAAAAGGGGATAGTGTAAGTGTGCTCATTCCCAAGCTGCATCGTGACCGTGATGCTTGGGGTGACGATGTAGAGGAATTCCGTCCCGAGCGGTTCGAGGATCCGAGCAAGGTGCCGCATGATGCCTACAAGCCGTTTGGTAATGGTCAACGGGCCTGCATTGGACAGCAGTTTGCACTTCAGGAAGCAACGCTTGTGCTGGGCATGGTCCTGAAACATTTTGATCTGATCGATCATACGGATTACCAGTTGAAAGTAAAAGAGACATTGACACTCAAGCCGGATCATTTCACCATTCGGGTTCGTGCCCGTGGTGGGCAGCCTGTCATGGCTGTTCCAGGTGTTTCGGTACAGGAGCAGCCGTCCTCGGCTGCCAAAAGAAAAGAGCCTGATGCGGCAAATGCCCATCACACCCCGATGCTTGTCTTGTATGGTTCCAATCTGGGTACCGCGGAAGGTATTGCCCGTGAGATTGCAGATCATGCACGATATCAAGGCTTTCGAAGTGAAGTGGCAGCACTGAATGATCGAGTAGGCAAGCTGCCTAAAGAAGGTGCTGTTGTCATCGTCAGTGCATCGTACAACGGCCAACCGCCGAGCAATGCCAAGGATTTTGTAGAATGGATTGAACATGCAGATCACAAGGAATTTGAGGGAGTCCGCTTTGCAGTGCTTGGATGCGGGGATCACAACTGGGCCAGCACGTATCAGCGCATCCCGCGTTTGATTGATGAACAGCTCTCTTCGAAGGGAGCAATGCGGTTATCTCCTCTTGGTGAAAGTGATGCTAGCGGGGATTTTGAGAAGCAGGTTGAGGACTGGACTGAACAATTGTGGCCGGATTTGGCACGAGCGTTGGGACTTGAGCTGAACAGCAGCTCAGGCAGTGAGCGCAGTTCATTGTCCGTACAGTTTGTAAGTGGACTGGCGGTGACACCGCTTGCAGATACGTATGATGCCCATGTAGCTCAAGTGCTCGAGAACCGGGAACTTCATGATGCGGGCAGCCAGCGGAGTACACGTCATCTGGAGATCCAACTGCCTGAAGGCATGACCTACAAGGAAGGCGATCATTTGGGGATTCTCCCGCAAAATTCACCGGAACTCGTGGAGCGTGTACTAAAACGTTATGGTTTCACTGGTACGGAACACCTGGTTTTGGATGCATCTGGTCGAAGCGCTGCGCACTTGCCTCTGCATCAGCCGGTTAATCTGTATGACTTGCTCAGCCACAGCGTAGAATTGCAAGAAGCAGCAACACGTGCACAGCTGAGAGAGCTGGCAGCATACACCGTGTGCCCGCCGCACAAGAAGGAGCTTGAAGCGCTTCTGGATGAATCCGTGTATATGGAAGAAGTGCGAGGAAAGCGGGTATCGATGCTGGATTATCTGGTTAAATACGAGGCGTGTGAAATACCGTTTGAACGCTTCCTGGAACTGCTGCCTTCACTCAAAGCGAGATATTATTCCATCTCCAGTTCACCTCGTGTTCAGCCGGAACAGGCCAGTATCACAGTTAGTGTAGTTCGTGCTCCTGCCTGGAGCGGACAAGGGGAATATAAAGGCATAGCGTCAAACTATCTGGCGAACCTGAAACCGGGTGAAGAGGTGGTCATGTTCATACGGACGCCAGAGTCCGGGTTTGAATTGCCAGATCAAGCGGAGGTACCGATTATTATGGTAGGTCCAGGAACAGGTGTGGCACCATTCCGTGGCTTCCTGCAGGCAAGACGTGTTTTGAAGGAACAAGGGCAGCAGGTTGGCGAAGCCCATCTTTACTTTGGATGCCGTAATCCGGAGCATGACTATTTGTATAAAAATGAGCTTGAAGCTGCACAGCAAGAAGGGCTTGTCCAGCTCCATACCGCTTTCTCCAGAGTGGACGGACAGGACAAGTGCTACGTGCAGCATCTGATGAGAGACGACGCCCAAAAGCTGATCCCACTGCTTGAGCAGGGCGGGCATCTGTATATTTGCGGAGATGGAAGCAAGATGGCCCCTGATGTGGAAGATACGCTGAAGAAAGCATACACCGACATTGGCGGCAATTCGGCAGAACAGGCTGATGCATGGCTTGAACGTTTGCAGCAGGAAGGGCGCTATGCCAAAGATGTTTGGACAGGCTTATAATGAGGAAACCCCAATGGAGCTAATCCGCTTATTTTTACATGAATAAGCTGCGCGGTGAGACACAGAGAAATTCTGTGCTCACCGTTTTTGCCATGAAGACATAAGCAGGCAGAGCTGCAGAAGTTGCGTTATAATTTGAAGGGGAGCATGAATTCATGACACGATACGAATCAGCGCGTCTGCTTTTTCTTTTGCAGTGCTGGACGTTTGATGGATTCGATCTGGGTCAGAGGAAACAGGATGCGGGAAGGAAATTTGCCCTTTCCCTGAAGCTCCAGATAATCGATTCCCACGCCAACCAGTCGGATATTTCGAAAGGCGTTTTTGGATGGGAACACGGTGCGAATGCCTACCCGCACACCTCGGCGTGTTTGCGGCGTATCAAACACACGGATGGATAACAGGGTGAGCGGAATAAACAATTGTCGATTGACTTCGATAAAATGATGAGGGTACACCCGTTTGATGCGGCCCGGTTCAAGTCCTGATCTCGGTGTATTAAGCTCGGCCAGATGTCCCTGCAGCTCTGCCAGACGCTGTTGAAGCGTTTTGCCTGTATGGAGATGATGCCAATTCATAAGTCATCCTCCGTTCTCCGTTTATACCTATTATATGAGCGGAAGAGGTCCAGAGGTGAGCAGTTGGCTGCCCATGTTTGTTCAACAAGGTCCATAATATATGATATAGGGAGTGAATCCAATGAACGTGGAAATAAACAAAGATCTTATAAAGGATGAACGCGGGAATTATTATATCGCCGTGCAAATGGAAGGAAATGAGCTAACACTCGTTAATGCGTTTGTTGAAGCATCCTTTACTCCGGAATTGATCTACAATGAAGAGTTTCGAAGCAGATATAAGGAGATCGAGGGCGGGTTCGTTGGCAAAATTGCAATGGACCTTCTGCGGCATGATGTGGTTATGGGATTAAAAGCAATCGACCGACAGCTGCTGAACTTGTCCGATGTGGAGCAGGAGTATAACGTGAGTTTTATCGATACGATTGAATTTTATCGTCACCCCGCGTGGAAACGCAAATCTTGATCATATTCGTTTGATTCGTTTTCATAGCTGCTGCTTGAGGATCGAAGGGACAAGATCTCCTAATGAAAGCTTGGAAATAGTAAAGGCGCAAGTGCAGAGAGAGTCTCTGCATTTGCGCCTTTTAATTCATTGATAACTGGGATAGATAATGCCGATATCTCGGACAGTTTTTAAAACACCATCCGTATAGCATTGCATCTCATTTCCTTTGATTAGGATCGGGATGGATTTCCCCTGATAGATGAGCTCACCCTTAATTGTCCGCACACTCATTCCAATGACACTTTCAAGCCGACCCTCACGATCGGTAACCAGTCGAATGCCAGACGGGCCTTGAATGTGAAGCCTGCCTTCCCGGTAAACCATAAGATGGTCTTGTGTAATCACCAACTCGAAATGCTGACCATTTACGGTTCGGCTGTATGCCGTATTGCCAGCAACCACCTCGCCATGATCCATGTCCACGGGAAGAAGTCCGGTAAACCACAGCTGGTCTGAACCGACGGGCATAATTCCGCATAATCGTTCCACATAATCGAGTAGACACAGGATCGCAGGGGAGTAAGTTTCTGTGAAGCCTTCCTCACCGGTCCATGGGCTTAGGTTTTGGGCAAAACGTTGCGCTCTGGACAATGCAGCAAGGATCGGATTCATCACCCAGGTCAATTCCACATACCGATGATGAGCTTCGAAGGCATGGGGTGCTCGAATCAGGCTCAAAAAATTGGATGGTCCACCCCAGCTGTTATAGGCAGATGAAGGATCGAACCTGGGATCGTCCATGGCTATGGATGGAAAGGGATATCGGGCAAAAAACTTGCTTGTATTCAGCAGATATCTTCGTAACACCTTGTCGAACAATTCTTGGTCGCCCACTTCGCAGGCCATCACGCGCAGCAGCACATCGGATTGGACTCTGACCAGCTCGTCATTTCGATCACGATCATAAAAGAACTGCTCATCTTCGTCATAACAATAACGAAAGAGACGATCCAGACTGATTTCGGCTTTGGCCTTCCATTCCAAACCGGATTCGCCAAGCTCCTCAGCCATACGGGCCAAATACATGCGCTGGCAATATATATTGGCGGTCAAATCCGGGGCCAGGAAGGGCAGTACCGGAGAATCCGGATGACATGCAGCAGGATCATTCCTGTAGGGCGTATCCGGCACATGCCAGAACCTCGGTGACAGATCATGTCCGGTATCAAATGTGCTGAAGGCCTCAACACATCCGGTTCCCCGAGTATCCCGGTGACGCGCGATCCATTCGTCATAACGTGACATGGCCGTATACATCGTTTTTAGGAAAATGCGGTCCTGGCCGTGAAGCAGATAGTGGTTCCATACACTTCGGGCTAGTGGAGTAACCAGTTGAATCTGACGATAGGAAGGACCGTCCTCCGTCAGTTTATAAGGCAGCAAGCCATCTTCTCGCTGATGAGCGGCAAAGCTAAGATAGGTCGTTTGGGAAACGGATGGAACCAGGCGGGACAGCAGCTCTGCGTTAATCGTACCTGTGCTCTCCAGCCAGCAGCCGAGATAAATTCCTCCTTCCTGTAGAACAGGATCGCTGCCATCCATGGGAACAATGCAGGCAAGCAGCTTCTCTACTGCAGTGTAATAGGCCTTTTCCAGTCGTCCGTCTGATGCGGCAAAACGAACTCCAGTTTCCTGCCACTCTTGCAGGATCTTTGCATCTTCCGGTTTAGCCGGCTGCACGAGGTCTTGAATGGAGATTTGGCGCAGCCGGTTTACTAGTTCTTCTGTCATGTCCGCCTCCTTGTGGGGCTCGGTTATTGATTCGATTCGAAGATTCGAACGGTACCGTTGTAGAAACTCGATACGGCTTCCTCGACACTTTTGCGTCCAAAGCCAATTTCCTGGGTTGTCGTCTGAGCCAGCTTGGAGAATTCGGCAAAACCAGGAGGGTTATAGCTCACATCAAAAGGTTCCGTTTTGGTGGCTTCAGATACAAAATTGGTATAGTCATAAACGAGCTCTTCAACAGCTCCCGCTTCTTTCTGAAGAAGATTACGATTGGTTTCCGTAACAGGAACGCCGCGGTCATTGCCAAGAATTCGGGCAGCATCTGGATCATTGATCCAGAAATCCATTAGCGTGGCAACCTCTTTCGGATACTTGGTATTCGCATAGCCCGATAATCCCTGACTGGATTCGAAAACGACACCCGTACCTTTGGGTCCACGCGGAACAGGATGCAGAATTAGCGGATCTTCCGTCAGACTCTGGAAGGCAGCCAGCTGGTTGGAAGGAAGCAGGCTCATGGCGGCTTTGCCCGTGATCAGCAGGGATTTGCTCGTGTCATCATGGGGATTGGAGACCTGCATTTCAGGTGTAACCACACCGCCGGATGCCGAAGCCTTCTCCCAATACTGGAACCATGCGAGGACATCTTCCTGTGCAAACCCTAATGTACCGTTTTTCATGTCATACAGCTGTTTGCCACGCTGCTTTAAGTAGATGTCCATGCCGTCGACCGTGAAGTTATAGGTTCCAAATATACCATCGCCGAGCTTGTCAGACAGCTCCTTGCTGATGGCCGCATAATCATCCCAGGTCCAATCCGAATCAGGCAGAGGAATGCCAGCTTTTTCAAACAAAGCCTTGTTGATCACAATGCCGCGTGCGTTGGCACCTGCTGAAATATGCTGAAGCTTTCCGTCAAGACGCCCGTATTCCACCATGGTGGTATCCATGCCATCCAGGTTCAACTCCTTGCCAACATACGGATCAAGATTGAGCAGCACATTCTTTTTGGCATAGTCGACCACATTTCCACCCAGGAAGAAAACATCCGGTGCAGTGCCTGACGCCAGCTGCGTATTCAGTTTGTCAAAGTATCCGGAGGAAGGAGCAAATTCGCCCACAATTTTAATATTCGGATGTTTCTCCTGAAATACTTGAAGGGCTTCGTTCGTAATATCGGCTCGCTTCTGGTCACCCCACCACATCATGCGCAGTTCAACCTGACCGTTGGCTTCGCCCTTTTGATCCGTATTGCCGTCAGCGCCTGTATGATCCGTACCAGAGCAGGCTGTTGCGAGTAACAGGAGTGAGGCGGCCATTCCCATCTTGAGTCGTTTAAACATTGTTCATCCTCCCAACAAATATGGTGATTTTGAAACTTTGGCGTACTTAAACATGTGGAGAGTGGTAGACCGTAGCCTGACAATCTTTTAATCGGTACTTACTTCAGACCAGTTGTAGCAATGCCTTCAAGAAAATAGCGCTGAAACACCAGAAAGATGATTGTTACGGGCAGCAGAGACAGCGTCGACATGGCGAGCAATGCACCCCAATCCGATTGTCCCGATGGATCGAACAGGGAGCGTATGCCCAGTTGAACGGTGAACAGATCAATCTTGCTCAGGTAGATCATCTGGCTGAAGAAATCGTCCCAGCTCCAGATAAAAGTGAAGATGGCGGTTGTGATCAGTGCGGGAACCAGGAGAGGTACCACAATTCGGAAAAAAATCTGGGATTGTCCGCAACCGTCGATCGTTGCACTCTCGTCGAGCTCCCGTGGAATACCGCGGATAAATTGCACCATCAGCAGAATGAAGAAGGAGTCCTGTGCCAGCCATTTAGGCAAAATAAGCGGGAAGTACGTATTAATCCATTGCAATTCGTTATAGAGAATATATTGGGGTACCAGCGTCACATGGTAAGGCAGCATGATTGTGACCAGCATGATACTGAACCACAGCGTCTTTAGCTTAAATCGGAGCCTGGAAAATGCATAAGCAGCGAGTGAGCACGAGATGACATTCCCCAGGACGCTCATGACCGAGATTAATGCCGAATTGCCGAAGAATCGGCCAAAGGAAACGCCCTGCAGCCCTTTCCAGCCATTCACGTAATGATCCAGTGTGAAGCTGGTCGGAATAAGACTGCTGCTGGTGAAGATCAGCTGGTTTGGTTTGAACGAACTGAAGATGAGCCATAACACCGGGTATAGCATCAGCAGACCGAGAAGGATAATGACAATGTGCCTCCCGGTTTGAACCAGCTTTCGTCTGAACGGCATATACATTACCTCCCCTCCTGGTTGTCGCCATAGAACACCCAAAACCTGGATGTGAGAAAGACGATAGCAGTGAAAACACCGATAATGACCAGCATGATCCATGCCAGTGCCGAGGCATATCCCATATCAAAGAACGAAAAGCCTTTCAGATAAAGGTACAAGGTGTAGAACATCGTGGCATCGAGGGGTCCTCCGCGACCATCTCCGATGACATATGCCGGAGTGAAGGCCTGGAAGGAATTGATCATGCTCATAATCAGATTAAAAAAAATGACGGGTGACAGCATCGGCAGGGTGATGCGGAAGAATTGGCGCAGCTTACTGGCTCCGTCCACATCGGATGCTTCGTAGAGATCGGCAGGTATCTGCTTAAGCCCAGCCAGGAAGATCACCATCGCCGAGCCAAACTGCCACACGGACAGCGTAACAATGGTGTAAATGACGTAATCGGGATGTGCAATCCAAGCAGGTCCTGCTATGCCGAACCAGTTCAGAAACTGATTGACGAGTCCATTGCCGTCGAAGATTTGGCGCCATACAATGGCAATCGCTACGCTTCCTCCCAAGAGAGAAGGAATGTAATACACGGTCCGATAGATCCCTAGTCCGCGAATGCCTTTGTTTAGCGCCATCGCTACCAGCAGTGCAAATGCCAGTCGAAGTGGAACGGACAGGAAAACATAAAAGAAGGTGAGCCCTAGCGATCTGCGAAACGTATCATCTTCACTGAAGATTTGCACATAATTGCTGAGCCCTGTCCACGTCGGTGGCGACAACAGATTGAACTTGGTCATGGATAAATACAGTGATGCAACCATTGGCCCCAGTGTTAGGCAGAATAGGCCAATAAGCCAAGGCAGAAGGAACAAGTAGGCTGTCTTATTTTGCTGGCCGTATAAGGGCGTGGACATTTTTTTCATGATTTGCCTCCCTTCAGGCTAAGAGTGGACGGTCGTTCAGAATATTGAATCCGCTTACATGACAAGCGGTAAACGACCTGATAACTTCATCTTACCTGGGAAGCGAAGGGGCCGGAATCTCATTTCTTCGGATGCTCATTAGCGATTTTTTCGGATTGCATTACTCGGTACTCCGAAGGACTCATGTTGTGCATCTTTTTGAATCTGGCACTGAAATAGCTTGGTGAAGAGAAGCCTGTAAGCTCGGTGATATCCCATACACTCAATTGAGTTTCCTTCAATAGACGTGTTGCGTGTTTCATCCGGGTCTCTGTCACATATTGAATAAAGGAGATGCCTGCTCCTGCCTTAAATATTTCCGAGAAGTAGGAAGGGTGATAATTAAATTGCTCCGCCAGAGAGGTGAGCGTTATTTCCTGCATGTAGTTTTCGTCGATATATCGTTTCGCCGATTCGATCAAACTCGCTTCCGTGATCTCGGATGGACGCTGCAGATCCACAAAATCCCGTGCCCATTGCATAAGCATCCGATCCGCTTGCTCGGGGGTTTCCAGCCACAGTACCCATTCGGGAGAAAGCCACTGAGATTGCTTGCTATGAGCATGACGCACGTAGTCCATAGCCGCTGACTCCATCAGAAGTGAAATTTGCAAAAGACACCGGACGAGGCGGGAAGGGGATTGCCGAAAGGCATCATCCAGCTCTTTTCGAATCATGCTGCGGAAGGAATCCAGTTCGCCTCGAATGAGGCATCGATGCAGTGCGCGACTGGTCTCTTCTGGCAGCAGCGGGCTATGATCCGTTACCTGTGTGGTCTGAGCTTGACCAGTCTGACGTCCGGCAAGGTTCCAAGCCAGCAGGGAATGGACGTACCCTTCCTTCCAGCGGTCAAGCCCTGCTACCGTCAGCCCAATTCCCATCTGCACTTCCATTGTCAAATAGGAATTAACTTGTGCCGACAGTCTTTCCGCAAATTGATGCTGAACGCCATCCAATAACATGAAATGCATGATTCCAGGATGGGCTGTATCCTGAAAAACATGTGCGCTCCCCGAATAGGACTGGGCAATTTCACGACAGACCATCTGGAACGGGAGGTGCATATCCTCCGGAACACGGGTCTCGGAAGCAGGTGGATGGCTTGTTTCCCTCAGACCCGCAGTCAGGAAGCAAACCTGGGAATACTGCCATTCATCCAGATGGAACAGTCTGATTCGTTCCGGTAGTGCAGAAGGAGGGAGCTTGCTGCCCTTCACGAGATCCAGCAGGAAGTGTGTTTTCATCTGTTGATAGTATTGGGACAGGCGCCACTGCATCATTTCGGAATCATCCCGGGTCTTTCGTTTCTTGTCCATTTCCTCTTTGATCTTGGTTAAGGCTGTTCTCAGATCTTCCCGCGTCACTGGCTTCAAAAGGTAGTCCATGGCATGACTGCGGACTCCGGCTCTGGCGTATTGGAAATCTTCATATCCGGTAATAATGATAATTTCAATGGACGGATTGTGGATTCTGCAAATATCCAGCAGCTGCACTCCATCCATGACAGGCATGTTCATATCTGTTACGAGCAGATCAAACGGACCTTGTTTCAGCAGTTCAACAGCTTCAACGCCGTTGGCTGCCTCACCTGAGATAGCAAAGCCCATTCCATCCCAGTCCACTTTCAGTTTCAGACCTTCGCGAACTTCGATTTCATCATCGGCGATCAATACGTTGTACATGATTATCCTCCTGTACGGGTAGAATCAGTTCGATACATGTGCCCTGGGCATCCCCGTTTGTAATATGAATGGCAAAAAGGGAGCCGTAATGCAGGCGACACCGGGCAATCACATTTCCAAGTCCAATGTGCCAGCCTGAATTCCGTAGAATCGGCTCCAGCTGTGAGGTGACAGCCTGAGGATCCTGGAGTCTGGATATGATCTCCTGGGGCATGCCGGGTCCGTTGTCCTTTATCTGGATTTGCAGACGTTGGTCCAATCTGATAATTCGAATATGCACCTGTGCAGTAGTTTGGTGCTGGAAGCTGTATTTCACGGCATTCTCGATCAACGGCTGCAGAATAAACTTGACGATGACGAGACGATCCAGACCGCCCGATTCCTTAATGGAGATTTCAAGTTTAGGACCGAAACGGGTTTGCAGAATGGAGATGTAGTGGCGGACATATGCAAGTTCCTCGGCCAATGATACAAGATCATCATTCGTATGCATGGAGTACCGCATCATTTTGCCAAGATCCTCTATGACCTGCACGGTATCGTCTGTTCGACGCTGCATGGCGAGACTGCTTACCAGCTCCAGCGTGTTGAACATAAAATGAGGGTTAATCTGCATCAGCAGTGCTTTATATTCGGCTTGCTGCCGAAGCAGTTTCAACTCGAATTCATTTTGGATATGCTGTCTCAGCCGGAGGATCATGTAGCGGAAGGTAGAGACGACATAACTGATCTCGCTTTTTACATTTTGGTCCGGAGGCAGTAGAGACTCGGCCTGGTCAAAAGCACCACGCTGCACCTGCCTCATCGCCAGCACAAGACGTGTCAAGGGTTTGGTTACCCCGTAAGACAGCCAGGCCGCAGCACACAGGGACAGAAATATCACGGCGATCGTGACTACAAGTGTTGTCGTTTGGAGTTTGTGCAGAGAGGAATACATTTCTTTCTCCGGTGCCAAACCAACCAGCATCCAGCCCGTGCGTCCCAATTTTTTGTATACCATAATGTCCCGTTTACCCTCATCATTGCTCAGATATTCAACACCTGATTTCGGTGTACTCTTTCGTATAAGATCGATTTGGGATACGGCCCTCGTCCCAAGTTCATGAGCCTTTTGGGAGAGGATGGGCTGGCCTTGTTCGTTCAGCAGAAAAATGGTGCTGTTCTTAGCCAGATGAATCCGGCTTAGTGGTTCCAGAAAGTAGGACTCGCTTACATTGACCTTCATGACATTACGTGCCGTAGCATGATGGAAGGTTCCAATAGGCATGAGCAGGCTAACCACCGGATTGCCATGATCTCTAACGCGTTCATGCTCGTCAGTATGTGCCGACAGCCATCGGTCTCCGGATGCGAAAAAATTCGTATACCATGATTCTTGCAAAAAGGCAGGGTCATTGGTGACCTGATTTTCGGCGCCAATCCGAAGCCCGTTTAGTCGATAGATGGACACATCGGAAATACTGGTGTAACTGTTCGTAGCCTGCGTCAGAAATCGGCTCATGGCAAGGTTTGCCAACATTTTCTCCCCCTCGGACAACTGCGGATCACTCAGGGCATTATCCCAACTTTTCGCCATATCACTGTTGAAGACGAGGGAGGCTGCATCGTAAATCTGCATTTGGACCATATCAATATAAGAGCCGTATTCCTCCATTTTCTCCAGAGCAGAGGATTCGATATAGGAGCGTATGACAGCCCGTGATTCCGCAAATAGCAGGAAGGAGAGCGTGCCGAATGAGAGGACAAACAAGACAATAATCAAGGCAATCAGCCGGCTTTTTAATGAAAAGAACATCCATTTCCTCCTTGATATTAAGATTTTCTCAAGCCAGGACTCCAAATGGAAAAAAGACCGCGTGAAATACGCAGTCTTGAATAACATGTTGAAGGAACACCCTTGCAATAATTAAAATTGAACCAGGCTATTGATTTGGACAGGCATCCCTGTAGAAATGGCACGGTTGGCTGCAATACCGGTCAGGATGGATCTCGCTCCATCGATATGGTTGGCAGCACGGGCATACGGATCCTCCGCAGGCTCGCCGAACAGATCATTCAGCAGTACCGGGTCTCCCCCGCCATGTCCGCCTTTTTGCTCTTCGACATGCACTTCATACGGGGCATCGAACATGGGAAGTACACGCAGCGTTTTGCCAATCAGTGCACCTTCCAGACTTTTGTCGCCGAGTGAATTGACATAGGACTGTTCCACAATGGACATCTCGATCCGGCCTTTGGTGCCGTTAATGGCAATACGATATCCCTCCCACGGCTGATAGGCGACAAGGGAATAGGTCAAAATCGCTTTGTTCTGATACTGGACGAGCACGCCCATCGTATCCTCAATATTGATGCCATCCCCAAATACGCTCTGATCGCGCTGATAGCCATCTTCAGGCTCCGCGTCCAGATACATCGCTTTGAGATGTGCATCCGAATCCAGATGAAGTGCAAACGGATCCTCCTGGGCGAGCGGATTGCCGGTTGCGCGGTTGTAGAATTGGGTAACGCCACGTTCTTCCGCATTTTCCCGTCCATAGTACATCAGATCACCAAACGCAAAGACCGTTTCGGGCTGAGAACCGATCCAGAAATTGACCAGATCAAAGTGATGGGTGGACTTATGCACAAGCAATCCTCCGCTGTTACGTTTGTCGCGGTGCCAGCGGCGGAAATAATCTGCACCATGCCGGGTATTGAGCAGCCATTCGAAGTGAACGGAGGTGACTTTTCCAATCGTATCGTTCATGATCAGCTCACGGATCTTGGTATGATGGGGAGCATAACGGTAGTTAAAGGTCACCCTGATATTTTGCCCGGTCCGCTTGGCGGCATCAAGGATGTCCTGGCATTTGTGCTCATCAATGGTCATGGGCTTCTCGGTCACGACATCGCATCCAAGCTCCATGGCCCGAATGATGTACTTGTGATGAGTACGGTCAATACTGGTCACAATGACGGCGTCCGGTTTCTCGTTTTCAATCATTTGATCAAATTGATCTGCTGTATAGGTGGGGACCTCATTGTATTTATATCGTTCTCGCAGCAGTTGATTGGCATAATTCATCCGGGTCTGATTGATATCACAAAATGCTGCAAGTTCGGATTGTTCACGAAAGTTTTGTGCCAGTGCACCGTAAAAAAATTCGGCCCGCCCCCCGGTACCAACCAATACATAGCGTTTCTTGCCACTCATATCTATCGCCTCCTTGAATATAGCTCTAGACTATAACAAGGGAATACTTCTTTCGCCGCATTTTTTGCGTAATCGCTTTCAAACCCCGCTTATTTTGCTATAATCCTTGAAAAGGGGGCTGCATCATGTCACAGCCGTTTCGAGCAGATTACCACGATCCTACCGGATATTTGGATATTGAATATGATCGCCGGCTTGGCTATTATTCCATGACAGCTGACCATCTTCATGACCATTATGAGCTGTACTATCTCTTGAAGGGTGAGCGCATCTATTTTATTAAAGACCGCTCCTACCACGTAAAAGCCGGGGATTTTGTATTCGTGGACCGGAATGCCGTTCATAAGACACTGGAGAGCGGGAGACCAGACCATGAACGAATTGTACTGTACCTGAAGCCGGAGCTGTTTGGGGAGATGAGTATAGCGCCTTCATTGATTGAGGGGTTAAAGGAACCTTTCGGATGGGAAGTTCCGATGCTGAGGCTTCCACCACATAACAGCGAAACCGCAGAACGAATTGTCAATGAAATGATTGATGAGATGGTCCAGCCCCAAGCGGGAAGCAGTCTGCTGCTGCGCCACCGATCCATTGAATTGCTGCTGATCGCATACCGCAATCAACAGCAGGGCAAGGTACATGCTGCGGAGAGCGAGCCGATTCTACATCCCAAAACGCAAGCGGTTGTCCGCTATCTGAATGAAAATTATCAGAACCCTCTTTCGCTGCCCGAAGTTGCGGCAGAATTCCGGATCAGTCCGCATTATCTCAGTCGATTGTTCAAACAAACCACAGGATTCACCTTTATCGATTATCTGAATCTGCTTCGCGTGAAGGAAGCGCAGCGCTTGCTGCGGGAGAGTGGGGATTCCATTACGGAGATCGCCTGGCGTGCAGGCTTCAGTAACTTTTCCCATTTTGGCAAAGTGTTCAAACGGACAGTTCAAATGTCTCCAAGAACATACAGACAGGGGTATAAAGATTCGGGTCTGTCTCAATCTCTGTAAATTGCTCAGAATCAAGCGGGAATCAAAAGAAGACCTGAACAAGCCTGCAAAAGCAGGTCTTTGTTCAGGTCTTTGCCAGTTATTTTACATTAGAAATATACTGAGATTCGTCTTGCAGGGTGTGCTCAAACGGAAATATGGTCAACATCTGTCTCAGGACGAAGCTGCAATTGCAGCTCTTCATCACGGTTGCAGACCATAACCCCGTTCACTACATCCAGCCGGGCGGCTTGAACCGAGGAACGACGAGCAGGCTCACTGGCATGATCGACGCCTTCGATACGGTCCGGATGAGTGAAATAGAAGATATAGGCTTCTTCATCCTGGACCACCACATCTGCATGCAAACCGATCACGCCATCATCTTCGCGAATCCCCGGCTGATCAAGGATCATGCTGTTCCACTCCCAATGTTCCAGATCATCAGATTTATATACGGCTTGTCCTCTCCATTCATCAACAATCATCCAATAGGAATCATGGAAACGAAAAACGTTAGGCCCTTCGTGGGCACGACCTGTAATGACCGGACCGATAACGTCCCAATGGTAGAGATCCGTGCTGTCTGCGGCATAGGTGTGAGAAGAATTCGTCTCGTCCTTGTACCACATACGGAATCGTCCATCCGGGAGAGGGTAGATGCAGGCATCGATGACGCGGTCTGAACTAAGCTCCAGTTTGCCATGAAACGTCCAAGTCAGGAGGTCGGGGCTGGTGTAATGCATAATGTGACGGTCATGACCCGGCCAGTCATGAGGTACGCCTTGTATATAACTGACATACATGTGGTACGTGTTGTTATGCCAGAAAATCTCCGGTGCCCAGAACGTATTATGTCCCCATTCATGCTCAAGACCTGTCAACGTACCGCGATAAGTCCATGACTGTCCTCCATCGGATGAAGAGGCTACGCCAAGATCCGTGCCGTGAACCCATGCAAACTTCGGACCTCCTGCAGTAGCTCTGCGATTGGTGTAGATCATCCACCAGGTTTGCTCGGAACGATTCCATACAACGACCGGATCAGCCGCTCCATCGAAGATGGGATCACGAAATAAGGGTGCACTCAAGATAAAGTCCTCCTTTAATTAGCCGCATAATATTAGTAAGCATTGTATCTATCGTAAAAGAGATCGGGTGAAATTACAATATAACGTTTTCAATTGGTATGAATTAATATATTAACTAATTCTGAAATAAGCATTTAATTTAGAAACAACCTTGGGGATGTGCCATCTGATAAAATATTGAACGTAGTATAGGGGAGTTAAACTTGAAAGCAATGAACTAGGATGGCACGGTACCTGTGATCAAGGTATAAACATTGCTTAAGTCTTAGATCGGGCGTATATTAATGTTTATCCAAAATAGTAATATATTGATAGATGTACGATGTAAACATTTGTCTCCAGGGAGGTCGAAGCCGATGATAGCAACGAGGTTGAGTGAATTGGGAATTATCTTGCCACAGGCAAGCGCACCGGCAGCGAAGTATGCCAATGCGGTCATTGTAAATGGGTTGATGTACGTGTCAGGGAAAGGGCCGGATACAGTGGAGCGTGGCAAACTAGGGGAGGATTTTACGACCGAGCAGGGGTATGATTTTGCCCGGAATGCAGGGATCGAAGTGCTCGCCGTTGTCCAGGATGTGCTGGGTTCACTGGATCGGGTGAAACGTGTGATCAAGGTTCAGGGCTTCATTAATGCTTCTGCTTCCTATCAGGAACATCACAAAGTTTTGAACGGGTTTTCGGATCTAATGCTGGACGTATTTGGGGAGAAGGGCGTGCACGCACGGTCGGTTTTTGGAGCTGTCTCCGTACGGGATAACCTGCCGCTTATTGTGGATTCCATATTCCAGGTAGAGGAGTAGGGAGCATGGCTAACACCAATCCAATGAATCCGATTATGCTGTCCTTTCCTGAGAGCTTCAATACAACCCGTCTCACGATTCGAGCTCCGGAGTGGGGAGATGGGGCGGAAGTTAACGATGCCATTCGCGAAAGTGTGGAGCAGCTGCGTCCGTGGCTGCCCTTTGCCGAAAATATACCTTCGTTAGAAGAATCCGAAGCGCATGTTCGCAAAGCCAGATTGCAATTTTTGGAGCGAACCGATATGGTTCTCCATTTGCGAGATAGACATACCAATGAATTTGTAGGCAGCAGCGGTCTGCATCGCATCGATTGGAATGCACGCTGTTTCGAGATTGGCTATTGGATCAGAACATTGCGGACCGGTGAAGGACTGATGACGGAAGCTGTGCAAGGGATTGAGCAGTTCGCAATTCAATATCTGGATGCGAATCGATTGGAGATTCGCTGTGATTCGCGTAATATACGAAGTGCCAAAGTGGCTGAGCGCGCAGGATTTACTCTTGAAGGCATACTGCGAAGTGTGCGTCGTGACCGTGCAGGTACGCTGGTAGATGTCATGGTGTTTAGTAAAATCAGAGGCAAAGAATTCGAATAACAGATGGGTGGGGGCTCAGTTATGAAGCTTATTGGTCAGGGAAGAACCGCAGACATCTATGCTTATCCGTCCAATCAGATTATGAAATTGTACAAAAGTGACTTTTCGTTTGAAGCTGTCCAGAATGAATTCAGAATTACGCAAATTCTATATGACAAGGGATTGCCCGTGCCACAGGCCAGGGTAATTATAGATGAGGCGAATCGTCAAGGAATCGTGTTTGAACGAATTGAAGGTCATACGATGTTTTCAATGATGTTTGGACAGCCCCTAAGACTTCAGGAGCTTGTACATCAACTGGCTGTCTGCCATGTGGAGCTTCATTCCCAAAGTGACGATCAAGGAGTTCTTCCTTCACAGAAGCAGATCTTGTCAGGCGCAATTCGAAGAACACAGCTATTGTCCGAAGAGGATAAGACACGCATACTGGTTTACCTGTCAAGTCTCCCGGAACGAACACAGATCTGTCACGGTGATTATCATCCCGATAATGTCATGGTGAACGAGATGAAAGACAGCTGCTATGTGATCGATTGGATGACGGGCATGTCGGGCGATCCTGCAGGTGATGTGGCACGCAGCTGGGTCATATTAAAAAGCGCATCGTTACCGGAGGATGCGGATCCGGAGATTCGATTGGGATTTGAAAGGTCTCGTGATACGATTGTGGATGGGTACACCAACCATTATATGCACCTTACTGGCTTAACCTGGAAGGAGATCGAATCATGGATTCTGCCTGTTGCTGCTGCACGTCTGGAAGAGTGTTTGCCAGGCAATGAAGCAGAAGAAGTGCTGAAATTTGTCCAGGAGCAACTGAATCAATTGAACGTATAAATTGAACTAAAATAACGAGGTGAATGTCAACATGCTGCACTCATTAGAAGCCATACATTCCTACAGAAGAGGCAACATCCCAGAGGCGGGGCAGCATTCATGGCTGCAGCTGCTGGCAGCAGCCGAGCAACCCATTATTAATCTGGAACGTATTCATTCCATTGCTGAACTTGAAGGGACCAATCCCGTTCTGGACTACGTGGAGCGGAGTTTGCGCGTACTGGATCAGCTGAATGTTTCCTTTTGGGTACGTGAGTTGGTAGAGGAAGTGCTGGTCTGGTCGGAGACAGCCAAAGCCGGTTCCCTGAAACAAAGAAAGGTTTGGCAGCGCGCAGGGATAAATCTGTTCGTACATAATATTGGATCCGCACAGTTATACAGTCAGTACGTTATTCATCGGAAGACAGGAAGCATGGACGAAGGCCAAAATAATACGGTTGATCAAGCACCCGAATTATATGCTGATCGGGAGAACACCATAATGCCGAGGCAGCACATGATCCGCACCTTAATTGCGACGCATGGTCTTATTGGTCAATACATACGAGGTGAGATCCCTTTTGCAGAGAATGCTCCGCTGCATTCCTTCATAACGCAAGGCTGGCTGACAGCCGAGGAATTGCAGACCATCCTAATGGCGCTCAATGAATGCATTATTGCTGGTGTTGATCCGATGCTGTGGAGACAGGTCGAATCAGAAGTAAAGCGAATTGTAGGGTGGATCATTAGTGAGCCGGATCATGCAGACTGGCCGTTGAAGGAACGACTATCCCGTCTGAGGAGTTTATCCATTCGTGAAGGAGAGTCCATGGATGAGGCTTATGCCAACCTGCAGACAGAGCTTGATATAGAAAAGGTGCTGGCACCGCTGTCTCATCTCACATTGTGGTACGTGGAATCCGCATTGCGTGATTTTTCTTTGCAGGAAATGGTCAAAGTTTTCCTTCTCTCCCTGCACAGTAAGGACATGGCTACCTCAGCACCGGAGGCAGATGAAGTACGCCATATCAGCTTCGAACCGTTAATGAATACGATGTATTACGATTATAAAGGCGTCAAGAAGCTGAACATCTACAAAAAACGAATGATTGAGAAGTACCTGGAACAATGGTCCTGGAAACAGATTGAAGAGGGACAGTCGGTCACTTATCCCCACTTGACCCATCGCGCCTTACGTCATCCTGATTTGACGGATACGGTTTTTGTGACTTTTGAGTTTTCTCCTGCGGCCGAGAAGCTGATTGCGTTTTGTATTGAAGCCGAGAAATCTCCATTATACGAGAAGGCTGTATTGTTGCTATTCGATTTGTTCGGACTGCGGCGGGATGCGTATGACCGGTTTCATAATGAAGAAACATATCTGGCGGACATGAACAGCTCGGGTGATTATAAAAAAGTGCTGCTGGACTACATCGTTGGCAAACGTGTCCTGGATATTGGTCCTGGCGGGGGCGTGCTGCTTGATCTCATTGAGCAGGAGAAACCGGATGCGGAGCCGATCGGCATTGATATATCTACCAATGTCATCGAAGCGCTGGAGCGCAAAAAGCAGCGGGAAGGTCACAGCTGGCAGGTGATGAAAGGGGATGCTTTGCAGCTGGATCAATACGTGCAGCCAGGCACGGTGGATACGGTCATTTTTTCATCTATTCTGCATGAGTTATACTCCTATATTGAGCGAGACGGACGGAGATTTAACACGGACACGGTTGTCGCAGCACTGAAGAGTTCGTTTCACGTACTGTCGCCGGGTGGAAGGATCTTGATCAGGGATGGCATTATGACAGAACCTGAAGATCAGAAAAGGCGGATTCGCTTTTTGGAACCGGAAGGGATGCGCTGGTTGGAACGATATGCTCAGGACTTCCAGGGTCGTGAGATTACATTCGAACGGGCTGCTGAAAATGAAGCTGTTCTCAACATCAACGATGCGATGGAATTTCTGTACACATATACATGGGGCGAAGAAGCATATGTTCACGAGATCCAGGAACAGTTTGGCATCTTTACCCCATCTACCTATGAAAATTGTATTCGCGAAGCACTTGGTGAGCAGGCCGAGATCATTCGGCTGGAGCATTTTCTTCAGGAAGGGTATAACGAGGCACTTGCAGAACGCATTGTGTTCATGAAGGAAGACGGTCAGCCAACACCTTTGCCAGACAGCACCTGCCTGATTGTTATTGAGAAGAAGAAAGGGATGGCGGGCAGATGAGGAATGAGGCCACAACGGTTTTATACTTTGTTCGGCATGCGGAGTCAGCTTATGTGGAAGGGCAGGAACGAGAGCGGGGACTCACGGAACAGGGGAAGCGGGATGCGGCGGCAGTTGCAACTCTGCTCCGTGAGGAGCGAATTCAATGCTTTTATTCCAGTCCTTACAAGCGGGCAGTGGATACGATTCAGGAACTGGCTGAAGGAGCGGGTGCATTCGTGGTGACAGAGGAAGATTTGCGAGAACGTAAGCTATCTGATGAGACGGTGAAGCATGCCGATTTTCGTGAAGCCAAACAACGATTATACCTTGATCCTTCCTATGCATACCCGGGAGGAGAGTCAGGTGAACAGGCATGCTCACGAGCTGTACCTGTAATTGAGCGAATTCTGGATACACACGCTGGACAAAAAGTGGCGATTGGGACACATGGGGATGTGATGACCCTTATTTTTCAGCATTTTGATCCTTCCTACGGTTACGATTTCTGGGTGAGCACAACGATGCCGGATATTTATAAATTGGAGTTCGATAAGGAACATAATTTGGTGCAGGTCACCCGTCTGTGGCAAGAGTCAAATTAATTCTAATCCGTAGATCCTCAAGGAGGTTACAGCATGGATGAAATGACAAATATCAATGATTTGAGCCCTGATCCAGCCATGACGCCGGTAGTAGGTCTGCTGCATGCCATGGTAGATTACAATGATGAGAGATTAATTCGACTCGTGAAAGACATGAGTGCGGAGGAATTGCAGTTCAAAGGACCTGCACATGATGTAAACAGCACAGCCCAGCTGTTAAGACACATCAGTGTTGTGTTGCTTCACTGGGTATTTCGCTTACAGTCTCAAGAAGTGCCTGCTGGCTATACGGAGAAATATGGACCGATGTTTGACGCAGATGGAAAGTTACCTTTGATACCGGACTTGACGATACAAACCTGGCTGCAAGAGCATTCTTCCATTCGGGAAATGTTCAGAAGTGTATGCCTGTCTTTGCAAGATCATGATCTGGAACGGGTGGTTCCTTATGAAAATGGAGAAGGTGCAGTGATTCGCTGGAGTCTGTTCCATATTGCGGACCATTGCCGACACCACTATGCTCACATCGTCTACCTGAGACGTACATATTCCGAACAGTTCAAGGGGTAGGTACTTATGGAAATCAAGTTTTATCCCGACCGGTATGTTGTGGACGACCTGTATGTGCCCGAGCTGCACGAGCGCTTGTACTGCATATTTGATCTCGAAGGGACAGGGATTCATCCCGAGCAAGAGAGCATTACCCAATTCGGTGCAATGGATTACAAACGCGGACAGACAAGGAATTCAACATTCTCTTCCTTCTCACGTGCCAGTAAACCGATACCGAATGCTGTAGCCAAGTTAACGGGCATATCGAATGAGGATATGATCACAGCTCCTGCTTTTACAGAAGCATTTCATGCATTCTCCAGCTTTGTGGGGGACAAGATTCTCGTAACACATGCAGGGTATGAATATGATCTGCCTATACTGAAGCGCCACTGCGAGCAATTGGGCGTGTCGATGTTTACCAATAAGGTGCTGGATACGAAAGCGATGTTCACGTATATTCATCCTGAAGTGCGTGAGGTTATATCTACGGATTTTCTGATTCAGTATTATAACATCAATACAGTCGGCATTCGAAGACATGATGCCTTGGCGGATTGCGGCATTATTGCTCGCATACTGGGTCAACTTCTTCAGGAGTATGATGAGAGGGGCTTGGATCACTTCACTGCAGATCCTACTCGCTTCGTGCGAAGATTTGAGATACCTGAGATGTACAAGATCACACCAAATGGAGGAATGCCGAAATGAGCAGAACAGCGGCGGAGAAGCTCCTGAACGATTTGAATGATGGCAAGCTGATCACAGATCAGAAGTTTAAGAAAATCCCGAATTGGCCGGTTATGTGAGTGATGATAACGGACTGATTGTGGCTGGATTACTGCAGGGTGAAGTCCACAGTACTTTTCTGGGACAACTGCTTGCTAGTTATCATAACGGGAAATTGCCTCTGCGATAGCAGAGGCAAGATAACCCCCGTGCTTCTTGTTTGTATAAAAAAATGAATTCAAATGTGTATTGTGAGTCTGGTAAGGCGTAAGGTACAATTCACCTTAGAACTTAATTGAGAATGATAATCATTATATATTTACATTCTCTTTTATACAGCTGATTACATAGGGGTGAAGAGTAGCATGGCAAGTTGGAGTAACAGTATTAAAGGTTGGGGAATCGCAGTTCTGGTTACGGTAGTGCTTATCACGGGATGTAGTGCTAATTCCGGAACACAGGAAGGGAAGGCTCAGACACCGGTAACTGAGAATGCTGCTTCTGGCGACATTGCATCTGAAACAAACAAAGAGACGGAGACACGTGTGGTACAGGATGAATTCGGAGATGTAACGATTCCGGTTCATCCGCAGCGCATTGCTGGTATCTATGTGGAAGATTACCTGAAGGCTCTGGATATCACACCTGTAGTGCAGTGGTATAATCCGATGTGGGGCGTACAGGAATATTTGGATCTGGATGTGCCTCAATTTGACACCACAGGCAGCATTGAAGCGTTATTGCAATATGATCCGGATCTCATCATAGTGGATGGCGGAGTGGACATGGAGAAATATGAGATGTATTCAAAGGTGGCACCGACGTACCGCCTGCCAGAAGACATTTTGCAGGATTCCAATCAGATTTTGACGACCATTGCCGATGTGGTAGGTAAACCGGACAAGGGTAAAGAAGTTGTTTCGGCATATGAGGCCAAGATTGCAGACGCCAAGGCGAAGCTTAAGGAAGCAGTCGGGGGTGAGACTGTAGCTGTTGTCCGACTGAATATCAGCGATAATACACTGGCATTATTCGGTATTAAAAATCGGTTTACCGGATTTATTTATTCGGAGCTTGGTTTAACGCCGCATCCACTGGTCAGCAAGATGGAAGAATATCAGGAAATCCTTTCTGAAGAGGGTATTCCAGAGCTTGATGCGGATCATATTATTGTATTTCCATCCAATGGAGACTGGTCTTCCCCCGAGAACAAGGAAGCTTTGAAGGTGCTGGATAGCAAGTTGTGGAAATCCCTTCCTGCAGTCAAAAACAACCAGGTGTACATGATGGAAAGGTCGTATTGGCAATCAGGTGCGATAACGGCGAATTCGATGAAGATTGATGACCTCTTACAAAAAATGACGCCTTAGTGAAATCTTTATGTATGCAATCATGAAAGCTCTTCAGCCAGGGTTGAAGAGCTTTCTTTTTTCGTTTACACTGTTTATAAATGATAACTATTCTCAATTAAGGACGATGACGATGTCACTTACAATAGAACAGATTCTTCCCAAGCCCTGGCTTTGTTCTCTTCAACATATTCAGTATGTGCAGTACCCTCTTTCAGAAACATCCATTAGAATAAATTACACGACGTCAAGTAACCATTCATTGTTCATTGTTACCCAGGGAGAGGGAGAACTGATGGCTCAAGATGTCATGTTCAAGTTAAGCAAAGGAATGATACTGTTTGTTCCCGCTGGAGTACCCATCTTACCTCTGCAAATTAAAACTTTCTCAGAAACAAAGTTGCATTATTATAGACTTGACCTGGTACCGGGTAAGGAAAGCAAGGATGCTTCATACGCTCAACTTGATAAGAAGAAACCTGCTCTTCAGCAACGAAAAGGAACCTTGGAAGCATCCATGCCTATAGAGTTGTCCTACAGCCCGTGGAGCTCCTGTCTGGAAGTATTGGATCAAATGCTGCGCCAACAGGAAACAAGTGATTGGCTAGAACAATGGGACATGCAGCTTCGCTTTCAGGAATGGTTCCGTGTGCTCCTTCAACAAAATGATCCGCGAAATACTTGCCAGGATCATCGATCCCTTTTACAACGGTCTATTCGCTATATCCGTGACCATTACAATCAACCTATTACGGTGGATGAACTGGCCGCGGATACTCGGCTCACCAGATCCAGTTATACTCGGCAATTCAAGGAGATGACCGGCAAGCTTCCTCTGGATTATGTGAATACGATTCGCCTGGAACGTTCCAAACAGCTTCTGCAGCTAACGGATGATCGGCTGCATGACATTGCTCAGAATGTTGGGTTCAGTAACGAATATTATTTCAGTCGTCGGTTTAAGCAATATGCAGGCATCTCACCGGGTGTATACAGACGTCATTATCGTCAGGAAGTGCGTGTATTTGCGCCGTATCTGGAGGATTTTGTGCTTGCGCTCGGTGTGGAGCCCGTACTTCAATCTGCTCACCATTCCTGGGGAAAACAGCGATATTTGGGATTGGATCATATACCAGAATTCGATGTGACCCGGCAGGATGCGATTTTCAATGAGAGCCATAAGCCTGACTTTATTTTGCTTAATGCTGGTCATACACGGTGGAATCTGGAACGTTTCAAGCATACTGTCCCTACTTTTTATGTGAATCACCAAGGAGAGGACTGGCGTTCCATTTTGAGATCGACTGCGGACGTGTTGGGAAAAGGGAGTCGTGTTTGGGATATTGTCGGTACTTATGAAGAAAAGGTGAGAGAGGCCAAGGATCTGTTAGCGCGGTGCACACATGGAAAAACGGTAGCCTTTTTGCGCATCTCAGCGACTCAAATTGTGTTGTACGGTGCACAGCAAGGTTATGTAGGACCTGTAATGTACGGAGACCTGGGCTTGACACCGCATCCTCTTGTACAGCAATGGACTAAGGAGGAGCGCAGAATCGACATTCAACCGGAACATTTGGCCCAGCTGCATGCCGATCATTTGTTCATTACATTTGATAATGTGGATTCTGTCATACCCGGGGAGGAGCGAAAGCTGCTGGACACGACAGAATGGAAGCAGCTGCCTGCCGTCAAGCGTGGCCATGTGTATGAGGTCGATTTTCTGAGCTGGATGAACTACGGTGTTATTTCCCATGGGAAAAAGATTGATGACATATTGCGGTTTATGGCTTGAGGATTGGACACATTGACGTAGATATTGGCGCTTTCGGATTTGCGGGAATATTGTGTTGAAAAGAACGAAAATCGATAGGGCAAATATAGTGAAGTTCTATGGTTGTAAAACAAACTAGGCGGCTGACTACTATTGTCAGTCGCCTAGTTTGTGTTAAAGACATTCATAAACCAAAGCTCTCATCTGGTTGAAGATCACAAGATCGTAACAAAGATACCTGCATTACATTACTCTTTTTCCATCACAGCGAAGTAGTTATTCTCATCATCTGCAAAGTTGAACACTCTTCCGCCCGGAATCGTAACCAGTTCACCAACCGTAACCTGCTTGCTGGACAAGTCCGAATAGAGCCGATTGAGGTCTTTTGTGAAAAACATAAGCGAAGGTGTACCCAGATTTAACTCAGGGGACATTTTGGCAATGAGTTCTTTGTCGTGCAGAATAAGAGTTGTCTCGGCACCTTCTTCAGGAGCAATCTCAATCCACCGCATGTCCCCGCTGTTTTCTTCGGAGACCACGTGGAAGCCTGCTTTTTCTGTCCAAAACTGAAGGGCTTTGTCCTGATCGTTTACGTACAACATGATTTGACCAACTTTGCTAAACAATGATAGTCACTCCTTTGTAATGTGATGATTCACCTAGCATGGGTATGCCTCGTCATTCTTGAGTTATTTCTGATGAGTCAAGCTATATACTACCATAAATTTCTTGCCATATCCGTTTACATTCCCAACACAAAATGCGCAAGCAAATGTCCTTGACTGCGGGTTTGCATCATACCATTAAAAAGAGGGCGATTCGCAACAAGCGAGTACCTCTAAGCATAGCCATGGAATGGCGGATGGGAGCGCTGTAATGACGACACGGGTAGTTCTGTTGGAAGAAGGCACGGCAGAGATGAAAGGACTAATGGGCAGTATAGGAGCCGGGCTTGCGGAGCTATGTCAAGCGGGTTGGCCTGTCCCGGCGGGATTCACCATTACAACGGAATACTGTCACGAGTTCCATACCCGTCCTGAACGATTTTACGGCGAAGGGTCGGAGGATGTAATCAAGGCAGTTTGGCAGCTGGAGCAGCATACAGGCAAAACCTTCGGCGATCCGGAGGCTCCGCTTTTGCTTGCTGTGCAAGCCAGTGACGTACTTCCCGAAGCTGCGAACTCCCTAGTGTTACTGCATGTAGGTTTAAATGACATCACGGTAGAAGGCTTTGCACGTCAAATCAACAATCGTCCCTATGCATTGAACTGTTACCGGATATTGCTGCAGAATTATGGCCGCTTGGTCCATGGAATTCCGTATGCAGTGTTTGAAGAACGATTGGGTAATATCACGAGCCTGGATGAAACGAAGCTTGAGTTTGCTATAGCCCAATATAAAGACGTCATCGAAGAATGGGGGCATCCACCTTTCCCTCAGGATGTGCAGCTTCAACTGCAAGGTGCCATTCGTGCTTTCGCCCGTATAGATTCAGGAAGGCAAAATCAAAACGTCAACACTGTTTCGGTAGAGCAGGGTACGCCGGTATTAATCCAAGTGTTGGTGAATGGAGAATATGGGGATCGCTGCGGAATGGGGACAATTTACTCGCGTCATCCGCTGACTGGGGTTAAAGGATTGTACGGGGACTACACTCCCTCTGCAGCTTCTGCATCTGATACTGAGGAACTGGAGCAGCTGAGGAATACGGAACCTGAATTGTATAAGATTCTGCTGCAAGTAAGCCTTGAGCTGGAGAGCCGGAGTACTGCTGTTCAGGAAATCCAATTTATCATTGAGTCGGGTAAGCTTTACCTTTTACATGCCCGGGACGCATGTCTGACTCCTGAATCAGCTCTAAAAACAATGGTAGATTTCGTCCACGAAGGTCTGCTGACCAGGCAAGAGGCGCTGCTGCGTGTGGAGCCCTCTCACGTATTCGAAGGGGCAAATCAATTTGCAGAATTAAAGAGAACTGCCGTGGTCAATAAACATCAACAATCATCTCCTTCACTTGAACTTCGACAGCTGCTCGAATGGGCAGATGATGTGAAAAATATAACCGTACTGGCAAATGCAAGCCACCCCCGTGACGCCGCGATAGCCCGTACGCTTGGGGCCGAGGGAATTGGTCTAAGTCGAACGGAACATATGCTGCTTTCCTCTTCACGGTTACCCTATGTACAAAAGATGGTGCTGGCGGAAACGGAGTATGAGCGCAAACGCGGCCTGGAACGTCTGCTGCCCATGCTGCAGTCCGATTTGGAGCAGATTTTCGAAGAAATGGACGGATATCCGGTAACCATACGGCTGTTTGACTCCCTGTTGGATGAACTTCTTCCGGATGTGGAAGCGTTAGAGGAACGTCGGAATTCCTTGCGGGCAGGCAATGAAGGGGGAAATGAAACCAGTCTTGAGGAGCTGGATCGCATAATCCAGCGTGTTTACCGGTTGTATGAACAACATCCGATCAGTAGACAGCGTGGTTGTTGTCTTGGAACCGTTTTCCCGGAGATCTATGAAATGCAGATTGAAGCCATTTTTCGTGCGGCGCTCAAAAGCATTCGTCAAGGACTGTGGGTTCGCCCTGAGATTGTAGTGACTTCGAGAGGTCCAGGCAGCGAACTTCAGATGATCAGAGAGCTGATTGATGATGTGGCTGACCAGATTCTCGGGGAGGAAAGACGTCACTGCCACTACAGGGTAGGCTCCATGATCGAAGGTCCTCAAATGGCGTTGACTGTAGCCCACATCGTTAGGCATGCCGATTTCCTGTCCTTTGGGACTGAGATTCTGCATCTTGAAGGGGGGGAACAATTGCTGGAACGTGCTATTGTTCAGGCCCGCCTCCGCAAACCTCATTTAAAAGTGGGTCTTTGTGTGGAGGAAAGTATTGGTTTGGATATCCTGACTTATAGTCACCGCATGGGAATGGACTACGTAAGCTGTCCGCCTGAGCAGGTGGCCTACACAAGAATTGCTGCAGCACAAGCGTTACTTATGGCTCGGATGCAGGACAGAGACGTACAGAATGATGATATATCGACAACAGCTTAAGTTTATGAGCAAATAAGCTGGTTAGAGGAATTCGGGTCCGTTCATGGAATACAAATTGCAAAACTGTTATACTGAAATATGCGTTTTGTAAAATGAACGTAAAATTTCAGATAAGGGTTGAAAGCGACCATGTTAAATTCCAAAAATGAACGGACCTCCTCACGGACTTTATTTGCCGTCCTATTTATCCTTATGCTGCTGAAGCTGTCGCTTTTGCGGTATTTCTTTTTCCAAGGTTTGTCCGGGGTCGGTCTGGTAACCGATGCTTTGGGGGCTCTGACCGTGGTGTGCATACTGGATCTCATTGTGCCGAAGCGTTGGAAGCGGATCGTATATGGCGGGTTTAACCTGCTGTTCTCTCTCATTCTATTCGCGGCTACATTGTATAACGTGCATTTCAGTTCCGTACCGACATATACGGCACTCAGCGAACTCGGGCAGGTTGCACAGGTACGGGGAAGTATTGGACCACTGGTACGTCCTTCACATTTCTTGTTCTTTGCAGATATCATACTCGCACTTCCGGTTTGGCTCATTTTGCGCAGTCGACGTTCGAGTGGAAGGAATGGGAGTTACCGGGACAGCGGCTTGCATTTCGGAAAAATTCGCAGAAGATACTGGGGCAAGCTGGGCGTAGCCCTTACTGCTGCGTTTTGTATCGTTCTGTCAGGCAGTTTCATTGTCAAAGGCGAAACCATTGATAACGAACTGGTGCGGGCTGAAAATCTTGGGTTTCTGAATTATCAGGTATCTTCGGCCATTCTAACAAGCAAGGAAAACGAGGCCATTGCAAATGGCAATATTAATGAAACGATTGAGAAAATCAATCAATTGGTGAGCAAGTACCCTTACCAGGATCAAGCAAGTCAGGGATCGGAGATCAAGGCCAAATATTTTGGTCAGGCCAAAGGCAGCAATCTGATTGTGCTGCAATTGGAATCCTTTCAGAATTTTCCGATAAACGCTTCGCTGGATGGTCAGGTGTTAACACCGGTACTGAACGATTTAGCCAAGGAAAGCTATTATTTCTCTCATTTTTTCCAACAGATCGGACAGGGAAACACCTCGGATGCCGAGTTTATGTCCAATACGTCCATTTATCCAACCGGGGTTGTCCCGATGTCAGCCGGTTATAGTGACCGCGAGCTGCCAAGTCTTCCGAAGCTGCTTCGCAAGGAAGGTTATCAGTCAGAGACATTTCACGTCAATGACGTGACGTTCTGGAATCGGAACAAGATGTATCCTGCTCTTGGATTTGATCGATACTTCGACAAGCCGAGCTTCGAAAATGACCGTTTTAACGATTTCGGTCCATCGGATGAGGAATTGTATCGTGTAGGTGTGGAAAAGATGGCTGCGCATCAGGCTGCAAACCAGCCGTTCTATGCTCAGTTCATCACAGCATCGAGCCACTCACCGTTTACGGTGCCAGCGGATCGTGCCCGCATCACCATTCCTGCAACGATTACGAATACATTGCTGCATGACTATTTACAAGCGATTAATTACACCGATTATGCGGTCGGACAGCTGATTGACGAACTGAAAGCCAACGGGTTGTGGGATAATACAACACTTGTCATCTACGGGGATCACTTCGGATTGCCCGCAAATGACGAGATTACGGAGCAGATTCAGGCCAACCTGAATGTCCCGTATGATGGCAAAGTGAGTCGTTTTAACATTCCTCTCCTGATTCACACGCCAAAACAGGTAAAAGGTCAAGTGATCGAACAGCCTGGAGGCCAGCTTGATATTTTGCCGACGGTCATGAATCTGATGGGTGTTTCGTTAAAAGAAGAACAGTTCACCGCATTTGGTCATGATCTGCTGAATATGGATCATAATGCATTCGGTATCCGCTATTATTTGCCGACCGGCTCATTTGTGAACAATGACATCATGTTTATTCCGGGTGCAGGTTTTGAAGATGGAACAGCCTACTCGCTCAAAACGTATGAACCGGTTACCGATCTGGAACCGTATCGTTCGGATTATGAGCATGTGCTCAGCCTGATGAGGTTATCGGATGAGTACGTGAAGCTGCTGCCCAAACGAGCACCATAACGGAATGCAGGCTCTGATCAACAAGTAACGTCGCCAGCTGCTGCTCATGCTGGTGACGTTTTTTTGTATTCATAGTTTACGGATCCGTGTAAATAATGAGATAGGTGAAGTGCCCAGGTTCAATGCTCCATCCGGTAATCCTAAAATCAGGGTTTATTTTGAAACTGTAATTAATAATGTTACAATGGAATGAGCGAGGTTTTTAACATAATTTGCAGCCAACAACGCAGAAGACGAGAGGATGAATATAGATGAAACTTAGTGTACTCGAACACGGACATATCAATGAAGGACGCAGTGTGCAGGACACCCTCCATAAGACGGTGACCCTTGCGAAGCATGCCGATGAACTTGGGTACTCCCGGTTCTGGATGTCCGAGCATCATGGCGGCGGAGCGCTGTCCTTTTCCAGTCCGGAAGTGATGATTGCCCATGTAGCAGCTCATACGGATCGTATCCGGGTAGGCTCCGGCGGCGTGATGCTGCCGCACTACAGCGCCTATAAAGTCGCAGAGAACTTCCGTTTGCTTGAGGCGCTGCACCCAGGACGAATTGATCTCGGCATTGGCAGAGCACCAGGCGGCATGCCAATCGCGAGCCGGGCGCTGAATGAGGGCAAAGCATCGAATGTACAATTTTTCCCGCAGCAGATCGCTGATCTGGGCGGTTATTTCCACGAGCAGCTGCCAGAGGGTCACCGTTTTGCATCATTGGTGGCTGGACCATCCGTGCCGACTGTACCTGAAGTTTGGCTGCTGGGCTCAAGTTCAGAAGGTGCCCGTATTGCTGCAGCACAGGGAACGGCATATGCATTTGCACAATTCTTCGGTACACCTGGCGGAGAAGAAGCGATGAAGCATTATCGCAGACATTTTAAACCATCGATTCTGAATGACAAGCCTCATTCCATGATTGCCGTATCGGCTTTCTGTGCGGAGACGGAGGAAGAAGCGGCAGAACTGGCCCGCAGTAATGAACTGTTCTTTCTGCGTCTTGGCAGAGGATTGGAACAGAATTCCTTCCCTTCGCTGGAAACCGTGCATAATTATCCGTATACCGCCATGGAAATGGAACAGATTCGTCAGCGTCGCTCCTTCTCCATCGTGGGAACGCCTGATCAGGTGAAGGAGAAAATTACGGCCATGGCAGAACGTCACGAAGCCGATGAAGTCATCATTGCATCAGCGATTCACTCTTTTGAAGCACGTCTGCGCTCTTTTGGCCTGATCGCTGAAGCTTTTGGATTGAAGAAGGATTAACATCGGTTGAACGGGAATTTATATTTCTAAGGGGTTGGGGCCTCACTGTGCGGGGCTTCAACTGTATTCTTGTGTGAGCAGAAAGGAGAAATTCACATTCGCAGATGTATCATTAGTGATATTCATGGCTGTTATGATGAATTCAATGCGCTGCTTAATCAAGTGAATGTTGATCCCGGTCAGGACGAACTGATTTTGCTTGGGGATTATGTAGACAGGGGACCGAAGAGCCGGCAGGTAGTTGAACAGATTATGGAACTGCGACAAACGCAAGGTATAGTGGTTATCAAGGGCAATCATGATGCCATGATGGTCAAAGCGCTGATGAATGATGTTGAAGAGTACGACAGACACTGGATTCGCAATGGAGGACTGCAGACACTGGGCAGTTACGTGGAGGTCAGTTTTGACGAAGAACAGATCGATTGGACGGCCTATACGGAAGCCAAGCAGTGGATTCGTGCCCAGTATGAGCATCATCTTCGTTTTCTCGATGAACTTCCCCTGGTGTATGAAGTTCCTGGTTACATTTTTGTGCATGCAGGAGTTAATCCAGACGTGGAGGACTGGCGTAACCAGCCTGAGCGAGACTTTATGTGGATTCGGGAAGAATTCTACACAAGGCCAACTTCCATCACGGAGACGGTGATATTTGGACACACCCCTGTGAAGCATCTGCATGACCATGCAGACATCTGGTTTGATCCCAGTGGAGACAAGATCGGCATAGATGGCGGATGCGCGTATGGCGCTCAGTTGAACATGCTGGTGATTGGCGAGGATGGCAGCATACAAACGTTTCATGTGAAAAAGGGAGAGAGCGGTCAGGGTTCGGCAGATTAATATTTGCATTGCGTATCCAGGTTCCGTATGCTACTTTATAATTTTATAGTGGTGCTTGAATTTCAATACATATCACATCGAAGTCGAGGGGAATGAACCGAGTTTTGGCTATTTATAATCTGGATCAACTTCAGCATCACATCTTGCTCTGCAACGGCGGTACCTGCATGCGTAACGAAGGCGAGGAAGTTACTCAGGCTGTGCGGGACGAAATTATCAAGCAGCAGGCCGGTGGATTTATTCATACGACACGAACACGTTGTAATGGACGGTGCGATGATGCTTGTGTGACGATCGTATATCCTCAAGGGGATTGGTATGGCAACATGACACCCGAATCAGGCCGAGCGTTGGTACAGGCACTGTGTGAAGGGGAGAAGCTGGAGAGTCACCTGATTGCGAATGTTGCTCAAACGGCTTCCAAATAGGAAGTGCTTCCTTCCAAAACGCAGTGTGAAGAGGTGGATTTGAGAACGATTTTCACTTAATTCGCTGTAAAGGGATTGGAAGTAAGTCTTATAGACGCTATAATCAGTAAGGGTATGAATTAAAATATGTCTAATTAAATTTTTCTATACCGAATGAGGAGAGAGTTACACGATAACGGAGAGGGCAGATAAAAACCTGAAGAAGCCTAGCGTTCACCTTTATCACCGGATTTTTCCTTACAAAAAGGGATTGAAAAATCGGGCGATAACAGTGATCCGAAGGTAGTTCTGACGTCGAAGTGGTCTGTGTAACGTTGATTTTCCCATTCTGTATAAATCAGAATTGACGGAGGGCTATAAATATGGAAAAAGCGTTAATCTTCGGTCACAAAAATCCCGACACGGATACAATCTGTTCTGCGATTGCTTATGCAGATCTCAAAACCAAATTGGGTCAGGACGTTGAAGCTGTTCGTCTTGGTGAAGTGAACGGTGAGACCCAGTTTGCACTGGATCATTTCAAGGTTGAAGCACCACGTCTGATTAAAACTGCTGCGAATGAAGTTAACAAGGTCATCCTGGTTGACCACAATGAGCGTCAGCAAAGTGTAAGCGATATTGAAGAAGTGACTGTGGCTGAAGTTATTGACCACCATCGTATTGCCAACTTTGAAACAAGCCAGCCACTGTATTTCCGTGCAGAACCTGTAGGTTGTACAGCAACCATTTTGAATAAAATGTACAAAGAAAATGGCGTGGAAGTCAGCGCACCGATTGCAGGTCTGATGTTGTCCGCGATCATTTCCGATTCCCTGTTGTTCAAATCCCCGACTTGCACAGAGCAGGATGTAGCAGCAGCACGTGAGCTGGCTGCCATCGCAGGTGTGGATGCAGACAGCTACGGTCTGGAAATGCTGAAAGCCGGCGCGGACCTGAGCCAAAAAACAATTGCCGAACTGATCTCCCTGGATGCGAAAGAATTCGCTATGGGTCAAGCAAAAGTGGAAATTGCACAAGTGAACGCCGTTGACGTCAATGATGTACTTGTGAAACAACCTGAACTTGAAGCGGCAATTGAAGCGATTATTTCAAGTAAAGGTCTGGATCTGTTCGTATTTGTCGTAACTGACATCCTGAACAATGATTCCGTCGCGCTGGCTTACGGTGAGTCAACCAAAGCAGTCGAAAAAGCATATAACGTAACTCTTTCCGATAGCAGAGCACTGCTGAAAGGCGTCGTGTCTCGGAAATCGCAAATTGTGCCGGTTCTGACTGAAGCATTCAACAACCTGTAATTTAAGATCTCGTACTTGAATGCAGCGTTTATCTTATCCAAGCCTGCTCTGATCTGTCATAGGTCAGGACAGGCTTTTGCTGTAAAGGAGAAATTCACCATGATTAAAAATGAAAAGATTAAAGCATCCGAAATCCAGCTGACCGGCCTGAACGGCGAGGATCTGGGCATTATGTCTACGAAAGAGGCACTGGCTCTTGCCAAACAGCATAAAGTTGATCTGGTATGCCTGTCTCTGATGACAAGTCCGCCGCCCTGCAAACTAATCAGTGCCGGAGCAGCCAAACAGGAAGCGCAGCAGGAGAAGAAAAAAACCGGCAAATCCCCAGATAAACGCAAAGTAAAGGAAATTCGTCTTAACCTGCAGATGGAAGACCATGACCGGGACACGAAACAATCTCAGGCAGAACGCATCTTGAAAAAAGGTGACTCGGTTAAACTGGTCATACAGGTGCGCGGAAGCAAAGAAGGTACCGCCGGTAAGGAATGGGCTGAGCAGTTATGCAAGTCACTATCTGAATACGGCAGTAAGACAACTGGTGTCCAAGTGAGTGGTAAACAAGTTGTTGTCCAGTTGGACCCGCACGAATAGCATTATATTTTCCCATAAGAAGAAGCCCAATGAAAAAGCAGAGGATCTGTTATTTCATCGGGCTCTTTTTATGCTATGGCAGAAATATGAAACGCATTTCTCTCACGTTCCCATGAGATCCACATCATGTTCGCAAATACCGGCTGCCGCCAACACGCACATATAACTGTCCGGGCAAAACAGGCGTAGAACCTGCGGGTATGTTTATATCACTATTTTCGGCAAAGCGGGACAGATAATAAAAATCGGGATAAATAACGTTGTCCATTAAGTAGGCCGTAACTCTGCTGCCTGGCGTGCGGAATTGATTCAGTGTACGAATGATCTGTCCTCCTGAGGCAATGCCTATCCCATGACCGTAATACAGATCTTCACGGAGCATGATGGTGTTTTCCCCCTGCCATTCTGGTGTTTCGGAAGAGACATCCGGGTTTTTAAAATAGAGCACATCTCCGGGAAGTGCGGTATGGCTGCCGTTTTTCTCGGTTAGGCGAAGGTCACTGTCATAATGCCAATCATAGAGCAGCAAGTTGCGAAAGAGTGAATTGAAGGCCTCTTCACGGATACTGCCGAGCACGCCTCCATAAAGTACAATGACTGTAGCGGTTGCGCATTCAAATGCATACAAGGAACCATTCTTCCAAATATCCCGGATTCCATCTGCCGGAGTTACATTCGGTTTAAGCTCGAAACCTCCTTCATTATTGAGATTCCAGTATGCGGGATTACACCGGGATTTTTCAAATGAAGCAAAGCTGACGCCGCTGGCATCTAGCCCCTCAGCCGCTTCAACCAGGGAGGCCCGAAGTTTCCATTCAAATTGAAGGTGATCCATGGACTGATAGGAATATAGGGTGGGTCTGTTCTGCAGCTGCTGCAACCAGTGCCATTCAAAGGAAGACCAGTGGGTAGGTACTAAATCAAGCGGTTGATTGGTGACGATGATCATACATTACAACCTCCGTTTCGTTGGATATACAGGCTTGTGCAAATGGTTGACCACGAGTATCTTAAGGATATAAACGACGACAAATAACCGGATGAGTTTGCCTGCCATGCAGTAGGGATGAAACTTCGAAATAAAATGTCGATTCATGCAAAAGATTCATAGGATATCGTTTAATTATCATCCCATTCGGGGTACTACTCTATAGATGAAGTTATGTACAGCTCAGCCTGTTAATTACGGAATATGTTGAATTTAAAAAGGAGGATAAGTGGTGTCGAATCCAATTACAGAGAACCGCTCTCTGTTTGAACAATTGTACAAATATGCACCCATCGGCATTGCTGTTGCTTCACATGTAAACGGACATTGGCTTCAGCTTAATCCGGCGTTTTGCGAAATGCTGGGCTTTAAGGAAGATGAGTTGATTGACTCCCCGATTGTACATATGATCCATGATGATGATCTGGAAATAGAGGAACTTCGATCGAAGTTTTGGGATATGACGAACGGAATAAGCCAAATGTATGAAATGGAGGTTCGGCTGAAGCACAAGGACGGTTCACTTCTATGGTCCGCCGTAAGAGCATGTATCGTAAGGGATGAGGCGAGCGGTGATCCCCTGTATCTGCTTGTTCAGGCAGCGGACATAACGAATCAAAAGGAAGCGGAGCAGCGCTTGATCGAACAGCGTAAACAGCTGGAGGAGAGTAATCGGATCTCTCGGCTGCTCACAGAGTCTTCTCTGGATCTGATTGCCATACATTGTGCTGATTCAGAGCGGACCTTCAAGTATGTTTCGCCAGCCTGCCAGAGCATGCTGGGATATGAGCCTGAAGAAATGATCGGCCAATCGGGCTTGTTCTGTATTCATCCGGCGGATATTCCACTCGTTGAGGCTTATGTTGCAGGTCAGATACAAGGTCTGGCTCCAGATCGTATTAGCTATCGGTTGCTGCACAAGGATGGTTCTGTTGTTTGGGCAGACACCATATCCCACTATGTCTACGATAAGAAAGGCAACCTGCAGGAGATGATTGCAGTGACCCGGGATATGACGGCTAGCAAAAAGCAGCAGCAGAGTCTGCAGGAGTACCAATCACTCTTTGACTGTAATCCATTGGGCGTAGCTTCGCTTGATCTGGAAGGGAACTTGCTGAAAGCGAACGTTAGCCAGGAACTTCTGACAGGACATTCGAAGGAGGAGCTGCTTAGTCAATCCTTTGATCATCTGATTGATCCGGTGGATTTGGCCAAGACCCGATATCATTTTGAAGAATCCGTCAAAGGAGATGCCCAAAGTTACGAAATTGGGTTGATTCACCAAGATGGACGCCGAATTGAAACCCGAGTTATTAATGTTCCCATTATCCTTGAGGATCGGGTCGTTGGTGTATATGGAATTACAAGTGATATCACGGAATCAAAGAGGTATGTGGAAGAGATCGAGAATTTAAGCTACGAACGCGCCTTGATCCTGAATGCGATGTCTGAAGGAGTTATTGGACTGGATCAGAATGGAAGGTTAATATTTGCCAATCCGGCTGCATCTGAGATGGTGGGTTTTTGTCCCAGCGAAATGAATGGCAGGCACTTTGAGCATATCATACTGCAGATGCAAAGCGAGGCAATACCCTATCCCGTGAATGAAACCCCCATTGTAAAGGCTGTTCGTGAAGGTCGAAGCCTGCCGCGAACGGAGTCTGTTTTCTGGAGACAGGACGGCTCCAGCTTCCTCGCAGAGTTTCAGCTGAAACCGATTATGGACCAAGGGAATACCCGCGGAGGTGTGCTGGTGTTCCGCGATATGACGTCGGTGAAGGATATCATTCGTGCCAAGGAAGCAGCCGAACAGGCCGACCGTGCCAAATCGGAATTTCTTGCGATTATGAGTCATGAGCTTCGCACACCGCTGAACGGGATTATGGGCATGGCGCATCTGTTAAAGGAAACAGAACTCGATGCAGAACAATCCGGATTCGCCGAAATTATTATCGATAGCGGGGAGTCTCTGCTCCACATTCTCAATGAAATACTCGATTTCAGCAAAATAGAGGCGGGTAAAATGGATCTGTCACGCGAAGCAGTGGATATCCAGGAGATGCTGGCGAATGTTGTTGAACTTTTTGCCTTAAAAGCTGCGGAGAAAAATATAGAGCTATATTGTGAGATGTCTAATCGGATTCCTGAACGTGTGAGAGGGGATGAAACCCGAATTCGTCAGATTCTGATTAACCTGGTGGGCAATGCGGTCAAATTTACGGAGAAAGGCAGTATTCAGATTCGTGTGGATGCCAGTGTCGCCGAAGATGGCGATCCGAACAAACTGAACCTTTCTTTCGTCGTAAAAGATACGGGCATAGGCATCCCCATGGACAAACAGCATCAATTGTTTCAATCGTTCTCCCAACTGGATCCGGCCATTAATCGTAAATACGGAGGAACCGGGCTTGGACTTGCGATCAGCAAGAAGCTGGTTGAACTGATGGGCGGAGCCATTGGAGTGCAGAGTGAAATGGGCAAGGGAGCAGAGTTTCATTTCACTCTTCTGCTTGAAAAGTGGCAGGACGAATCCGGTGATGTAGTGGAAGGTTCAGAAGAAACAGATGGATATGACGATCAATCCCAGCTTGCAGCCAACATCCGGATTTTAATTGCCGAGGATCAGCCAGTGAACAGCCACCTGATGGAAGAATTGCTTCGTAAGCACGGCGGTGTGTGTGATATTGTCGAAAATGGAGATGAAGCGGTACGTGCATTGGAAAGGGAATCCTACGATATCGTCTTCATGGATATTAAGATGCCTATTATGGACGGCATCGAAGCAACCTGCAAAATAAGACAGACGCATCCCGAGATTCCGGTCATCGCGGCGATAACGGCATTTGCGGGTGCTAGTGACCGTGAGGCCTGTCTCCAATGCGGAATGCAGGACTTTATAAGTAAACCGTTCAGCTCATCTGAAATTACTCGAGTGCTGCGTACGTGGGTTCCATACATCCGGGCTCATCGTTAATGCGAAACAGGAAGCAATGACAATGTTGATTAGGATGAATGATAGTCAAAAAACCTGACCCGGGTATGGGTCAGGTTTTTTGGTTTAAATACAAGTCCGTGAACCGAAAGGGATCAGGACCATCCTCCGATTAACCCGGAGAGCGTTACGCATTCGTCATCTTCAAGTTCCGCAATCAACGTAAGTTCTTCCTGATCACTTGGATCAACAGAGAACAATTCGCGGCGTCCATCTTCGTGTACAATAATAACCAGTTGGTTGCCGCTTTTTGTATCAAACTGGTACTTGACTCCGATACCAGGCAGTGGGCATTCCCGGATATTCATGAAACCTGTCACCTCTTTAGCTATTCCAAAATGAATTTAACCGTTCTCACAGTACGGATGTATTCTACTATCCATAACACGGTTTGGCAAGCCAAACATCCAATTATAGTCCAGTATTAACATTTGCCGGATGAAGTTATCCCTTGCGGAGGTGTCTTGTCCGTTTGCGACGGACAAAAAACCAGATGAGCAGTGCAGCAATGACAATTAAAGCGATGACCGCTGTAATGATAATGTTCCGAATGTTGGGAACCTGTACCGTCAAATCCAGTGTATTCGGATTGAGGGGGGAAACGTGCCAGGTTAGTGTCTTCCCCTGATCTTCAACCAGATCTGCGTTGGAATCTTCTGCCTTGATCGGCAGACTCAATTTGAAATCGAAGTTCACGTCTTTTAGCAGCAGCTTTTTGAGGAAACTCGGAACCTTGTTGATCTGGTCTTTAATCTCTCCATCCGGCATGGATTCCATCAGGTCAGCAGTTGCCTTAATATGGAGTTTGGAAGTGAAGAAGCCTGATTCAGTTGACTGTTCCACTTGGATTCCCGCAGGTAACTGGGACATATCGAAGCTTGTGGCGGTGCTGCTTTTCTCATAATGCGTTGTTGCCGAGAGCTGCTTCCGTTCACCTTCATCAACCACCTCAGCCTGGAAGTTGTTCCGTTTCAGGGCATCTTCCAGCAGGGTCATTAGATTGTCCTGTCCAATCTTTCCGAGTGCTGATTCAGCTACGCCGAGATTTAGATCCAGATCTGTTGAGCCATCCATATTGACCGTGAGATGGGCTTCCCCATCCGCACAAGCAGATAGAATAACCAGCATAAGGCTTAGCATAATTGTAAGAATTAGATGACGTATTGGATTACGAGTCGACATTGATTTCAACCTTTCTATGTAAATAGTCCATATCCAATCATAGAATTATAGTATACACCGGAAATATCGCGGATGAAACGTTGAGCTGGTAACATGTGGTTCGTAGCATAATGGATGGTATGACCTAAGAGTTATTCACCGAACCCGCGCCAACGTGCGGAAGGTTAATCTCTGTTTTGAACAAATGGATGCGGATACGGTGGATGTGGGATACTATTTTTTGATTAAAATTAAAGATGTCGTATTTTTGTCAATGTTCGGACAATTCAAAAGGCGTTTCAACGTGTAAACTGGTAGTAGTGTGTTGAATACTCGGGAGCAGGGGGGTTACATTCATGACATACATCATTATTATGGTGGCCGTAATGGTCGTGGGCATGGTCGGAATGGGCTGGTTCTATCGGATTATGGACAAAGACAAGAGCTAATTAACAGGAAATGGGAGACAAGCCTATAAGCTTGCTTCGCGATCATGCGAGGCGGGCTTATTTGTTTATTTTTATTTATGAGGACCATTTGCCAGAGCTTCTGGTTGAGAATTACCTGACATTTGTACGTAATATATATAACGAAACGTGTTGTGCAATTTGACCGATGGACAAATATTTTTCGTAAAGATGGGATTTTTAGGCTGCTCTTTTGTATAATAGGGATTAGTCCAACTCGGGATATTTCCCGAAATATGCCTAAGAGGAAAGGGTGTACATAAATGAAATTTAGTGAATATACGTATACACGTCCCGATCTGGAAAAAATCAAAACATCATTCCATGAGCTTCTGAAAGGGTTTGAAGCAGCAGCTACGGTTGAAGAGCAGAGTGGATTTATGGATCAAATTAACGCCCTGCGCAGTGATTTTGAGACCATGGCGCAATTGGTTTATATCCGTCATTCCATTGATACCAATGATACGTTTTACAAAGCAGAAAACGAATTTCTCGATGAAAGCTCCCCAATCATTCAAGAATACATCACCGATTATTATCGGGCACTGGTTAACTCCAAATTTCGTGCTGAACTGGAGCAAAAATGGGGAACACAGCTGTTCCAACTAGCGGAGCAGTCCCTGAAAACATTTAGCCCGGAAATTATCGAGGACCTTCAAAAAGAGAACAAACTTTCCACGGAGTACAACCAGCTGATTGCTTCGGCCAAAATTCCGTTTGAAGGTGAAGAACGTACATTGCCGCAGCTGCACCCGTTCGAATTGTCCACGGACCGTTCCATGCGTGAGCGCGCTTCAGAAGCAAGATATACATTCATGGCCGAGCATGAAGCGGAATTTGATCGCATTTACGATGAACTGGTGAAAGTGCGTACTCAAATTGCGAAAAAATTAGGCTATCCGTCGTATGTGGAACTGGGCTATGACCGCATGAACCGTACGGATTATAACGCAGAGATGGTGTCTAATTTCAGAGCACAGGTTCGGGATTATATCGTGCCCGTTGCAACAAAGCTCAGAGAGCGTCAGCGCAGCCGGATTGATGTGGACACCCTTTATTATTATGACCAGGGTTTCAGCTTCAAGACAGGTAACCCGACGCCGAAAGGTGATCCGGACTGGATTATTGAAAATGGTAAAAAAATGTACGCTGAATTGTCACCGGAGACGGATACGTTCTTCCAGATGATGACGGATAACGAACTAATGGATTTGGTGAGCAAAAAAGGCAAGCAGGGTGGAGGCTATTGCACCTTCCTGAATGATTATAAAGTGCCGTTTATTTTCTCGAACTTCAATGGTACTTCAGGGGATATCGATGTCCTGACACACGAAGCGGGACACGCGTTCCAGGTTTATGAGAGCCGTCACTTTGAAGTGCCGGAATACAACTGGCCGACTTATGAATCGGCAGAGATTCATTCCATGAGCATGGAGTTCTTCACTTGGCCATGGATGGAATTGTTCTTCAAGGAAGATACGGACAAATACAAGTTTGATCACCTGTCTTCAGGATTGCTCTTTATTCCTTACGGTGTTGCCGTAGATGAATTCCAGCACTTTGTTTATGCCAACCCGGATGCAACACCGGCTGAGCGCAAACAGGCTTGGCGCAACATCGAGAAAACGTATCTGCCACACATCAATTATAAGGATAATGCCTATCTGGAGCAGGGTGGATTCTGGCACAAGCAGGGACACATTTTCTCCTCGCCGTTCTATTACATCGACTACACGCTGGCACAGATCTGTGCATTCCAGTTCTGGAAACGCAGTAACGAGGATATGAAGTCTGCATGGGCCGATTATCTGACCTTGTGCAAGGCGGGAGGAAGTCTCTCTTTCACAGGATTGGTTGAACTGGCAGGACTGAACTCTCCCTTCGAGGACGGTTGTGTCTCATCCGTGATCGGAGATATTGAAGCCTGGCTGGATGGGGTAGACGATAAAGCGTTGTAAATTGGGTCTTTATTGAACCAATTACCTGGCTATCGAGAATGGCTGAATCGTACACTGACTGGGCAAGTGAAAATGAAGCGGCTTTGAAACCAAAAGGTTTCAGGGCCGTTTTTCGTATAGATTTAATGGGATGAACACGGTAAAGATGTGGTGTAAAAAAATGTGGATTTGTAACATTTCTCAGGCTGATTGTGATTAATTTCACTATTTCTGAAAACGGATTCAGTTACAATGAAGATAGTAAATCAGGGGTTACAGGAGGCTGGTTCAGATGGCAACACATGCTTATTATGTTCCGCCCGTGAACTTGATGGGTCGAGGATGTTTACAGGAAGCAGGCAGGATGATTCAGGACATGGATATTTGCAAAGCGCTAGTTGTAAGTGATCGACAGCTGATCTCTTCTGGTGTAGCGGAACAGGTATTGTCTATATTAAGAAATTCAGGGCTAGACTATGTCGTATATGATGAAGTACAGCCCAATCCAACGTGTCAAAATGTGCATGAGGGTCTGAAAATATTTCAGGAACATGGCTGTGACGCCATTATATCCATAGGGGGAGGCTCGCCCCAGGACGCAGCCAAAGGGATTGGTATCGTAGCTACCAATGGTGGACATATTCGGGACTACGAAGGATTACATCAATCGCATCATAAGTCTGTGCCGCTTATAGCATTTAACACTACAGCAGGTACATCGAGTGAGGTGACCATTAACTACGTGATTACAGATGAGGAACGAAAGGTGAAAATGGTAATGGTAGATCGAAACAGTCTGGTCTCCCTGTCCGTGAATGATCCGGAATTGATGCTGAGCAAGCCAGCAAGCCTTACGGCAGCTACAGGTATGGATGCTTTGACTCATGCGGTGGAAGCAATGGTTACCCCTGGTGGATTTACAGTGACCAGCGCAACAGCAGCAGCAGCGGTTGAACTGATCTTTGAATACCTGCCGAGAGCCGTCAGAGACGGAAGTGACCTCGAAGCACGGGAGCATATGACCTATGCCTGCTTCTTGGGTGGTATCGCCTTTAATAATGCCGGTTTGGGTTACGTGCATGCCATGGCACATCAACTCGGGGGAGTGTATGATCTGCCGCATGGTGTATGTAACGCCATGCTGCTTCCTTATGTGGAGGAGATGAACGCGAAGCATGTGCCCGGCAAATTCCGCCATATCGCCAAAGCCATAGGCATGAATGTGAAGGGCAAGAGTGATGAGGAATGTTCCACATATGTCATTGATGCCATTCGCCAGCTTTCCAGGGAAGTGGGCATTCCAGAGAAGTTGTCTGAACTGGGTGTGACGGATCCTGATCTTGAACTGCTTGCGGATAATGCAATGAAGGATGCCTGTGCCCCAGGGAACCCATATCAGCCTTCCAAAGAAGAAGTGGTTGAGCTTTTTCGGAAAATTGTATAAATGGTAGACATGCCAGGATGAAGCAGGGAGGGGAGGCAGCAAATAAATCATGCAAAGCAGGCATAATGAGCCGGGAGAAGTCCCGGCTTTTTGTCTTGTCATGACACTTAGACATCACTTACTTTTCCATTTTAATCATTCGTACAGAAGCAAAAGGATTTTGATTCCTGTATAGCGAATACAATAATCTAATCACAGAAGAGCATCGGAAAGGAGTGATTTCGACCTAAACTTTTGTCTTACGTTTCCAGCAAGATTCCTCAGCCCGTTTCGTGTTTAATGTTAATTAGGGATTGTGCATTGCATTTTTCACGGGGTACATCTTAATTTCGAATCCACCAATCACCTCTGCACGGCAAGTCACGGCTACTCTCTGCAATGATCAACCTACTCAGACATGACAATGAATGATGTTCAGTTGCAATCTCGTGTGAGATTTCATACCAATTACAAGGTTTGTCTGTACAGCATGCTCCTAATCATGACAACAGCGTCCACACAACAGAATACAAGATTATGGGCTCTGAAATGAACTAGAACGAATGCGCGTGGAGGAGGCTGTAATGATGGCAAAAAAAGAAGTTGTAGCGATGCTGCTCGCAGGAGGGCAAGGCAAAAGGTTAAAAGGGTTGACCAAATCATTGGCTAAGCCGGCTGTATACTTTGGCGGGACTTACCGGATCATTGATTTTCCTCTAAGCAACTGCTCCAATTCGGGCATCGACACTGTCGGTGTGCTTACACAATATGAACCTCTGGTACTCCATTCATATATTGGCATCGGCAGTGATTGGGATCTGGATCGCAAAAATGGCGGAGTTTATGTACTTCCTCCACATGAGCGTGAAGACGGGAGCAGCTGGTACCGTGGCACGGCGGATGCGATCCACCGCAATTTGAACTTTATTGAACAATTCGATCCAGAACACGTGCTTATTCTATCTGGGGATCACATCTACAAAATGGATTACGAAAAGATGCTCCAGTATCACAAAGAAAAAGATGCAGATTGCACCATATCGGTCATTGACGTGCCGCTGGAAGAAGCCAGCAGGTTCGGGCTGCTCAATACCCACGATGACTACCGCATCTACGAATTCGAAGAAAAGCCTCCTGAACCCAAAAGCACACTTGCTTCCATGGGTATCTATCTCTTCAAGTGGGATGTATTGAAACGCTTCCTGATCCAGGACGAACAGCAGGCATCCACCTCATACGATTTTGGCAAAGACATCATTCCCTTATTGCTTGAAAATGAAAAATCCTTATACGCCTACCCTTTTGAAGGGTACTGGAAAGACGTAGGCACCATCCGCAGTCTGTGGGAATCCAACATGGATCTTCTGGATGAGGATACACCGCTCAACCTGAATGATCCGGATTGGCGCATATATACCCGTAATCCGAATCAGCCCGCTCAGTATATTTCGCCTGCCGCCAAGGTGCGGAATTGCATTATTAGTGAGGGCAGCGTTGTTCATGGTGAGGTCAATCATTCCGTATTGTTCTACGGGGTGGAGGTCGGAGAGCATAGTTCCGTAATTGATTCAGTTGTAATGCCTCGGGTAAAGATTGGGCAAAACGTCCGCATTCACAACGCCATCATTGCCGAAGGGCTGGTCATTCCAGATGGAGTTTATTTATCTCCTGCTCCAGAGGATGAAAGTGACGTATTGCTTGTTGACCAGGAGGAATTGGAACGACAGCTTCAACAGGGAATGACAACCAAAGTCTAATCTGAGCCCAAAGGACGGTGCATGCGATGAAACCATTAATCGGTGTTATTAACCTTGATCAGGAACTAGAGGAATTGAAGGAATTGACGTACTTTCGCTGCGGAGCCGCGGTGCCTTATGCTGGGCGTTACCGTCTGATTGATTTTGTATTATCCAACATGATGAATGCGGGCATAGAGAGTATTGGTGTATTTGTCCGCCGCAAATACCGTTCGCTGATGGATCACCTAAGTGACGGCAAGCCCTGGGATCTGGATCGCAAGCATGGAGGCATGTTTATCTTGCCGCCAGACTGGAATGATCCGACCGATACGTCGCAGGGGGATTTGCAGCATTTTCACAACAATCTAGATTTCTTCCACCGCGGGGCGGGGGAATACGTGGTTCATGCGGGCAGTCGGCATGTGACCAAAGCGGATCTGCAGGATGTCTACAGATATCATGTAAGCAAGGGAGCAGACGTGACTCTGGTTTGCAAAAGAGTGGACCAACTGCTTCCTGAGCACGACGCCTGTGTCAAAGTTGAACATGACGGGAACGGTAACGTAGTGGACATTCACCAAAGCGCCGATCACCCGAATATATATACAGAAATTTTCATCATGGAAAAAAAGTTGTTCCTGCGCCAGGTGCAGCGCTGCATAGATCATGGCGAGAGTAATTTCTTCCGTGATGTCATCCAGAAAAATCCGGATGGATTGAACATTGCGGCCTACGCTTATGATGGTTATCACGCCGTGATCAATTCAATTGACAGCTACTATCGCAACAGTATGGAATTGTTGAATACGGGATTGTATGAACAACTGTTCAAGGAAGAACCGGTTCAGACCAAGATCAAGTATGAGGCACCTGCCAAATATCTTGACACTGCAGAGGTGAAACACTCACTGCTTGCAAACGGCTGTATTGTGGGCGGCGAAGTGGAGAACAGCATTTTGTTCAGGGGCGTGCATGTAGCCAAGGGAGCCAAAATCAAAGGCTCGATTATTATGCAAAAATGTTATATCGGTGAAGATGCGGTACTGGAGAATGTCATTCTGGACAAAGACGTTAAACTGACCGGTGGACAGACGCTCATCGGCGACCCGTCGAACCCGTATATCTTGGCAAAGAGCACTATTATCTAATACCGGCTGTTAACCGATATCATCTATAAATAAAATAAAAATTCTGTAGGGTGGAATACGCGCACGATAATGCTTGATAGAAGGCAGAAGTAGTGAAGGGGACGAAGTCGATTCTGGAGAAGCAGAGCGTTCGCATTTATCCCTGGAGTTTAACCTTTTGAAAGGATTAAAAAAATCCAGGGATAACGGCGATCGAAAGAACGATTCGTAACCGGAACGGCCGCTTGCCGCATTCGAGCAGTAAAGCGTATGAAACTTACCATCCTACAGAATTTCACCGGGAGGAACCTGCTTTTGTTTGACAACAAGGAAACGTTCAAGAGTATCTTTCAACGGAATCTGGTCAGCAAATTGGGCAAACCGCTTGAAGAAGCCACGAAGGAAGATGTCTATCACGTTCTGGGAAGCATGATCCGTGAGTATGCAGGTCAGGACTGGGCAGCGTCGAATCAGGGATTTAAGCAGCGCCAGGATAAGCAGGTTTATTACTTCTCGCTGGAATTCCTGATTGGACGTCTGCTGGGTAACAATCTGTTGAATGTGAATGAACTGGAACTGGTCCGCGACAGTCTCGCCGAACTGGGATTCTCGCTGGAGGAAATAGAGGAACAGGAATCTGACGCAGGTTTGGGTAATGGCGGATTGGGCCGCCTGGCAGCGTGTTTTCTGGATTCGCTTGCATCACTCGGCTACGCCGGTCATGGATGCGGCATTCGGTACAAATACGGATTGTTTGAGCAAAAAATCATTGGTGGCAACCAGGTAGAGCTGCCGGACAACTGGCTCGATAAGGGCAATGAATGGGAAGTACGACGCCCGGATAAAAAGGTGGAAGTTCAGTTCTGGGGAAGAGTAGAGGCCTATGAACAGGATGGACATTATCATTTTGTTACCAAAGATGCCGAATCCGTCGTTGCAGTTCCTTACGATATTCCTGTCTTGGGTTATGGTCAGCCGCATGTGAATACGCTCCGCCTGTGGAGTGCTGAACCGAAACGGGAAACATCACTGGATACCCCTTCGAACTATTACGGTTACCTGGATTACAGTCGCTCCGTGGAGTCGATTTCCGAGTTCCTGTATCCGGATGATTCCCAGTACGAGGGCAAACTGCTTCGTTTGAAACAGCAATACTTCATGTGTTCTGCCGGTGTGCAAAGTGCATTGCGGACATTCAACAAGCTGGAGCTGCCATATGACCGATTGCCAGACAAGGTCGCTTTCCACATTAATGATACCCATCCTACGCTGGTTATTCCGGAATTAATGCGTATCCTCATTGACATCAAAGGGTATGGTTGGGACGAAGCATGGGACATCACTACGCGTACCGTTTCCTATACGAATCATACAACGCTTAGCGAGGCGCTGGAGAAGTGGCCTGTGTCTATGATCAGCAGGCTGTTACCTCGCATTTATATGATCATAGAAGAGATTAACAAACGCTTCTGCGGCATGCTTCTGGATCGTTATCCGGGTGAACAAGATCGGATTCAGCACCTGGCCATCATTGCAAACGATCAAGTTCGTATGGCACATCTGGCGATAGTCGGCAGTCATAGTGTCAATGGTGTGGCAGCGCTGCATACTGAAATATTGAAGGAACGGGAGATGGCACCATTCTATGCCCTGTATCCGGAGCGTTTCAATAATAAGACGAATGGGATAACCCATCGCCGCTGGTTGATGCATGCGAATCCGAAACTGTCCAGCCTGATTACCGATACCATAGGAACTGAATGGATTACCGAGCCGGGCAGGCTGAATGAACTCACGGGATTTGCAGATGATGCTTCTTTCCAGGAGCAGTTCAGGTCCATCAAACACGAAAATAAGGAACGGCTCGCTGCTTACATCCTGAATCATACCGGAACAGCAGTTAATCCGGATTCCATTTTTGATGTACAGGTGAAAAGGCTGCATGGCTACAAACGCCAGCTGCTAAACATTTTGCACGTCATGCATCTGTATAACCGTCTCAAGAACGATTCGTCGTTTGATATCGTGCCACGTACGTTCATTTTTGGGGCGAAGGCCGCACCAAGTTACTATTTTGCGAAGAAAATTATCAAGCTGATCAATACGGTGGCAGATACCGTGAATCAGGATAAGGCTGTGAGTGATCGTCTAAAGGTATTTTTCCTCGAAAATTATTCGGTATCTCTGGCTGAAAAGATTATTCCGGCCGCGGACGTTAGTGAACAGATCTCCACAGCCGGTAAGGAAGCTTCGGGTACGGGAAATATGAAATTTATGATGAACGGTGCATTAACCATCGGTACGATGGATGGGGCTAACGTGGAGATGGCGGAACAGGTTGGGGAAGAAAACATGTTTATTTTTGGCCTTCGTGCAGACGAAGTGCTGAATTATTACCGTTCAGGCAGCTATCGTCCATACGAGATTGTGCAGCAGGATGAACGCATTCGCGAAGTGGTTGAACAGCTTGTTCATCCAGGTGCGTTCTGCTGCCGAGAAGGAGAGTTCTGGGATATCTACGACTCGCTGCTCGCACATGGAGATGAATACTTTGTATTGCGTGACTTTGCTGCCTATGCAGATGCGCATGCGGCCATTGATAAGGCTTATCGGGATGTGCCGGGCTGGGCACGCAAAACCGTGCTGAACACGGCACAATCCGGTATTTTCTCCAGTGATCGTACCATAAGTGAGTATGCGACCGACATCTGGGGCATTCATCCGGTGTCTGGACACTGGAAGGGCTAAAATGAATAAGGGATTTATAAGGTTTTAAATAAGTGAAGAGACAAAGTCCCCTTGATCCAAGGGGACTTTGTCATGCTGTTTTTGTTGTAGAAGACGGTATTCTCATCTTCGCACGCAAAATCAAAAAAAAGACGCTGCCGCTGAGCGATAATTAAGAAGAAATGATGGTATCTATATTCCGACCAAGAAAGGAACGTATTCGCCATGGATCATTACACACGTATACAGCTTGCCATTACGTATCTCGAAGATCATTTGCAAGAAGAATTTGATATTAGAGAAGCGTCGGCCAAAGCAGGCTTTTCCGCATTTCATTTCCAGCGTTTATTTCAGGCGATCACAGGATTTACCGTACTGGAGTATGTACGCAAACGCAGGTTGACTGAAGCTGCACGCCATTTGCGTGACTCGGCAGATGGCATACTCAATATTGCCTTGAGTTGGGGATATCAATCTCAGGAAGCGTTCACACGGGCATTCACGGCTCACTGGGGAATGACACCCGCCCGGTTTCGCAGGCTGGATGAACAGCCGTGTTCTTCGAAGATGCAGCGGAGTATTGATTTTAATGATTATCGAACACAGCTAGGAGGAGAATTTTATATGAATAAACCACGCCTGGTTACTATGGATGCCATTCAGATTATAGGTTATGCGTACCAGACCAATTTAAATGGAGATCAGCATTATACGGATATCCCCGGATTTTATCATGATTTTGGCGCAGAGCAGAAATTTATGAATATCCCTGAACGAACACGTCCCGATTTGGCTTATGGGATAGCCTGTAGATTCGAAGATGATGGAGCGTTCACATTCCTTATTGGAGAGGAAAGTTCATCGGATGCGCCGGAGCTTCAGCCGGGATATACGACGTTTGAGATTCCGGGCGGCTTCTACGCTGAGTTCACGGTCGATGGTTCCGGGCAAGATATCCGGAAAATGATTTATGGCAGCTGGCTGCCTCAGTCAAATTATGAACGCAGGGAAGGACCTGATTTCGAGGTGACCGATGTGTGGAAATCAACCCCTGAGCAATTGGACATGAAGATCTACATTCCGATAAAATAAAGGAGCCGCTCTGCGAAAAAAAAGGACCGGAGGAGTACAGAGAATGAACAAAGGAAAGGGTATCCATGCTCCGTGGATATTGCCCCTGGTTGCCGTTTTGGCAATTGCATATATGCTGATTATGGGCAATTTGCTATTTATTCAAGGGAGAACCTCAGGGGAGCGTTATCAATACAATCTGATCCCCTTGGAGACGATTAAACCCTTATTGTTGGAAAGGGACAGGTATAATGCGGAAACCTGGGTGAAAAACCTGTTCGGTAACATTGTACTGTTTATTCCACTAGGCATATGGATTCCCTGGCTGTTTCGCAAATGTCGAACAGGGTTGAGATTTACGATGGCAGTTACTTTGCTGCTGCTTGCTGTTGAGTTGACGCAGCTGGTCACGCGTGTTGGTTCGTTTGACGTCGATGATATTATCCTTAATACCGTAGGCGCCTGGATTGGATACGCTGCTTTTCGCCTGTTCATCCAGACCAGAACAAGATCAGAATAGAAATCTGCCACGGAGGCGGAAGTTTATTCTGATCTTTTTTCGTGCCTCGAGAAACGGGTGTGTTTATATGACCTGCATTTCGGATAAAACATATTAACGGGTTATTCTGTATTGAAAAGGCATACATGTTCATACAGCAGATATAGGAAGCGTAATATACAGCCTGAAATAGAATACAACGGAAGCAGGGTGATTCACATCGTGTGGTGGAAAGAAAGTGTTGTATACCAGATCTATCCGATCAGTTTCAAGGATTCGGATGGAGATGGTCATGGTGATCTGCAAGGCATTTATGAAAAACTCGATTACTTGACGGATCTGGGGATCGACGTGATCTGGATCTGTCCCATTTATGAATCTCCCGGATATGACAATGGTTACGATATAAGCGATTATTATGCCATTATGCGCAAATTCGGCACGATGGATGATTTCGATCGGTTATTGGAAGAGGCTCACCGCAGAGGCCTCAAAATCATGATGGATCTGGTGCTGAATCATACATCGGATGAGCATGCCTGGTTTGCCGAATCCCGTTCCTCCAAAGTCAATCCCAAGCGGGATTATTACATTTGGCGCTCAGGTAAAAATGGTCAGGTGCCAAACAACTGGGAATCCTATTTTGGCGGATCCGTGTGGAAGCATGATCCGGAAACGAATGAATACTACCTGCATCTGTACTCGGAACATCAGCCCGATTTGAATTGGAACAACGCACAGATGGCAGAAGAAATGTATGAAATGGTACATTGGTGGCTGCAAAAAGGGGTAGACGGGTTCCGCTTTGATGCGGTAGCTCATATTGCCAAGGCAGAAGGGCTGCCGAGTGCGCATAATCCTGACAATCTGCCCGTAGTACCGGCATATCAGCTGTTTTCCAACCTGGAACAGGTGCATTCCATTTTGAACAAGTTGAACGATATGATTCTGAAACCTTATGGTCCCATGACTGTTGGAGAAACGTCAGGACTTGGCCCAGAGCAGGCACTTGCTTATGTTGGTACAGATCGCAATGAATTGAACATGGTGTTCCAGTTTGAACATATGTTTGTGGATGCCAAATCTTCCGGGATTGGCAAGTGGAACTACCGGGAGTGGAAGCTGACCGAATTGAAAGAAATCATGAGCCGCTGGCAAACGGTTCTGCACGGCAGAGGCTGGAATGCGAACTATATGGGCAATCATGATCAGCCGCGCCCGGTTTCCCGGTTCGGAGATGACGGACGTTACAGGGTCCGCTCAGCCCAGATGCTGGCGACTTGGATGCTTACCCTGGAGGGAACACCTTATATTTACCAGGGAGAAGAGATCGGTATGACGAATGTGGCTTTTCCGAATATTGACCAGTATCGTGACATTGAAACAATGAATTATTACAGGCATTATATCGCACAGGGGCGGGACAAGAATGACATTATGGAAGCCATCTGGAAGAAAAGCCGGGATAATGCACGTACACCCATGCAATGGGATGATACAGAGCATGCGGGATTCACAGAAGGTCAGCCCTGGATTAAGGTCAATGATAACTACACCGAGATCAATGTGGCCGCCGCTGAAAATGACCCCGGTTCCGTTTTGCATTATTATCGCAAGCTGATTGCCATCCGAAAAAAGAGCAAAGTTCTCATCTATGGTGAGTATGAGCTGCTTTTGCCAGATGATCCGGACATCTATGCATACACTCGCACGTTGGGTGACGAGAAGATGCTCATCATTTTGAACTTCCGCGGGAATGAACCTGAAATGCACTGGCCCGAAGGATGGACGGAGAATCAGGCCAAGCTGGTCATCGGCAATGTGAAGAGACGGTATTCAACGGATGAAGGTACAATTCTGCTGCAGCCTTATGAGGCCAGGGTGTACATGATGAAATCCTAAAGGAAGCATTTTGCTTCTCCCCAAGGGTTTGAATTATAATGAGATAGGTAAATGCCATTATAATTGACATGAATCAACCAGATAAGGTTGCTCATATCGGAATCGTCAGGAGGTTACTCTATGTTGAAAATTACGTATCACGGACACTCCAGTGTGCAATTGGGTACGGAGGAGAAGTCATTAATTATTGATCCATTCCTGCGCGGCAATGAGCTGGCCGTTACCAAACCGGAAGACATCAAAACGGATGCCGTTTTGCTGACACATGCACATATGGATCATATTCTCGATGCTGAACCGATTGCCAAGGCGAATCACGCCAAAGTGGTAGCAATCGTGGAGCTGGCTACATACATGTCATGGAAAGGGCTCGATACGATTGGCATGAATATGGGCGGAACGGTGGATTTGGATTTCGCTCAAGCCAAGATGATTCAGGCTTTCCATACTTCGGGAATTGTGCTGGAAGAAGAGCAGCGGATTATGTATGCAGGGCTGCCTGCGGGATATATCATTAACATCGGCGGCAAAACGATTCTGCATGCCGGAGACACGAGCCTTTTCGGCGATATGAAAATGATTGGTGATCGTCATCAGATCGATGTCGCTTTTCTGCCGATTGGCGGGCATTTCACAATGGGGCCTGAAGATGCTTTGCAAGCTGCAGAGTGGTTTAACGCCAAGCTGACCATTCCTGTGCATTATGACACGTTCCCGGTGATCCGTCAGGATTCCGAGAAGTTTGTGCAGCAGCTCGCTGCCAAAGGACTTGAAGGTCAAGTACTGGCACCTGGCCAATCACTGACGTTGTAGTCAACGATAACGACCGAATCAGTATACACGAAATGAACCCTCAATCCCATGTAAACCGTCTGTATTTGCAGTCTTATGACTGTGAAGACAGGCGGTTTTTTTAGTTCCTCAATACATGTATCAGGGAGTTGTCAAACGTAATCATGCTTATTTTATGTTACAGAGCAACCATTAATGGGGAATGTGTAGAAGAGGAATATTCTAGGTATATTATAGTTTCAACTTGTATATACATGTTTACTTATGTAATATAGAAATGTAGTTAACTGAGATATCGAACATGAGCAATACAATTTATTGGAGGCGTTAACATGAGTTCAAACGATACAACTTCCTCATCGTGGTGGAAAACCTCCACGGTGTATCAGGTATATCCCAAGAGCTTCAATGACACCACGGGTTCTGGCACCGGGGATATTCGGGGGCTGACCGAGAAGCTGGACTATTTGCAGCATCTGGGAATCGATATTGTGTGGCTACAGCCGGTGTATGTATCTCCGCAGAATGATAATGGGTACGATGTAGCGGACTATTACGAGATTAATCCGGACTTCGGCACGATGGAAGATTTTGATGAATTACTGAAGGGTCTGAAAGACCGTGACATGAAACTGATGATTGATATTGTGGTGAACCACTCGTCCACAGAGCATGAATGGTTCAAGCAGGCGCGATCTTCCAAGGATAACCCGTATCGGGATTATTATATTTGGAAAGATCCGGCTCCGGATGGCGGTGTACCGAACAACTGGCAGTCGAAGTTTGGCGGACCGGCATGGCAGTATGACGAACAGACGGGACAGTATTTCCTGACGTTGTTTGATAAGACACAGGCTGATCTGAACTGGGAAAATGAACAGGTTCGCAAGGCTGTGCGGGACATGATCAAGTTCTGGGCAGAGAAGGGTGTCGACGGTTTCCGGATGGACGTCATTAATCTGATCTCCAAGGATCAGCGTTTCCCTAATGATGACGGCAGCGAAGGTCCTGGTGACGGTCGCAAGTTTTACACGGACGGACCACGTGTTCACGAATATATTACCGAGATGTATGACGAAGTGTTTGGACCATATAACATGGTCACAGTTGGAGAGATGTCTTCCACAACACTGGAACATTGCATCCGCTACTCGAACCCAGCTTCCCGTGAATTTTCAATGACATTCAATTTCCACCATCTGAAAGTGGATTACCCGAACGGGCAGAAATGGGAACTGATGCCTTATGATTTTGAAGCGATGAAACGGTTGTTCAGTGAATGGCAGACAGGGATGCAGGCTGGTGGAGGCTGGAACGCGCTCTTCCTTAACAATCATGATCAGCCGCGAGCACTGTCCCGTTTCGCAGATGATGGAGACTACCGTGCCGAGAGTGCCAAAATGCTGGCAACAACGATCCATGGCATGCAGGGTACGCCGTACGTGTATCAAGGGGAAGAGATTGGAATGCCGAATCCCGTCTGGAACGACGTGAGCGAATTCCGAGATATTGAATCCACGAATATGTACCGGCTGCTGCAGGAAGAACGCGGAAAAACGGCGGAAGAAGCTTTTGCAATTGTGAAAGAGCGCTCCCGGGATAACTCCCGTACACCGATGCAATGGGATGATAGCAAGAATGCCGGATTTACAACGGGCACACCTTGGATCAAAGTAGATGAACGATATCCATCGATTCATGTGGCTGAGCAATTGGCTGATCCGAATTCGATCTACTATCACTACCGCAAGCTCATAGCTCTGCGCAAACAGGTTCTTGTGTTGACCGATGGTTTGTATGAACGACTGGATGATGCACACCCAGAAGTATTCGCCTATGCACGGACGAACGGGAATGAAACGTTGATTGTAGTGTCCAATTTCAGCAAGAAAGACGTTTCCTTTACATTTCCAGCTGCGGTCTGGAACGATCATGTATCCGGAAAAACGGCTGAATTGCTCATTGGCAATACGGAGACGTCACCTGATCTGGAACAGGTCATCTCACTCCGTCCGTACGCATCCTATATGTGGCTTGTACCACAAGAGGACTAATTCACATTATTGAAATGGGAAGTGACAATATGGCAATCGATAGAAAACAGGTTGAGGAGATCGTACGTGCTGTCGGTGGAAAAGAGAATATCGAAGCAGCAACGCACTGCGTTACACGACTCCGGTTTGCCTTGTATGATGAAAGTAAAGTGGATACCGAAGGTCTGGACCGCAACGATCTGGTCAAAGGCCAATTCTCATCCCAAGGACAGTTTCAAGTCGTTATTGGACCCGGGCTGGTCGATAAGGTATATGATGAGATGATCCAGATCACAGGCGGCGACCGTGCTTCCAAGGATGATGTGAAGGCGGCTGCCGGCAAAAAGAAAAATCCGATCCAACGCGCAATCAAAACGCTCTCGGATATCTTTATTCCGATCCTGCCTGCCATTATTACGGCAGGTCTTCTGCTCGGAATCAACAACATATTGACAGGGCCAGGCATCTTTTTTGATGAACAATCACTGGTTGACGTCTACCCGGCATGGAAGGACCTCGCATCCATCATTAATACCATTGCGAGTACAGCCTTTACATTCCTGCCTGCATTGATTGGTTGGTCAGCTGTAAAAAGATTCGGCGGAAGCCCGCTGCTCGGGATTGTGCTTGGACTGATCCTGGTGCACCCTGATCTGCTGAGTGCCTATGGCTATGCCAATGCAGTAAATGAAGGTACCGTGCCGACCTGGAATCTCTTCGGCTGGCACATTGAGAAAATTGGTTATCAGGGTCAGGTGCTGCCGGTATTGGTTTCGGCTTATCTGCTGGCCAAACTGGAGATTTTCCTGAACAAAAGAGTGCATGATTCCGTCAAGCTGCTTGTCGTTGCACCCGTAACATTGCTTATTACCGGATTTCTCGCGTTTACCATCATTGGTCCGGTTACGTTCGCCATTGCGAATGCGATTACATCAGGTCTGATTTATATTTATGAATCCTATGCAGCACTCGGTGGTCTGATCTATGGTGGTCTGTATGCATTGCTGGTTATTACGGGTATGCATCATACGTTCCTGGCGGTAGACGTACAACTGATTGGTAGTCAGGGAGGTACCTTCCTGTGGCCGATGCTGGCGCTGTCCAATATCGCACAAGGTTCTGCGGCGCTTGCGATGATGCTTGTGCTGCGCGAACAGAAGATGAGAGGGCTTGCGGCTACTTCTTCCGTGTCGGCTTTCCTCGGCGTAACGGAGCCTGCAATCTTTGGGGTGAATATCCGTTATCGTTATCCATTTATTTTCGGTATGGTGGGTTCGGCTATTGGTGGAGTTCTGTTGACCATGAATAATGTTCAGGCGACTTCCATCGGTGTAGGTGGAGTTCCCGGATTCCTTTCCATATTCCCGAATAAGTGGGGAGTATTCTTTATCGGGATGGCGATTGTGCTGATCGTTCCATTTGTCCTGACGGTTATTTTCGGCAGAGCGAAGATGCGAAAGCAAGATCGCAGCAACAATACCGGGACTGATTCTGTAAGCAAAACAACACCAGCAGCATCCACTGCAAATACAGCAGTCTCCAACACAGATACAGCGGCAGCTGAGCGGACTCGCACAAATGCACAAGTTGGGGATGCACCCGTTAACACCCTGGAAATAATGGCTCCATTAACTGGAACAGCGGTGCCGCTGGAACAAGTGCCTGATCCGGCTTTTGCAGAGAAGCAGATGGGTGAAGGGGTAGCGATTGAACCTTCAGGCAATCAGGTGGTTGCTCCGTTTGATGCACAAGTTGCACATGTAATTAAAAGCAAACACGCGGTCATTCTGGAACATGCGAGTGGTCTGCAAATTCTGATCCATGTCGGGATCAATACTGTATCGCTGAAGGGCGAGGGCTTCAACATGCATGTCGAAGCAGGGGAGCATGTAAGAGCCGGGCAAACGCTGCTGGAATTTGATCGTAAGGTCATTGAAGCTGCTGGATATCCGCTCATCACCCCGATTATTATCCCGGATGGGCAGGATATGGTTGATCGGGTGGAAGTCACCACAGGTGATGTTTCATCGAATCGGAATGGTATATTGACCGTTCACTTGAAAGGCTAACCAGCTTTTCTTTCTTCATAGAAAAATTCTGCTTCATTTCATTGACGAACCAGCCCAGGTGTGAGCCTGTAACTGGTTCGTTTTTCTTTGGTGTCATGATACACTATGTATAAATTAAAATTTAAAATAACATCATCGTTGAATCGCCGCGTATATGCATGTTACTGATGGAGTATTCATATGGTTCAGGAAGAGTTCCTAGTGTAGTGGACAAAGGAGGAGAGCCATGACCCGTGTCACAGTAATGGTTATTCATGGGCTGGGTATGCAAAGGGATGATTATGCGGATACACTGATATCACGTTTGCATAAGGAATTCGATCAGGTGATGGTTATGCGTGGTGCTGCGGAAAAATATTTGGATATTGAGCCAGTCTTCTGGGCTGACGTCTTTGAAGAGAGAGAAGAAGCCTTATACCAGCAGCTTGTTAGCTCACAACGGCTGAATTACCAGGTGCTGCGAAGATTTGTTATACATTATCTGGCGGATGCCGTTGCTTATCAGCCGGTTGAGCATCAAGGACATAATTATGACGCAGTGCATGGCAGCTTAAACCGAGCCCTGCATGCACTTGCACAGCGCAGCGGTCCTGAAGCCCCGCTCTGTGTTATCGCCCACAGCCTGGGTGCTGTCATTGCCAGTAACTTTTTTTATGATCTGCAGTTTCCATCCAGTCGGGTTCCGTCGATTGTGGATGTCACATCTGCATTGGAGCGGGGAGACACGTTAACGAACTTCTATTCATTTGGAACGACACTGCCACTATGGAGTCTGCGCTATCATGATTTTAGCTGTCCAATTCAGGTGCCGTCCTCCATGGCGGCACAGCAGTACTTCCCTGGGCTGGAGGGGGAGTGGGTTAATTTTTATGATCGGGACGATATTCTTGGATATCCTTTAAGGCCCATCGATCCGGCCTATGAAGCTGCGGTCAAGGCGGATATTGAGATTAACTCGGGTGGCTGGATCGGGAGTTGGAATCCGCTTAGTCATGGAGGGTACTTCGGAAATAGCGCCATGAACCGGAGAATTGCACAAGGGCTGGCACGGACGTGGACTTGGGTAAATCGTGGATGACGTCCATTCATCTAGATATGAGAAGAAGAAAGGGGGAATTCATTTGGAATGCAGGACAGGCTGCGCCGCATGTTGCATTGCCATATCCATTTCCTCACCGATCCCGGGTATGGAAGATGGTAAACCAGCAGGTGTACGCTGTGTACAGTTGACGGAGGACAATCGCTGCAGCATATTCGGTCAGCCGGATCGTCCGGCTGTATGCAGCGGATTGCAGGCTTCGGCTGACATGTGTGGAAGTACGGATCAGGAGGCTTTTGATATACTGGCCTGGCTGGAACAGGAAACCAACCCTCGGATTCTAGAGTGAAGTTGTTTTATTGGAAAAGGATAATTATACTTATTATTCTAAATCGAAGAGCAAGACGGGATATTATGTTTTTATTGCTGCTGCCGTGGTGACAGTAGGTGTAGTCAGCTGGATGTATAATCGCACGTACTCATAAAACGAACGAAAAAGTCAATTTTGCATTAAACAAGTTTCATATCTGGAAATAGGCTAAAAAGAGTATCCATGGATAATAAATCTATGGATACTCTTATTTTTTGGTGTGCTTATCCATTTCAGGAGGTGGATGTGGTACGGGTCCGCTCTTCTTGTCTCTTCAGCAGATGTGTGAGAAGGAGTTTCAATAGTGAGGATACAATGAAGAAAATAAAAAGGATACGAAACAGCTGATACCCTGACACAACGGACAAATTGGCGTTCACCTCATGAGCCATGATACTCATCTGGTCCATTCCACCTGGGGCCATGCTGAGCAGTGAGGTAGCAGCCGTGAGTGAATATAGATGCATCAGCACATAACTTAGCCCAAGCGAGCCTGCAATAAGAAGAACACTGCTGAGCACAGCAAGGGTAATGGTCTGCGCCTTGCGCTGTAATTGCTGCGGTCGAAGCATGAGACCCACGTGACTGCCAATCATTAATTGCGATATGTTCAGCAAGGAGGACGGCAGCGGTGGTGTATCCATCGTTGTAGTCAGTTGAATGACACACATGACAATCATCGGCCCAAGCATAAACGCTGTAGGAAATCGAAGTCTGCGAGCCACCCAGGCACCAGCTACACAGAGCGGTCCATAGAGCAGAATCTCCGGAAAGAGATCAATCCACGTAGCAGCTTCAATCCCTTGCGGATCAGTTGAGGCACCCAGCGTTCCGCCAATCCACGGACTGAACAGCAGGAACGGAACACAGAACACAATCATGATCAGCCGGGTCACTTGCAAAAAGGTCACCAGAGTCAGATTGATCGATTTCATCTCCTCTGCAAGAGAGACCATTTGAGACAGCCCGCCGGGAATGCTGCCCACGAGCAGGGAAGGAAAGTCAAAATCAGTCAGCTTGGAAGCAATATATGCGGTCAATGTACATAATCCAATTAACAGCATGGTCATAAGCAGCATCATGGGGAGCTGGTGGAGAATGTTTTCCAGAGCATCTTCTGTCAATGTTAACCCAATAGAGTAGCCAACAATCAGAATGCCATAGTCCCGGATGGAGGTTGGCCACATGAGCGGCAGTTTAGCCACCTGTGAGACAAGCAGCATGAATACCATGGGTCCAAGCAGCCAGGGAATCGGCGTATGGATCGCGGTGAACAATAGTCCGCCAAGAATAGAGACGCCAAGACTAAGAATAAAACGGAAAAAGGCGGAGGGACTGAGTCTATGCATCAGTTCCATCCGCAACGTCTTCCGGCTGAATCGGATTCTATGAGCAGTGAATATGAGTCTGGATTGAAAGTGCGATTCATGTAAGATCACTCCTGATGGTAAAATACGAATCCCGCAGCTGTTCAATGTTTGCGAACGATTAGATGTTAACAACTATTGATGTTAGCTAACTTGGTGCCATTGGTTTAGTTCAACCGAACACGTGCTGAAGGCTTGGGCTCTTTAAACATCATATAGTACATCAGCGAGGAAATCACGTATAAACTGCCAGTAATGCTAAACGTAATGGCGTAGCCCCAATAGGTGCCATACGTGGTTACAAGATGGGATTGAACGGGTCCCATCGTGGCCCACCCAACCATAAATGCAGTCTGCATCAGGGAATTCGCAATGCCGCGCCGCTTGTCGGATACCCTGTCCACCAGAATGGCAGATTGAATCGGATTGGCAGCATTCATCAATGCTTGCCTGAACAGAAAGCTCACAGAGGCAATGAGCAGCAGATTCGTGAAGCCGGTTAATAACAAAAATGGCAGGGACAGCACCTGAAAGATGACCACGGCCCGCACACTGCCCACTTTGGCGGCAAGAGTTGGCCCAATCAGCATGGATACGATCGTCATAATCTGGCCCAGCGAAATCAGCAAGCTCATGGCACTGAGTGAAACGGAAAAACGGTTGGTGAAATACAGATTCAGGTAGGGGACGACCAGTCCGGAACCGAATCCAATCAGTAATTGGGTGATTACAAACTGACCAATCAGTCGGGAGTCTTTATTTTTGCCCTTTACATCCCCGAGCTGTTGGGCAGCTGAACCATTTCTATTTTCTGACGCAATCGGTGCAGGAACGGCTTGATCAGTCGTCGCCATGTGTGCAGGAGCCTTCTCATCGGATACAAACAGAAGCGGAATAAACGCTGCCAGTGTCGCTGCACCACCAATGAACAATACGGTTTGCAATCCAGTAACCTTGGCGATTCCCGCTGTATGCAGAAGGTCGGCAAATACTCCGCCGCCAAGACTTCCAAGCACTTGTGAAGCGAGTACAATGGAGGAATAATAGCTGAACATCTTCAATCGCTGACTTTTCTTCACGTTCTCAGCCAGAAACGGGATGGCCAGGACCTGAAATACTCCCGCAAATAGCCCTGAAAATACGGCGAACCAGATCAGGCCGCTCGCAGAATAATCAAATGAACGGCCAATCAGGAAAATTCCGCTGAATAAAGCCCCAGTAATGAGCAGGCGTTTTCGGCTGAACCGATCGCCACATAATCCGATGGGCACAAACATGATGGCTGTCGCCAACGATTGTATACTTACGATCTGGCCATTCATCGTATCATTGTAGCCCAGTCCCTGGATGTACAGATTGTACAGAACCGAGAACATGCCATTTCCGATCTGATACAGAATGCTTGCCAGAAAAAAGAGTTGAATATTTCGGGACCAACCCCGAATTTCAGCATGAATCTGTCGTAAAACCCTCAAGTAGAATCCCCCAGTCGTTACCAGTGCAGTGATTCCAGTTTAACAGGAAAGGAGAATTTGCGGAAGAATTGACCGCTGTTTATTTTGTGTCATGATGTTCAATCACGCGAGCGATCACAAATCCATCATATCCTTTGCTGCCTACGGTCTGTAGGGCCGTTGCTTCCAGACGGGGGTTCTCGGAGATCAGCTGCAGGAAGTGGCGTACGCCCTGAACTCTGTTGTCTGTACTTTCCGCGTTGACCACTTCGCCGTCTCTGACGATGTTGTCCCCGATAATGAGGCTTCCCGGCCGGGACAGACGGAGTGCCCATCTTAGATAATCGGGGTTACTTGGTTTGTCAGCATCAATGAAGATAAAGTCAAAAGGTTCCCTGTATTCTTCCTGCACGTCAGGCAGGGTCGTTAGTGCAGGACCGACTCTCAGATCAACCTTATTGATAAGCCCGGCTCGCGTAAGATTGGTACGTGCCATTTCAGCATGATGCGGATCAGCTTCAAGCGTAACAATTTTCCCGTGTTCAGGCAGTGCTCTAGCCATCCAGATTGTGCTGTATCCACCCAAGGTTCCGATTTCAAGTACCCGTGCCGCTCTGTGAATTTGAAGCAGGAGCTGAAGCAATTTCCCTTGGTTTGGAGCAACATCATGGGCCGGCAAACCGGCTTTTGCATTGGATTGCAGCGTTTGCTCCAGCAGTGAATCCGTGGGAATCAGAAGCTTATTCAAATAATCGTCCACCTGAGTCCAGTTGTGTTGAGCTGAGGAAGGATGTACATTTTTCATCGGGATATCTTCCTTTCCAATAACCATGTTTTGAATTTCATAATTCAACTATAAGGCTTGTAAAAACATAAATAAAATATATATTATGAATATAATCATAATAATAAGTTATGTGTTATAGGATGGAAGGAGTGAAAGAAATGAATTTACATGGACTGCGATTGTTTCATGCCATTGTAAGATATGGCGGTGTCACGCGTGCCGCAGAAGAATTGAATATTAGCCAGCCGGCGGTATCGGCTCAGGTGAAGAAATTTGAACGTGAACTGGGAATTCGGTTATTTGTTTCGGAGGGTAGACGACTGGTTCTTACCGATGCAGGGGCACAATTAAAAGGATATGCGGAACGCCTGTTTATGCTGGAACAGGATGTGGAGAACTTTGTGAAGGATATGCGTGAAGGGAAAAAAGGGTTGATTCGATTGACGGCGACATACTTGCCTTCCAACTTTTTGCTGCCTGGCTGGATTGCGAAGTTCAAGCAGATGCATGAGGATGTGGAACTGGTCGTCAGCACGACCAATACCCGAATGGCTTTTGATCAGCTGCTGCGCTATGAGGCGGAGATTGCCATTTACGGTGGAAGCGGGATCACACATCATGGCGTCCATTGGGATGAACTGTTTGAGGATGAAATGTGGTTTGTCGTGCATCCCGATCATCCATATGCCCAGCGGGAAGTGGATCTGGCCGATATGGTGGCAGAACCATTTATCATGCGTGAAGAAGGCAGCGTGACACGTGAACGGCTTGTCTCATTGTGCACCACAAACAACCTGGCTTCTCCTCGTATTGCGCTGCAGTTTAATGGTCTGAATGAAACGATCAGTGCGGTAAAAGCGGGTTATGGTGCCAACTTTATTTCTTCACTGGTGGTGAAGGAGGATGTTCGGGAGGGCAGGCTTGCACGTGTATTCGTTCGAGGGGTCCATCTAAAAAACACGATAGCCGTCTGTACCCGAGCTGGCGAGGTGTTGTCACCTGCAGCACAGCATTTGGTACAGTTCATTCGGCAGGAAGCATCCCAAAGGAATGAAGCTCAAAGTGGATGAGTCATATGGACTTATGCTTTTAGAGATTCGTTAGCACACTAGCTTTCGGATTGTTCAACTCGATCAATGGTGAAACGGTATTTGGCAATTACGGTTACGCCCCCAACCAATATTACAGGTACCCAGACAGCAATGATAGGCACGTTGTGGAACAGAAGCGCGGCTACAATAACGCCAATCAGATAGATGACTACGGCATACGCCCGTAAATACGAGTCAGTGGATAAAACCTTCAAAAGGGAACCCACACTTGCGTGCCGGAGACGCTGAAGAATACCTACGGCATCTTCGACAACTGCGGCGAGATTGCTAGTCAGTACGGTTGTGGAGATTCCGGCGATTCCGATCCGCCGGGCAGCTGTCGTCTGCATCCCCATAGCAGCGGCCAGTATAGCAATGAGCAGATAAGACCCCTGTTCTGAATAAGGGCTGACCATGGCGATGGCGAACATCAGAAGCAGAATGCTTTCAACCACGAACACATGTGTAACGCGGGGAGACCAGCCGTTTTTGGTTTGATTGGTACCGATCATGCGAGCCGCAATGGCATTGCCGGCGATAAATCCTGCGAGAGCGATCAATGAACGCAAAACGACAATTTCCTGAGCGCGGGCAATCGCAATACCTAGCAGTACGATGTTACCGGTCATATTGGCAGTAAGCACATGTCCCAGCCCTAGATATCCAATGACATCGACCATTCCAGCTGCAAGGCACAACAGCAGAAGGGAATATTTTTGTTGAGGCAGTGATTGCATGATGATTCCGTCCTTTCAATAGATCCTTAACCCCTCCAGTATACAGCATCATCCCATAAAATAAAGACGCCGCCTTCGATTTCCACCTGAAACTAAGGTGCTGTGAGCCAATCAAACATGTTATCAACAGCGGTCAGATGAATATGCTCATGAAACCAGTGATTCTGTCCTCCGTAAGCATGAAAGTTCACTTCGATTCCTCTTTGTTTCAACCAATGATACATACGGGTTCCATGGCTATAGTTCACCTGGGTGTCTGCCGTACCGTGCATAATTAGCACCGGGCAGCGAAGCTTGGAAACAACAGACAGTGGAGAACGGGCGAGATAGGCTTCGGGCACGGCACGGGGCGACCCACCCAGTACGCGTTTCAATGTACGTCTCAGGTCCGTTCGTTCGTGATACGTTCGTTCCACATCCGCAACACCACTCCAAAGCACAAGCTTATGTACACGATTAGGCCCTTCGTTGAAGGAGGTTGCGGTATGAACGGCGTTAATGGCTCCACGTGAGAATCCCATCAGTGAGATGCGTGTTGGATCGGCAAACGGCAGTTCTAACATCAATCGGTATGCCGCACGTACGTCTTCGATATCATGTCCGCCGTACTCGTCCCGGCCTTCGCCGCCTTCATTGCCACGATAGGAAGGGGCAAACACAATATAGCCCTTGTGGGCAAACTGCTCTACCCAGGCCGTTTTTACACCCCCATAGCTGCCGAGTCCTCCGCGACAATAGATCAGTACCGGCCACTGTTCTTGCATACTGTTTATGTCCTGCTGCGGAGGATATCGACTTGCGAGCAGCTGAAACTCCACTTGATCCAACGAGTCGAGATTACATAACTGAGCATGATCTTCCATGCCTAGCCTGATCCGGGAAGAAGTGAGCATACAACCTTCGGGCAGACACATGTACGCTTTTACACGAAATTCATTGGAGGAATACGTCACTTGATAGAGCAAAAAGAATCAGCCTCTTTCATGGTCGGTAGATGTTGATATGATAACGATCAGAGCAGGGAATACCATGTAGCATGTGTCAAAAAAAAGATCCCATACCTTCCGATCATCCTGACAGTCTGTGTGTCACAAATTCGTTTATTGGCTCCATATGATTTATAATGAATTAGGAGAAGGCATTACAGCCTGTATTCTCATCCTTATAAATAACTCAAGTGTGCATTAAGAAAGGAAGAAAACCATGATGAACGCTCCACATCCAATTGATCAATTCAAGAAATTCAAATATGAAATTACAAGATTTATGATGATTTATAAATTTGCTCTGGATCAAATGGAGACCAAAATTGAAGTGCTGAAGGAAGAGTTTCAGTCCTTGCATGATTACAGCCCCATTGAGCATACAAAATCCAGATTGAAGTCACCTGAAAGCATTATGAACAAGATGTTCCGCAAAAATCACCAATTGACCTTCGAAAGTATCAAGAAAAACATCAAGGACATTGCCGGGGTGCGCATCACGTGCTCCTTTATCTCGGACATCTATCGGATCAAGGATATGCTGTGCAATCAGAGTGATCTGCGCGTGCTTGAGGTGAAGGATTATATCCAAAATCCGAAACCGAATGGATATCAAAGCCTGCACCTTCTGGTAGATGTACCTGTGTATATGTCGAATGGTGAAGAGCGTGCTTGCGTTGAGATTCAGATCCGTACCATTGCGATGGATTTCTGGGCGAGCCTTGAACACAAAATCTTCTATAAATACAACAAGGACGTTCCTGAACGTCTGACCAAAGAATTGAAAAGTGCAGCAGATTCCGCGAACGCCCTCGATCAACAAATGGAGAGACTCCACCGGGAGATCCAGGAGATCAAGGATGCAGAGAATGAGCGAGATGAAGAAGAGCTGCGCCGTATTATCATTAACAATCAACAGTTTACACTGCCATCCAATCTGCTGCGGCTGCTTGGAGACGGTGAACACTAGGGCAGCAAGCACCTCGTAGGGAAAGGAACAAGTCATACATGTTGAAAAGTACACCAGCCTCTTTAAACCATTCATCCACATCTCGTGTACGCATGGCATTGATTTTGGGGACATTGTCGGCCTTCGGTCCGCTGTCCCTGGATATGTATCTGCCTGCACTGCCTACATTGGCCGAGGATTTTCATTCCTCGCCTTCGTACGCGCAGCTTAGTCTAACAGCCTGCATGGTTGGACTTGCAGCCGGACAACTGCTGGCAGGACCACTCAGTGATGTACGAGGACGCCGTACTCCGCTTATTGCAGGATTGGTGCTATATACTATCGCTTCGATACTCTGTTTGGTGAGCCCAACGATGGGTTCATTTGTTGTGCTGCGTTTTATTCAGGGGGCTGCGGGTGCAGCCGGAATTGTAATCTCAAGGGCGGTTGTAAGGGATGTGTATTCCGGTCCGGAGTTAACCCGGTTCTTCTCTCTGCTAATGCTTATTAACGGCGTAGCGCCCATTGCTGCACCCATTATCGGTGGACAATTACTCGTTTATACATCTTGGCGAGGCGTTTTCATCTTGCTCAGCCTTATTGGTGTGCTCACGTTACTGGCCGTTATTTTCGGGCTGGGAGAGACACTGCCGTCCGAACGGAGATCTAGCGGAGGGTTGAAGCAGACCTTGGTCACATTTCGCCAAATCACAGCGGACCGTCTGTTCATGGGTTATGCGTTAACCCAAGGGTTTGTAGCAGCCGGGATGTTTGCCTACATATCCGGTTCACCGTTTGTATTGCAAAAGATCTATGGCGTCTCTCCGCAGATGTTCAGTGTCTGCTTCGCCATTAATGGTTTGGGAATCATTCTGGCAAGTCAGATTGCCGGCAGATTGGCGGGCAAAGTGTCCGAAACCCGTCTGCTAATCGCGGGTCTCGCTGCAGCTGCACTGGGAGGCACATCCCTGCTTATTTCCATTCTGGCAGGGGGAAACCTGATCTCCATACTGATTCCGCTGTTTCTTGTCGTTTCCAGCGTAGGTCTCGTTAACACAGCTTCTTTTGCACTGGCTATGGCCAATCAGGAAAAGTCAGCAGGCAGCGCATCTGCACTTATAGGAGTCATGACATTTTTGTTTGGCGGTATCGTAGCTCCGCTCGTTGGTTTGGGAGGAGAAGGAACGGCTGTACCCATGGGGATCGTTATCGCCTGTGCTGATCTTGGTGCATTATTGATCTACCTGGTTATGGTGGGCAAGCGTGGGTCTCGTCAACATACCCGTTAAATACAATGAAACGCGAAAGCGCCCCATCCGTAGGTTTAAGCTCCGGACGGGGCGCTTTGATTTTTTAACAGAGAGCAAACAAAATTTGCGTATTGAGCAAAATGCCAGGAGTCAGGAACGGATAGAAGTATCCTACGACAAAACCGAACAGGTTGATGGCAGGCCACATGAGATAGACATCATTATAAGTAAATACAAGGGACCATCGGTTATAGCAAAAGTTGGGCAGTACACGCTGGTTATGATCCCGGGGCGCAGCTACGCCCGTTTGGGCGAATTGCACAGCCTGAGTCAAATTCTGCGGTTGCTGTTGGATAAACAGCGGCAGAAGCCCTGGGCTGCTTTTGATCAGGTTATAAAGAAATACCATCTCCGCGGGCGGCTGACCTACCGGGCGGGGATAGGCGCTCAGCACGGTAGGCAGATTACCTTGTGTTAACTGAGCAGGAACACCTGGAACCGTGCCTTGACCACCCCCTGGAAAAAATGGTGGCTGTCCACCGGTACTTCCGCCTGGATAAAACGGAGGATAAGAGCCCGGTCCTCCGGGGATCCCTTGGGTAGGCTGTCCGCCTCCCGGGAACAATGGAGACAACTGAACCGAACGATTTTCTCCATATCCTGCATAGCTGTTATTCACGTAATCCATCTACGAACATCCTTCCTGTCGTCGTATTCTGAAAACATCATATGGTGGCATTCGCCCAAAGGTGAATGGACTCGTAGACAACGATCCCTGTATATCAGCAAGAACTGCATTGACAACTTAGTTGATAACAATTATCATTGTCAATGGAAATGACAAGTACATACAGGGATTATATGCACGGAGAGTGTGTGGCCCTTTTTAAATTTGCCATACCAGCTCAAATAGAGGTGTTCATCATGAAAGGGGATAATCACGTGTTGAAGAGTAATAAAAAAGGGATCATGCTTTTAATTACGATTATGATCATGTCCATGTGGCTGGCCGCATGTGGAACGAAGTCCGCAGACAACGGAACAGCAGCAGGAGAGACCAATACAACAACGGAGACAGAGACACAGACAGAAGCACCAGCAGAACGAACAGTCAAAGATGCACAGGGTCATGATGTGACGATTCCAGCTAATCCGCAGCGTGTCATTGCTTCCTATCTAGAAGATCATCTGGTAACACTCGGCGTTAAGCCGGCTGCTCAGTGGTCAGCCCGTGATGGCAGCAGTGTGCAGGATTATCTTCAAGAAAATCTGAATGGAATTCCTACAATTGCAAGCGAACTTCCTTTTGAAGCCATGGCCAGCTTCTCGCCAGATCTGATTATCATGGGCAGTGAGAGTACCGTTGAAGGTGAAAAATATGAGCAGTATAACAAAATTGCTCCAACGTATGTACTTGGTGATGATGTAAACAAAGATTGGCGTCAGGCTCTTTTGAAAATAGGTGAACTCCTGAACAAATCGGATGAAGCACAAAAAGCCCTTGATGATTATGATGCAAAAGCAAAAGAAATTAAGGAAAAAGTTGCCTCGGTTACAGGTGGTACGAAGTCTGCAGCGGCATTGTGGCTTTTCAACAACAAGTTTTATGTTGTAAGTAACAATGTCTCCAGCGGTGAAGTCATGTACAACGAACTTGGACTGTTACAGCCTGAAGTTGTGAAGGAAGCATCGGCAAAGGCAACAGGTAACTGGTCCGAGATCTCCATGGAAAAGATCGCAGAAATGGACGCTGACTATCTGTTCCTGGTTAACAGTGATAAGGGAGCAGGGGCAGAAGCGTTGAACGATGCTGTATGGCAAAGTATACCTGCAGTGAAAAACGGAGATGTATTTGAATTTGAGAGCACAAGCAGCTGGCTGTATAGCGGAGTTCAAGCGAACACTCAAATTCTGGAAGATATTCAGAACAGCATTGTTAAATAAATTGAATTGAACATGATGTCGGTTGCACATCATTGTAAACTCTCTGGTGTCATGGGCATCAGGGAGTTTTTTGTTATTTCAACCTTCCGCGATATATAATGACTAGGAAGCAGCATCTGTGGGGAAACCGTTCGTTTCCTGATGAGGGAGGGGAAAATTTTATGATGTACACATTGAATCCAAATGATTTGACGAGCAGGGATAATTATAAACTGATGAGTGGTTCGGTAGTGCCGCGCCCGATCGCTTTTGTCACAACGCTTTCAGAGGATGGCAGCGTCGTGAATGCTGCTCCGTTCAGTTTCTTTAATGTCGTTAGCTCAGATCCGCCCGTACTATCGATTTCCATTAACCGCAAGGATGGAGTCATGAAGGACACGGCCCGCAATGTCATTGCTGGGCAAGAGCTTGTAGTACATATCTGTGATGAATCGATTGTCAACGAGATGAACGAGACGGCAGCCCTGCTCGAACCGCATGAAAGTGAGCTGGAGCGGACTAACCTGACAACAGTGGGCAGCACTGTTGTAGCGGTGCCAGGAATACAGGAGGCACTCATCCGCATGGAATGCAAACTATATCAACACATTCCTGTGTCTAATGACGAGGGCAAACCTGTCACTGATCTGCTGCTGGTTCGCATTGTACAGTATCATTTTAATGAAAAAGTTTATGATCCTGCTCATCATTACATTTTGATGGATCAGCTGAAACCGATCAGCCGGCTAGCCGGGAATGACTACGCCAAGCTTGGCGAGCGATTTACGGTGGTACGGCCTGTATAGAAACATCGCCTCCTCATATGAACCGCTATGCGGAGTTCGAGACCGGCTCCCTATTTAAGACGGACAATCTGTGCAAGATGTGCAGGTTGTCCGTCTTTGCTTGTTTGCTGAACACATAAACTGATCCTGGGCTGAATAGACTTGTACTATTCCAATACGTTATATGACCGTTGTTACTCGCCAACCCCTACGAAGAAAATTGGTATACCAATCGGATACAAGAGGAGCCTGGATATGGGATATCGCAGCCTTGCTTTCCTTATTGGCCGATATCCACGGTTCATCATGATCAGCTGGGTTCTTATTATCGGGATGTCAGCCGTTTGGGCATGGAAATTGCCCGGTATTGTGCAGGATCACGGGTTAAAACGGATTCACGGGGATGCACATCACGTGGAAGCGATTCTCAAGGAAGACTTCGGAATACCGGATGATCCGGTAATTGTCGTTTATGAAAAAAAGACAGGAACCTCTTCGGCAGAATTTCGAAAGTGGATCGGGAGGCATCTCCAGCAAATACGCACACTTCCCGATATGGCAACCATAATCTCTCCGCTTGAAGCTGGAGGAAGCGCCATGATGCGGGATGACACTGCATATGCACTGCTGGATTTTGATGTCCCGGCACACCGGATGGATGTTCCCATTGAGCGTCTTCGCTCCCTGGTTGCGGCCGATGATGCCGGATTCATTCGTCTAACCGGAAAGCCTGTGGTCCAGGAGGATGTTAATCATTTGAGCTTTCGCGATCTGGAGCGGGCAGAGATGGTTGGCCTGCCGATTGCGCTGCTGATTTTATGTTTTGCATTCCGAGGTTTGCATGCGGCACTAATTGCAGTAATTATGGGTATCGTTGGTGTCGTCACAGCGATGGGCGTTACTTCGCTCATGGGGTATTATGTGGAGCTATCGAATTTCGTTATCAATGTCATACCGATGGTGGGAATGGCTCTAAGCATTGATTTTGCGCTGATTATTCTGAGCAGATACCGGGAAGAGATGCAGCGGGATCAGCATCATAGAGCCCCGGATCCTTATGAGATTCTTCAAAGGACGTTACGCACAGCCGGAAGGGCTGTTTTATTTTCTGCAGCTTGCGTGCTGCTTGGTTTACTGTCACTGGTTTGGATCAGACTGCCCATGTTTCTGAGTGTCTCGCTCGGAGCAATGACAGTTTTGGTAATAGCGGTACTGCTCAACGTGACCCTGCTGCCTGCCATTCTTTCACTCTATGCCCACCGGATTTTTAAACGGAAAAAGCAGTACTCGTTCAGTACGCCACAGCGTAAGCGTTCCTTTTGGCATCGGTGGTTCGGCACGGTGATGAAACAGCCTGTCCGGATGACAATGCTAGGCACCGGCATTTTGCTTTTCTGTGTACTTCCCGTCAGACAGTTGGAGATGGCGATTCCGGATGCGACGTCTCTGCCCGCAAGGATAGAATCCCGCCAGGCGGCAGAGGACTTGCAGATGGTTTTCGGCCAAAAGGATGTATCTTCCGTTGATATCCTTATCGGAGGAACAGGAAAGCAGTTAACTGCTGCGCACTGGAATACGGCACTTCAGAAGGTGCGGGACCTACTGAAAGATGAAGATGTTTTACAGATCGAGTCCGTATGGGGAATACGGCAAAAGGACAGGCCGGGTATCGGTAGGACAATTCGGGGTACAAGCACAGGTAGGGAGATGACTTTACAAAATTCTCTACTTCCCTTGTATGTATCCGAGGACACGATTCGCACGGTGGCTACCATCCAGGGAGCACCTGGTTCGGGGCAAGCCGCAGACTGGCTGAAAAGAATGAAAGACAGAGACGCGGAACAATCGGATATAGAAATACCCATCCGTTATGGCGGAGAAGCAGCAGCACAGCATGAAATCATTCAGGAAATCTTGGGTCAACTTCCCAAGGTAATGGTATTCGTGATCGTGTCCAATTACATGGTATTGCTCGCGGCGTTTCGCTCACTGCTTATTCCAATAAAAGCCATTCTAATGAACATGCTCAGCCTGACAGCTTCCTTCGGAGCACTGGTACTGGTCTTCAATCAGGGGCATCTGGGAATGGAGCCAGCGGCGATTGCCATCATGATTCCGGTGTTTATCGCAGGCCTTGTGTTCGGCATTTCAATGGACTATGGCGTATTTATGCTTTCTCGTATACAAGAGGTGTATCGACGTACAGGAGACAGTGACCAGGCCGTGATGCAAGGACTTGCATCAACCGGTCGTTTGATTACATCGGCGGCAGCCATCCTGCTTGCAGTAACCGTGCCGTTTGCCTTTGGTGATGTGGAAGGGGTGAAGCAGCTTGGTGTTGGAATTACCGCAGCCGTTTTCATTGATGTTACCGTCATCCGTTTGCTGCTTGTACCTGCACTGATGAAGCTGATGGGGAAATGGAACTGGTGGCTGCCAGGGCAGAAAACATAAAAAGTCCAAAGCTATCATCTTCCGGATTTACATCATACAAGCTCATGCTGGTTGGCATCCAGTAGAGGGATATTCCTAAAGTCTGTTGTCCAGGCTGCAGGGATGTCTCTTTTTTCATAAAAATAGCATGTATTCGGAATAATCAGGCATTAATGTTGAATTTACATGCAGTAGGGTTGTTCTATAATGTACTGGAAAAGTACTGGATATTAATAAGTCCGGTTAGCCTAATATTTGTTTCTTGTATAAGTGAGAGCTTGAATGAACAGGGAGGGATAAACCATAATGGCGGAGATTGAGTCCTATCTGCGTAAACAAACAAGCCCCCGCGGTCGTTCCGCGTATCAGGCAGGGCAGCCGCTTGAACAATGGAGCAAGCAGCTGCGATCGAGGATAAGGACAAGGTTGGGGGATTTTCCGGCTGCAGCAGCAGAACTGAATGCTGTCCTGCTGGAACGCACTTCCTGTGACGGTTACATGCGAGAACGTGTGGAGATTACCACCTATGCGGGATTGCGTATGCCGATATATGTGTTGATCCCAAATGGGATAAACGGTAAACAGGAGCCCATCCCCGCTGTGATCGCCTGTCATGGCCATGGGTACGGGAGCCGGGAGATTACCGGTATGGAGCCTGACGGTTCGCCGCGTGCAGGAGAGAAGGGTCTCCATAAGGATTTTGCGGTAGCCCTGGTGCAGCAGGGTTACGTTGTTGCCGCGCCTGAGCTGCTCGGATTCGGAGATCGGAGACTGGAGGAGGATCGGGATGCACCGCCAGGAACTAGTTCATGTACCAAGATTGCAGCCCATCTGTTGATGGCCGGACAGACGCTGGCTGGACATCGGGTATATGAGACAATAAGAGTCCTGGATTATTTGTCCTCCCGTCCAGAAGTCAATGCAGAGAGAATCGGAATCATGGGTATATCAGGCGGCGGGTTGGTAGCTGCATTTACAGCAGCGCTGGATGTAAGATGCCGCGCGACAGTAATCAGCGGTTATGCCAATACGTTTCAAGGCAGTATTCTTGACCGAAATCATTGTCTGGATAATTATATTCCGGGTATCTTACGTGAAGCCGAGTTACCGGATATCCTGGGTCTGATTGTCCCAAGGCCGTTATTCATTGAAGCAGGAAGTGAGGATCGGGTATTTCCGCAGGTTACGGCAAGGGAGGCATACGTACGATTGGGTGAGATTTATGAACAAGAGGATGCAATGGATGTTCTTGGTGCGGACTTTTTTGCAGGCGGACATGAGATTAGCGGTGACGAGGCCTATCGTTGGCTTAAGAAGTTTCTATAAATAGGTGTCACGTGATCCCAAAGCAACCCCGTAACATGGCGCACCTAGTGCGAATGCTGCGGGGTTGTTCATGGTTTTGTCCATATGAAAATGTACATTATCAGTCATTCCATCATGTCCTTGGCTTCATGGTTGACTTTTTTACCTTTGAGCAGCGGTTCTAGTTCATCCTGGACGCTCTGTTCCCAGAGCGGAACGTCCGTGCGATAGGCTGCACGTGCGTTCAGGTGACCGGCAACCGGGGCGGTAATGAAGACAAACAGAATACCGAGCAATACACGCGCACTGATATAGTTGTCGAAATACCAGAAGAAGAAAAACGTTCCGATGAGTACACAAAACACGCCGAGGGTGGTGCTTTTCGTTGCGGCATGTGCCCGCAGATAGACGTCTGGGAGTCGAATCAATCCAAATGCGCTGAGTGCGCTCAGCAAGGCTCCAAGTAAAACGATCAGACCGATCGCTATTTCAGCGGCTCCATTAACGATCTCCTTCATTTTTGAATACCGCCCCCCGTTCAATGTAACGTGCGAATGCTACTGTACTGAGAAAAGCAAGGATACCAATCAGCAATATGATATCAAGATAAGCCTGCGTATGGAGCATCATGGACAGAACGGCTACGACGGCAATGACGTTAATGCCAATCGTATCCAGGGCAGTGATCCGGTCAGCCATGGATGGTCCACGCAGCACGCGGTACAGACACCCCAGGATCGCCAGGGATAGCACAAGCAGGGAGAGGAATAACATTGAGGTTAACATTAACGCGTCACCTCCATTATGGCTTTTTCAAACGTGTTTTTGATATCGTCCCTCATTTTCTGTTCATCCTTGATGTCCAATGCGTGAATAAAGAGCTTCCGTTGATTCCCCGATATTTCAAGGGGCAGTGAGCCCGGTGTAAGCGAGATGAGCAGACATAAAAAGGTAACCTCCCAATCAGAGGACAACTGCGTTCGATAGGTGAAAATACCGGGCCGAATTTCCAGTTTGGGCTTAATAATCTGGCGGATGACTTCAATGCTGGCCCGAATCAGCTCCTTGAACAGCAGGAAGATCAGTTTGATGATGGCCCAGACTCGCACAATATAGAAGCGCTGGGGGAAGAATCGCCGCATACTGCCGATCAGCAGCAGTCCCAGCAGATAACCAATTAGAAAACCAACACCGTCCCAAGCGTTATTCAGAAACATCCATACAAAGGCAATAATGAGATTTAATACAATTTGAAAGGCCATAAACATCTACTCCTTCAATACGGCATCAATATAAATATTGGGATGCAGTAGAATGTCGCCTGCGCGGGCGGTCAGCTGGAACATCCCTTCAGCGCCCAAGCCCATTACGATGATGAATATAAACAAAATTCCGGCAGGGATTAACAGGCCGTTCACGGCATAGGGCCGTCTAATAACACCTGCTGGCGGTTCGCCCCAGAACGCCTGAATGAAAATGCGCAGAACCGAGTAGAGCATCAGCAGGCTGGAGAGTACCGCTATTCCTGTAAGACCGTACAGACCGGCTTGCAGGCCGCCTTCGAAGAGCAGCAGTTTACCCGGGAAACCACTGAACGGAGGGATACCTGCCAGTGCAAGTGCGCTGATGAAGAACATCCAGCCAAGCAGCGGATAGCGATGAATCAGACCACCCATGTTGTCGAGTTTGGACGTACCCGCAACTGCGATCAGGGCACCTCCCAGCAGGAAGAGCAGTGTTTTGATCAGCATATCATGCAGCATGTAGAAGAGCAGACCTTCCAGAGCCTGACGACTTGCTGCGGCCATGCCGAAGGCGACAAATCCAACACCTGCAACAACGTTATAGACCAGAATTTTGTTCACGTCACGATAAGAGATGGCTCCAATTACACCTAGAATCATGGTTGCGCCAGCCATCCATCCGATCAGTGCATTAAAGAAGTCCGGATCATGGTAGAAAATAAGTGTGAATGTACGCACAATCGCATATAGTCCCACTTTGGTCAGCAACCCGGCGAACAGAGCCGTTACCACAGCGGGGGGAGCAGCATAGGAACCTGACAGCCAGAAGAACAGGAACAGACCCGCCTTGATGCTGAAGACAATGAGAAACAGAACCGCAATCAGCGTGATCACACCACTCTGACCCACTTCCGCAATCCGATTGGACAAGTGTGCCATGTTCAGCGTGCCTGTTATGGAGTAGAGGAAGCCAATGGAGGCGACAAATAATGCGGATGAAACAATATTAATCAGAACATATTTGATCGTTTCCCGCAGTTGTCTTTCCGTTCCTCCAAGTACGATTAGCGCATAAGAAGAAATGAGCATGAGTTCGAAACAGACAAAGAGGTTAAACAGGTCGCCTGTCAGAAAAGAACCATTTACGCCTGCAATCAGAAAATGAAAGAAGACGTAAAAATGATGTTCTTCCCGCTCCTTGTTTATACTTCGAAAGGCATAGAGCAGACATGCCAGCGCTATGATAGAAGCAGCTATAACGAGCAGGGCAGATACCATATCGGCAACAAGTACGATACCGTATGGCGGAGCCCAACCGCCCATATTCAGGGTCTGTACACCTGAACTCGCCACTTGTGTAATTAATACGGTTGATGCAGCAGCCGTTAATAGAAGTCCGATGACGCTGACGATACGCTGGATACGGATCTTCCGGAAAAACAGAATGGCAATAACACCTGTTATCAACGGCAGCAGTAATGGTAAAACGACGAGATTATTCATATGGACGCCCCCTTACTTCTTCCATATCATCCGTTCTCAGCTTCAAATAGGAACGGTACGACAGAACAAAGAAGAAGGCGGTTAACCCGAAATTGATCACGATGGATGTCAAAATCAGTGCTTGAGGCAGCGGATCGACATAGCTTTCTGCCTTTTCCCCAAGCAAGGGAGGGGCACCTGTTTTAAGCCGTGACATCGTCATCAGAAGCATATGCACCCCATGGGTAAGGATGGACATGCCCAGCACGATCCGGAGCAGGCTCCGTGACAAGATTAAAAAGACGGCGACGGCAAACAGAATGCCTACAGCAACGCACATCAATATTTCCATATCAGCGATCCTCCCCGATCTGTAGAATGATATTCATGGTGACGCCAAGGACAGCGATATACACGCCGAGATCGAACAGCATGGCGGTGGCGAGCTCGGTCTCTCCCAGCAAAGGCAGTTCGAAATAACCAAAGGTCTGGCTGAGGAAAGGTGCGCCGAATAAAAAGGAACCTGCTCCCGTCAACAGGGCGATGGCTAATCCGACGGCTGTCAAGCTGCGAAAGTCAATGGGCAGCGCTTTACGTACTGTATCTGTACTGAATGCAAGAGCAATCAGGACGAGTGCAGCAGCGGTGACCAATCCACCTATGAAACCTCCACCTGGATTATGATGTCCAGCGAAGAACAAATGCAGTGCAAAGGTGAGGATGATAAACACAACCACTTTGGTGGTCGTTTGCAGCAGCACGTCGTTACTCTGCAGCGGCACTGTATCCCAGGTGGAAGAGCTGCGCTCCTGGTTTCCATATTTTTTCGTATTATCTGCTTCGTCATCCAGATGTTTATCGTTTTCTTGGGTATTTTCTTTTTTCCGGAATTTCAACCGGGCTCCGAGATCCTTCGCTTCAAGATTCAGGTTGATCATGGAGTAGATGGATAACGAGGCAACCCCCAGCACCATAATTTCCAGCATGGTATCAAACCCACGGAAGTCCACCAGCAGCACGTTGACAACGTTTTTTCCCCCTGCCAGATTGTAGCTTTCTTGAACGAAGAAGTTGGAAATGCTCTCCAATGAAGCAGTTCCGCTTGCGGCGAGGGCTACAAAGGTCATCACAATACCAACTGCTACGGCTACGATCATATTTACACTCAGATATCTGCGGCTGGATCGCCCACGTTGAAGCTCAGGCAGATGGTAGAAGCATAGCAAGAACAGGGCAACTGAGACGGTCTCTACAATCATCTGGGTCAATGCCAGATCGGGCGCACGGAACAATACGAACAGCAGGGTCACAAGGTACCCGACAGCACCTGTCATGATAACAGCAGACAATCTGTTTTTGGCAAAAGGAATGGAGACTGCAGCTGCGATCAGTGCAATAAGCAGAACCGCTTCATAGAAGGAGAACGGAGCATGCCCTTTGAAATTCCAGGTAATATTTTCGCCTGAACGGAAAAAGGCATAAACGAGCAAGGCAACGGTGAACGAGAAAATGTACACCAGATAGTTTCGAACAGATCCGTTCATATAAGCTTCGGTCCATTTGCGGGCATAATGCTGCACATTGTCGAGAACAACATGGTAGATGTTGTTAATCGTTAAGCCCTGCGGGTAGTGTTCATAAATATTTTTCCAGCGCGGTAACAGCTTATACAATGTAACCCCAAGAATAACCACACCGATGGTCATGATTAGTTCAGGCGTAATTCCGTGCCACAGAGAGAAATGCACATCAAAGTGCTCTTTGCCATCCAAAAGGGCTGGAAGTACCGAGGCCATCGCCGGCTCAATGAGGGATCCAGCCAGCAGATTCGGGAATAGACCGAATGTAATGACGAGTACACCGAGGATAACCGGAGGAATCAGCATGCCAACCGAAGCTTCATGCAGCTTCTCCACTGGAAGTTCACTGCGACGTTGACCGAGGAATGTTTTGAACACAATAATAAGCGCGTAGATCAGGGTGAACACACTGGCAAGCCAAGCGAGTACTGGTAATAGTACACTCCACGAACCGAGACCGAATATTCGCAAATGTGTCACTTCCACCATGGCTTGGAAGAACAGCTCCTTGCTCAGAAATCCGTTAAAGGGTGGAATGCCAGCCATGGCAAGTGTACCGACGAGCGCTACCGTGAACGTGATTGGCATAAAGGATGCCAGTCCTCCAAGCTTGCGAATATCGCGTGTACCCGTTTCATGATCCACAATGCCGGCAACCATGAAGAGAGCTGCCTTGAAGGTCGCATGATTGAACAAATGGAGCAAAGCGGCTGTCGTTGCAACGGTATAAACGGCAGAGGACTCGCCATAACCGAAGTAAAGAGCAGCTGAGCCAACGCCAAACAGTGACATGATTAATCCGAGTTGTGAAATTGTGGAATAGGCAAGAATTGCTTTGAGGTCGTTCTTTTTCACAGCAAGGAATGATCCGTAACATAAAGTCAGGAGACCTACGCCTGTTACGAGCCAAAACCACGTTCCTTGTCCACCGAAGATTGGAGTAAACCGGGCAACGACGTATATCCCTGCCTTAACCATGGTGGCCGAATGCAGGTATGCACTGACGGGTGTCGGAGCTTCCATTGCATCCGGCAGCCAGATATGAAACGGAAATTGCGCGGATTTGGTAAATGCGCCGATTAGAATCAGTACAAGTGCAGGCAAGAATAATGCGCTCTCCTGAATCTGTCCCCATTCCGTAATGGTTGCACGGATGCTGAACGTTCCGGTCATCAGGTACATCATCATGAATCCGGCAAGCATGGCGAAACCGCCAAATACGGTAATTAGAAATGACTTCTGGGCCCCTGATGTGGAGGCTTTGCGTTTGTAATGAAAGGCGATCAGCAGGAATGAGGTAATACTCGTGAGTTCCCAGAATCCATATAATACAATCATGTTGTCAGACAACACGACACCCAGCATGGCGCCCATAAACATGAGCAAATACAGGTAGAAGCGTTTCAGGTCTTCTTTTTGATTCATGTAATAAATGGAGTAGAGCACCACCAAAACCCCGATACCTGTGATTAACAGGGTCAACAGCAAACTTAAACCATCAAGATATAGATTAAATCCAATGTCCAGTGACGGAATCCAGGGGACATACCCGGATACCGGGTTCCGCTGAGACACGGTAGGAATGAGGCTCGTAAAATATACGAACAACACCGTTGGAACAATAAGAACCGGCCATCCCATATGTATTTTACGGAAGAAGCGGTTCAACATCGTAAGCAAAATTCCCATCGCAAAAGGGAAAATAACAGCAAGATGAAGCAGGCTCAATATTACACCCCCCAATTCTAGTTGAAGTTCTCTCTGTATGACTAACATGCTGATCGTCATCTCATCATAGGATGATATGCTTGCTCTCTATATTCATAACCCAAGTATGTATATACAGAATCGTGACTATTCTTTGAATGGAAGAAACCCGCGGTTCCTGAGTATGTAACGGCGATATAACTTTGGATGTGACGTGTATAATAAAACAGGGCATGATTTCCGATAAAGATGAAAACGAACAGGTGACATCCCATGTGTCCTTTCCAGCATGTCTAGTGTTGAAAGCAAGATGGTTTCACCGATTACTGGAGGCCAACATGTCCTACAAACTTAGAACCATACTTACCATGACCTTCGCCGTGTTATCCTTGCTGGTGACATTAACGATCGGTTACATTTTCAGTCAAAAGTCAGCGGTCGCTGTTGAAACAGAGATAGGTCACTCCCTGACCAGCACGGCTTCCCAAACAGCGGACCAGTTGGATCGCTTCATGTGGGCGCGTTCCGGAGAATTGGATCTCCTTGGCCAGATGGCTGCGCTTGAAGACCGCTTTGATCCCTCCGAAATCCAGATGCTGCTGAATCAGCTACAGAATAGCTTTCCCTCATTCTCCTGGGTAGGATTCATGGATCCGAAAGGAAAAGTGTTAGCTTCGACGGATGGCATCTTGCGTGGTGAAGATTTGTCTGAACGACCTGTGTATCAGGAAGGAATCAAGGGTAAGTTTATTGGAGACGTACATAACGCAGTTCTCTTAGCCAAGCTGCTTCCGAATCCAAGCGGAGAACCGCTGCAATTTGTTGATATCAGTTTTCCCCTGAAATATAAGGATGGTGAGGTTGCGGGTGTGCTGGCTGCACATTTAAGCTGGGCGTGGGCGAAAGAGGTGCAGAAGGCTGTTCTTGAGCCTTTGAAATACAGGGAAAAGGACATCGAGATGTTCATCGTGAGTCAAAAAGAGCACACGGTCCTTCTTGGTCCTGAGGAATGGATTGGTCAACCACTGGAACTGTCGGGAATGCAGGCAGCGGAGATCAACAAGACGAGCTGGTCCATAGAGAAGTGGGCGGACGGGACGGAATATGTTACCGGAATGGCCTTCAGCCAGGGTCATCTCGATTATCCCGGCCTTGGATGGACCATTGTCGTTCGTCAGCTCAAGTCCACGGCTTTTGCTTCCGTAACTGACATGTTATGGTTTAACGTCTGGGCGGGACTTGCGGTTACAGTACTGTTCGCACTCATTGGATGGCTTATTTCTCGCCGGATCTCATCCCCGATTGCGCGTTTAACTCAAGTGGCAGACCAGCTTCGTGCAGGTGATCAGGTACAGATTCCGGAGAACAGGGGGATCAAGGAGATTGAAGTGTTATCCGTGTCAATTAGGGACATGCTGACCACGCTGACCAATAAAGACTCGGAACTGGTCTTCATGCAGAACTTGGCTCATTATGACCAACTGACAGGTTTGCCTAACCGGACAGCGCTCGAAGTGTATCTGGAGGAATCTCTTGTGTCAGAGAGTGCCGATCATACACTGACGTTCCTTTATCTGGATCTGGATGGATTCAAACGGGTAAATGACACTCTTGGACATCAAACCGGGGACGTCCTGCTCCAAAAAGTGGGTCAGCGCCTGATGGCCCTTAGCCATGACAAGGGTATTACGGTTCGACTGGGCGGAGATGAATTCCTCATTGTCCTTCGGTCCATCGGGACTGATCCAAAAGAGGAAGCGAGTGTTTACGCGGAAAAAATTATCCAGAGTCTGAATAAACCATTTATCATTGAATATGAACGGATTCGCATTGGCTGCAGTATCGGTGGTGCCGAGTATCCGACAAACAGCGTCAATCCGAGTGAAATTATCCGAATGGCTGATGAAGCATTGTATGAATCGAAGCGTTCGGGCAAGAATAAAATGACATTCTATGTGGATTTGAAGAAGGACCATGAAGAACAGGATACGAATAGATAGGTGAACATGAACATACTCGGACAGGGAGGGATAACATGTCTGGAAAATATACTTCGGTTCCTTACGGTTACGAGCCGCCACCGGCAAACCGGAAGGGTACACTGATTTTCTATGATTCATTCGAGCATGTAACAGATGAGCAGCTTGAACGTGCATCAGTCGCTTCAGATACGCGTGCGTTTACACAGCTGGTTCTCTACCCGCTGCATGAGAGCACCGTCAAGCGAATGAGCAAGGATGGAGTGCAGGCCTATTATAAAAGGGAGGATCGCCTTCATGACTGGAGGAGAGATCATATGGAATTCCGCATCAAAGTCGAGGGGCTGGAAGGCAAGAGGAAGAAGTATACGCCAATTGATTCTGCTCTGCGTCATCTGACAGCTGAATATCCGGCACCTCATTTTCTCTATCTGACCTCTGAAATGGCGAATTTGTTTGCTTCATTTGACTCATTCAAGGATTGGATTACGAAACTCCGTCTCCTTATCGATGGTCAGACGGATTCCCTTCATCCTAAACTTGAACAATACGCTCATCGCTGGGAATGGGCCGATTAATCACATATTGTGAAACAAAAAAGTTGTACTGCACAACCGAATTCGGTTCGCGGTACAACTCTTTGGTGTCTCTTTTATTTTTCCTAAACCTGAACAAGGTCAAGGGAGGTAACGGTTTTATTCTTACCTGTTCGCTTTGCCGCGTATAAGCAGGCATCTACCTCTTCGAACAGCTTCTCTTTGGTTAGACGCGCATTGAAACTTTTGAGTCCAACGCTTACGGTAATGGATTGGCCTTCCAGTTCCAGATGACCCATTAGGGCAATTTTTTGACGAATCTGTTCCACGAGTGCATATGCCTGATCGAAAGACTGTTCAAACATAAGCAAGGCGAATTCTTCACCACCGTAGCGTGCTGCAATATCGCTTGAAGTGATGTTCTCCTGAATTACCAGCGAAACTTTCTCCAGGATAGTATCTCCTACCCGATGACCATAGGTGTCATTAATCGATTTGAAATCATCAATATCAATGAGAGCCAAGTGAAGACTCATCCCGCTCTTGGCATATTCATACGCTTTATCGTAATAGTCCTTGAAAGAACTCTGATTATACAGATTGGTAAGTCCATCTGTTTTGGACTGCTTGGTCATGATCGCATTACGTACAATCAGTTCCTGTTTGGCTAACATGCTCTCCTTCAGATCATCCAGCACCTCCACGCCGCTTGTGACAATGACCTGGGCTACATATGTACCCACGATCAGAAAGGCTGGAATGGAGACCATGTCAAATGAAGTCAGATAGGAACGATAACCTGAATCAAAAAGAACCAAAATATAACCTGTCGTTTGCATTAAACATGCGATCCAGACACGCTTTTTGCTAAAAAACAAAACGGACGTGAAAATGGGCAGCAGACTGATCGCTTGAATGATTCGAATGTCGTAATTGACATGAATGATAGTCCACGCAACAACTGTACTGGCCGCCGACATGGCATAGAACGAGAATGAGCTGAAGTGCCGGTCGATCCAACTGGCGATTAGAATGGAAGCAATACTTGAGGCTGTAGGCCAGAATAAAACATGAATCATGAAATCTTCAGGAGTGCGATCATACTCCAGAAACAGAAAACAGCCGATCTGAACAACGAAATGTGTAATCACGACAACCCAGTAGGCACGAAGCATTTTTTTAATCCATTTGGAATGCTTGAATTCATACTCTGTTGGAATATGGCTGCTATTTGTTGAAAAACTCTTCATATATCACCGCTGACTGCATCATAATGATACGACAGAATTACTCTCGTATTAGTTGATTATAAAACAGATTGTGCAAAACGCAAATCTTTAAATTATATGGTGAAAACAAAGTTGACATATGTTACAGGAACGGGACAGAAAGTTTTCAAAGGGACAAACAAATTACGGATGGAACATCATAGACTGGATCAAGGCTCCGTTTCATATGATTGCAATCCTTGATGAAGGAGGTGATCTCTATTCCTCTTGTCGTTCGTTCAACTGTCAACGCTACGGGAGCAATAACATTTACGGGTAACACGCTTGGACTAAGTCGTTCCGATACGACTGGGGTTCCCGGTACACAGGACAGTATAGGGGCTTTCACCACGACCAATGCCTCCGTAAGTTTTGGGACGTATCCATTGGGTACAACAAGCTTGTATCAGAGCAATAGCTCCGCTGCAGTTCTTGTTCTTCCTGCAGGCAGCACTGTACTATATGCAGAACTGATTTGGGGCGGAAGTTATATTAATGGCAATGTGAACCTGAGTGCAGCCATCAACAATCCGGTAACTTTCATCACACCTGCAGGGACATCCAGCGTTACTCCTGACCCCGTGACATACAATCAATTTGATCTGGGGAACGGCGCTGCTGGCTATGTGCGTTCTGCCAATGTTACGACGCTTGTACAAAATGGAGGAGCCGGTACATATATCACTGGAGCAGTTGTGGGCACGATCGTCATCAACAACGATACGACAGCCAATCACGCAGGCTGGACGCTTGGAGTCATTTATCAAAATCCCAATTTGCCTTTCCGGAACATGTCACTGCGTGCTGGGGGAGTTCTTGTCCAATCCACTTCTCCGCCCGTAGTTACCACACTGACAGGATTTGCGACTCCCGTTTCCGGCGCGCTCGGAGGAAGAGCCCTGTTCAGTGCACAAGAGGGAGACGCGAATCGGACAGGGGATCAGGCGTTATTCGGACCAACCTCGACTACTTCGGTTGCCTTGTCGGGGCCCAACAATCTCGCTGCCAATTTTTTTGCATCCCAAATCAACGGAGACACGGGAGCACTCAACACAACAGGGACATTTGGAACCCGAAATCAGATTAATGGGGCACCAGGCTCCAACATTTCCGGTGGACGCCAAGGCTGGGATATCACCAATGTGGATGTGTCTGCGAGACTGATTAATAACCAGTCTTCAGCAGTGTTGACGTTAACAACCTCGGGAGATGCCTACATCGTTAACGGCAATGCCATTCAGGTTGATATTAATGCACCGAGAATTACAGTGGCGAAGGGGGCAACAGCCACTGGTGCGGTTGCAGGAGATAGCATTCTCTATACCGTCACCGTAACCAATGCAGGTACTGCCAGTGCGGCAAGCGTGGTTTTATCCGATTCACTGCCTGCAGGACTTACGTTTATTCCAGGGAGCGTCACCGTTGCAGGGGTGTCCCGTCCTACACTTGATGTGACTGCTGGTATTCCGCTGGGATCATTAAACCTGTCCGGCAATATTGTCGTTACCTATCGAGCACTCATTGGTCAGGATGCAAGCATCCTGCAGCTGGTGAATTCGTCAAATGCGGCCTTTACGTTTCAAAGTGTGGCAGGGGGGCCGATTATTACAGGCGTTATTCCGTCCAATAACTCCACACTCCCTGTATATTCACCTAACCTGTCCATTGTGAAATCAGCGAGTACAACCAATGCCACGGTAGGTGACCTGGTAACATATACCCTTCAGGTAAACAACGGAGGGAATGTGGCTGCCAACGTTACATTAACGGATAACATTCCGAGTGGCAGCTCGTATGTAGCAGGCAGCTTCGTTCTGAATGGAAATGTAATTGCCGGAGCCAATCCGGCTGCTGGTGTTAATTTAGGCAGTATTGCTGCAGGCAGCACGAATACCGTAACCTTTCAAGTGCTCGTTACAAGCTTGCCTACGCCACCAACCCTTGTGGATCAGGCCACTGCGTCATATTCATTCAACTCGCCTGACGGACGGACCATAACCGGAACAACAGCATCGAACACCTTGACGATTCCGGTGACATTACCCAATGTAACAGCGGTAAAATCGGCCTCAGTCAGCGACGTAGCCGTAGGTGAGACGTTTACCTATACCATGGTTACGACCAACGGCGGCATTCAGCCGATTAACAACGTGATTCTCACAGATTCTCTCCCTGCCGGAACAACATTGGTTCCAGGCAGTGTGACAGTAAGAGGAACTGTCGTATCATCTGCTAACCCGGGCAGTGGAATCTCTATTGGAACACTGGCTGCCGGAAGTTCAGCAACGGTGACGTTTCAGGTTACTGTTCAATCTTTGCCCGCATCAGGTTCGCTGCTGAATCGGGCTTCCGTGTCCTATAGCTCAGGTGCGTTCACAGGGATTTCCAACTCCAATTCCATCACAACTCCTGCATACCAGCCCATCATTGGCATCAACAAGTCGGCGAGTCAAACGAATGCAACACTGGGGGACCAGCTGGCCTACACACTGGTAGTGACAAACACTGGAAACTTAGGGGCTCAAGTAACGGTTACCGATACAATCCCAGCAGGCCTGACGTTTGTCCCGGATTCAGTAACTGTGAATGGTGCTGCACGCCCCGGAACAAGCCCCTTAACCGGAATAACGCTTGGAAGTCTTCTGCCAGGAGCTACTTCAACAGTGGTGTTTCGCGCTACACTTAGCACACTCCCATCTCCGCCAGCACTGGAAAATCAGGGTACAGCAAGTTATACGTACCAGCTTCCGAGTGGACGAAATCTCTCAGGCAGCAGCCAATCCAATATCGTGCGCATCTCTGCATCAGCTCCCAATATATCGATTAGCAAAACTGTAAATACTCCGGATGCGACTGTAGGAGATGTATTTACCTACACCGTTATTGCAACGAACGCGGGAATTAGTGCTGTACAAAATCTCGTTATTTCGGATACGCCGTCCGGCTCAGAGTTCGTGCCAGGCAGTGTCACCATCAATGGAACGGCTGCCGGAAGCGCAAGTCCGGTTACGGGAATTGCTGTGGGAACCTTGAACAGCTCAAATAGTGTGACTGTGACCTACCAGACCAGAGTAACATCCGTTCCGTCCACAGGTTCGGTAACCAATCGGGCAGGTGCAGCATTTACGTCAGGCAGTTTTAATGGCGTTTCTTCATCTGTCACGGTAAGTACACCCATATTCCAGCCTGTAATCCAAGTGGTAAAGTCAGCAAGCACAACCAATCTGACGGTAGGCGATTCTTTTAATTACAGTCTTCAGATCAACAATACAGGCAATATTGCCGCAACAGTTACCTTGACGGATCCGATCCCGGCAGGAGCTGTATTCAGTACGAACAGCGTCATTATTAATGGTGTACCTACGCCTGGTGTAAGCCCGGCAGCCGGAATCAGTCTGGGGTCGATCGCTGCAGGATCAAGCGCAACGGTCACCTTTGTAGCAACGGTCACAAGTTTGCCGGATTCCAGGCAATTGACTAATCAGGCGGTGGCTTCATTCTCCTACACTCTCCCAAGTGGGAGAACCGTTGCCGGATTCTCGTCATCGAATACCATCTCTATCCCTGTATCTCTGCCCAATGTAACTGTTGTAAACAGTGACAATGTAGAGTACGGCGTAGTTGGGGATGTCATCAGGTACACATCTGTTATTCGCAACAACGGAACCGCAGCCGTTAACAATGTGGTATATGTCAACCCTCTTCCTCCGAATACCCCATTTGTACCCGGAAGCGTCATTGTGAACGGGATTTCATTCCCGCTCTCCAATCCGACCGCCGGCATTCCAATCGGTACGTTGGCTCCAGGAGCCGAGGTTACCGTAACTTTTGAGGTGACGATTACTATGCCGATCCCTTCACAGATTAACAATCAGTCGACGGTCAGCTTCACATCCGGTTCATTTTCGGGGTCATCATCATCCAATACAACACAGACTCCGGTCATACAACCGCAGATTACACTCGTCAAAACGGCAAATACGATAAATGCGACCGTAGGTGATACGGTTGTATACACGGTAACTGTCAGCAACACAGGCAATCTGGAGGCAAATGTTACGGTGACAGATACCATTCCTGCCGCCACTACCTTAGTGGCCAATAGTGTTGTGGTATCTGGTGTGCCACAGCCTGGAGCGACGCCCGGAACGGGCATTCCGGTAGGTATTGTTGCAGCGGGAGCGACTGCTGTTGTCACGTTCGCCGTTGTTGTGGATTCACTTCCATCTCCGCAGCAGCTTAGCAATTTTGCTGCGTCTTCCTTTACATTTACACCTCCTGACGGACGAACGTTAACAGGAACAGCCACTTCAAATACACTGACGTTTCCAGTCTCGTCGCCAAACGTTGCCGTGGTTAAAAGTACCATTTCGACTGCGGCTACTGTAGGCGATACCGTCACTTATTCCATTCTGGTAACGAACAGCGGAATAGCACCGGTAAACAATATTCAGTTTTCTGATCCGATTCCAGCTGGAGCTTCCTTTGTTGCAGGGAGTGTCACAGTGAATGGGGTTGTGCAACCTGCAGCCAATCCGGCTGGGGGGATATCGCTGGGGACACTTGCTCCAGGAGCCTCCGCAACCATTACTTTCAGTATCCGTGTCGACGCGATTCCGCCAAGCGGCCAGCTGAGCAATCGGTCCACAGTGAGTTTTACTTCAGGGGCATTCTCAAGCACGACATTTTCCAACACGGTGGTTACGCCAGTATTTCAGCCGATTCTCTCGGCACAAAAGACAGCAAGTACACAAAACGCTACGGTCGGCGATACGGTTAGCTACACGGTCAACGTGTCCAATACCGGCAACTATGGTGCCCAGATTAACCTGACGGACAATATCCCTGCGGGAACCATTCTCGTTCCGAACAGTGTCATTGTGAATGGTCAGCCGCTGCCTGCCGCGAATCCAGCCACAGGCATTGCAGCAGGGACTATCGCAGCTGGTGCAACAACAACCATTACCTTTTCTGTGGTTATTGATACCTTGCCATCTCCACAGCAGCTGGTGAATCAGGCTTCGGTTGCTCTTTCCTTCACATTACCTGACGGAAGGACCATTACAGGTTCGGTGCTTTCCAACGTACTGACCATTTCGATCTCGGCTCCGGACGTCGATGTGGTGAAATCGACGACGTCAACGGCGGTATCTGTCGGTGATATTGTGACATACAGTGTTGCAGTAACGAATAACGGAATTGCGACGGTGAACAATGTAGTCTTCACGGATGCAGTACCGGCAAGCACTGTCCTTGCGCCAACCGGCGTATTCGTAGATGGTGTGCTCCGCCCGGGGGCCAACCCTTCCACCGGAATAACCATCGGTTCCATCGCGCCTGGTGCTACCGTGACCGTTGTATTTAGTGTGCAGGTTACTTCACTCCCGGCAAGTGCGGTTTTGAACAATCAGTCCACAGTCAGCTTTACATCAGGCGTGTTCTCAGCCACAACATTTTCCAATACGGTTACAACGCCGGTGTATCAGCCGATCCTGACGGCGGTCAAGACGGGGGATCAGACGATAGCCACGGTAGGAGATACCGTTGTGTACAGCATCGCCATCTCCAATGCGGGGAACTATGGGGCATCCGTTACGTTGACCGATACAATCCCAGCCGGAACCGAGCTTGTACCGAATAGCGTTATTATCAATGGTGCATCAGCACCGGGTGCTGATCCTGCCTCGGGTATTCCGCTGGGCGTCGTTTCGACAACGACCATGGTCATGTTCTCGGTCGTCATTGTCACCCTTCCTTTGAGCCAGTCCATAATGAATCAGGCTTCCGCAACCTTTACGTATACGCTGCCAGACGGAAGAACACTGGGTGGCAGTTTAACATCCAATTCACTCAACATCCAGGTGTCTGCTCCGGATGTAAGTGTAACGAAGACGACAACTGCGGTAGATGCGGTGGTTGGTGATACGATCGTATACGAAATGGTTGTAACCAACAACGGAATCGATCCCATTAACAATGTGCTGTTGAGCGATCCGATCGATCCTGCCACAACATTTGTCACCGGAAGTGTTCTGGTGGACGGCGTACAGCGTGCCTCGGCCAATCCCGCCTTGGGAATCGCTCTCGGCACAATTGCACCCGGCGCATCAGTGGCAGTATCCTATGCCGTCCGCGTCAATTCGCTTCCTGCACCACCAGTTGTAAGCAGTCAATCATCCGTAAGCTTCACTTCGGGTGTCTTCTCGGGAGCTTCATACTCGAATACAGTGGTCACACCGATCTATCAACCGATTATTGCCGTGTCCAAGACGGCAAGTACGTCCAATGCAACGATCGGTGACACCATCGTTTATTCTTTCTCCATCAATAATAGCGGAAATCTTGCTGCAAATGTGACATTGACGGATAACATCCCGGATGGAGCTGTGCTTCTTCCGAACAGTGTCCTGATTGATGGTGTTCCACAGCCAGGTGCCAATCCGGAAGCCGGAATTGTGGTGGGTACCATACCACCAGGTGGCTCCGTTAATGTGACAGTCACCCTGGAAGTTACTGTGGATTCATTACCGCAGAATCAGCAGCTGATCAATCAGGCCGTGGTCAATTATACATTCAGTCCGCCGGATGGCCGTCAGTTGACGGGTACCGTTTCTTCCAACGTTCTGGTGATTCCTGTATCTGCACCAAACGTGACTGTTGTCAAAAGCACTGACGCCATTGATGCTGTGGTCGGTGATGTGATCACCTATACAGTTGTTGTCACGAACGCTGGCATTGAAGTGGTCAATAATGTGGTCATGGTGGACCCAGTACCAGTAGGAACGGTGTTTGTAACCGGAAGCGTAACGGTGGATGGAGTGCCAAGGCCAACCGGCAATCCGAATACGGGAATAACGCTCGGATCGATCGCTGCTGGTGCTTCGGTTACCGTTACATTCAGAGTAGAGGTCGTGGTGATATGAGCCAATCTTCCGGTCAGTTGTCCCACTGGCTACAGAATCAGTCACTGGTTCGATTCAGCACGGGTATGACTGAACTGGAACAGGTGGCTTATTCCAACACCGTAGTTACACCATGGGTTGGGCCCAGACTTGAAGTGAGAAAGGGCTGCAATGTGGACGTTGCTGCACTGGGGCAGTCACTAACTTACCAGATTGAGATTATGAATACGGGGAATCGAACAGCCATCGTTTATGTAGTCGATCCGCTTTCGGAAGATACGTCACTCCTTCCGAACAGTGTACTTCGCGATGGCATTCCGTTACCGGGGGCATCACCCGAACTTGGGCTGCCTCCTGCGGAGGTGGCACCGGGAGCCACAATGCGCTACCACTTTCAAGTGGCCATTGTGCGTTTGCCTACGTCACTGAAGCTGTTCAATCAGACGCAGGTAAATTATGAATTTTTAACCCCAGAAGGCAGAACGGTTACAGGCAGAGAACTTTCCAATACGGTTGAGGTCACCCTCGCATCATCCCGTTTGGAGGTAGCCCTTCAGACAGATCATATACAGACCTTCTCGGGGGATATTGTTTTGTACAGTGTCGTTGTAAGCAATCCGGGATTTTTGACAGCTGCTGGTGCCAGGGTGACTGTTGCTTTGACCCCAGGGCTGGTGTTTATTCCTGCAAGTGTCGTCATTAATGGCATGTTCGCTCCCCAGATGACACCGGATTCCGGGATAGAAATCGGGGACATCGAGCCTGGAAGTTCCATTCGCATTCAATATCGGGTCCAGGTGGTTGCGGTAAGGGATGCAGAGAGCATACCAACTCAGGCGGTGCTGGAGTATACTTCTGCAGGCGGGGAGGAAACCGTTTATTCAAACGAAGTCACACTTGAGGTAATCCAGCCTTTGATTTCCATCTATAAAAGAGTACTTCCGGTGAATGCCTCGGCCGGGGATATTGTGCGATATGACATTACCATTTCGAATGAAAGCAATTATGCGGTGGATGCCAAAGTATCGGATTCACTGCCTGCTGGAATGATTTTTGTGGAAGGAAGTCTCGGCTGGAATGGTGTCAAACGTCCCGGGGCCAATCCGGTCAAAGGATTTAACCTGGGAACACTGACTGCACGGTCTGTCATCAATATTCAATTTGAAGCCAAAATTGCGGAGCAAGGAGCAGCGCAGCCTAATTACTTCGAGCTGGTTAATCAGGCGCGTCTCCTGTATACGTATCGGCTGCCGGATTCACGAATGGTACAGCGTATGGCAGCCTCCAATGAAGCAACAGTCTACCTGAAAAGCCCGATCATCAAGGTATATGTCGAAGTGATACCCGTTTTAATCGAACAGGGCGGATCAGTTACTTTTCAAGTCCGAGTTGAGAATACAGGTTCTCTGTCTGCTCGAGTACAACTCGCAGGAGTTCTTCCTCCGGGAGCCAAATGGCGAGGTCAAGCAGAAGGTCAAGTCAAGTGGAGTATCCCCCGATACTCTACGCCAAGGTATCTGCATTTAGGGGAGCTGGGGCCAGGGGCAGAGAGAAACATATCCTATGCAGCACAACTGTCTCCGGAAGAGACGGGAATGCTGAAAGGTTTCCTGACTGCTATGTTTACGTATGAAATGAACGGGCAGAAACGAAGCGGCGAAGCAAGGTCGAACGAGTACACCATCGTTATAGAATACGGTGAAGAATAGTGTCCAGCAGCTTACAATGATGAATTGGAAAATTTGCACCATTTTGTTGTCATGACATTACACGAACGCAAATGAATGGTATACTAATTGAATATGCCCTCGGCACACAACCCGTGAATCGGGACGTCGGATTAGCTGTAGAGGAGGCCGCCACATTGGCAAAAGCAAAAGTCGCAAAAAGACCTACCCGGGATGAGTTTGAGCTGGAAGAGCTGGGGAATCAATTAGTTGAAGCATATCATGAGCGTTCGGAAGTACTGCTGACGGTATGGGGCAAGGAAGAGCAGGTACAAGGGGTTATTGTTAAGCTGGATTCCCGCACACGACTGGTTCATGTAGAACATACCGAAGAGGAGTTCCTGGCGAAAGTACCTTTTCTTGATATTATGCGGGTGGAATCTCCCCGTTATTAAGAGTTGTAATTTTAAATATTAGGGCATTCGCCCGGTCAAACCCGTTCTTCCTGCATAAGATATCCCATACCTGTTGCAGAGGAGGTACGGTCAATGAGCGAAGTATTAGGTGGAGAATCAAGAGGCTACGGATACGGAGGTTTCACTTCTGTAGGTGCCATTCTGGTTTTGTTCATCCTGTTGGTTATCATCTCCAAAGCGTTCTTGGTATAATACGTTCTTGCATATGAAAGAAGCTCTGCCATGCCGGCAGAGCTTTTTTTATTCAGATTCGTGCACGTCGTTTAAAGCTAACAAGCCAGCATAGAACCACAATGACAACCGGATAGAGAACGGCCCAGCCTGCAAAAGGAAATACAACCGCTGTCACTGCAAAGGAAATCCAGCTGATCGTTACGCCCATGCGGCTACCCTTCAGTAATCGGATTCCGGCTGCGCACCCACCAAGATAGGTAAGAATAAAGGTGGCATTGGGCAGCTGAATGAGTGTGGTCAGCGATACAAGCCCCGACCCGTAAATGACGAGGACCAGAGCAAAACAGATCGCCAGGAAACCGAGAGCAGCAATCGGTGTATGAAACCGACTGGACAAGCGAGCCATCCATTGTGGAGCAGCTCCCTGTCTCGCAAGTGCGTAGGCAACGCGTGAAGCAGCGCCAGCGTAAGCAATAACGGTCGCAGTGCAGATGAATATTCCGGTCAACCCGGCAAGCAGGCCGCCCCACGAGCCAAGAGCCTGACTCACAATCCAGACGAGCGAGACATCGGCGCCGCCATGAAGGTAGCTTTGGGTGCCGACCGTTGCCAGAGCGGTCAAAAAGTACAGGACCCCTACGATAATAGCAGCAATGGTCACGCCCTGAATGGCAGCCTTGCGGGGGTTGGTGAATTCTTCAGACAAGTGGGAAACGGCTTCCCAGCCGATAAAACACCAGAATAAAATGGCGCTCGCCTGGCCAATGCTTAGCCATCCATGTGGCATAAATGGAGTATAGTGTTCCGATTGCATGTTGGGTATAGCGAATAGAAAGGCCATAACCAGCACAACGACAATTGCGAGAACAACAGCAATCTGTACCCGGCCAGCCAACTGCATACCGACAATATTAATGAGGAGTCCGGCGGCTAGCATGACGGCTGCAAGCAACGTTCGGGCACCTTCACCGAGTCCCAGAGCGGCCGTCATATATCCTGCACCTGTCAGGGCGGCTACCGGAGCACCGATGGGAACAGACATCAGGAAAAACCATCCGACAATCACCCCTGCCCGTGGTCCGAAGGCGAGCGTGACAAAATGGGACACCCCTCCTGCATCAGGATAACGAGCGGACAGGAGTCCCATAGACAGGGCAAGTGGAAGAATGAGCAGCACCATTCCTCCCCAGGCAAGAAGCGAAGCGGGGCCAGCCAGTTCCGCAGCAAGTCCGGGAACAATGAGCACACCTGAACCAAGCACGGCACTGATATAGAGGGCAACAGCCTGCGGCATGCCAATTGTTTTTTTGAGCTGCATGGAATTACTCCTCATACGTGTTAACCTACTTTCCCAGAGTTGGAATCCAACTTAAACATAACTCTCTGATTATATAGAAGAACATAAATTCAGTCATTAGCCAATTTGGTAGATAATCCATGTCAGTCAGACCTTCATTATGATAGAATAGGACCATTCCTAGAGAAAGCATGAGGTGTGTCGATCATGAGTAAAGAGCTAACACAGGCATTGAACCAACAGATGAACTTTGAATTTTATTCTGCCCATGTATACCTTGCGATGGCAGCATACTGTTCCAGTGAAAGTCTGGACGGATTCGCGAATTTTTTCATTGTACAGGCTGAAGAAGAGCGATTCCATGGAATGAAAATATACAAGTTCCTGAACGATCGCGGACAGCGCGCGACACTAGAGGCATTGCCAGAACCGAAGAATGAATATACTTCCATGCTGGATGTGTTTGAGCACGGTTATGCACATGAGCAGCAAAACACGAAGAAATTCTATAACCTGGCCGACCTTGCCCTGAATGAGCGTGAGCATGCCACAATGTATTTCCTGAAATGGTTCATTGATGAGCAAGTGGAGGAAGAAGCACTGTTTGACAACATTATTCAGAAGCTGCGGCGCATTGAAAAGGACAGCAATGCATTCTACATGCTTGATGCTGAATTTGGTAAACGTTCGTTCACTGCTCCTGCAGAGTAATCAAGTACTGCGTTTTTGTATCCATTCTCAGTAATGGAGTATATCGTTCTACATATGAAGAGCTTGCCTAGTGCAAGCTTTTTTGCTGTGTTTTTAACCCGAATTCTAAAAACTAGCAATAATTTCTGAGATGAATCTATCAGATCTCACAAAATCGGTTAATGAAGTATATGTCAAAATTGATCTATCCTGACGGGAGTTTTTCTCGCTGCAATTCTATCAATTTCGTTTTATTTCATTGGCTAATCTGACAAAAGTGTAACTCGAACGTAGCATTTGGAGCGAGAATGGAGCGTGTCCTTTTTGTTAGTATTAGGAATATCGCCAAGGGATGCAATGAAAAATTCGTAGACACCCGGGGAAATACTAGACACAAGGGAGATTTATATTTATGTTACATATCCGCAAATCGTTGATCATCACTCTTGCCATTTTACTTATGATTCCACTTCTGCTGCCTCAGTCGGTATCCGCGAAGCCAAGTGCTTCCAAATTAGCTGGAGCAAAAGCGAATGCAAAGATCATATATCTTACTTTCGATGACGGGCCAACCGCTCACACCGGACAACTGCTGGATATACTGGATCAATATCATGCAAAAGCGACATTTTTCATGCTTGGACCACAGATGCAGCAATTTCAGAAAGCGACAAAACGTATTGTTGCTGACGGACATGGGTTGGGTCTTCATGGCGCAACACATGTACCCGGTAAGTTTTATAAGTCTGCCTACAGCGGTTTGAAAGAAATGCAGCAGGCGAATGCAGCGTTGAACAAAGTGGCAGGAGTAAAAACAAGTCTTGTTCGGACGCCTTACGGCAGTAAGCCTTACCTCAAGTCATCGTACCGTAATGTGCTGCTGGCTCAGGGAGGATTCCATTTGTGGGATTGGAATGTCGATTCCGAAGATTGGAAATACAAGAAAGACCATCAGAAGGTGTACAACAGTGTGATGAAGCAGATTCACAACGTTCAAAAAAGGGGTACAGCGCCAGTTGTGCTGATGCATGATCAGGAAGCAACGTTAAAGGTACTTCCAAAATTGTTGAAAACCTTAAAGGCAGAAGGATATCAATTCGAAATTCTGACCAAAAAAGTGCAGCCGGTCAACTTTTGGAACGATAAACGTTAATTCAGGTGGTTCATTGAGTTGCATCTGATCTGTGCAAACGAATCATTGAAATAAAGACACCAAGGAGGGCCAACATCATGAAAAAGCAAAAACGTTGGATAGTCATTCCTGTCACCACCGCAGTGGTGCTCGCACTGGCAGGATGTGGGGGACAGGATAACAACGCGTCACAAGCAAGCAACATATCTACTTCAGCTGCTGGTGGGCAAACCCAATCCGGTAGTGGGGGAGCTGATTTTTCCAATGGTACCGAAGGAAGCGGTTCTGCTGCCGGCACTGATGATCATAGTAGTAATTCTTCTGGCGATACCGGTACATCTGCAGGTGAAACAACCAATTCCGGTTCAGAAAGCAGCCTTGGAACGCAAGGTCAGTCCAGCACAAACGAAGTAGTCCAGGAAGTTCGCAGCCAGTTGAAGTTAAAACATGCTGTATTGCCGACTTCATTTCCACTGGAAAAAGGAAAACATCTGGCAGCAGCCATTCCTTCAAATACAGCTGATGCATTCAAAGTGAATTTCTATTCGGTAGATCAGTCTGTTCCGGTAAACGATGCTTCTTTGACTGCTACAAACAGCAAGGCACCATCCATGCTCGCTTCTTTTGAAGTAAAAAGCGATAAGGACCCGGACAGCAAAGGGATTTTTCCCGATACGGATCTGAGTAATATTCCCGAAGACATGTCAGTTGACCTCGGGCATGGCATTAAAGGCATGGCTGAAGGTGCTGCAGGGAGTCAGTATCTAACCTGGAAGGAAGGCAGATGGACGCTTCAAATCCGATCGGTCTCCGAAGACAAAATGAACAATCCAGGGATAGCCAAGAAAATGGTTGAGTACCTGGAGTCACATACGCTGCCTGCTCCAAAGGATAAAGGCTTTGTGAACGTGGAATATCCGAGTGGCGGCAAAACGGTGAACGTCACCATTTCCTGGCAGGAAGGCAATCAGATCCACCAGCTTCAAACGGATCAGGTGCCCAATGAAGCACTAGGTATGGTTGTATCGGTCAAATAATAAATAAAATAAATAGCTTGGCTGGGAGTGTGGAAGCTCCTGACCAAGCTATTATTTGTGTCTTAATGGGTTGAAGCGGTGCTTTCATTTAAACCAGCCCTTTTCCTTGGAACGGGTGATGGCTTCAATTCGGTTGCTCGCATTTAATTTGTTAAGAATAATGGAGATGTAGTTTCGCACCGTGCCAGTTGTGATAAACAGATGTCCGGCAATCTCCTTCGTATTTTTGCCATCAGCCATCAGGCCAAGTACAGCATTTTCCCGCTCCGTAAGCGGGTTTTCCTCGACATAGGCTTCATCAACCAGGTCAGGGGCAAAGATCCGACGTCCGTTCATAACCTGGCGAATGGCCTCAGCCAGTTCCTCAATGGGACTGTCCTTTAACAGGTATCCACGCACACCACCTTTAAGCGCGCGTTCAAAATAACCAGTCCGGGCAAAAGTCGTTAAGATAATGACCTTGCAGTTCATGCCTTTTAATTCCTCTGCAGCTTCCAGACCGCTTTTGACAGGCATTTCAATGTCCATCAGGCAAATATCCGGTGCATGCTCCTGGACGAGCTCCAGCGCTTCCTGTCCGTTGCTTGCGCGGCCGACCACTTCCATGTCCTCTTCCAGATTAAGCAGAGAAGAGAGGGCGCCCAGCATCATGCGCTGGTCTTCGGCGATGACGATTCTAATCATTTTTATTCCTCCTTGATTGGTTTGCGAACCAGCTTCGGCACCTGAATAATAAGCTCTGTTCCGTCCATGTCTGCTCCGGAACGGATGTCCAGACAACCGTTAACAAATTCCAACCGTTCTTTCATGCCGAGGATTCCCGTACCACGGCGATCTTTATTGCTGCCTTGTTCCATGCCAATTCCGTTGTCGTGTACAAGCACAATGTTATCCGAGAGTGTCTCCTTGAGTCTGATGGTACATATGGTTGCCTGACTATGCTTGACTACATTCGTGACGGCTTCTTTTAGACACATGCCCAGAACATTTTCGTTGAGCTGAGAGGTGTCATGCAGTTTGGGGTTACCATCCAAGTTGAATTCAATCGAAGCGGCTTTCAAAATCTGTTCTGCACGGAACAGCTCATCGACCAACTGTGTGCCACGCATCGTGGTAACCATCTCCCGGACTTCTTTCAGGGCTGTGCTCGCCGTTTGTCGCAAGTCATTTAATTCAATCTCGGCCTGCTCCGGGTTAGTCCGAAGCAAGCGTTTCGCCAGATCGGTTTTCAGGCCGATCAGGGACAGTTTCTGTCCGAGGGTATCATGCAAATCTCGGGCAATCCGCTGGCGTTCTTCCATTTTCACCAGTTCATCCAGTCGTTTGTTGGCATTCTCCAGCTGCCCTTCCAATTGCTCCCGTTTGTTTTTGTTATACGTACTCACCGGGAGAAGAATGGAGGCCATCAGACTAATGAATACAAATGGAAACTGACTAAGCAGCCGGGAGCTTTGAATAATAAATCCATAATTTATCGTGAGAAAGCTGGCAGCCAGATTGATCGAATAAAGGGTAATGAAGCCAGCTTTATTTTTTATGTTTCCGATAAAAAAGGCAAGAAACAGTGAGAAGTACGCATAATCATATGCGATCGTCATGGTAATGGATATGGCGATCAGCAGACCAATCCACATATACACCTGCCAGCCTCTGGTGATGAAGGCGAGCAAATAACAGACAAAGAAGACAAGAATGATCACGATTCCTGTCACCAAGGTCCACAGTTTTGAATACTGCGAAATATAATAGAAAGGAAGGATGAAAAAGACGAGCCATACGTACGGATTCAAGCCTGTATTTTTATAAAAGAGCTGCGACCACTTCTGAATAAAATTCTCCTCCTTATACTTGCACTTGCACTCAACTTTAGCCTGACTGTAGCATGACTTCAGCCTGAATACAAGAAAACGAATCCGACAGAGTTTAAGGCTTCTCTGTCAGACCCGCTTGATTGGTTACACGTATAGGTGGCTGAACATATGGCTTGCGGGATAACGATTTGATCTCCTTGAAGCTGATAAATCGTTTGGATTCTTCGTCCCAAAGACGGAAGCGCAGGGCTGCCAGACTGGAACGCAGGGTAATTGTCGTTGCTTTTTGCAAAGGCGGTGTAGCGTTATGTGCCTCTTCCAGATAATAGTTCGGTACACGTGGACTCAGGTGATGCACATGGTGAAATCCGATATTACCACTGATCCATTGCAGCAGCTTCGGCAGCTTATAATATGAACTTCCCTCTACAGCAGCCTTGACGTAACTCCATTCATCCTCATGTTCGAAGTAAGTATCTTCAAACTGATGCTGAACGTAGAACAGCCAAATCCCGAAGAAACCGGAGAAGAAAAAGACAGGTGCCTGCACCATAACAAATGCCTGCCATCCGACCAACCAGCTCATAAATGCATATAATGCAATGATCAGTACCGTAGTCAGATGTGTGTTGATGCGTTCTTTGCGACGTGCTGCCTTGCGGTTAAAACGGTAAGCCAGCAGAAATACATAGATTGGACCGATCCCGAACATCACGACCGGATTACGATAGATACGGTAGAACAGTCGTCCCCAAGGTGACGCTGCTTTGTATTCTTCAACGGTCATGACCCAGATATCGCCTACACCACGTTTGTCTAGATTGCTGCTGGTGGCATGGTGAATGGAATGTTCGGCTTTCCATTGCTGGTAGGGAGTGAGGGTCAAGACGCCTGTAATGGTACCCAGGATGTCATTGGCACGTTTATTTTTGAAAAACGAACCGTGACAGCAGTCATGGAAAATAATGAATGTTCGTAGTACAAATCCGGATGCCACCAGGGCAATTGGAAAAGTCAGCCAATACGAAACGGACAAGCTGTAATAGGCTGCGGCCCATAATAAAAAGAGTGGGAGTATTGTATTGATAATTTGTCGGATACTTAATCGAAGATCATTTTTCTCGTAAGGGGTGACTTCTTTTTTCAGTGCCATTTCTTTTGCTCTGCTCATGAATGGTTCCTCCTTCAGTCATTATAACCATGCACGGCTATAACGCTGTATTTCCCTGAATATTTACTCTAAGGGAAGCCTTTTTATCATTGTAAAAGAATACGATTCTGTCGGTAAGTCATAAACGTCAGCCCTTTGTAATGATGAATATCAAGGATGACACATGACATTTGTCATGGTTGGATCAGTTGCAGCTATTTTTTGTTTAACCATTCAAAATTGATCCCAATCAAGATCCCTTTGCACATTTCGTGCAACAATTTGTATTATGTATACAAATTTTGCTGATGGCATGGTAGAATCTATCCTTGGGTGTATATGACAACTTATGAGCCGGATGGATAGGTTGATTTCTGAAGGATTGGATGGAATACATGATGAAGAAACGTATCACGGATATTTTATTTATTATGGCGGGTGCATTTCTGTTTGCTCTGGCAGTGAATTTGTTCGTCATTCCGAATGATCTTGCTGAAGGTGGCGTTACGGGGATTACGATTATTCTGTATTACCTGCTGGGATGGTCACCAGGGTTAATGAATCTGATTTTGAACGGGATTTTGTTAATCGTGGGTTACCGATTTCTGGACAAAACAACAACGGTGTATACCATTATTGCAGTGGTATTCAACTCCTTGTTCCTGCACTTGACCGAGAGCTGGACCATTGATTCGCACGAGCTGTGGATCAACACGATTTTTGGCGGATTGTTTGCCGGTCTCGGGATTGGCTTGATTGTTAGAGTGGGCGGCACAACTGCGGGAACCGTCATTTTGGCCAGATTGGCCAATAAGTATTTGGATTGGAACATCAGTTATGGACTTCTGTTTTTTGATCTAATTGTGGCGTTCTCCTCTTTCTTCATTATTGGGCCACAGGGACTGATGTGTACGATCGTCATGCTGTTTATCGGGACCAAAACGATGGAGTTTATCATTGAAGGGCTGAATCCGAAAAAGGCGGTTACGATTATCTCGACGAAGCAGGATGCGATCGCGAAACAGGTGATCGAGAAGATGGATCGCGGTGTAACGGTTCTGTCGGGTCATGGATACTATACGAAAACACCGAAAGAAATTCTGTACATTGTCATTAGCAAACAAGAGGTCCCTATGTTGAAGAAGATTGTGCGGGCAGAAGATGAGATCGCATTTATTACGATTCATGATGTTCGTGACGTATTCGGTGAAGGATTTATTGAGCTGTCCAAAACCTAATAGATATGGAAGAAAGCCGGGGTGCATGTATCCTCGGTTTTTTTATTAGAAAAACCCTTCTCAACTGAGAAGGGCGGCAGTCTTTGATTAATGGTGATTTCTTTTTCTGATGACACCGTATTTAATGGTTACATGGCAGTGCTTTTTAACCTTGGGAACATATTTGATTTTGGTTACGCAGGATTTTGTGATCTTTTTGTAATAACATTTTGTCACTGGTGGATGACATCTATGCTTCTTTTTATTCATGGCGACCCCTCCTGACTAGTGATAGTGCATTGGATGTAAGGGTTATCATGCCGGAAACATATAAACGTCTAAAACTACAACAATGGACTTATTGTATGACAGGCATGTTTTATTTAGTCAAGCTACCAAGTGAGTTAGATCACAGTAAGGAGGTATATAGAAATATAAAATAAATATGGGTTAATATTCTATATATTGTAAACTAACAAAAAAGAAGTATTGACATAGAACATATAATTACCAGAAAAGGAGAGATAGATATAACAAAACGTACTATTCTTATTACATTACTTGTGTTCTGTATATTAATTGTATTGTTATGGGGATTTGTTATATTGAGACACAATGCAAAGGAGTTAACTTTTGAGAATATAGCTTCGGTTGAAACAGTAGGATTTGTGTCTAAAACTAGCACTGAGAAGGCTCAGTATTACTTTAGCTCTAATAATGATTCTGATAACAAAGCATTTGTAAATCAAGTGGAATACATTATCCGAAATATGCAGAATCATCTAGATATTCCTCGCCAGGATAAAATAATTCAAATTTATCTGAATCAGGATAGTGAAAGCCCGTTCAATAATAGTTTGACTAGAATAGTTGTGTCTGGGGATCGGGACCAGTCACTTGGGGCAGTCGTTAGTTATTTGAGTGATTATAAACTTCCTGCTTGGTTATGTGTTGGGTTGGAACTGTATTGGCATAATAATAATAATGAAGATGGTATATCCTCTACTGTGTTAGAAGGAGATGTTAATAACTGGATTAACACAGCAAGCTCCAGAGAATATCCGGATTTCGGGGATGCCTGGTTTATCCCCAATTTTCTCGATGAAGAAATTGCAGGGGTAGGACAACAGATTGCCTTTTTGTTTGTTCAATATCTGGATCAAGAAAAACAGTTACTGTCTGTTGTTGATATATTCATGAAGGATAAAAATGAGGATTTAAATCTACTAGGACAATATTGGAGTGAATTCATTCAAACTCCTAACAGTGATATTGATACGAGTTATCGTTATGTTTTTTCATATGAAGAGATTTGGTTTGAAGTTCATTCAGATAAAGTTAAAGCGAGATATAAAAAAGAAAACTGGAATTATCAACAGGTATATGATTATCAAGACTATATGGATCAAGGTGTTCGTTATGTAGAGAATTGGATGAACTACACATTGGATCATCCTCTGACGTTTACAATCTATCCACATTTAAACGCATATAATCCTACTTATGGCGGAATAACATATAAATTAGGAGATAATTACGCAATTGACTTGTATCGGGTCTTCGAAGTCCCGCCTTACAAAGCCGTACATGAAACCGTTCATGCGATAACTTTTCAAATGGGAATCTTTTCGGATTTCTATCCTTTTACAGAAGGGCTTGCTGAAGCCTTAATGTATGAATTTGAGGCAAAGAACAGGCAGTACGTATATAACAAGTCTAAAGCTGACCTTATGTTCACTTTTGAAAGAAGAAACGAGAATTCTGTTCTTTACAGTGTAATTGAAAATTATGAAAAATACGCGGGTCAGTCTTATCAACCATCTGATCCCATAGATTTAATAGCAGCGATGCACGTGTGGGCTAATATGGCGTCTAAGAAAGGATGGGAAAACCCGCTGGATTCTCTTAAATATAATTCAGGAGATCCGGGATACAACGAAAATGTGGATGATTATAATAAAGCAGCCTCATTCGTCCACTATTTAATTCGCACATACGGAAAAGAAAAGTTCATGGCTATTTATGCAGATATTAACAAAGTTGAAGAAACATACGATGTTGATTTGGAATGTTTAATAAAAGAATGGAAAGAGTTTTTATATGATTAGATGTCTTAGTTGAGTTGGTGAGGGATTGGAAATGAATCCGCTAGGGAACAAAACCAATCCTTTTTTGTGCAGTTCTATTTGCATGCTGTGAATAGAATAAATTATTTCCTCATTACCCGAACATGTGTCTCTCACATTCGGACAAAGCCACATTCACATCTTCTTCTGAATTATCAATGTAAACGACGGAAGAAGCAGGCAGCGGCCAGGCCACTTGCTTTCGGGCAAGGGAGGCTGTGAATATATCCCAGTTGGCGAGTTTCCATTCGTCTAATGGCGACTGTCTCGCTACGATCCGTTTGTGATACAAGGCTTCATTCGCCAAATAGATGTAGGCTACACGGACATCCGTATCTTGCAGTGAACGTCCGATTCGGCCGAGTTCCTGTTCGATCCAGTCAGCTGTTTCGGTCTCTTTCGTAAACGGGCCTACAACGATGGTATCGATCCCTAATTGTACGTTATCCAGTGCAGCATCCATCGTAATGCGGTATCCCAGATCACGGCATAAGCGTTTGTATTCAGGAGAATCCCGGTCAGATGGGTCAAGACCCTGAAGCGTCATGATCGCCTCTGCAGCCGGACGGAGTAGAATATCCATATCGAAGAAGGCTGCCTTATATTTGCGGGAAAGAGCTTTGGCAAGAGTTGTTTTGCCACTGCCCGCACCGCCGAGAAAGAAAATCAGTTTGCTCATGAAAGTCACGCTCCTTAATAGAGTTATTTTATCACAATGCAGGCAGAAACGATGGATAGACAGAAAAGGAAGAATAAGGTAGTATTATACCTAGATTAACTATGCATAGATTTCCGATGTATCAAAAGAATGAGAGAGAGGAGACCATTAGTGAAGGTAAACAAACAAATGATTAAAGGAAGTACAGAGACTCTTATTTTAACGTTACTGCAGCATCAGCCACTTTACGGTTATGAATTGATTAAGGAACTTCATCGCCAGTCGGAAGGTGTATTTAATTTGAAAGAAGGCACGTTATACCCTATCTTGCATGCCATGGAGATGGAAGGGTGGGTGGAATCGTACTGGATGGAAGTTGAAGGCAGGAAACGCAAATATTATTCGATTCGTGATAAGGGCATGGAGGCCTTACAGCTCAAAAAGACGGAGTGGCTTTTGTTCCGGCGAGCCGTTGATCGTGTACTCGGGGAAGGAGGCTTAACATGACGGATCAACATGATAAAATTAAACGTTATCTTGACGAAATGTGTAGTCAGGTCAAAGCTCGTGAAGTACATACCGATCTGCGTGATGAACTGGGAAACCACATGAGAGAAATGATGCTGGACAAGGAACAGGAGGGCTTTACCGAGGAAGAGGCTGCCGTATATGCCATAAAGCAAATGGGTGATCCTGCTGCAGTAGGCAAAAGCATGCACAGGCTGCATCGTCATCGGATGCATTGGGGACTCATATGCGGATTGATCAGTTTAGCCATCGTTAGCCTGTTTCTGATGTGGAATTTTACAACCAATGTCACAAATGCCAGGTATCAGAACTTCTATAACGTTCAAGTGGTATACACCATCATAGGAATGACGCTTATGTCCTTCTTTATATTTTTTGATTATCGCAAATGGAAGAGAGCCGCTTGGTGGATCTATATCCTGCTTAATACCATGCTGTGGGTTAATCCAATGATATCCTCAAGTATCAATGGGATGTACAGATACTATAACGCGTATGGCTTTGTATTAGATCTTACCTCAGCTGCAATGTGGGTATTACCACTTACCATTGGCGCTATTATGCTGGACAAGCTTCGTTCCAATTGTAATGTAAAAACCATATTATCCTATATCGCGATGGTAGCGTTACCTTCAGTGCTGTTGCTTCAAATATCAGATTGGGTTCGCCTTGTGATGTTCGGGATAATTTCACTAGTATTATTTGGTTGGATCACGCGTAAATGGCTCTATACAGCCATAGCCACAGTTATAACTGTATGTATCGGGCTTTTGTTGTTGCTTACAACGGATTCTTACCATCGTTTGGAAAGATTCTCGGTTGTGTTCAATCTTGAGGATGATTCAATGGGAAATGGCTACTACAACCATTCCATCATGGGCATCCTTCAATCAGCCGGATGGTGGGGGAATGGACTTGACATAGCATTTGACCAATTTAAAACGAGTTATTTCGATTACCCAGGTGTGTTGCTCATTGATGTGTTTGGCTGGTCAGCCGGAATACTGTTATTGGTAGGTATCATCTGGTTTGTTGCAAGTATGGTGAATATGCTCCCTCGGATTCGGGATGACTTTGGTCGGATGATTATTGTCATTATTACATCCATGTTTGCACTGCAGATGATTTATTCGCTGGCGATGACCACGGGAAGAGTTCCCATCCTTAGTGTGGTCTTTCCTTTTATAGGCTACGGTAACCATCTAATTTTTGATTATGCCATGATTGGATTACTTCTTGGGGTGTATCGCCGCAAAGATACCGTTCTACTGAAGAATGAGAAGAGCCAATCGGTGGCGACACCTGTACAGTGATAGACGTAGCATCAGATACAGAAACGTATATTAATCTGTTCCCTCAATCTCCTACCGATGCACTTCCAGATGGAAACCAGATATGGCGCAAGTTTACCCAGCCCTGACTATTGAATGAGAGCCCGCGCACGGAAGGCAGGTAGGCGGTTTCGACAGGTTTTTCGGATAGATGAAACATCAGATCCCGGTCCAGTAAAAATTGTTCAATCTGTTCCAGTCCTGCCGCTCGATCTGCGGTTAATGCCGATTCTATAACGGTTTGCAGCATCGTTTGTACACTCGTTTGGGTGGACTCATCCAGATGCTCGGACAAGGTGAGATAGAGATCGCTTCTGCGTAATTCTTCATCCCTGTCACGGATCAGGGAGAAGAGAATGAGATCGGACTCCAGTCGCAGCTGACCTTTGAATTGCTCCATCGTTGCCGTGTGAATCTTGCAAGCATAGCCGTATTTCTCCAGTCTTCCTGCAATGAGGACGGCATCCTTACGATATTGCGGAATGGTAGCAAGCTGTAAAGGAATTGGTTCATCCAAAGCAAAAGGAATTTCAGTGGATTGGTTTCCCTCAGTAATACAGGCGTGTACATGCGCTCTTATTTCCGGATCGCTTAGCGGTCCGGTTTTTTGCGTGTTACAAGTGAGCAGTTTGCGGACCGTGACTCCTGCGCTAATCTGCGTCCAGTCTGTCCCCGCAGCGGTAGCCGGATTATGAACAAGGTGAAAAAACGGAGTTTCGGCTTCGGCATAGTCACCCCGTTCTGTTTTGGCACTCCATGGAATTTGCAGAATATCAACCCTGTCCAGATGGGCTCTGCCTTGAAAATAGGCCGGGAATGCCTCCAGTCTGCACAGATGCTCATCCCACAGCGTGACTTTGAAAGGACCTGTTCCTACAGGTTTCTGCAAAGCCGATGTTCCAACTGACTGTTCACTGCCGGACTCCATGGTGCTGTCCGAAGGTACAATTGCTGCACGACTCGTGGATAGAAAGGGCAAAAACAATTCATGTGGCGTTTTGAGACGGAAACACACGGTTAGCGAGTTCAAGGCTTCAATAGACATAATCTGTTTGCTCACATCACGATACAATGTTCGGCGTTCTGTGGATTGCAGGCGCGCAAAGGTGCACGCTACATCCTCGGCAGTCAGCAGTTGACCATTGTGAAACAAGACCCCTTTGCGCAGATGAAAAAGCCATGTCTTCCGATCCTTGCTAATATCCCAGGTGTGGGCTAGACAGGGGATGATGTCTCCCTGCTCATTACGCTGAACCAATCCATCGAACACATGGCTGGTGACAAAAGACTCGGCAAGCAGATTAATATACAGCGGATCGAGAGCATGAAGCTGCTGCTGGAGCGGCAGTCTTAACGTATCAATACATTCATTGTGTTCTCCTGCTTCCGTGTGATGTCCCGAATATCCGAGCAGCCACTGGTTTAAATGCTCCTGCATCATGGTTGAGCTGGAAAAGGCACGTACCTGCTCGGCCGCTTGCTGCAATTCCCGGCGGTTTAGAGCCTGCATCATATATTCTGCTGCGATCTGTTCGGCAGGTACAAGCAGTGTAAGGGTTGACCGGCGGCCGCGACCACGCTGGGAGATCCAGCGAATCCAGCTGCAGGCAGCCATTTTTTTGACAATGGTAAGCGTATTTCGATGTGTGCAATCCAGCAGTTCTGCGAGATCGGAAAGTGTAGCTTCATGCTCAGCCATGTAACCAAAACGGTTATGAAGCAGCAAATATTGTTGATGCAGTTTCATAATTGCAATCCTCCTCGTGTGAGATGTTGATTCATCCGGTCTAAAATAAGAACTTTTATCTCCTGTAATTTCTATTTATCTTCTTATTTTATCATCTAGAATAAAGTGTAGAAAGTAAATGGAGGTTTTTCCCATGATTGAGAAAATACTGGCTTCGCCGAATCGTGCTTTAATTACGCTGTTGTCTGCCTTGCTGCTGGCTGTCATTCATCAGTATTTGTTCTATGGAGAAGAGCCGGGTGTATCTTATCCGTTGTTTGTGGTCCTTTTCTATGGATTTATGTTTGTGTTTGCAAGGGATCGTGTACGGGCATTGACCTTCATTGATGCATTTATGGCTGCAGTTGTACTGATGTTGTCACTAACATTTGTCCTATTTGATAATGTACTGCTGAAAGTACTCAATTTTCTGGTCGTACCCGGTTTAGTGATATTACATATGACTTATTTGGCTGGCCGCAAACAAAGGCACTGGTGGGACATCCGACTAATCGGTACATCCCTGGATCATCTGGTGCCACAAACGATTCGTCACTGGGGAACCATCGCTGCCATTGCAGTGAAAGCTGGGGGACGTGGAATGGGGAAGTCTCAGAAAGCAGTCATGGTCAAAGTATTTATTGGTCTGGCCGCATCCTTTCCGATCCTGATTGTAGTGCTCGCATTGCTGACGTCAGCGGATGGCGTGTTCAATCAATATTTGTCTGGTTTTCCGGAATGGTTGAATCATTTGACGCTCACTCCTGGCTTACCGAGAATCATATGGGTCATCATCGCAGGCGTTTTGCTGTTCAGCTATGTGTGGGGATTTGTTCAGCCCATGCAATATGAAGCCGAGAAGAGAGAGAATGCCCACTGGAAAAGTGGTACGGTGTCTTCTCCTAATGCGATTCAAGTGGTCGAAAGCGTAAATGCAAGCCAAGCGACTCCTGCAACTGAAACGCTCGTATCGAGTAACGTAAAAACCGGTGCTCATTCGATCCGAACCGGCAGTGAGCCGGTGAAGCTCGATCCCATCATTGTTGGCACCATGCTGTTCGTCATTAACTGTGTGTATGTACTGTTTGTCTTTGTTCAGTTTTCCTACCTCTTTGGAGCGGGGAATGGGCATCTTCCCCCAGATCTGTCTTACGCAGAATATGCCCGAAGTGGTTTTGCCGAGCTGGTGCTGGTCACTGGGATTAACTTTTTCATTCTGATTGTAGCACTTCAATATACAAGGCCGAGTGGAAGAACAGCTTCGATTACCCACCAGGTGCTGCTGCTTGTTCTGGTAGGATGCTCTGCCATCATGCTGTACTCTGCGTTCATGCGTCTTAATCTATACGAACAGGCCTACGGGTACACGTACATTCGATTCCTGGTGCATGCGTTCATGATCTTTATGGCACTGCTGCTGTTCATAGCAGGTCTGCGCATCCGATACACATCCATTCCGTTGATTCGTTGGTACATTGTGCTGGCGCTTACAGCCTACGTAGCGGTCAATTATGTGGGCATGGACAACCGAATTGCGGAGCTGAACATCAAACGTTATCATGACACAGGCAACATTGATGCTGCTTACCTTGCGAATTTGTCAGCAGATGCGGTTCCGCTGTTACGGGAGTTTGCTGACGAGGAGTTTCCGGATCTGAAGGATCATTTATTGGAACGTGAAGCCTATATGAATGAGGGGGAAAACAGAAGTTCCTGGCCTTCTTTTAACGTAGCAAGAAATAGCGCAGCAAAGGAATTGTCCAAATGGAGAACAGAGTAGTTTGTTTTCTGGACTTTTGAGCCATGAATTTATGCAAAATCCATATGTAAGTGTTATAATATAAAAATGAACCTATAAAGGGGGTGAATCCCTTGTTTGAACTTCAGGAGTTATTACCTTATATATTCTCAATTGGGCTTATTTTCACCGTAAGCTATGCCTATATTGCCCATCTGCACTGTGGGTTGACAGAGTACTGGATGGAAGGCGGAGGGGCAGACGGCGTTGAACCCGGACTCCCTGCGTTGACCCTGGATGGGCAGCATAGACCTGAAGATTTGACCAGGATGATCAGACGTAGAGAAGCACCGGATGAAGATGAGCCGGACTGTAAGACCTCGTTGAACGCAGTAGAACCTAATCAACGAGGAGGATATATATGGAACATAAGACAAGCAAGGGATTCACTTTTACATCTGGCAAGGGACGGATCTATGGGCTGATTGCAATTTTGTTTGCAGTTATGCTTTTGGCCGGATGCAGCAATAATGTATCGGAGATTAACGCTTCAACACCGGGATTTTTCAATCACTATATTGTATTCCCGCTGTCTTATCTGATTCAGCACATTGCAACCATCTTTGGTGGCAGCTACGGAGTTTCAATTATCGTAATCACTTTGGTCATACGGCTTGCACTGCTGCCTTTAATGATGCGGCAGGCGAAATCCCAGCAAGGCACGCGGGTGATCATGAATGCGATGAAGCCCGAGATGGATGCACTCAAGAAAAAGTATGAGGGCAAGAATGATGCAGCGGATCGTCAGAAGCTCTCCCAAGAGACGATGGAACTGTACAAAAAGCATAACTTTAATCCACTGAACATAGGCTGCTTGCCGCTCCTGATTCAGTTGCCCATTCTATCAGGCATATACACCGCTATTCGTCTCACGCCTGAATTGTCTTCTCATTCTTTTTTGTGGTTCAAACTGGGAGCACCCGATTATGTACTAGCTGTTGTAGTAGCGATCATCTACCTGATTCAGGCCAAAGTTTCCCAAGCCAATATGGCACCTGAACAGCGAAAACAGTTTGCCATCATGGGGTACATTTCTCCGCTGATGATGGCCTTTTTCTCCCTGTCAGCACCTGCAGCCATGCCGCTCTATTGGACGGTTGGTGGATCATTCCTTGTCCTGCAGACGCTGCTGTTCCGCAAATTGTATCCGGTGGAGCATCCTCATGAGCCTGTAATCTTACAGGAGAAGAAGATCAAATCTGCCAAAGGAACCAAACCTGCGAAATCCTAGTTGCGGAACGCCAACATACACAAAACAAGAACAGTAAGCCCGAGCTGATAAATGAATAGTCCAAAAGAAGCGTGATCCATATGGATTACGCTTCTTTTTTTGCCACATGAATCGAGCCCCATTTTAGAATAATTGAATCAAGATGAATCATATCGTCAAACAGCAAGATCATCTGTTAGCCGACGCGACAGCAGCAGTAGCTGCAGCGATAGCCGAGCGAATGTACCGGACAGAAGTTCGAAATGGTTCTATTCGTCTATATATTGTACCCGGAGCGAGTGGAATCGAATGATGTAAAATGCTGAAGTAAAGGCTGGGCGTAAATTCAGGCCGTTTATTTTGGCTCTCCTCTCCAATCTGCTATGATGGAACCAGAATCATGACAAGGACGGAGGGAGACCATGACCTATATTGCTGTATTGCCCTATTATAAAGTACAGAGAGAAGTGACGGGTCTCGCACAAGAGATAAAGTTGAATGAACGATCGATGATCCTGTACTCGGATAAAATTGTAACGAAGTATCGCGAGTTCAGTATTAAGGATGTGTTCGACATGTCCTTTCGAAGAATAGGGAATGAAGGTGGCTTCTTTTACCTCCATACGAGCACAGGAGTATATCCTTACATGGTAAAAATTGATCCCAAGCCATTCATTCAAAGTTATCGAAAAATGACCATTCAGAATTGGTCATGACTTGACCTTGCCGTTACGTGAAGGCATATCCTTTGGATCTGAGCTATTCAATTCAATCCAGAGGAGCTGTGAAACAAATGGGCATTTTGATTCAGCACGTGTTGATCTTAACGATGAAAGACGGAGAAGCCCCCTTCACGGGGGATATACGTATTGAAGGAGATCGGATTACCGAGATTGCGGGTCAACTTCTTAGCAAGCCGGGAGACGACAGTATAGATGGGAAAAACATGCTTGCCATGCCTGGCCTGATTAATGCCCATCAGCATTCACCGATGAGTTTGCTTCGCGGATTCTCCGATGACCTGAAGTTAATGGACTGGCTTGACCGCAAAATGCTGCCTGCCGAAGCAAGCATGACGCCTGAAGACATCTACTGGGGAGCTCAACTATCCATAGCCGAGATGATCCGTTCCGGAACCACAACTTACGCAGATATGTACATTCACATGAATGAAATTGCCGAAGCAGTAACCAAAACAGGCATCCGGGCATCACTTACACGTGGAATGGTGTTTATGGAGGATGATGGTGGCCGCAGGATGCAGGAAGCGATCGATCTCGTTCAGCGTTGGTCAGGCAAGGCAGATGGACGGATTACAACGATGTACGGCCCTCACTCGCCATATACCTGTCCTGTAGAGCCGTTGCGGGAAGTCATCAGCATGGCTGAGCAAGCGGATATTCCTCTTCATATCCATCTGGCTGAGACCAAGGAAGAGACCGTGAAGATTCGAGAACGATATGGCATGACACCAACGGAGTATCTGGAGGAAGCTGGCATGTTCGAGAGGGCTCATGTGCTGCTGGCCCATGGCGTTCACCTCAATCGCAGGGATATCGGGAGACTGAAGGGCATGCGTGGAGGCGTAGCCCACAATCCGGTCAGCAATCTGAAGCTGGGTTGCGGGATTGCTCCCATCATGGACATGATGGCACAGGGGATAAATATAGGACTCGGAACAGACGGGGCCGGAAGTGCCACGACAGTGGATATGTTCGAAGAGATCAAGTCTGCGACATGGCTGCAAAAACTGGATTACGGGGATCCAACTCGATTGCCGGCAAGGCAGGTTCTTCAGATGGCAACTCGTGGCAGTGCGGGTCTGCTTAACCTTCAGGATGATGTGGGTATGCTGGAAGCAGGGCGCAAGGCGGATCTGATTCTGATTGATCTGAAGAAACCGCATCTTCAGCCTGTACATGAGGTGGAATCGTTACTGGCATACAGCGTAAATGGTGCGGACGTAGACACAACGATAGTGAATGGGCAGGTACTGATGAAAGGCAGGAAACTGTTAACCATGGATGAAGACGAACTTTACCGTCAGGTGAAGGTTAGAGCGAAGCGCATTGTAGAGGGCATTTAGTAAGTTTTGCAATAATAGAGATATGAAAGCAGCTAGGAACTCAGGTTCTAAGCTGCTTTTTTTTGTATGATTAAGACAATTAGCAGCCTGGCTTTCCACTCTTCTATCTCATATTAAGAGAGATTTTTATATAATATTTTGTTTACCAGCAGATCATTTGATAAAATAGTAGAGACGTGAAAATGGATCAATGATGAAGAAAGTAGAATAGGGCATGGAATTGAGGTTTGGTCCTGCTTACTTGTTCTGCACGTCCATGTGAATATATGAACATAAGTATTGTGTTTAAATCCAATAAACGGCTTCCAATCTTCAATATATAGATCGAAATGTTTTTTTCCTCTATATACTGTGCCGGGAGCGAGTGAATCGAATATTGCAAACTACTGATATAAACAATTTATTTATTATATAAAAAGAATGGAGCCGTCCCATGAAATATCGCAATATGGAAGATTGCATTAACGATCTGGAGCAGCATGGACATTTGATTAGGGTAAAAGAAGAAGTGGACCCAGATCTCGAAATGGCAGCGATCCATATGAGAGTGCACGAGGCGAAAGGCCCGGCGCTGCTGTTTGAAAATGTGAAAGGTTCAAAGTTTCAGGCGGTATCCAATCTGTTTGGTACACTGGAACGCTGTAAATTCATGTTCCGAAACACCCTTGAAGGCGTGCAGCGCGTCATGGCCGTGAGGGATGATCCGATGAAGGCGCTCAAAACACCTCTGCAGCACATCAGCACAGGGCTTGCGGCCTGGCAGGCGCTTCCCAAACAGAAGTCGATCAGTCTGCCCGTATCTGCTCAGGAAATTCAAATCTCGGATCTGCCGCTGATCAAACATTGGCCTATGGATGGGGGAGCCTTTGTAACGCTGCCGCAGGTTTATTCGGAAGACCCGGATAAGCCGGGGATCATGAACTCCAATCTGGGCATGTACCGTGTCCAGCTGAGCGGCAATGATTATGCCATGAACGATGAAATTGGTTTGCACTATCAGATACATCGCGGGATTGGTATTCATCAGGCTAAGGCTGTCAAAAAAGGGGAGCCGCTAAAAGTCAGCATCTTTATCGGCGGGCCTCCGGCGCATACACTGTCTGCGGTTATGCCATTGCCAGAGGGTCTCAGCGAATTGACCTTCGCCGGTCTGCTCGCCGGACGACGTTTTCGCTATAGCTATAAGGATGGATACTGCATAAGCAATGATGCCGATTTTGTCATTACCGGAGATATTTATCCAGGTGAAACGAAACCGGAAGGGCCGTTTGGCGATCACCTGGGCTATTATAGCTTGACACATGAATTCCCGCTGATGAGAGTGCACAAAGTGTATGCGAAGCCCAATGCGATCTGGCCGTTTACTGTCGTGGGTCGTCCTCCGCAGGAGGATACGGCTTTTGGTGACCTGATTCATGAAATTACGGGCGATGCCATCAAACAGGAAATTCCGGGTGTCAAAGAAGTACACGCCGTAGATGCTGCAGGGGTGCATCCCCTGTTGTTTGCGATCGGAAGTGAGCGTTACACGCCTTATCAGACCGTGAAGCAGCCAACGGAATTGCTGACGATTGCCAATCGCATTCTGGGTACGGGGCAGCTCAGTCTGGCGAAGTATTTGTTTATTACAGCTGAAGATCAGCAGCCGCTGGACACCCACCGCGAAGTGGAATTCCTGACCTATATTCTGGAGCGCATGAATCTGCAGCGTGATATCCATTTTCATACGAATACAACAATCGATACGCTGGATTACTCGGGAACCGGATTGAATACCGGCAGTAAGGTGGTTTTTGCAGCCTATGGTGAGAAGCTTCGGGAGTTGTGTACGGAAGTGCCAGATGCCTTGAAAAACGTTCGTGGGTATTCGAATCCGCAGCTGATTATGCCAGGGATTGTCTCGATGCAAACAACAGCTTTCACGAGTTATGAAGAAACGGCACGTGAGATGGAGCAATTTACGGATATGCTGAAGGAACAAGGGGGGCTTGACTCCTGCCCAATGATCATCCTTTGCGATGATAGTTCTTTCCTGAGTGCGAACCTCAGTAATTTCTTATGGGCTACATTTACTCGAAGCAATCCATCCCATGACATGTATGGGGTAAACAGCAGCTACACGCATAAGCACTGGGGTTGTGACCAGATCATCATTGATGCCCGCGTGAAGCCGCATCAGGCGCCGCCGCTGATCCCGGATCCTTCGGTGGAAAAAAGCATTGAACGCCTATTTGTAAAGGGTGCCAGTCTGGCATCGGTCAAAATTTAGCTGCATTTGAGGAGCCCAAACGCTAAGTTTGGGCTTTTTAAATTTTCAACCCTCGGTGAAACATAACATCTGATGTTCCTTATTCTCCTAAACCGGGATTATTTTAGTCGTCTCAATGAGGATAAAGTCTTATTCGTTCGTATTTCCTTTTGTGATTAAGGTCATTAGAACTATGTATAAAAACAAGAAACAGTTCGATATAAAGAAGTAAAGGTATTTTTGGGACCCAAACCATCGGGTACTGTTACTATAATGAATTGTTCAGGGGGAATACCGATTGAGAATCCATATTATGAACCTGCAAGACGGAGACCGTCTGACTGCGGATACGTTTAGCGATGCGGGATTACACATTCTCGGAAAAGGGACTGTAATTAAAAGTGAGGATATTTCCTTGCTGATGCAGCACCGTGTGGATTATGTAGATATTGAATCACGTGAGGAAGAGATCACGGAAGCCGAATTTTTTGCCGCGGCGGCAAAATTTGCATCCGGTTTAAGCACGAAGGAAGAACCACCCGAAGAAGAAATGAAATCTCAATTTACACAGACTGTACATAATTACCAAAATGCCTTTCTGGAAGCACTCACCGTGGGCAAATTTAACGCAACCATGGTTGATGATGCGCTGCAGCCAATGGTGGATGGACTGGATGAGCAAAAGGATGTCGTGCATCTCCTGATGATGCTGGAACGGGATGATGTGAATAACTACACGCATTCCATTCAGGTTGGATTGTTGTCCTTCTATATTGCCAGCTGGCTCGGTTATTCTCAAAAAGAAAGCTACCAGATCAGCCGCGGCGGCTATCTGCATGATATTGGCAAATGCAGAGTGTCCCATCGGATTCGGAACAAGATGGAACCATTAACAGCGGATGAACAGCTGGAATTGCAGCGCCACACCATATACGGGCATGATATTATCAAGAGTTCCATGACGGATGAAGCCACGGCACTCGTAGCGCTTCAGCACCATGAACGTGAAGACGGCTCCGGTTATCCGATGCAAATTGATAAAAAAGAAATTCATCCTTACACGCAGATCGTGTCAGTGGCTGATGTGTACATCGGAATGAGATCCGGCAGTCACGGCGGCAGCAATCCGAACCTCATCAACAATCTGCGTGACATCTATGGGATGGGATTCGGCAAGTTGAATGAAAAGCCAGTCCAGGCGCTGATGCAGCATCTTCTTCCGAATTTTATTGGTAAACAAGTGCTTCTGAGCAATGGTGAGAAAGGCGTAATCATCATGAATAATACGTCGGATATCTTCAAGCCACTTGTTAAGGTCGAGTCCGAGCAGTATCGTGACTTGTCCAAAGAAAGAAGTATCGCAATCAATGAGCTGATTATCTAAGTTTGAATACGTTTAAATTTACAACGGGCCTCCTGCACATGTCAGGGGACCCGTTTTTTGATGAATTTCCTAAAGTGCATTGTTCTCCCTGCAGAGCAGGCGTATACTGGGGCACAGATCTCATTTTCCATATAGGAGCGATACACCTTGATTGAAGTCGTAACCGAAATGACGATACATGCCCCGATCGAAAAATGTTTTGATTATGCCCGGGACATTGATGTTCATACCCAGACGGTATGGAAGCATACAAGAGAACGGGCTGTATCAGGCGTAACGTCTGGAAAAATAGGCGCTGGGGACACCGTGACGTTTCAAGCAATCCATTTTGGTATCCGTCAGAAGCTGACTTCCCGGATTGTACATTACGAACGTCCACATGTTTTTGTGGATCAGATGGTAAAAGGGGCATTCCGAAGCATGCGCCATGAACATCACTTCCGCAAACTCGATGAGAAAACCACTTGTATGAGAGACACACTGAAATTTGAAGCACCACTCGGTGTATTGGGCTGGGCAGCCGAGCGACTTATATTAAAGAGATATATGTACGCTTTTCTCCTCAGCCGCAACACAAAGCTTAAAGCCCTGCTTGAACGATAGAACCGGTCTGAAAATATTCACAGAATAAGGAATGATAAGCGATGGAAAATGAATATTTTGTTGGTTGGGGTACCCTTGCATTAATTAATGCGGGACTTGCTCAGGGGAAAAACAGAAGTGGGCTTAACTGGTTCCTGATTTCCCTCTTGTGTGGTCCGCTTGCAACGTTGTTCATCGTTGTCTGTAATAAGTTGGACTAATCATTCAGTCTCCGTTATCTGGCTGAACGGATGTACATTGGAGTACTTCCCGCTGCCGGTAACTGTCGATTGCCCAGAATAGGAATGCGGCTGCACTCACCCCTGCACCTAACCAGCACACGCCAGTCCATCCGGCCCATGCATACATCAGGGTTGAGGCGATGGACCCGGCTGCACTGCCAATAGAGTAAAAAATCATGTAGGCAGCGGTGAGGCGGCTCTGTGCTTCAGGGCGAACGTTATAGATCAGGCTTTGATTGGTGACGTGGACTGCTTGCACAGCGAGGTCAAGAAGAATAACGCCAGCGATCAGAAACCACAGCGAGTGATGAACGTATCCGATCGGCAGCCAGGACAATAGGAGAAGCATGAGAGAGAAGCCGGTCGTTTTTTGCCCGAGTCCCCGATCAGCCAGCTTCCCGGCACGAGCAGCTGCCAGTGCGCCAGCGGCACCTGCTAGCCCAAAAGCGCCAATTGCTGTATGTGACAAAGAGAGTGGGGGTGCGCTGAGCGGGAGTACCATGGATGTCCATAATATGCTAAAAGCCGAAAATATCAATATGGCCAGCACCCCGCGGACTCGAAGTATAGGCATCTCCCGGTAGAGTTGGAATACCGAAATGAGCAACTGTACATAATTTAATTTCGTTCTTCTTTGCGGTTCATGCTTCGGTAAAAGAAGGAACAAGGCGACCATTCCAAGCAGCGTTAGTACTGCGGAGAAGAGGTAAACAGATCTCCACCCGATCCAATCGTTCATGGTGCCTGCAACGGTTCGGGCCAGCAAGATGCCGATCACGATTCCGCTGGTAACAAGCCCCACGATACGTCCCCGTTCCGAAGGGGAGGCGAGTGCTGCAGCAAATGCAACCAGGGATTGGGTATTAACAGCCAACAAACCGACGATTGCCATGCCCATGAACAGGATGGAGCTGGATGATGTGGTGCCTACCACGAGCAGGGCAAGTACAGAGAAGAACATTTGGACAATGATCAGTTTCCGGCGGTTAATCAGATCGCCTAGAGGAACGAGCAATAACAGTCCAAGGGCATAACAGACTTGGGTTACTGTGATGATCATGCCGATATGGGAATGGGAGATATGGAACTCCTCGGCGATGGTATCAAGGAGTGGCTGAGCATAATAAATGTTGGATACGGCAAGTCCGCTGCATAGGGCGAAGAGAACCGCTACAAGCTGTGACATACCGGGATGTGCTTTAGAAGATAGATCTGTCTGTGGAATGGGAGTGTTCATGTGAGTCACCTTCCTGATTGAGAATTTTTTATGTCTATAATGTACCGATCGGTATAATATGAGTCTGGAAAAACATACTTTAAGCTTGGGTGGAATGTCAACAACAAATTTTAAAGTATAATAGTATTAAGGTATTACGATGATGCGTATGGGCTTTTAGATTTGACATCGATATGGGTGGAAGCTAGGATATAGTATATTGATTGGTATATAAAAGGAGAAAAGCTATGGTGAGACAACGGGAATTTGATACCGACAAAGCGCTTGATGCAGCGATGCACATGTTTTGGGATAAAGGATTCGAAGCTACATCATTGACGGACTTGACCACAAGTATGGGCATTCAACGCCCCAGTTTGTATGCCGCCTTCGGCGACAAGAAGGCGTTGTTTGAGACGGTGCTGCGCAGGTATACCACACTGCATGCAGCTCAGATCCGATCAAGACTTCAACGAAAGAGCTCAGTAAAACAAGCTTTTCATGCGCTGTTTGAGCATATCGGGGCAGAAGGGGATGTGACCGATCCGCGTCATGGTTGTTTTTGCATCAATACGATGGTCGAACTGGCTCCTCACGATTCTAAATTCGCCGTCCTGACAAGAGAGCATCAGATGTATCTGGCTGTAATTTTTCAGGAGACGATCGAACGGGGGCAACGATCCGGAGAACTGTCTGGTAACTTGAATGCGAGTGCTGTCGCCAGGTCTTTGGTGATTTCCATGATCGGATTGACCGTGTTAATGAAATCAGGTCCGGATCGCTCATTTGTCGAGCAAAGTATTGAGGCTGCGATATCTCAGCTTGGGTGAGAAACATTATGATCAAGCCAATCGAGAGATTGGGGGGATGGTTTCATGCGGACCGTTCTCTGCCTTGCTTCAGTTGTATATGCTTCCGCATTGTTATGCGATAGGAAAATATAGATGAATGAGACAATATGTATAGTGAAACGTAAATGTAGTAACATCAAACATAAGGGGGAATAGCATGGCGCCAGCTTATTGGCGAATATATCTTATCGTCTTTTATGTCATAGGTGTATCGATAACAACTATAGGTAAAGTAAGTATTGTAATGTACAGTCTTATTCTATTTGGAATTTTAGCTCCAACGGCTATAGCAGCCTCTCTTTTTACCAATGATCATGCACAGCTGGATCAGTTTGTTAACAAAGTTCGCGGGTTGGCCAAGGTCATGGTTGCCGTTATTATTACGGCACTTCTTTTTAAGATTTTGATATAAATGTAGAGGCGGAACCTCATTTCCGGCTCTTTTTTATGTCTGAGGACATTGGGCAGACCGGCATCGAGTTGATACAATACAGGTAGGTGCAGGATATACCGTATATTGGAGGAGGAGGGTTACAGAATGCAGACAAAGCTGCGTTGTGCCATATTGGATGATTATCAGAATGTTGCCCTGTCGTCGGCTGATTGGATGCCAATCCTGGATCGGGTGGAGGTTCAAACCTTCAATAACTACATGGGATCGGAAGAAAAGGTGATTCAGGAGCTGCAGAATTATGACATTATTGTTCTAATGCGTGAGCGTACTCCATTTCCCGAATCGGTCATATCCGGGCTTCCCAATCTGAAGCTGCTGATTACAACCGGGATGCGAAATGCATCGATTGATCTGATGACTGCGGAACGACAAGGAGTCATTGTATGCGGAACAGAGGGCAGCTCTAATCCACCGACCGAACTGACTTGGGCACTTATTTTGGGATTATCCAGACAGCTGGTAACAGAAAATAATGCCCTGAAATCCAATCGCAACTGGCAGAGCACCATCGGCATGGACTTGCACGGGAAGACACTTGGACTCCTGGGTTTGGGGAAAATAGGTACTCGAATGGCCGGAATTGCCAAAGCATTTGGTATGAACGTCATGGCCTGGAGTCAGAATCTGACGCCAGGACAAGCCGGAGAGCACGGCGTAATCTGGTGTGAAACGAAGGAAGAGCTGCTGGAGCAAAGTGATATCGTTTCCATTCATTTGGTGCTAAGTGAACGCACTCGTCATCTGATTGGACAAGCCGAATTCCAGCGGATGAAAAGAACTGCGCTGCTGATTAATACGTCCCGTGCGGGCATTGTGGATCAGGGAGCCATGGTGGAAGCTTTGCAAAGCGGGCTGATTGCCGGCGCAGGGCTTGATGTTTACGAGCAAGAACCTCTTCCGGTAAATCATGTGATGCGGACCTTACCCAACGTACTGGCTACACCCCATTTGGGTTATGTGACCCAAGGAAATTACGAGATATATTTCAGTCATACGGTAGAGAACATCGATATGTTTCTGAAAGGAAGCCCGATCAGGCAGCTGGGAGCGAAGCAATAACGAGCAATGACGAGCCATCCAGAGGCCCGGACTGTTCCAATTGAAGCAATACACATAACAAACAAGGTGAACATCGAGCCGTGATTAGCGGCGGCAAGGACACCTTGTTTGTTTGCGTTGGTTCGTACTTACGATTACATGCTGTGCCCTCGAGACGAGGAACGAATCATGGCGACACTGGATTCCCGTACAATAAGTCTGGGTTCGAACTGAATATGCTCGTAGTCGGTAGAACTCATTTCGCGTATGCGTTTGAGCAGCAGTTCAGTCGCAAGTCTGGCGACTTCTTCTCCCATAATGGAGACCGAGCTGATCTGGGGGAACGAGACGGTAGTCCATTGGTTGTTATCCACTCCAACGACTGCGACATCTTCGGGTACACGTATACCAAGTTCTTTGAAGCGGTTAACCAATCCTATGGCTACCATGTCATTGATTGCATATACCGCATCCGGCATATGTGTCAGTCCGTGGAAATAATCCGCTGCATTGGCTCCGGTATTCAGGGAGAAATCTTCTCCAAAGTAAACAAGCGAGATATCGACATGCGGTAAGGCTTGTTCGTATGCGCGGTAACGCTCTTCAATAATGTCTTTGGGAGCTCCGGCATAGGCAATTCGTGTACGCCCGATCTTAATCAAATGTTCCATCACCAGTTTTCCCTCAGGTTGAGACAACGAGACGATATCTGCCTTCATACCGGGTTCAAGCTTTTTGCCATAATTAATCATGGAGATCGGGAGTGGGGCCTTATCGATTAATCCGGGCAGCGTTTTGGGATAGGCAAGTGGCATGAATACAAGCCCGTCCACATGCAGCTTTTTGATATTACGAATCGTTTCCAGCTCCGTGCGGGCATTACCCGCCGTATTAATCTGTACCACATGGTACCCGTGCTGTTTTGCCGTTTGCTCGACAGACCAGGAGATCTCTGGAATGATGGCATTCCGTATATCCGGTACGACCAGGGCAATCTGGTGTGTCTGGCGAATTTTGAGACTTTGTGCGGACGTGTTGGGGACAAAACCAAGCTCTTCAATGGCTTGCATGACCTTGTCCCTTGTTTTGCTGCTGATTCCTTCGGAATTGTTAATTGCCCTAGAGACGGTTGCAATGCCCACCCCCGCAAACTCTGCCACGTCCTTGATTGTAACCTTTTGATCCTTACTCACGTTTGGTTGACCTCACTTTATCGGAAACGATTCCGAATATATGTTAATTTCATGTTGTGTTCATGTCTATATTCTGATTATAACACTTCAGATAAACCAAATGCCCTAACCTTTCGTTCAAAATGGTGGAGCTGTGTAAAGTTCTCCCAAAGAAAACAGCTCTTAATCACGCTATTCCCTTGGAAAAAGCCAGTAGTTGAGTATTTTTCATGCTAGCATGTTTACCCATAAAATTCATGATTTCGACTTATTTATGGGAAAATGTGTTTGACAGACTATCTAAACTGTGACATATTTAACTACGGAAACGTTTCCGGTTATATTCAAACCTATGATCTGGGAGATGAAATGAATGAAAGCATTACGTTGGCATGGTGTTAAAGATTTGCGTCTCGAAAATATTGATGAACCCCGCCCTGCAGAGGGAAAAGTTAAAATAAAAGTGGAGTGGTGCGGAATTTGCGGTAGTGACCTGCATGAATACACAGCAGGACCCATTTTCATTCCGGCTCAAGCACCACATCCGCTAACAGGCGAACAAGCACCTGTGGTAATGGGGCATGAGTTCTCGGGGCAAGTGGTTGAAGTGGGTGAAGGCGTTACCCGTTTTCAAGCAGGAGATCGTGTTGTCGTAGAACCTATCTATGCATGTGGACATTGCGAAGCCTGCAAACAGGGAAAATACAATCTGTGCGACCAGATGGGATTCCTCGGTCTCGCTGGAGGAGGCGGAGGTTTCTCCGAATATGTAACGGCTGAAGAGTACATGGTGCATGCTATTCCTGATTCCATTTCTTATGAGCAAGGTGCCCTGGTTGAGCCTTCTGCGGTTGCTCTGCATGCTGTCCGCCAAAGCAAGCTGAAAGTGGGCGATACTGCAGCTGTATTTGGTGCAGGTCCTATCGGTCTGCTGGTCATTGAAGCGTTGAAAGCATCGGGTGCTTCCGATATTTATGTAGTGGAGTTGTCCGAGGAACGCAAAGCAAAAGCCGAAGAGCTTGGTGCCATCGTCATTGATCCTAAACAGTACAATGTAGTGGAAGAGATTCACAGACGCACGCAAGGCGGTGTTAACGTAGCTTATGAGGTAACAGGTGTTCCACCTGTGCTGCAGCAAGCGATCGACTCGACACGTATTGGCGGTGAGCTGATGATCGTCAGTATTTTCGAACAGGCAGCACCGATCCTGCCGAACTCCATTGTCATGAAAGAACGTACAGTGAATGGTATTATCGGTTACCGTGATGTATTCCCGGCTGTCATTAGTCTGATGGATAAAGGATTTTTCCCGGCAGACAAGCTGGTTACCAAACGCATTTCGCTGGATGAAGTGGTCGATCAAGGATTTGAAGCACTTCTGAAAGAGAAAAATCAGGTGAAAATTCTGGTCAAAGCTGAATAGCTAGAATTCAGAAACTTCTAACTTAATGAAAATAGTATATTTGGCTTGATATAAACTGCGTAGGCAGCTCATCTTCGGATGCAGCTGTCTATTTTTGTTGAAGCGGGCGGAATGTGTTGCATGCTTGTTTCATTTTACATAATATAAAAAGATACGATTTGTATCGTTGTTTTGAAAAGGCATTCAATATAAACGTTGAAGGAGGAAGCGGGCATGCATAATAACACGAAATGGGCAGCTGTTATTTTGACGATTGTTGCAGGTGTTGGCTGGATGGTTACAGGGAGTGCCAAGCCCAAAAACAATGACTCGACCGCACGAAAGCCCACTGTTGAACGGGCGATGGCGAACGTATCTAATGCTCCGATCACATCTGCTGATGTGACATCCAAATTGGAGCTGCTCGGTCGACCTTTTGCAAAAACGCCATACGCCAATAATGTGTGGGATATGCAGCTGTACAGAGGTAAAATCTATTTGGGTCATGGGAACAGCAGCAACATGGGGGTAGCACCCAACTCGGGCCCCATCCCGGTGGTTTATTACGATACAGCAGCTTCTTCGTTTAATAAACAGGCAGTTAGCAACAGCAACCCTGGCATTGTTCCATCGACCAAAATGGTAGTGGATGAGGAACAGATCGATATCTACAAAGTACTGGATGACAAGCTTTATATTCCGGGGAATGATTCGGACGGGGAGCATTGGAGTCTCGGTAACTTCTATCGGTTGGACGGGGATGTGTGGACAAAGTATCGCAATCTTCCGCTCGGTGTACACGTCTACGATCTGGCCCTGTTTCAGGGAAAAATGTTTGCGGCCATTGGAACAGAGGATAAGCCAACAGTGCTGATCTCCCATGATATGGGCGTGACCTGGAAGAAGTATGCGAACATTAATTCGTTTGGGCTGAGGGCTTATACGCTGTTTGAGCTGGGGGGCAAGCTGTATGCTTCAGGCATGATGTATCCTGCCAATAAAATCTGGAATGACAAAACGAACATTCTGGAGATTAACGCCAATCTCGAAAAGAGAGATGTGGTCATTTATGGCAATAAAATGCTGCCTGGATTAACCTATCAACAGGGGACAGTTCCGTATAATAAGATCGGGAAAAATGTTAATTTCGATAACAAGTTAGTTTATATCGCTGGCGGAGTATTCAATGATGGTCAGCTACTCCCTAAATCCTTGAATGTCATGACAGCCATTAATCAGGTAAGACGCGTGATTTTGCCAGATCCAAAGGCATTGCCAACCGACTTGCTTTTACGGGACGGTAAAGTATATGTACTCACGTACACGCTGCAAAACAAAAACTTGTATATCAACCGGGTGTATCAGACAACGGATCTGGTCACATGGCATGAAATTCTTCGGTTTAACCAGGATACGTATGCCAAATCATTTGAAGAGCATGAGGGAGATTTCTATTTCGGTCTGGGCACGGATCCGGACGTTGTTTCACCTTCATCAGGCAAGATACTCAGAGTTCATCGGAATGAAATTCCTGTGAATTCGGACTAAATGAAAGGAAGATGAGGGAATATATTATGCATCATTCATATTTTCGGTTCCGTGTAGGATGGTTGAGGATGCAAGTACAGAGCATGCGTTGTGCAGCAGAGTGATCCAAAATTGCTGCGGGGGTGCTCTATTTTTTTGCCTGTTTACATAGAAGCATAAACCGCTCTGGCGATGTTTGAAAATAAAATTTAGAAACTATAAAATAGAAAGGTAATTGGGTTCTGACATTCCAAAGAAAAAGGAGCTATAAACAAATGAGTATATCTTCAGCGTTGTTTACACCTTTCACTTCAGACAAGCTTACATTGTCCAATCGGATCGTCATGGCACCAATGACTCGCGGCTTCTCTCCAGAAGGCGTACCTGGACCGGAAGTTGCCGAATATTATCGACGCAGAGCAGCTGGTGGTGTAGGCCTTATTATCACGGAAGGTACAGGTATTAATCACCCTTCATCCGTAAGCGGTGAGAGCATCCCGTTATTCTATGGTGATGAATCACTTCAAGGCTGGTCGAATGTGGTCCAGGCTGTCCATGAGGCTGGTGGCAAAATCATGCCTCAACTGTGGCATGTGGGCACTGCCCGCCGTACTGGTGATCTTCCCCATGCAGAGGCGGAGCCGGTTAGCCCTTCGGGTATCAGCATGGCAGGGGAAGAGAACAAGGAACCGTTAACCGAAGAAGGGATCAAAGGCCTGGTACAAGCATTTGCACAAGCTGCAGCAGATGCCAAGCGAATCGGGTTTGATGGCATAGAATTGCATGGTGCTCATGGATATCTGATTGACCAGTTCTTCTGGGAGCACACCAATCGTCGCACAGACAAGTATGGTGGTGATTTGGCCGATCGTACACGTTTTGCAGTTGAGGTGATTGAAGCGTGCCGTGAGGCAGTTGGGCCGGATTTCCCGATTGTGCTTCGTTTCTCTCAATGGAAAATGGGCAATTACGATGCTCGTCTGGTAGAGACCCCGGAACAGCTGGAGCAATTTCTTGCACCACTGACTGCAGCGGGCGTAGATATTTTTCATTGCTCGACTCGTCGGTTCTGGCTGCCGGAATTTGAAGGATCTGAATTGAACCTTGCAGGCTGGACACAGAAGTTAAGTGGGAAACCTGCGATATCCGTTGGATCGGTAGGCCTTGAAGCGGAATTCGTCGACAGATCAACCGAGAATCAAGGAACAGGCGATGCCCATCTGGACCAATTGAATTCAATGCTCGAAAACAATGAATTTGATCTGATTGCACTGGGACGTGTACTCCTCAGTGACCCGGAATGGCCGGCAAAAGTACGGGAAGGACGCCAGGCAGAAATTATCCCTTTTACAACAGAAGTGTTGAAAACGTTGAGTTAAAAGCATTCCATTACAGACTTGATTTAAAACGATGCCAAATAAACGTGAAAATCGACAATAAACCTTAGGCCGCCGAAAGGCGGCTTTTTCCCGTCTCTATAATTACAATTTCAACACATGAAAAATTCACAATAATAAACCGATTCTCATCCGCTGTTACCATATCCCTCACCCATCGATCGCACACGCTCATTGTCATAACACCACGAAGTACCACACTACACCCCGATAAGCGAAACCTTTTTCTTAACTCAACTCCATTTTTGTCATCAGAGCAATGACTTTGAAAATAGTGTTGTGTATGTTAATGTTATGCCTGAACATGACAGTACACATTCCAACAAGATTTAGGAGGATGAACTTCCTTGTATTTGCGTAATGATCCTATAAGAAGTAAACGTAAATTTTCGCTGCCAATATTGTTCCTGCTTATAGGAATACTCTTGCTTCTAACGGCATGCGGACAGGCTTCGAAGCCCGATTCCACGGCAAATTCTTCTGCAGGTTCTAATACGGAACAACAATCTGCACCGGATAATAATGATGGTTCACTCACAACCGGAGAGGAAGAAAACAGCAATCAACAAAACAACACTCCGCCTGAGGAAGAGACTGATCCGGTTCAAGAACAGCTTGATCAGCTTACCTTGGATGAGAAGATTGGGCAGATGATTCTGGCTGGCGTTCAGGGAACGGCTTTGGATGAACAAGCCAAACAGATGATTGTGAACCAGAAGGTTGGAGGTATCATTTTCTATGCCAATAACGTAACGACTTTGCAGGGAACGGCGAAATTTGTCCAGTCCATAAAAGAGGAGAATCGTTCCAACCCTGTACCAATCTTCATGAGTGTGGATCAGGAAGGTGGCAAAGTCAGCCGAATGCCGGAAGCAGTGGAAAGCATCCCATCGAACGGCAAATTAGGTGCCACGAAAGACGCCGAGCTGGCAGAGACAATGGGGGAATTGCTGGCAAGGCAGATCAAGCTTGCAGGTTTTAATGTGGATTTTGCTCCCGTATTGGATGTCAATAGCAATCCGAACAACCCGGTAATTGGTGACCGATCCTTCGGCAGTTCGGCAGAATTGGTGTCTCGTCTCGGTATCGCAGAGATGAAAGGTTTGCGCAGCCAAGGCATCATCCCGGTTGTGAAGCATTTTCCCGGTCATGGTGATACTTCCGTGGATTCTCATCTGGATCTGCCAGTGGTGGACAAAACGGAGAAACAGCTGGCCGAGCTCGAGTGGATTCCATTTCAAGCCGCAGTGAAAGAGCATGCTGAAGCCGTCATGGTGGCTCACATTTTATTCCCGAAGCTTGATCCGGACCATCCTGCATCGTTATCGGATGTAATTATCGGTGAACATTTAAGAGACAAATTCAATTATGACGGTGTCGTCATTACCGATGATCTAAGCATGGGTGCCATCGCCAAAAATTTTAAACTGAATGAAGCCGCAATCGCGACGGTTCAGGCAGGAAGTGACATTCTGCTCGTGGCTCACAGCTATGAAAGTGCCAAAACCATTTTCGATACGTTGAAAGATGCAGTAAAGAAAGGCACAATTACCGAATCCCGAATCGATGAAAGCGTGTATCGTATTCTGACACTGAAGCAGTCGTACAAGCTGTCTGATGAACAACAAGCCTCAGGAGACCTGAAGCAATTAAACACAGACATTGTGGAATGGCGCAAACGGGTCAATGCCGAGTAGGACATCCTGTGGTATGATTTTGGATAAGAGAGAAGAACACTGCATTTCATGATTACAGGTTAGAGGTGAGACCCACATATGTATACCATTATGATCATCGAAGATGATCCCAAGATTGCAGGACTGCTGAAATCCCATATCGAGCGCTACGGGGACAAAGCCGTCTTGGTTGAGGATTTTGAAGGGGTTGTACAGCAGTTTGAGCGGATACAGCCTCATGTTGTTCTACTGGATATCAACTTGCCGAGCTACGACGGATTCTACTGGTGTCGCCAAATTCGTACGATGTCTACGTGTCCGATTCTGTTTATCTCGGCCCGAAGCGGAAAGATGGATCAGGTAATGGCGCTGGAGAACGGAGCAGATGACTATATTACGAAGCCGTTCGAACATGAGATTGTGATGGCCAAAATCAGAAGTCAGCTGCGACGTGTATATGGGGATTATGCTGCCCGCGACGAAGAGCGCAAAGTCGAACTGGACGGATTGACGGTTTATCTGGAAAGGCTGGAGATTCAGCTCGGTGATTGCAAAGTGCAGCTGACGAAAAAGGAAACGATTCTGCTTGAAACGTTACTGCGCCGCAGTCCCAAGCTGGTAAGCAGGGAGACAATCCTGGAGAAGCTGTGGGATGACTCCTTTGTTGATGACAACACACTCAGCGTCAATGTCACTCGAGTACGCAAGCGACTGGCCGAGCTTGGAATAACGGACGCACTGGAGACGGTGAGGGGTTCGGGTTACCGATTGAATGCGAACTGGAAAGCAGCATCGCCATCATGAAATTGTTTATGCGAGAGCACCTTGCCTTGACTTGCTGGGTGGTCGTCATCCTGCTTACCGTTGTCGCCGTGTTCTGGTATGACGGTTATGATCATTGGTTAACGGCTGTCTATGCCGTATCGTTAGGATTATTTTTATATGCAGGCTACTTGATTATCCGTTATTTGTCACACCGATCCTTTTACAGCCGAATGTCACAATCCATGAAATCACTAAATGAATTTGTCCCATTAAATGAGGCGGTTCCATTATCACTGGCACTGGAGAAGCTGCTTGATTCACAATATGGTCATTATCATGCACACTTGCATCGATTGGAACAGCGTCAACAGGAATATCTGACTTTTATGAACCAGTGGGTGCATCAAATGAAAACGCCCTTATCGGTGATTGAGCTAACCGTGCAGGATCAGGAGGACGATGATCCGCGGTTTAAGAGCATTCGGGAGGAAGCAGATCAGATGAGACGTGGATTGGAAACCGTGCTGTATGTGGCCCGTTTGGACACATTTGAACAGGACTTCAGCGTGGAACCCGTCACACTCAAGACTGCCGGTGAAGAGGCCATTCATGAACTGAAGCGTTTCTTCATTCGCAATCACGTTTATCCGGAAATACAGATGGATTCTTCGATCGTCGTTCAATCGGACGCCAAATGGATTCGCTTTGTCCTGGTGCAGCTCTTGTCCAATGCGATCAAATACTCCTCTGGTAGCGAGCAAAAGATATACGTGCGAGCTTATCAAGCGGAGAGGTCAATCGTTCTTGAAGTTCAGGATCAGGGTGTTGGCATTCCAAAGTCTGATCTAAGACGGGTATTCCAGCCTTTCTTCACCGGAGAGAACGGTCGTCATTTCAAGGAGTCAACCGGTATGGGGTTATACATTGTAAAGGAAGTCCTGACTCGGATGAATCACCGGATTGATCTGGAATCCGTGTATGGGGAAGGAACGACTGTCCGGATTACGTTTAATACCTGAGGCTGGATGGTGGCAGCAAGCAATTCGTAGCAATTCGTTTCATGAAGAAAAAAGATGGATATCAATTGACGTCTGTTTCCCCATATGAGGTAACGGCGTCTTTTTTGTTTTTCCAGTAACCAACCTTACAACATTGTCATGCAAGTGAAAGGTTAAGCCATAGGAGAACAGCCGAAACTTCAGGTAAACTGGGGTCAATAGGCAAAACAAGTGCCAATGAATTGATGTGCAGGTCAGGCTTGTCATATCGAATTATAAATGAAGGAGTTGTACATATGGAAATATGTTCGGTAAATCAGATCAGCAAGATTTATAAAGGAATCGTCTCGTATGAAGCACTATCGGGCATTGACCTCAGTATTCAGGAGGGGGAATTTGTTGGCATTATGGGACCATCCGGCAGCGGAAAAACGACTCTGCTGAACATGATCTCAACGATTGATCATCCGACATCAGGAGAACTGCGGATTGGCGGGAAAAATCCGTTTGAACTCAATCCGGATGAGCTCGCCCTTTTTCGGCGTAAAGAATTGGGATTTGTTTTTCAATCCTTTAATCTGCTAAATACCCTCACAGTCAAGGAGAACATCGTGCTGCCGCTTACACTCGACGGAACGCCACTGGGAGAGATGAACACACGTGTGGAACGGCTGGCGAGCAAACTCGGGATCGAGGGCATTCTGGACAAGCGGACGTATGAGATTTCTGGTGGCCAGGCTCAACGTACAGCCATTGCAAGGGCGCTGATTCATTCGCCCAAATTAATTTTGGCAGATGAGCCGACAGGCAACCTGGATTCGAAGGCGGCACGAGACGTGATGGAAATGCTGGAACGCCGTAATCAGGAGGATCGGACTACCATGCTGCTGGTGACGCATGATGCTGTTGCTGCGAGCTACTGCAGCCGGGTCGTCTTTATCAAGGATGGCAAACTCTACAATGAGATTCACTACGGCGATAACCGGGCTGCTTTTTATCAAAAAATTATCAATGTGTTATCCCTAATGGGAGGGTCAGGACATGAATTTTCGCCAGTTCGCCATTAATAATGTGGTTCGCAACAAACGGATTTATCTGGCTCACTTTCTGAGCAGCACGTTTTCCGTCATGATTTTCTTTACGTATGCATTGCTTTTGTTCCATCCGGACTTAAAAGAAGGATTAAAGGGTTCGAGTGGAACGGTTACTTTGCTTGCCAACCAGGGTTTTATGATTGCGGAAATGATTATATTCATCTTTTCATTCCTGTTTTTGCTCTACTCGGTAGGTTCATTTCTGAAGACGCGCAAAAAGGAATTCGGTATCTTTCTGATCATAGGGATGACTCGCAAACAGATGAACCGGCTCCTGTTTATGGAGAACATGTGTATCGGAATAGCGGCCATTATAGCGGGTATTGGTTTGGGGATGATCTTCGGGAAATTGATTCTGCTCATCTGCGGTTCGATGCTAGCTGTGGAGAACAGTCTCCGATTCTATTTTCCGCTGAAAGGAATTGCCCTGACCGCTGGTGCGTTTCTGCTGCTTTTTGGAGTTATTGCGCTGTGTTCCTCTCTGCTTATACGCAAAGGTACACTCATTGACCTTGTCAAATCCGAGGAAAAGCCGAAACCGGAACCGAAAGCATCTCGTTTGCTCGCTATACTTTCCGTAGTGCTCATTGGGGGAGGGTATGCTGGGGTATTCACTTTTGTGTGGGTAAACTTCTCATTTCCATTATTGCTGGGAAGTGTCGTTATGGTTATCGCGGGCACATATCTGCTGTTCACCCAGCTCAGTGTGTACGTCATTCGGGCACTCAAAAGCAATCCACGTTTGTTCTACCGCAAAACGAATCTGCTGTTCCTGTCCGAGCTCACCTATCGAATGAAAGATAATGCCGTCATGTTTTTTATGGTGAGTGTGATCTCGGCTTCTGCTTTTACGGGAATAGGCACCATGCTGGCAGTGGCAGACCCCGGGTTGTCGTCCATGACGAATCCATATGCATTCACATACACGAATTATTGGGATACACCGGAGGCAGAGGAGAATATCAGACAGATTGAAGAATCGCTAATAGAACATGAAGTTCCATATGTAAAAGGAAGCTACACCCCGCTGTATGAGAATAGTAATCGCTATATTATCAAATTGAGTGAATACAACCATTTGGCCAAGGCCCTTGGTTATGAAGAGCGGACGTTGGATAAGGAAAATGGGGCCTTCATGACCCCGGCGAATTTGACAGCACGCAAAGAGTTGCGTAAACAAGTGGAACAGGGATTCTCACCAACAATGGTCGATCTGGAAGTCGAACAATATCATCAACAGGTTCAGCTATCTCCTCCCGCTACCCAGATCGTTATCCCTAATGAAGGTAAAATGGACATTTACGTCGTTTCCGATGAATTGTTCGAAAAAATGAAACGAGCGTACAATGAGGTCATAGAGATGAGTGAGGACTTTTACTCCAACAAAATGACCCAATTTGTCGTCGAAGACTGGATGGGTACACGAGCCTTTGCCCCTGAACTGATTGATTCCATACAGAAGCAGCCCTTTACAAAAGGCTATTTCATGGTCAGCGCTCTCGTTGTGGATTGGCTGAATTCGAAACAAACCAATGGGATCATTTTGATTCTGAGCGGTCTGATCGGCATTGTGTTCTTCACCTTTGCGGCAAGCTTCACCTATTTTAGACTCTACGCGGATCTGGAAAGGGATGAGGCACAGTATCGCATGATCGGCAAGATGGGCCTAAGTCGTCCCGAACTTCGCAAAATCGTAACAAGACAGTTGCTCCTGATGTTTTTCCTGCCACTTCTGATTGCACTAATTCATAGCTCAGTCGCTTTTGTGGCACTGCAGCAGCTGGTCGATTTTTCGGTCGTGGGGCACAGCCTGCGTATTTTCTTGGTTTTTGCATCCATGCAGATCGTCTACTTTGCCCTTGTGCGCTGGCGGTATCTGCGTCACATGTATTCCAAATTAGTCTAAATCAGCACAGAAGAACAAACACCGGATGACTCGTTCGGTGTTTGTTGACTTTTCTGTCCAGGACACTGTACTATTTCATTAGATACAATTTGTATCATTACATAATTTCGTAAAACTGCAGATTTGTGAGTTATAGGAACAGTGGGCTTATGCCTGAGGGAGGACGTATAATGAGCATCACGATGTCTCGTGGACAAGCTTTCATACACCGATTGAATGATGAGCGAAATGTATGGCTGGATGGCAAGCGTGTCCAGGTAACCGAACATCCCGCCTTTCAGGGTACACTGCAAACGATAGAAAATTTGTTTAATTTGGCAGATGAACAGGATGCAAGAGATACGCTCACTTATTGGGATGAACAGACGGGAGGTTATGTACACCAGGCATTCCAGGTCCCTCTTTCTACTCAGGATATCAGCAGCAGGGCGGCAGCCTTTCGGCTCTGGTCAGAGCGGACCTATGGGGTGATGAGCAGACTGTCTGACTATGCTCGGTCCCGCCTTACCGGATGGTATGCTACGAGAGACGATATGGCTTCACATGATCCCATGTATGCAGACAAAATAACAGCCTATTATCAGGAAGCTAAACGAAAAGATGCATTTCTGACGATCGTCCAGCGTGACCCACAGATTAATCGTTCCCTGCCTGTTGGGGAAGATGAAGATGCCATGCTGCGGATTGTAAGAACCAACTCGGAAGGCATTGTCATTCGGGGCGCCAAAATGGTGGCTACGGCAGCTCCATATGCAGATGATATCATTGCGTATCCGATCCAGCGGATTCCTGGACATCGGCCGGAACTCGCCCATATGGTCATTGTTGCGGTAGGGAGTCCGGGGTTGCATCTGGTATGCCGGGAATCTTTTGCGGCTTCCCCATCTGATTTTGCTCACCCGCTCAGTGCGCGGTATGATGAGATGGATGCTGTGTTGTTTTTCGACGACGTATTGGTCCCTTGGGAACGTGTACTGCTGCACAACAACCCGGAGGCCGTTTGGCAGATCCGCTGCAACACAGCCTCGTCCAGTCTGGCCTACCATCAGAGCATTATTCGATTGCATTCCAAACTGGAATTCATCACCGCAGTCACTTCGGCAATTGCCAAGGAGATTGGGGTGGATTCTTTCCTGAATGTCCAGGAACAATTGGGTGAGATGATCAGCCAGATGCAGACGATCGAGGGTTTAATTATTGCTTCTGAGGTTCAGGCGAAGCCAGATTCATATGGTAACTGGCTGCCGTCATTCAAATACATTGATACAGCACGTAATTTGGGGAGTCGATATTATCCGCGAGCGGTCGAAATTTTGAAAACCATTGCTGCAGGTGGATTGATTCAGATTCCTTCAGGCCAATTCGGCCAGGATGAATCGGTAGGGACATTGATGTCCAAATACCTTGGTGGAGTAACAATGCAAGCTCCTGAGAAAATTCGTTTGTTTCAACTTGCCTGGGATCTGACCGGGAGTTCCCTCGGAGCCAGACACGATCTATACGAGCGGTACTATGCAGGTGATCCGGCACGCAACCGTGCAAGCCAGTATGTGCAGCATGACAAGGAGTATTTGAATAAAAAGGTTAAACCGTGGCTTCATATGAAATAACAGCTTAAGCACTACAACCATGTAATTTTTGATGGAATCAAGTCCCGGCCCCTGCCTGGGCTTTTTATTTAGGTTATCTTTAGAATTGATTTAGGTTCATTTAAGAGACGTAGTATATAGTAGTAGCATGCATGTAAAAGAATACACAGCCGATGATAGAGGAATGAAGAAATGAGAGGAATAACATGAGATACACCGTACTGATCGCAGATGATGAACCGGAAATTGTGGAATTGCTTCAATTGTACCTGGAGAAGGACTATGACATAAGGACCGCCGCAAATGGAGCGGAAGCATTACAATGCATTCGTTCTGTCCCCATTGACCTGGTGATTTTGGATATCATGATGCCTGTGATGGATGGTCTCCAATTAATTAAACAAATCAGGGCAACCCATCATATGCCTGTTCTGTTTTTATCCGCCAAAAGCCAGGACCACGACAAAATACTCGGACTTGGACTTGGTGCGGACGATTATATTTCCAAGCCGTTTAATCCACTCGAGATTGTTGCCCGTGTGGAAGCCTTATTAAGACGTGTGAATCAATTTGATGCTCCTGAGTTTACTGTGCCTAAAGAGACGAATCTGGTTCTTGGTGAACTCATGCTGGATCGCTCCAAATGTGTACTTTTCCGATCAGGCAAACCTGTCACCCTGACCTCTACGGAATATAAAATTGTGGATCTGCTGCTGGAGCAGCCGGGCCGGGTATTTACCCGCAAGAAAATATACGAGGCGGTATGGGGAGATTACTATGCGCATGAGGATAGCACCATCATGGTACACATTAGCAATATTCGGGAGAAGATTGAACGCGACTCCAGACAACCGGAATACCTAAAAACGATAAGGGGACTGGGATACAAAATTGAAGCGCCAACGGAAAGCTAGAGAAAAGCGACTTTTGCAAACCTCCCTGACACTGGATTTCCTGCTGTTCAACTTCTTTTTGCTGCTTCTTGTCTTGATTGTCTACCTTATGGTTTCACTGGATGTCGTGGATTTTCGTATTTCGGACCAGGTCGTTGACCCTGATCTTAACGTGGAGGCGCATGTCTATGCAGCCGAATTGAATAAGGGGCGAGAAGATGACTCCACAAGCACTGAAATACAGCGGCTGATGGACAGCGGAGGCTGGATTGAGATTCTGGATGAAGATCGATCGGTCATTCGCCGGATCGGCGATAAGCAGGATGCGGTTATCCATTACAGTGAGTCGGAGCTGTATGCGGGATTGGAGAATCGAAGTGATCAACCTTTTTATTACTCGATTTCTCAATATGCTGCAGAGGGAGATGCACAGTATGTATTGCTGAAGATTCCCCGTGATCTGGTCAGTATCCGTATTAATGAAAATCAGCTGATTACCAACCTAAAGCATCCATTGTCATTTTATATCATGATCGGAATTGGCTTCGTTCTGCTGCTGATATTCGTATACAGCTACTGGGTTGCGCGTCGAATCAAAAAACCACTGAGTATTTTGTCCCAAGGTCTTACACAGATGATTCAAGGGAATTACAGCACACGTCTGTCGATCTCGGCGGAGAAGGAATTCGTCCAGATTGGCGAAACATTTAATTATATGGCAGATGTCATCGAGAACACCTCGGCAGAGAAGCGTTACGCGGAGGAAAGCAAGCAGCGGCTGATCGTCGATCTGTCCCATGATTTAAAAACGCCAATTACCTCCATTCAGGGATACGCCCAGGCTCTCGTGGAGGGACGGGGAGAAAACAAGGAAAGGCAGCAGCGTTATCTGGGATACATTTATAACAAGTCCGTTCAGGTTGCACGCATGATACAGAATATGCTCGAGCTGCTGAAGGTGGATTCTCCCGATTATCACATGCAGATTCAAAAGAGGGAGATTGGGGAATTCGTGCGTGAAGTCATGGCCGATACATATGGGGAGATTGAACAAAAGCATTTTGTACTTCATATGCTCGTGCCTGACCAGGAGATTTACGCCAGATATGATCCCGAATTGTTATCGAGAGTGATTCAAAACCTGATTACCAATGCCCTCTCCTACAATCCGCAGGGAACAGAGCTGCGCGTGGAGTTGATTCCGCTGGATACGCATGTGGTTATTGAGGTTGCAGATACGGGTGTGGGCATACCCCAGGAATTGTGGAGCACCATTTTTGATCCATTTGTACGAGGGGATGAAGCGCGAACCGGTACGGGCGGAACTGGACTCGGACTCGCGATTGCCCGGCGAAATACAGAGAAGATGGGCGGACGCCTGATCCTGTCCCGGCGCGGTAAAGAAACAACCGTGTTTACCATTCAAATTCCAAACGGATAAGTTGAATGTACATGTAAGTTTGTTCTGACCGGGCAGTGCTTTAGCGTTAGTGTATGGGTTCAACTTATATCGATCCAAAAAAGAGAAGGCTATGTGGAGGGGAACTATTTGTTAAAAGGAAGTTCGTTTGTCCGGTTCAGCATTGGGCTGGCGCTGGTGCTCGTCAATATCTATCTGTTATCTCGCGTCAGCTTTATATTTCAGCCGCTCGTGACCATGCTTACGGTCATTACCGTGCCGATGATGCTGTCCGTATTCTTTTATTATCTGTTAAGGCCGCTCGTGAACTATATGGAACGCAAAAAGCTGAACCGCACACTTAGCATTCTGCTGATCTATCTCGTGTTCGGTGTGCTGCTTGTCCTGTTCATCGTTGGGTTATGGCCATCCTTACGGGAGCAGCTTATTAATCTGGTGGATAATGCACCCAATTTGATAAATTCACTCAGTGTACAGTTGAGAGAACTGGAGCAGAACGGAGCGATCAAGGCATTGTTCCCTGAAGGATCAACGCCGTTTTCGCAGATTACGGACTATATCAACAAAGGGTTTACCTTTGTAACCAACTATGTGAGTGGATTGTTCTCACTCATTTCCAGCTTTGCGATCATTCTGTTTACATTCCCGATCATTTTGTTCTACATGCTGAAGCAGGGTGAGAAGTTTGGCCGTAAACTGGTGCACATCGCACCGAAGCGATTCCAAAAAGACAGCCGTGAAGTGGTCCTTGAGATCGATCAGGCGCTAAGTGGTTTTATTGTTGGAAGAGTCCTGGTGAATCTGGCGCTCGGCGTGCTGATGTATATCGGTTTCCTGCTCATTGGACTGCCTTATGCACTCCTGCTTACCGTCGTCGCCGTCATTATGAACTTTGTTCCGTTTATTGGAGCCATTGTGTCATCTGTCCCTATTGTCATTATCGGTCTGATTCAATCACCGTCGGTGGCGATCTGGTCATTGATTATCATTCTGGTGGCACAGCAAATTCAGGACAATCTGGTGGCTCCGTATGTATTTGGCAAAAAGCTCGACATCCATCCGCTCACAACGATTATATTGGTGCTGGGAGCGGGAGATCTGGGCGGAATCATTGCGATTTTGATTATCATCCCTGTCTACATGATCGTCAAAATTATTCTGGTCCGGGTTTACCAGCTGTTCTTCAAGGAGAAATGGCAGAATGCCTGATTTTAGGATATAAAATTCATGGGCTGTTACACTCAGTCACTCCGATTGCAGTACCATCTTCCGATCGCTGTTATCCCCAAGTTTCTTTGATTCCCTTATAAGGGAAAAACTCTGGTGATGAAGGCGAGCGCTTCGCTTCTCCAGATCGGTACTGCACTCTCCGTTAACGTGTAAAAATTTGAATTGCATTTTATATCTTAATCCATCGATAATCATTAAAGGAGTGGAAAGCATGTCTGAAATCATCCCTAAAGAATACATCGCCCCCGAGTACATCGAACCTCAATCCGTTCAAATTGGCGCCATTCATATTTCCAACGATGTGGTATCCAAGATTGTGGGTATGGCTGCACAGGCGACCTCCGGCATCTCTTCCATGTCTGTCGGATTAACCGAAGGTATTGCCAAGAGCATCAGCGGCAAAAGCCTGCAAAAAGGCATCGACGTCGAGGTGAAGGAGGACCAAGCCTCCATTCAGCTGCGAATTAACGTTCAGTACGGGTTCAGGATGCATCAAGTCTGCCAGGAACTGCAGCATAATGTACAACAAGCTGTAGAACAGTTAACAGGCATTATGGTAAAAGAAATTAAAGTGCACGTCGTGGGTGTAGCCATGCAGGAACAAGTGTAGTTGGAAGTCTGATGTCGAAATACTGAATGAATAAAAACAGATGGCAAGCTATGCTGTCATGTCCTGAAAATTTATAAAAACAGCACGTTCCCGTTAACTGCTTAACCGGGAAGGTGCTGTTTTGTGTTTGCGGTAATGTGTAGGAGCTTCGCCCATCACTTTTTTGAACATTTTCGAGAAGAGAAGCTGGTCTGAATATCCAACTGAACGGGAGATATCCCCAATAGTTAATCCGGTGTCGAGAGTCAATTCGGCCGCCTTGCGCATTCGGTAATTGACGAGATAGGACTGAATACTGGTGCCCATCCGTTCCTTGAACAGGGAGCACAGATAGCTGCGCTGCAAACCGATATGAGAAGCAATGGATTGCACAGTGATGGGATTGGCATAATTCATCTCGACAAAATCCATCACTTGCGTCACATAGGCTTCTTTGGTGAATTCCTGCTCCAAGGGGAGAATGTCTTCATTGGCCTGATCGATCAGGATGGAGAAAAATTGATATAACCATCCGGTCATGCTGATCTCCCAGCCTTTGTGGGAATTCCGGGAACTGAGCATGCGATGCAGGCAGGAGCGCATATCATCATCATTTGCCAGTTCGAAGATTGGATGATGCTCGGACAGGCAAGCCTGCTGCAAAAGTGAAGGACAGATACTTCCTTGAAATGCAACCCAGCTGTACTCCCACGGATCCTCCAAGTCGGCCTTGTAATGAACGACAGAATGGGGGACGATGAGGAAGCCTTGGCCTTTATGCAGTTCATACGTTTTGCCTCCAACTTCGAAGGTGCCCTTGCCATCCAAAATATAATGGATTTTGTAGTGATCCCGCATGGCAGGACCAAAATAGTGACCGGGAGTACAAGGTTCTGTTCCGTAATGAAGGAGCTGCAGATCCTGCAATGGATTGTTTTTGAACATATATGTAATCAAGGTTAATCACTCCTGTGTGAGTTCGTTTCGTCTTGCATTTTAACATATTTTTATTCAAAAGAAATGAAATATGAGATGTAACTCTTAAAAAGATAACAAGTATTATTCCATAGGGTTATAGTGATATGCCATATCGTTCCGGATTGAAAATGACTAAGATGAAAGGGTGTTCATCAACCCTAACAAGAAAAGAGAGAGTTTAATATGCCCTATACTGCGAGTGAACAGCGTTATGATGAAATGACTTATGCCCGTTCCGGCAAATCCGGGATCAGGCTGCCCCAAATTGCACTTGGCTTATGGCAGAACTTTGGCGGAAACCGCACGCTGGATATTCAGGAAGAGATGATTCTGCGTTCATTTGATCTGGGAATTAACCATTTCGATCTGGCGAACAACTATGGACCGCCTCCAGGTTCGGCTGAGGAAAACTTTGGTGTCTTGTTCAAAAAACACCTGCGTCCTTACCGCGATGAGCTCCTCATCTCGACGAAGGCGGGATATTACATGTGGAAAGGGCCTTATGGTGAGTGGGGTTCCCGCAAAAATCTGATAGCCAGTCTCGACCAAAGCCTCGGCCGGATGGGATTGGATTATGTGGACATTTTCTATCATCATCGTCCGGACCCGAATACGCCGCTGGAGGAAACGATGGCTGCATTGGATCACATCGTGAGACAAGGCAAAGCGCTGTATGTGGGATTATCCAATTATGATGCGAAGCAGACAAGAGAGGCCGTCGCCATCCTGCGGAGTTTGGGAACACCTTGTCTCGTACACCAGCCGAACTATTCGATGTTAAATCGTTGGATCGAAGATGGATTGCAGGATGTACTGGATGAGCAAGGTGTAGGCTCCATAGCATTCTGTCCTCTGGGACGCGGTCAATTGACGAACAAATACGTGGACAAGATCAAGGAAGAACGCGCCAATCCGACGGGTAATTTGAAGACAGAAGCATATACGGATGAACGGATTGCCAAGTTCGAAGCCCTGCAGGCTGTTGCTGAGCGCAGAGGTCAAACGATTTCCCAATTGGCGCTGAATTGGATTTTGCGTGACAACCGGGTAACCTCCGCTTTGATTGGCGCAAGCCGTGTATCACAGATCGAAGAAAATGTTGCCGCGTTGAAGGCACCGAGCCTGACAAGCGAAGAACTGAAAGAAATTGAAAGTATATTGGACGGTATCGGGAATTACGCTTGGTAGAGTCGATTAGCAGGAATAACTTTCAGATATGATGAAAGAATGATGGATATAAGAATGATTGAGATAAGCACAAGTCAGCTATAATGAATTGTCATTATAATTGACCTGTGTTTATTTTTTTGAAAAAGTATTTCATATCATAGCACCTGGTCCTAGGATTTAGGGTATAATATATAGATGCTATACATTTGAAATATGAAGGAGAGGCTCCATTTGAATTTTGAACAGTGGATTTCGCCTGAAACCTATAACCTGACATCCGAGATGGAAAATCATCCATCAGATCGGATTGCACTTAGATGGCTCAGCGATCATAAAGAATTGGAAGAGATTACGTACGGTGAATTATTCAAGCAGGCAAATCGCCTTGCCGGGGGCTTGCGTGATTTGGGTCTGGAGAAAGGTGATCGGGTGCTGGTCATGGTACCGCGCCGTATTATTGCCTATGTGATTTACATTGCTTGTCTTAAACTGGGGATTGCCGTTATTCCATCTTCAGAGATGCTGCGTGCCAAAGATCTGGAGTATCGCCTGCGGCATTCGGAGGCGCGTGCTGTAATTGTTTGGTCCGAAACGACGGCAGAAGTGGAAAAGATGGATGCAGACCTGCCAGCACTGGCTCATCGCATTGTTGCATCACCTACGGGGGACAACAGCGTTCCCGCAGAAGGCTGGGTCAACGTGCAGCAGTTGATGGAAGGGCAATCCGACGAGATGAGTGCAGTGGAAACACACCGCGACGATATTGCCATTCTCGCGTATACTTCCGGCACGACCGGAAATCCCAAAGGAGTTGTACATAGCCACGGATGGGGATATGCCCACCTGCGTATCGCTTCTTCGTTATGGCTGGATATTCAGCCTTCGGATACCGTATGGGCAACCGCCGCACCTGGATGGCAAAAGTGGATCTGGAGTCCGTTCCTGTCCGTACTCGGAAGAGGAGCAACAGGTCTGGTTTATAATGGATCATTCCAGCCAAAACGTTATCTTGAACTGATGCAGGAATACGGGATCAATGTGTTGTGCTGCACACCAACCGAGTATCGCCTGATGGCAAAAGCGGACGATCTTGGACATTATGATCTGTCCAAACTGCGCAGCGCCGTGTCTGCGGGTGAACCATTGAATCAGGAAGTCATTGAAATCTTCCAGCGTCACTTCGACCTGACGATTCGTGATGGATACGGTCAGACCGAAAGTACTTTGCTGATTGGCAGTCTGAAAGACGCTCCCGTACGCATTGGCTCCATGGGACAATCCATTACACCTGGTCTGATTGAGATTATCAATGAAGAAGGGCAGCCTCAACCAGCAGGTGAAGTGGGAGATATCGCTGTTCACAAGGATATGCCTGCCTTGTTCCGTACCTACTATCAGGATGAGGGACGGAAGGAAGCGAATCAGCGCGGGGACTATTTCGTAACCGGAGACCGCGCCCGCAAAGACGAAGAAGGATACTTCTGGTTTGAAGGCCGCAGTGACGATATTATCATCAGTTCGGGATATACGATTGGACCGTTCGAGGTGGAAGAAGCGTTAATGAAACATCCCAGTGTGAAGGAGTGCGCCGTTGTTGCCAGTCCGGATGAAATTCGGGGTAATGTGGTCAAAGCCTTTGTAGTCCTGAGGGACGAGTCTCTGGCTTCACCAGGACTGATGCGTGAACTGCAAAATCACGTCAAGGAATGGACAGCACCTTATAAGTATCCACGCAAGATTGAATTTGTGACGGATCTGCCGAAAACGAACTCCGGCAAAATTCGCCGGATTGAGCTGCGTGAACAAGAAAAGCGAAATGCCTAAATAATAATGAACCAGGAGTGAATCGACCTATGAGCAATTTTGAGCAAACGTTTGAGAAATCGTTGGAGCAATATGCAGAACTGGTGGTAAAAGTGGGCGTAAACATTCAGAAAGGGCAGGATCTGCTCGTCACAGCGCCCATCGAAACGCTTGAATTTACCCGCCTGATCGTCGCAAAGGCATACGCTGCCGGGGCAAAGTACGTACAGGTCGATTTCGAGGACGATCAAATTACACGCAGTCGTTTCCAGCAAGGTTCTGATGACAGCTTCGAATACTATCCCGCATGGAAAGGCGACATGATGGAGAGATTTGCAGAAGCAGGCGGTGCAACCTTGACGATTAAAGTGCCCGACCCGGATTTGTACAACGGCATCGACTCGGACAAAGTTTCCCGTGCGACCAAGGCGGCTGCTCAAGCACGTCGCGGCTATTCAAAATATACACGCAACCACGAGATCAGCTGGTGTCTGATCAAAGCGCCGACGAAGGCATGGGCGAATAAGGTGTTTGCGGATATTCCTGAGGAAGATCGCATTCATGTGATGTGGGATACAATCTTCAAAATGAATCGTGTGGACGGCGGAGATGCCATCGAGAACTGGAGACAGCATCTGGATACCCTGAACACGAAGAGTGATCAATTGAATCAGAAAAATTATAAAAGCCTGCACTACCGTGCACCGGGAACGGATCTAAAAATTGAGCTGGTAGAGAATCACATCTGGGGTGGCGGCGGAAGTGAGAACAAGGCAGGCGTGTACACTGTTGCCAATATGCCAACCGAAGAAGTGTTCACCATGCCGAAGCGCAGCGGCGTAAATGGTTATGTCAGCAGTACGATGCCCCTGAACTTGAACGGACAGCTGGTAGATCAGATGAGAATTACGTTCAAGGACGGTCAGGTTGTTGCTTTCACAGCCGCATCCGGTGAAGAGCATCTGAAAAACCTGTTTGCTACGGATGAAGGAGCACGTTATCTTGGTGAGGTGGCATTGGTGCCGCATGATTCTCCAATCTCGAACCTGAATCGTATTTTCTATAATACCGGCATTGATGAAAATGCATCCTGTCACCTGGCGGTAGGCAGCGCATATCCGTTTAACATGAAAGACGGCACAACGATGTCTAACGAGGAATTGCTCAAACATGAGTGTAATGTGAGTCTGACACACGTCGACTTCATGATTGGGTCGGCTGAACTGGACATTGACGGCGAGCTGCAGGATGGTACGATTGAGCCGGTGTTCCGCAAAGGTAACTGGGCATTTTAATGATCTGACCTAGATTGATGAGAGAAAGTGACTTCAACGATGAAGTCACTTTTTTTGTGCAGCTTATCGCGTTAGACCTTCTTCACAGGCACGCATATTTCGCAATAGTGCTGTTCAAGGAGGTCCCATTGATATCGTTCCAATACCGGTTTGTGATCGATGACATAACTGCTGTTTTGCAAATGCGGGATAATTTCATTCCATGCCTGCTGGACATCTTCTGCCGTGTGTCTAACTTTACAGATCAGATAATCTCCGCCTGGTAGCTCACCCATCTCGATCGAATCATCATCGGAATATTCAGGTTCATTGAGGACAATAGCTGCATCATATCTGCAGTTCTCCGGAGATGTCGTTGTCGGGTTATCCTGTGGTATGCCAAATAAAACCGCAGCTTCCGTGAGCATTTGTTTCTCGTTTGCCCACTGTTTTAACTTGTTCATGGCTTGAACGTTGGCAGGGCCGTAAGGGCCCACTTGCCTGACATAAGCGATTTGGCAGGGTAAGAAATGTTCGATAATCATTTCCATTTTTTTATCTTCCATTCTGTATTGGATTTTCTTACAAGTTGGATGTTAACATGTTATAAAAAAATTACATAATTCTTTTTGTAACGGAATACGAAAACGTAAAAAAGGCCACGGAATACCGTGGCCTTCTTGGTTTGATATGTTATGAATTACTCTGCATGCATTTTGTTGAAGCTGACATACTCGTTTATGGGTTTCCGATAGCCGCGTGGACGCTGTTTGGCTTCAGACTTTTTACCAATCGTAATCATCATGACAGGCACGTAATGTTCTGGAACATCCAAGCTGCTCTGCAGTTCATCCGCATCAAAACCAATCATCGGACACGTATCCCATCCCATATCCTGTGCAATCAACATCAGCTGCATTGCCGACAGACTGGCATTCCGGATGGCGTCCTCACGCTGAAACACGCTGCCGCGGGATTCGTAGAAATCGAAGACACTTTGGGACTCCTGTTCATATTCAAACGGGTTAAGCACTCCCAAGTGCAATAATCCTTCGTTTATCGTGCGGATGTGGTGGTGAGCCTTGATATCCCCCAGGACAACGATGACTGCCGAGGCTGTTTTTACTTTGTATTGCTGTGAAGCTTCATATGCTTTTTCTTTTTGTGCAGGATCGGTCAAGACAAGATAGTGGGTATGCTGCAGGTTAAAGGCAGATGGGGCAAATTTGTTTAATGCGAACATTTGCTGCAAGTCCGATTCCGGGATTTCAATACCTTCTTCAAAAATAACGGCTGATCTACGATTTTTGACCAATTTCTCCAGTTCACTCATGGTGGTTACCTCGCTTATGTATAAAGTATAGACTGACTATAACACGCTTAGTTACTTTTGGTAAGTATTATTTTTGAATAAGACAAGACTGAACGACCATAACTTTAAATAAAAACAGTTGAGGTGATTCATGAGGGCATTCATCACCAGATTCAAAAGGGATAGTTCGAATCACGAGTTCAAGGTATATGTCATCCAATCCTCCACACTGAAACGATTTTTGGTGATGGAAATCATCGTAGGCACGCTTGCCTACCATGCGGCATTTTATTTGTGCCATAATGCCATACTGGCAGGAGCGGGTTCATGGGCAGGAACCGAAAGTTTGAAGCGACTGCCTCTCGTTGTCAAAAGGATTGTCAGTTTTTGATGTAAGGCTGTTTTTTCGAAAGTTTGATACCCGAAAGTCTGGGAGTAGTTGGGTAAAATGCTGGAGCAGAAGGCCCGCCTACGGGCCCTGACTCCGAATGGTGTTCTATTTGTGATTGCACATGGTCGTTTATTTTGCGCGTTCCAGATATTGTTCAAGGGTAAGCTTCTGACTGGTAATTTCTCCTGCAATGTACACTCCGACGTAACGAACATGCCAAGGTTCATAGGAGTAGCCTGTCAACTTCTCCTGATCCTTGCCGTAACGAATGATGAATCCATACTTGTGGGCATTGGCTTTCAGCCATTTGCCTTCTTTGGTATTGCCAAAGCTTTGCTGCAGTTCATAGCGGACCGATGCACTGGAGATATCGATGGCAAGACCGGTCTGATGTTCACTTTGGCCAGGTCGAGCACTTGTTTTGTTGGCGACAGCTTCACCTTTGATCCTTGCATTCCGGTTGAAAATGGATTTCTGTGTGGAATACGAGCGGTAACCCGATACGGCTTTGATATCAATGCCGTCTTTTTTGGCTGCAGCAAACAGCTTTTCAATCGCGGTAGCAGCGACTTTGCGCATTTGCTTTTTCGGACTGGAGCCGGAGAAGCTGAATGGAATGTTGGGTACCACCAAATCTTTCGGTGCATAGGAAGAAGGCAGATTTCTCTTTTTATTCACCAGAACCACAGTGCTGGATAGATTCGTTACAGTGGAAAGACCGCTGCTGCTAGTTTTAATGGTGCGAGAGGGTGCATTATCATGCAAAAATTGGGTGAAGCTGGAGCTGGCAGCCAAAGCGACTGGCGTCATGGATGGTATAAAGGGAAATGCAGTGAAGGCAGCACCTGCTATGACAGACCCTATGAGCAGCGTGGATACGATAGATTTACGTGTGAATGATTTCATGATGATCCTCCTCGGGGTTGATGAATCTCTCGCATGCTGCATCGGATAGATTCCAGACATGCTTTTCTATATACCGAGTATACTAGAGGATTATATCAAGAGGTTCTCCAATTGTTTCCGAGATGTAAACAAATTGTGCGAGATTCATATGTTAGGGCGTTTCAGCCAAATGGGACACAAAAAGACTCTGCACTGTGCGCAGAGTCTTTGCGTTTAATAACAGAAATTGTTCATCATTCTTTGGAAAAAATAAAAAAGATTACAGCATGCACGCATCCGGTGCACCGGAAATACCCGCATTCACAGCACGCGTGTCTCGAACGCGGACGTTGCTGCTAAGTACACCGGAATCACTGCTTAACGTGAAGGAAGGATAGTTTTCTTCCGTATCCAGTTTCATATGCTGTTCAAGATTTAACTGCTGCTTCGGGTCAACATAGAACGGAACCAGGTTGGTTTCGATCTGCTCATCCAGCGCTGCAGGTTCATCCACAATCAATATGACCAGAATTCCGTTACAGCCACAGCCTTCAGTATCATAAAATACTTTGAAATATCCAGGTTGATCGTTCAGGCTCTCGGTTAATCTCGCCGCAGCCAGATCTGTAATTTGAATATGCATATGGTTCACTCCTTATATGTTGAAAATGATCCTGAAATGTAAATGATAGAAAATCAGCGTCTCTTTTCATTATACCACCTGGCTCCAAACTCAACTCAAATATTTTCTTGACTGATCAGTCCGGAAAATGTATTCTATACTCAATACAGAGGGAGGTGAGGACGGAATTTGGGAAGAGCAAAGGAATTTGAACAGAACTTGTTTTCCTTGAAGCAACGGCTGTATTCGGTCCACATGGCTATGAAGGGAATTGTTTTGGATTAGATTCATGTGTTGGAGAATGAACGCGTAAGGCGTTTATTTTTTCTTGATTTTAGACTAATCAGTCTGGAAAAGTCCTTAAAAATGATTGAAGGAGGAATTAAGATATGACAAGTCCTATGGAACAAAAGGAAAATAACACGGCACATCGCATCATGCATGGATTTACGCAATGGTTACTGGATGGAAAGCTGGATCAATGGACGGAGCTGTTTGCTACCAATGCTGTTTTTGAATTTCCATACGCACCGGCAGGGTACCCACAGCTCTTGGAAGGAAAAGATGCAATTGCGAAGCATGTCCATTCTCTTTTCGAACAAATGGAGATCCAGGAGTTTTCTGAACCTGTAATCATGGTTGCACAGGATCAGGATCAATTTGTAGCCGAATTCACTTGCAAAGGCCGATCGTTGATTACAAACAAACCATATCATCAAGCCTACATATCGGTTGTCACTCATCATAACGGCAAGATCACCCATTATAAGGACTATTGGAATCCTTTGGTTGTACTGGAGTCTTTAGAGGCAGAGTGAGCCTGACTTGCAAAATATATCTATTCATCTAAACTCAGGAGGAGATACACATGATTAACGATAAACCCCTAACACTGATAACTGGAGCGAGCGGCAAGACGGGCAGCCGCGTTGCAGCATTGCTTCAGAACCAAAATTACCCGGTTCGCCTCGCAAGCCGAAACAAGCCCGCTTCAAATTCTGACGAACTCCAGGTCCACTTTGATTGGTACGACCCATCCACTTATGCAGCAGCACTGAAAAATGTGGATCATGTATATCTCGTTGTACCTGTACTGGACATGAATCCGGAGAATGTGATGATTCCTTTTATTAAGGAAGCCCTATGGGGAGGAGCGAAACGATTTGTGCTGCTTGGCAGTGCTTCTGTGGATGAAAATGGTCCTGTTTTTGGCAAGGTGCATCAGGCTTTGAAGGAGCTTGCTCCCGAATGGGCTGTGCTGCAGCCATCCTACTTCATGGAAAACTTTACGGAGGGGCCACACCGGGTAACGATGGAGCAGCATAGAGAAATTTATAGTGCTACGGGCGATGGGAGAGTTGGCTTTGTCAGCGCGGATGACATTGCAGCTGTTGCTTTTCACGCTCTCACGGATGATGTGCCTTATAATACAGCACATGTCATTACAGGCCCGGAAGCATTGACCTATGGACAGGTCGCTGATTTATTCAGTCGGGTTATGGAGCAATCCATACAGTATCGTCCGCTCTCAGATGAAGCACTTACCCAAAGCATGGTAGACGCAGGAATGCCGGGTGACTATGCCGCTCTCCTTGCCGGATTGGATAGACGGATCCGGGAAGAAGGAAGTGAGGACCAAACGACGGATACAGTGAAAAAAGTGACGGGCCGGGACCCGATTGCACTGGAGCAATTAATTAAAGTTCCTGTGAAATGAAGCAGAAATGAAATACAGGAAACATTCCAATATCAGCAAATAGGACGGTGCCCTGTGGCCCGTCTTTTTTGCTGATCTATCAACATTTTGCAGAAATTCTCGTATATCTGGCGTCATATGAACAGAAGAGCCCAATGTCTATAGTGGTGATTATAGGGTTGTGCTTTTGGGGAAATAGATGAGAATGAAAGGTTGTTGATAAAGGAGAGAAGAGTACGGATGATTCAATTCGAAAATGTATCCAAGCAATACCCTGATGGGACACATGCACTTCGTCAGGTCAATCTCAAAATCAACAAAGGCGAGCTCTTTGTCATGATTGGCCCGAGCGGCTGCGGCAAAACGACGATGCTCAAAATGATTAATCGCCTGATTGAGCGAACGGATGGAACGGTACGTATCAATGAGCGGCCAATCGATGAATATAACATTCACGAGTTACGCTGGAACATTGGATATGTACTGCAGCAGATTGCCCTATTTCCACACATGACGATCGCCGAAAATATTGCGGTTGTTCCCGAACTAAGAAAATGGAAATCAGCACAGATTCATGATCGTGTACATAGCTTGCTCGACATGGTGGGACTGAATGGAGAAACCTATGGTGATCGCAAACCAGGGGAACTGTCCGGCGGACAGCAGCAAAGAATCGGCGTACTGCGGGCACTTGCGGCAGACCCGGAGATTGTACTGATGGATGAACCATTCAGTGCTCTGGACCCTATAAGCCGGGAGAAATTGCAGGATGATATTCTGGAAATCCAGCGTCAGATGAAGAAAACCATTGTGTTTGTCACCCATGACATACAGGAAGCCATGAAGCTGGGCGATCGCATCTGCATTATGAAGGATGGACAAGTATTACAGGTGGGCACACCTGAAGAGCTGGTACAGAAGCCTGCCGATGAATTTGTACGAGATTTTGTTGGAGGTCCTGACATAGATGTGAATCAAGATCATACTTCACACTTTGCTTCCGATGATCAGATGGTTTTTGATCTTGAAGCGATCATGGTCCCCCTGGCACCGGGCCATGTACCCAAGTCTGCCAAGACGGCTGTTCCGGTTTCCATCACACTGACCGATTTATTAGATGTCATGGATGCCTACGACACCTTGCTGGTGGAGAAAAACCACCAGATTGTAGGTCAGGTGAGCAGAACGGATCTGCTGCGGTACTGGTCCGGTCAGCTGCAGCAGGAGCGAGGTGATGGTCATGAGTAGGTTCTCCGAGGTGTTCAGTGAGCGGAAAGGACAGCTGTTGTCAGCTCTTCTGGAGCATATCCAGATTTCGTTTATTGCCTTATTCTTCGCGGTACTGATTGCGATTCCACTCGGCATTTATCTAACGAGAAAGCCCAGAGTTGCTGAACCAATCATCGGTGTCACCGCAGTCTTGCAGACCATTCCTTCGCTGGCCCTTCTCGGGCTGCTCATTCCGCTGTTCGGCATCGGTACGGTTCCGGCAATTATTGCGCTCGTGGTATATGCCCTGCTTCCGGTACTTCGCAATACATACACGGGCATAACCGAGGTGGATCCTTCAATGGTCGAGGCTGCCAATGCGATGGGCATGAATAGTCGTCAGCGTCTAAGCAAAGTGGAACTGCCGCTCGCCATGCCTGTCATTATGGCAGGGATTCGGACGGCCATGGTTCTCATTGTGGGGACAGCCACTTTAGCGGCGTTAATAGGCGCAGGCGGTCTCGGTGATCTGATTTTGCTCGGCATCGATCGGAATGATACGGCACTCATTATTTTGGGGGCGATACCTGCCGCATTGCTGGCAATTTTGTTCGATGTCCTGCTCCGCCAATTCCAGCGGCTGTCCTTCCGCAAAACGCTTGGTACTCTTGGTGCACTGGCACTGGCCGCAGTACTTGTGATCACCATTCCGCTGCTATTCCGTGGTGGTCAGAAGGATCTGGTCATTGCAGGCAAGCTGGGGGCAGAGCCTGAGATTCTAATCAACATGTACAAGCTGATGATTGAAAAAGATACGGATCTCACCGTTGAATTAAAGCCGGGATTGGGGAAGACCCCGTTTTTGTTCAATGCCTTAAAATCCGGCGACATCGATATCTATCCCGAATTTACAGGCACGGCCATATCGGAATTCATGAAAGAAACGGCAGTCAGCACGGATCGCACGGAAGTCTACGAACAGGCAAGAGACGGAATGCTAAGCCAGTTTGATATGGTGCTTTTGAATCCGATGGAATACAACAATACGTACACGCTGGCCGTCCCGCAAAAGGTTGCTGACCAGTTTAATTTGAAAAGCATATCTGATCTCCAGTCGGTTCAGCAGCAGATGAAAGCTGGATTTACTCTGGAATTTTCAGATCGCGAGGACGGTTATCTCGGAATACAGAAAAAGTATGATATTCAGTTTCCGAATGTAGCCACGATGGAACCCAAACTGCGATATAGTGCTGTTCAGCGAGGGGATATTAACCTGGTTGATGCGTATTCTACCGACAGTGAGCTGAGGCAATATAATCTCGTGGTGCTGGAAGATGATCAGGAGCTCTTTCCTCCATATCAGGGAGCACCGATGCTTCGCAAGGAGACAGCAGATGCGTATCCGCAACTGATCGAGGTACTGAATCAGCTGGCGGGACGCATTACAGATGATGAGATGCGTCAGATGAATTATGAGGTGAATGTGAATGGAGCCCGTCCGGAGCAGGTAGCATCTGACTATTTGCAGCAGGCAGGTTTGTTATAGATTTTTTATGTTCGGAAAAGGAAGAGGAGGAACAAGTCATGACACCATTATATGATCTAATCGCAATAGGTACCGGAAGTGCAGCGAGTTCAGTTGTATCCCGCTGCGCTGAAGCCGGATGGAAGATAGCCGTCATTGATGAGCGTGAGTTTGGCGGAACTTGCGCCTTGCGAGGATGTGATCCCAAAAAAGTGCTGGCCGGAGCTGCTGAACTCATCGACTGGAATGAGCGAATGTTGGGGAAGGGCACTCAGGGCAAGACGACCATGAACTGGCCTGAACTGATGAACTTTAAACGTACATTTACAGCAAGTATTCCGAGAGCGAGCGAGGATAAATTCAAACAGGCCGGGATGGATACATTCCATGGCGAGGCTGTTTTTGTAGATGAAGAACACATTCGTGTGGGTGACGCACTACTTCGTGGCAAACACATTCTGATAGCAACGGGTGCCCAGCCCGCACCACTTCCCATTGAAGGTGCAGAGCATCTCCTTTACAGTGATGATTTCCTGGATATGGAACAGCTTCCCGATCAACTGGTGTTGGTGGGCGGGGGGTACATCGCGTTTGAATTTGCTCACATTGCCGCAAGAGCGGGGACCGAAGTACACATTATTCACCGGGGCGAGCGACCGCTGGAGCAGTTTGATAAGGATCTCGTAGACTTGCTGGTTCAGAAATCCGAAGAGATTGGCATACATGTTCACCTGAACGCCGAAGTGAAATCCATTCGGCAGCAGGGGGGAACCTACCTGGTCAGTGGCACCCGGAATGGGGCAGATCACCAGTGGCATTGCGGGCGGGTCGTGCATGGAGCAGGGCGTATCCCAAACATCGAGGGCCTGGAACTGGAAAAGGGGAAAGTCAGCTATAGTAAGAACGGTATTATTGTGAATGAATATTTGCAAAGCACCAGCAATCCCAGAGTATATGCAGCCGGTGACGTCGCTGCGACGAAAGGTCTTCCTCTTACGCCCCTGGCAGGTCAGGAATCACGGGCTGTAGCCTCAAATTTGCTGAAGGGAAACCATGCCCAACCGAATTATAAAGTCATGCCTTCCATCGTATTTACCGTGCCATCCCTTGGCTCTGTTGGTCTCAATGTTGAGCAAGCCGAGAAGGAAGGTTACGAAGTGAAAGTAAATGACATGTCGAAATGGTATACTTATAAACGGACAAATGAAAAATATGCCATGGCCAAAGTTGTGATCGACAACGCTACAGGACGCATCCTTGGTGCACATGTAATCGGCAGCGAGACCGAAGAGCTGATTAATCTGTTTGCGATGGCGATTCAGTTCGGGATCACAACAGATCAGCTGAACACGATGAATTTCGCATATCCTACAGCTGCTTCGGACCTGGGCTCCTTGCTTTAAACAGTATGGAAACGAGGATAAGTGATTTTATGAACTAGATGATTAGAGAATAAAGAGTAATGATCGATTCTTGAAGACATTGATGATGGAAGGATGTTGAACACATGTCAGCAGCGCATTTTCTTGGTTCATCCGATGCCAGATGGACTACTGAACCGGTTGCTACCCGAACAGAGGGTGAGCGGTTCATCGTGCAAGCACAGGAAGGCAGTGACTTTTGGGAGAAAACGTTCTACGGATTCTGTCATCAGAATGGACATGCCCTGCTGGCCCCATGGGACGAAAGTAAAGCGGTTGAAGTAACATTTGATCTGAGTTCATTCACTGAATTATATGATCAGGCAGGCTTGATGCTCTGGCACAGCAAGGAACAATGGATCAAGGCCGGGGTGGAAGTGAACGACGGGGTGGTGCATATCGGTGCTGTGGTAACAGATCAATTCTCTGACTGGTCACTATCTCCAATCCCGGAGTGGGGTGGACGGTTGGTTACCATTCGAGCCTCTTACCACAATGAAGCGGTAGTCATTCGAGCACGTACGGATGAACATCCCTGGCGGACGATTCGGGTTGCGCGTTTCGCGTATCCGACGAACAAACAGGCGGGGCCGTTTCTGTGTTCACCCAAGCGAGCTGGGTTTGAAGTCGCATTTACGCAGTGGAGAACAACCGCACCCGATGAGGACCTGCACGCAGATCCACCCATTTATGATTGAGAATGCTCAGGACAAGTGGACTAATTTATTCCACAAAAAAACAAGCAGGTCCTCCGTGATGGAAGACTTGCTTGTTTGCGTTATGCATCTTTTGAACTTGACTCGTTGTCTTCACCATTCTCATCGTTACGTTCGTCTTCTTCGTTCAGCTCACGCATACGTTCTTCATAATCATCCAAAAACCATAACGGGTCCATATTGTCTTCTTCGCCATTGTAATTAATCAGGACCTCTTCGCCTGCTTTGATATCCTTGTAAGCATAGAAATCAAAGGTATGATTTTCAAAGTTGATATCATAGGTGGCGTTCGGTTCATACGAATGATTGATCAAGCTGCCGTAACCCAGCAAAATGGCAGTATGATTGGCACCATATTCGAATACGTAATCCTCCAGGATTGTTTTTTCCACATGTTCGTGATCTTCGTTGGGATAAGGCACAACCGGGGCCTGATGGATCAACTGGCCTTTGGGAATATCCACTGTGGCAAATACCCCCCGATTAAACTCGCCATCACCCAATTTGGATTGTTTTACTTCAATCATAATCTTCACCTTATGCTCGTCTGAGAGAGCTCCGTTCTGTAGTAGTTTAAGGCCAAATTTTAACCGATTCATGCATATAAGGCAAATATGGCGTTGAGTTGTGCATGATATATTGATTATAATATACAAGAATGAAGTCTATATAGAAAAGGTGTCATGAATGAGCATATTAAATGTGGAAAAATTAAGCCACGGTTTTGGTGACCGTGCTATCTTTAACGACGTTTCTTTCCGCCTGTTGAAGGGCGAGCACATTGGACTGATCGGAGCCAATGGTGAAGGTAAATCCACCTTCATGAACATTATTACGGGCAAACTGCAGCCGGATGAGGGCAAAGTCGAGTGGTCCAAACGGATGCGTGTGGGATATCTCGATCAGCACGCCGTACTGAACAAGGGACAATCGATCCGTGATATCCTGCGCAGTGCGTTCCAATACCTGTTCGACATGGAGCAGGAAATGAACGAGATGTATGGCAAGATGGGGGATGTTACTCCAGAGGAATTGGAGCAGCTGCTTGAGGACGTTGGAACCATTCAGGATACGCTGACCAACCAGGACTTTTACATGATCGATGCCAAAGTGGACGAGACAGCACGCGGTCTGGGCCTCACGGATATCGGTCTCGACAAGGACGTTAATGACCTGAGTGGAGGTCAACGGACCAAAGTTCTGCTGGCCAAGCTGCTGCTTGAAAAACCGGATATTCTGCTCCTCGATGAGCCGACGAACTATCTGGATGAACAGCATATCGAATGGCTGAAGCGCTATTTGCAGGAATATGAGAATGCCTTTATTCTCATTTCACATGATATTCCATTCCTGAACAGCGTAATCAACTTGATCTATCACATGGAAAATCAGGATCTGACCCGCTACGTGGGCGATTATGATCACTTCCAGGAAGTATATGAAATGAAAAAGCAGCAGTTGGAGTCGGCCTACAAGCGCCAGCAGCAGGAAATTGCTGATCTTAAGGATTTTGTTGCACGTAATAAGGCCAGTGTGGCGACACGCAACATGGCGATGTCCAGACAGAAGAAGCTCGACAAAATGGATGTCATTGAACTCGCGAAGGAGAAGCCGAAGCCGCAGTTCAACTTCCGGGATGCAAGAACGTCCGGCAAGCTTATTTTTGAAACCAAAGGTCTAGTGATTGGATACAATGAGCCGTTGTCCAGACCGCTCGATCTGCGTATGGAGCGAGGTCAGAAGATCGCACTCGTAGGTGCGAACGGTATCGGTAAAACGACCTTGATGCGCAGCATTCTGGGTGAAATTCCTGCCTTGGAAGGAACGGTTCAGCGTGGAGAGCATCTCGAGATCGGTTACTTCCAACAGGAGATGAAGGATGCCAACTACAATACCTGTATCGAAGAGATCTGGCAGGAGTTCCCGTCCTACACGCAATTCGAGGTGCGTGCTGCACTCGCAAAATGCGGACTGACTACGAAGCACATTGAGAGCAAGGTAGCAGTACTGAGCGGGGGAGAGAAGGCCAAAGTGCGTCTCTGCAAACTGATCAACAACGAAACGAACCTGCTTGTACTCGATGAGCCGACGAACCATCTTGACGTGGATGCCAAGGATGAGTTGAAACGTGCGCTCAAAGCCTACAAAGGCAGCATTCTGCTGATCTCGCACGAACCGGAATTCTATCGTGATGTCGTGACGGAGACATGGAACTGCGAATCATGGACAACCAAAGTATTTTAATGTCGAATCCTGCATCGTATGAAACATAAGGACAAAAAGAAGACAGCGTGCCATGGAAAAATGGACGCTGTCTTTTTGCGCAGCAACAATTAATTGTAATATTTGCCGATCTGATACGCTCGCTCCAGCAAACCTTCGATATGCGCTTTGGATTCCGATATGGTTTCGTATAGGAACTCTACTCGGGATTCTTGCATTCTTGCATAACCAGCGATTCCGTTATTCAAATAATTTGTAATCATGTTGTAATAATCGTATTTCTGGAATGAGGCCTCCGTACCGCCAGCCAACGCGATCTAGAGTACCTTTTTGGAATTTACTCTGTTTAGCAGACCCATGTTCCATACTTTATCCAGATAGGCTTTGAGCATGGAAGGCATATTGTACCACCATATGGGAAAAACAAGCACTATTGCGTCAGCTGCAAGGACACGATCCAATTCTTTTCGAATCACAGGGGCGTGCTGCTTATTGGGATTTTGCCAATCCCGTTCATCTTCTAAACTGTACAACGGATCAAATCCATCATGATACAGATCAAGGATATCGATTTCGTGATGATTCTCCTTCATACCATCTATAAAACGATTCATAACAGCGAACGTCAGGGAATTCTGTCTTGGATGAGCAACGACCAGTTTAACTTTCATGATTGAGTGACCTTCCTATTCCATATTTTTTGAAGTAACATTTTGACAAGTGTTATTATAAGTTTCATGGCGTGTTATTGAGAAGTACGCACCTTCAAGTGCTGTAGATACCTTGAGGTTCTTCGATTACTTTTTATAACGGATAAGGCCGTATCTTCAGGGGGGAATTCCGATGGAAGCAGAAATTAAAAAACACGAGAGTGGCGTGCAGGCGATGCTGGAATTGGTTGGAGGCAAGTGGAGAATCCTCATTCTACATCAGCTGATTTCAGGCAGGAAACGAACAAGTGAGCTGCGCAGGGCGATTCCAGCGATCACCCAGAAAGTGCTTACCCAGCAGCTGCGGGAACTCGAAAGGAATGGTATTATTCACCGAATAATTCATCACCAGATTCCTCCCAATGTAGAGTATGAAATCAGCGAGTATGGCTTAACGCTTCAGGAGATCATTGATCGCATCTGCTTATGGGGAGAAAACCATTTGGACAGGGTATACGGAGATAAAAACAAAGTGCTCGAAAACCATTTCAGCGATTATGTACCGACTTCGCCCCTAAATGGATGACAACGAAAAATGAAACCGTCCTTGATGAATGAGGATGGTTTTTTTTTGTTTTTTGTCCTTTATCAGCGAAACTGATAAATGTTATAAAATCATTGAAATTGACCCCTAACACCCCGTGTGTTAGGTTCTAAGTAGTAGAAATTAATATGATCATTTTAGTAGGAATTAAAATTGAAGCAATGCGCGAGGTGGCAAATAGTGGAACTTCAAGTGACAAACAGCCCTTTTAATCAGGAACAGGTTGAACTGCTCAATCGTCTTATTCCTACATTGAACGCTGGACAAAAGACATGGCTTAGCGGATATTTGACAGCAATTCAGGGGATTTCAGCGGTAGCGGCCGGAGCAGGTGCAGCACAAAACGTACAAGCAGAGACAATATCTGCTGTTAGTGTACCTCCGGTTTCCCGCGAAGTTACGGTGCTCTACGGATCCCAAACGGGAAATTCCAGCGGACTATCCAAGAAGCTGGCCAAGAAGCTGGAAGAGCAGGGTCTTCAGGTGACCTTGTCCGCCATGGGAGATTTCAAACCGAACGGACTGAAAAAAATTGAGAATCTGCTCATTGTTGTCAGTACTCACGGTGAAGGCGAACCGCCGGATAATGCGATTCCGCTTCATGAGTTCCTAAACAGCAAACGCGCTCCGAAGCTTGATGGATTAAAATATTCCGTGCTGGCGTTGGGCGATACGTCGTACGAGTTCTTCTGCCAAACTGGCAAGGATTTCGACCAGCGTCTGCAGGAGCTTGGTGGTACGCCAATTGTTCCTCGTGTAGACTGTGACGTTGATTTTGACGAAGCGGCTGCGGAATGGATGAATGACGTTCTTGCCTCCCTTAGCAGCACGCCAGCGACGGCGGGCACCCTATCCAGCGAAGCTGTTGTCGCTGCGGTGAGTGGCGGGGAATCCGAATACAATCGGACCAACCCATTCAAGGCAGAAGTACTGGAGAATCTTAATCTGAACGGCAGGGGATCAGACCGGGAGACTCGTCATATCGAATTGTCCCTGGAAGGTTCCAATCTGGACTACGAGCCGGGAGACAGCCTGGGTGTATTCCCGGAAAATCATCCTCGCCTGGTAGATGAGCTGATTGCAGCCATGGGATGGAATGCCGATGAACGTGTAACGGTGAACAAATCCGGTGAGCAGGTATCGGTATATGAAGCGTTACTGCGCTATTTCGAAATTACTGCTGTGACCAAACCTGTAGTCCAGGAGCTTGCAAAACTAAGTCCTGATAGTGGACTTGCCGATTTGCTTGCAAATGACGCCGAGTTCCGCAATGTTATGAACAGCTGTGATCTGCTGGATCTGGTACAGGATTATAATCTGAAGGGCATACCGGCGGGAGAATTTGTCGCCGTTCTTCGTAAAATCCCTGCACGCTTATATTCCATCGCCAGCAGTTCGAAGTCATTCCCGGATGAAGTACATCTTACGGTGCGTACGGTGCGTTACGAAGCGCGCGGAAGAGAGCGTTATGGAGTTTGTTCAGTTCATCTCGCAGAGCGGATTGAGGCAGGAGACAGCCTACCGGTGTACATTCAGCATAACCCGAACTTCAAATTGCCGGAGAACCCGGATGCCCCAATCATCATGATAGGTCCTGGAACGGGAGTAGCCCCATTCAGATCGTTCCTGGGTGAGCGTGAAGAAACGGGCGCGCAGGGCAAAACGTGGTTGTTCTACGGGGATCAACATTTCCTCACGGATTTCCTATATCAAACGGAATGGCAGCGCTGGCTCAAAGACGGCGTGCTCACCAAGATGGATGTGGCCTTCTCTCGGGATACGGAGCATAAGGTATATGTTCAGCACCGGATGCTGGAGAATAGCAAAGAGCTGTATCAATGGCTTCAGGAGGGCGCAGTCATTTATGTGTGCGGTGATGAGAAAAAAATGGCGCATGATGTTCATGGCGCACTTGCTACCATCCTTGAACAAGAAGGCGGTTTGACTTCTGAGCAGGCCTCGGAGTATCTGACTAGGTTGCAACAGGAAAAACGTTATCAGCGGGACGTGTATTAATTCCGTAACCCCGGATCAAGGCATCCCGCAGAGACGAGAGGAGAAAGCAGCATGGCTTATAATAACTTACTGAATCCGCAGCGCGCGAACAGCGATGTGGAAGATATAAAGATCAAGAGTGATTACTTGCGCGGCAGTCTTACCGAAACGCTGGCTGATCGCATTAGTGGTTCGATTCCGGAGGATGACAACCGGCTCATGAAGCATCACGGCAGCTATATGCAGGATGATCGTGACCTGCGCAACGAGCGGAATAAGTCGAAGCTGGAGCCTGCTTATCAGTTCATGCTGCGCGTCCGGGCTTCCGGCGGAATTGTAACACCTGAGCAGTGGTTGATGATGGACCGCGTGGCTCATAAATATGCGAATGGTACGATTCGTTTAACTACTCGCCAGTCTTTCCAGCTCCATGGGGTATTGAAGTGGGATCTCAAAAATACGATACGTGAAGTAAACGATTCCTTGCTGAGCACACTTGCGGCGTGTGGAGACGTTAACCGGAACGTAATGTGCAACCCGAACCCGAATCAGTCGGATGTGCATGCAGAGGTATACGAATGGGCTTGTCAGGTGAGCAATCACCTGGATCCCCGCACTCGGGCATATCATGAGCTGTGGCTGGATGGAGAGAAAGTGATTGATACCGGGTCCAGTGACGAGGAAGTGGAGCCGATCTACGGCAAAGTGTACTTGCCGCGGAAGTTCAAGATCGGGATTGCGGTTCCGCCATCGAATGATGTCGATGTATTTTCACAGGATCTCGGATTTATCGCGATCGTGGAGAATGGTAAGCTGCAGGGCTTTAACGTATCGGTAGGCGGCGGCATGGGAATGTCCCATGGAGATCCGAAGACATATCCGCAAGTGTCCAAAGTCATTGGCTTCTGCACACCGGAGCAAATGATTGATGTTGCGGAAAAAACGGTCACGATCCAGCGGGACTATGGTGATCGTGCAGTTCGTAAGCACGCTCGCTTTAAATATACGATTGATGATCGTGGGCTGGCCTGGTTCGTAGAGGAATTGACCAACCGCCTGGGCTGGAGTCTGGAAGCCGCGCGTGATTTCCATTTTGATCATAATGGAGATCGTTACGGTTGGGTCAAAGGCAGCAATGGCAGATGGCATTATACGTTGTTTATCCAAAATGGACGGGTAAAAGACATTGATGGCTATCCGCTCATGACGGGTTTGCGTGAAATAGCCAAGATTCATAGCGGAGATTTCCGCCTGACAGCCAACCAGAACCTGATTATTGGGGATATCAGCAGTCAGAAGAAGAAAAAGATCGAAGCGCTGATTGAGCAGTATAATCTCACGGATGGTGCTCATTATTCGGCACTGCGCAGGAGTTCCATGGCTTGTGTGGCACTTCCTACCTGCGGTTTGGCAATGGCAGAGTCCGAGCGTTACCTTCCGTCCCTGATCGACAAGTTGGAACCCGTTCTGGATGAAGCAGGACTGAGAGACGAGGAAATTGTCATTCGCATGACGGGCTGCCCTAATGGATGCGCACGTCCGATGCTGGCCGAGATTTCATTTATCGGAAAGGCTCCGGGCAAATACAATATGTATCTCGGGGGCAGCTTTACCGGTCATCGTCTAAACAAGCTTTACAAAGAAAATATTGGTGAAACGGAGATTTTGGATACGTTGACGCCGATGGTGCATCAGTATGCGAGAGAACGTCATGAAGGTGAACATTTTGGAGATTTTGTGATTCGTGCCGGCTATGTGCCTGAAGTGCTGGACGGCCAGCAGTTTCACGCTTAAATGATCCGGTAGCGTTAGAGGAGCATTCCCTGTGGGAGTGCTCCTTTTGGAATTTCCGAACATGGTATTCCGCTTACCCGAAAACCAGGCTAACCGAAAGATGCAGCTAGTCTATTACTCTATCTGACATCCGACGAGGCGCTTCACATTACAGGTACTGAGGTATTTGTTGATGGAGCCGAGACCTTGATTAAAGGCTAGTGACTGGTAAATCCTTTATCAGTCCCTCCTTTTGGATGGATAGATTACCATTATTTCGTCTCACTGAACTTGTTGAAGCAGTGTTAACAAGATATAATAACTAGGTAGAATGCAGATTACATGTTGAAAGTGAGCGGAAACGATATGGGTCGTAAGTGGAATAATATTAAAGAAAAAAAAGCTTCAAAAGATGCAAATACGAGCCGGGTATATGCCAAGTTCGGCGTTGAGATTTATGTAGCTGCCAAGAAGGGTGAACCAGACCCGGAGGCGAACCGTGCACTGAAAGTCGTGCTGGAACGTGCGAAAACGTATAACGTACCCAAAGCGATCATTGATCGTGCCATGGAAAAGGCAAAAGGCAGTGGGGATGAGAACTACGAAGAGCTGCGTTATGAAGGCTTTGGACCGAATGGTGCGATGGTCATCGTGGATGCACTCACCAACAATGTAAACCGGACAGCCCCTGAAGTACGCTCCGCGTTTAACAAAAACGGAGGAAACATGGGTGTCAGCGGTTCTGTTGCGTACATGTTTGATCCAACTGCGGTAATCGGAGTAGAAGGTAAAAACGCTGAAGAAGTGCTGGAAATTCTGCTCGAAGCAGACGTGGATGTTCGTGATATCGTGGATGAGGATGAGGCTGTTATCGTTTACGCGGAGCCAGATCAATTCCATGCGGTACAGGAAGCATTCAAAGCTGCCGGTGTTACTGAGTTCACCGTTGCCGAGCTGACCATGCTGGCGCAAAACCATATTGAACTTCCCGAGGATGCACAGGCTCAATTCGAAAAACTGATTGATGCCCTTGAAGACCTTGAAGATGTTCAGCAAGTGTACCACAACGTAGAGTTTGTATAAGAAAACGACGTAAGCTCTTGTCAATTGAAAAAGAGTGTCCAGTCCATCTTGCTGATGGGTTGGACACTCTTTTTGTTTGGTTCCCTACGAATTGGACCGCAGAGCTCTACGGGCTTTTTCCGATTTCTTTGTTTTGCTGCCGCCAAATTTGAATAATACGATCCCTCCAACGATAACAAGCACGCCGAGCAGCTGATTCCAGGAAAACGGAATTTTCTCCAGGCCAAGCCACCCCATGGAATCAAACAACAGTGCAAAACTCAGCTGCGATGTCAGCACGATGGAAATAGCAAAGGTGGGTCCCAGCAGCTTCATCCCCTGTACGAGACAGAACACGACGCCTACACCAATTGCTCCACTTAACCAGTACCACGGCTGCATATGCTGGAAGCTGAAGGTATTCTTGCCTTCCACCAGCAATGAGATCAGGAATGAGGCAAGAAATCCGGTGAGTAGAACCATCGTTGTAGTGGACCATGATCCGGTTTTTTCATTGACTTTACTATTAAAAACGGTCTGCAGACTGACCAGTGAACCTGCAAGTAATGCGAGCAAAATACCCGTAATAATCATCGGTTGTAAACTCCTTATTCATAAATATTGTGACCTGCTATTAGACGCAAACCGTCCCGGTTTTTAATCTGGATAAAACCTTGGTTGCGTTCAATCAACCCATCAGTACACAATTTCTGAATGACTCTGTTCAGATGCCGATAACTTGTACCGATCAGATTCGCGATGTCGGTCAGATTGAATGAGTCAAGCTCCTCGTGTACAACTGCTCCTGCTTCTTCGGTGGATATGGAGAGCAGGTAGCTGGCTAACCGAACCTCAACGGGGTACATCAGATTGAAGTTGGAAAAGTTCGAATCAATGTAGAACTTATGGGATATAATTTTTAGCAAAAATTTGAGCAATGGTGCATAATCACTCGCATGTTCAGCGAGGTATCGATAGTGAATACGCAGCATGACGACAGGTGTGACGGCCTGTACGGTATTGATAATATTGCTTTCCCGGACATACTCCACATCGCCAACAACTTCAAGTGGTGTTTTGAAGCAGAGTACAAGTGTTTTGTCCTGAGCGGAGGTGGTGAAGATCTTGACTTTGCCTTCCACCAGCACATATAAGTATTCCGATACTTCGCCTTCGCGATAGATCAACTCACATTTCTCAAAATGGCATACCGTCATGTATGGACGCAGGGGCTCGTGAAATACCGATTCGAGCTGATACTGCTTCAAATAGTGCAACAATTGATTTTCATTATGGATTTCTTCCATCAGTACTTCGCCCCCGACTTGTTCTTGTGAAAACTAAAAGCAAACTACAGCTTCATAATGATGACACCTGTAACCATGAGTGCTATGCCAAGAAATTGTGGTAACTTCATCTTCTGCTTCACTACACCGAACCACCCGTTGCTGTCTACCAGAAAAGTCAGGAACAGCTGGGCAATCAGCAGGGCCGAGATCGTAAATGTGACTCCAATTTGCTGTATGGCGGTCACTTCGCTGAAAATAATAACTGCACCGAAGGCACCTCCGGCCAGATATAACGGTTTGACTTGTTTTAAACCCTGAAGGTTGACATCACGAACAAACATCAGGATGATGGCTGCCAAAATGAAGCCGGTCAGCTGCGTAATGGTGGCGGCTTGCCATGTGCCCATATCGGTACTTATCCGGGTGTTGGCTACACCTTGCAGCGTAATGCAGGCCCCGCCCAATAATGCAAAAATAATTCCTTTCATGCTGTACTCTCCTTATCATGTGTTACTTTGACTTCTATTAAATGACAAACGTACCCCGATCGCCAAGGACAAATGTCCTCAGCTCCAAATACACAGCATTCAGCGTACAACAAAGGACTGCAAAAATCCACATATGACCGAATGATCACTCGAATAATTCATTTTTAAGAGGAAGCAATTACAGGTAGGAGTTTATGGAGGAAAAGAAAAAAGCCCCCTACATCAGGGAGCGATTAATCGCATTTCATTAGAGTACTTTGTACACGGGCTGCTCGCCTACAAAGTGGACAGGCAATCCGGGGAAGGCATGGTCAAGCCTTGCTGCCAGAAGCTTCATACCCGCGGCCTCGCTTTCGGCATGTCCCATCATAATAAGTGCCTTTTGTTTGCCCTGCTTCACAGCATCACGTATGTATTCCGGTGTTTCCCATTCGAAGCCTTCGCCTGCGATAATGAGGTCCAATTGTTCGTTATGAAGTAAGGGGATGGTTAGATTACCGTTTCCACGGAAACCGACCAACACTGCTGCACGCTTGCAAGTCATCTCCAGACTGCCGGCAACGCGCACATATTCAACTCCAAGTGTACCTTTGATATGTTCTGCAATCTGCTGAACCGTCATGTGATCATCGAAAGAAATAATATCTGCTTCGGGCTTTCTTTGCACGACATAGGATGACCATCCCAATGCCTGAATTAATCCTTCCGTGATTCCATCGGGTTGAATCTGGTGAATGGAATCATGACAACGATAAATGGCAATTCCCGCCTTCTCAATGAGGCTGCGCTTCGTCTGATAGACAGGGTCTTCAGTGAGCCACTCCGTGTGACTATGATGGTTATAGAAGGGAGGCTCATGAGCGATAATCAGATTGGCTCCCTGATGTATTGCCTGCTCAATGACATGCTGTGAGGGCATGAATGTAACGATAATACCCGTGACGAGCTGCTCCATGGATCCGCTAATCAGCTGATCTACCGTGTTTTCCCGCAGCTCCACATGGGCGGTCAAATGATGGATAAGATCTTGAACGGTAATTTTCATGAATGCGATACCTCCAAATGACAGGATACAGAATATACTCCCAGTTTATCATTTTGTACAGACGACAGCATTACACTTTGTGAAACGGGGTTAAGTAGTTTTCTTCTATGGGAAAAAGTATACTTACATAGAAGCTTTATCTAGATTAAACAGAGCATCCATTCAAACCTCCACTGAACATGTGAGCTTTAGCATACGTTTTAATTTTGATAAAGGAACCAAGCAGAGAAAGGTGATGATTACATGACAGCCAGCACCATTATGGAACGTTTGAAAAGTGAGACGGCTCATTATCACAGACAAGTAGAACAGAACGACTATGCCAAGGCTATTATGAGTCAAACCGTGAGTTTAGAAGAGTATAAGCAGTATTTGGAAAAATTCTACGGCTTTCTGAAACCGATGGAGGAGCAGGCTTTGGATCAGCCGTTCTGGGAGAGCACCGGACTGGATTACGAAATCCGTGGGAAAGCCACTTTGCTAGAAAATGATTTGCGTCATTTGGGTTCCAGCGAAGTGGACATAGCGCAGCTGCCAAGATGTGAGGAACTGCCTGATATATCTTCACCTGCACGATTGTTCGGTTATCTGTATGTAATTGAAGGGTCTACCAACGGGGGTCAGATCATGACCAAGCGCCTGTCACAGTTTTTGCCGATTGAAGCAGGCCGCGGGCTTGAATATTTTAACGCTTATGGTGCGGAAACCAGAACGAGATGGACCGAATTCACGCAGCAGCTTGTTCAGTTCGCTCGCAGCGAGGAAGAACAAGACGACATGGTTCATACAGCTTCCGAAACATTCCGATTGCTTGATCAATGGATAAATACCAAAGTAAACTAATCATTCGTATGTCATGACAGCTCTTAAAGTACACTGACCTCAGTGAGAGCATGGTCTAATATCCCTTAGGATATCAATCATTGATTTTTATAAAGTAAATGAGTATGGAATGGCGTTTGAACTGGAAAACAGTTTGAGCGCCATTCTTTTTTGAATGTTTATTTTCGTCGCCGCTGACACAGGACAAGTGCTATAATGATGCTTATGGATACACTTGTTCGTATTGCGAATATGAAGGGACGGTGAAACAGCATTCAATGAAAGACGATTCAAGGCAGTTGGAGTTTATCGAGATTGATCTGAGCGAAGAGCCGGAAACTGCGGCAGTGCCGGTGCCTGAACGTTCAACAATGGCCCACAGGCAATTCCATTCAAGGCAGGCTAGTGGTAGCATACTGTCTTCCGAGAAACGATTTGTGGAAGAGGCGAGGCACCTTGAAGAAACGGAAGGAGAGCCTGCTCCGTTTGTACCTTTTATGAGCTACTGGCCAACTTATGGCGTCATGAACGAGCCTCAGCGGGAATGGTATCTGTATTGGAGATCGGAAGTTAGGCATGAAAGATACCCGGATACGGATCTATCCTATCTTTTTGTCCATACGTATGAGTTGATTAACGGTATAGGGTGGAATGAACCCCAAGTGGGTTTTGATCAGCTGAAACGGTTATGGATACAATACAGGGCGCGCCATCCGCAGCTGGACGTTTATATGCAGGAATGGCTCATGGATTACGCGCTGGTTCATCAACTGTACATGTCAATGTCCGAGATTTTGGACGTTACAAGTGGATATCTTCCAGCGGAGATGCTGGATATGGAGATGCACCGGATTTTGCAGAATCATGTTGCTGAAGTTTCGTTAAAACTGCTGCGCCGATATTATGACTACGATATCACGCTCAGCAAATTTTACAGGGATGGTGGCGAGGAAGTTCTCGAAAGGTATATTCCCAAGGTTATGGCACTCGTCGATTCTTATTTGCTGCGTACACGTCAGGGAGGGATCGTTGACCAGTTCAAACTGGTTAACGAAAGAACGACGGAACGGATGTTATTTCGCAAAGCGGTTTACGATGATGCTCTTTATGGCAAATCGGTGTTGTTAACCTATGTGCCCATTGGAGAGAACACAGATTTTGTGCAATTCGTTACGCGTATATTCCGATGTACCGAGAATAAATGTCGTGAGCTGCTCGGTTTTAGAGGGCGATTGCGTGGAAAGACTCTTGAACCCGAATTGGCGGGCCTGATCGAACGCTACCTGGATAAGGCATTTGCAGCGGAAAAAGCGGAAGCCGTCAAGAAACCGATTATTCGAATCAATACCGAAAGACTTCTATCTTTGCAGCAGGAGAGCGAATACGTCCGTAAAGCCTTAATGATTGAAGAGGACGCTATTGCGGAACATGCAGCAGTTTCGTCAGACTCCATTCCTCTTGGGGAGGGAGAAGCAAAAATTAACGATGATTTCCCTGAAGAAGAACCGATTAGTCATGAGCCAGTCGGTCTGCAATGGGAGGAAACGGCTGCAGATGTATTGGATGAGGAGTGGTTCCGCCTGGCAGAACAGCTTGCTCCCCAGCATGTGCTGGTTATATATGCGCTATTGGGTGCGGAGCCTGATACCGGGCTAATGCGTGTCGCAGAACAATTCGGGACGATGCCCGCACTTCTGCTTGATGAAGTGAATGATCTTGCAATGGAGACCATCGGTGATCTGCTAATAGACAGTGACCGGATCGTTCCTGAATATATGAATGTATTTGAACATGTGAAGAGGTGATAGGACAATGACCGAACTAAAAATACCGAAGCGGCTGACCACCGCACTGGTGAATTCATTGACAGCGGGCGTTGTGCCGCGGATCGGACTGGAGCAAATCGCTGTGGGCCGTAAGCCTGAAGTGGATGCGATACTGCGCGATTTGGATAACATTGCTGAGGGCGGCGCGGCGTTTAAACTGATTACGGGAAGGTATGGCAGCGGGAAAAGCTTTCTTTTGCAGATGATACGCAACTATGCGATGGATCGGGAGTTTGTTGTTGCAGACGCTGATCTGTCACCAGAGCGTAGATTGGTTGGTACCAAAGGTCAGGGGCTTGCAACGTATCGTGAGCTAATGACTCGTTTGTCTACACGCACACGTCCGGATGGCGGGGCACTTGAACCCATCCTGCAGAAATGGATCGCTGCCTTGCAGCAACAGGCGATGCAGAACCAAGGTTTGCGGCCTGATGATCCTGCTCTCCCGGCAGAGGTGGAGAAACAGATTTATGCCGTTACGAATGAGATGCAGAACCTGGTGCATGGTTTTGATTTTGCCAAAGTGCTTGCATCATACTGGAACGGATACAAACTGGGGGATGATGACCGCAAACAGGCTGCACTTCGCTGGTTAAGAGGGGAGTATGCCACCAAGACAGAAGCCAAAAAGGAGCTTGCTGTTGGTGTTATCATAGACGATGACAACTGGTATGACTATTTTAAATTATGGTCGGAATTCACGGCACGGATTGGTTATAAAGGGCTGCTGCTCTTCATTGATGAAGCGGTGAATCTGTACAAAATCACCAACAGCATCTCCCGGCAAAGCAATTATGAAAAACTGCTGACCATGTTCAACGATACAATGCAGGGCAAGGCGGAGCATCTTGGCATATTTGTGGGAGGTACCCCGCAATTTGTGGAGGATGAGAGACGTGGGTTGTTTAGTTACGAGGCGCTACGCTCCAGACTGATTGATGGGCGTTATGCAGCGAGAGAATACGCAAACTACACGGGACCCATCCTGAAGCTTGCGATGTTATCTCACGAAGAGATTTTGATCCTGCTGCAGAAACTGCGTCAGATTCATGCCCTTCATTTTGCTTATAGTGCTAGCCTGACGGATGAAGATTTGGTTGATTTCATGCAAACAGCAGTAAACCGTCTCGGTGCAGACGAGCTGTTAACGACTCGTGAAGTAGTGAGGGATTTCATGGATGTGCTGCATACACTTCACCAGAATCCGGAAGTGACCTATGCTCAGCTGCTTGGAGAACGGACGGCCAAGCCGAAGAATGATGGAAAAGGAACGGATTCTTCGACAGCTCCGGATGAGATGGACGATTTTCTGGCGGAATTTGAATTATGAGTGATCATCCTTTTTACAGACTGGCCCCATTTGTACAGGAATTCATCTACAAAAAAAAATGGGATGCACTCCGTCCTGCCCAGATCGAAGCATGCCATATCTGCTTCAATACCCCGCATCATATGCTGATCGCGGCAGGCACAGCTTCAGGCAAGACAGAGGCTGCTTTTTTTCCTGCACTGACCGAGCTGTATGAACGTCCTTCCAAATCTGTTGGCATCCTGTACATCGGGCCGCTAAAGGCACTGATCAATGACCAGTTTGAACGTTTGAAGGACCTGCTGTCTGAAGGCAATATACCGGTATGGCACTGGCATGGGGATGTGCCACAAGCAGAGAAAACCCGTTTGGTGCGGAATCCGTCCGGAGTTCTCCAGATTACCCCGGAATCGCTGGAAGGTCTGCTGATGAACCGTCCGAATGCCATTCCAGCGCTATTTCATGATTTAAGGTACGTCATTATTGATGAGGTTCATGCGTTCATGGGAGCAGATCGCGGTATTCAGGTATTGAGTGAACTGGCGCGGATTGAACGAATGGCTGGCTGCAAACCCCGCAGGGTGGGACTTTCTGCGACATTAAGTGACTATGATGCAGCTACAGCCTGGCTGGCAGCCGGAACGCAGGAGGGCGTGGATGTCGTTTCTTCTCCAGGCGGCCGCAAATTGCGCTTGCGGGTGGAGCACTTCTCCTTTCCCGATGCCCGGGATGAAGAACAGGCAGAACATCTGCACAACGCACGAAAAGCCTACTACGATTTTATCTATGAGAGTACTCATCACAAAAAGGCACTGATCTTCACCAACAGCCGTACGGATGCCGAAGTGACCATCCTTGAGATGAGAAGAGTAGCCGCACGGCGAGAGGAAAGGGATGTGTTTCATGTGCATCATGGCAGCATTTCGGCCATGCTCAGAGAGGAAACCGAAGCTGCCCTGAGAACCGGCGTCGGGCCGGCAGTAGCCGCCGCAACTGTAACGCTGGAGCTGGGGATTGATCTTGGTGAATTGGAGCGGGTTGTGCAGCTCGGAGCCCCTTACAGCGCATCGAGTTTCGTCCAGCGTCTGGGCAGATCGGGCAGACGGGATGACATGGCTTCGGAGATGCTATTCGTATGTCCGGAAGAAGAGGATGAAGAAGCGCAGCTTCCGGCTCGCATGCCCTGGACGCTGCTGCGGGCTATTGCTGTCATCGAGCTGTATGTGAAAACCAAGTGGGTTGAACCTCTTGAAGCTCGTAAAATGCCGATGGGTGTTCTCTATCATCAGACGATGAGTATGCTGAAAAGCATGGGAGAAGCAGAGCCTCGTGAACTTGCGTATGCCGTACTTTCAATTGCGCCGTTCAGCCAGATCCGGGCCGATCAGTACCAGACTTTCCTGAATTATCTGATCGAAACGGATCATCTGCAATGGACTGAAGAACGAACATTAATCATCGGGTTAACTGGCGAGAAGACAGTGAATAACTATCGTTTTTACGCTGTTTTTAAAGATGATGAGGAATACAAGGTACTGAATGGCTCAGAGGAAATTGGTTCGATTACGACAGTCCCGCCGCCAGGGTATTGCTTTTCGCTTGCGGGTAAGCTGTGGAAAGTGGAAGAAGTGGACCACAAACATAAAGCCGTGTATGTGAAGGCTGCCAAAGGCAAAGTGGACACCTTATGGCTCGGTGCAGGGGGTGACATTCATACCTTGGTAGTCCAGAAAATGCGCGAGGTTCTGTCTGATTCTGTGATCTATCCCTATTTGTCTCCACAAGCGGTAAATCGGCTTGAGCGGGCACGTCGTTTGGCACGAGAGAGCGGGTTATTGAAGCAGGTTGTCATTCCCGCAGGAGGCGACTCCGTTTACGTTCTGCCTTGGGTGGGGAGTAAATCGTTCCGAACACTGGAACGTTTGATGAAGCATAATCTGTCTGACAAGCTTGCACTGCGTTCGGTTGTGCCCATGGAGCCGTATTATTTTGTTGTCTCTGGTAAAGTAGATGCACGTACACTTCTCGCAGAGATTATGAGTGAGTGCCGAACCGTTGAAGATGCTTCAGGACTGCTGGCAGAAGACGAAGCACCGTATCTCGGTAAATATGATGAATTTGTGGCGCCGCCATTGATCCGGGAAGCTTTTGCCGTAGATGGCTTGGATCTGCAAGGGTTACAGGAGGGATTGGAACAGACCCTGGCTTGGGAATCTCCTGGATTATCATGACACTGATAGTAACGTCCAAGCCGCATATGTTTCAAATTTGTTTAAATTCATGATGAGGGTTGACACCATCTCACCTGCCATGTAATATATGAAAAGTCGTCACATACGTTACATCACAAAAGCATACTTTATTTCGTATAACCTCGCAGGCCAGAAGTGTACACAGGGCGAGGGTCTCTACGGGAAGCCTATACTTCCTAACTACGATGCCAGGGAATCAATTGATGTTCCTTGCTCGAAGTTAGGATTTTTTGCGTTTGGATGGCAGGTTGTGACCTTGGCATGGAATAGACATGCGGACGTAATATCGATCATCAGGAGGTTCAATCATAATGAAATACTATTTGTCCGTTCTCGCTGGAGCGATGAGCTATGGCATCTTGTCCACTATTGTGGTACTGGCATACGGTGAAGGATATCAGCTCGGTGAGGTTGTAGGCTCACAGCTGATCACGGGATTCATCCTGTCCTGGATGCTGGCATTATACACGAAGTTTAAAATTAAACGCAGATCACAGGCAGATGGCAAATCACCATCATCATCAGCTGCAGCCAACGTTTTCACACGTTTGACGTGGAAGCAGCGTTTGCTATTGATGGCTGCCGGAACGCCGACGGTCATTACGGGCCTGGTTTATTATCAATCATTGCGTTACATTCCGGCATCACTCGCGATTATCCTGCTGTTTCAGTTTACATGGATTAGCGTATTGATTCAGGCAATAAGTAAACGTCAACGTCCGGATAAAGTCACTTTCTTGACACTGATTATCCTATTCGGGGGTACGCTGCTTGCCGCAGGTTTCTTGGAACAGGGACTTAGTGAGTTTAATGGTCTTGGTATTGCTCTTGGACTAATGGCAGCTGTGAGTTATTCGCTGTTTGTATTGTTCAGCGGCAAAGCCGTTCCATCAGCACATCCTGCGTTTCGCAGCGCCTGGATGGTTACAGGCGGATTAATCCTGCTCTGCATTTTGTTCCCGCCAACGTTCTTGTTTAACGGACTGATCTGGAGCCAGCTGCTTGTGTTTGGATTACTGCTCGGATTTTTCGGTGCTTTCATTCCGCCAGTCCTCTTCGCCGTAGGGGTTCCTCATATCGGAGGCGACATGGCAGGCATTTTGGGTGCGGTTGAACTACCGGTTGCGGTACTGTTATCTTCCTTCGTACTCCATGAACATGTCAGTGGGCTGCAATGGTTTGGCGTCATTATCGTTCTAATCGGTGTTGCCCTGCCAGAGTTATATAAAATGCGGCTGAAGCGCAGTCGGAGCACACCGCTGTATTCCTGAAGACAATAGGAAGCAGGGATGCAAAAGAGTGTTAGTGGAAATAAATATAAACGTAAAGAAGCCTGAGTAATCAGGCTTTTTTTCTACGGTTTGAAGGTTTTTCTGTGAATTTTGAGCTATTGTGAAATGCATAATCTGACATGGCCCATAGGGGCCATTTTCATCTATAGCAGCTTGAGGTATGATAGAGGTTGTACTTTTAAATGATGAAAAGAGGCATGTTGATATGAACAGCTCAATCAAGAAAATGTGGCCGTGGCTAACGCTAGGCATTGCTGTAATTGTATTACTCGGATCCTTTCTCGTATATTTCATGGGCAAGGATATGTCCCCTGGCTCGGGGAATTCAGTAACGGCACAAGCCGGGACACCAGAGGATTTAGCGGGATATGAAGTCATTGATGTCAATGTTAGTAACGATGGATTTGAGCCTGGTGTGATAGAAGTTAAATCGGGAGTTCCCACCAAAATTAATTTTATTCTCACCCGGTCAGTCACCCATGTTAAATCGGTTGGTTCACAAGAACTTGGCTTGGATTTATACATGCAAAAAGGAGATAACTACTACACTGTTGACGAAAATTTGCAGCCTGGAGAATATGAAATTCACTGCGGCATGTACATGATATACGGAACGATTAAGGTAGTATAAACGGAGGAGCAGAGTCAGTGACAAGCTGGCTTTGCTCCTCTTTTGTATGCGTGATATCATGGACTAGTGAGACATTCCATCTGGAGGTGGCCTATTATGAAAGCGCTATTTATTGGAGGAACAGGCACAATCAGTACAGCAATTACGAATCAGCTCGCCAGTCAGGGCTGTGAACTCTATTTGATCAATCGGGGAAATCGGAATGATGACCTGCCTGCGGATGTGAAAGTGCTGCAAGCTGATATCAATGATGAAGATCGAGTGGCGGACCTGATTGCGGATCTGGAATTCGATGTGGTTGCAGACTTTATTGCTTTTGTACCGTCACAGCTCGAGAGGGATTATCGTTTATTCAAGGACAAAACGAAACAATTCATATTCATTAGTTCGGCATCTGCCTATCAGACGCCGCTTGCTGATTACCGCATTACCGAAGGCACACCGTTGTCCAATCCTTACTGGGAATATTCACGCAACAAGATCGCCTGTGAAGATTACCTGATGAAGCAGTATCGGGAACACGGATTTCCGGTGACGATTGTGCGCCCAAGTCACACGTATGGAGACCTGTCCGTACCACTGGGTGTTCATGGGGCCAAAGGGAGCTGGCAGGTTCTCAAGCGCATCCGCGAAGGCAAACCCGTAATCATTCATGGTGATGGTACATCGCTCTGGACGATAACGCATAACAGTGACTTTGCCAAAGGATTTATCGGTCTTATGGGGAATATTCATGCCATTGGTGAGTCTGTACATATTACATCGGACGAGTCAGTGACGTGGAATCAGATCTATGAGATTATCGCAGGAGTACTTGGTGTCAAACTGAATGCGGTTCATGTACCGTCTGAGTTTTTGGCGGCATGCAGTGATCAGGATCTTAGAGGCGGTTTGCTTGGGGACAAGGCTAATACCGTGGTATTCGACAATAGTAAGCTGAAGAGACTTGTACCTGAATTTGTGGCTACAACGAGGGCAGATCAGGGAATCAGGAAGACGATTCAGTTTATTCTTGCTCATCCTGAATTGCAGACCGAGGATCCTGAATTTGACGGATGGTGTGATAAGGTGGTTGGCGCACTGGACGAAGCATTGAAGAAGATCAGAGAATAGAAGTGGGGGAACAGATATGACCCAAACCGGGCATCGAATAGTAAAAGAAATAACCAAAACGTTGACGCTGGACTACTTGCTGCACGTTCCCGAAACGGAAGAACAACCTGCGGAACAGAAGTGGCCCGTTATTCTGTTTCTTCATGGTTCTGGGGAGTGCGGCAGTGATCTGGAAAAGGTCAAAGCGCATGGGCTGCCGCAAATAGTGGATCAGGACAAGAGCTTTCCGTTCATCGTGATATCTCCACAGTGTCCGGAGGATGAATTCTGGGCAATGGAAAAGGAGGCACTGATTGCGATTGTCGAACATGTGCTGGACAACTATCCTGCAGATCCGAAACGGGTATACCTCACAGGATTAAGCATGGGCGGTTACGGGGCTTGGCATCTGCCGGTCGACTACCCGTATGTATTCGCAGCGGTGGCTCCCGTGTGTGGAGGAATAAACCCATCCAAAGCTGAAGCCTTGAGCAATGTGCCCATCTGGGCATTCCATGGTGCTAAGGACGACGTTGTTTTGCTCTCGGAATCACAGGGGATTGTGGATGCACTTGAAGCGTTGGATGCAAACGTGAAGCTTACAGTCTATCCTGAAGGCAATCACAATGCGTGGGACGAGACGTATAGCAATCCTGAACTGTACAAGTGGTTTCTTAGTCATACCTTGTAATCCATTGTTCATCAGCCATTGATATTTGGAATCATCAAGTGTATTAACCCTGTTTTTAATGCTATAATAGGTTGCCAATATGATAAAAAAGGGTAATGAACTATGGTGATGAATGATGAATAACAAGTTTATCCGAATCTATGAAGATATAGCAGCTCATATTCGGACTGGAGAAATCGAGGCAGGTACAATGCTGCCGTCAGAGCTCGATTTATCTGAAAGCTATCAGACGTCCAGAGAGACGATTCGCAAAGCATTAAAAATGTTATATGAGGAAGGTTATATTCAGAAAATTCAGGGCAAAGGTTCTGTTGTACTGGATATTCGCAAAATCGATTTTCCCATCTCGGGTCTGGTGAGCTTCAAGGAATTGGCCAAAAAGATGGGACATCGGGCCAAAACGCAGGTTGAGGTGTTTGAGGATCAAAAGGTAGACCAATCCTTGTTCAAAACCATTCATTTCGGAATGGATGAACAGGTGTGGAAAATCGCACGCGTTCGTAATGTAGATGGAGAACGGGTCATTCTGGACAAGGACTATATCAGTCAGCGTCTCGTTCCGGGATTGAGCAAAGAGATATGCAACAACTCCATTTATGAGTACATTGAGGAGGAACTGGGGTTGTCCATTTCTTTTGCCAAGAAGGAAATCCTGGTGGAAGAGCCTACCGAAGAGGATCGAAGACTGATGGATCTGGACGGCTTTCACAATGTCGTGGTTGTACGCAGCCAGGTCTACTTGGAGGATGCGAGTCCTTTTCAGTTCACGGAATCCCGGCATCGTCCGGACAAGTTCAGATTTGTTGATTTTGCAAGGCGAAAATAATTTGTAATGTCAGGTAAAAAAGAGTACCCGTTCACATGGTCGGGTGCTCTTTTTGTTGTAGGTAAGTCTTTTCATGAAAGAAAAAATTCCTTTTTGTAGTAAAAAAAGAGTTGACTGGTAAGCGTTTTCATTTTATCATAACCTCATAACTTAAACGATAAAGTAATTTTAATTGAATATAAATTACCTTTATTAGTTTACTTTTTGAGTTTTGTTTTAGTTGAATGTTTTATGATTTTAGTTAACTTATTGCCTTGAGCAGGGTTAATTGAAATATAAAAAATTTTAGGGAGGTTTCAATCTATGGCCAAGTTGCAAAAAGGCACAATCTTCACCGTCATTGCAGCACTCATGTTTGTCATTCTGGGGAGCGCTGCCCCCAAAGCATCAGCAGCTGCCGGTTTTTACGTGAGCGGCGGCAAATTGTATGATTCCACGGGAAAAGCATTTTACATGAGAGGCATCAATCATGGACATTCCTGGTTCAAGAATGACTTGAACACAGCCATTCCTGCAATTGCGAAAACGGGTGCCAATACGGTCCGTATTGTTTTGTCCAACGGAACACAGTACACCAAAGATGATCTGAACTCCGTTAAAAACATCATAAATGTTGTAAACGCTAACAAAATGATTGCAGTCCTTGAAGTACATGACGCCACAGGCAAAGATGACTACAATTCATTGGATGCAGCAGTTGACTACTGGATCAGTATCAAGGAAGCATTGATCGGCAAGGAAGATCGGGTTATTGTGAATATCGCCAACGAGTGGTATGGCACATGGAACGGAAGCGCATGGGCAGACGGATACAAAAAAGCCATTCCAAAGTTAAGAAATGCAGGCATTAAAAATACATTAATCGTGGATGCAGCAGGCTGGGGGCAATATCCTCAATCCATCGTGGATTATGGGCAAAGTGTCTTCGCCGCGGATTCACAGAAAAACACGGTATTTTCCATTCACATGTATGAGTATGCAGGCAAAGATGCAGCAACCGTGAAATCCAATATGGAAAGTGTGCTGAACAAGGGGCTTGCATTAATTATCGGTGAATTCGGAGGATACCACACCAATGGAGACGTCGATGAATATGCAATCATGAAATATGGTCAGGAAAAAGGGGTCGGATGGCTTGCGTGGTCTTGGTACGGGAATAGCTCAGGCCTGAACTACCTGGATATGGCCACAGGACCTAACGGAAGCTTAACAAGCTTTGGCAATACGGTCGTTAATGATACTTATGGCATCAAAAATACTTCCCAAAAGGCTGGTATTTTTTAAGTGAGCATTTTGCATAAATCCAATAAGCGACTTCCAATCTTCAATATATAGATCAAAATGGTCTTACAACAGAATAGTAGGAATACAAGAATAGCTGAACACTCTGATCATTTCGTCAGAGTGTTTTTGATCATTCAATTATCAAAACGCCTTCCTTTTGATTTTTTCCGTTTATATTTAAAAACTCTTGTTTTCAAAACAAAACAAAGATGATAAACTCTGATTAGGAATAAAACAAACATTATCGGAGGGAAATGAATGGTACAGAGTTTATGGAACACTTCACAGGCTTTAGAGCAAACAACGGGTCTGGAGCAGCTGGTCTATCGATCCAATTTGATTGGCGCAGATCGCAGTGTATGTAACATTTACGGAGGAAACACATCTACCAAAACGACAGTGAAGGATTTTCGTGGCCGCGATATAGAAGTAATGTACGTGAAAGGAAGCGGATCCGATTTAGGCTCGATGCAAGCGAAGCATTTTACAGGTCTGGCTCTGGAAGACATTCGTCCCCTGATTGAACGTGAATCCATGACCGATGAAGAGATGGTTGAATATCTGGGGCATTGCATGATTGATTCCAAGCACCCTCGTGCTTCCATCGAGACGCTGCTGCATGCGTTCCTTCCATATAAACATGTAGACCACACACATCCGGATGCGATTATCAGTCTGTGTTGTGCGGATAACGGCAAAGAGTTGGCAAGAGAAATTTATGGAGACCGTTTTGTATGGGTGCCTTATGTTCGCCCAGGCTTCACATTATCCAAGATGATTGCTGAAAGCGTATTCGCGAATCCGAATGCTGAACTGGTTTTGATGGAGAAGCATGGACTCGTAACATGGGGAGAAACATCCGAGGAATGCTATGCACAAACCATCAAAATCATCAATGAGGCTGAAGCTTTTATCGAAGCACGCGTGAATGAGGGAAGTCTGTTCGGCGGTGTTAAACACCCGGCCCTCGCAGCTGAAGTGCGGCGTGAGATCGTAGCCAAAGTGATGCCAACGCTTCGCGGTGCAGTATCGGATAGCAAAAAAATGATATTGTCCTATGACGATCAGGACGATGTACTTGCCTTTGTAGGTGGAGCGGATTCGCCACAACTGTCTCAGGTGGGAGCAGCATGCCCGGATCATCTGGTACATACCAAAGTGGTACCCTTATTTATTGAATGGACACCAGATGCTGAAGATATTGAAGGTCTGAAAGCCAAGCTGGTCGAAGGTGTTGCTGCCTACAAAGAGCAGTACCAACAATATTTTGAGAGCAACAAAAATGATGGCGATGTGATGTTCGAAGCAGCACCTCGCGTTATTCTCATCCCAGGTGTGGGCATGATCAATACAGGCAAGAGCTGGGCCCTGTCGCAAGTGAGTGGGGCACTGTATCACCGGGCTATTGCCGTTATGCGTGGTGCGACCAGCTTGGGCAAGTTCGTATCACTCAGCGCTAATGAGTCCTACAATGTAGAATACTGGCCGCTTGAGCTGTATAAATTGTCTCTCGCCCCAGCCGAGACGGAATTTTCCCGGAAAGTAGCGTTTATTACAGGTGGCGCCGGCGGAATCGGAAGCGAAACTGCACGCAGGTTGGTATCCGAGGGCGCGCATGTCGTTTTGGCTGACCTGAACCTGGAAGGTGCTAAAAAAGTGGCACAGGAAATCAATGACCAATATGGTGACAATCGTGCATATGCTTTGAAAATGGACGTCACTGATGAGGAAGCCGTGCAATCGGCGTACGCGGAAGTAGCCGTACAATATGGCGGTGTGGATATCATCGTTAACAATGCGGGCCTTGCCACATCCAGTCCTTTTGACGAAACATCCCTGAAGGAATGGAACCTCAACATGAACGTGCTGGGTACCGGATATTTCCTCGTTGCCCGTGAAGCGTTCAAGCTGATGAAGCAGCAGGGAATTGGAGGCAGCATGGTCTTCATCGGGTCCAAAAACTCGGTCTATGCAGGTAAAAGCGCTTCCGCTTACAGCTCGGCCAAAGCTCTTGAAGCACACCTTGCCCGTTGTATTGCAGCAGAAGGCGGTGAATATGGCATTCGTGTCAACACGATACTCCCTGATGCCATCCTGCAAGGTTCTGCGATCTGGAATGGTTCCTGGCGGAATGAACGGGCGGCAGCGTATGGCATTGAACCGGATCAACTGGAAGAGTATTACCGCAAACGCACCACATTGCTCGTTAATATTTACCCGAGAGATATCGCGGAAGGAATTGCTTTCTTCGCTTCTTCCAAATCCGAAAAAACAACCGGATGCATGATGACCATTGATGGTGGTGTACCGGCAGCATTTACACGTTAAGAGGAGGGTTCTTGCGAATGGATAACCAAGTGAAGCAAGCGTATGAAGCGGCCAAATTGTTATATGCCCAGCATGGAATAGATACGGATGAAGTCCTGGAGAAGCTTGCAGAGATCAAGGTATCGGTACATTGCTGGCAAGGGGATGATGTCAAAGGCTTTCTGAACCAGGATGGAGAATTGACCGGAGGCATTTCCGTTACGGGTCAATATCCGGGAGCTGCAACGACTCCTGCTGAGCTTCGGGCAGATCTGGAACAAGCCTTTTCCCTGATTCCCGGCAAACATAAGGTTAACCTGCACGCGATCTACACCGATACGGACGAAAAGGTAGAGCTGGATCAGATTGAGCCCAAGCATTATGAGAAATGGGTGCAGTGGGCGAAAGAGCAGGGACTTGGTCTCGACTTTAATCCAACCTGCTTCTCTCACGAGAAGTCAAGCGACGGTTTTACACTCAGTCATCCGGATCCCGAAATTCGCAAGTTCTGGATTGATCACTGCAAGGCATCCCGGCGTATCGGTGCATACTTCGGAGAACAGCTGGGCCAGACGTGCGTCACCAATGTATGGGTACCCGATGGCTTCAAGGATAATCCGGTTGATCGTATGACCCCTCGGAAACGTCTTAAGGATTCTCTGGACGAAGTGTTTGCGGAGAAGCTCGATCCGAAGCATAATCTGGATGCGGTAGAGAGTAAACTGTTCGGCCTTGGTTCGGAAGCATACGTTGTTGGGTCACACGAGTTTTACATGGGATATGGATTACAAAATGATACCTTAATCTGTCTGGATGCAGGTCACTTCCACCCCACAGAAGTCATCTCCAACAAGCTGTCGTCCCTCGCGCTGTTTACCAGTGGCATCCTGCTGCATGTCAGCCGTCCGATGCGTTGGGACAGTGACCATGTCGTCATTATGGACGATGAGCTGCTGGAAATTGCAAGGGAACTCGTTCGTCACGACCTGCTGCCAACTACACATGTTGGACTCGATTTCTTTGATGCCAGCATCAATCGGGTCGCAGCCTGGGTAGTAGGTACACGCAATACGATCAAAGCGCTGCTGCGCGCCATGCTGGAGCCAGTAGAGGCTTTGAAGACTGCTGAACTGCAAGGCGATTATACCTTGAGACTTGCACTGACGGAAGAATTTAAATCCTATCCGTTTGGTGCCATCTGGGATTACTATTGTGCCAAGCAGGGGGTACCTGTTCGAGAGAAGTGGATCTCCGTGATCAAAACTTATGAAGAGAACGTTTTGCTTCAGCGTGGTGCTTCGCTCGTATAGTAAGTGTATGTGTACAGCCATTATCTATCCTTTTCCGTACATTAATAAAAGTCCGCAGTGGAACCAACCGGTCCACTGCGGACTTTTTGACGTGTTTATCGTTCCCCATGCATAAGTGTTCTAAGAAATTACATACTAGAAATACATAACAGGCTTACAGAATTATCATTGGACATGAGTAAAACGAAGAGGAGGATCAATAAAAATTGAATCTCGCCCACAATAAATTGTATGTCGCCGCACTGGGCGGTGTAAACGAAATCGGCAAGAACATGTACATCATTCAGTACAATAAGGACATCATTGTCATCGATTGTGGTTCCAAATTTCCGGATGAAACCTTGCCAGGCATCGATCTGATTATTCCGGATGTCTCCTATTTGCTGGAGAACCTGGACCATGTAAAAGCACTTGTCGTTACCCATGGACACGAAGATCATATTGGGGGCATCCCTTACTTTTTAAAACAAATGAATATCCCTGTGTATGCATCCAGACTTACCCGTGGCTTGATTGAATTGAAACTCAAAGAGCATAATATGCTTCGAACAGCAGATCTTCACACAATCGATGCTCACTCCACCTTCATGCTGGGGGAGATCGAGGTATCTTTTTTTGCAACCAGCCACAGTATACCAGACTGCTTGGGTGTTTTCTTCCGCACGCCTGGAGGAAATGTGGTACATACCGGCGATTTCAAATTCGATATGTCACCTGTGAACGGGCCTTATCCTGACCTGTACCGAATGGCGGAGATCGGTAAACAAGGCGTTCATCTGCTGCTGTCCGAAAGTACGAATGCGGAACGGCCTGGCTTTACACCATCAGAGCGCGTTGTCGGTGATCGTATTCTGGATGCATTCATCCGAGCGAAGCAAAAAATATTTATCTCCACCTTTGCTTCCAATGTCAGCCGGGTCCAGCAGATTGTGAATGCCACGTTTGAGACCGGCCGCAAACTGGCTTTGTTGGGCAGAAGTATGGTCAATGTCGTGTCAGTTGCAAGTGATCTGGGGTACCTGGATGTTCCTGACGGTCTGCTGATTGAAGCGATTGATGCGGATCAGTTTCCTCCCGAGCAGGTCGTCATTCTTTGTACGGGAAGCCAGGGGGAGCCAATGGCTGCGCTGTCCCGATTGGCTACAGGTAAGCATCCTCATGTGAGAGTAGCAGCAGGAGACACCGTGATTATTGCAGCAGGGGCAATCCCGGGCAATGAGCGCAACCTTGCCCACGTTATTGATAATCTGTACGTATTGGGGGCGAGAGTCCTTTATGGTTCAAGCGGTTCAGGGGGCATGCATGTTTCAGGGCATGGCAGTCAGGAGGAACTCAAACTGATGCTGACGCTGATGAAACCGGATTATCTGGTGCCCATCCACGGCGAATTCCGCATGCTGTATCAGCACAGATTGCTGGCTGAATCGGTTGGGATCGACCCTGATCATGTATTCATCGTGAATAACGGGGATATGGTTCAGTACAAGGACGGCGTAGCATCACCAGGGCCGAAAATTGCTTCAGGCAACAGTCTGGTTGACGGATTGATTATGGGCGACGTAGGCAATATTGTGCTTCGTGACCGCAGACAGCTGTCTTCAGACGGCATGCTGGTCATCGTGACGACGCTCAGCAAAACGGAGAAACAAATGGTCACATCTCCCGAGATCATCTCCAGAGGATTTGTGTTTGTGAAAGACTCGGAAGAGTTTATGCGAGAGATTCATGGATTGGTGCTATCCAGAATGGAAGAACTGACCGGAGCCGGTGTGAACCAGTGGAATGTCATCAAAAGAAAGCTCAAGGACGAAATCGGACATTACATCTACGCCCAGACGAAACGAAGACCGATGATCCTGCCTATAATCATTGAGGTATGAGTAATGGTCACAATAAGAAAAGCCTGAGGGATGCCCTATCAGATGTTTCCATGGAACGGCAATTTCCATCAGGCTTCTTCTTGTTTTCATTTAAATACGATCTGCTCACTCATTCCGCAATTTATTGATCGTTCAATAAACCGGATTGTCTCACCGAGGAGAGGAACTGATGGAATTGTTCGATGTTCAACTGCTGCGCACTATCGGAAAGCGCCACCGCCGGATTCGGATGAACTTCTACCATGACGCCATCGGCACCAGCTGCCAGAGCAGCTTTGGCGCACGGAGCCAGAATATCCTTGCGGCCTGTAGAGTGGGTTACATCCACCAGAACGGGTAGATGGGTTTCTTGTTTTAAAATAGGCACGGCAGAGATATCGAGGGTGTTGCGCGTCGCTTTTTCATAGGTACGAATACCTCTTTCAATCAGCATGACTTGCTTGTTCCCACGGGAGACAACGTACTCCGCAGCATGCACGAACTCATCAATGGTTGCGGCCAACCCGCGTTTAAGCAGAATGGGAATGTTGACGTCTCCCGCAGCTTTGAGCAGCTCAAAGTTTTGCATATTCCGGGCACCGATCTGGATCACATCGATATAATCTCCTGCCAGCTCGATATGACCTGGATGCACAATCTCACTGATCGTTTTAAGTCCGAACTCATCTGCCACTTCTTTGAGAATCTTCAATCCTTCAATCCCCAAGCCCTGAAAATCATAGGGTGAGGTACGTGGCTTGAAGGCACCACCGCGCATGACCGGGATACCGGCTTCTTTCAAAGCTTTGGCGACCTCCCGAACCTGCTCATAACTCTCAACGGAGCAAGGTCCAGCAATCATGATCGGTTTGCCTGCGCCAACCTTGATTTCACCGATGGAGACAACCGTGTCTTCCTGCTGATTTTTACGGCTGACTAGCAGCTGTTTTTTGTGTTCGTCGACCTGCAGATGCAGGGAAGCCTGGAAAATTTGCTTGAACAGCAGCTTAATGGCATCATCGTGGAACGGCCCAGGATTGGCCGCAGTCAGTTCTTCCAGCATTTCTTTTTCCCGAACGGGGTCAAATTTGGGAACTCCCTGTTTTTCCTTGATCTGACCGATTTCCTGTGTAATCTGGGCGCGCTCCGATAACAGGTGAAGTAAACTATGATTAATCTCATTCAAACGGCCTCGTAATTGCTCCAAATTTCTATTCTCATCCATGTTCACACTCTCCTCTGCAATTTGGATATGGATTGGTTTAATGAAAAATGCAAAAAGGCCCTTCATCCGCAAGGGACGAAGAAGCCGTGGTACCACCCTAATTAGAAACGGCCCTGCCAAATTGCAGGCACACCTGTTTCTCACTTTGACCTTTTAACGCAAGGAACGGATTGTCCTAGAAGCTGGATCACAAAAAATCAGCTCTTCAGCAATCGGCTCAGGAGTGAACTTCGGCGGTTGGTTGCTTCGGATGCTCTCAGTCTCTGGCACCACGTCCCTGTAATCAACGCTTTATTCCGCTTACTCTTTCCGTCATAGCCTGTCATTTATATTCATCATGAATTTCTATTCCATCGTGCACGATATGAATTGAAGTTATACTAGCATGTACTCATTCTGTATGCAATAAAACGAAGTAATGCCACAAAACAATAACGCTGTACTGCATCACAATGACATTCGCCACGACAACTACAACCAAGTATAATAAGAAGGATGTATCATCCATTTTATTTCAAGCTGAACACAAGAGGAGTAACTATGAACAAAACCATTTCCGATATCGCTCAACTGGCCGGTGTGGCCAAAAGTACGGTCTCCCGTTTTCTCAATGGCGGCTCCGTCAGTGAAGATACACGTCAGAAGATTGAGCGAATCATCAAACAATACAATTACGTACCAAATACATTTGCGCAGAGCCTCAAAGCGAAGAAGACCAGCATTATCGGCACGGTCGTTCCAAGGCTCGACTCTTTTGCGACATCTCAGACATTGATCGGCATTGATGAAGAATTAAGAAGCAATCATTACCAGATGCTGATCGCCAATACAAGTCAGGACATGCAGCGTGAGATTGATGCCATTTATGACTTTGCAAGGCAGAAGGTGTCGGGCATTATCCTACTTGCTGCTGAAGTGACGGAAGCACATCTGACAGCCGTTGAAGAGATTGGTATTCCGGTACTCTTGTTGGGACAGCAGCATGAACGCCTGCACAGTCTGGTACATAATGACGATCAGGCCGGATATGAAATGGGTAGATATGTGGTAGCGAAGGGACATCGCCAGATTGTCTATATTGGGGTAACAGAGAAAGACCAAGCCGTTGGCATTCACCGAAGACAAGGCTTTCAGCGCGCTATTGCCGAATGCGGCGAGTGTGATGTGACCTACTATGAGACAAGTTTCAAAATGTCTGAAGCGACTGTTACAGCAGAAGCCGTTCTGAACGACAACAGACCGACCATGATTGTAGGTGCAACCGACAATATTGCACTTGGTGTAATGAAGACGGCTTTTTCCAACAGAATCCGAATACCTCATGAACTATCGGTTGCCGGATTCGGCGGATATGATATTACGGAAATGATTCACCCGGCACTGACTACGGTGAAGTATCATTATTCACAAGCGGGTAAATTGGCAGCGAATCATATGATTCGTCAGATTGCAGGTGAGCCGGTAGAGAAACGAACTGTACTTGATGTGGAACTGATTCCCCGAGAAAGCGTTGACAATCTATAAACATATCCTTTATGATAATTCCATCGAACCGGTTCCATTCGTTCTTTTGTACGAATTGGAATGAAGGTTCTGGCAGATTGTGCCATATGGAATTATTTTTTTGATTGCATTGGAACCGGTTCCTCTTGGTGTTTATGATTTTGGTAAGGATGGGAGATACGTTATGAAAATGACCAGAGAGCAGCGCTACAGACTCATTGAGCAGGCGGAAGAGGGAGAAATTGAGAATTTGGAAGCATTGATTTCTGCCTGCTCGTGGAGACAGTCCTATCATATTCAGCCCATTACGGGCTTACTGAATGATCCGAACGGATTTTCCTTTTATCAAGGACATTATCATCTCTTCTATCAATGGTTTCCTCTGGGAACAGAGCATGGAATGAAATACTGGTACCATGTTCGTTCAACAGACCTTGTGAACTGGGAGATGATGGGGATCGGCATTCCGCCTGGTGATCCATTCGATTCACATGGTGCCTATTCAGGGAGTGGAATTGTCAAGAATGGCAAACTGCATCTGCTCTATACCGGCAACACTCGGGATGAAGCATGGGTCAGACATCCGTATCAGTGTTTGGCGATTATGGATGAAAGCGGTTCAGTTGTGAAAGCCGAGCAGCCGGTTATATCCTCGGTACCACCCGGGTATACGGAACATTTCAGGGACCCGAAAGTTTGGCAGGATGAGGATATCTATTATTGTGTAATTGGAGCACAGCGGACGGATGAGACAGGATGTACGGTGCTTTATCGATCATCTGACCTCACAGCGTGGGAGTTTCTGGGTGAGATCCAGACTCATCTATCACATTTCGGCTACATGTGGGAGTGTCCGGATTACATCGAAATGGATGGCAAGGGCATACTTCTTTTTTCGCCTCAGGGCATTGAAAGTGATGGGGATTTATATAACAACATTTTTCAGTCGGGCTACCTCATTGGCGAACCATTGAATCTTCAGACAAGAGAGTTCCAGCATGGTGAGTTTCAGGAACTGGACCGTGGATTCGACTTCTATGCTCCACAGACAATGGCAGCGCCGGATGGAAGACGTATTTTGGTCGGATGGTTGGGACTTCCCGAAGTGGAGTATCCAACGGATGCGAGTGGGTGGGCGCACTGTCTCACGATCCCGCGGCAGCTGTCATTGAGAGACGGCAAACTCATTCAGCAGCCTGTAGCTGAAATGGCGAAGCTGCGTCAGCAGGCACAGGGGAGTTGTTACCAAACAATTCTGGAGAACAGCTCTGAAACCATTGCTGCATTTGACGGGATTGCCTATGAGCTGGAATGTGAAATCAGTCATTTTGATGCTGAGCGTTTCGGGATTGAATTTCGAACTGGCGCTGAAGAAAAGACCGTTTTGAAATACGATCGACTCCAGCAGAAATTAATACTGGACCGATCCTTATCAGGTGCTCCAATGAAAGGTGTGAATGGCACGGTACGCCAATGCAAGCTGAACGGAGATGTGATCAAGTTACAACTGTTTGTGGATACTTCCTCGGTTGAAATCTTTGTCAACGATGGGGAAGAGGTGTTCACAAGCCGGATTTTCCCGAGTCCGGAAAGCGGGGGAATTCGCTTTTTTGCAAGTGGAGGTAAGGCAGAATTTAAAGCAACCAAATGGGATTACTAGATATCAGGTGAGAGGGATGAAATACCATGTCGGATAATCAACAGATCGCCAAGGAAGTCATTCGTGCCATTGGGGGCAAGGATAATATTGCTTCATTTGCTCACTGCGCGACACGGCTGCGAATTATGGTGAATGACAAGGACAAAATTGATCAGAAACAGGTCGAAAACATAGATAAGGTCAAAGGTGCCTTTTTCAATTCGGGGCAATATCAGATCATCTTTGGGACAGGAACCGTGAACCGGATCTTCGAAGAAGTCGAGAAGCTGGGGATTGAAGGGTCCTCCAAGGAAGACGTGAAGAATCAGGGGAAAAAGGAAGGCAATGCATTTCAACGGGCGATCCGCACGTTCGGAGATGTGTTCGTACCCATTATTCCTGTGCTGGTGGCTACAGGGTTATTCATGGGGCTACGCGGACTACTTACCCAGAACGAGATTCTGTCTTTGTTCGGTGCAACACCTGAGGACATCTCGCCCAATTTCCTGTTGTTTACTCAAGTTCTGACGGATACGGCTTTTGCATTCCTGCCAGCACTGGTGGCATGGTCTGCATTCCGCGTGTTTGGCGGCAGCCCTGTGCTCGGGATCGTACTCGGTCTGATGCTTGTGAATCCGGCATTGCCGAATGCCTATTCGGTTGCAGATGGATCAGCGCAGGCACTGCACATGTTTGGATTTATACCCGTGGTCGGTTATCAAGGATCTGTTTTGCCAGCGTTTTTCGTAGGTCTCATTGGAGCAAAGTTCGAGAAGTTTTTGAGAAGACGCGTGCCAGAGGCGCTGGACCTGATCCTCACACCTTTTATCACACTGACGGTTATGATCACATTGGGACTCTTTGCCATCGGTCCTGTCTTTCATTCACTCGAAGAGTGGGTGCTGCATGGGACGACAGCCGTTTTGGACCTCCCATTCGGCATTGCCGGGATAATTATTGGTTTCTTCAATCAGATTATTGTCGTTACCGGTGTACATCACATCTTTAACTTTTTGGAAATCCAGCTGCTGGAGAAAACGGGTTATAATCCGTTTAACGCCATCGTCACATCTGCGATGGCTGCACAAGGAGCAGCTTGTTTAGCCGTAGGATTAAAAACAAAGAATACGAAACTCAAGGCACTGGCGCTGCCATCGTCATTGTCCGCTTTTCTGGGAATTAGCGAACCCGCCATTTTTGGAGTAAATCTTCGTTTCATGAAACCGTTCATTATGGGACTGGTTGGCGGCGGAGTCGGCGGTTTTCTCGCATCCTTGTTCCATCTGAAGGGAACGGGCATGGCTGTAACGGTCATCCCTGGAACATTGCTGTATCTGAACAGCCAGCTGCCCCTCTACATTCTTGTCAATGTAGTTGCCGTGGGTGTGGCCTTTGCGTTAACCTGGTTCTTTGGTTACAAGGATCAGCCGCTTGCTGCAGAGGAGATAACGAACAGAGGGAATGAGAGTGATTCTTCCGCTGTACCAACCGCAAGTATGGATGACAATACCAACCATACAGAGACGTATCGTCCCAAAGTGGATAAGCTGGAGATTGCTTCGCCGATGACAGGTACAGCGGTTGCTTTGGCCAACGTACCTGACCCTGCATTCTCAGAGAAACATATGGGTGAAGGCATTGCCATTGAACCTACCGAAGGCAAAGTATACGCGCCCTTTGATGGTGTCGTCGCCCATGTCATGAACAAGAGCAAACACGCGGTTATTCTGGAGCATGAGACTGGTCTTCAGATGCTTGTGCATATTGGAATCAATACGGTAGGTTTGAAGGGAGAAGGATTTACGGCGCATGTCCAAAGCGGCGATGTGATCACTGCAGGACAATTATTGATTGAGTTTGACATGAACGCCATTCAGGCTGCGGGCCTGCCATTAATCACGCCTGTATTGATCCCGAACGGAAATGAAACCATTGAAGAGGTACAGACTGCGAAGACTGGCCATGTGCAAGCCAATGGGGAAGCCATCCTTGTTGTAAAATTTAATTAAAACTCTTGAACAGGCAGAGAGATCTGGTGCACTGCCGTATACCAGATTCTTTGCCTGTTTTTTGGTATCCATAAATAAAAAAACTATAGTCCGGCGTGCCGCTTCAGCCGCTCTGCAATTTGCAGCAGATCCTCTGCTGATACACCCGGGGCGAATTCTTCCGGCAGATCGGGCAGTTCGGGGATGCTGCCACTGTGACCAGGAAGTCCTGCAAAAGCCTCCAGTTTTCCGCCATCTATCGGATGGGTGCCTTTCCAGATCTGGGCGATGTTCTGATAGTCCTTGTCACTAAAGGTGTACAGCCTGCGATGTTCGCCCATGGCTTCCCATTTTCGGGTCGTATCAAACACTTTATTATCGAGGCGCGGAATAGGGAACATCTTCGTTACATCGACGCCGGTTGCAATCTGCAGTGCCTTGGCATAGGCCAGAATATGTACGCCTCCACGCACAAGCAAATACCCTGTCATCTCTCGGGCAGTCGGATGATCCGTCATCTCGTAAACTCTCATCTTGTGGGTACGTGCGCCGCATTCAAGAAAGAAGTTATGCAGCAGGTCAAAGATCAGATTGCCGCTGCTGACGACATATGAACCGTTCCAGGGTCTGCCCATGGAATCATAAGGGAGTGCCGTTTGGGCCGATTCGATAAAATGTGAAGTCATGCGAGCATCCTTGCCTGCGCGCAGTGGAGTAGTGTCGGGGTCTCCCGGGGAAGTGGTTCCCACCAGCATCAGATTAATGGTATTGGCGACAAGCTCCACATGACCAAATTCTTCAGCCGTAATACTTGCCACAATATCGTAAAAGGCACGCAGCTTTTTCTTGCCCCGGAAATTGAAGGACTGAAACATGTAGTTATTTAGCGTGGACATCTCCCCAAACTTTCCACCCAGCAGTTCCTGAACTGCGCTTGCTCCATTGGGATCCGGGTTGTTGGAGATCGGCAGTTCAATCGCCAGGCGATCTACCCGTTTAAACATAATATTTCCTCCTCAAGCCAAATTACTGTAAAGGTATGAGGCATTCCTTGTACGTTATTCGGACATTTAGACAAAACAAAAACGTTCTGTTCAGAGCCTTGCTCTGAACAGAACGTTTGTATTCCGATGTTAAGACGTTTTTCCAACGACACTTGTGCCGCTCTTCGTAATTTTATACGTAATTACGTCTCCACTCCAGAAATGGAATTTGAGAATAACCTCACCATCATTCGTTTCGTTAAAGAAGTTGGGTTTCAATTCGATAACGTTGCGGCTGTAATCCGGGCTGAAGGTGTAGGAGAACTCCTTAAACGAAGTCCAGTTTTGCGGACCTGCGTTACCACCGCTTGCATACGTCGCTTCCATGGTGGCCAGCTGGTTTCCGTTAAAGGTCGTTGGAATGGCAAAAGATTCAGTAGTTCCCGTTACATCGCTCAGTACGGGCGTATCATACGTAATGATATTCAGGTTCCAGTTGGCACCTTTATTGAATTTGGCTGTCAGCTTCGCATTCACGCCCAGATTGCCGGAAGCCGTGAGTCTGGTCAGCAGACTGGATTTCAGGGTCAGGACATCACCGCGAATAGTGTAGTCTTTGCCTTTGGCAAGCTTTTTGCTACCGTGAGCAAGGGATTTGAAGGTGTTCCCATTCAGGTTCAATTTGATGGTTTGATCTTGAATGGCTGCACCTTTTTTGAGGTGGACCAAGTCGGATTCGGCAGTGGATGAACGACCCTTCCAGCTCGCTTTCATCGTGTTATACAGGTCAGGGTCAGACCAGGTAAAGTTGGTGCGGCTGAAATGCTGGCCGTTATCCCACAGCATGGTCGTCATCTTTTTCTGACGCAGGTATTGGCCGATGAATTCGAAGAATTTCAATTTCTCACCCTGCTCGATGACACCTGTATGTTGGTCGAAGCCCAGCAAGCCATATTCACCGACAATCACAGGAATGCCTTTGGCTACAAATGCGTTATACACACGATCGAATGTATCGGTAATATCTTTTTGTACTTCTTCGTTGAATTTGGTATAACCTGCGATATTCACACTGAATGGCCAGAAGCCATAGTAATGTACGGTTGCGATAATGTTCGGATCATTTAATTTCGTAATGGTTTGAGTCAACGCATCCAGATCGGCTTGTGCAGACGATGTATGCAATGTTGGGAGAACGAGTGGACGTGTCGTGTTTTTCCCACCCGAGTCTCTTACGATTTTGTGGAAAGAAGTATTAAGCTCATCGAGCAAACGGTATGAGACAGCTGTGTCGGTCGTTCCTCCCTCGGTAAACCGGGGCTCATTGACACTCTCGAACATCAGCTTGGACGAAGCGTTTTTGAATTGATTCGCGATCTGGGTCCAGGCCGCATTGTAACGTGCGAGCACATTGTCATGGTCTTTCTCCATGTAGCTGATCCATCGCCAGGAATCATGGTGAAGATTAATCATGACATAAAGGTTGGCATCGAGTGCCCAATTCACCACTTCCTGCACACGGTTCATGTAAGCGGGATCAATGGTGTAGTCGGGTGCTTCACCGATATGAGCCTCCCAGGTCACGGGAATACGAATGCTTTTATAACCTTGTTTCGCAATCTGCTGAATCAGTTCCTTGGTAATCCGCGGGTTACCCCAGGCGGTCTCATCTTCGCCCACAGCGTCGAGTGAATTACCCAAGTTCCAGCCTGGTTCCATGGCGCTGACGTAGGACTGAATTTTGGTAGGAGCAGCAGGTTTACTTGGCTTGCCTTTGTGATCAGGAGCCGCAGAGGCGATGGCAGAAGAGAACAGGGACAGGATCAGAGCTGTTACCAGCGTGAGGGATAGAACATTCTTACGACTTTTCTTCATAAACAGTGTCTCCTTCATTTTGGGATGTTGAACTGAAGAATTTTGCTTGCTTGATCTGAGTAAAAGCTCATTCATAAAACAGTCCAGACAGATTGTACGAAGGATGCATCACCTCTAAATTATGTATTGAAAGCGTTTTCGTAGATGTTAATATATCATGATATAAAAGAAGTGAATACCATTATAATTGGAATAGAATTCATATAAAAATTAGTGATATACTGCATATCGGGATGTAGGAGACGAAATCGTTCCATAACAAGCTTGATATTAATGAAAATACACGCTTAATGTGTAGATATGTTCTATTCAATGAGAAATATGTTTCTATGACGGAAGTGTATTGTTCCTTAAAATGAATAATGAAGGTGGGAAAGTCAGCCATCCAGGTTTAGCTGCAGGTGATATAATGAGTTACCAGAGGCAGCAAAAGGAGTCGGTTTTGATGCGGAAGTGGCTGGGGTGGATGATCCCCCATAAGCTTAAATACCGTTTGTTTGCAGGTTTCGCGCTTGTCATTCTGCTTCCATTCAGCATTCTCAATCTGTACAATTATGAAAAAATCGAATCGCTCGTGCAGCAGAAAATCAGTGAACAGAGTCATGAACAGCTGGATAATCTCCACCAGTCTCTGGAGGATCAGCTAAGTATCGCTTTTAAAACATTAATCTTTCTGGAACAGGACTCCGAAGTTCGCCGGATTCTTCAAAATCCCGACGAGCACACCATTTTGGACAACAAGGAGCGTATGGAGGACAAATTCAAAGGTTTGAATAACAGCTTTTTTCTCTACAATCCATCCGTTTATTTTACCCTGCTCGATCAAGACGGGCATATTTACACCTCATATCAACCCAAGGTTCCGCTAGACTATGACACCATTACATCAGATCGTTCCTTTTTGGCACTCAAGGACAGCGGGACTTCATACGTGTGGACGTCCAATGATGAGAATTATGTATCCCGTGACGTCACAAGGAGTCCAACGCTCTTATCCCTGTACGCCAAACTGCGTGATCGCAATAACAATACTTACGGACTGGCAAGAATCAGCATCGATTTCTCCTATTGGTTCCAGTCTGTATTGCAAAAGTCCGAGAGTGACCAGCTCTATTTTATCATGACCCGCCAAGGCGAAGTGATTGCTCGTTCCAATTCCGACTCTTGGCTGTCAGATGAAGTCGTTCGGGAAGTTTCCAGGGAGGCCAGTAACGGCTACTGGACAGACCGATCAAGTGAATCACTCATTAATTACAGTTATCTGCCTTCCCTGGATTGGTACATGGTGAACCGTATTCCGCTGCAAGTATTGTTTGGTGAGATTGAGAGCCTGAAGAGACATTATTTTGTAACCTTCTATGCCATTACTGCCATGTTTATTGCCATCGCCTTTATGATTGCCTATACGTTTACACGACCGTTATCCCGTTTGCAGGTCAAAATGAAGGAAGCGGTTGGCAAGGATCTGCGCATTCGGCTGCCTGAGGAGAATCACCGGGGAGAGGTGCTGGATCTGACCCGAACCTTCAATACGATGATGGTAGACATGAACCGATTGGTTCAACAGCTTCGTATCGAAGAGAGGCAGAAGGATGCCGTTCATTTTCAGATGCTTCTTGCTCAGATGAATCCTCATTTTCTGCTCAATACGCTTAATACACTGAAATGGATCGGTTTGCGCAACGGGAATGAAGAAACGGTGGAAATATGTCTTTCACTCGGTAAACTGCTGGAAACCAGTCTCAATTCAGATGTGGATCTCATTCTCCTTCGCGATGAAATGGAGCTGACGCGAGCTTTTTTGTATATTCAACAAGTCAGATATGGAAATGTTTTTGATATAGAGTTCAGTTATGACGAAGAATTGCTGTATGCTCTGGTTCCCAAGCTCAGTCTGCAGCCTTTGATTGATAATGCAATTCGTCATGGGATCGGCAACATGACCGAGGGAGGACGAATACAGATCCGCATGTTCAGAAATGCTGCCATGCCCGATCGTTTGACGCTGGAGGTAGAAGATAACGGGGTAGGCATGGAGCAGTCAAAAAACAACAGGGAGCAGGGACGCCAGAGACCGAGTATAGGATTGCAAAATATCAGGGAGCGACTGAGACTTCTGTTTAAGGATAAAGCAGAACTCGAAGTAATCTCATTAGAACAGGGTACGCTCTGCCAAATTCATCTGCCGGTATTGCTGTCCGAGCCGTACGCGAACGAAACATTAGGCAACAAGGATCATTAGGATTAACGGAATGGAGGAACTTCGATGTGGAAGGTATTGCTGGTGGAAGATGAGACATTCGTTCGGGAGTCCGTGAAAGAGATTATTCGCTGGGAGGACATGGGCTTCACGCTTGCAGGAGAAGCAAGTAATGGATTGGAAGCGTTACCAATGATTAAGCAGGATCCTCCTGATCTTGTCCTATGTGACATTGTGATGCCGCAAATGGACGGATTAATGCTGCTTCAGGAAACAAGAAAGGCCGGTATTCAATCCAAGTTTGTGATGCTGACGTGCATGGGTGACTTTGAATCGATGCGACAGGCCATGGAATATGGAGCTTCCAATTATATTCTGAAATTGTCGATGAGTGTGAAGGATCTGCGGGAAACCCTCGTTAAGGTAAGCAAGGAATTATCGAATCAGGGCGTGACGACGGAGCGTGCAAGTCGCCCTGCATCCACAGCACCCAAGGAAAAGATCACGCATCCGGAAGTGAATAAAATCATTCAATATATCGAACAGCATTATGATCAGGATATTACACTGAAATTCCTCGCACGTCATGTCATGATGGGGGAAAACTACGTGAGTGCCCTGTTTAAAAAGAAAACCGGAGAGACATTAATTCACTATTTGCATCGAATACGAATTAACAAGGCGATAGAATACCTAACAGACACCGACTGGCCAGTGAATCAGATTGGTCATCACGTTGGTTTTATGAACGATAATTATTTTATCAAAATCTTCAAACGAATGACGGGGACAACCCCAAGTCAGTACCGGCAGCAGCAATAGAACAAAATGATTACCAAGAACAATTGATAGCGGTTTCAACTGTGTATTTCTGTTCCATGGTGATCATGATTCTGTTACTTACGACTGTTCTCACTCATTTGCTATCCTTAAGTTGCAAACTTCAATCCAGAATTTACGAGGGGGTCGTCTCTTGGTGAGAAAAAAAAGCTTGGTTGCACGAATGGTATCTCTTGTCCTTGTCGTGGGCATGATCGCAGGTTGCTCCAATGATTCAGGTTCAAATGCACAGACGGGTGCGTCTGAAAATTCCGGTGATACAGTCAAGCTGAAAATGTGGGGAGGTGTACCGCCGGAAGCAGGACCACAGGCTGTTATTGATGTGTGGAACAAAGAGCATCCCGAAACACAGATTGAATATGTTCGTTTTGTAAATGATGACGAAGGCAATCTGAAGCTGGATACGGCTATTATGACAGGGCAGGACGTGGATCTGTTTGTGAACTATACGATTTCCCATACGGCCAAAAGGGTGGCATCCGGCGCAGCAGCGGATCTCAGTTCATTCACGGACTATAACATCGACGAGAAAATGGGCACGGATGCAGCAGGATGGAAAATCGATGGGAAGTATTATGGAGTTCCAACCACGAAGAGCACTTATTTTGTGGCACTGAACAAGGACGCGCTCGACGCAGCCAATCTTCCTGTTCCGAAGGATTGGACCTGGGATGAAATGCGAGAATATGCGAAAAAGCTAAAAAAAGACACTGGATATGGCTTTATCCAGAACACGGAACCATTTGTTGATTCAATTGATTCGGTGCTGTCACAGGAAGGGTACACCAAAGCCGACGGAACTTCCAACCTGGATCACCCCATGGTGAGAAAGTGGATGGAAACGCTGAATGCCATGATGGTTGAAGACAAGACGACACCCCCGCTCGGAGAGCAGCTGACTTCGAAGATGCCTGTGGAACAAATGTTTCTGAGCGGGGAGGTGCCGATGCTGAACATTGGGGCCTGGCTCCTGCGCAGCTCCAACAATTTCACCGATTACCCGCGTGATTTTAAAATTGCCTTCGCACCGGTACCACGATTGTCAGAAGATAAGGATAGTTATGTGACACGAGGTGGTCTGGGAGACTACATTTCCATCAATGCAAAATCCAAACACCAGGAAGCGGCATGGGAATTTTTGAAATGGTATGCAGATGGCGGAATGGCTCCGATGGCAGAGGGCGGTCGATTCCCGGCTTCCAAGGATGCAGATCAGGATAAAGCCTTGGAGAGCATGCTCGGGGACAAGAAAGATACGTATGATCTGGAGTCTTTGATGTATGTCATGTTTGATTACAAAGCGCCAACTTATGTTCGAACTGTGCCTCAGGAAGTGATGGATTTGCGTGCGCAGGAGTACGAAAAGTATTTTCTGGGCGCTCAGGATCTGAATACGACCATCTCGGCCATGGTCACTCGTCATAATGAGTATCTCAAGACGGCAAAATAATTAAGGAAAGAACTACAGTTTTAATCAAAAATGTAGAATATCACAAGGGATTGCCCCGTTTCATGGTGGCAGTCTCTTTGTTTTTTCGGCAGCATGCTGCGCTGCCATTGAATAGAACAAATTAATGTTTCCCCATAACAAGACCGCCGTGGCAAAGCGCTTTTTTGCATCAATCTGTTTTATGAACAAGGTGGATTTGTTACTTATGGGAACCACGACAGGTTGGTAGACTTGGGTTATCCCTGGAAGAAACGAGGCGAAGACCAATGCATAACAACTGGATGAGAAGACAGCGCATGCTGGGATATATTTTTGTCGGTCCAAACATGTTGGGGGTACTGCTCTTTTTCCTGATCCCGGCAGTCTATTCTTTCGGTCTCATGTTTACAGATTACAAATTTATGAACCCGGATATGGCGTTTATCGGTATGGACAATATGAAGCGATTGGTTAAGGACCCGCTGTTTTATCTTTCCTTGCGCAACACCCTGATTTTTCTGCTCGCAGTGCCTGTCTCTATCGTGCTGGGCTTCATTGTAGCCGTGATTCTGAACCAAAAGATTTATTTGAAAAAGCTGCTGCGTGGGTTGTACTTTATGCCTTACATCACGAGCGGGGTGGCGGTGGCGTTCGTCTGGATGCTGTTGTTTCAGCCGAATCAGGGCCCGATTAACGGTTTCTTGCGCAGTATCGGTGTGGATAACCCACCTGGATGGCTCTCGACGACAACATCATCCATGTATGCCATCGATATCATATGGATCTGGTTTATGCTGGGGTACAACATGATTATTTATCTGGCTGCGTTACAGGAAGTGTCCTCGGAGCTGCTGGAAGCAGCAAAGATGGATGGAGCCAGACCGCTTCAGATCTTGCGAAGAATTATTTGGCCTCTGGTTAGTCCGACCACTTTCCTGCTGTTGATCACAGGACTGATCATGGCCATCAAAACGTTCGGGATAATCCAGGCTACGACGCAGGGAGGACCGGGTAACAGTACAACCATTCTATCCTTGTATGTGTATCAGAATGCTTTCCGGTATTACGACATGGGATACGCCGCAACAGTCTCCTGGGCACTGTTTGCCATCATTCTGCTGATTACCGTTCTTCAGTGGGTTGGCCAAAAACGCTGGGTCCATTACTAAACCAAGAAGGGGGACAGGAAGTATGGAAGTCAAAAAACGTCTATCCATTGTGCAGCCTGGCAGTTTGCTCATCACAATCATTATGTTGGCTCTAGCTATTGTCATGATTATTCCTTTTCTTTGGATGATAAGCACTTCTCTAAAGACACCTATGGAAGTTTTCAAATATCCCATTGAGTGGATTCCGTCCAATCTGACGTGGGAGCATCATCAAAAGGTTTGGTCTGGGGCCAAAAGCTTCGGTACTTACTATTGGAATTCACTGAAAATATCCATCATCGGCATGGTAGGCGCCACGTTTCTGTCCGCCTTTGCGGCGTATGGGTTTGCACGTATTGATTTCAAGGGCCGCAATACGCTGTTTCTGCTCTATCTGTCGATGATGATGATCCCGCCGCAAGTCCTTTTTGTGCCCAAATTCATCATGTTTGAGTGGGCGGGAATCTATAATACCCATTGGGCGCTGATTTTGCCTGGTATGTTCACCATTTTTGGAGTGTTCATGCTTCGCCAGTTTTTCCTGTCCATTCCGAATGAAATATCGGAGTCGGCCTTTATTGATGGTGCAGGACATTTTCGCATATTCTTCCGCCTGATTCTGCCGCTTGCCAAGCCGGCACTCGCCACGCTGGCCATCATTGATTTTTCCTGGCAGTGGAACGACTATGAAAATGCACTTGTGTTTTTGATTGACGAGGATCTGTACACGGTACCTCTGGGACTGCAAAATTTTATTTTGGAAAATACAGTGGATTATAACGGCATGATGGCTGCTGCATCTGCGGGAATTATCCCCATGATCATTGTATTTGCTGTGGGACAGCGTTATATCATTCAAGGATTGACCAATTCTGCTGTGAAAGGGTGATGAGCATGAAAACAGAACAGATCTCCAGTGACATCACAATTGTCGGAGGCGGGTTATCCGGCATCTGTGCTGCGATCGCAGCGGCCAGATTGGGCAGTACAGTTTCACTGATCAATAACCGGCCTGTGCTCGGTGGCAATTCAAGCAGTGAAGTCAGAGTATGGGTGTGTGGTGCAACGGCACATGGAACCAATCGTTATGCCCGTGAGACGGGGATTATGGGTGAATTGTTTGTGGAGAATCAGTACCGCAATCCGGAAGGAAACCCCTATATATGGGATTTGGTTCTATTGGAAGCTATACGTGCAGAAGAGCGGATCACCCTGTTTCTGAATACGGATGTTCACGAGGTGGAGGCAGAAGGTACGGAGGAAGACCGACATATTCGCTCGGTAACGGGATGGATGATGGGATCGGAACGGCGCATTCGCTTCGAAAGTCCGGTATTCCTCGATTGTTCAGGAGATGGCCTGATTGGATTTTTGGCGGGAGCCCGCTATCGTCTGGGGCGGGAGGCTGCACATGAATATGGTGAAGAATGGGCGCCTGAGATTGCTGACCAGATTACGCTGGGCAGCACACTGCTTTTTTATACCCAGGATGCCGGCAGACCTGTTCGTTTCGTGCCTCCGTCTTTCGCCAAAAACATTGAAGAAACACCCATTCCAATCAAACGTGTTATTCGCAGCGGCGATTCGGGCTGTCACTATTGGTGGATCGAGTGGGGGGGCGAGCTGGACACCGTTCATCAGAACGAACGAATCCGGGACGAACTCTGGTCGGTGATATATGGAATCTGGGATTATATTAAAAATTCCGGACAATTCGACGCAGACACCATGACTTTGGAGTGGGTAGGCTCCATTCCAGGGAAGAGAGAATACAGACGCTTTGTCGGAGATTATGTACTGAACCAGAACGATATCCTCGCGCAGGAGCCGTTTGCCGACCGGGTTGCTTTTGGCGGATGGTCCATTGATCTGCACCCGCCACAAGGCATGTACGCTGAAACCAGCGGTTCCAAGCATATGCATGCCGACGGTATCTATCATATTCCTTATCGTTCATTATATTCGGTGAATGTGTCAAACCTGCTTTTTGCAGGGAGAAATGTAAGTGCTTCACATGTGGCGTTTGGCACCACAAGAGTTATGGCTACCTGTGCGGTAATGGGAGAAGCTGCGGGAACAGCTGCTGCGCTCTGTGCGGCCAAAGGGGTTTCGCCGCGTGAAATCCATGACCAGCATCTGGAGGAATTGCAGCAAACGCTGCTGCGGCAGGATGCATCGGTAATTGGACTACGGAATGAAGACCAGCAGGATTTGGCTCCTAAGGCCGTAGTTACAGCTTCAACGACATGCAGCACTATTGCAATCGACCAACCGGATGCGTCCTATGTACTGGAGAGAGATATCGGAATACTCTTTCCCGTTGCCCCTTCGCTTCAGGGAATGGAGTTACTGATATCGGCAGAGGAAGATACCGAACTTCGGGTAGAGCTTTGGGATTCAGGTCGGGGAGAGAACTACGTTCCGGTAAGTCAGCAGATGGATACGATCATTCGTGTAGCACAAGGAGAACAACAATGGGTGCATGTCGACATAAAATGGGAGCCTGCCCATCCACAGAATGCATTTGTTGTTGTGCGGCAGAATGACAAAGTTACACTGTATCAATCGAGCCAGCCAGTAACCGGCATCTTGGCCTTTGAGAAGGGTGCTGCACCGCACGCCGTTGCTGCCTTGGAGGAGCATGACGAGCATCAGCCTGTTGTAGCCTGGAGCATGAAGGCGCTAAACCGCAGGCCATTTTGTTTTCGCATTGCGGGACAGACGGAAGCCTATCAGCCTGAAAAAGTGATCGATGGTTATAAACGCCCTTACGGTGGCCCTCATTCATGGATGTCTCTTCCACTGAATGAGAATGAGAACAGGGAAGCCTGGGTGGAGTTACAATGGGAGAGTTCAGTGACGATCAGGGAGATTCTTCTAACATGGAATGATGATGTGAATGAAGATCTGATCAACCTGCATCATCACCGGACTCCATTCGATATCATTCCAGAGCTGGTCAAAACGTATCGGATTGAGGCAGATGCAGAGGCAGAAGGCAGCAGGGTTCTTATTGAATCCGTACGGGACAATCACCTGCGGACCAATCGGATTGTATTGAAATGTCCCATCTCAACAAAGACTTTACGTATCATAATGGAGGAGACCAATGGAGGCTCATGTGCCGAATTGGTTGAAATACGCGTATATTCATGAAGAGCAGCGCTTATGGCGCTGCTCTTTTGTGTATACAACTACCTAATTCGGTTGAATCGTAATGATGTTCTTGGACGGGAGAAACCACTTTTTGCATTACACTTATTTGTAATGTTTTGTACGCTTAGGAATCTGCCCGCACAATAGTCGAATTGAGATCGCCTGTCAGACGTTGTGGCGGAAATACCATACGCACTGGCGCGATGATGATGGCTGCAAACAGTGCTTTGATCAGATCCCCGACAATGTAAGGATAGAACCCCTGAATCATCGCTTCCGAGAATGACATTTTGTAGGCATAAGCCAGCCAAGGCACACCGGAAACATAGATCAACAATGATCCGAATAGCTCGAACACGATAAATGCCAATACATAACCGCCGATGCCTCTCAATTTAATCCGTGACAGCAGCAGTCCTATGAGCAGTGCGGAGAATGGCCACATCATTACATACCCGCCAGTAGGGCCGAGAAGTACTGCAAGTCCGCCAGTTCCGTGCAGAAGAGGGAACCCGAGAGCAGTCAGAATAACAACCAGTGCAATACTTAGAAAACCATACAATGGACCCAGTAATCCTCCTGCAAGCATCACGGCGAGCGTCTGCAAAGTTATGGGGACAGGCGAGAAACCGATGGGAATACTTATGTAACCAAAAAGGACAAGTATGGCTGCCATCAGTGCACTGAAAACAATACCCCGCAAAGATAATTTCATGATTGAACAATCCCTTCCATTTTGGTAATCTTATTGTTAACCAAAACAATAAACGGTGGTTAACGATTTGGATCGTACCACAAATGAGGCAAAAGGGAAAGGACCAAATTTCGATGCAGGATGTTACACCTTTAATTACACTGGAACATGCACGTGTCCATTATGCCGCCGAAGCAGGCCAAGTTCGCAAGGCGGTGGATGGCGTCTCTCTGAACGTACATTCAGGAGAATGGGTCAGTGTTGTAGGAGCGAATGGCAGCGGGAAAAGCACGCTTGCCGCGGTGTTGATCGGATTCACCCCCCTTTCTGGCGGGAAAAGACATACTACTCCTGAGCTTGCGGTCCGGGGAGTGCTCCAACAGCCAGATGCGCAGGTGCTTGGAGATACGATCGAGGAAGAATTTCATTTCACCTTATCCCCATTGGTTGATTCCATTGAGGAACAAATACGGCGTAGAGAAGATGCCTTACATATGGTTGGCCTTAACTATCCACCAGAAACAACGATTTCCCGCCTGTCTGGCGGCCAGAAGCAATTGCTCAATATTGCGGTAGCGCTGGCCTCGAAGCCTGATGTGCTCATCCTCGATGAACCCACAGCCATGCTGGACCCGGGAGCAAGGGAACGAATGGAGACCATTGTTCAATCAGTCGTCCGGCAAGGAACCGCGGTCATTTGGATTACACATCATTTGGAAGAGGCAACTTTAAGTGATCGAATAATTGCGCTGGAAAAGGGCCGCTGTGTGTATGACGGAGCACCGTCATCGTTTTTCTATGGAAGTCCGGACAAGGACTCCTCTCCAACAGATGCTGAGACACAATCACCATGTGAACAATTGGGGCTGGATCCCCCTTTTACCGTAAAAACGGCTCTCCTGCTCAAACGGCAAGGCATGTTGAATCACGCCACACCACTGCGACCAGAACAGCTGGTGAAGGAGGCATCCCGTTGCATATTGAATTAGATCGCCTGACTGTTGCAGCGCCTGAAACCGAATCACGAGCACTTCTGCAGAATCTGTCCGTGCAACTCAACAGCGGGGAGATTACCTTGCTTCTGGGCTGCACGGGATCGGGAAAAACCACGTTATTGCAAACGATAGGAGGACTCAAACCGCCAAGTGCAGGCAGCATTACACTGAATGGTGAACCTTTCTGGCAGCATGGGAAGGTACCGCAGTCCATTTTGCTGCAGATGGGATTGGTATTTCAATTCCCGGAGCAACAATTATTTGCACGAAGCATTAGGCGAGAGTTCTCATACTCTCTGCGTCCATATCGATTATCGGACGAACAAAAGAAAATTCAGATGATCGAGGCTCTTGAACAGTGGGACCCGCCATCTGGACAGGACAAGCTGGAGCAGCGCTTCCATTTGGACAGATCACCTTTTGCGCTGAGTGGGGGAGAACGGAGAAGACTCGGTCTGGCACTGGGGACTGCAACGAAGCCTGAATGGCTATTGCTGGATGAACCCAGCGCCGGATTGGAAGCACAGAGTGTGTTGCTTCTGCTTGACATGCTTGAACAGCATCGACATGCAGGCAAGGGAGCGGTTGTGGCTACTCACGACCTGGATACATTTTTACCGATTGCGGATCGTGTTCTCTTACTGCAGGAAGGAACATTGATAGCGGATCTCACACCGAGAGATCTTCATTCTCGGCCTGAATTGCTGGAACAGGCTGCAATCGGGTTGCCGCCTTCCATGCGACTTGCACAGCAATTCAGAGCTGCAGGTATTCATTTGTCTACTGCACTGATGCCAGAGGAGATGGCCGCAAATATTATTCAGTCTAAGTTAGTTACCTCCGATAAGCTTCACCAGCGTATGCAGCATTCATCTGAAGTGCCAGGGACAAGTCATGTGAACCAACACGAGCCGGCTAATGAGGAAAATTCAATTGAAGTTAAAGCTGTACCGCAACCTCAGGACCTCTATAGCAGCATGGATCCGCGTCTCAAATGGATGCTGTACATTTTGCTAGTGACGGCAGCAATGCTGCAGCACCACTGGCTCGGTTTGTCCCTCACACTGGTACCGGTAGTTTTGGCTCTAAGTGTTTTACCCCGACAGACACTCGCGGGCTGCGTTAAGCTGATGAAGCCCTTATTGCTGTTCTTCATCATATCAACGGCGTTATCTGGAACAACGCTTGCAGCAGAAGGAGGAAATCTTCGGTTCGGTTTTTCTCTGTTACAGGCAGAGGCAACGCTTTTAAATGTGTATCGTTTATTTATCGTCACTTTAGCGAGTCTCTGGTTTTCGCTAACCACTCCATACGGACGCATGGTGGAGGGGTTAAACTGGGTGCTGGGCATCGGTAAAAAAATCAGGCTGCCCGTTGCCTCGTTTGCACTTGCAGTTTCGTTAATTTTTCGCTTTATCCCGATGATCTGGAGCGAGTGGCAGCGATTCTCACTGATTGTCCGGGCGCGAGGTAAAGCTGCGCTGAAACCGAATACGGTTCGGATCCGGGATCTGGGACCGATGGTTATCCCTTTATTAATGTCGTTGTTCCAGCGAGCCGAAGAGATGACGATCGCGATGGAAATGCGAAAAGTACGAGAGAACTCTCTGCTTGGAGTACGCTCCACCTTGTTGAGTTGGTCCAAACGGGATACCGTCATCTGTGTGATAGGCCTTATAATTTTTGCTTTATTTATATTGATACGGTAGGGTTTAATGAGAGGGATCTCAACACGGATTCATCCCGGGAATCAGGCAAAAACGCTGCGTTTTTCCAGTAGATATGCATAATTGGGTCGGTTTTCGCTCAAAATAGACGTGCCTTGGATATCTTTTGGATACCTTAAAGCGGATATGGAGGGACGAACGATGAAGGATAAATTTCTACAGGAAGAAAGGCGCGAATACACCGATGTGTCTACAGTGGAGTCGCAGCGAAATGACCTGGCATTCGAGGAGTTCCCGGAGGGCCCCTATGGCTCATCTCTATTGTCCGAATCTCTCGGGAAGAGCTCACCATGGCGAGTGGATCAGAGATCCGCGCATCGTTTTGATTATGAGAACCATGAGCTTCACGAAGGGGAAGTACGGGATTATCCAGGTCAGGATGTCTTCGACGAATCCGTTCCTGATAACGTGACCAAACCTCAATATCCGGAATAATTCGCTTGATCGGTCGTATAGATGAATAATAGCTTCCTGGCAGGATACCCTGCCGGGGGGCTATTTGGCGTTCTTTAATTCCACAATATGGGTTATTATAAGCTTAGTTCACTTTATGGGTGAAAACGAGCCGCATGGAAATGGGGAATGAACAGATGAGAGAAATCGACTATAGTCATTATTTTTGGCAGGATGAACAGATCAGGTTACGTGCGAATGTACTTATCATGACCTGATTCTTTTTGGTTTGACCGAAGACGAGTTTATGGAAAAGGAGGGACTGGCGTGAGTCCCATTCTGAATCGGATTGGCACGGTGTTTATTCCTGTCAGTAACGTTGAGAGAGCACGAGATTGGTATTGTGATATCTTGGGTTTGCCTGCAGGCGGCGAGATATTATTTGGACACTTGTTCATCATTCCGATGACTGGAACACGGATTGTGCTGGACAGCAAAATTTATGCCGAGGAGCATACGTTTAAGGTGCCAGCATTTCATTTTGATACGCACAATATCGAAGAAGCCTATGCATTCATGCAATCCAAAAATGTAAATATAACGACGTCAATTGAGCATGATCATTGGTTTAACTTTCAGGACCCTGATGGGAATACGTTAATGGTGTGCAAGTGCTAAGTGTTAACTGCTGAAGTGAATACACGGTAGGACAAAAGGGGAAGTATGAAGAAAATAATATGGATAAGTATCAGTCTGCTCCTACTGTTAATACTGGCGGTCATATTTCTATGGAATCGTATCTTCGGATATCCAACATTGGACCAGGCTGTCCAATCGAATTGGAAGACACCGGTGAAGATCGTAAATACAGATCAGGAGAATGAGATGGTTCTTTATCTGGATGAAACACAGTATGTGTTCGCAGCTTATGAACAGAAGCACGGCAGATTTCATGTTGATGCAGATACGGAGTCAGGTTGGTCAGCCAGTTCAGATCTGGGTCCTGCCTTCCTCGTTGTCGCGGAGCCCAAAAACAATAAAGGCAATTTCATGTGGGGGGCATTATACTCCGACATCCCTATTGCCAAAATTCGAATTGAATACATCCATGGAGAGACTCAGGAGGTAAAACCGAAAAATAATACGTTTATTGTGAAGATGCCATTAGCCTATCAAAAAGTAGATCATCTGGGTCTGATGGAGACGATCAGCAATGTCCATGCCATCGATGCAGGAAATAAGGTAATACAGTCCTGGAATCCGCAATGATGAAGTTTTGTTAACGATGGTGGTGGGTCATATAACCCTTAGCAAGAAACGATTCTTATCTATTCGAGGTGATTTAATGGAAAACAAACCTCAGCTTGTTTTGGACCTGGCGGGAGTTCTGATTAGATGATCAAATGAAAAATCTCAAGCCTGCTGCGGACCTAGGTTGGGAAACACTGCTTGCAGATGAACACCATTATTGGATTGAGAAAGTGGACCACATCCTTACTGCTCGAGCTTCGATTTGAAATGGAAATTTTAAAAGATAAATAGAAAATAACCCTTTCCCGTTCTCCGCAGAGATGAAAGGGTTATTTGTTGTAATCATGCAGCCGCCTCTGATAGGGGCAATACAATGGTGAACGTCGTTCCGCTGCCTACCTTACTTGTTACCGTGATACTCCCGCCATGCGACTCAATAATGGAGCGTGTAATGGCAAGACCAAGGCCGGCTCCGCCTTCTTTTCTTGAACGGGAAGAACTGGTACGGTAAAAGCGTTCAAAGATATGGGGAAGATGTTCCGGCTCAATGCCGGTTCCGTTATCTTTCACAGTCAGTTCTGCCTTGTTGTGAACAGCATACAACGTCAGAGTAATGGAACCCGATTCCGAGTGAGTATGCTGCACCGCATTGTGAAACAAATTGAGAACCACTTGCTTCAGCTTGTGTGGGTCGGCCATTACATATATACCAGCGGTCAGGTCCAGATGGACATGGCGTTCCCGAGCCATCATGGCAAGCTGTGGCTGCATCTCAAGCAGCAGATGATCAAGCTGAACGACTTCTTGCTCCTGCTTCGGAGCCTGATCCAGTTTGTTCAGCATCAGTAAGTCCTCGACCAACTTATTGATTCGAACAGATTCACCATACATGCTGTCCAGTGCACGATATAATTGCTGGCTGTTGGTGGCCGCGCCCCGCTGCAGGACTTCTATGAATCCGTGGATGGATGTCAGCGGAGTCCGCAGTTCATGGGAAGCATCGGACAGGAAACGCTGCATTTGTTCCTTGGATTCGCGTTCTGCTTCAAACGATCGTTCTAGTCTTTCGAGCATACCGTTAAAGGATAGCGCAAGTTGGTCCACTTCCTGTTGACCCTGCGTAGCGGGCAGGCGTTCTGCCAAGCTGCCCGCATCGATCCGCTGCACGGTATCTACCATACTGGACAACGGAATCAATGTGCGGCGAAGGGCTTTGATATACAGAATTAGACCCGCGATCATCGCCAGAAGGGACAGCATTACGAATATAAGAAGCTGTTTCATAATCAGATCTCTCAGCGGCTTCGTCGGGGTGCCCATTTGAACCATGGACAAATTCCGATTACGCGGCCCAGGCGAGGCAAAAACAATCAATTGATCATTGCCTAAACGATCGGTCACAATCCGGTAGGGCACGTGCCGCTTGTCCATTAATTGATCTGTGATTTCCTGGTATTCAGCAGAAGTGAGATGGGGGGCCGTCAGGCCATCTTCACCAAAAACATCTTCAAAAGTCCCTTTGTTGTCGAACAGGGCGAGTGAACGATCGGGAATGTACAGCAGCCTGTTACCCGAGGCTCGTGCATCCGTCCCTGCCTGTCCCGCAAACGGGTTGTTGAATGACTCATTCCGTGAAGATAGTCCGAGCCAGACAGGGGGCATGGACATGATCTGTTCTTCCATCGTTTTTGCCTGATTGCGATATAGAAAGCTCTCCATAATCCAGAATTGAAGAATTCCGATTAACAATAGCAATGCAGCAAGAATGAACAGGGAGCGTGCGAGTAACTGAGAGCGCAGCGAATGGGGCCAGAGCCACTGGTGCAGCCGCCCAAAACGTGTGTTAGGTTGTTTCATTGAAGAATTCATCAAAGATCCACTCTGTATCCAACACCTCGAAGGGTGCGAATGAGTTTATGCTCTTTATCCCCGAGTTTGTCTCGCAATGAACGTATATAGACTTCAACAATATTTTCTTCCCCGCCAAAATCGTATCCCCATACACGACTAAGAATGGTCGCTTTGCTCAGCACGATACCATGATTCAGTACGATGAACTTTAATAGTTCATATTCGGTAGGAGACAATTCAAGAATCTGTTCATGATACGTAATCTCTTTGCGCTGATCATCAATTCGGAACGGACCGTGTGTTACGGCACCGATCAATAATGGAAACTGATTACGCAGTCTTGCCTGAATCCGGGCCAGCAGCTCATCAAAGGCAAAGGGCTTGATCATATAATCGTCAGCACCGAGCCAAAGACCTTTAACCCGATTCTCGACTTCATCTTTGGCTGTCAGCATGATGACTCCAACCTGAGCCCCAGTCTTGCGCAAACGTTCAACCACCTCGAATCCATCCATCTCCGGCATCATCACATCCAGAATCGCCATATGTGGCCGGAATTCCAGCGCCAGTTCAAGTGCTGCAGCACCGTCCGGTGCTGTTCGTACATCGAAGCCTTCATTGCTGAGTCCAAGCTCCAGAAATTGCAAAATATGTGGTTCATCATCGGCCAAAAGGATTTTAATTCCCGTACTTAGCTTCATAAGTGGGCATGCCTCCCTGTTAAATCCATCTAAAAAATGCCCTGATCCTTGAGGGCTTTATGATGTATTATCGCTTGCCAAACTGAAAATTAGCTGAAAGGTTTGGAACTTATCCTCAGGTAACATTCAGCGGGCACTCATCCCAATTTTATTTTGGCATGTCACAATACAATCATGAAGAGCGAGAAGGAGTGATTGACATTGAATAATGCCAAACGAAGGATTGATCTTGTCCTTCTGCCGATCGTATTATTGGCGGCAATTCTGAACGGGTATGGGATCTGGAACGATCAATATGCCAATTCCTATTATACGACCGCCGTAGGGAGCATGCTGAGAAATTTCCACAATTTCTTCTATGCATCGCTGGACTCGGCTGGCTCAGTAACCGTAGATAAACCACCCGTCGTCTTTTGGATCCAGACGGCTTTTGCCTACGTCTTCGGATTACACGGATGGAGTGTTATTTTGCCGCAAGTGTTGGCGGGGATTGGTTCAGTCCTGCTGATTTATTTTATGGTCAAGCCAACATTCGGGCTAGCAGCAGCACGTATATCTGCTCTTGCCATGGCGACTGTACCCGTTGTGGCAGCAGTAAGCCGTACCAACAATATCGACAGCATGCTGGTGTTTACGTTATTGCTGGGTTCCTGGTTTTTGTTCAAAGGTACCAAACAGGGCAGTCCATGGCGAATCCTCGTAGCATTTGCACTCATTGGACTTGCATTTAACATGAAAATGCTTCAAGCCTACATGATTCTACCGGCATTTTATATATTTTACATGCTCGCATTCCAGGCGAAATGGAGAAAAAAAATCATCCTGCTTATAGGCAGTACGGCAGTACTGGCCGTTGTTTCCCTATCCTGGGCAGTGACGGTTGATTCTATACCGGAAAGTCAGCGGCCTTACATAGGAAGCAGCGAAACCAATTCGGTGCTGGAGCTTGCTTTTGGCTATAACGGTCTGTCCCGTCTCACGGGCCAGCAGAACAGAGCAGCGGGTGCAGGTATGCCCAACGCTGCAGATGACAGAAATAATCGGGATAATGCTTCTGCCTCCGTCCAAGGTTCTGGTCAAACGGGCAACTCGGCTCCTTCAGGCAATCCATCTGACGACGGTGCAGCAGGTGAAATGGGTGGAATGAACGGAATGAATTTCCCGCAAGGAGGTCAGATGCCAAATGGCGGTGAGATGCCAAACGGAAGGAATTTCGGAGGAGGCAATGGTGGCGGAGGAATGGGCGGCATGTTTGGAACAGGGGAAAAAGGTCCGCTGCGGCTATTCCAGACCGAACTGTCCGGACAGGCCAGCTGGCTTTTGCCCACGGTACTGCTTGGAGGCATTGCTCTCTTTGCAGGGTTAAGACGAAGAAATATAACGATGAAACATAAGGAAGCTGCGTTCTGGCTGATCTGGCTGCTTCCGGTTGCGGCGTTCTTCAGTGTGGCTGGTTTTTTCCATCAATATTACCTGATCATGCTCGCTCCACCGATTGCCGCACTTACTGGCGCTGGATTTGTAGCCATGTGGAAGGCATATCGTGAACGTAATGGTTGGCAGGCCTGGCTGCTTCCTCTTTCGGTCATGTTCACTACGATCTTCGGCTGGTATATTATGCAGGTCTATAATGACACCATCGGTGCCGGTTGGTCCATCAGCGAATTGATTGCAGGTTTTTTGATGACGATCATCCTGATCGTGATGCTCAATCGTTCGCATCCATGGAAACAAGGAATGGTTATCGCAGGATTCATGGTTATGCTTATTGGTCCGGTCTATTGGGCGTTCACGCCCATTACCTATGGCGGTAACAGCATGATTCCTGCGGCTGGTCCTACAGGTTCCAATGGAATGTTCGGAGGAATGGGTATGGGCGGCAGACAAGGGAATGGCAACGTGGGCATGACTCCACCAAATGCTTCAGGTGATGCGGATCAATCCTTCCCGTCTTCTTCGAGCGACAAAACTGATGTCGATCATTCCGGTACAGGAACACCTCCTGCATCAGGCGGAAACATGTTTGGCGTCGGAATGGGAGCGGCTGGCGGACGAGGCGGAGCTGGAAGCAGGAATGAAGAAGTGGATACAACAACGTTGAATTATCTCAGAGAGCATAACACAGGAGAAACGTATCTTTTTGCAACAACAGATTATAACCAGGCAGCCCCTTACATTATTGATGAGAATGAGGCAGTCATTACGCTTGGAGGCTTCTCGGGTTCTGATCCGGTGTATACCACGGAGGAACTGGAAGAACTCGTGCAGAGTGGGCAAGTGAAATACTTCATGGTTGGTGGTATGGGCGGCCGGGGAGGTAATTCGGACATCAGCAACTGGATCGTGGAGCATGGTACCGAAATCCCAACATCAGAGTGGACGACAGGCACAGACAGTGGAGCTGGCTTCGGCGGGCAGAGTGCCCTGTATGAAGTGAAATTATAGAGATGGTCAAGTGGAATGAACCGAATTTGAAAAGGGAGGGAACGAATATGGCTCAAATGTGCCGTTACAGCATCATTATTCCGATGTACAACGAAGAGGCGGTCATTGAAGAAACCTATCGACGTTTAAAAAAGGTCATGGGTAGTACGGGAGAGACGTATGAACTGCTGTTTGTCAATGACGGCAGCGTCGATCGAAGCGCGCAGATGATCCGTGACTACGCACGTTGGGACGAGAGTGTGAAATTGATTGATTTTGCACGGAACTTCGGTCACCAGATTGCGATTACCGCAGGGATGGATTATGCAGCAGGTGATGCAGTCGTCATTATTGATGCAGACCTTCAGGACCCTCCCGAATTGATTCTAGACATGATTCCCAAATGGAAAGAGGGCTATGAAGTCGTATACGCCCGCCGAACCAGACGAAGCGGGGAAACCCGCTTCAAAAAGTGGTCTGCAAGCATGTTTTATCGCGTGCTGCGTGCCTCGACCGATACGGATATTCCAGTGGACACGGGTGATTTTCGGCTGATTGACCGCAAAGTGTGTGATGAGATGAAACGCCTCCCGGAGAAAAATCGTTTTGTCCGTGGTTTGGTCAGCTGGGTCGGATTCAGACAGACAGCGATTGAATATGAACGGGATGAGCGTCTGGCAGGGGAGACCAAATATCCGCTGAAACGCATGCTGAAATTGAGTCTGGATGGCATCACTTCATTCTCATATAAACCGCTCAAGCTTGCGGGTTACTTGGGAGCTATTCTTTCCATAGGCGGATTTATCTATATGCTGAGCGTGATTGCTTCCGCGATATTTACGGATTCTACGATCAAAGGCTGGCCTTCCATCGTCAGTATCATGCTGATCTTTAATGGATTCATTCTCATTATGCTCGGCATTCTTGGCGAGTACATTGGCCGCATCTATGATGAAACCAAGGCAAGACCTCTCTATATTGTGCGAGATGTGTATCCGTCGGAGAGTCAGTCCGGGCAAGTGCGGCTGACAGGCAGAGTTGCTCACCATGACTAATCGTGTGGTCACTTTGATCAAATTCGGGATTGTGGGTGTCATGAATACGGCGGTGGATGCATTGGTGTTCACCTTGCTCGCCGCCTTGGGTACACCTGTTTTAATCGCCCAGGTTATCTCTTATAGCTGCGGGGTCGTGAACAGTTATTGGTGGAACGGAAGATGGACGTTTCGGGATGCGCGAAGACAAGGCAAGAAGCATGAATTGCTGCGATTTGTGATTACGAATCTGTTTGTTCTTGTGTTTTCATCCCTGATGTTGTTCCTCTCGAACCGTATACTTGGCTGGAATCTGGTCGTTAGCAAGGCAGCGGCGACGCTCTCGGGAATGTTCTTAAACTATATTGCCAGTCGGTATTGGGTTTTCCGGGCCGTGTCCGCGACCGTGCTCGATCCGAATCCTGGTACCAATGAAAGGAGTGTTTCATGATATGAGAATTACAAAAGCAGTCATCCCGGCAGCCGGACTTGGGACACGTTTTCTCCCAGCAACCAAGGCACAGCCCAAAGAGATGCTTCCTATTGTGGATAAACCGGCCATTCAATACATTGTGGAAGAAGCGGTACAATCGGGCATTGAAAATATCATTATTGTGACCGGACGCAACAAAAAATCAATTGAGGATCATTTTGACAAGTCGGTGGAACTGGAACATTCCCTATATGCCAAAGGAAAACAGGAATTGCTCGAAGAAGTACAGGCGATTAGTGATATGGCTAGCATTCATTTTATCCGTCAAAAAGAACCATTGGGACTTGGACATGCCATCGGTTGTGCCCGTCAGTTCGTGGGAGATGATCCGTTTGCCGTACTGCTGGGGGATGATATCATGGTGTCTGATCCACCGGCACTTGCACAAATGATTCATTTGTATGAAAAGACGGGCAGCCAGATCGTGGGTGTATGCCAAGTTCAGGCTGCGGACGTAAGTAAATATGGCATCATCGATTCAGCAGGTGCAGAGGACCGGGTTCACCGGATTACCAATCTTGTGGAGAAGCCTTCAGTGGAGGAAGCGCCTTCAAGAACAGCGGTGATGGGCCGATATATTCTGAAACCGTCCATTTTTCCAATTTTGGACCAGATCGAGAGAGGTGCAGGAGGAGAGTATCAGTTAACGGATGCTTTAAAAGAGGTCAGTCAGATAGAGGAACTGCTGGCTCTTGAACTTGAGGGCCGCCGCTATGATATTGGCAATCAGTTCGGATACATTCAGGCGATCCTTGAGATCGGACTCATGCGCAAGGAACTGCAGCCCATGCTGTCTCCGTATCTCAAGCAGCTTGCGACGCAATGGGGCTAGTTAATGACTGTTCCAAACAGCACCTGAATATTGAAGGGGCACACTGGTAAATTTTTTGCGCTAAATCTTCAACCTACCTGGTAACTTATACTTTTGTCACTAAAATGCAGTAATTAAATATCCATTTGCAGCAAATTATAAAAAATATGTTTACTTCGCAATGGTAACTTTGATATTATAATCGCAATATCAAATGCGACGAAGAGATGAGTAGATAAAAGTATTCTTTCTCAGAGAGCCCCGGCAGCTGAAAAGGGGTAAAGAATTTTTTGTTGAATAAAGACTCAGAGCAGCACATCGGAACTTAAACGTAAGGGATGGTGTGACAGGAGCTCCTGTTACAGAGCTGGAGTATAGGCAATGACAACTTATTACGTGTTGTTATCCTTAACTCAAAGAGGCGGATATGGCGACATATTGGCGAATCTGGGTGGTACCACGAGTATTCAATCTCGTCCCTGAGACTTCTGTCTTGGGGGTGGGATTTTTTGGTTTTTCCGGGGTGTTGGCTACACGCTTTGGAATCACCTGAATAGTGTTTATTAAGGGAAGAATCACGAAGTCCCAGCAACCATTACAGGAAATGAAATAACTAATATTCTACTCACACCGAAAGGAATTGATGATGATATGACAGCAAAATTGAAAGTCGGTATTGTTGGAGGAACAGGAATGGTGGGCCAGCGTTTTGTGGATCTGCTGGATGGTCATCCATGGTTTGAAGTAACAGCTATTTCGGCGAGTGCCAATTCGGCAGGCAAAACCTACGAAGAATCCGTTCAGGGCAGATGGAAACTCGCGGTCCCCATTCCTGAAGCGGTGAAAAAAATCGTAGTGCAGGATGCTTCCCAGGTCGAAGCGTTTGCGAGCCAGGTTGATTTTATTTTCTGTGCAGTGGATATGAAAAAGAATGAGATCCAAGCGCTTGAAGAGGCTTATGCCAAAACAGGCACACCGGTGGTTTCCAACAACTCGGCTCATCGCTGGACGGCTGATGTACCGATGGTTATTCCTGAAATCAATCCAGGGCATTTGGAAGTTATTGAAGCACAACGTAAACGTCTGGGCACCAAAACCGGATTTATTGCAGTTAAACCAAACTGCTCCATTCAGAGCTACGTACCTGCACTTCACGCGTTGCGTGAGTTCAACCCAACTCAAGTGGTAGCTTCCACTTACCAAGCCATCTCGGGAGCAGGCAAAAACTTCACGGATTGGCCTGAAATGCTGGATAACGTGATCCCATACATCGGTGGCGAGGAAGAAAAGAGTGAGCAAGAACCTCTGCGCATCTGGGGCAGCGTTCAAAATAATGAGATTGTGAAGGCTTCATCACCGCTAATCACGACGCAATGTATCCGTGTTCCGGTTACGGATGGACATCTGGCTACCGTATTTGTAAACTTTGAGAAAAAACCATCCAAAGATGAAATTTTGGACCGCTGGTTGCAGTTCAAAGGACGCCCACAAGAACTCGAATTGCCAAGTGCGCCAAAACAGTTTATTACGTATTTTGAGGAAGAAAACCGACCACAAACGAAACTGGACCGTGACATCGAGCGCGGAATGGGCGTATCGACAGGCAGATTGCGTGAAGATTCCCTGTATGATTACAAATTCGTCGGGCTTTCTCACAACACATTGCGTGGTGCTGCAGGTGGCGCTGTCCTGATTGCGGAATTGCTTAAAGCTGAAGGATATATTCAACCGAAATAAGCAAATGTAAAAGTAAGTGTTAAGGATAAAAGCACCATCACATGCTGATGGTGTTTTTATTACACCCATCGGGAAAAAATGAAGATCCAGAGCCAGACAGGTTATGCGGATATATTATAATGGGAAAAAGAGGGAGTGGGGTATGTTGCTGCAATCTGAGCTATATAAAGGACAAAAGGCTGTCTTTCTAGGAGATAGCATTACTTATGGTTATGGGCTGAGCGAAGGAGAGCATCCATATCCGGAGCTTGTCAGTAGAGCATTAGGGTTTCGATCCTATGAGAATCATGGAATTTCGGGGAGTAGTGTAGTCGATGGAGGGCTTGAACCCATGTGCAATCGAATGGAACAACTGAATGCTGATGCAGATATCATTTTTTTTATGGGAGGAAGAAATGATTTTTCCAGCGGTACGACTGCATTTGGTAACATCAACACATCCCCGAGCTCGACAGATACATTTTATGGGGCACTTAAGCATGTTGCAGAGGGCTTGATCCAGCGTTACCCAACCAAGCTGATTGTCTTTTTGACTCCTCCGCATGGATCAAGTACAGCCGTACCTGAATATTTGCCCAATCCGGTGACCGGACGAGTATACTCAGAGTATATTGCTGCGATCAAAGAGGTGGCATCATTGTACTCCATTCCAGTCTGTGATCTGTGGAACATTGCGGGAATACAACCTTTATTGAAGGTACATAAAAATTTATACTTTACTGGCGAAAACGGTGTGCCTGATGGGCTTCATCCCAACCAGGCAGGACATTCGAGATTGGCGGCAAGAATCGTGGGCTTCCTTAATACGTTGTAGGTTTAACTAAGAAGCGTCTTATGATTTATGTGGCTAATAAAAAAACAGCACGTACTCCATTTTTTATATTGGAGCGTTGCTGTTTTTTTATAGCAAACTTTGCAAATGTTAGGCGGCGGATGTTTTATCCGCATTTTGCAGCAGCTGCGAGCGTCGTCCAAGCAGATACCCTGTCAGCGAAGCCAGCATCTGTTGAAATACCATCCCCAGAACAACCGGGACAGCTACCGGAGGTGGGAAATAGGATACGGCCAGCACCGCTCCTGCGCTGATATTACGCATGCCTCCATTGAACACGAGTGCGACTTGGTCAGCCTCATTCCAGCCCAGCAATCTAGCAATGAAGTAGCTTAATGCATAGCCAAAGGAAGCCAGAAAAATGATGATTGCTGCAAGGCCGGCCAGTCTCCAGTTGAAATCGGCGAGATATGGAGCTACAACGGATCCGTTAATCGCAACAACGGCTGCCATAAACAACTTGGAGAATGGGTTTAGTCTTGGGCCCCACACCGGAACGATTGCTCCTTTGGTCCACTCATTTAGCAGCATGCCAAGCAGAGAAGGCACGACGATCATCCAGAACAGGCTGCTCATCATTGCTCCCATATCCAGCGTAACACTGGTGCCGATCAGCAGAGATAACACACCAGGAACGACAAACGGAGCCAGCATGGTATCGATTAGGATGATGGATAGCGTCAGTGCAATATTGCCCCGGTAAATGCTTACCCAGATGAAGCTGCTTACACCTGTCGGAATGACGGCTGCAAGAACAAGTCCGGTTATCGTATAGGCATCCATCGGGAAAACCAGATGTCCCATACCGAGCGCGATCAGAGGCATCGCCAAATGTAATATAAATAAACAAACAAACAGCGGGAAAGGCTTTTTCAGCACGCTCAGAAAATCCCTGATCCCGAGACTGATGCTTCCTGCAAACGTCATAAATGCAAAAAGCCATGGTGATAAAAAAGTATACGAAGAAAGAAGATTTCCGCAAAGTACGCCAATGATAATGCTGATTGGAGTAATCAGTGGCATGATGCGGTTCAAGCGCTGATTCAAAGCCTGAAGCATATTCATGACATCCCTTTACCGTGTGATTCTTCCATTATACATGTTCATTCCCGTGAGTGCAGACTCATTTGCATTCAGGTATGTGGAACAGCTATCATTCAAGTTGGGATAATACTTCTGTTATGAGGAAGGGAAGATGCTCATGATTCAACGTAAACGAAGGCAAACACTGTTAATGACGGGGTTTATTGCTTCAAGTATTTTGATCATCTCTGCCTGTTCTGTCGTGGAACAAGCGAACCAAAGTTTGAATTACGTCAGTGGGGCTACCGAATATATAGAGCAGGTATCCAGCGCTGGCGCGGATCTTCAGCAGCTGGCAACGGAAGCGGTAAACAACCCGGAAGTGACAGAGCAGATCCAAGCGAAAATCGATCAGATTCAAGCGGAAGCGAGTGAATTCTCGCAGCTTACGGCTCCCGCCATCGGAGAGAGCATTCATGAAAATTTGGTCAGTTATAACAATCAATTAACCGAAGTTGTGGATCGTTTCGAGACAACGATTGCAGAGCAGGGGTTTACCGCGGAAAACTGGCAGAGTACCGGGATTCCCGATTTGATCAATAATATAAACAATTTAAAAGACCCGTTGAGCGGGCTTGGAAATTAACCGAATTTTCGAATAGACAGCAAAAAGGTGCGGAACGATTTCAATTCGTTTAGCACCTTTTTATATTTATAAGGACATATCTCATCTAGTACCGGGTGCTTATCGAGTCAGCTCAGACGTGATACAATAAGCAGGCATGTGATTTTTATCATTTTGGGGTGTCATACACAATACGTACACCGAGAGACCCATAGCTCTCTTCTTTGTAATGGCATTGTGAGCAAGCTTTGGTGGCACACAGTGCGTCATTATGGACATGCAATTTTTCGTTGCAGAGTGGACATTTATTTTCAAAAAGAGTCTTCAACACATTAAACATGCTTAATCACTCATTTCTGATTAATTTACTTGGTTTTTATTATAGCCGATTATATTCGCTGCGTATACTGTTTTTTGACAAGATTTTTCATCACATGAAAGGAAGAATAACCGATGGATGTTCTGCTTTTTATCATCATGTTTATACTTGGTCTGTTCGGTTCCTTCTTCTCGGGTTTACTCGGTATTGGTGGAGCTATCATTAACTACCCGCTGCTTTTGTATGTTCCTTCTCTGACGGGACTTGAGCCCTTCACTGCACATGAGGTTTCGTCTATTAGTATGTTCCAGGTGTTTTTTTCCTCATTGGCAGGTGTGGTGGCATTTCAGAGAAAGAAAAGAAAAGCAAGAAGTGGGCATGCTGTTGTGAACAGAGCACTTGTGGCATACATGGGCACCAGCATTCTTGCCGGCAGTCTGATTGGAGGTATCCTATCCGGACATTTGGATGGGGATGTCATCAATCTGATCTATGGAATATTGGCGATTGTGGCGATTGTGCTCATGCTGATTCCTGGAAAGGGAACAGAAGTGGCTGCTGATGATCTGGTATTTAACAGATGGATTGCTGCGGGTGCCGCTTTTGCCGTGGGAATTGTCTCGGGAATCGTAGGTGCGGGTGGAGCTTTCATCCTGATACCGATCATGCTGACAGTGCTCCGAATACCTACACGAACAACCATTGCTTCATCCCTTGCCATCGTGTTTATATCCGCCATCGGTGGAGTGATCGGGAAAATTACGGGCGGAGACATTCCAATTGAACCTATTATTTATACGGTTATTGGCAGTCTTCTGGGGGCGTCCCTCGGTTCGAGGGTCAGTTCGATGATCAATGTGAGTGTACTTCGCTATGGATTAATCGTGCTCATTGCGATCACAGCCGTTAAAGTCTGGGCTTCCATTCTGTAGAAACAAGCATTCGTGGTGTACCCATGACGATTTCGTAACCAAAACGTTGGAACACCGTATATAGGTTATGAACATGAGCTGGCGAATTTGTTACAGCATGAATTCACAACAGTTTCGTCCATGGAGCGCCTTCATACTCATCTCATGGATACATGTTTAACATTAATAGAAGTTGAGGTATCCATCCTATGAATAACGTACTTATAGATCAGGCTGAGACAGGATATCAGTTGGCTGAGCAAAAGGCAGCCCAGTATTTTACTTCCCTACACGAGCAGCTAATGAACAACACATATACAACTAAGCTTACCCAAGATTTTCAATTATGGCAAAAAAAACATATTCATCGATACTCCTGGTTGCCCTTGGTATCACGAAGCAAAAGAAAACCCGATTCCCGGGATGTGTATCGATACATCCAATGGCTTAACGTTACAGGCAAACTGGATGATTACCTGGATCGGAGTATCTCATACATTTACATGAGAGATCTGGGCAAGGCGCTGGATTCTCCCGAAACGCAGGCTCGCATTCAGCGCGTAGCGCGGGATACCAAGAAGTATTTCATGCGCTCCAATGCAGGCAAACGCAAAGAGCAGCCCGATTATATCAGTGTGGCCTCATTGTATCGCTGGGCTCAGAAGGAAAATGTGGAGACAGCCGTAATCTGGCTAATCCAGAAGCTTAAGAATGTAGCTTCGAATATTCCAAAGGAATTGGACGCAGAGCAGGCACAGCGAAAGCTCATTAAAATTATTCTTGGCGTTGTCCTCCACGTGAATGATGAAATGGATGAGATGACTCCAATTGCGGAACGTTCGCAGAGGTTTGATGCAGCGATCAGACTGGGCTATTCATATGGATTGACCTATCCTTTTATTGACGACCTTCTGGATTCACAAGCATTGAGTGTGCAGGAGAAAGAGCAGTATTCCCAGATGATTCGCCAAGCGCTGCTCACTGGAATTGTACCTGACATTGGCCAGTGGAATGGAGCGAACCAGGAAGTCATTCAGTATGTTCATTCGGAGCTGCGGGAAGCATTTGAATACATCAAGAACTACCAGCGACCTGAGATGCAGCGTACATTTTTCGAGCAATCCTATGTATTTTTTGAATCCCAGGAACTGGACCGGGCGAAGAAAATCAGCAATGCGAATTATACCAATGAAGAGCTGTATGTACCGATTATTATCAAGTCATCTTCATCGAGACTCATCGTCCGTTCAGTGCTTAGCGCTTCGGAGGACGAAGGCTTTGATCTGCGGACGTTCTACTATGGAATATACAATCAGCTTGCTGATGATTTTGCCGATATGTTTGACGATATGGAAGAGGGGGCCGTCACCCCGTATACGTACTATTTGAAATATCGTGATCTGCGTCCCGATTTAATTAATCCGTATGAGCTGTATTGGACGGTCATCTCTCATCTGATCCATAGCGTGTATGACTCGGACGAGAAGACACGTGAAGTCATATTGGATCGCGCCATTAACGGCCTCAAGCGCAGCAAAGAGCGACTTGGCCAGGCGAAATACAATGAGATCATGAACATATTTGCATCGGGCCAGCCCGAATTTAATCAGCTTGTTCAGCAAATGGTTCGAAAAGCGGATGATGTGGATTTTCTCGACAAATTGCTCAGGGATCAGGTGATTGTTCATCTTCAAAATGACAAAAAGGAAAAAGAAGACTTTCTTCATACGATTCGAACGGTTCGCGAACAGATTAATATTGAATTGCAAATCTCCAAACCGATTGAAATACCGGAGATGAAAGAAACGCTGATTGATGCAGCCAATTACAGTTTGCAGGGAGATGGCAAACGGCTGAGGCCTATCTTAACTTGGGTAATGGGTGTGCGTGAGTATGGACTTACAGAAGCATCGATCGTTCCCCTATTAAGATCACTGGAGTATATGCATACTGCTTCCCTCATTTTTGATGATCTGCCGACACAGGATAATGCTTCAACCCGGCGGGGGCGTTCGACCTTGCATCAGGTGCATAACAGCGCTACAGCGGAATTGACGGGTCTGTTTCTCATCCAGAAAGCCATAGGGGAACAATCTTCTCTTGGTCAATTCGACGCAGGAACGGTGCTAACCCTTATTCGGTATTCGGCTGAAAAAGCAGAAGACATGTGCATGGGGCAGGCGATGGACCTGAACTCCAAAGGAAAAGCACTGACACTGGAACAATTAAACATGATCTGTTTCTACAAAACAGGCATTGCCTTTGAAGCAGCACTTGTAATGCCGGCCATTCTGGCACAAGTGAAGGAATCGGAAATCGCCTCTTTGAAGAAATTCGCATATCATGCAGGTATCGCTTTTCAAATCAAGGATGACCTGCTGGACCTGGAAGGGGATCATCTTGTTCTTGGTAAACCAGCAGGACAGGATGCACGGAACAACAATTCAACTTTTGTATCCATTTTAGGGGAAGATGGGGCGAAAAAGGAGATGTGGGAACATTATTGTCTTGCAACCGATGCGCTGAACGATATGCCCAAGCATGTTCCATTTCTGAAGCATCTGCTGGATTATATCGTTGGGCGGGAGCGTTGACATTTTTTACTTACGACTCCGTGTACTCATATGACTTATAATGATATATAGCGACATAGGTCGGGAGTTCCATGATAATGGATTCCAGGCCTTGTTTGGTTTCAAAGACACAAATCTCTTGAAAAGAACCGTTTCAATGGTTAAAATACTGGGTACTAAGCAGAGATCATCGTTATTAAACCGACTAAATAGTGAGCAAAGGATATCCAATAAAATTATACAATTCGACAATAATTAATTAACTAGAGTTATACACCAAAGGAGAGCTTAACATGCAGGTTCAAAAGGTCGACCATCATGAATTGTTCGAGCAGATCTATAACCAAGCGCCTATTGGAATTGCACTCGTTGCTCCAACAGGGCAATGGATGAAAGTAAATCCTGCTTTTTGCTGTATGCTGGGTTTTACTAGTGAGGAGTTAATCCATCTTAGTTACCAGGACATTACCCATCCGGATGATACATCAAAAGATACGGTCTATGTGTGCGAGCTGTTTGAGGGCATGTCCAACGAGCAAAAATATGAAAAGCGATACATCAGAAAAAATGGTGAGGTACTATGGATTTCCTTGCATGTATCTCTGGCTCGAGACGAAGTAACGGATGAGCCTCTTTACTTCATTTGCCATATTGTAGATATTACCGATCGGAAAGTGTACGAACAAAAACTTTTGCATAGTGAAGAGATGTTTAAGCTTATCTCGGATAACGCTCAGGAGATCATCTATATCGCCAATTTTAATGGGATATGCCGGTTCTGCTCACCCTCAGTCCAACATTTACTGGGTTACTCGCCAGAAGACGTAATTGGCCAAAATAATAATGCCTATTTCCATCCACAAGATTTGGAGCAGATCTCGCAAATGGACTTGAGTTCTGGTAATTTGCTGAATATAAGGGTCCGTCATAAAGATGGGCATTATCTTTGGTTTGAAACCACGTACAAGATTATCGGGGATCCTGAACACGAGCAGCAGATTCTTTCGATTGGACGGGATGTATCCGAGCGAAAGAAACATGAGGAAATCAGTGCAGAAGCGGAACGCATAGCCATGATCGGCAGTTGGGAGTGGAATATGGTCAATGACCAGCTTGCCATTTCAGATCAGATTTTTGAGATCTTTGAACTTGAACGTACCCGCAAACCATATCGGGCAAGTGATGTTTTCAATGTGATGACTCCGGCGGATGCAGCATCTTTACGAGAACAAATTGGATGGGTAAAACAAGGGGAGCCGCTTGATTTTGAATACAAGCACGTCCGGTCAGATGGAAGTGAAAAATACCTTCACTTGCGCGGGTTGATTACCCTCGATGAACACCATCAGCCAGTCCAGTTAAATGGAACACTGCAGGACATCACCGAACGGAAACTCATTGAATTTAAGTTGCAGGAATCTGTGGAAAGGTACACTTCACTTAAGAAATATAATCATGACGCCATCATTTCGTTTAACATGGATGGTAACATTATGAATGCGAATCCTGTAGCCGTGAACATGACGGGCTGTCCGGTATCTGAGATGATTGGTACAAGCATCAGCAGATTTATCGGAGTCAGTAATCTGGGCCTGATCCTGCGCAGTAATTATGAGATGGCCGAGAAGGAGATTAACGCCGTTCGCCACACGGATGGCAGTGAGACAGAAGTCTTGGCTACGCTTGCTCCGATCATTATTAATAAAAACAATGTTGGGTTTTACCTGATTGCGAAGGATATTACCGAGCAGAAAAAACTGCTTGTAGCCAAAGAGACAGCCGAGAGAATGAATAAGGCCAAAAGTGAATTTCTGGCGATGATGAGCCATGAAATCCGTACCCCCATGAACGGTGTCATCGGGATGACGGACCTGCTCCTGGATACCCCTGGACTTAGCGGGGAACAAAAAGAATATATTGAAATTATCCAGAAGAGTGGAGATTCCCTGCTGGCCATTATTAATGATATCCTTGATTTTTCCAAAATCGAATCAGGCAAAACCGATCTGGTGGACGATCCCTTTGATATTGGAGAAATCGTGACAGAGACCGTGCAAATCGTAAAACCACTTGTTCGCGAGAAAAAGCTGGATATCCGCTTATCGCTGGATGATGCCATTCCAACTCCGGTGTATGGCGATGCTTACCGCCTTAAGCAGGTACTTACCAATATCATCGGCAACGCGGTCAAATTCACTTCAGAAGGCGGCGTGGATATCGAAGTTGGGGTTAAGGAGCAGTGCGGCAATAACGTACAGCTGTATTTTAAAGTCAAGGATACAGGAATAGGGATTCCGGCTGAGAAAAGAAAACAATTGTTCGAGCCCTTCTACCAGCTGGAGAACTTCATGACCCGCAAACCTCAAGGCACCGGTTTGGGGCTCGCCATCAGCAAGAAACTAGTGGAGCTCATGCAGGGTGATATCTGGATTGAAGAGTCGGATGAACCGGGTACAACCTTTATATTTACAACCAGCTTCAAATTAAACAACAGTGAAGAGAGCAGCAGGTTTGATCGACAACAGCAAAAAAACAGAGCAGCCTCTCTGCGAATTCTGATCGCGGAAGACAATGAGGTGAATCAGCTTGTCCTTAGCAGGATGATCGAGAAAAAGGGACACTTTGTAGATCATGTGGCGGACGGTGTTGAGGCTGTAGAGGCTGTCAAACGTAATGCATACGATATTGTCTTTATGGACGTGCATATGCCAAGACTCGATGGATTCGAAGCGACAAAAGCGATTAAGGAGCTATTGGGTCCTGAAGCATGTCCATATATTATTGCGGTAACGGCAAACGCCGTGAGAGGGGACATGGACAAGTGCTTGAAGGCAGGCATGGATGCGTATGTAAGCAAACCTATTAAAAGAGAGTCCATTATGCAAGTGATGGAGACGTATTATATCAAGAAGCAGATCAATCCATAATCAGGCAAAAGAAAAAGTTGACGATAATCGCAAAGTTTGCTATATTACACCCATAACAAATGCATATATTCAAGTGTTGTTTCTGGATAGATTAACACTTGATCGGCAATAGAGCCGCTAACTTATCATAGATAAGGGAGCGGTTTTTTTGTTTTTATATGCGAAAAAATCCAAAGGAGTGTTGTTCATGTATCGTCCCTTACTGGAAAGAGGAAAGCCGGCCTTTGCCGGGGTGCGAACGTTTATGCATTTGCCCCATATTCAGACATTGGAGGACGTAGATTATGCGATTATCGGCAACCCTTTTGATACAGGAGCCGGGTATGCGGTAGGCACCAGATTTGGCCCTTCAGCCATCAGGGAAATGTCGCAGCGGATCAGAACAACCAATCCTGCTCAAGGCATTGATAGCAGTGAATATTTATCAGGTATTGATTATGGTGATTTTTCCATCTATCCCGGATACATTGAACAGACATATGAAACGGTACAGCAACAATTAGCACCCATTTATTCAAGCGGAATCGTACCAATTATTTTGGGTGGAGATCATTCCATTTCCTATCCTCATGTGAAAGCAGCAGCGGAGCAATACGGGCCGATCAGTCTGGTGCATTTTGATTCGCATTCTGATGCGTGGGAGCCTATGGACGAGATCCGTAAATATTCACACGGCAATATGTTTTATCATGGGGTGAAAGAGGGTTGGATCAATGCCGAAACCTCGATTCAGATGGGAATGAGGGGGCATTCCAGTTTGACACATTATGAAGAAACAAGGGGACTCGGCTTCGATCTGCTCACCACCGATGACGTCAAGAGGCTGGGGCCTGAGGCACTGTGTCAGCGAGTCAAAGACCGGGTGGGCAATACGCCCGTATTCCTGACCTTTGATATTGATTTTCTGGACCCTGTGTTTGCTCCCGGGACAGGCACGCCGGAAGTGGGCGGATTCACGACGTATGAAGCGATTCAGATGATTCGGGGGCTTGCGGGAATTCGGTTGATCGGCTGTGATCTGGTGGAGGTGCTGCCGGATCGTGATCCTACACGTGTTACAGCCCTCAATGCGGCTTCCATCGTATCTGAATTTATTACACTGCTGGCCCTGTATCGCCGGAGTACCAAGGAAGCGTTGACTGTCAGTGTTACAGGTTAAAAAAATGCATGAAAAAAACCTTGCCTGTTCAACAGGCAGGGTTTCTTGACGATTTAGCTATTATTTAATTTCAGTCAACACTGATTCTGCAATATCAACCAGTTTCTTGCGTTCATTCATGGCCTGCGTGCGCATCCATTCATAGGCTTTGGTTTCACTGATGTTTTTTTGCTTGCTAAGTGATATTTTGGCACACTCCACTCGTTTGATTTCTTCCAGTTTGGTGGATAAGAAACGGTATTCCCGCTCCAAATGAACACGGGTCTGGTAATTTTTAAGACCGATCAGCAAAGACCATTGAAGTTCATTATCATTCATTCCTGAACAGAGTACACCGTCAAGCTTCTCATGAGGCGCAGTGGTGGCAGGTTTACGCTCGTCACACCACCATAGAATAGGGTAAGAGAACAAGTGACTGGCTGAATACAGCCATTTCTTCAGTCGACATGCGGGAACATCCAAAATAATCATTTCAAACCTGCTCTTGGTCAGTTGACTCATACATTCAGCCTCAATTGACTCAACCCGATAACCTAATTCGTTGAATTTGACATCAACTCGACATTTTGTAGTCGGGATATCATGAACATGCAATAGTCTTGGTTTCATAATTTACCCATCACCTCGAAGTCGGAATTGAGACAACATCTTCGTGTATGAACTGGATGTGGATGACCTGATTAATGTTAATTTATATAATACATCCCGACAAAAGTCAACAGAACAAGTGATATAACATAACGCAGTTTAGCTGTAAAATCTTTTATTCGAGAATTTGTGTCAAATATATTGACATTGATTGAGGCTGTTTCTATAATTGGCATTACACAACTGCATACAAGCAATCATCCTTTTTCTGGAGGATGGTTGTCTATGGCAAAGAGGCCGCTTACTCACAAGCGGCCTCTTTTTGTATTTTTTTAAGTTGAAATCATAAACAAAGGGAGAGATCAAACATGAAATACCGTCCACAGATCGACATGGGAAAGCCTCTTTATTCCGGCATCCACACCTTCATGCATTTGCCGTATGTACAAACATTGGAAGAGGTTGATTTTGCAGTCATCGGAGTTCCTTTTGATACAGGTGTAAGCTATGGCATTGGTGCACGCTTTGGTCCAGCTTCCATCCGTACGATGTCACAGCGGATTCGGCCGATATCTCCCGTTCACCAGATTGATATTTCAGAATTTTTATCAGGTATCGATTTTGGTGACCTTCTTGTACATCCCGGATATATTGAACAATCCTATCAAGCGATCGAAGAGCAATTAGCGCCTGTATTTGAGGCAGGAGTCGTTCCCGTTCTATTGGGTGGAGACCACTCCATATCGCTTCCGCATCTAAGGGCAGCTGCGCGAACACATGGACCTGTATGCCTTGTCCATTTTGATTCTCATTCGGATACAGGACGTTCCAAACAACCTGAACGAATGTGGTCTCATGGAGCAGTCTTCAGCTACGCCGTGGATGAAGGGCTGATTGATCCACACCACTCGATTCAAATGGGAATGAGAGGAACGACCTATCGTGCTGGAGGTTTGGATGAGGCACGAGCGATGGGGTTTGAAGTGATGACAACTGATGATGTAAGGGAGCTTACCATTCCTGAGTTATGTCAGAAAATTAAAGAACGCGTGGGAGATCGCCCGGTATTTCTAACCTTTGACATTGATTTTCTGGACCCGGTATATGCACCTGGTACTGGAACACCGGAGGTTGGCGGCTTTACGACTTACGAAGCACAGAAAATGCTTCGGGGTCTAGCCGGTATCGATTTTATCGGATTTGACTTGGTAGAGGTGCTTCCGGATCGCGATCCAAGTCAAGTCACAGCGCTTAATGCAGCGAATATTTCCTTTGAGTTTATCAGCTTGCTTGCTGTGAAGCGCAGAGCGGATATGAAGGTGACGGAGACTGCTGAAGCAGCATTATAGCGTTGAAAAGACCTATCCGCGTGGAAGGATAAATGATAGCAAAACATAAGGGGGAAGCGTTCATATGAAAAAATGGTTGAAGAGGACAGCGCTGTTTCCATTGTTCGGAATGATGCTTATCACAGGTTGTGGTTCAGCAGGACAAGGATCAGGGACATCTGCGAGTGCAGCCAATGGTAACCATACTCAAGCAAACCAGTTGACCATTGGAATAACGAACCCGCCTCTGATGTTTAATCCGATCGATTCGGACGGAAGTGGCTCAAGTGGTGCTGTATTCACCTACCGATATTTCTTCGATAGTCTGGTCAAAACAACAGGTCCGCTTCAATTCGAAATGCAGCTTGCCGAGTCCTTTGAGACGGAGGATAACCAAACGTTCCGCATCGCCATTCAACCGGATGCAAACTGGACAGATGGTACACCTATTACTGCACAGGATGTTGAATTTACGATCAATCTGATTGCCAATCCCAAGACGATCACTACACAGCGCAGCGCTATATTTTCCCTGGATGGATTGAATGAGAAAGGAACGCTGCCTGAAGGCTCTGAAGGACTGGATTCGATCAAGGTAATTGATGAGAAACATCTTGAGATTCGAACCAAAACGCCGGTGGACCCCAATCTGGTTTATGAACGCTTCTCCGATGTATTGATTGTCCCCAAACATGTGCTGCAGGATGTAAATCCGGCAGAGCTGAATCAAAACTCATTTTGGCGCAATCCCAATGTAACTTCAGGTCCTTATACTTTTGTAAAATATGAGAACAAATCCTATGTGGAACTCGCTGCCAATCCGGAGTATTACCGGGGAGCTCCCAAGATTGAAAAGGTATTTATCAAAATTATGCCTGCTTCCAATATGGTTGCACAGCTTCAATCCGGAGAGCTGGACATGAATGCGGCACAGGGGGTAGGGAATATCCCGGCTTCAGAATGGCAGACCGTAAAATCCATTCAGGGGCTGACAACCAAAGAGGAGCAGACCCGAAGATACAACTCGATCGAGATTAATACGGAACGTTTTCAGGACAAAAAAGTAAGACAAGCCCTGGCCTATGCGATCAACCGGCAGATGATTGTAGAACAGCTGATGCCAGGCACCGGAGAATTGCAGGACGGCCCGTATGCCAACAGTCATCCTTATCATGACGACAATATTATCAGCTATGGTTATGACCCTGAGAAAGCCAAACAAATGTTAGCAGAAGCCGGCTTCGATATGAAACGCCCCATTGAATTGATTGTGCCTACCGGCGATCGCACTCGTGAGATGGCAGGCAATATCATTCAGCAAAATTTTCAAGCCATCGGACTTCAAGTTAACCAGGTGAATTATGATTTTCCAACGACGGTTTCGAAGCTTGTTGCAGGAGAATTCGATCTGGTGCTTAGCAGCTTTGGCAGTATTATGGACCCTGATGGCCCGGCAACCGTATATCGCTCCACAGCAGCACTTAACGATATGCGCTACAACAACCCGGAAGTGGATGAATTATTTGATGCGGGAATGGCAGAGACAGATTCAGCCAAGCGTCAAGAGATCTACAACAAGCTGCAAAATATGATTCAGGAAGACGTACCGCTGATTACGGTATACTCCGAATTTAATCTGATGGCGATCTCACAACAGATCGAGGGTAAAGGCGGCGTGGTGGACGGCATGCATTATGACGTTAACATATGGGAGCGCAAATAAATGGAATCGGGGAGGAACAGGTATGAATGAACTGCTTGAAATACAGCATCTCAGGACTAACTTCCGTACCAATCAAGGGGAAGTGACTTCGGTGGATGATGTGAGCTTCTCTCTGAAAGCAGGAGAGACACTATGCATTGTAGGAGAATCCGGATGCGGCAAAAGTGTCACTTCACTATCCATCCTGCGTTTACTTGGACGAAGCGGTTATATCAGCAGTGGTTCCATACAATTTGATGGAAGGGATCTGGCCGAACTTCCTGAACACGAACTGGTCAAGCTTCGCGGCAAGGAAATCTCCATGATTTTTCAGGATCCGATGTCTTCTCTTAACCCGGTCTTTACCATTGGCAATCAATTGACGGAGACTATTCGACTGCATCTTGGGATGGGAGCCAAGGAGGCGAAACAGCATGGCATTTCCCTGTTAAAACAGGTTGGATTTCCAAGGGCCGAGCAGCTGCTTGGCCAGTATCCCCACACCTTGTCCGGTGGAATGAAGCAGCGTGTCATGATTGCTATGGCACTGGCATGCAGACCGAAACTTCTTATTGCTGATGAGCCGACAACAGCACTTGATGTAACCATACAGGCCCAGATTCTGAGTTTGATGAAACAAATTCGTGAGGAAACTGGGACTTCAATTATGTTAATCACGCATGATCTGGGTGTCGTGGCCGAAATGGCGGATCGAATCATCGTGATGTATGCAGGGCAGGTCGTCGAGGAGGCAGAGGTATATGAGCTGTTCGATCATCCCGAACATCCTTACACCATTGGACTAATGGAATCCATCCCACATATCGAAATTGAAGACGCAGAGCTGCGTTCCATTCCCGGTTCGGTACCCTCACTGCAATCCATGCCTTCAGGCTGCAGATTTATGGAACGCTGCAGCAGGGCGGCAGCCCAATGCCATACACCCCCACCACTGACAGAGATTCGCGAAGCTCATAAAGTACGCTGCTGGTTTCCGGCGTAAGACTTAAACCTACAGGATAAGGGGGATATGACATGTCAGCGATGCGAATGCCGATCAAGGAAAGCGCGGATAAACCGTTACTTCAGCTGGAAGGGGTCCATAAACATTATCCCATTCAGAAGGGCATATTTTCAAAAACAGTTGGACAGATCAAAGCAGTGGATGGAATTGACCTTCAGGTGTATCCAGGAGAAACTGTTGGTCTGGTCGGAGAATCAGGCTGCGGCAAATCTACGCTTGGACGCAGCATTATCGGGCTGGAGAATATTAGTTCAGGCAAGGTGCTGTTTGAAGGAAGGGATCTGACCCAAATGTCGGGCGCAGAGATGAGAACATTGCGCAGGGATATTCAGATGATATTTCAAGACCCCTATTCATCGTTGAATCCCCGAAAGCGGATTGTCGATCTCATCACAGAGCCTCTTCATGTATTACGAGGCATGTCGGATGCCGAAGCCTTGCGGGAAGCTTCACAGTTAATGGAGATTGTAGGATTATCGGTTCAAGGTTTGGGGAAATATCCACATGAATTCTCGGGAGGTCAGCGTCAACGAATAGGTATCGCGCGTGCGGTTGCCCTTAGACCCAAACTGATTGTTTGTGATGAACCTGTTTCGGCACTTGATGTTTCCATTCAGGCCCAGATCCTGAATCTGCTCAAGGACTTGCAGCGTGAATTTAACTTAACCTACTTGTTTATTGGTCACGGCCTTGGATCCGTAAAGTATATGAGTAATCGCATAGCTGTAATGTATCTCGGCAAAGTGGTAGAACTCGCCCCGGCTCAAGAGTTGTTTTCTTCGCCCAGACACCCATATACCCGAGCATTGCTCGATGCTTATCCTATTCCGAATCCCCATTTGAGAAACAAAGAGCGAATTGTACTCGAAGGGGATGTACCAAGTCCCGCATCACCACCACAAGGCTGTCGTTTTCATACCCGCTGTCCACTCGCCAGTACCAAATGTCAGGAGGAGGAGCCGCTTCTTACTGAGGATATCTTCCGTAAAGGACACTTGTATGCTTGTCATGATCCGCTTGGATAAACGTTATAACCATGTATGCACAGAGGGGGCCTTTTATGTTGAATTACGTGCTTCGGAGACTTCTGATCGCGATCCCGGTATTGTTTGGAGTAACTTTCCTTAATTTTGTTCTCATCAATCTGGCCCCGGGGGATCCCGTGGACATGTATGTGAATCCGGATGTGAGTGAAGAGGACAAACAATTAAGGCGAGAAGCACTTGGATTAAATGATCCGTTCATGATTCGGTACTGGAAATGGCTCGTGAATTTGGTACAGGGTGATCTGGGGCATTCATTCAGTTCCTTCCAACCTGTAACCAGTTTAATCGCTGAACGAATAGGTCCGACCTTGCTGCTGGTAGGGGCATCGATTCTGTTTGGATATCTGATTGCGATCCCGATTGGCATTTACTGTGCTGTAAAGTCGGGCTCCAAGTTTGATTATTTAATGTCGACCACCTCGTTATTGGGTGTTTCCATTCCGAATTTTTTTCTGGGCCTGGGCCTGATTTATATCTTCGGCGTCCTGTTGGGTGTACTTCCCACGGGAGGCATGAGCACCATGGGAGGGAACGCCGGCATCGGGGATAGGCTGACTCACCTGATATTGCCTACAATTACGCTGGGAACTTCCATCTCTGGCGGAATGATCCGTTATGTTCGCGCCAGTGTAATTGAAGTGCTTGGACAAGAATATCTGCGAACAGCAAGAGCCAAGGGAGTCAGAGAATTTATCGTAATTCACAAGCATGCTTTGAAAAATGCACTTATTCCGCTGATCACGATAGCGGGTCTCGATATTCCTGTATTAATCGGGGGAGCCGTCATTACAGAAAGTATTTTTCAGTGGAATGGCATGGGACAATTGACGATTCAGGCCATCTTTTCAAGGGATTTTCCGCTGCTCATGGGAGTAAACATGCTTGCAGCCCTATCTGTACTGGCCGCCAATCTGTGGTCTGATCTGATGTATGCGGTCGTGGATCCTCGAATCAAATACAGTTGAAGAAAGGAGTGAGCATTATGCCTTCACTAAATCTGGAGTCTGGTACAGCTGCTTCCCCTGAACTCGTTGCGGGTTCGGCTGCAGCAAACACTCCGAGTTTTGAACGTGAGAGCTACTGGAAAATGATCGGTCAACGCTTTGTCCAGCATAAACTTGCAGTAGCGGGGCTGATTATTCTCGGATTTCTCATCCTGATCAGTGGTTTTGCACCATTCATTGCTCCCTATGATCCCAATGAAATTACGGGTGCTTTTGCCGCTTCTCCTTCCAGTCAGCATTGGCTGGGTACGGATCAGGTGGGACGGGATGTGCTGAGCAGGCTGATCTACGCAACACGTGTATCACTTGCCGTAGGTGTAGTTACTGTTTTGCTCTACGTATGTGTAGGTACCATTGTTGGAGCCATCGCCGGTTATGTGGGGGGATGGGTAGACATGTTGATCAATCGAATCATCGATGTCTTTATGTCTTTTCCAAGTCTGATGGTGATTCTGGTTCTGGTAACTGTTCTTGGCACCGGATTGTCCAACATTATCATTGTACTCGCTCTGCTGGGATGGCCTGCAGTTGCCCGGCTGGTTCGGGGCAGTGTATTAACTCTTCGGCAAACCGAATTTGTAAAGGCAGGACAGGCACTGGGTTTCAGTTCACCTCGACTGATTTTTGGGCATATTTTGCCGAATGCTTTGGGACCAATTTTGGTCAATGCCACTTTTGGTGCCGCCGCCGCTATTCTGTCCGAATCCTCCTTGAGCTTTCTGGGTATGGGCGTACAGCCGCCCACAGCCAGCTGGGGGAATATGCTTAATGCTGCACAATCCATAACGGCCCTGACAAGTCAGCCTTGGCTCTGGATTCCACCAGGTCTAATCATTATTCTGTCGGTCTTATCCATTAATTTTATCGGTGATGGTATCCGTGATGCAATGGATCCTCGCAGGACCAGCGCATAGAGAAGAGGGAACATGAACAGAACGTTAATTTCCATGCTATCGTCCTGGAACAAATTAGGGCATCTTCGTAACTATCCGAGGGATGCTCTCTTATTCATCGCCGCGAGCTTCGTTAATTCTACAGGCAAGGCTATCATGTGGCCATTAACTACATTGTATGTGCACAATGTGATGGGCAGATCGTATGGAGAAGCCGGATTGATCGTTCTTTATCAGGCACTATGCAGTGTTTTCGGGGAACTGGTGGGCGGCAATCTCTACTATCGCTTGGGTCCCAAAATTCTGATTACCGGCTCTTTCCTGATCTCTGCCTGCATGCTGTTTGGCATTGCGATGACGGACAGTTGGCCAGCTTACATTGTTTTCATTTGCGCGCTCGGTTTTGTAAACGGAATTGCACTTCCTTCCCTAAACGCCTACGTCGGTTTTCGTTGGAAAGAGCATCGCAGAACGCTCTACAATCTGATGTACGTTTGTAACAATTTTGGGCTGTCCATCGGTGCCATGGTCGGCGGCTTGATTGCATCGATTTCCTTTACCCTGACATATCTGTTTACGGGAACAACCACTTTATTATTTGCTGTCTTTCTGTTGCTGTTCATGCGCCTGCCAAGCAAGGTCGATTCATACAAAACAATCGATTCAGTCCAGGAACCCGAGCAACATATAATAGAAGGAAAAAATGAAACGACAGCGAATGAGATGCCAGTGGATCGCAGGAGCTTGCTGAAAAATGTAAGCATTTATCTATTTCTCTCTTTCGGAGCCATGTTCTTCTGGATTTCATTCTCACTATGGTCAACGGGCATTGCTCCTTATATTGACGAGCAGGGACTGGACCTCAAGTTCTACAGCTTGCTGTGGACAATTAATGGACTGGTTATCTTGCTGGGGCAGCCGTTTACGTCATGGATCAAGAAGAGGTTTGCCCCAACTATCGTTAGGCAGATGTTTGTGAGTGCCTTATTTTCGGCTTTGGCGTTTACGTTCATTTTGTTCTTTCACGAACATTATATTTATCTGGTACTCGGCATGATACTTGCCACCTTTGGGGAAATGATGTTACTCCCCACCATACCTACATTCCTGTCTGAACGCACGGGAGTGAACGCACCTTTTTATATGGGGCTTACTGGTGGATTTGCGAATATCGGCCGAATGATTGGTCCGTTGATGTTCGGGAATGTCTATGATTGGTGGGGGATTGTGCCGGTCATCCTTTTGGGAACCATGTCCTCGTTTGCAGCACTGCTGATGTTTTATATCCATTCCAATCTGAATAAAAAGGAAGAATGGGTGGAACGGTTGTCGCTTATGACCGGAACGATAAACAAGTAAATGGAATTGCACATAAAGGATTATGCAAAAATGATAATGAGACGTTGGCATTCAGGCCAGCGTCTTTTTTGAGAAGGCGGCAACTTTCATGAGTCAGATAACGTTAACTGATTTAGAAAAGATCGTTACGTTATTTACTCGAAAGGAGGCTGCAACTTGATATTGAAAAAAATTGCGTTTATCGTGCTGGCGTCTATAATGCTTATTACACTTTCCACAGCGGTTCTCGCTGAGGATACTGCAGTTGAGATTAAGGATGGAATGTTGTCTAAAAATCGGGTCTTAATCCCTTTGAGAGTGGTGTCCAACAATTTTGGGGGAGATGTAAAGTGGTATAAAGATGACAAATATATACGAATTAAAACAGATGAGAAGGAGATTTTTCTCGCTGTTAACTTCAAAAATGCGCGAGTGAATGACCAGGTAATAACCATGGATTCTTCTGTGGTGTTAATTGGAAGCACTGCGTATGTTCCGTTGAGATTTGTCAGTCAGACGCTTGGGGCCGAGCTGAACTGGGATGGTGAAAACAAACAGGCTACCATTATGTTAGATGATCAGACGGTGGTTGTGAACGTGCAGAACGATGATTCCCAGATACCTGTTTCTCAGAAAATAAGCCAAACACGGATCAATTTATTATCGAACAAATTGAACGAAACGTCCAATCTGTCTGAGATTAATCAAATACGGACATATTTCAAACCCTATTTTACAGAAAAATTAATCCAGTCCATCATTAAAGGGCAGGAGTTACAGAGCGAATGGATTCAGTATGATATTCCTGAGAACTCCGTTTATTATACGAGCAGTACAACTGGAACGTTATCTCAGTCGTACGTTCTTGGAAATACATTAACGGGTGAATCCCACTACGTGAATGATCGAAACATTGAACTTGTATACAGTGAGGGTGTATGGAAGGTCAATCGAATAAAGTTTGTTTTTAGAATGATTCCTAATCTGGGGTATGATCGTTAGTTCGGCTGCAAGTGATTTTATCAACATGAAGGAAATAACAATTTAGTAAAAATGTTCTTGACGTATCCTGATGGAGCGAATACAATAAACAACAAATATGTGTAACGGGTGGGTAGATGAATATGTTCATGCCAGTGTGGGGTTTCGAATCGATAACTGAATAAGCATGAGCATAGGTACTGTCCAAGGTGAAAATGTCAGCGTTTGGAGAGCCGTGTTTGTGCAGCCCCTGGCGTGGACGCTATTCATTATTGCGATGCAGAGGAGAAATCCAGAAACGTTTTTTTCATATGGTTCTCTTGTTGATACAAAGCTGTAGATGAACATCAGTTCATCTATGGCTTTTTTGCATGCATTCCACCAATCTGTTCACATGGAAAGGAGACTGGGCATCTATTTTTATCATATTCCTAAGGGAAGAAAGAGAGGTAAAGAGATGAAGCAACCGGTTCAAAGTTATACGATTTGGTTTTCCCAGCGCACAGGCAGTACGCTGCTCAGTGAAGCATTAAGTTCTACGGGTCTTGCAGGCAAACCCGGGGAATGGCTTCATTTTCAGCAGAAGAGTCCCGATACCCTGAAACGAGAAGATCTGGAGCAAATGTGGGAGCAGGGAACAACGCCTAATGGTGTGTTTGGCATCAAGATCAATTTTGAACAACGATGGATGGATGCAATCCGCAATCTGTATCATTTGCCATCCGAAGTATCGCGGGCTGAAGTATGGAGTACCGGTTTCCCTAACTGCACGAAGCATATTTACATGACACGTCGAAACAAGGTTAGATTGGCTGTATCCTGGTGGCGGGCTATTGTTTCAGGTGAGTGGCATCGCAAACACGGCGATCAGGCAAAGCAGCAAAATATTGCAGACCAATATCATTTTGATGCAATTAAACACCTGCTTGTTGAAAGTAACATGTGCGAAGCTGCAATAGAAGATTTTCTTTCGGAGTCGGGAATTATCCCTTTAACGATTGTATATGAAGATTTTATACAGGATTACGAGGGGATCGTCATGAAAGTGCTGGAGTATTTGGATATCCCATCTGATCCCGTTACCATTTTGCCTCCGTCCTTTGACCCCATCGCAGACGAGGTTTCCGAACAGTGGGTTCAAAGGTTCAGGGAAGATTGCCAGAAGGGTTGGGAGAATAAGAGATGGTAAAAAGTCATGTTAATGATGATATTTGGGGCGTAAACAAGGCATTTCATATTTTTCTGCATGATTCGTCTTAGCGATGTAAGAGATGTGATAAGCCGAATGAGAATAACATCTAAATAGACGTAAAGGGGTGGGCAATGTGCCCAAACAAGAAAAAAGATCCATGTCCTGGCTCTTGCAATACCTGAAACCCGTGAAGGGGCGGCTGGCCCTGCTGCTGGTTATGCTGCTGACTTCAACAGGCTTGCAGCTGCTGAATCCGCAGATTGTCAAGCGGTTTATCGATACAGCCGCAGGGGGCGGAATACTCACAAGTCTGATTCAGCTGGCAGCCTTTTTTCTGGTCGTTGCCGTGTTTAATCAGCTGATTACGGTTGCGGTCAGTTATCTGGGAAATGACGTCTCATGGCGGGCAACGAACCAGCTTCGCGGGGATTTGCTGAAGCATTGTCTACGTCTGGATATGCGTTTCCACAATGTTAAAACACCAGGGGAGATGATTGAACGTGTCGATGGAGACGTAACGAGCATCTCAAACTTCTTTGCCATGTTTATTGTTCAGGTCATCGGGAGTTTTGTATTGCTTGCGGGAATACTCGGGTTTATGTTCACGGTGAATATACCCATTGCGGTCGTCATGACGGTGTTTACGTTATTATCGATTTTGTTTATGGTATTTATCCGTAACCTCGGTGTGCAATCTTCCAAAAATGAGCGTGAAGCAAGTGCTTCCCTTTTCGGCATGATCGAAGAGCGTATTGCCGGAATCGAGGATGTCCAGGCAAATGGTCATGTACCATATGTCATGAATCGATTCTACAAATTGATGCGAATTGTTTTCCTGAAAGGGCGGAGAGCCTGGATTTTACGCGTTATTCCGTGGAATACAACCGTGATTTTGTTTGCCATTGCTGTCACAGCGGTTCTCCTGCTGGGTGTTCATTATTTTATGCAGGGGGCAATCAGTCTCGGTACGTTATTTCTCATCTATCAATACACTCAGATGCTGAATGATCCGATTGAGATGCTTGGAGATCAGGTGCAGGAGTTTCAAAAGGCGAAATCCGGTATGATTCGTTCCAGGGAACTGCTTGCTCTAAGCAGCGAAATCAAAGACGGAGATCAGGAACGGCTGCCAGATGGGGCGCTTGGTCTGGAATTTGAGCAGGTAAATTTCAGTTATAACGAAGGTAAACCTGTATTGCGGGATATCAATTTTAAAATTAAGCCTGGGCAGAGACTGGGTATTATCGGTCGCACAGGCAGCGGAAAGTCCAGTCTGAGTCGCGTGCTGCTGCGTTTGTATAATCTGGATAGTGGTGTCATACGGGTAGGAGGCAAGGATATTTCCGAGCTTAGCTTGCAGGCACTCTACAGAAGAGTGGGCATGGTGACGCAAGATGTACAGTTGTTCGATGGCACATTGCGGGATAATCTGACGTTGTTTAATCAGGAGGTCTCGGATGACATGATCCTGGAAACGACCGATCGACTTGGACTGCGTCAATGGATCGATACCCAGCCAAAAGGGCTCGATACTCATTTGACTGCGGGAGGTTCTTCCCTGTCTGCTGGCGAAGCACAGTTGTTTGCCTTAACCAGAGTATTTCTGACTGAGCCAAGTCTGGTCATTCTGGATGAGCCGTCTTCACGTCTGGATGCGGCTACGGAACATCTGCTCCAGTCGGCTGTCGATCAGTTAATGAAGCAATGTACGGGAATCATTATAGCCCATCGCCTGGCTACGCTTGAGCAGGTAGACCAGATTATGGTGCTGGGGGATGGCCGGATATTGGAATTCGGGGCAAGGGAAGAGCTCGCGAACAATCCGAATTCACATTATGCTCGGCTGCGGATTACAGGCAGAGAGGAGGAGCTTGCGTGAATGTAGCAGAATTTATTGGACGACTGTTTCGGTTCAAAGTTGTCCTGTTTATCATTAATGGCTTGTTATGGTGTGTGTTTCATTCCTTGCCACTTGCGATCGGGATCGGAATGCAGTGGTTTTTTGACCGGGCAACAATTGGATCCAGTGATTACCTGTGGCTGGCAGTTCCACTTATATTCATTGCACTGATACGGGTAGCCAGAGTGGGTACGTTTTTTGCCGCTTTTTATGCATGGATTACATACGTCTATCATATTCAGGCGATTCTTCGTACAAATATGCTGGCTGGCATCATGCGCTGGCCTGGACGCAACCTTCCGGCTTCACCAGGAGAAGCGATGAGTCGCTTTCGTGATGATGTGGAAGAGGTCGTTGAGTACGTTGAATCATGGGTAGACTTCTGGGGACGACTTGTCTTTGCGATCGTGTCCATCGCTATTATGGCGAACATTAACTGGAAAATTACACTGGTTGCCGTGTTACCCTTACTCGTGGTTACCCTGCTTAACAATTTGTCAGGAAATCGTGCACGCAAATATGCCCAGAACAATCGTGAAGCGACGGGGCGAATAACGAGTTTCATTGCCGAGACGTTTGGTGCGGTGCAAGCATTGAAGCTGGGGCAGGCTGAGCAGCATGTTTCAGCACGGTTTAACCATTTGAATGAAGAACGGCGTCAAGCTGCCTTGCGGGATAATCTGTTCAAACAGTGGATGAGATCCCTGAATCAGCATGTACTCAGCATCTGTACGGGGTTAATTCTGCTGATGTGTGCTGCTGAGATGAGGACCGGACAATTCACCGTAGGAGATTTTGCCCTGTTTACATCGTATCTCGCCAACATTGGCTTTAGTATTTCCTTGTTCGGGTACATGGTATTCCAGCATAAACGGCTGAAGGTATCCTTTGACCGCATGCGCAAGCTGTTTCGTCCTGGTGAAGAAGATTGCATTATGGAATCAAGGGAAATCTATCTGTATGAAAACCCGCCAGAACTTGGTGAAGTGCAGAGAGGCCCGGACGAGAAACTTAGGGAGCTGCAAGTCAGCAATCTGTCGTATCAATATCCCAACTCTGTAAATGGAATTCAGGATATCAACTTGCGGCTGAAACGAGGACAATTTCTTGTCATTACCGGACGCATCGGATCAGGGAAGTCAACGCTTGTACGAACTCTCCTTGGACTGTTGCCGAAACAGGCGGGAAGTATCCGATGGAATGGAAAAGATGTGGATCCGGCGACCTTCTTAATGCCGCCTAGAGCAGCTTACACTCCCCAGGTCCCTCGTCTGTTCAGTGATACATTGAGGGAGAACATTGTGCAAGGCAAAAAAGGCAAGGTGGATGAATCGCTCGCACGGGCCATTCGCCTTGCTGTAATGAAAAAAGATATAGACCACCTCGATCAGGGACTAGAGACATCCGTTGGCCCAAGAGGGGTGATGCTGTCTGGCGGTCAGATTCAGCGTGCAGCAACTGCACGTATGCTGATGACTGGAGCAGATCTGTTTATCTTTGATGATCTGTCCAGTGCACTGGATGTGGAAACGGAACAGCAGGTATGGGATGGTTTATCCAAAGAGCAAAATGTGACTTGTATCGCCGTATCGCACCGACGTGCTGCCCTTGCCAAGGCTGATCATATTATCGTCATGAAGGATGGACGTATTGAGGCTGAAGGAAGTCTGGCGGAACTGCTGGCAACCAATGAAGAAATGCAGCTGCTGTGGCAAGGAGAACAGTCACCTGTAAAAGTGGGCTAATATCCCAAGAGCAATAAAAAAGCCGTACAGCCAACTCTATACAAGAGTTTGTCTGTACGGCTCTTTATCTTCATGTTGAAACGCGGTACCCTTTATCTAACCAGCTGTGCAATCAGGGAGTAAGCGATGATCACCAGAAAAACAATCGTAATGTGATTAATCGAGAAGATGAACATTCGATGTGACCATTTCTTGGTTTCTTTGCGATCAAATGTTGCCACACTAAGGATGAGCCATGCCAAGCTGACCAAAAATGCAACGATGGCAACAAACGGGCTCAGCGGCCAGAACAAAAAGCTGGAGAGCAACAACAATACCAGGTAAACATTCGTTTGAATATAAGTGCGTCTGATTCCTTTGACAACGGGAAGCATTGGGACGCCAGCAGCTTTATATTCATCAAATCTACGGATGGCAATACCGTAAAAGTGTGGCATTTGCCAGAGCAGCATCGTAACTACCAAAGCCCAGATTTCAAAATGTCCAAGTTCAGGAGAAATGGCTGCCCAGCCAATCAGCGGAGGAACGGCACCGGACAGGCTGCCTACTTCCGTATTATATATCGTTGTACGCTTGGTCCACATGGTGTATGGAAACACATAGAGCAACAATCCCAGGATACCAAATACAGCAGCTGAAGGTGAGGCGATATACAATAAAATGCCCCCAAGCACGGTAATGGTGATCCCCAAAATCAATCCGGACTTGGTATCAACCTGACCTGTAACGGTTGGACGGGTTCTTGTACGTTCCATAATGGCGTCGATATCGCGATCGTACAAGTTGTTGAACACGCCAGCCGCCCCGATGATCAGGGAGGAACCGATGACGGACAAGATGATCGGCACAATGTTGGCTATGAATGAGGCATCGAATACATACAATGCCAAACACAAACCGGCAAGCATGGCGATCAGATTAGACTTGATAATCCCGACTTTAATCGTATCGAAGAACATTTTCGGAATGGAACTGTACTCTAATTCAATTTTGGGTTGAGACCCCTTATTCAATGTTTTCAAATACTCACTTCCTATATCTATACTTATATATCTCGTCACTTATTATAGCATTTAGTTTACTATGTGAATTAAAACACGTTTTAGGTTTAAAAATACTGTCAATTGATTGTGAACAATTTAAAAACACGGTTTTTTTTAATTGTTAAAATTGAATTTCTGTGCTACAGATGTCATGAAAAAAACAAAAAAACATTGGAAAATGTTAAAAATATACTTGCGATTTTCCGATTGAAGGTTTATTGTAGATATAAGAGATCTTTAATAGATTATTATGATGTTATCTTTAAGTGATCTTGTTTCTCATTTTTTGTTGTCAGTTATACGTTCCAATCCATGAAGGTAAGAAGATGATTTCTTTTTTTTTAGGTGAATTAAAGACTTTAGGTATCCGGGAAAGGGTGTTAAGTATGGAGAAAACAGTAGATGTAATTATTATTGGTGGGGGACCCTCTGGGCTCAATGCAGCATTGGTACTTGGAAGAGCTAAGAAAGATGTCGTTGTTATAGATGACGGGCGACCGCGTAATGCGGTTACTCGTGAAACCCACGGTTTTCTGACGAGAGACGGAATCAGCCCAAGCGAATTCCGAAAGGTTGCGAAGCAGCAAATACTGGCATATCCTTCTGTATATATCATGGAAGATACTGCCACTGCGGTTACTGGAACGGAAGGTTCATTCGAAGTTACAACAACTGGGAACAAGATCGTGAAAGGCCGGAAGCTTCTTTTTGCAGTCGGAAAAAAAGATCTGCCTCTGGATATTCCCGGACTATTGGAGGTGTATGGCAAGAGTGCCTTCGTATGTCCGTATTGCGATGGCTGGGAGTTAAGGGACCAGTCACTCGGCATCATAGTGGGTGGTGACAAAGCTGTACACATGGCCAAAGTGATATCGGGATGGACAAACCGGTTCACGATACTCACAAATGGAACCGACGGATTGACTGATGAGCAACGAGAAGAATTGAAACTGCATCATGTGCCTGTATTGGATTCACCTATTCGATCCATTGAATCGGAGGAAGGCATGGTTCGTCAGATTTTGCTTGAAGATGGTAATAACGTAGAGTGCACAGGCATTTTCTTTGCACCCAAGCTCGTGATCGGTTCGGATCTGGCCAAAAATTTGGGATGTGAGGTAACGGAATCTGGGACGGTGGTGGTTAATGAGTTCGCCAAAACGTCTCTACCAGGCGTCTTTAGTGCGGGAGATGCTGCTTCGGAGATGTATCAAGCGATCACGGCCGCGTCCTTAGGAGCGTTGGCAGCGGTTAGCATCAATAGTGAGCTGAATGCCGAGGCATGGGATAAGCGTTAGATTTATTAATGAAGGATCGGATCTGAGTCGAGGTAGGATTAGATTTGTTTTGCATTAAATGAAGGAATGTACACAGAGAGGTGCTGCCTGTAGGCAGATGCCTCTTTGTTGTGTCTTAAACAGGTATATTCTTATCGCTGCTCAATCATTTAACATGGGGATAATAAACTGTTAGCGGTTTCATAACATTTCTTTGATAAAGTAGTTGACAGTGCTTATCGAAACGGGTTTAATTATGTAGACCGATTGTTATAATTCAGATTAAGGAAGTGGCTCCATTGAGTGAAAAGTCTAATGCTAAAGAACTAATTGTCAGCACAGCAGCCAGACTGTTTTTTTCACAGGGATATCATGCGACCGGTCTAAATCAGATTATTAAGGAGAGCAGTACGCCGAAAGGCTCGTTATATCATTATTTCCCGCACGGTAAGGAAGAGCTCGCTCACGAGTGCATTCAGAAAGCCAATGAACATATCATGCAGAAATTCGAGGATACCTTTGCAGCTCATGAGAGTACTGGGGATGCCATTCAGCGATTTATCCATGACATGGCAGATGAAACGGAGGCGGCTGGTTTCACGGGTTTTCTGCCATTTAGCTTTTGGGCAGCTGTGGAGACTTCCTGCATCAGTCATCAATTGCGTGTCGCATGTCAGGGTGTATTCGCGAACTGGCAGCAAATCATTACGAAACATCTGATGATGGAAGGTGTTGGCGAGGAGAAAGCACGAGAGACGGGACTTTTGGTCATCTCTTTAATGGAGGGAGCGCTGATTATCAGTCTGACCAATCAGGATAAACAGCCTCTGCTGACGGCTGCTGATTATTTGTCGGGTGTGGCAAAGAATGCGAGAGAGATCCATTAAGTCTGCACAAAGAGAGAAACAGATATAATGTTTGAGGAGGATGGGATCGTGGAGGTTTCCATGAAAGCTGGTTCTGTACAGGACCAACAAGAAACAAAGCAATATAAAGTACTGCCAATATTATTCGCGATGCTATTGAGCGGATTCATTGGTCTATTCGGTGAAACGGCACTTAATGTGGCATTGACACCGCTGATGACCTTGCTCGAGGTTGGACCTACTACGATTCAATGGTTGACGACAGGTTATCTGCTCGTATTGGGTATTTTGGTGCCGGTTTCCGGTATGTTACTACAATGGTTTACAACAAGACAGTTGTTTACGACTTCTCTGATTTTTTCGATTGCGGGAACGATTGTTGCTGCAATTGCACCGAGTTTTGAAATTTTGCTGGTGGCACGGGTATTGCAGGCCGTAGGTACAGCTCTCTTGCTGCCGCTGATGTTTAACACGATTCTGGTTATTTTCCCGATTGAAAAACGTGGTGCTGCCATGGGATTAATCGGTCTCGTTATCATGTTTGCTCCAGCAAGCGGTCCGAGTATTTCCGGATTGATCTTGGCTAATCTGAGCTGGCACTGGATCTTCTGGATTTCACTGCCGTTCTTCATCATCTCGCTCATTTGCGGCTTGTTGTTCTTACCGAATATTTCGAAATTGACTAAGCCGAAAATTGATGTTCTTTCCATTATATTATCGACCCTTGGTTTTGGCGGAATTGTATATGGATTCAGCAGCGCCGGGGGACACGGAGAGACTGGCGGAGGCTGGACCAGCCCTGTTGTGGTAACCACCCTGGTCATTGGGGCGTTGTCCTTGCTCTTGTTCAGCATCCGTCAATTGAGAATGAAGCAGCCTATGATGGATCTGCGTGCATTCAGATATCCAATGTTTACAATCGGTTTGATCCTGATCTTCATCTGTATGATGATGATGTTGTCTTCGATGCTGATCCTTCCAATGTATCTGCAACAAGGTATGGCGGTTACAGCACTGACAGCAGGTCTGGTCTTGCTGCCGGGCAGCTTGCTGAACGGATTCTTGTCCCCGGTTATGGGTCGTTTGTTTGACAAGTTTGGTCCGAAATGGCTTGTTATCATCGGTCTGGCGATCGTGGCAGTTGTTCTGTTCATGTACACAGGTATTACGCCGACAACGGCATTAAGTACAATTATTACGATGCATGTGTTCATGATGATCGGAATTTCGATGATTATGATGCCTGCTCAAACGAACGGTCTGAACCAGCTGCCGCCTGAGTATTATCCTCACGGAACGGCAATCATGAATACATTGCAGCAAGTATCCGGAGCGATTGGTACGGCAGTTGCGGTAAGTATTCTGAGTGCGGGACAGACACGCTTCCTGAGCAATGTGACTAACCCGGAAAGCCCGGAGAATCAACTCGCCGGATTCACGTCGGGAGTACAAAACGCATTTGTTTTTGCATTAGTCCTCGCCGTAATTGGCCTGGTGATCTCCTTCTTCGTGAAACGGGTTAAGGTTGGTTCGCAACAAGGCCAACAAGGTCCAATGCATTAAAATATTTAGCTAGTCAGCAAACGATGCACTTCCTGATCTCGCAGGGAGGCATCGTTTTTTTTGCATTTTTGTTACTTGACGTGAAACGGGTTCCATCCATTAGAGTAAAGGACAGTTCACCAAGTCAAGAAGCCCATGATCGAATTTGGAAGCAAATAGTTCATGTTTTGGCGAGATTGGATATGTTCAACTTCAATGTTAGAGATAATAATAGTAAAGTGAAGTTTTGTTCATCAAATGATAGAAAACGTTTTAGTTCTATTAACGAATCGAGGAGACGTCTTTTATGAGAATCATTAAACCGCTGACTCCCCATATTGAGGAGATGCTCAGGCACTATGAGCAAAACGGGCATTTAAACATGCAGGCTTCCCTATTGGGAAAACAGTCTGCTGTCTATAAAGTACAGGAATACTGTCTCAAGGTGTATACCAAGCGTGGGAAAGTCGGTGGAGAACTCGAATGCGAGGCGATGATGTCATTGCAAAACAACCGGCATGTTCCCGAACTGTATGCTTACTCTACAGGGAATTTTGTTTTGACCGAATGGATTGATGGTTTCAATTTGAGACAGTATCGGGAGATCCATGGTCATATTCCGCAAAATTTAATCTACGATATGTTTTCATCCGAACTCCAGCAAATTCAGTCAGGTTATCGGGATTGGGATGTCATTCGTTATGAGAATTTGTTATGGACCAAGGGGGGAGAAGTCAAACGGACTGATTTTTGGCTATGCGAACCGGCAGGCTTGATGCAGAACGATGTACAACAGGCAATTATCCGTAAAATAGACAGAGTGTACAGCGGCGATCGAAGTGAAGTGCAGAAGCTGGAGCACTATTTTTACCGCCACGGACTTACGTTTTCAGAGGTGAAGCAGGCACTGGAGCACTTCCGCTCCCAAGGGTCGAGTCTTGTGGTGTCACAATGAACGCCAAGCCAAACCCCAACGAATATGGTCCTCGTTAAGGTTTGGTAGGCAACTACTCCGTTTTTATTTGTCGCTTCTCTATTCCTTAAGATCCCTCTGTAAGGCGAGAGGATATGCTAATGCCACATTAATGATATAACCCCGTTAAATGCTCATCGGTTGGTTGCAAAATCTTCGATAAAAGTACAATCTGACCAGTGTGATAGCCGTAATGTGCAGCCACTTTAATTAAAATGGCGCGGACGATTTTATGTTCTTTAGCATCCTGGACTTCGTCTTCACTGCGATTCATACGATTCCAATCCGCCAGCTCATAGGGGATGGTCACTTCACGGGACAAGTCGTTCTCACCGAGACCTGATAAAATGCTCTTCGATTCTGAACGCACGTATTGAAGCTTGGCAATCAATTGATCGCGGGTGAGTCCCCCCGTCATTTCAAACTCAAGCGAACGTTCCCGGATGAGTGGTTTTGCTCCAATCCCTGTAACAAGATTCTGATATTCATTGCCAGCAAGATGCAAGCAATAATTCCCCGCACTGTTCATCCCAGGCTGGAGCTTCGTCCAGATCTGTTCATCACTCAGCCTGTTCAGACTTGTTTTAATGCGATCCAGCTGTTTGTCCATATCTTCCATAACGTCCTGGATGAGTTCAACCATGATACTCAGTCCTCCAATCATAATGGTTTGTTGATAAATGGGATTAGACAACGGAAGGCGAATTGATTATAAACGAACAATCCATTAATATAAGTCTATTATTAAACGATTATGATAAATATCATACCGAAACCATTACTAAGATAGAAGGGATTAGATGAAAAAATACGAAAATCAGATTCCAACATCCATGGGTATGAATTTGAAGGCAATGCTGAGCATGCTCCGGGATTCTCTTAAGGGTAGTCAGGAACGAAGACCCGTGAGTAATATCCCAATGGTGAAAAGTGAGTTCGCCCAAACGTTAAACCCTGCCGATGATCCGCAGGTGACATGGTTTGGCCATTCGGCCTTTTTGCTGGAGCTGGAAGGATACAGACTGCTTTTTGATCCGATGTTGGGTCACCGTCCTTCACCGGTGTCATGGGCAGGCACCAAACGATATACTACCGACCTGCCGATCGAACCGGAGGATCTTCCTGCCATTGATGCAATCATCTTATCTCATGACCATTACGATCATCTGGATTACTCTTCCATTCGAAAATTAAAGGACAAAACCGAACGGTTTATCGTGCCGATTGGTGTGCGTCGACGCTTGATTCAGATGGGTGTATCTGCGGACAAGATTACCGAGCATGGCTGGTGGGATGAACTTCGCTTCAAGGGCCTGACACTGGCTTGCACGCCTGCTAGACATTTCTCGGGGAGAGGGTTATTTGATCGTAATTCCACCTTATGGTGCTCATGGGTCATTGCCGGACAAAAGACTAGGGTTTTCTTTAGTGGGGACAGCGGGTATGGTCCACATTTCAAGGAAATTGGTGAAAAATACGGACCATTCCACTTAACCTTGATGGAATGCGGACAATATGACGAACGATGGGCCAATATTCATATGATGCCGGAAGAAACGGTACAAGCCCATCTGGATGTAAGAGGACAACTGCTTATTCCCATCCATTGGGGAGCATTCACCCTTGCCTATCATGCATGGAACGATCCGGTTGAGCGGATTAGCCAGGCTGCGCGCAGCTCTAATGTCGATATCGCAACACCGAAAATTGGAGAACAAGTGCGGATACATACCGGAGAGTACCCAACAGAACCATGGTGGAGATCTGGCAAGCGATAATCATACAGCGTTCAACTCAGCAATGAGTGGACGCTTTTCATTTATAATAGCATTGAGATTGCACTATAAGCATGGTCATTCATTATCCCAAGTAAATTCGGTTTCGATTTATTGAGTGTAGAGACAATTGAATGATGTATTTGCAAATAGACAAGTGAATTAATGATTGCTAATGTACTGACCTTGAGGGTTACCGCCTCAGGGTTTTTCTTTTGTCATAAGTCATCGTTTTCTGTATGTTGAGTATGACCTTATCTCGGATGAATATAAATATTTACCTCTTGCATAAAGAACGTGTGTTCGGTTTATAATATATATACAAACATACGTTCTTAAATATACAGGAGTGATTTCAGTGTTGCCTAAGCAGCGAACCATTATGCTCATCGATATGCAGTCGTTTTATGCTTCAGTCGAAAAGGCAAAAATGCCTCAATACAAAAATAGACCACTAGCCGTCGCAGGCGATCCAGCAAGACGTTCTGGCATTATTCTTGCCGCTTGTCCATTGGCCAAAGCTAAAGGTGTATCTACCGCTGAACCACTCTGGCAGTCTCTTCAGAAGTGCCCTGAATTGATCATTGTCAAACCTCACATGCAGGAATACATCGAAGTATCCACTCAAATCATGTCCATTATTGAGGAGTTCACCGATCTGGTTGAACCGTACAGTATAGACGAATTATTCGCTGATTTTACAGGGTCTATGCATCTATTCGGTAATGATCCAATCGATTTGGCGAAGCAAATTCAAGACAAAATCTATAATGAAACAGGCGTTTACGCAAGAGCAGGCATTGGTGAAAACAAAATCATCAGTAAATTGTGCTGCGATATGATCGCTAAAAAAGCGGAGGGTGGCATTTTCCACTTAAAGAAAGAGGAGTTACACCTCCACATTGGAGATAAGCCCATCCGAGATATGTGGGGGATTGGCTCAAGAATGGAGAAACATCTGTGGAAGATGGGTATCCGAACCATTAGAGATCTGGCAAATACGCCTCTTTCCAAATTAAGAAGTAAATGGGGCGTTAATGGAGAGGTCATCTGGAGAGTCGCAAATGGACTAGACAACTCGCCGGTAACCGTCAACACGCACAGTACACAAAAGGATATCGGAAACGGAATGACCCTGCCTAGAGATTACACAGAGGCTTGGGAGATCGAAGTGGTTATCCTCGATATCTGTACAGAAGTGTGCAGAAGAGCCCGTAAAAAGGGACTGATGGGTAGTGTTGTATCCGTAAGTGTGTCTGGAGCGGATTTCGACCACCCAACTGGTTTTCACAGGCAGGTTAAACTGTCTGATCCTACTAACATAACCGTTGATGTGTGCAAGATAGCGAAACGCATCTTCCATCAACACTGGGATGGGCAACCTGTGCGACGTGTGGGCGTGTCCCTTTCTCAATTATCCAGCGCGGATACATATCAACTATCTTTTTTTGATGATCAGGAGCAGAAACGGGCCATTGATCAGGTGATGGACGACATTAAGGATCGATTTGGCGACATTGCCATTTTACGAGCGAGCTCCATTACGGCTGCTGGTCAAGCGATCGATAGAGCATCTAAAATTGGAGGGCATTACAAATGAGCAAAAAACTTGAGGCCAATGGATTATGGGAATCGAGCCGCATGATGCTTCCACAACATAAAGAACGAATTATACAGCATCGTACTCAAATTCATTATCAAGCGAAACCACTGATTCATGAAGATGAGTGGGAGATGATTGCTCAAAATGTAGATATGTCGCTTAACTATACGTTGCAAGCAACCATTGAAGTGTTTAATGAGTCGGGCAATCGGTATATACACGGGATCGTCACTTCAGTCAGTACCTTTGGAAAGAAAATCAAAATTGAAATGGAGCATGGATTTGAATGGGTCGATTTTGATCAATTGGTCACTGTTAAGCTTGAAGAAGGAGGCGTGTATGGTGAGACAGACTTCTGAAGAACTTGCACTTGTGAAGAGGCTGGTAGAGCTCCCCTATCTTTTAGGTGCTCTGGAGGTAGATAAGCATAAAATATACGCTTCAAACTTTAAGATGAAATCTGTGTATGTTGACTACTTGGACGGTACCCAAAAGAAAATTGCTTTAGAGATGTACAAATCAAAACAAAGTTTAAAGGAGCACCATATAAAAATCATTGATGAAAAGAGATCCGAGCTGAGTTTAACGGTAAATTATTCGGTAAGAGGTTACATTCATAAAATGACACTATTGTGGAGCAAAGTGAAAGTCGATGTAACCTTAATGCTTACTGAACATATGAACGTTGATATTACGGATTTGCTCAAACAAACATAGAGTTAGAGGAAGAATACGTATATAACTTCATAGGGTGGATATAATGTAGTTACAACCATTGTTTTCTTCTCCCAATTGGGTAAGCCGGCCTTTGATGTAGAAGGGTCGGTATTTTTTTGTCTTTAATGTTAATACAAATGATACAGGAATCTTTTAGAAATGAAACCTCTTAAAGTGAGTTGAAAAAGAGATGATACATTGGATTAATAGTTATCATCTCTTACTGATATCGAACTTAACGGTACAATAGGATTAGTCAACCGCCCAATTGCTATCTCAATCCCAGTTCCAGACCTCTACACGGCTCAATTGGAAATGATGGAATTCAGCTAACTTTGTAAGTTTCTCCAACTCTCTCACGGGACCTGTAACAACCACCCCATATACTTGAACTCCATTCTCCTCTAAGTAGGCAAGGCGCTGTTTATCTTTTGCAGCCTCATTATATTCAAGATGATTAATCATCCATTTTAGTTCAGTCAACATGGCCTCAACCTGTTCCTGCATCTGTCCTGCATCGTCTGGGATAAAGTAATTAAACCATCTTGCTCCATTCTCATGAAATTCATAAAGAGGTTTAAGGCTAAGATGAGGAACATTATAGTCGTACATACCTGCCCGTGAATAGGAAGCATCAGGCTGGGTGAATTCGCCAGAATAAATCGGCATAGCAGTCACCGCAACATCGTAATCTGAAAGAAGCTTCATCAGTTGATCGGGAGACGCCAGGTTTTTCAAGGATAATGACATCTCTGCGACATGTCCATCATCAATTTCAGCTAGCCGTTTGAGGCTGCTATTTTCCTCAGAATCATTATAATCAGACTTACCATCGACCAATGAGTAAGGGAGATAGAAAGGCCCGGGTTTATTGCCATTCATATACGCTCCTGTATTGGTAATAGAATAGGTGAACTTACCGGTTATACTGAGTTTAGCCTGAATTTCACCTGTGATTACCTCCCATGAACCCACATGTCGATATATTTTCAAATTAGCTTTTTGAGTTAAAAAAGGGGTTACTTCAAAAGGTTCAGCAGATATTCTTTTCTCTACACGAAGTCCGTCACCGTGCATTTCAACAACAGATATAATGGAACGCATGAAATGGTTACGTACCTTTGATTGATCAAAATAGATATGGAGAGCTGAGACGTAAATGTGATAGACCAAAAAAACTAGAAAAAGCGCTCCTCCTGCATTAAGGAAAAATTTCCATCTTGTTTTCCATACCATTCGTCTAAACTGCTGATGACCCCATTCAGGACGCTGATGCTCAAAATCATCTTCCTGAAATACACGTTCCTCATCATGTGGTATTTTAGACATACTCAAACGTCTCCTTTCATTTGAAGCATCTCTGCTTTGAATCGTTCTCTGGCACGAAAAAGAGTGACCTTAACCTGATTCATATTCATATCCAGAATCTCGCAAAGTTCCTTATAAGATAACTCGTTCATTTCTCGCAGTAACAAGATGGTACGATATTGTTCGGGCAGTTTCTTCATCACTTGTTGAATACGAATAGTATGTTCACGGGCAGTCAGTACTTCCTCAGGAGTCCGATATGTATTTTCTACGCCTTGCTTCTCCAACTCTTGATTCATTTGCTTTTCTCCACGATATTTACGATACCAATCGATAAATAAATGACGGGCTACTTTATACAACCAGGCTCTGGCATAATCTGCATGCTGGGCTTTCATGGAAACCATAGCTCTGTAAAAGGTTTCTTGAACTAACTCCTCAGCTGTCTCCGGTGATCCACACATTCGGTATAGATAGAGATACAGGGAGGATTGGTACTGCTTGAATAGTTCGGTATATAAATCACTCCTCATTTCAAGTTTCCTCCTCCTTCTCTTTAGACAACGAGGCAGGTTGAATAATGTTACAGTGAAATTAAAATTTGTGAGAGAATAATTAGAATACATATATCATTTTGGAGATTGCCATTCGTGAAATAGAAGCATTTTGTCCATTACACGCAAAGAGGTATATTTATAGAAATGACTCCAATGTAGGGGAAAGTGAAAGTAGAGGTGATCTTAATCTCACTGAACTTATCAACGAAGATATATAGCATTGTGAAAGTCAGAGTTTCTTTATCTTCATGAGTATGAAAGTGTAGAACATTTCAAGAAAGAACTAGCACGATACATGGTTCACTACAATCACAAACGTATCAAGTCAAAATGAAAAGGCATGAGCCCGGTACAATACCGAAAACATGCCAAACAAGTTGATAAAAAAATATTAATATACTTAAGGGGGCAGTTCCAAGATTGGCTGCTTTAGGTGCGATCAACTTGAATAATTCAGATGTTGATGCAATAGCAGCTCAACGGTTCAAGGCTTAACTTGTGCCTGACGCTGGATCTCCTTGGCGCTTAGCGCTTTGTCATACAATTTTACATTATCCATTTTCCCTTGATAGAACGGATCAGCAGCATACCGACTCTTGCCCAGATAGGCGTCCGTAACGTTAAGATCGTTCGGATTAAACGTGATTTCAGAGCTGCTCGCTACCGATTTTCCGTTTACATATAAGGTACCCGTATCTCCTTGAAGCGTGACAGCCACATGAACCCATTGCTTGGTGGGCAGCGCTTCAGCCGCAATTAGACTCTGGTCACGGCCCTGATCATGAATGGTGAATTGGAGAGCGCCATTATGCTGGGATGGCGTCAGGAACATATGCCGGGTCAAACCATTGCCGAAGTCGAAAATGCGCTGCCAAGCCCCGCCCCCGTCCCAGTTTACCCAGGCACTGAAGGTGAAGTCTGTCGTGTCCGTGAGGATTCCAGGCAGCTGAATGTAGCTGTCTTTTCCGTTAAAAGCAGCAGCCTGATTTTTGCTGCCAATAGCTGAGCTTAGTATGTTAAAGGCCTGACCGTGATAGATGTTCTTGCTGTAATCCTCGGCGATTTTGGCAAGTTTTTTGTTCTCAAAGGTATACTCACCCAGCAGCGGGCCCTTCGCCTGTTCCGGCACGATCACGTTGAATGTCTTGGTAGCTGTAGCTGTTCCTTTTCGGATCGTTGCGGTCAATTTCACTTTGGCATCCCCTTTACCACTGCGCGGCCGATTTACTGCGCCGTCAGCCGATAGGACAGAGGGGAGAGAAGACTTCCATGTGATCTGACTATCACGTGTACCTGTGGTGGGAAGGGAGAGATCGAAGAAGATATTCTCCGTATTTCCAAGGTTCAGATCCTTTTTCACAGCCAGTACGACATCCTGATCTTTCAAGGCAATCATCTGACTTCCCCAGATCGCTACACCGGAGGAAGAGAGGGCACTGAAGGTCAGTACGATCTGCTGGGAATCCGAATCCCACTCTTGGGTAAAGACACCTTCATAAACCACATCATTGGACGTGATTCGTACCTTGTTGTTTCCCTGGAGACTCCATGTTCCTGTGACAGCACCAGTAACCTGGCCATCTGCTGTGAACTGAACGATCTGGGACGGCTTAATCTCGGCTGTAATATCCTTCCCGTGATTAACCCATTTGTATGAACCGGCAGCATTTTGCTCCGTCACTTGTACTGTATCTCCCTCAATACCAGCATAACGATAAGGAGATACGACCGGCCATCCTTCGGAGTTCATGTGCATCTCATGTACACGGACTTCATGCTCTTCTCCGCGATTCGGAAAGCGCGAGTGGAAGATCAGGAACTGCTTGCCGCTCTCTTCATCATAATAGGCGGAGTTATGCCCTGGAGAGACATATCCTGTGCCCTGGCCTGTGCCTGGGTCGCCGATCTGTCTTTGGAAGAGGAAGTTCCCCAGCAATTTTACACCAAACGGCTCAATGGACTGGTCATCAAATAACGGTTTATCCTTGTCAGCCATGACCTTGATCATATCGTTGCCTTCAGCATCGTAGAAGGGGCCATCCGGAGTCTTGGAGCGTGCCACGCGAATGTTATATCCACCGTCAGCACCGAGTCCGCCATAAGACATGTACAGATAGTAGTAATCGGTTTCGGGACTGTAGAGCATATATGGTGCTTCAATGCGGCTATGGTTACCACCGGTCAGCTTTTTGCCATAGCCCTGATTGGGCAGCGGTTTTCCGGTTGTCTCGTCCATTTCCAGTATGAAAATGCCCCCGGAATAGGAACCGTAGACCATCCATAACTTGCCGTCTTTATCAAAAAACACATCCGGATCGACCACATTGGGATGCTTGATCGCATCATATATGGTGCCATCTTCACTGATTTCATCCCACATGCCTGATTTCAGCAGAATACCCTGATCCTTGTACGGTCCTTCAATGTTGTCAGCTACGGCAACCCCGAGTGCAGAGCGGGGAGAATCCCCTTTGCATGCATTATAGTACATATAATATTTTCCATCTGCCAGCTGAATGACGTCTGCAGCCCAGAGTGTATCGGTCTGAGCCCACTGCAGGGCTTCGGCGAATTCCTTGGTTACATTGGGAACGACCGGATTGTCATCCGTAACTCCTGATGCAACTGAATCCCAGCTGATCAGGTCTTTGGACTTCGCTACCTGCAGATGAGAGCCGAAAACATAATAAGTATCTTCAACCTTAATGACAGAAGGGTCATGAACGGAAACGTTCTTAAAGGTTGGAACCTGATTTTCGCTCCATGTGGTGGAACTTTGCGAATTGAGAGCAGTTGAGGCTGTGCTGTCCGCCAAAGCGGAGATTGGCGATAGAGGTGGTGCAGCGAGCAGTGCCGTACTAAGTGCAATGACCAAATGACGCTTCATACGTATCCCCTTTCTTCATTCACAAAATAAAATAAGTGAGAATTACAACCAGTGAAAGTGGCAGTGCTGTCCTCCTTTCGCACATCGTTTGAATCAAGCGCTTACATTCGCTATAATATCAATTAATTTATATATTTGTAAACCATATTGTTGAGGATGAGTGCAAAAAGCAAAATTGCTTCTTGAAGACTGAATTATTAATGGATTTCTTGCTGGTTTGAACTTTTCTGTTGAAAATCCAATTTGAAATGATTACTATTACGAGTATATAATATGTTTATAAATTTATTAATCATTCATGTTTATATGAACTATTAAAGTATCTACATAGGAGGCATAACGATGAGCAGTTATCAGGAGCAGATCATTGCGCACTACAAGTTTGAGGATGCGAACAACATCGGTAAGGATTATTCGGGTCAAGGGAAGGATAGCATTGCGGCAGGTGAATCGGTCCCATCGGTAGAGAAAGTGCAGGGGAGAGCTGCAGCTACGTTTGCAGGAGGAGCGAATGGTACATCGTATTTGCAATTACCGGCAGATCTATTTCAGAATGTAAACGATAAAACGGGCATTACTGTGGCAACCTGGGTGAATTTGAACAAGGGGGTCAATGTGTGGGAGCGGATTTTTGACTTCGGTAAAGGCGAAAAGGGCCCCTATTTGTTTTTGACGAGACAATTAAGAGGCACATTATCCGCGGAAGATGATCTGGTTGTGGATCCGGGCCGGGGATTTGCTGCGGGAGAATGGATGCACGTGGCCTTGACGGTAATTGGTACTCAGGGAGGTACACTCAGTAGTGCCGGTCCGATTGTCTATGTGAACGGAGAAAAAATTGCAGATGGCTCCATCAGTCAGACGTCCAGCGGGAACTATGCGAAGCTGCGCAGATGGTTCGATTCGTTTACCGATTCGGCCAATTATAGCCAGAATTTCATCGGACGCTCCCAGTACGCAGCAGATACGGATTTTGCCGGCTCGCTGTCCGATTTTCGGATTTATCAGGCAGGACTGACAATGGACGAGGTCATAGAAGTGATGTGTGAATCGTTGACCGACGAAGAGATTGTCAAATTGGCAGGAGATAAATATTTATCTTTTCCGACCCGTATCATTACCAAAGACATTTCACTGCCTGCGGATTTGCTTGGCGGCAAAGTGAAGGTGCAATGGCAGTCCGATCGCCCTGAGGCGCTGTCACATCAAGGAGAAGTCCAGTCCATTTCCTCAGCACAGGAGGTTAGACTGAATGCACTTTTGAGTAAGGGCGAGAGCACGCTGAATCAGCGTTTTGATGTATCCGTACTGCCTGAGGGTCTGCCACCCTATACGCTAACAATCCATGGAAATCAGACCGTCGCTGATATCAGCGAGGTGATGTACGGCTTGTTCTACGAGGACATTAACAATGCGGCGGACGGCGGAATCTATGCAGAGCTTGTTCAGAACCGTTCATTTGAATCCTTTGCATTTGATACGTATTCGCATGCTTCTGGCGAATGTGGATGTTCCACCGGCCGGAACCGTGATCCTTTGTTTGCCTGGTCAGGCGATACGGAAAAAATGATTGTGCAGCATGAAGGTGGATTGAATGTGCATTTCAATCTTGAAGATCCCGATGCGAATGCCTACTATGTGACGGTTCAGGATGGAGCGACGATTCGTAATCGCGGATTCTCGGATACCAATCAGCATTGTGCCATGTCCATCAAGAAAGGTGCGCAGTACGACTTCACCATCTGGGCCAAAGCAGAGTCGGCCGGTGCAATCACAATTCAATTGCAGGATGGAAAAGGGAACACAATCAGTGATTCCGTTTCTCTTCATGTGCATGGAGGGGGCACCTGGAAAAAGTACGGTGTTGTCCATGCAGATGTTGAGGGTAACAATCAGGAGATTGTCCTTACAGGCACAGAGACAGCTCTCGGACAGTTGGTGCTCGCTTTTGAAGGCGAGATTTCCATCGACATGGTGTCATTGATACCCCGGGACGTATGGGGCGCAGATCCTGGTGAAGAAGAAATATCCGCATCAGCCCATGCCAACTACAAAGGGAACCCGAACTACCGGCTGAGGAAGGATCTGGTTCAGGCGCTCGTCAACATGCATCCCAAGTTTCTGCGTTTTCCGGGCGGCTGCATCTCGGAGGGATCGTTTATTTGGGATAATGTGTATGACTGGAAGGATTCCGTAGGAGCGGTTGAGCTGCGCAAAGAGAACTACAATGTCTGGGGTTATATGATGACAATGGGGCTCGGATATATGGAATACTTCCAATTGGCTGAAGATTTGAATGCTGCTCCGGTTCCGGTGATGGCCTGTGGTGTTTTGTGTCAGGCGCGCTCGGATTATGCACATCCGGCTGGCGGTGCTTTGAGGGACTATTACATCAAAAACTTCACCGACCTGATCGATTTTGCCCTCAGTACAGATGTTGAACATAACGAATGGGCGGCAATACGAAGTCAAATGGGGCATCCTGAACCGTTTGATCTGCGCTATCTCGGTGTGGGTAATGAGAACTGGGGAACCGAATTCTTTGCCAACTTTGAGGTGTTCAAAACATCCATTGATGACTATATGAAGCTGAACTATCCTGAACATGAATTGCATATTATTTCAACGGTTGGTGCACAAGCGGATGATGATGCGTACCAGCAGGGGTGGAAATTCCTGAGCGGAAATCTCACGGGATCGGCTCAGATTGCGTTTGCGGATGGTCAGAAGGTCATCGAAGAAACGGTAACCTGGTACGAGAATCAGGACGATTACATGGATACCATTGCGGACGAACACTATTATCGGTCCAATGATTATTTGCTGAATAACGTGGATCGGTACAACTATTATAAGCGAGCGTATCACGAGGATGGGCGTATAAACTGGAAGGAGACCTCCAAGGTCTTTGTCGGAGAGTACGCATCCACGGATAAAAATACACTCGCAGGCGCCGTTGCTGAAGCAGCGGTGATGACCGGCTTTGAAAACAATGCAGATGTCGTTCGTTTGGCTGCTTACGCGCCATTGTTTAACAAGGTGCTGACGGACGGAACCTACCGTTGGACACCGGACTGCATCTGGTTTGACGATGAAACGGTATGGTACACACCGAATTACTACGTTCAGCATCTTTTTGCAAAATACGTTGGAGAACAGGTGATCGGTACTTCGTTTACGACGTACAGCAAAGGCAAGCCGGTGAAGCTCATTCCGCGTGGCGGGATCGAGATTGCAACGGGTAACGCAGACATCCTGGTGAAGCGTGTCACGGTCACATCAAACGAGGACGGCAGTGTGCTATTGGATGAGGATTTCAGGGAGATGGCGGAGCTCAGTACAGCTTGGGGTCTGATTCCTGGTGCGAATGGTTATACGCTTGAAGCTGGGAAGGGGCTTATTCTGAAATCACAGCCGAGTGGGTTGAATGGGTTATATCTTCTGAATGAGGAATGGACCAATTACAAAGTGCAAGTGGAAACCAAACGTATGACAGGTGAGGATGGTTTCTATGTCGGTGTGGGACTTACGGACATTTCACTTGAAAAGAAAGACGTCATTGAATATGCGATCGGTTATGGTGGCGAAGCAACGGGAGTTAAAGTGTATAAACAAGGTGTCGAAGGCTACACACTTGGGGACTATTCATCAAGTTCAGCAGCAGGTAACATGAGAGCTGCCAGTTATGAACCGTTGGAGAGCGATATCGATTATACGATCACTGTTAATTATGGCGGGGACACCGGTAAGAGCTTGATCTGCTCCTACACGGACGGACATACGACCAGCAGCGTTTTGGATTACAAGCTTGAAGCGTACAATCGTGAGGTGTTCCATTCCGTAACGAAAGATGCACAGCATGTATATGTAAAACTGGTCAATGCAGACAGCGTGGATAAAGCTACACAGGTCCGCATTCAGGAACTGAATGTGAAGGCTGCAGCTCGTTTGATTACACTCAGCGGAGAACATGCATTGGTTCATGTTCCGAATGTGAATCAGAAAAATGATGAGAAAGTGGTACCGCAAGAACAGGAGATCAGACTGGACGGTGACACGGTGGTTCTTGACTTACCGGCTCATTCAGTTAGTGTTCTCATTATGAATCGCCTGTAAAATAATATTTTTTTTAAAGAATGCCCCTTTCATACAGACATTATTTGTCTGCGTGAAGGGGGCATTTAGATAGGATTGTTTAAAAAAGTAGAATCACAATTGTGGGTACGTAGAGAGTTAAACTATTCGTTACCCAATGAGTACATGATCCTCTGCATAGCCGATTTTGGACGTACGTTTCTTCTGAGCTAGAGCAAAGGCTAGCGTCAATGGCCCCAACCGACCTGCAAACATCGTAATGATGACAATGATTTTACCAGGAACACTCAGCTCACTTGTCAGGCCCATCGAGAGTCCTGTGGTGCTAAAAGCAGAAGACGCTTCAAACAGGACATCCAGAAAGTGTTTTTCGAGAATGCCTTCTGAGATGGATAGAAGTATGGATATTCCAAGCACAAACGCGAGGGAACTCATAACAACAGCAAGTGCGCGCATAACGGTTTCTTCTGCTATTTTACGCTCAAAAGCATGTATTTGCCCACCGCCCCGGAATGTCTGTATGGTCGCCAGAACGAGCACGACAAAGGTGTTTATTTTAATACCTCCACCAGTCCCGCCTGAAGAAGCTCCAATAAACATCAGAATAATAATAAAAAATTGGGATGTGGCAAGCATACTGCCAATGTCTATGGTATTGAACCCTGAGCTTCTGGGAGCAGTACCCTGAAATAAAGCAGCCCATATGCGTTCACCATAAGATAATTCAGCAAACGTAGACGGATTCCAACTTTCAAGTAAGAAGATGATGATAAATCCAATCAGGTACAACGAAGAGCTGCCGATGATCACGATTTTGGAATGTAAAGATAGCTTTCTCCAGGATCGTTTGCGAAATAGATCGACAACCACAATATAACCCAATCCACCAATGATAAATAGAGTAATGATCGTAAGATTTACAACCGGGTCACCGACAAAAGGTGAAAGACTGTCAGCCCATAGTGAGAATCCCGCATTGTTGAAGGCAGAGACAGAATGGAAAATTGCATAATAGAAAGCTTGTCCCCATCCAAGTTCACCATGCCATCGAAAGGTAAGCACCAATGTGGCCAGCGCTTCAAAAGCAAAGGCGATTAGCACGATATACAATGAAAGCTTAACCAATCCTTGTGCGGAAGAGGAGTTGGTAGCTTGCTGAATAAGCAGCCTTTGTTTTAGCCCGATCCGTTTGCCTAATATAATGGCAACCATTACGCCTAGCGTCATAAATCCCAATCCGCCAACCTGAATCAAAATCATGATAATGACTTGGCCGAATGTCGAAAATACACTTCCGGTATCAAGGACAACCAATCCATTAACACATATTGCAGAGGTCGCAGTGAATAAGGCATCGAGCAATCCGACCGACTTTCCATCACTGGCTGACAGTGGCAGTGCAAGCAATATCGCTCCAACCCAGATCAGGGCGAAGAAAATAATCATGATGAGCTGGGGAGGACTCATATTATTTTTCAGCTTGTTCACAATCGACTCGATGTTGTTTAGAGATGAGGTTCTCGGTACTTGTTTATTTCTTTTTGCCATAGTCACTCTCCAGATTTCGTATGTCTTCGTTACTTCCGATTAACAAGAGCATATCTCCTGTACAGATCGTGTCCTCTGCCATCGGAGAAATGTTCAGGTCGATTCCCGTTTTAATGGCAATAACGGTACAGCCATATTCTGCCCGAATATTAAGTTCTTGCAGAGTTTTCTGATTCATACTTTCTGGGGCTTTGATCTCGACCAGGTTATAATCAGGTGATAATTCTATGGAATCAATAATATTGTCAGAGCTAAGCTGATTCCCCAGCCTTGTAGCCATGTCCCGTTCCGGATAAACGATCCGATCGGCACCGATCTTGCTAAGCACACTTCCGTGGTTGTCATTTTTAGCTTTGGCTGTCACTTGGGGAACATGAAGTTCTTTCAATAAAAGTGTCGTCAAAATACTCGCTTGCAGATCTTCGCCGATCGCGACAATGGCGTGGGAGAAATTGCTAGCTCCAAGTTCCATAAGGACTGATTTGTCGGTGCAATCTGCCTGAACGACATGGGTTGCTATTGTTGACATTTCCTGAACCAGATTTTCATTTTTGTCTACTGCGAGCACTTCATGTCCGTTGTTAATGAGTGCCCGTGTCAGGCTTGAACCGAATCGTCCAAGGCCAAGCACAATAAACTGTTTTTTCATAATATCCCTCATTTGTTTTCAAAATTAATTCATTATACCTGCAGATGAGAATGGGTAAATATTACATTACGAATACAGGATTGTAAGGTTTCAATTGTAATGAAAAGTTAGGGAAGACACTTCATTATTCTGGGATATGTATGGATCAGGTGAAGCATTACATTTTAACTGCTTGCAGTAAGTATTGCAACCAATAGTACCTATAAGTTATTCTGCTTTTTGGTTAACGTTAGAGTCAACAGAAGATACCTAAAGTAAATAACCTACACTATTGTCTCTGAATGTCTGCTCCTATAATAAATTTGAAGGAGGAGACAGCTCATGCGTTCCAACTACAAACAATTTATAAGAAATATTCCGCTTCATCTTATGATTTTGCCAGGACTGCTCATCATTATTGTATTCGGTTACATTCCGATGGCGGGTCTTTCCATTGCCTTTCAGAATTTCTCTCCAATTGCCGGATTCAAAAACATGAACTGGGTAGGCTTGGAAAACTTCCGGTACCTGTTTGATCTTCCCGGGTTTGGGCAGGTCGTATGGAATACGGTATTTATCTCTGTCATGAAAATTATATCGGGCTTGGTGATTCCTGTACTTGTGGCCTTACTGCTCAACGAAGTACGCAAAACCGGATTTAAACGAACGATTCAGACAGTCATTTATATGCCTCACTTTTTCTCCTGGGTAATCCTGGCCGGTATTATCGTCGATGTGTTATCTCCGAGCAGCGGAATTGTGAATATGCTGCTCAAGGCACTAGGAATGGAACCGATTCAATTCCTGGCGAGCAACGACTGGTTTCCATACATCCTTGTCATTACTGACCAATGGAAAGAATTCGGTTTTGGCACGATCATTTATTTGGCGGCATTGACCAGCATTGATAAGTCCCTCTATGAGGCAGCCGTCATGGACGGAGCAGGACGATGGAAGCAGACTTGGCATATTACGCTGCCCGGAATTCGTCCCATCGTCATTTTGATGGTAACCCTGAGTCTTGGAAATGTACTTAACGGTGGATTCGATCAGGTATTCAATCTGTACAATCCATTGGTCTACGAATCAGGCGATATTTTGGATACGATGATCTATCGAATCGGTTTGCAGGACGCCCAATACTCGGTTTCTACGGCACTTGGTCTGATCAAATCGGTAGTTTCATTCATCTTTATTGGACTTGGTTATTTCCTGGCCTATCGGTTTGCCAATTATCGAATATTTTAGAAAGGAGGCAGGATCATGCACCATGCTTCGAGAGCCTATCGCTGGTTTTTGGGTTTTAACTACGTCATCCTGACGATTCTTGCCTTGTTATGCCTGTTTCCGATCGTGAATATTCTAGCGATATCCTTTAGTTCAAGTGATGCAGTCAAAGCTGGGAATGTCACGTTCTGGCCAGTGGATTTTACGTTATCATCCTATAAATACATTTTGGAAAATCAACAGTTCCTTAACTCGTTTGGCACAAGTCTGCTCCGGGTGGTATTGGGGGTCGCAACGAATCTGATTTTTACGATCCTTGTTGCTTTTCCTCTCTCCAAAGAGGCTTCCAGATTTCGTTCCAGAACGTTCTATGCCTGGATCTTTGTCTTCACCATGCTGTTTAGTGGAGGATTGATCCCGGGTTATCTGGTCGTCAAGGAAGCAGGACTGCTGGATTCAATCTGGGCTCTGATTTTGCCGGGGGCTGTTCCCATCTTTAATGTGCTGCTTATGCTTAATTTCTTCCGGGGGTTGCCCAAAGAATTGGAAGAAGCCTCGTGGATGGATGGTGCAGGACATTTCCGCACGCTGTGGAGCATCTATCTGCCCATTTCACTACCAAGTATCGCAACCATTACGCTGTTTGCCATGGTCGGGCATTGGAATGCCTGGTTTGATGGCATGATCTACATGAAGAGTCCGGAACATTACCCACTCGCCACGTATCTGCAATCCATGCTGCAGCAAGTGACGATGATTCAGAGTGAGATGATGACGCTGGAGGATGCAACGTTGTTAAGCCAGGTATCCGACAGAACGACCCAGGCGTCACAAATATTTTTGTCCGTTATACCCATTCTGCTCGTCTATCCATTTCTGCAACGGTATTTTGTCCATGGGCTTGTTGTCGGCAGTGTAAAGGGATAAGATCGGTAGGAGGAAAACCGAGTAGAGGAGCCGATTTCCGGCTCCTTTTTTTTGCTTGAGGAGAGGAGTCGAGGGGACGATGAAATTTTTTGGGGGGAGCTGGAAGACCAACTCCATTGTCGTCAAGCTGATGATTGCTTTTGTGTTGGTCATTCTCCCATTGTACGGAATCAGCATTCTGATCACACATTACAGCTCCAAGCAAATGCAGACCGAAGTGGAAAATGCGCATGATTCCAAACTGCACTTCTACCACAATCATCTGCAATTTGAGTTGGAACGAATGAGCGGTCTGGTCAATGAATTTTCGTTTGATGAAACGATGTCCACGCTAAGTACACGAGCAGCCATCATGAGCAAGTATGAGATCACATCAAGTCTGAACGACATACATAAGAAGCTCGGTCAGATCATGGTGACAAGTCCATACATCAGTGATGTTGTGTATTATGTACCTGCACTTCAAAAGCGGGTAAGTGCCGTGGATGGCATCCGCAGCGTGGGAGATGAAGAGTGGAAAAGCCTGCTGGCAACGATGGGCAATCTGAACGGTGAGTTATCCGCATCGGCAAATGATCTCTATTTTTTAAAGAGCAATCCGTACAATATGAATCACGAGGAGCCGCCGAATTTTATTTTGGGGATACGCTTGTCAGCGGTTGAACTGAAAAAGAGGCTGCAGCAGCTGTCGGAAACAGGAGGTAGTGATATTACGTTAAGCTTTGGTGACAAACATGAAGTCGTTATTTCTTCTTCCGAACAGGCTGTCTCAACTGGGCTATTGCAAAAGCTTCCATCTGAACCGCAGGATTCGCTGCAGGTGACGAGATACGAGTCCGATCATAATTTGTACTACTCACTCTATGATTCGGACCATTCGTTCACACTAACTTCCAGTATTGCTGAAGAAGTACTTCAAGCCCCGCTGGAACGGTACAAGCTGTGGTTATGGATGCTGACTCTAATGTCGATGGTCATCATTATTATCTTCTCGTTATCCATCTACAAATCGATCCATAAGCCGTTATCTGCGCTCGTTAAAGGATTCAGAATGGCAGAGCAAGGGCAACCTGGCGTTCACATTCCTCACTCAAGACGAGATGAATTCGGTTATTTATACTCTCGTTTTAACCACATGATAGAGCGCTTACATATTCTAATAGAAGAAAATTATGTGGCGAGAATACGAACAAGTGAGGCAGAGCTCAAGCATCTTCAGTCCCAGATTCAACCTCACTTTCTATATAACAGTCTCTTCAGCATCAAACAGATGGCTGAGGTGGAGAACGTGGAATTAATCCAGGAGTTTACCGATTACCTGGGTCAATATTTCAGGTATATGTCCCGTGACTCCCATACAGAGGTCTCACTCGGTGAAGAAATGGATCATGCGATGGTGTATGCAGCTATTCAGAAAATCCGATTTGGATCAAGAGTACAATTGCTCATTGAAGATATGAATGCTGAGTACAGATCGATCTCGATTCCAAGAGTCATCGTTCAGCCGATCGTGGAAAATGTCTTCGAACATGCACTTTCCAAACGAAGTCAGGGCGGTATTCTGAAACTTTCTTACCAAACGGCTCAGGACAGACTATCCATCTTCATTGAAGATGATGGTGACCAGCTAACAGATGAAATGTTGAACCATCTTCATCATGCTTTCCAGGAGTCTACGCAGAAACAGGAAGATAAAGAAATTACGGGACTCTTCAATGTTAACCAAAGACTGAGAATCAAGTTTGGCACAGGGTACGGCCTCATTGCGAGGCGCAGTGATTTGGGTGGTTTATGCATTATTGTGAATGTGCCATGGAAAGGGGAGCTTGCAAATGCAGCGGATGCTGATCGTAGATGACGAACCGGTTATTTTGGATGGATTGTATGCATTTTTCCAGAAAGCAAATTTTCAGGATCTGGAGATCATCAAGGCCTATTCTGCCTTTGAAGCGATCGAATGGTTGAACTCGGTGAAAATCGACATTGTACTAAGCGACATCTGTATGCCTGGCATGGATGGCATGGAGCTCATTGAGAAAATTATGGATCGGTGGCCAAGATGCAAAGTATTGCTGCTAACGGGTCACAACGAATTTGATTATGCACATCAGGCCATACGCAATCCTTGTGTCGTGGATTACCTCCTGAAGACAGAGGGTATGAGCCATATTCGCACGGCTGTGGAGCGGGCTTTGGTTCTGATTTCGGAAGAAAATGACTTTCGATACCAGAATGCCTGGTTTCGCAGCAAATTGCCAAGAGCCTTGCCCCAGCTGCAGCGTCAATTACTGCTCGATTTGATAAAACGAACGGAACGAAACGACACCGCTTCGCTTCAGGAAGAACTGGATGCCGTGCAGCTTCCTTTTCGCTCTGTGGAACCCGTTATTCCGGTAATTATACGCGTGGAGGACTGGAATAACTATCAATCCCAGGCGGATCGGAGTTTGATTCGATATGCGGTGGCGAATGTGGCAGAGGAGCTGCTTCAGGATAAGGCCATCGTCAAGGCGATTGATCTGGATTATCAGGTCATTGCCTGCCTGGTTCAGCCATCGGTGGAACAATCACATTTTCAGGTGAAGATGCAGGAATATTGGGACCAAACGCTGCGGTTTGTCTACGGAACCTTGGAGTCTGTACAGCAATCATGTGCAGATTGTCTGAATCTCTCGGTATCCATTATGGTCAGCGAACAAGCTGTGGAGTGGATGGAGCTCCAACAGGCCATCGCGCAGTTGCGTTTATCCATTCACGAAGGGCCGGGGCTGGGGATGGAAAAGCTGCTTCGCGTCAATGTGCAGCCTGAACTTAACGATGTGCCAAACCTGTTAAACCAGCAGGCGGTTGCTTCTCTTCACCTGGATCAGGTCAGGCAGCATATTGCTGCTGGTGACAGGGAGTGGATCGGATCTTTTCAGAAATGGACAGAGATTTCGAAGGAGGGTCTTCAGGATCCGTTCTTTCGAATGAAGGTCTATACCGGGGCATCGAATACACTGATCGAAATCCTTCACGAATTGGGATTGTATGAATCTGCCTTGAAGGAGATCGATCTTTCCAGAATGCTGCATTTTGACATTCATACCCCGTGGTCGGAACTCGTCATATTTTACCAGTCTGCATTGGAATGGATTATTTCCAAGCGCAGCGATACCCGGATGAATGACCAGTCTCAGATTTTGATCGCGATCCATCAATACATCAAGCATCATCTGGAGGATGATCTCTCGCTTACCCGCATTGCGCAGGAAGTCTCTCTTAACCCTTCGTATTTGTCCCGCTGGTATAAGCGAATTACAGGCAAGGGCATATCGGAATATATCCATGATCGCCGTATTGAGCGAAGCAAGGAACTGCTGCTCGGTTCTACCTGCAAAATGCACGAAATCTCCGCCAAGGTGGGGTTCAGTGATCAGCATTACTTTTATCGCTTTTTCAAAAAAGCCATCGGCTGCACCCCTCAGGAGTATCGGGATCAAAAAAGTTGAAATTAGTTCCAAATGGTAAATCAAAGATACCAGATGTAAACGAGGTACACTCGAACTGATAGCGCTTTCTTTATAAAATGAAAACATACCTCACGGGAGGAACAAAAAGGGGGATTCGTATGAATATGTCATTCAAAAGGCTTTCGTTGTTATCACTTAGCATGATTCTGGCAGGGACACTGGCTGCCTGTTCATCGGGTGCGGGCAGTGCAGAGAATGAAACCAAGACGCCAACACAGCAGGATGCTGGAGGTCCACTCACCAAATATGACCCACCCATCAAATTGACCTCAACCATGAACGAAACCGGGAAGGAGTCCCTTGCCGAAGGAGATACACATGCCAACAACATTTGGACTCGCGGGTACAAGGATGAGCTCGGCATCGAAGTAACCTATGACTGGATTGTACCGGATGCGAACTATAACGATAAAATGAATGTGACCCTTGCGAGCGGAGATTTGCCGGACGTGCTGAAAGTAAGCGCTGTACAGTTCGAACAATTACACGAAGCCGGGATGTTGGAAGATCTGACGGAAGTATATGATAAGTACGCATCAGATTTGGTCAAAGAATTTATGTCCGCAGAAGATGGTGCGGGGTTGAAGCCTGTAACCAAAGATGGCAAGATCTACGCCATGGTTAGTTTTCCAGGTTCACTTGATTCTTCGGACATGATCTGGATCAGGCAGGACTGGTTGAAAAAGGTGGGGCTTGAAGCACCGAAATCAATGCAGGATGTCATCCAGATTGCAGAAGCGTTCACCTTTGAAGACCCGGATGGCAATGGCAAAAATGATACGTATGGCATCGCACTGAACAAGGATCTTCCAATCAATGCATTTTTGCTGGGGTACCATGGGTATCTCGAAACCTGGATCAAGGATGCATCAGGTCAGGTTGTAAACGGTACGATTCAGCCTGAAGTGAAGGAAGGCTTGAGAGAGCTGCAAAATCTGTATCAGAAGGGTGTGCTGGATCCCGAATTTGGGGTCAAGGATTTTGCGAAAATGATGGAGGACGTTAATGCAGGGAAGTCAGGCATGTTCTTTTTGCCGCAGTGGGCACCATTCCAAGTTAGCAGTATGATCAAGAAAGACAAGAACGTAGACTGGATGCCGTATCCGGTACAATCCATTGATGATCAGCCAGCCAAAACGCAGAATCACCTCAGCTTGGGCGGCATATTCGCTGTCCGTAAAGGATATGAGCATCCGGAAGCACTTATTAAACTGCTGAATTTCCAGGCTGAGAAGATGTTCGGTGAATCTGCAGAGAAAGAACGTGCAGCCTATTTGAACGGCTTAACCGGACTCGGTTTTCATAATGCAACGGTGTCCAACCTGCCTGCAAACAAAAATGTAAAAGCTCAGGATGAAGTGGAAGAGGCGCTCAAAACCGGTGATACATCCGGACTGGAGCTTGAAGCGAAACTGTTCTATGATGACATTATGGACTACCGGAATGGCAATCTGGACAAATGGCATATGGAGCGCATTTTCGGCCCAGAGAGCTCACAAGGTGTCATCAAGTACTACCGGGACAATGACCTGATTGTCATGAATGAATTTATATATGCACCAACGAGAACCATGAATACGAAACAGGCTACACTCGATAAGCTTAGAGCCGAGACATTTCTGAAAATCATCTATGGCAACCTGCCGATCAATGAGTTCGATAACTTTGTTGCCAATTGGAAAAAACTTGGTGGAGACCAAATTACGCAGGAAGTAAATGAAGTGATTAACGCCAATAAATAATGGGGAAATGCCACAATACAGATGCATTTGTATTGTGGCATTTTGCCGATTCTACAGCAGATGGGTGTGAGAATGATCGAGAATTTCTCCAATTTAATTCATACGCGGCTTATTTTCGCATTCTTTCTATACTCGTTTGGACTGCATCCCACTTCCTGCTTAAACAGCTTGGCGAAATGTGAGTAATTCGTATACCCGACACTACTAGCAATGGCATGAACAGATTGGGCACTGGTTTCGAGCAGCCGTCTGGCGGCTGCTAGGCGGGTACGAATGACATAATGGCCGAGGGATATTCCCATTTCTTTTTTGAATAACCGTGCAAGATAATCCGGATTCAAAAATACGATTTCCCCCAGGCTGTTCCGGGTGAGATCTTCACCGCAATGGCTGCGAATGTATTCGGTAATTTCATGCACAACCGACTTGGGCTGCTCGGTAAAATTCAAATAATCTGCAGCGGTATTGACCAAATAAGCGATATAAGCGTGCATATCCTCGATGGAGTTCAGGGATTGCATGAACAATTGATCATTGGTTTTGCCCATATATAACTTGTGAGCTTCGATCTCTTTGCTTTTCAAATGGGCATACACTAATTGAACCAGATCCAGACGCAACAGGCGAAGAGCCGCTGTACCACTCCCTCCATTGCGGATCAGATGCTGCATATAGTCTGCTGTCTGATTCAGGAAGTCTGTGTAGCGGTTTTCCTGCAGCAATTGTTCCAGCATTGCAAGATCTGGTGGAAGGTAATGCAGTTCCTGACCGTTATAATGCGCAAGCAGGAAGGTTTGATTGCGGTTTTTGATTCTCTCTTCGTTCATGCGGAGCAATTCATCGATGGTATAGCGAATCTGTTCCAACGGTCGCGAAACACCGAGACTGCAGCAGGCATCACTCTTCAGGAATTCGTTTGCTTGCGGAATGAATGAGCTGCACATGGCTTCAAGTAGATCTATATCCGGCTTTTGATTCCATTTCAAAATAACCATCCAGTTATATGATTTAATCTCCGTAACGGCCTCAATGGAGAACCAGACATGTTGAAACTGTTCAACCATGACATTTAAACAGGCATAATCGAATAAGTTTTTGTCCGTCATGCCTAGGCTTCGTTCATGGGGAAACAGATGGATCAGAATTGGAAGAAATTGATCTGCTGCTTGATAAGGCAGATGCTGCTCGGTCAAAAATGAAGAGACGTCAGCACGGCCGGAGGGAAAAGCTTTGCCAAAGATCAGCCTGCGCCAGCTGTCCTCCACCAGCTTGCTCCGATTTTTTTGCCAGAGTTCCCCCTCTTGAATGGCCTTCTCAATAAACTGCTGTTCCCTGGCTTTGGCAATGGCTTTTTGAACAATGAGCGTGAGCTTGTCAAATTCAATCGGTTTCAGGAAATAATCAAAGCTCTGCAGTTCGATGGCTTTCTGAGCATAGTTGAAATCAGCATAGTTGGTCAGAAAAATGGTTTGTATGTTGAAGGACTCCTCTCGAACCCACGCCAGTAATTCAAGCCCGCTCCCCTGGGGCATCTCAATATCGCAAATAAGGATCTGAACAGAGTGACGCTCCAAAATGTCTTTAGCCTGCGCAATATTATAGGCCGTATATATGGTGTTGATCCCCAGCGCATTCCAATCCAATTTCTTCTCCAGCGCCATCACAACAAAATAGTCATCATCAACCAGCAATGTATTCATGTGTTAACACCTCCTTCGGATTTCCTGTGGGATGCAGCATTTTGGGTAGAGTCAGCACGATCAGCGCACCTCCGTCGTTAGCAAATGAAATATTCGCATTGTGACGGTAAAGCAGCTCCAACCGCTGAATGGTATTCATAATGCCGATCCGGTTGCCTCCTGTTTGTTCCAGAACTTCTCCTCGCATCAGCAAATCAAGAATTTCCGGAGAGAACCCTGGGCCTGTGTCACTGATCCGAATGACCATCTGATCACCATTGTCCAGCTGCTGTTCCGTTACGGATAACGTAATACATAACTCCCGATCTCTCGAAACTCCATATTTGACGGCATTCTCAATAAATGTCTGTATCACGAGAGGAGGCACTACAATGCCATTGATGTTAGCGGATTGTTCTATTCGATACGAAAAAGCATCGCGGTAGCGTGATTTTTGGATATCCAGAAACGTTCGAACGTGTTCAATCTCATCCTCAAGCAGGACAAAATTTTCGTCACTTTGGAAGATATAACGGAAATACCGCGAGGTTGCGAGCGCCATGCTTTCAATTTCCTCGTACATTTGCATTTGTGCCATACTGTACATGCTGGTCAGACAATTCAGGAAAAAATGGGGTTTGATCTGTAATTTCATATAATCCAAACGTATACGCTGCTTCTCCAATTCCTGTTCGTAGCGATCAATTTTGAATCGTTTAATCTGGCTCACCAGTTCCTTGAACTGTTCATTCACTTGTTCCAGCTCCGTAATCCGGGTGCTCTTGAAGTCTGTTGCTTCATCGCCTTCGTTAATGCGCGCAAGGTTTCGGGAAAATCGCTGAATCGGGATAAGCAGATTCCTTCTGAAAAACAGCATAATCGCACTTAACGTCGAGGTCACGATCAGAAAAAGCAGCATAATGAGCAGTTGAGCTACCATTATTTTCTCAAATGCACCGAACTTGATGACCATATGAGCGCTGAATGCCGCATTGGAGAACGTACTGCTGACCACATTGCTGGACTGGAAGCGCTCGAGAAAGGAAGGTTTTGATGCAGGAAGGTTACGATCCTTTGGAGGTCCAGACAGCTGTTCTCCGTACTCATTGACGAGCGAAGCGTAACCGCTTGCTCCCAGATTGATTTGCTGTAGAGGAGCGATCAGCTCGTCGGCTGAAATGAGAGCAATCAAATACCGGTTGTAGTAAGGTACGATATTGATCAGATATGATGTGCCGTTTGCGTGAATCGGTGTCCAGCGGGAATAAAATTTTTCATATACACCTTTATCACGGGTTAGTGTGATAATCTGACTCTTTACTTCCAAATAATCAGAGTAGGGAATGCTCATCGGTGCGCAGTTAAGGAAATATTGACTGTTCTCCAGATAATAAAAGAAATGATATGCCTGGCCATAGTTCCGCTGTAGTTCGGCGAAAAGCTTGTGCAGTTTCTCATTCGACTTCAAGAACGGAATGCTGTTCACACCGTAGGTATTCATGGTACTCAGGTTCTCGTCATTGGCCAGTGTCCAGCCCATGAAATGATTAATGTAAGCAAAATCATGATTAATGCGATTGATGTACAGATCGGCCGCATCCTGCAAGTATTGAGTGGATTGCTGCTTGACCATGGAAATCGAAGCAATGCTGATCACCAGATCCAAGATGAGCACGATAAAGGAAATACCGATCATCATGCGGACATAATGGCGGATGGGATAAGGTTTGATGGCGTTCAATTTTGACATGGATCAATGCACCACTTTCTTGTTACTTGATTATGAATGCGCTTTAATTTCTCAGGAATAGTATAAAACCTATTGTTGAAAAAAGCATAACGATTTGCGCCTGATGAGCCAGAAGTCCGGAATGCACATGCAGAGGTCCGGATAACACCATATATCCACGCTCTTAACATGTGCCTTTCTCACAGGACCAGAAATGGAACAGCTGAAGTCCGAATAACAGCACAATTAGGTCCGATAAGCAGAATAGAGAACGAGTTATACTGAAGTCGTTCCCGGAGAAGAGGGATGGATGGGGAGAACATGCGCACCATTACATAATGGGAAGAGAGGGGATACTCATGAGGAGCGAACAACTTCAAATCGCAAAGACGTGGGAGAGAATCAGGCGAAACTGGGGACTGTACCTGTTGCTTTTTCCTGCTGTTACGTTGACGCTATTATTTGCCTACAAGCCAATGTATGGTGTGTTAATTGCATTTAAAAATTACAGTCCGGCCTTGGGAATTGAGGGCAGCCCTTGGGCAGGATTTAAATATTTTGAGAAGTTCTTTCATTCCTATCAGTTCTCGAATACCATTCGCAACACACTTCTGATTAGCTTGTACAGTCTTGCAACATTTCCAATTCCCATTATGCTGGCATTAATGGTGAACCAGATGAGAGCAGGCCGGTTCAGGAGATTCTTTCAAACCATTTCTTACATGCCTCATTTTATTTCGACAGTGGTCATGGTAGGACTGATGCTGATTCTGCTCTCTCCCAGTACAGGTCTGGTAGGAAACATATATCAGTTGTTTGGTGGGCAGGCGCCGGATCTGATGGGTTCATCTTCGCTGTTCAGCAGTGTATACGTTTGGTCTGATGTGTGGCAGCACGCCGGGTGGGACAGCATTATTTACATTGCGGCACTATCTGCTGTGGATCCGAGCCTCTATGAAGCTGCTACTGTGGACGGGGCGAGCAGGTGGCACAAAATTCGTTACATTGATATTCCGATGCTGCTGCCTACCGCGATTACGCTGCTGATTTTACGGGTTGGCGGATTACTTGGGGTTGGATTCGAAAAGGTTTATCTCATGCAAAACGATTTGAATATCCTGTCCAGTGAGATTCTGTCCACTTATGTTTACAAAATCGGCTTGCTCAGCAGTCAATACAGCTTCTCGTCTGCAATCAACCTGTTCAATACGCTCATCAATTTCATATTGCTCATCATGGTCAACCAGTTATCCAAGAAATACAGTGAAAACAGTCTATGGTAAAGGGGGAAGCGAAATGAACGCCATGGAACCCGTAATAATAAACAAAACTCCCCGTGCCAAAAGACGGCCACGCCTCTCCTTTGGTGAGACCCTGCTGTATGTCTTTGCCGTTCTTTTTCTGATCGCGGTCATCTATCCTATCTATTTTATTGTGATTGCTTCGTTCAGCGATCCTTCAGCTGTGGCTAACGGACAGGTTTGGGTGTTTCCCAAGGGTTTTACACTGGAAGGTTATAAGGAACTGCTGCGGCACGAGAACATCTGGATCGGCTATCGCAATACCATTATGTACACGGTGGTGGGAACGCTTATTGGACTTATTGTCAATGTATCGGCGGCTTATGCATTATCGAGGAAGGATTTGGTTGGCCGCAAATTTTTCTCACTGTTTTTTATCTTTACGATGTTTTTTAGCGGTGGACTGATTCCAACTTTTTTGACGATACGTGATTTTAACTTGTATAACACATTTTTGGTCATGGTGCTTCCGTTCTCTGTGGTGGTATTTGACATGATTGTCGCCCGGACATTTTTCCAGACGAGTATACCGAATGACCTATGGGAGGCAGCCCAGATTGACGGCTGCGGCAATCTCAGATATTTCATATTGATCGTATTACCGCTGTCCAAAGCCATTCTTGCCGTATTGGGATTATGGATTGCTGTGGGATATTGGAATTCCTATTTCAACGCGCTGATTTATTTGAAAGACCCCAATCTGTACCCGCTTCAACTCATATTGCGCAACATCCTGATTACGAATCAGATGCAGTCCGGAATGGGAACCGGTGAAGCGGCACAAGTCGCTCTGCGTCTGGCCAATTTAATGAGATACTCCGTAATCATCATCGCTACTGTTCCAATTATGTGTGTGTATCCCTTCATTCAGAAATATTTCAATCAGGGGGTGATGATTGGCGCGGTGAAGGAGTAAGGCAGCTTAAGATCAAATACGAATCTGGGGGGTTCCAACATGCGGAAAAAGATGAGCAAGACGTTATTCACCCGAATAAGTAGCCTGCTTCTCGTATCGGTCATGCTGGTAAGCGTGGTTGGGTGCAGTAGTGGAACTAGTGGTGAGACCACTGAAACTACAGTAACAAGTGATTTTAACCAGGAAGGACTGCCGATCGTCAATAATCCGGTCACACTTAAAGTGCTGACAGTTCGCTGGGGCAATATGGGGGATACCTTTACCCAGAATCAGTGGCTGAAGGATCTAGAGAAAAACTCCAATGTGCATATTGAGTGGCAGGTCATGTCCTCCAACGACTGGGGGGAACAGAAATCGATTATGCTTGCCAGTGGCACGCTTCCGGATATTATTCTCGGGGATCAGGTGTTCAGTGATTCGGATATTGTGAACAATCTGAGCTATTTCCGTCCGTTGGATGAGTATATCGACTCCTATATGCCTAACTTAAAAGCAGCCATGGAAGAAACGCCCGAAATGAAAAAAATCAGTACATTTCCCGACGGCAAAATTTATTCCATGCCAACCAGGCTGCCTGCCCGTCCAAAAAGCAGAAATCAGCCTGTGATTAACAAGGAATGGCTCGACAAGCTCGGGTTAAAGGCGCCACAGACAACAGAAAAGCTATATCAGGTGCTAAAAGCATTCAAAGAACAGGATCCTAACGGAAATGGCAAACCGGACGAAATTCCTTATACGGAAACGGGGCTTAATGTGGATTTTCTGAATCCATTCGGAATCACGGACATCAACGGAAGCAGCATGATGATACAAGAAGGGAAGCCGGTGTTTTACCCCACAACCGAAGCTTACAAGGAAGCACTTGCCTATACCCATAAACTGTACGCTGAAGGATTAATTGACCAGGAATTATTCACGCATGATAATACTATGACATCCGCCAAGTGGCAAAATGCAGATATTCCGATTGTTGGCTTCAGCAACCAATGGACTCCGGATGCTGTCTTTGGAAAATGGAGCGACCAATATGAGGCCATTGCGCCCATCGCTGGACCTGACGGCAAACGGTATCAGCCGGGTGACCCGGGTGGCATGAATCTGGCCCGTAACGAGCTGCTCATTACGACTTCCTGCACTGTTCCGGAAGTTGCCGCACGCTGGGCAGATCAGTTTTATACGAACGAGGCCAGCATCCAGAATTTCTGGGGTGCCATTGGGACCGTAATTCAGAAAAATGAGGATAGCACCTACACATTGATGGACCCGCCTGCAGGTACTAGCGCCGATGCGTGGTACTGGGATCAATCTTTGCGTGATTTTGGACCCAAATATGTAAGCCCTTCCTTCGAAGATAAAATAAAGCTGAATCCCCAGGCTGGAGATGGACTTAAGCTGCAGATCGATCAACTGGGAAGTGCGGATGTAACCACGCCATATCCGAAGGTCATGTATAATGCGGAAGAATTCCAGGAGCTGCCGACATTGACGACTGATATTGACGGATACGTGGCGACGATGCGTGCCCAGTGGGTAACCAAAGGCGGGATCGAAGAAGGCTGGGATGCTTACATCCAAAAGCTGAACGATTTGGGTCTGGAGCAATTGTTGAAGATCCGTACAGATGCATACGAACGTTACATGAATGTCAAATAAGTTTGGCAACGATGATCACATCAGTGATAGAACATACAAAAGGATGCATCTCCATATGTGGAGGCATCCTTTTGTTCTTGTTACTTGCGTTTCAACAATAAAACGCCGCTGATCGTGGACGTTCTTTTACGGTATACGATTTTAAAACCGATGTCATTGCTCGATATGAAGTAGGTATGCTGCAAGTGTTCCATAGATTAGATTCAAAACAGCTTGGTAAGAAATAATAGTTGGAGGAGGGGGATGAGAGGGTACATGCCCTCTCCTAAGGAAGCCTTACGGTGAGTAAGAGTTTGTATTCATGGGATGAGATAAGGAAGAAGAGGATCTCATACCGAGATCCCTTTCCTGGTTCTTGAACCGTTTCGCTCCACCCGGCAATATCACGCCAGATTACTTTTTTGTGCCGTGCTGCTTGGTAGGCAGCTTGTCGCTGGGCGTTCCTTTGCCATTGTTCTTGTTATGACGGGCCTTCTCGGCATTCTCATTGACCTTTTGTACAAATTCGTGGGTGCTCTCCATGAACGAATGCAGCTCCTTTGCGATCAAAATGTGTACCCGGATCTTAATATAACCATTGGAAGTCCATTATATGAAACTGGACAAGGGCGGGGACGATGTCTAAACTGGAATGTAGCAAACGATACATAATAAGAAGGAGCGCGGGTCCGATCATGCTGCAGAAATTCGGTTTTACCCAATATGAAAGTCAGGTGTATGAGGCTATTTTTGCCCAGGAAGAACCGCTTGATGCATCATCGATTGTCAATCACTCCAATGTTCCCAAAGCCAAGATTTATGAAGTGCTCAATCGGCTTATCGATAAAGGCATTGTATTGACCACGATGCATGGCAAGAAAAAACTGTACACGGCAGTTGATCTTCAGTCCATTATTTTAAAAATCAGAGCGGACTTTGAGAAGGATATTGAGGAATTAAAGACCTATAAGATCAAACGAACGTTCACGGATGAGCATATTTGGACGCTAAAGGATGAAACATCGATTGGTTCCAATATCGAGCAGCTCATTGAGGAGGCTGATTCATCGATTCTTTTTTTGGCCTGGAATGAGAAGATGGAGAACTATCGTACGCTTCTGGAGCAAAAGGAACAGCAGGGGGTCCACATTGAGGTCCTGTCTGTGGGAGGATTAGAGACGTCCCTGACTCATAAATATGCATTAATCCCCATCCTGGACAAGCTGGAACCGCTGCAGCTGCTCATCGTTGACCATAGCTATCTGTTGTTTGCTGGGATGGAGCATGATTCATGGAAAGCGATCAAGACCATGTCCAAGCCGATCGTCAAAGCGATGACGGATTATTTCTATCATGATATTGCCCTTACTCAAATAACCAAAAAGTATGGGGATCAGCTGCTGCAGGATGAAGAAATATCCAAGTTGTTGGCCAGGCTGATTTATTAGAAAACTATTCTTTTATGAATAGTTTTTTTTATTGAAATCTCACTCTTTATAGGTTACTATCGTAGTTGTAACTTTTGAGGAGGATTCAAAAACATGAACAATAAAGTGTACCTGCTTGCGATTGCGGCTTTTGTGGTTGGAACCGTCGAGCTTATTTTGGGCGGAATTCTGGACCTGATTGCCACAGATCTTCATCTGACTCTGGCGAAAGCCGGATATTTAATTTCCATCTTTTCGTTGGTTTATGCCATATCTGCACCTATTCTGTTAAACGTAACGGCCAGATTTGAACGTAAAAAGGTATATATGTGTACGCTGCTGATCTTCCTGGTCAGTAACCTCATTTCCGCATTCAGTACCAGCTTTTATATACTGATGGCGGGCAGGGCACTTGGTGCTGCAGCAGGCTCGCTTATTTTTGTGCTTTCCCTTACACTGGCTGCGCGAATTGTGGAGCCGCAGTACAAAGGGCGTGCCGTAGGAATCATCACCATGGGGGGGAGTGCTTCGCTCATTCTGGGTGTGCCGCTCGGAATTTTCGTAGGTAATCTGGCCGGATGGCGCGAAGTTTTTTTGTTCATAGCCATTCTTACTGCCATTGTGATGGTGGCTATTGGGATGGTCATGGAACGTGTACAGCCAATTCCTGTAGTCTCACTCAAGAGGCAGTTTGCTGCCCTTTGGAATCCGAAAATGCTGGCAATCCACGTTACCACCTTGCTGGTTCTCGCGGGTCACTTGACGTTATATGCGTATTTCACACCGTTTCTCCAGGAAACATTGGGTGCTGGTTCTACCATGGTCACCTTTATCTATATGATGTTTGGCATCGCAGCTGTAGCAGGTGGGGGAATTGGCGGCATGTTATCGGATCGCCTGCATCCGGCAAAAGCGATTGTGATTGTGTTGATTCCTTTCATCGTGAGCATGGCTGCCATTCCATTCAGCATTGAACTGCCATTGATTGCATTCATGCTCCTGTTAAGTATCTGGAGTGCCTTGAGCTGGACGGTTACGCCGGTACAGAACAGTCTGATTATGAAAACATCTCCGGAAACAGCTGAAACGTTAATCAGCACCAACTCGGGGATCGCCCACGCAGGGATTGCCTTCGGCACGTATATCGGCGGTATCGTGATTAATCACTCATCCATTTTATACAACGGCTGGGTAGGATCCGTTCTCATACTGCTGGGATTGGTATCCGCCATTTATGCAATTAGTCGCAAGGAAGAGGCCATACAGGCAGCTGCATAGAGATTATGAAAGAAAGAGTACGCCAGTCTATCGAATTTAATAGATGGGTGTGCTCTTTTTGTGATACATCCGACGAATTTCAATGGATTTGGATGAAAAGAATCGGATATCTCTGCATGTCGTTTTTCTTCACTTTCAAGATATTGTATAGTTACTACATGACGTTGAAACGTGGAGGCATGGATGGAATGAAAATAGCGAACGCGATTTTGATGAAAGAAATCAATATAAACAACGTGCGCCAAGTTATGAAACGGGTTGAGACAGCCACCAAACCACAGCTTGCTTCATTAACCAAATTAAGTGTGGTTACGGTGAACTCACTGGTAAAAGAGTTATGTGAGAAGGGAGAGCTCTTCGAGGATGAGACGATCCCTTCCAACGGAGGCAGACCCGCTCTAACGTACCGTTATAACTATGATTTCAGTCTCGCTCTGGTGATGTATATGAATGACAAGCAGGGGCAGGATGTGATTACGGCAACCGTTATTAATTTGGAAAACCACATTCTGCTGAAAGAAGAGCATACCATGCCTGTTTTTGATCAGACACAATTCCATGTCATTATTGAACAAATACTGGCTCAGTTTCCCTCGATTAAAGGGATTGGAATCGGAATTCCCGGACAAACGGTGAATGGCGAGATAACGGTAAGCAGCCATCAGCAGTTAAAAGGAATTCGTTTGGTTGAGGATATTGAAGCGAAATTTGGGCTCCCGGTGATGGTGGAGAATGATGTGAACGCGGCAGTCAGCGGTTATTGTTCCCTGCAGGAACTGGATGAGGAGGATCACAGTGTAATCGGAATCTATTTCCCAACGCAATATCCTCCGGGCATGGGCATCTATCTGAATGGAAAAGTAGTCAAAGGCAGGAACGGCATGGCGGGAGAGATCAAATTTCTTCCCATGAAAATGGATTGGTACAGTCCCATGGAACCGCAAGTGTTTGCTGAAAAGGTATATATCATTATACAAACCGTGAATGCGATCCTTGCACCGGACAGAGTAGTGGTCTATCAAAAACAGGTAGAAGCAGATGCGTTTATTCGTGGATGGGAAGCATATCAGGCAGAGCAGTTAATGCCTGTCTTTCCTGAGGTGATTCTGAACGAATCTTTCCAGGAACATTTTGAAGCAGGCATGCGGTGGTTAACCTTAAAAGAGCTTGAACCAACCGTAATTCAAATTAATTGATCTTTTTTCGTTATCAATTGATCGAGCGAGAAACAACTTGAACTCAGCCGCGCATTTCGCGGCTTATTTTCATTGACCGAAGGAATAGTTTAATCATGCCGATGCAGATTCATTAATTATTCAAATTTGAACCATATTTCAATCCAAGCCATGCGGTATACTGAATGAGGAGAACGTTACATAATTCACAAACCATGATTGGAAAGGTGAGATTGGATTTTATGGGAACTGTGACAGGCCGATTTAAAATAGCAGGAATATGGGAAGGGATATCCCTGCTCTTACTGATTCTGATTGCTATGCCTTTGAAATATTTTGCTGATATCTCTTCTCCGGTGACCATTATGGGCATGATTCACGGGATACTGTTTCCGCTGTATCTTATTGCACTGGTACACCTGGCTGTTGTAAACCGGTGGAAGGCATCACGCTGGTTCATGGGCGTTGTGGCTGGTTTGCTGCCGTTTGGAACATTTGTATTTGAATCATATCTGAAAAAAAGAGACTGGAAATAAACTTCATATTTCAGCATAAAAAAGGCGATCAGCTTCCAATTGAATTTTTGGGAAGGAGAGACGCCTTTTTTCGTTACCTGGACTGTTTTTAAATTAAATTTCTTGACTTTTACCAGCAGTTAGGCAGGTACTTGACAGGGGTATGGTATAGTATAAAAAGTTTGGGTTACTAGAATCAAGATGTAAAGTAGGAGGTTTATCGTGTACCAATACAAGGATCAGGAATATGAATCGGTGCATTTTGACGGGCACGACTTAAGATATGGAGAGCTTGTGCGCTGTATTTTCAAGCAGTGTACCTTTATGAATGCCTCGATGGAGGAAATCGAGACAAGCAGTTGTCGGTTTATTGAATGTGATTTTAGAGGGGCGAGCCTGAACGGATCATTTCATACCGAATCCGCTTTTGAGAACTGTACATTTAACGGAGCCAACCTGTTTGTTTCCAAATTTACGTCCTGTAAAATGACCGGATCCGATTTCTCGGGGGCGCAGATGGATGGCGTAACCCTCATTCAGGGGGATTGGTCCTATACGAATCTGAGACATACAAAGCTGGGCAAACAGGATCTGCGAGGCATTCGATTCTATGAAACGGATTTCTCCGATACCGATCTTGGTAAGGCAGATCTAAGAGACTGTGACATGACCAGAGCAACACTGAGCAGAGCCAAGCTTCTGGGAGCGGATCTCCGCGGTGCCAATCTGGAAGGAATTGATTTGAAATCATTGGACGTCAAGGGTGCACGAATAGACAGGGAACAAGCGATTCTGTTTATGCGTTCGTATGGTGCGAAGGTAGATTGAACTAAAATGTAAATGGACACAAGCCTGCAGGAATCTACGGGTTCGTGTCCATTTTCGTGTCATCATGAAGCAGATTGATCTATGTGTTAGCTCTAAGAAGTAGGTAATGGGGTAGTATTAGCAACGAGGGTTATTTTACCGTACCGGTTTGTCGATCCGATAATAGGCTGTATCCGTTGTCAACGGAAGCGGCAGATGCAGAAGCGGCGAATGAAGCGAGCAGACAGAGGGTAGCCAGCAATACCATGGTTTTTCTTTTCATAGACAAACCTCATTTCAATTAAGATGGTTGTGCATATCCAGTTTAATCCAGATTGGAGTGTTTTGGAAAGGGCATTTTTTATGTTTATGGAATTCCAGCTGGCTAATCATTGGACAGTCCATTCACATGCGAATTTTATCAGGGCTCGTAATCATGGTACACTGATACTTGCTAAACATTTTTGAGTAAGACGGAGGCGGACATGAAAGAAATGTATGAGTTAACGTCCATAGACATGGTTGAACAGTTTATCGAGCAGCATGAAATGAGTTTTCTATACGTCTCTCGCCAGGAATGCAGTGTATGCCATGCTTTGCTTCCCAAGATCAGGGAGCTGCTTAAGCCTTATCCGTCAATTCATCTGGGACACATCGATGCAAATCAGGTAGAAGAGGTGGCCTCGAGGTTTCTCATTTTGACCGTTCCGATCATGCTAATGCTGGTGGAGAAAAGGGAAGTTATCCGGGCTGATCGGTTTGTCCGTCTGGATCGCTTGGCAGAGCAATTGGAGCAGATTTACAACATGTATACTTAAGAAAAGCATGAGCCTACGACACGAAAAAAATTAAAGTGTTGTGTTGAAAACGGTTTTATGCTAATTTAACAATATAAAAACGTTTTTATAGTAAAGGACCAAACCTAATGGCTAAGATTACGATCAAAGATGTTGCAAGGGAAGCTGGTGTATCCATATCCACCGTCTCCAACGCCCTTAATGGTGTGGACGTCCTCAATCCGGAGACCAAATCTCACGTGCTGAAGGTGGCAGAGCGGTTAAACTACGTTCCCAATCTGAATGGCAAGCTGTTAAAATCCGGGCAAACCAAGATGCTGGGCTTCTTCACGACCAGTGTATCGGGTCCGTATTTCTATAAGCTGGTTGAGTCGATGTCTCGCGAGTGTGATCGTCTGGGCTATGGGCTGAATGTATTTGTCACCAAGGATAAACAGGTCATCATGAGCAATATCCTGGGGCGCCGCGTCGATGGTGTCATCATATACGAAGAGCTTCGGATTGATGAGCAGGATATTCTGTCCATGCAAAAAGACAAGATCAAGGCTGTGTTTCTGGATCGGGTTTACCAGAGCGACACAATGGGGAGCGTTATTTTCGACTCCTATGTGGCGGCGTATGAAGCAACCAAGTACCTGATCTCGCTTGGACACAGGAAAATTGCTTACATATCCGGCGTCGACACAATGTTTGACAGCGTACAGCGCAGGGAGGGGTATTTGGCGGCTTTGCGTGAATACCAGCTTCCGGTGGATGATGACTATATCATTCAGGGTTATTTTGAGGAAGAGGGCACGTACAGTGCGATAAAATCCTTTTTGCACCTGCATCCAGGCAAGCGTCCCGATGCATTTCTGGCGGGTAACGACCTGAGTGCGGTCGGCTGTATTCATGCTTTGAAATCGGAAGGGTATGAAGTTCCCCAGGATGTAAGTGTTGTTGGCTTTGACGATATTGATATCGCTCCCTATTTTTCGCCGCCACTTACGACGGTACGGAACCAGATTGCAAGACAAGGGATACTGGCCATCAACCAATTGGTCGGCATGATCAAAAAGAAAGAGCAGGGCGCAGCCCAAAAATTAGCGGGTGAACTTATCGTAAGAGGTTCAAGTCACCTAAAGATCGACCGGAATGATGTTCAAGCATAGCTGTAAGGGGTCATTCCCGGTCTTTTTTTAATGATTCATGCAAGTGAAGGGGGTTTTTATGCACAAAAATAAAAACGTTTTTATATAAATGCGGCAAGTCAGAGGGGAGCAATGGAACGTGAGTAAATTAGCTGTAGAGACGACAGGCGGCAAAAAGCCGATCAGACCCGGTCATAAACAAAAGAAACCCATGGGGCAGAGGGTTAGAGAGTTCGTCGTGGACTATCGCAGACAATGGGAAATTCAGTCCATGATTATACCAGGCATTATTTTTATGATTATTTTTTGTTACATCCCGATTTACGGTTTGACGATTGCTTTCAAAAATTACACGGTCATCGATACGCTCGCTACCGCGCCATGGGTAGGTTTGGAGAATTTCAGAATTATACTGTCCGATAAGTATTTCTGGGACGCGGTTGTGAATACGCTGGGAATCAGTTTTCTCAAATTGGGGATTGGATTTGTCATCCCGATCATTCTGGCGATCATGATTTACGAACTTAACAGCGGGCGATTCAAGAAATTTGTGCAAACGGTTTCATACTTGCCGCACTTTTTGTCCTGGATTGTACTGGGCGGAATGCTCATTACCTGGTTTTCAACGACGGGTCTGTTCAACCAAATCCTGCTCAGTCTGGGACTCATCTCGCAGCCGTCAAACATCTTGCTGGATGCAGGGAAGTACTGGTGGATTGCCACGTTATCGGATATATGGAAAGAGGCAGGCTGGGGGACTATTTTGTATCTGGCGATAATGTCGAAGATCGATCCCACGTATTATGAAGCAGCCAAAATCGATGGTGCAAGCAGGCTCAGACAAATCTGGAATATCACGCTACCCAACATGAGATCGATCATCAGCTTGAATCTGATTCTTACTGTAAGCGGTTTACTTGGCTCCAACCTGGATCAGACACTGGTTCTGATGAACTCTCAAAACCGTGAAAAAGCAGAGGTCATCAACTCCTATGTGTATCGCATGGGGATGTCTCAAGGAGACTTTTCGTACGCGACAGCGGTTGGTTTGGGTGTCTCGATTGTGTCAGTCATTCTGCTGGTTACTGCGAACAAAATCACGAGCAAGCTCAACGATAATCAATCTGTGCTCTAGAAGGAGGCATACCGCGTGAATGGAAAGGTGGCCAAAGAAGATCTCGATAGCCGGATCTTTGATACCCTGAATATTATTTTACTGTTTATATGTACTGTTATTATTGTGGTCCCGCTTTGGAATGTTATTATCTCTTCCTTTAGTTCAGGCAGGGCGCTGGCGGAAGGCGGTTTTATCTTCTGGTCACCAGAGTTCTCACTGGAGAACTATCGAGCTGTATTTAACGATCCAGGTATCTGGCAAGCCTTTTTCATTTCGGTTTCGAAAACGACAATCGGAGTGGTTACTCACGTATTTTTCTGCGCCATGGTCGGTTACGGTTTGAGCAAAAAGTACATACGGGGCCGTAAATTATATGTCGCCATGGGTGTCATCACCATGTTCTTCTCGGGTGGAATGATTCCAACGTACCTCTTGATCAAATCCCTCGGTCTGCTTAACAGCTTCTGGGTATACATCATTCCGGCGTTGTTCAGTTTCTATGATGTCGTCATTCTGATGAACTTCTTCCGGAACGTCCCGGATTCTCTGGAGGAATCGGCCAAGATTGATGGAGCAGGGGACTGGCATATTTTCCTCAAAATTTTCATCCCGCTCTCCATGCCAGCGATGGCTACGATCGCGCTGTTCAATGGAGTCGGACAATGGAATGACTTCATGACCACCAAGTTGTACATTACGGATCAATCCCTGTACCCGCTGCAGATGATGCTCTATGAAATTATTGTTCAATCCCAGACCCAATCCATGCAAAATATCGGAGGCTCGGCGGTGATCGAAACGACGACCAAAGGCGTGCAGCTTGCCACCATTGTGATTACCACATTGCCAATCGTGCTGATTTATCCCATCCTCCAAAGGTATTTTATATCAGGAATGATGCTGGGTGCGGTCAAGGAGTAACGTTAATTCCGAGTTAGTTCAAATGACTATTTTGAGGAGGAAACACGATGTTGAAAATGAAGAAGGCCATTGGCCAAACGGGCGTTAAACTGAGTGCTGCCTTGCTGACAGCGGTACTGATGATTACAGGCTGCAGCGGGGGAGCGGGTGGCTCCAGTGAGGGAAACTGGGTTTCCATTGAAGACCGCTATACGGTTGATCCAGAGACCCCGGCTTGGCAATTGGACAAAAAAGAAGAAGTGACAGATCTGACCTGGTACGTCAACGCGGACTGGTGGAACACCGATTTTGGCAAAGACATTGTTACGAAGAAAATCAAAGAGGACCTGAACATCAACATTAAATTCATTACGGGAGATGACACCAAATTAAATACCTTTTTTGCCGGTGGAGATATGCCTGACCTGCTGACAGTGTTTGACTCCAACTCTCCTGTCGTGCAAAAGGCCGCAACCTGGGCACTGCCGCTGAATGATCTGGCTGAAAAATATGATCCGTATTTCAACAAAGTGGCTGCAGCCGATACCTTGAACTGGTTCCAGCTGGCTGATGGCAAGACCTACGGATACCCGAACTATTCCAATACGCAAGCCGATTATGATAGCGGTAACATTCCAGCCAAAACAGCATTTATCATCCGCAAGGATGTGTATGAGGCACTGGGAAGTCCCGTAATGGGTACACCGGAAGAATTCCAGAATGTGATGAAGCAGATCAAAGAGAAGTTTCCGACGCTGATCCCTTTCGGATTTAACTCTATCGGCGAAGGAACGGGTTCACTCGGAGATACCCTGCAGGATTTCATTGGTGTACCGCTGGAGAGCGAGAATGGCGAATTCTATGATCGAAATCTCGATGAAGACTATCTTGCCTGGCTGAAGACGCTGAACACGGTATACAGAGATGGCAATATCAGTGATGACAGTTTTGCGGATGATGGTACAGCCTTTGAGGAAAAAGTGAAATCAGGAAAATACGCAACGATGCTGCTGGACGGCACACCTCAACAAGGCGGTAATCTTCAAATTTACATGAGTGCCAATCCTGGCAGGGAGTATATTGCGATAGATGGTCCACAAAGTACCAAAGGCAATGCTCCAACACTGAATCAATCCGGCATTACCGGCTGGATGATTAACTTCATTTCCAAGGACAGCAAAGATCCGGCCAAAGCGATTCAGATCTTCACGTATCTGCTCAGTGAAGAAGGTCAGACGCTGATGAATTACGGCATCGAAGGTGAAACCTATCAAACCAAAGCGGACGGAACGGTAGAATTACTGCCTGCTGTGAAGGATTTGCAGCTCAACAATGCGGATAAGTTCAAAAAGGATTATCGTATGGGCGAATTCATGTTCTTCGGTCATGACCGTCATAAGGCATTGAGTGCGGATGCTTTTCCTGAGTCGATTAAACAAATGCAGGAATGGGGCAATGGCAAGCTCAAGCCACACTTCATCCTGGAGAATATTAACCCAGATCAAGGAACGCAGGAGGCACGTGCACTGTCTGCGATTAATACCAAATGGAATTCGACACTGGTAAGTATGGTTCGGGCCAAGGATGATGCTGCATTTGATAGTGCGCTGGCGGCATATAAGTCATTTTTGGATGAAAATCGCTGGGAGGAGATCGTGAAGGTCCGCAGTGAGAAGATGAAACAAAACAAGGAGAAACTGGGTATCCAATAAAAGAAATCCGGAGGGGATCAGATGAGCCGATTCAAGATTTATCAATCTACAGGAGAGCATGAGTTGTTTGTGCCTATATCAGAGAAACAATTGAAACCGCTTCATGCGGACCAGGAGACAATCGTAGTCCATCTGGATGATCAGCAGACGTTTCAGGAAATGGACGGTTTCGGAGCTTCCTTTACCGATTCAGCAGCCTATCTGATCCATCAGGTATTAAGTGATGAACAGCGGGAAGAGGTCATGACCAGGTTGTTCCATCCTCGGGATGGCATCGGGTTGTCTGTTGTACGTAATCCGATGGGGGCATCGGATTATGCCAGAACGGTATACAGCTATAATGATCTGCCTGAAGGGGAAACGGATATGGAGCTCGCCCGTTTCAGCATTGCGCATGATAAGGAAGATGTAATTCCTTTAACCCAAAAGGCGCTGGAACTGAACCCGGAACTGAAGCTGTTTACTTCACCTTGGAGTGCACCCGGGTGGATGAAAACCAGTGGATCAATGATCACGGGTCAATTGAAGCGAGAATATTATTCGGTGTACGCCGAGTATTTTGCCAAATATATTCTGGCTTTTGCGGAACATGGACTGCAGGTCTATGCGGTGACACCACAAAATGAGGCACTATATGAACCGGGACATTATCCAGGCATGTTGATGCCAGCGGAAGCGCAGGCGGATTTTATCAAAAATCATCTTAAACCTGCCTTTGTCCGTCAGGGCATTCAGACCAAAATTCTCTGTTATGACCACAACTGGGATGAGCCCGCTTATCCTCTTACCGTGCTGGAGCAGGCGGGAGAGGAAGTCGATGGCGTTGCCTGGCATTGGTACGGAGGCGAAGCATCGGCACAAACGAAGGTACATGAAGCATATGCAGGTAAAGAAGTACACTTCACAGAAGGATCAGGAGGGGAGTGGATTCCTCCCTTCGAGCAGGCTTTCTCCAATGTCATGCGCACAGGAATTCAGATTCTTCGAAATTATAGCAAGTCTCTGGTGCTCTGGAATATGGCACTGGATGAGAACAACGGGCCAACGGTGCCGGGGTTCGGTCGCAGCACTTGTCGCGGCATCGTGCAGGTAAACCAGCAAACGGGTGAGCTTACGTATACTTTGGATTACTATGCCCTGGCTCATTTTAGTGCTATTATTCGCCCGAAGGCCGTTCGCGTCGAATCGACGTCAAGTCATGCTTCCATTCACAACGTTGCCTTCAACAACAGGGATGGTTCCATTGCCGTCGTTCTCTTCAATGATGGGGAAGAGTCTGGTGATATTCAGGTGAAGCTTCGTGATGAAGAGCTGTTAAGCATAAAAATGGAATCCAAAAGTGCATTGTCCATACTAATTCCCAGCCGATAATTTCGTAATCAAAAAAAACAAAGCCGAACCGCAGAGTGAAACATCTCTGCCGTTCGGCTTTTTCGCACGCTTTTCTTGCATCATATCATCTGAATAGCGAGATTGGGCGTTCCTCCGCTATCGTCGATAAACAACACATATTGATTCCCGCTGGTTCCCGTCAGAACAAGGCCCGGTTGATTCAAGACACCCGGATTGTAGTACAACAACTGCTGCACTACCGGCAAAGCTGCAGGAAGGGTTGGCTGATTAAGCGCCATGATCCGGGTGGAGGCTTTTACACTGTCCCCTGCATCGATAACTCCGCCGACTCCGAGATTGTTTGTAAGGGAACTGCTGCCGTTAATCTGAAGATGGCCGGCAATTGTCTGATTTCCGTTCACCTGCAGATCCAACCCAACCGTTTCATTACCATTCACATGCAGGTTCTGATTGATGGTCTGGTTTCCCGTAACGAGGATGCTATCAAATGTTGGCAAACATATCAACTCCCATCTGGTCTTGATATATTCTATGAGGACAAGAACCGGATGGACACCGGGTTCTGGCACATTTATGGATAGAAACAGCCATTATACATAGTTGAACACCTAAAAATCCAATTCTAGAAACCTAGCCAGTCATCCATGCATATTGTAGGCAGTGAGTGTCAATCCGTTTTGGGACGGGAGGGTTTGGTCATCAAAAAAAAGAGACGCATGCAAGTCAAATCTCAAAAAAACAAGCTCTCTGTCCAGCATCCCAATCAACGGTTGCTAAGACAGATGAATGCCACATTAAATCGGAAATTGAAGTCGATTCAGCATCATCTGACCATCCAGCAGAGGGATCTGCAGCAGCACCTGATGAAAATTTTACAGGATGGCCATCGTCCGCCTAAGGTTGATCCGCCAAAGGTCGTGTACAAACAATTAAATGTGCTTCTCATTACGCCGTGTATGGATCGAGAGATTTCGTCCATGTCCGTTCTGCTGGAACAGAGTTTGAGGCATCTCGTGAAAAACATCTATGAAATCAAAACGATTCAACCTATTGAAACATACCTGGACGCATCCAATACGGATTTGATTCTCCTTTTGGGCGGTGAAGAGGCACTGCCGGAGGAGAACATTGAAGCGTTACGTGCCTCGCCGATCAAAAAGGCCATTTGGTTATCCGATCCATCTGGTGTAAAGCATCTGGAATCCGTGATCTCCTTATTCGATTATGTATTCACGCAGGATGCTGCAAATATTCCATCCTATCAGCGCATGGGTAATGCGTTATGTTATGAAGTTCCTTTTCCACCGAATCCTAACGTATTCTATCCTCAGACAGCTCGCAAGCATCACGAATCTGATGTGTATATCATTGGAGATGCGCAGCCTGGCAGTGGCCTTTTTGAATTTGCGAATCATGCCCTTTTGTCCGGCAAAAAGGTACGAGTTGAGGGGAAGGGATGGAAGCGATATGGAGCATTTATCCCTGTACAGGCTCATGAAGATCGGGAATGGTTGTACAACGGTGCCAAAATTGTTATTCAGGACAACTCTTCGATCAGAAGCATGTTGGAGGTGGCGGCTTGCGGAACATTCCAATTGATCTCGATCTCTTCAACTGTTGATCCGGATACGGACGTATTCCAAAGCTACAATTCGCTTGAGCAGCTCGTGGAGAAGTTTGACTATTACTGGAACCAGGTGGATCAGCGAAGACTGGCTGCTTCCCGGGCAATGGCTTACGTCAAATATAATCATTCCTATTTTCAGAAAAGCTTGCAGCTTCTGGATCGTATATTCCGATAAATCCGGCTGTCTAATGGAGGAATCCTGATTGAAACTTATTGCGTTGCATTTGCCTCAATTTCATCGGATTGCTGAGAATGACAAGTGGTGGGGGGAAGGATTCACCGAATGGACGAATGTGAGAAAAACAGTTCCCTTATATTCAGGCCATATTCAGCCCAGAAAGCCATTGCAGCAGAACTATTATGATCTGACGGACCCTGCGGTGCGCAAATGGCAGGCAGAGACAGCAGAATTATATGGAATATATGGATTCTGTTATTATCACTACTGGTTCAAGGGCAAGCGACTGCTTGAAAAGCCGGTTGACGAGATCATAAAAACCGGGGAACCCGATTTCCCATTTTGTTTGTCATGGGCCAATGAAACCTGGACTCGCAAATGGGATGGTCAGGAATCGGATATTCTCATTTCACAGGATTATGGAGATGAGAGCGACTGGAAAGAACATTTCGATTATCTGGTCACGGCTTTTAAGGACAAACGCTATATCCGGGTGGATGGAAAACCGATGTTCCTTATATACCGGCCTGCCAGCATTCCCCGTTGTGAGGAAATGATTCGTTACTGGCGCAAGCTGGCCATGAAACATGGGCTGGAGGGTATTCATTTTGTGCAAACGATAGGCGGTTTCCCGACCTATAATAACCAGATTTTTGACGCAAGCATGGAATTTGAGCCGCATTATACGTTTGCTCATGGTCACACGAACGAAATCTGGATCGAGATGAATATCGGGAGTCAGAAGCATATTGTCGTGAACTATGATAAAGTCTGGTCTGCCATGCTGGAAAGGTCGCCTCATCGAAACGGGGAAGTGGTATACCCGGGTGCTTTTGTAAATTGGGACAATACGCCGCGACGCGGCATGGACGGACAGAGTACACTTGGTTCCACTCCCGAGAAATTTGGGGTGTATTTGTCCAGGCAGATGGAGCGAAGCCGGAATTCGTACAAGAGTGGCTTCATGTTCATCAATGCCTGGAACGAGTGGGCAGAAGGCACATATCTTGAACCCGATGAAGAATATGGCTACGCCTATTTGAAAGAGATCAAAAGAGTCATCCAACTCAGCGAAGGACTCCATAGCAAATACTTATAATTGATGGGGTTCCTCATAGGGAACTCCATTTCATTTTACGAGCAAATCTGCATAGCCAGACCTCATCATCCATCCTTACGTTGCCAGCCGTGTCGTTTGTTTACGAAATTCCGTAGGGGTTAGACCGGTATGCTTCTTGAACAGTCTTGAAAAATAATACAAATCGCGGAAGCCGAGACGTTCTGCAATCATCGTAATGGTGCTTGGTGTACAGGTGAGCAGTTCCTTGGCTTTGTCCACTTTTTTGCCCGTGATGTAATGTATGGGCGGGGTGCCGATCTGCTGTTTGAAGAAACGGATAAAATAGTTTGGATGCATATAGGCAATGCGAGCCAGATCCTGAACCGTTATATTCTCTTCAATGTGGGCATCGATATAAGCCAGTATGGCAGACATTTTTTCAATAACAGGCATATTCAAATAAGTGATCTGCTGCAGATCCAGATTCATCAGATAGTGGGAGATGAGCTCCGTCAGTTTGCTTTTGGCCATCATGTGCCCATATACCTCACCCGATTTGGCATGCAAAAGAATGTTATTAAAGATGTCGTTGACCAGCTCAGGGCGCTTTATAGAACAGAAGTGAGGGAACTCCAGAATTTGAAAGAGATTGATCCCCCCGACCTTTACGCTGAAATGACACCAGTATTTGAGAAAAGGTTGATCACTAATGGCCGAATAGGATTGAGTGACCCCCTCAGGCATCAAAAAGAGCTGTCCAGGTGCCGGATAATATTCCTGATCCCCGATCTTCAACCATCCTTCCCCTTCGCATATCCAATAAAATTTGCTGTAGTCTGGAGTATAATCCAGATCACGCCAGTCGGCTCCGCACCGATTGTAGTCGACCATGAACAATTCCACGTGCAGGTTGGACAGGTAGTTCGTAAGCAACGTCTGATGATTCACGGATCACATCTCCTTACAAGGTTATTATTGTCCATCCAAAAGTTAGTGTTCTGCATGTCTATCCGTTCATTAAGCCACTACAATACAAGGGAACAGGATAATGAAAGGAATGAGAACAGATCATGGACAGTAACGAATATTTGCAACAGATTGAAGCGACCATTGCGGAAGGCCGATTCAAGGATAACTGGAGCTCGCTTAGTGCTTATGAGGTGCCAGATTGGTACAAGAATGCAAAATTTGGAATTTTTATTCACTGGGGACTGTATTCCATTCCGGCTTATGATAGTGAGTGGTACTCACGTAATATGTATATCCAGGGTTCCAAAGCCCATGAGCATCATCTGGCAGTTTATGGCCACCCGAAGGATTTTGGATACAAGGATTTCATTCCGATGTTCCGAGCAGAAAAGTTCAATGCAGACGAATGGGCTGCGCTATTTAAAAAGGCAGGAGCCAGATACGTGATGCCTGTCGCTGAGCACCATGACGGTTTTCAAATGTATAAAAGCTCCATATCCCACTATAACACAGTTGAAATGGGACCCAAACGGGATCTTCTCGGGGAGATGAAGACCGCTTATGAGAAGCAGGGTCTTTCATTGTGCGTCTCCTCGCACCGGGCCGAGCACTGGTTTTTCATGTCACACGGGAAGGAATTCGATTCAGATATCAAGGAACCGCTCAGACGTGGGGATTTTTACTGGCCTGCCATGCCTGAACCGGACCATCACGACCTGTATGGCTCGCCGCCATCCACGGAGTTTCTGGAAGACTGGCTGATTCGCTGCTGTGAACTGGTCGACCAATATCAGCCTCGAGTCTTTTATTTTGATTGGTGGATTCAGACCGCCGCTTTCAAACCCTACCTGAAAAAATTCAGCGCGTACTACTACAACAAAGGCGAGGAGTGGGGTATTCCTGTAGCCATTAACTATAAACATGACGCATTTGTGCTGGGATGTGCCGTTCCCGATGTTGAACGGGGGCAATTTGCCGATCTCAAACCGTACTTCTGGCAAACCGATACTGCCGTCGCCAAAAACTCCTGGTGTTACACGGAAAATAATGACTACAAAACAGCAAATGAAATCATCAGGGACCTGGTCGACATTGTGAGCAAAAACGGCAATCTTCTCCTGAATGTTGGACCGAAAGCGGATGGCAGCATCCCCGATGAAGACAGGGATATTCTGCTCGCGATCGGCGAGTGGCTGGAGGTGAATGGCGAAGCCATATATGATACCACCTTCTGGCGTATATACGGTGAAGGCCCGACAGAAGTGAAGGAAGGCCAGTTCACAGACGGAGATACCAAGATTTTTACGAGTGAAGATATTCGTTTTACAGTCAAAGAGAGCTGCCTGTACGCAACGGTACTGGTCTATCCGGATGACGGAGAAGTTCGTATTCAATCCTTGAAGGAGAATTCTCATCATTTTCACGGTATAATTAAGAGTATAGAGGTATTGGGTTTTGAGGAACAACCTCAGTGGATAAGAACAGCGGATGCCCTTACGATTACAACCAGAAGCGTTAAGAGCGATTCACCTGTGGTTTTCAAAATGGAGATGGACTAAAAGACGGAAGGAGCCGGCAACCATGCCGGTTCTTTTTGTCATTCTATTCTGTTTCATGATAGTAATGCGATAAGCCTTGGTTATTAAGACTCTAATTAGACCTGCAAGTATCCCGGTTTTGCGCAAATGCGAAATGAGATTCCGGGCTGTAAGAGACAATAGACATATAAAAGCATTAAAAAGGCTTATTTTCTATATTTTTCAAGAAAAATGCTTGTATATATCGTTTTCTGGCTCTATACTATTCCATAAAAATCCAATTAAAATTCAAATTGTATATTATGTGAAATTCATAGAAATTCAAACATCACTCAACCTACTCCAATCGATTGATTCATTTACTCCCTGGCAAGTCCTTTGCTAACGCTCGTGATTACCCTCCCATATGAATGCTAATAGACATTCACTCTCATGGCTGAACCATAATCTTTCCTCTAATTCACTTCTAGGATCAACAAACAGCAGCTATCGTTTCACATTGTCCCTTAACCAGACCTTTAAAGGAGGTGAGGCTCTATGTAATGAGTCGGGCGTCTATTGTGGTCCGCAAAAAGGCCGTTTTTTTCGTTTGATTTTGCAGAGAAGGGCATATGCACCAGAATAACTCAAAAACCGGGTAAAAGGAGTGGAAAAGTTTGATAAAGATTAATCGGTTACGCAAGCCCATATCCATGGGGCTCTCGCTTCTCCTTGCATTTTCGATCGTACATCCGGTTTCAGCTGACAACTCCACATCACAAAAAATCGACATGAAATCTGGCCTGGCCAAGGTTTCGACATCCAAAGTCAACGCGAAGTTGACCAAGCAGTTTGAAGATAGTGACTATGTCACCTATCTGGTGAAAATGAAGGAACAGGTGGATACCTCGGCTGTCTCCAAACAGGCCATGGAAAAGGCGACAATAGAGAAACAAACGGCTTCAGCAACCAAGCTGTCCGTCCGGAATTCTGTTGTCAGCTCTCTTCGGGAAACGGCATCGCGGACGCAGTACACGCTCGAAAGCTATCTCGAGAAGGAAATTGACCTGGGCAAGGTCAAAGAATATAAAAGCTATTTTATCGTCAATTCATTGGCTGTAACGAGTACAAAGGAAGTCATGGAACAGATTGCTCTGCTGCCAGAAGTGGAAAAAGTCCTTCCTAACGAAACACGTTACTTGCAAAAAGCCGAGGTAAGCAAAGAAACGGCGAGTGCAGCACCAGCTGCAGATCCTGCCAAAACGCCAGCCAAAGAAGATGCAGCAGGTGCCAAGGACTCAGCAGTCGCATCAAAGGATAACCTGGCAACAGAAAATGTTGAGTGGAATATCGATTATATCAATGCGCCCGCAGTGTGGGAGAGAGGAATCGATGGAACAGGCATCGTTGTTGCCAATCTGGACAGTGGAGTTGATTATACTCATCCAGCTCTTCGCAGCAAATGGAGAGGACTTGATGCATCAGGCAATATCGTCGATCCAGAGCTCAGCTGGTATGATCCACATAGTAACGCTTCCCTGCCTGCCGATGAGGATGGGCATGGTACACATACGATGGGGACAATGGTAGGTTCAGAAGAAGATGGAAGCAATCAGATCGGGGTTGCTCCAGGTGCCAAATGGATCGGTGTACGGATATTTAATCCGGAAACCACGGATGCCATTATCCTGGACGGCGGACAGTGGCTGATTGCACCCGTGGATGCCGAAGGCAACCTTCACCCTGAACTCGCTCCGGATGTGGTCAACAACTCCTGGGGTGGCGGTGCAGGACTGGACGAGTGGTTCCGGCCAATGGTACAAGCCTGGCGGGATGCACAGATTTTCCCTGAGTTTTCTGCCGGTAATGTGAGATTGACGAATCCTGGAGGCCCGGGTTCGGTCGCGAATCCTGCCAATTATCCTGAAAGCTTCGCCACAGGCGCTACGGATATTAACGGTAATCTGGCTTCCTTCTCACTCCTCGGTCCATCTCCATATGACGAGATTAAGCCAGAAGTTTCGGCACCAGGGGTCAATATCCGCTCCTCTGTTCCAGGTGGGGTATATGAGGGGGGCTGGGACGGAACATCCATGGCAGGCCCGCATACGACAGCACTTGCAGCACTCCTGCTTCAGGCCAATCATTCCCTGACCGTAGATCAGCTGGAACAGATTATTATGGATACAGCAACTCCGAGAACGGATAGTCAATATCCAACATCGCCAAACAATGGCTACGGACATGGCATTATTAATGCGCTGGATGCTGTCGGCTCGGTACTTGAAGGGATCGGAACGGTATCAGGACGGGTGGTTACCGCAGGAGATGATCTTGAAGAACCAGTCCTGGAACACACACCTGTTAACTCAGCTTTCACAGGACTTGATATTCCGCTGACTGCTCATGTTACGGATAACGTTGGGGTGGTTTCGGTAGAAGCATTCGCCAAAACGACAGGCACGAGTCAGTACGTCTATCTGCCGATGAACCGCATCGCGGGAGATAGCAAGGACGGAACCTATTCAGCTACCATTCCGGCATTTCTGATTGAGCCGGAAGGGGTGGAGTATTATATCCGGGTTAACGATTACGGCAATAACGGATTTGAGAGCCAGGTATATAAAGTGGCTGTGTCCAATGGTGTACAGCCAGGATATGTTCAGGATTTTGAAGAAGATCAATTGGGCTTCTCAACAGGCGGAACAGGAAGCACCTGGGTTTGGGGAGCACCGGTCAGCGGTCCTGGCAGTGCAGCCTCCGGAGACAAGGTGATTGCAACCAACCTGGAAGGCACGTATGCAGGGAACAGCAATGCATATCTGCTGGCACCACCTATTGATCTTACCGAAAGTCCGGAAGGGGCATTAGTCTCCTTCAAACACTGGTTTGATCTGGAGAGCAATATTGACTTCGGCAAAGTGTATATCGCTACCGAAGACAATGATTACGTGTTTGAGGAATTGTTAAGCTTCACGGGAACAGGCGGTGATTGGAAGACACAGTATGTGGATCTGCGAGAATATGCGGGGCAGCAGGTGTTCATCCAGTTTAACCTGACCAGTGACAATTCTGTCCAAAAGGCAGGCTGGTATATTGATGACTTCTCCGTACAATCACCAGATGATATCGCTCCTGGGGCGCCTGCAGAATTAAGCGCAGCGGCTGACATTTTGGGTAATGTGGCATTGTCCTGGAGCGGACCTGACGATGAGGATCTGGAGTCTTACATTGTCTATCGTTCGACGACTTCCGGCGCCGACTACGAGGCGATTGGAAGTACACGAGCGACGACATTTACAGATACGGCCACAGTGACGGATGCAACTTACTATTATACTGTTGCTGCTCTGGATTATAGTGGGAATGAAAGCGAGAAGTCGAATGAGGTATCCATCACGGTTGAGGTGCCAGAAGATATTTACGTCGACCATTTTGATGGCAGTGATGATAATGGATGGACCCACTCGGGAACCAAGGATGAATGGGAACGCGGTGTTCCGGTCAATGGACCTGCAAGTGCCGTTTCTCCGCCAAATGTCTGGGCAACCGATCTGGATAATACGTACGAGAACGGATCGAACTATTCTCTGGTATCGCCAGTTGTGGATTTGACGGAAACAAATGATGCTACACTGACCTTCAACCACTGGTATGAGATTGAAAGCGGATATGACTATGGCTATGTGGAAGCTTCAACAGACGGAGGAAGCACATGGTCTGAACTTGGCAAGTTCTCTCATAGTTCAAACGGGAAACAATGGACGCCGGTATATTACGATCTGAGTGCGCTCACTGGAAACGAAGTTCAATTCCGATTCCGCCTGACCTCAGACAGCAGTGTGGTTAAGACGGGCTGGTACATTGACGATTTCCGCATTTTGAGTATCGCACCTGAGACGGTAACACAAGATAGCGCGGCAGTTCTTAGCAGTGACAAACCTAAACCGGTTTATGACAATTCCTGGTACAAGGTTACACGAACCGATAAGGCTGAATTTAATCAAACCAAGCAGCAGCAGCCGGAAGCAGAGAAACCTGATACAGGTTCCGTTACTCCGCAAAGCCTGCCTGCAAGTGCAACGGTCACCGTTCTCGAAACCGGACGTTCGGTGAAAACAGACCCATCGACAGGAAAATACAGCTTCACCCATGTTGCGGGTGATTATACATTGAAAGCTGAGGCTTACGGATACTATCCGCGGACTCAAACAGTAACCATCACCGATGGTGATGGAGCAAAAGCCAATTTCAATCTGGAAGCCATCCCTCATGGACAGATTGAAGGTGTAGTTACCGACGAACGGACAGGCGAACCGCTGGTCGACGCATCCGTTCTCGTGCTGGAAGATGCTCAGGTAGGTGAGGTTCGTACCGGCGCAGACGGCAGCTTCGTTCTTGATGTGCTGGAAGGAAGCTATACCCTATCCGTCAGAGCTGCCGACTATTACAGCAAAACCGTAAATGTGACGGTGCCTGGAAATGGTACAGCGGAAGCGAGTGTGGCATTGAAGCCATTTATCGGTTTCCCTGGGGAAATCGCATATGACGATGGAACAGCCGAGAATGCCAGAGCTTTTGTTGCCGCTGATAATGCTTGGGCCGTGCGAATGACACCTGAGCAGGCAACGGCTCAAGTAACAGGCGCATCACTTCGATTCTGGAACACCGAGTGGCCTGTACCTGGTGGAACTGCGTTCCAGTATGCCGTCTATGATGCTTCCGGCGCAGATGGCGCACCTGGACGTTTGCTGGCAGGACCGTTTGACGGTACAGCATTACGTAATGATCAGTGGACCAGCGTTGAATTCCCGGAGCCAGTTATCGTAAACGGCGATTTCTATATCGTTTATGTACAGTCTGTGGCGGGAACAAGTGCACCGGGACTGGCAACCGATGAGAATGGTACCAATGCGGGGCGGAGCTGGCAGCGTGTAAGCGGCGTGTGGAGCACAGCACCAGCAGAAGAGGGCAACTATATGATCCGTGCGGTGGTGAGATATCCGGTAAACGCACCAGTCATTACGGCACCGGCAAACACGTATTCGAATAAATCAACCTTCACCGTGTCCGGAACCTCTCCGGCGAATGGAGCTCAGATCAAAATCTACAATGGCAAAGATGTGGCAGGAACCACAACGGTTGAGAATGGGAAGTTTAAGTTGGACGCCAAACTTCGTCCAGGGGTCAATGCATTCACAGCAGAGGCAGTGATCGGTGGAAAAGTTACGGACCGCTCGCTTCCGGTTGTCATTATCCAGGATCAGACGCCGCCAGAATTAACACTACTTACGCCAGAGGATGGAAGCCGGACCAATGCAGAAGTTGTACATGTTACAGGCAGCGCAGTGGACCCATTTCTCAACAAGGTGACAGTTAACGGAGGAACCGTCAAGTTGGAGAGGGATCGAAGCTTCAGTCATCGTATTCTCGTCAATGAAGGGGAGAACACCATCACTGTAACAGCGACGGATTTGGCAGGTAATAAAACGACGGTAACACGCAAAGTATTGGTAGAGACAACGCTGCCTGAGTTAACGAATATTACACCTGCAGAAGATGTACGCATTGCCTCAGGTGAAACCGTAACCGTATCCTTTGACAGTGCTCCAGGTCTGACGGCATCATTCCGAATTCAGCTGCCGTTGAATCTGAATGCTGAAGGCGGATCCGAGATTCCATTGGTGGAAACGGAGCCTGGGCACTATACGGGCACATACACTACACCTTCCACACTGGTACTTGAGGGAGGAGTCATCGTCATTCGTGTCCAAGACGCAGCAGGGAACAAAATCGAGACCGAAGCACCAGGCCGGCTGTTCGTGACTGCCGGGGAAGAACCGGGTCCTGAAGACCCGAACCCGGAAGAGACGAGTCCGGAGGACCCGAGCCCGGAGGACCCGAGCCCGGAACCACCTGCTGAGGAGACTTTGCTTCCTTAAATTTCTAAACTAAATAATGAATCCAATGATTCAATAAGCAAGGTGCCATGCATATGTATATGTGTGAGCACCTTGTCTCTTTTTTATTTTCCGGATAATCAATAGTTACCCAAAGGATGGAACCTTACTGGACTACGAGGTAGGGAGTAGAGGCTAAAACTGTTTAAGTTGGAATGTTGGTTTTGGATTTGGATGTCGTAATTTTATATATTTGTTGTCGCCTGTTCCTATTAAAATGAAATGAAGTCTGTGATAATTTATATTTAGTTGTCAGGATATTATATACTAGGAGGTAAGACATAGTGACCATCAGAATCGGCAAAATAAGCTTATGGCATGTGCATGCATGGGATTATATCAAGCAAGTCCAGGAGCATGAGGACACTGAAATAGCCGCAGTTTGGGATGAAGATGTCAAGCGCGGGCAGGAAGCTGCAAGCCGTCTGAATGTACCCTTCTATGCGTCTCTGGAAGAGATGCTGGCACAGAAGGATATTGACGCCGTTATAGTGGACGCACCTACTCGTGACCACAAGGACGTAATTACCGCTGCTGCCAAAGCAGGTAAACATATTTTTACGGAAAAAGTCATCGCTTCAACAGTAAAAGATGTGAATGCGATCATGGCTGAGGTGCGTGAGCAAGGAGTCAAAATGACGGTGTCTTTGCCTCGCTTGAATGACGGGTATACGTTAACCATTCAGGATGTGCTTCAGCAAGGCCTGTTGGGAAAAGTGACCTATGTCAGGGTTCGCCTGTCTCATAATGGAGCCACTGCAGATTGGCTGCCGCAGCACTTTTACAGCTTGGAGGAATGCCAGGGAGGTGCTATGATTGATCTGGGGTGCCATCCTATGTATCTGACCAGACTCTTCCTGGGTCAAGAAGTGACCGGCGTAAATGCCAATTTCGGTTATATCACCGGCAAAGAGGTAGAAGATAATGCCGTTGCCACCTTGTTTACGGATTCAGGAGCGATTGGTGTGGTCGAGGCTGGCTTTGTGAATAGTCATTCTCCATTTACGATTGAAGTTCATGGGACGGAAGGAACCTTGTTGTACGGAACACCTGACGACAAGCTGCTCATCCGCACCAATGCGGGCACAGAGGCCTATAAGGAATGGACGGTGCTTCCGCTGCTGGATAAAAGAGAAAGCGCATTCACTCAGTGGGTCTCTCATATTCAAAACGATTCCTTGGCTGCTGAAAATCTGCAGATCGCCACTGAACTGACACGCCTGATGGAGGCTGCCAACACCTCTGCCAAGGAAGGGCGCAGAATCTCCCTGGGTGATTTACAAGGTTAGGCTGGTTGGGGAGGTACGATATTGAACCGATATCCTTTTGAAAAAATGCTTGAACGACAGGACCTCCTTGAGCGGTTGGATATTTCCATTGCATGGGGACATTACGAGATACGGGTTTTACGATTTCATCTGACGTCTTTTCCGGCAGGTCGAATCGTTGATTTTCATAACCATGCGGAATTTGAATTTCATTTTATTCCGCGGGGCAAGGGGAAAGTCATTCTGGGTGACCAGATGCATTCTTTGTCCGAAGGCATGCTGTATTTAACAGGGCCAGGCGTTGTTCATTACCAGGAGGCCGATTCCGAAGAGGACATGGATGAACTGTGTCTTCATGTGGATATTGTGGAGCAGCCCAGAGAGAATGTAGATCCCTGGGAGGCTGCAGAATCCGAGGAAACGATCGCCAAGCTCAGAGCGTTGCCCCTTGTTCCGGTGCAGGATTACCATCGGGCCATGAACTGTTTTTTGGAAGCGTATGAAGCATGTGATCGTAAATTGATCGGATATTATACATCCATTAAACAGCTGGTGATCAGCATCCTGCTGAGAACCGTTCGTGCCCACGATAACGGAGAGATCCGGGTGGAAGCACCTGAACGTGACATGTCCATGTACAGGTATGAATATGCCGTCCAGTACATGGAGGCCAACTACTCCAATGTTGTGACACTGGAAAATGTGGCAGAGAAGCTACATATCAGCACCAGACAGCTGCAAAGAATATTTTACCAGGTGCAGCCGGGCATGCCGTTCAGTCGTGTGCTGGAAGATATTCGACTGGGTGCGGTTTGCCGCAATCTGGAGGAAAGCAATGGCTCCATCGAGCAAATTGCGCTTGTATCAGGTTTTACCAATGCCAATTATCTACATGCCGTTTTCCGCAAGCGTCTGGGGATGACTCCGTCAGCTTTTCGGAAAATGAAACAAACCAAATCAAAAGTGAGGGTGAATGGATATGAGTAAAGTGTACCGTATCGGAATTGTAGGATGTGGCGGGATTGCGAATGGCAAGCATCTGCCGAGTCTCAGCAAGCTAGATAATGTGGAACTGGTTGCATTCTGTGATATTGTCCCGGAACGTGCAGAAGAAGCCAAAGAGAAATATGGCAATGCCGAAGCGGAAGTGTATACGGATTATCTGGAATTGCTGAAAGATGAAACGCTGGATATCGTTCATGTACTCACTCCAAATATCTCACATGCCGAAATTTCCATTGCCGCTCTCGAAGCTGGCAAACATGTGATGTGTGAAAAACCGATGGCGAAAACATCTGCCGAAGCACAGAGCATGCTTGAAGCTGCTGAACGAACAGGCAAAAAGCTGACGATTGGATACAATAACCGCTTCAGAGAAGACAGCTTGTACCTGAAAAAGATGTGCGAGGCAGGCGAGCTGGGATCCATTTATTTTGCCAAAGCACATGCGATTCGAAGAAGAGCTGTACCGACTTGGGGCGTTTTCCTGGATGAGGAGAAACAAGGCGGCGGTCCGCTGATCGATATCGGCACACACGCACTGGACCTGACACTCTGGATGATGGATAACTACAAACCGAAGGTCGTTCTGGGCACAACGTATCATGAGCTTTCCCAAAAGGAAAATGCAGCGAATGCATGGGGGCCATGGGATCCGAAGAAATTCTCGGTGGAAGATTCTGCCTTCGGCATGATCGTGATGGAAAATGGTGCGACTATTATGCTGGAATCCAGCTGGGCACTGAATTCACTGGATGTGGATGAAGCCAAATGCAGTCTCAGCGGAACGGAAGCCGGAGCCGATATGAAGAACGGACTTCGCATTAACGGTGAGAAATTCAGCCGTCTCTATACGAATGAAATCTCACTTAGTGCAGACGGAGTTGCCTTCTACGACGGGAAGTCGGAAAGCGCACCGGATGTGGAGATGAGAAAATGGATCGAAGCCATCGAGAAGGATGAGGAGCCTGTAGTTACTCCTAAACAGGCTTTGGTGGTGTCGCAAATCCTGGAAGCTCTCTATGAATCCGCCCGGACAGGGAAAGCCGTTTACTTGAACGAGTAAAGGGAAATTATTTAAAACACAGATACACTTTGAAAAGACGTTGTCGTACATCACGACAACGTCTTTTTCGTTGGCCGAACAAGCGATAATGTCTGTCCCTATCGTAGTGAAAGCAGGGTTGTATCATTATTATCGAGCGAAATATTCCAAAACCGAAATATCCCCAAACCAGAAGAGCGTTCGGCGAGAATTAAAAAATAATGATGATTTCTCAAAAAAAACTATTGCATATCTGTTTACTCGGAATTATATTATGAATAAGAGTTTAATGGTATAAGGTTTAGACATTATATCGATCGGAGTGTGGATATGTTCAATCAATCGACTTTCCAATTCGAGAAAGTTTCTGCGATAAAGGTCAGTGAATTTATCAGGGAACAACTGGAAGAGGCAATCATTCTTAAGGAAATCATGAGTGAAGATCAGCTTCCTTCTGAACGTGAGCTTGCCGAGATTTTTAATGCAAGTCGAATTACGGTTCGTGAAGCATTATCCGCCCTTGAGAGTAAGGGATTAATCGAGAAGCGGGTCGGTGCTAAGGGAGGTACCTTCGTACTTCCCATCACGGCCAACGCGCATAAACGAACGAAGGAAGAGATCATGCGTGGTTGGGATCAAATGTTACATGTGTTTGAATATCGGACGATTGTAGAGCCGGAAGGCGCTTTTCTGGCTGCTGAGCGGATCACCGCAGGCGAACTGACGCTGCTCGAAGGTTACATCAAGCAGAGTATGGAGCCAGAGTGTACGCGGGAATGGTTCAGGGCGCTCGATGTCAAGTTCCATCTCACGATTGCCAAGGCTTCGGGCAATCCGTACCTGGAGACGGCAGTCAGACAGATTCGTACCAAGATCAACCCTGCGCTGGATCTGATGCCATACGATGAAAATATCCGGGTTATTAACCAGGGCGTACATACCGAGATTCTTGAAGCCCTCAAATCCCGGGATCCGATCAAGTCAAGGGATACAATGAAACGTCATATTGCATTTTCCGCTGACGCCATCTATTCACGGCTGGTCTCATCGGAACAACAAGAAGGGAATGAGCATTAATGGAACGAGCACAATTATTTCAACTTGCACAGCAGTTACAGCCAAAGCTCACGAACTGGCGGAGAGATTTCCATCGCAATCCGGAGATCGGATATGAAGAAGTTCGTACTTCAGGTATCGTCGCCGAGCATCTGGAAAGCCTGGGACTTGAAGTGATCCGTAACGTTGGGAAGACCGGTGTTGTAGGTCTGCTCCGGGGCGAGACGGACGGCCCAACCATTGCACTGCGGGCAGATATGGACGCACTTCCGATCCAGGATCAGAAGTCGGCCGAATACAGCTCCCAGGTCGAAGGCAAGGCTCACTTGTGCGGTCATGATGCGCATACAACGATCCTGATGGGAGCGGCTGAGCTGCTTACGGGTCTTGGCAGGCCGAAGTCGGGCAATATCAAGTTTGTTTTCCAGCCTGCAGAAGAGGGGCTTGCCGGTGCACGCGCCATGATTCAGGACGGTGTACTGGAGAATCCGAAGGTGGATGCGATCGCAGGTCTGCATATGACACCTGGACAGGATACAGGTACCGTTGGTGTCAGTAAAGGGGTGGCTTTTGCTTCGGCAGACCGCTTGGTCATTCGTGTGTTCGGCAAGGGTGGACATGCTGCCCGGCCACATGAGGGAATTGATGCAATTGCGGTATCCGCACAGGTCATCACCGCTTTACAAAATATCGCCAGTCGGTTGGTAGACCCGCTGGAGCCCGTAGTGGTGACCATCGGTAAAATCACTGGCGGCTACATGGGTACAGCCATAGCGCCAGAGGTGGAGATGATCGGGACGGTGCGTACACTCTCACCAGCTCTTCGTGAACGCATGCCTGCTCTGATTGAACAGGTGGTGAGCGGGGTGTGCGCTTCCTTCGGCGCAGGGCACGAGGTTATTTACGGTGATGGATATCCGGTTGTGGTGAACGATCTCGGGATGGTGGACTTGCTTACCGAAACCGTAGACGGACTGGACTGGGCAAAAGGATGGAGCAGCATTTCGCCGTCCACCGGGGGCGAGGACTTTGCCTTCTACTGTGAACAGATTCCCGGCGTTTTCTTCCGGCTTGGTTCCGGTAATGAAGAAGAACGTACCCGTTATCCGCTTCATCATCCGATGTTTGATCTGGATGAAACGGCAATGCCTTATGGTGTAGGCATACTTTCATCCGTGGCACTTGAATTTTTGGCAAGAAACACAACTTCTGAGGGGGAGCGTACCAAATGAAAAAACGACAATGGACTAGCATGTGGATCACATTATTGGCTGTAGTATTGGTGCTAAGCGCATGCGGTGGAACAAGTACAGGTACTGACAGCAATTCGGCATCCAGCGGCACAGAAAGTGGTGGAACTGCCAGCACAACGCTTACGATTGCAGCTGCTACCGATATTGAGAGTTTCGATCCGCATAACAACAACAATACGTCCAGTGAGGCCGTTTTGGTCAACGTATTTGATTATCTGGTCAAAAATGACAGTGAACAAAACAAGGTTCCTGGACTTGCTACATCCTGGGAACAAGTGAATGACACAACCTGGCGTTTCAAGCTGCGTGAAGGGGTTACGTTTCATAATGGCGATCCGTTCACTTCAGCAGACGTCAAATATACGATTGAACGGGTAGCCAAAGACGAAACACTTAAACAAAACAGTTATTTCAAAAATATTGTTGAGGTCAAAGAGGTTGATGAGCATACCGTAGACATCATTACAGATGGACCGGATCCGCTTCTGCTTAACCGCCTGTCCAAAATGGGAGCGGGCATCCTGCCTGCCAAATACATTGAGGAAAACGGCATGGATGCTTTCCTTAAACAACCGGTAGGAACAGGACCTTACAAATTCAGCAAATGGACAAAAGACGATCGTGTGGTACTCGTGAAAAATGAGAACTACTTCGATGGTGAGCCGAAATGGAATGAAGTCGTATTCCGCGTTATTCCTGAAGCTTCCACACGGGTATCCGAACTGCTCGCTGGTGGAGTTGACGTAGCTGCATCGATTCCGTCCACGGACATTGCCCGCATTGAAGGCGAAGCAGACAAGAAAATTGTCAAAGCACCAATCCAGCGCGTCTTGCAATTGATCTTCCGTCAGACAGAAGGCAGCATTACGGCTGATCCGAAAGTGCGTGAAGCGATTGACCTGGCTATCGACAAACAAGGGATTGTAGACAGCATTGCCGGTGGAGCAGGTATTGTTACCCGCACATCCGTCACGCCAGGAAACTTTGGTGCGGACCCATCACTGTACAAAACATCACTATACGATTTGGAAAAAGCCAAACAGCTTCTGAAGGAAGCCGGTTACGCTGAAGGTGAAGCCGAGATGACCATCTCCGTTTCGTCACAATACAAAGAGCAGGTGGAAGTTGTTGCAGCGATGCTGGAGCAAGCTGGCTTCAAAATCAACATGGACGTGCTTGAGCCAAGTGCTTTCAGTGAACGTTACAGCTCCAAATCATTCAAGGAAATTTTCATGATCGGTATCGGTAACTCCCTGTTCGACGCTTCGAATAACTACAACCGTTACATGTTCGAAGAAGCCAAAGGTGAGTCGGATTACAACAATCCGGAAGTGGAGAAATTGCTTCAATCTGCATTGGTGAACATGGACCCTGAGGCTCGTGAAAAAGAGTACCAGCAAGTACAGCAAATCTTCGCAGAAGAACGTCCAGCCGTGTATCTGTACCAGATGGAAGGTGTCTATGGAACGAATGCACGCGTGAACTTCACGCCGCGCAGTGATGAAATGTTTTATGCCGACGAGATTACACCTGCTGCACAGTAATACCCGGCAGAACAACCTGTCATTGCAAGGATAGGCCGTGAACGGCAGGGACTGGGTACACCATGTTCCTGCCGTTCTTTTGTATAGCATGGAGGTGAATGAGGATGGGGAAATACGTACTTAAATCTTTACTGCAAGTCATTCCGGTATTGTTCATTGTTTCACTGATTGTGTTTATTTTGGTCAGGGTTACTGGTGATCCCGTTGCATTGATGCTTCCCGAGACCGCTACTGCGGGAGACCGCGCGGTGTTAACGCAAGCTCTCGGTCTGGATCAACCGCTATACACGCAGTATGTGAAGTTCCTGGGCAGTGCCTTACAGGGGGATTTTGGGCAATCGTTCCGCTATGGGCAGCCCGCCTTACAGCTTGTCCTGGAGAGATTGCCTGCCAGCTTCGAACTGGCTGTAGCCGCGATGTTTTTTGCCGTTCTTATGGCAGTACCACTGGGAGTAGCTTCAGCTGTTAAACGTAATACGTTTACCGATCTTATCATTTCGGGAATATCGGTAATCGGCAAGGCCATGCCAAACTTCTGGATGGGAATCATGCTGATCCTGTTGTTCTCCGTCATGTGGGGCGTTTTGCCCGTATCGGGTCGCGGTGGATTGTCGCATTTGATCTTGCCGGCTTTTACCCTTGGCATAGGACTGGCAGCTCAAATGACCCGTCTGATCCGTTCAAGTATGCTGGAGATTCTAAGTCAGGACTATATTCGTACGGCTCGCAGCAAGGGGCTGGGACGAATGGTCGTGATCGGCAAACATGCTTTTCGCAACGGTTTGATACCCGTCGTAACGATTATGAGTTTGCAGTTTACCAGTCTGATCGGCGGAACGCTGATTACGGAAACGGTATTCTCCTGGCCGGGGCTGGGTCAGCTCTTGGTTGTTGCCGTCAATACGCATGACATGGCGATTGTCCAGGCAGCCGTGTTTGTCATTGCCTTAATTGTTGTTGTAACCAATATCTTGACGGATGTAGCTTACCGGCTGCTTGATCCGCGCATTAAATTCGACTAGAGGGAGGTGCAACCTATGACAGGCAGCAATGAAATGCCCATTCCGGGTGCAGAACAGGAAAGTGAGAGTTTACGTACACCAACAGGATTTCGCTATATTTGGAAACAGCTGATCCTCAGCAAAACCGGAATGCTTGGCTCTGTGCTCGTTTTACTGGTCGTCTTGATCGCCATATGTGCACCTCTGTTAACGAGTCATGATCCCGCAGCCGTCGATCCGCTGGGTCGACTTAAGCCGCCTGCCTGGTTAGAGGGAGGAACTGCAGAACACTGGCTGGGTACGGATAACCTGGGTAGAGACATGTGGAGCCGAATTGTCTACGGTGCACGCGTTTCATTGATAGTAGGGATGGGAGCGGTCATCGTCTCGGGAATAATCGGAGCCATTCTGGGTCTGCTGTCCGGATTTTACGGGAAATGGCTGGATGCAGTCATCATGCGTGTAGGGGATGCCTTCATGGCCATTCCTACCATTCTGTTCATGCTTGTGGTGATGGCCATCGTTGGCCCGGGAATCACGACATTGATTTTCGTCATTGGTGTGACCAACTGGGTTCCGTTTACCCGTATCGTTCGAAGCGAGGTTCTCAGTATCAAGGAGCGGGATTTTGTTCATGCTGCCCGATCGATTGGGGCCAAGAATGGACGGTTGATCCTGAAACATATTCTGCCGAATATCTTGTCCTCGTTTATTGTCATCTGCGGCATGAATGTCGGAACCACCATTATTATGGAAGCTTCACTCAGTTTCCTCGGTCTGGGTATCAAGCCGCCTGACGTTTCCTGGGGAGGCATGCTCAGTGATGGAAGACAATATGTAGCCACGAGCTGGTGGGTAGCCACATTCCCTGGACTGGCGATTACACTTACGGTGCTGGGGGTTATTTTCCTCGGTGATTGGCTGCGTGATGTGCTCGATCCGCGAACAGAAACGAACAAAAAATAACTGGACTGGAGAAAGGGGACCCTCAGATGAACAAACGACCGATGATACCAGAGGACTTATATCACTATCGTTCCATTAGCCAGCCGGTGGTCCATCCGAATGGACAGGTGGCTTACGTGGAGCAGACCATAGACCGGCAAAAGAACGAGTATAACACCCTGATTCGGGGAATTTCCCTGGATGGCAGCAATGATGTGGAGCTTACGAATGGCAACAAGGATACGGCGCCGACCTGGTCACCCGATGGAACGCAGCTCACTTTTTTGCGTCTGGAAGATGGGGGTAAAGGTTTATGGACCCTCGAAGCAGGTTCAACCGAACCAGTTAGGCTTATTCCTCCGGAACGTAAAATATTGGATTATGCATGGTCGCCAAGCGGGCAGTATATTGCCTTTACCAGTAAAGTGCAGATGAATGATGTGGAAGGCAAAGACGAGCTGAAAAATGAGGAGGCACCCGTACTGCGGGGTAAAAGTTTTGAGCGTACCACCCCAAAAGCAGAAGGTTCCGGCTGGTGGGATGGGCTATATAGCCATCTGTACATTTATGAGATCGCGAGTGGAGAGATCACTTCAATCACATCCGGACAGTGGAATGTCAGCGGGCCTGCATGGTCGCCAGATAGCCAGAGCCTTGCCTTTATTTCCAAGCAGGTGGAGGATGAGGACTCCGATGCGGATCTGTTGTACTTTGCAGATGTATACACCATAGGGCTGGAAGCAAGCCGTCCTTCCAAAGTAACGGATTCCAGCTTGCTGGTTAGCCAGTTCTCCTATTCACCTGATGGTCAGGTACTCTACCTGATCGCCAGCGACCGTGAGTTTGGGAGCGGCAGTCATAACAGATTATACGCTGTTCCTGTTCAAGGAGGGATGCCCAAGCTGATCAATACGAAAATGGATATACAGCTTGGTAACGCTGCTCTTGGAGATATGAAATCCGCTGGTCCGTCTCCATCACCGATCTGGGATGACAGACATCCGGAACGCGGCATGTATGTACTGGGTACCGATAATGGAAGTGTGGATGTATACCGCATTCATGAGAATGGAGACTTTCAATCCATCACCGGAAGTGGTGAGAAGGATGTGTATCAATACACGTTATCACCTGATGGAACGACCCTGGTCATTGCTGCTCTGACACCGGATCATCCTGCGGAACTGTATCGTGTGGATATAAGCAGCGGAGAAACGTTCCGGCTTACCAGGCGAAACGAAGAATGGGTCACCGGGCTGGAAGTGAATGTGCCTGAACGAATGGAGTTTACATCCACAGACGGATGGCGTATTCAGGGATGGTTGCTGCAGCCTGCGAAACGTGACCCAAATGTCAAAACCCCGCTGATTTTGCAGATTCATGGGGGACCACATGCGATGTATACGGGTACGTTCAGCTTCGAGATGCAGTCTCTTGCAGCACAGGGCTACGCCGTTCTATGGGTGAATCCACGTGGAAGTATGGGATACGGGCAGGAATTTGCCAGAGCTTGCCGTGGTGATTTTGCTGGCGGAGACTTCCGGGATCTGATGGAGGCGGTCGATTATGCCCTTGATACATACGAACACCTGGATGAATCACGTCTGGGTGTCGGAGGCGGCAGTTACGGAGGGGTTATGACGAACTGGATTGTTGCCCACAGCAACCGGTTCAAAGCTGCTGTAACTCAGCGTTGTATTTCCAATTGGCTGTCCATGTACGGTACCAGTGATATAGGCATCTCTTATGTAGAGGGTGTCATTGGAGGCAATCCGGCAGAGCATGCTGAGCTGCTGTGGTCCCGTTCACCTCTGGCTCATGCACATAAGATTGAAACACCGCTTCTGATCATGCATGGAGAGCAAGACTATCGAACCCCGATTGCACAGGCAGAGGAACTCTACACCACACTCAAGCGTTACGGTAAAAAGACCAAACTGATTCGTTATCCCGGGTCCAATCACTCACTGCTCAAAAGCGGTAAACCTTCCTTGCGAGTGGACAGCTTCGAACAGGTCAATGCCTGGTTTAATCAGTATCTTCGAAATGAGGCGGGGGAAGTATGAGTCTGGTACGGCTTTCGATTCCCGTGGGGATGCTGGTGGAAAATGTTCTGACGAGTGGTGAAGCGAGTGAGGTGATTATTGATTGTTTGCATCGGAGGGATCTTGCTTCATTGCGGGCCACAATCAAGGAACCAACGATGGATTTGGAAGAAAGACTGAAGACCGCTGAAGAAGTGGGCGAGGATTGGGCAGAGGCCATTCGTAGTGGATACGAGTTCAAGTTTTTGCATATTAATGCTTTAAAAAGGGTGCTGGACTTCCGTTTCGATCTTAAACTGGATCGTGATTATGTGCAGGAAGATCTGACGCTGCGGCATCTGAAGCTCAACCGCGAACAGATTCAATTGCTTCATTCTCTAGTAGGCAGACAATGGTCTGTTATTGAAGATGAGAGGCAAAAAGAAGGATTAATTCCTGTTGATATCAAACTGAAATACCAATAAGAAATAGCAAGTTATAAAGGCCTGTTGTAGGACAGGTCTTTTTGCTGTAGATAAGGAGGAGATTTTTTGAAGGTAATTCAAACGAACGATATGGAACTGAACAATGAACTCTCGGTGCAGCTGCAACAATTACTGGTTGCGAGCTTTCCGGAGATCTACCCAGAAGAACGAATGTATTTCAAGCAGGTTCCACATTCGAGATTGCTCGTTATGGATGCGGAACATCTACTGATCGGGCATGTTGGATTGGATTACAGGACCATGAATCTGAACGGAACGGCCATCCGGGTATTGGGGGTTGATAACACTCTAACCACGGTCGGTATTGGAGATCAGGTTATGGATGGGTTAATGATGAAACAAGCAGGAACAGTTCCATGGGACGAGGGGGAGCTTGATTTTATAGGATATTTGTATTAGCCGTGTCAATGTCTATACGGTTTACGTAGTATAAAATACCAGAAAGATAGCGTGTATTGTATGAAAAGGGAGTGATTCTTTTGCCTAACAGTACGGGGTTCATTTACAACCCGACAGCGGGGGAAACTCAGTCCACGCAGCTTATTGTGACTTGCATTAATGACTCCCTTGACGCCTCCGTCAATGTCGAGCTGGAGGTGTTTAGATGGGACACTACACAAACTGCTCGGATACCCATTGGTCATGATCTGATCGAAATTTTGCCTCAAGGTACAAGGACGTTAATATACCCTCTCATCAATGCAGCCTTTTTTGAGGTCCAAAGTGATTTTTTCAGTGCTACAAGTACGATTATCCATGTTTATAGTGTTAGCTCTACAGGCCAGATCATCCAACGGGTCCTCCAGTCCGAGATGACCGTGATAGACCGATTCACAAATATCCCTTAAAGGAAAAGAGGTGAGACCATTGGCAGTTGTAAATATTACCGGAGCTCTGGGAGGCAATCAGTTTGAACCTTCCATTGCGGTGAATACGTTGAATCCCAATATTATGTGTGTCGTTGCTGTGGATACCAGCACTGGACCGACACTGACCGGATTCTATCGTTCCATTGATGGCGGTAATACCTGGTCCACTACTGTGCTTCTACAGCCAGCAGGATATTCAGGGGCAGAAGCACCTACCATTGACTATACATTTCCAAGTACCTTTATCGTGACGGTTCACGTGTTTAATGGAATCAATGATGGAACGATTGTCAGCTATACGTCCTTTGATGATGGTTTAAGCTGGCAACCACCGGTCATCGTTCAAGCGGGTTTTGGTACCGTTGTCCATAACGATGAGCCCTATATTGCCGTGGATCGGTCTCCGGGCAGTCCCTATAGAGGCAATGCATATGTTGGCTACACGCCGCTCGCTACAACTTCTTCAGCCATTTTCACACAAAGATCAGTTTCGCAAGGTATAACCTGGGAACCACCGGATCGCCAATCCAGTCCCCGGGGGATACATGACCGTGCAGCCTTGGCTGTAGGGTTCTCCGGCGAAGTATATGCGGGTTACATCCTTACAGGCCCTGCAAGCCCATCGGCACTGTTAAGAATATCTTATGACGGCGGAATTAATTATCAACCGCCTATTGAAAGACAGTCTACATTTATTTCATCGGTTGTCCCTGCCCCTTCGCCTTTGCCTGTGCCGAATTATGCTTTTCGTGTACAAACCAACTTAAATCTGGCGGCGGATATCTCCATCGGGCCAAACAGTGGAACGGTGTATGGGGTATGGAATGATGCGCGAAGTGGTTACACGGATGTGTTCCTCAGTCGGTCTCCCGATGGTCTTCTTTGGTCAGATCCTGTTAGTATTACAGGTGCACCTCCAGGCACACAGAACTTTTTCCCTTCCATAACCGTGTCCCCATTTGCCGGAACGATCAGGGTCATTTATATGACAAACCGAATAGACGGATTCCTTCTGGATGTATTTGTCGCCGAATCGTTTAATGGAGGCGCTTCTTTCACAAACCGGCGTCTGACAACAACTTCTTTTGATCCGAACGGAATTTCTCCTGTACCTACAGTACTTATTGGTGATTACATTACCGCTACAACATCGGCCCCAGATAATCTGGCTGCTGTCTGGATGGCAACCACACCACCTACAGGCAAACTGGACGTTTATTTTAGTACGTAAGCATGTTTAAAGAGCCTTGGCAGGCCCGCCAAGGCGAATTTATAGTTCTTTTCTATCTATTAGTCTACACCTGTTCAACTCTCCTACATATGTGCTGAGAAATTGGCAGGATTTAGGTGCAGCATGCCAGAAGTAATCTGTATACCAACTTTTTAAGGAGGATGAGATGACTTCAACGTTGATAACCTTAATCATTGCAGCTGTAATTGTTGTTTCTGGGCTAACCACAGGATTGATTCTCATATTGAACGTCACCAAAAAGCTGCGAACCGGTAAAGAGACGATGCAGATCAGGAAGGAGATATTGAAGTACGGATCTCCTGCAAAAGCGATCATTCAGGATATTGCCGAGACGTCGTCAAGCATGCATGGACGGCCTGGCGTACGTCTCGATTTGTTCGTTACCCAAGAAGATGGTCAGACCTTCCAATCGGTTGTGACTACGTTTATTCCGGTGATCCATATTCCGAAATTCCAGAAAGGATGTGAGATTGACGTAAAATACATGAGGGAAGGGAATGTTAGAAAGGTAGAAGTAGAAGACGCTTACGTCATATAACAATTGTTTGAAGGTATATATAAGTCTCTCATAAGCCGCATATATGCGGCTTTTTTTATGCCTGAATTGGTTCACATACCCATGTTGAAGCCTAAAGAGAGTTATAAAATGATTTTCTTGGAAAATATTAAAGTGATAAATTTTACTTATCGAATGGCAACCAAATTCTTTTCATGAAAGTTTCATAGCTTCGTTTACATAATATAAAAAAAGTCATATAATTGTCATCGGAAGGTTAACAACTAACCTAAAGTTATCTAGTGTAGAAAAGAAATTAAAGAGATATCACGAAAGAAGGCTATCCGTAATGAACACATTTTTTGTTGATTCCAATGGAAATCTGAAAACCCAATTAAGAGGTAAAGACATTCTTTCCAATCCCATCCTGAACAAGGGTATTGCCTTTACCGAAGAAGAGAGAAGAGAACTTAACCTGAACGGCATTTTGCCGCCAATGGTTTTAAATATTGAAGAACAGGTGAGCCGGGTATATCAGCAGCTGCAAAATGAATATGATAATTTGCGTAAAAGCATCATGCTGAATGACTTGTTCAACCGAAATATCGTCCTATTCTATCGTTTGCTAAAAGAACATCTTAGTGAACTGCTGCCGATCGTATATACACCTACGGTTGGACAAGCGATTCAGGAATATAGTCATCAATATCACAGACCTGGCGGCGTGTATCTCTCCATCAATGATATGGACGGACTTGAGGAAGCATTCCGGAACAGTGGCCTGCAGGCTGGAGACGTCGACCTTATTGTGGTGACAGATTCTGAGAGCATTCTTGGCATTGGAGACTGGGGGGTTGGTGGCATCAACATTGCCATCGGCAAACTGGCCGTGTACACAGCTGCAGTAGGTGTCGATCCAAGCCGTGTACTTCCGGTGGTACTGGACGTTGGAACCAACAATCCAACATTGCTGAATGATCCATTGTACGTGGGGAATCGTCATGAACGTATTCGCGGTGAAAAGTATGATCAATTTATTGAAGCATTTGTGAAGGAAACGACCAAATGGTTTCCCGACGTTCTTCTTCACTGGGAAGACATGGGCAGCGTGAATGCCAGAAATATTATTCAAAAATATGGAGAAGAACTCCTTACATTTAATGATGATATTCAAGGAACCGGTGCGGTTACCCTAGCTGCCGTTATGTCAGGCGTTCAAGTAACGGGTGTACCTCTTCGGGAGCATCGTGTACTCGTCTTCGGACCAGGGGCTGCCGGCATTGGTAATGCGGATCAGATTCGGGACGCCATGATGGAAGAGGGGCTTACGCAGGAAGAAGCCGAGGATCGTTTCTGGGCATTCGATTATCGCGGTATTTTGACCGATGAGATCGAAGGGTTGTTTGAATACCAGAAGCCGTATGTGCGTAAAGCGGAGGAAATCAAAGACTGGAGTCTAGATGAACAAGGTCAGGTTAGTCTGCTGGAAGCTGTGAGTCGCATTAAACCAACCATTCTTATTGGTACATCCGGTGTTACGGGTGCCTTCAACGAACAGGTTGTTAAGGAAATGGCCAAGCATGTGGAACGCCCAATCATCATGCCGATGTCCAATCCGACATCACTTGCCGAAGCTGCTCCGAAAAGTCTGATTGAATGGACGGATGGCCAAGCATTGATCGCAACAGGAAGCCCATTTGAACCTGTAATGTATAATGACATTCAGTTCGAGATAGGCCAATCCAACAATGCCTTCGTGTTCCCGGGTCTTGGACTTGGAGCGATCGTATCCAAAGCCTCTAAATTTACCAAAAATATGTTTACTGCAGCGGCGATCGCGGTAGCTGGAGCCGTAGACTCTTCAGAACCTGGTGCTCCGTTGCTGCCAAGAGTCAAAGAACTGCAGGATGTTTCATACCAAGTTGCAGTTGCTGTAGCGAAAGCGGCGATTGAGGATGGCGTAGCCCGCCGTGAACTTGAGAATGTGGAAGAGGCCATTAAGGAAGCCATGTGGCACCCTGTTTACAGACCCGTCCTTGCAGCAGTTAATGAACGTGAACACGCAATGGTTTAAATATGACAATACGCCGCACCGAGAGAATACCTGTCCATTCGTGCAGGTATTCCTTGGCTGTGTCTAAAATTGAAAAAAATATATCATATCATCAAAATCTATTGTCATTTGTTGAATTGTTGCAAATGCTCAGATCATAAATGGAGGTTTGAACAACATGTCAGTCAGTGACATTTTCATCATATTAATTCCTATTTTTTTCGTAATTTTACTTGGTTTTTTCGGAGGCTACTTTAAGGTATTTAACTCGGCATCCTCCAAAGGTTTAAATACACTGGTGACCAAATTCGCATTGCCGGCACATTTGTTTATCGGTATTACTACAACCAAAAAAGAAACCCTGATCGACAAGTGGCCATTTTTCATGACCATTTTCCTTGGTATCATCGGGTTCTATGTGGTTTTATTGCTTGTGATGCGTTTCATTTTCAAAGTAAACCTAAGCCAGTCATCCATCTTTTCATTAAATGCAACGCAACCTTCATTCGCGTTTATGGGGATTCCTGTCCTGGGCAACCTGTTTGGTGCTGCAGAAGTAACCATTCCTATTGCGATTACAGGCGTAGTGGTCAATGCGCTGCTTGATCCCATCGCGACCATCGTCAGTTCCGTAGGGAAGAAAACGGAAGCGGGCAAGAACGGCGATCATGCCGAAAGCCTGTTTAAACTTACGATCCATTCCATCATTCATGGTCTAAAAGAACCGCTTGCCTGTGTACCGCTTCTGGGTGTTATCCTGACACTCTTTGGCTTCCAGTCACCTCATCTGCTGCAAAGCTCATTTGATCAGATCGGTAGTATTACATCCGGCGCAGCGCTCTTTGCCATTGGGGTAACAGTGGGTATCAATCGGATTAAATTCAGCCTGAATGCTATCAGCATTTCCCTGTTGAAAGTCATTGCACTGCCTTTGTTTACCTACATGTTTGCTGTATTGATGGGGCTATCTTCTACAGACGTGACCATGGTTATCCTGCTCGTATCCTTCCCTGGATCAGCCGTAGCTGCGATAATTGCGTCGAGATTCGATACGCTTGAGGTTGAGACGGCGTCATCCTTTGTCATGAGCTCGGTCCTGTCACTGATTTCACTGCCAATTCTGATTTCCATTTTGGTCTAATGGTAACGACAGAAACGTTAGGGCAGCCACACTTGTGGTGGATACATTTTTATCATGGCTTTGTTGCGAAGTGAGGATGTGCGAAAAAATGACGTAATTCCGTAGCTCTTGTATCAGATGCCCATAACGCATATTCAAAAAGCCGCAGATCTGCGGCTTTTGTCATGTCTATGCATTGTAGTTCATGATGTTATCTAGACTACTGCGTTACTGCTCACCGTGTATTGGTCCATCTTTGCTTTTAATTGCTCAGATGCTGGCATCAGCGGCAGGCGCAAATGATCGGAAGCGATGATTCCTTGTTTGACGAGCAGCCATTTGAGCAGCGCAGGAGCAGGTTCTTCAAAAAGGTGAAGAATAAAAGGAACTAATTCATTGAACAAGTCACGTGATCCATCTTTGTCATCTGCTTTAAAACGGTCGTACACTTCAATGAACTGTTTCGTGTTGATGTTGGCAGAAGCCAGCATACCGCCAGCGGCACCTTCATTTAACATGTCATAGAAAAACGAATCATCCCCGCACAGGATCGGTTTTGATCCACTACGCACCAGTTCTGACATCAACTCAATTCCGTTGGTACTGTCCTTAAGACCAATAACACCGTTTAAGTTCATTATTTTTTTCATCGTGTCTATAGAGACCCGGACACCCGTTCGCGCTGGAATTTCATATACAATAATGGGCACGCCCACTTCAGCAGTTGCTCGAAAATGCTCGAATATGCCTGCCTCTGTCGGTCTGTTGTAATAGGGAGTTACTACAAGAACAGCATCTGCTCCTAATTCTTTAGCCTTTTGTGTTCGCGTTATTGTTGAGGCTGTATCGTTGGTTCCGGTCCCCACGACAATCGGAATCGTTTTATTCATGCTGCTCAAGGTGTCCTTCGTGATTCGAACCAGCTGCTCCACTTCATCCCAGGATACTGTGGGAGATTCTCCCGTAGTACCGTTAATAACCAAACCCTGAATTCCGCTATTTGCCATATGAGTGATATAGGTCTGAAAGGAGGTTAAATCGAGTTGATTATCTTGTGTAAAAGGGGTGATTACAGGTACATAAATACCATGAATCTGTTGTTCCGTTAACATGATATGGCCTCCATTTATGTTGAAATGATATTAAATTCACTTTACCATGGGAATTGGCATCATAGTTAACTATAATAGATGATGAGTGTTATCAATTATTTTGATGAGGTAGGTACCAGGAATATGGATCTGAACTATTTTCAAACCTTTCGTGAAGTGGCTGTAAGGCAAAGTTTTACGAAGGCTGCAGAAGAGCTGGGGTATGCACAGTCTAGTGTAACAACCCAGATTCAAAAGCTGGAAAAAATATACCAAGTAAAATTATTCGAACGTTACAACAACAATAAAATTCGGCTTACTTCAGCGGGGGAAGAACTATTTTTACTCTCCGGACAACTTCTTGAGATTTTTGAACATTCCCAGGAAAAGCTGACGAAACAGGGTGGAGGTTCGCTTACGATTGCAACCATGGATTCTCTTGCCTCTTATTTTCTGCCTGCCCCAATTCAGACCACTCGTAAGCAGTATCCTGAACTTGGCATTCGGCTGCAGACGGATCGGGAAGACATGATTTTGCAGAAAGTGAGAGAGGGAGAAGCAGATGTAGGGCTTATTCTTGCCAATGCTTCGTCCGAAACAGGCTTGCAGTGGATAACGATCAGGGAAGAGCCGCTTGTTCTCATTGTTAACACAGATCATTCCCTTGCCCATAAGCAGAAAATCGAGCTGAGTGATCTGGCTGACGAGGAATGGATTATGCCTGAGGATACCTGCAATTACAGGCAGCTGCTGGAGAGGGTGCTGAGAACAAACGGAATACCCTATAAAGTAGGTCTCGAACTCGGAAGTCCAGAAGCTATCAAAAGAAGCATTATGGCAGGGTCAGGCATTTCACTTCTGCCGCAAATGACTGCGATGGATGAAATACGCCGGGAGGAACTCGCTGTTTTGCCATTGGATCACGGCGAATTCAGATTGGAAATCCAGCTGGTCATTCATACCCGGAAATGGGTATCTCATGCATTACGCCAATTTATCGCGAACTTGGGAGCCAAGGAAACCGAATGGTGATCAATTCGGGCGAATCTGGCGAAAGTCGGAGGGAGATCCCCCTTTTTCCTTAAAACGGATCGGTTCTTACAACTCTGCTGGCATGTCTGTTGGCAGAGTTTTTTTCTGATTTTCTATAGCAACCTGCGATCCCATTCATCGAAATTTGAAGCCAAATAAGCAAAAAGGTGAAATGTTCTATTCGCTTTGTCTTAATGCTTAAATATCAAAATTTTGTTCTATCAAAACATGATTTTGTGTATGACGGTCAAGCGAAATCACATGTTACGATGATTATGGCGCCAACAAGCCAGTCAGCAAAGTGTAAGCGCTTTATTTATCCCGGCCGGGGATCCTATTCTCTACAAATTCATGTTACACCATTCATGAAGGAGGCGGATGATCTTGGGAAGAAGCAGGTTTTGGAAGATAGGCGCCGCTGCAGCGCTGCTCATCTCTGTACTGCCAGCGAGCACAGGTATGGCAGCAGCCACACTGACTGAGGTGCCTTATGTAATTGATTCGAGCAATCAGGCTGGATGGTGGTCACCACTTGAGACGTATGGTACTGGATCTGAGTATGCGTACTTGGCTTACAACGCTCCGGGCAGCACAGAGAATACACATACGGTCAATATAGCAAGGCGGGATGGATCAGGTACGTGGTCCAACATTCCGGTTATGAATGGCAGTGTCATTGCCGAATATAACGATGACATTGGACATAATCAACCCTCCATTGCCCGCGATGGCAGCGGTCGCTTTCATGTATTTGCTTCGATGCACAATGACAGCTGGCGTTATTTCAGGTCGGATACCGTTGGAGGCGCCCCGCAAAATCATTCCTCCGATATGCCCTCCTTCACGACGTTCAAAGGAACCTATCCCGTACTGACAACGGCACCCAATGGCGATGTCTATCTTCTGATCCGATCAAGTGATGATTCAACCGGTTATCGACCTGGCTTGTTATTCCGTTGGAATAATGCTCAGTCCAGCTGGAGTCAAGTCGCGGTAGTCGGTGCCAATGCTGGTCGGTCATTCTATCCCAATGATCTGGTTTTCGATGCACAAGGCGACTTGCACATCTTGTTTGAATGGTCGGCCTTTGTATCCAGCGCACTTCGTCATGATTTGTCATATGTAAAATACAGACCTTCTACAGGCACCTTTTATAAAGCGGACGGCAGTGTAATTTCCTCACCCGTATCATTGAGCAATGTGGATATTGTGCAATCGATGGCACTATCCGAGGCCTATGTTAAGGATGGAGGAGATCCAGGAGGACCGGGCATCCAGAGCGCCAAGCTGGCTGTTGATTCTGCAGGCAATCCGAAGATTGTCTACCGATATCGTGAGGAAGGAAGCAGCAACTTCTCTGTGAAATATGCTTCATACGAGGTGGGAGGATGGAATCAGCAGACGGTCTATAATACAACGGCGACCCGAGCAGGAATTGATATTACATGGACCGGGTCGAACGTTCGAGTCTACTATACAAAATATAGCGGAACAGACCGTGCATATATGGCGGTTCCGAATGGTAATGGCGGTTGGACCCAAACATCAATTGCTTCCGGGAAACCAATTGAGAGGCTCAGTGTAGACCGTAATGCTAATGGTATAGACATCTTGTATCTGGTGGATATCACCAATCGCAAGCTGTATTACGGCAGAAATTAAACCGCTTATATAATAACTGATCAACCAACACCCTTGGTGAGTTAACCGTGTCAACAGATGCGGATTTGCTCCCGAGGGTGTTTTTTTGATCATATTCAAATATTAATAGAGTTCAGAATTTGAGATTTCACAATTGCAAAAAATGATATAAATTTCTAGTAGATCCAAAACATTACCAAATTAAGACAGTAAATTCGGGACAAGGAGGTGGATATCCGGACATTTTTCACAGATCCAAAAGGATTAAATCGCATTTCATCATATCCAACGGGAGGGATTCCATGCTTTACACCATTATTGTGCCAGTCAACCAGGACTATAACATTTTGAACCTGTTCACCGATTCACTGCTTCGGACGGTGAGTCCATCAACACAGATTATTTTTATCAACGATGGTTCCGGCTCAGCAGTCTATCAGCATCTGGAGAAACTGAAGCAGGAAGTCAGAGAAGGGGTAACCATCGAGATTCTGCAGCATGATTTTCCGCTCGGCTGCGCGGTGTCCATTAACAGTGCACTACGGCGAGCTGAGGGAGATTATATTTTCTTCCTGGATTCCGACACCATTCTGCAGCCGGATTGGCAATCGATGATGAGAGAGACGCTGGACAGCGATATTACCATCGGCATGATTGGTGGTGTGCTGCTCTATCCGCAAACGGGAGGCGTGCAGCACTGCGGCATTGCTTTTGCGGACACGATCGGACGTCATCTCTTCCTGAATGCATCTCCAGAAGACATTCCCAAAGAGACCTTCTCGGTTCAACTGGTTGTATTCGCGATGTTCGGCATGAAGAGGGAGGTTTACGAGACGATTGGTACCCTCGATGAGAAGTTCTTTAATGGATACGAGGATTTTGATTATCAGATGCGGGCACGGGCTGCTGGTTACGATACGGTCATTAATCCGAATATTCGTGCGTATCACTGGGAACGAAGCAGCGGCATTCATCGAAACTTCAATCGCAAAAACAATCTGGCACGTTTCTGGAAAAAGTGGGGCAGTGAAATCGAGGCTGATGTTTGGCCGTTCGTTTTCAGTCATCTGAAGTCACAGCTGGAGAGCCAGGATAATGATCAACATCTGCCGATCGTCGGTATTGATCTTGCTGAGGTACGAAGTGATGCAGATACGTTCTGGACCAAGCTTGAGGAAGCTGATATAGCACCTGTTGCAGAGGTACGAGATTATTCCAACCGTTTTAATTCGAACGGAGCCATCTGGCTGCCGCAGGTACTGGGTAAGGAATTGATCCATAGTGAGAACCGATTATTGTTTTTGGTGGATAATTTCGCCCGTTTGCTGGAAAACCGCTATTGGATCGAGATGAGACATGCACATCGGGCTAAGGATCTGATCATCGATTTGTATGGCAATGTGATTACGATGGATCGCATATATGATGGCTGCTGGCCTGGAACCAAAGTTCGCTAAAGATAAAAACCAAGCATACGGGGAGGAACTATAAGTGAAATCAAAAGAGAGCACGCTGGACCGTGCCGTTAGATTTACCCGGAATCTGGAATGGTTGGAACATGTCGAAAAGGTAATTCCGAGCGGATGCAGTACATTAGCCAAGGCACCTGAACGATTATTTCCGGGTCACACGCCCGTATGCTGTGCCGAAGCACGCAATTCCCGTTTTATCGATATCGATGGAAATGAATGGCTCGATTGCGAGATGGCCATGGGTACGGCACCATGGGGACACGCAAGGCATGAAATTCAACTAACCATTATCCATCAGCTGAAAAAAGGGACAAGTTATTCCATTCCTGCTGACATCGAACTGGAATGTGCTGACCTGATCCTGCAGCGGTTTGGTGGACGTTACCCTTCACTGCGATTCACGAAAAGTGGCGCCGATGCAGTCAGTGGAGCAGTACGTCTTGCTCGTGCGGGCAGCGGCAAAAGCAAGGTGATATCGACTGCCTATCATGGGTGGCATGACTGGTCTGCCTATGGTTACTATGGTCGTGAAACAAAAGAGCGAGGCATTCCGGTCGATATTGAGCGTACAACGATCTGGGTGGACAAGCCAACACCGGAACGAATCGAGGCACAGATTACCGCTTCTCCCGAGGATATCGCCTGCATTGTCCTGTGTCCGAATGAATGGAAGCGCGAGCCGCTGGCGCAGGTCGTCTCCTTGTGCCGATCACTCGATATCATCGTGATATTTGATGAAGTTACTTCAGGCATTCGAATGGGCAAGCAGGCTACAGCAGGAGAGTATGACATCTGGCCTGATCTGCTCTGTATTTCCAAAGGCATGGCGAACGGATTGCCCCTTGCAGCTGTGATGGGACCGCAGCATTTGATGTCTTTATCGGGACAGGTCAGGTTCAGCAATGCTCATTCCAGCGAGACTACTGCGCTTGCTGCAGCGATCGCATGTGAGCGATTGATGAAAAGTGCGAAGGTATGGCCAAGCTGGCGGGATGCTACCATCCGGATCATGGATCTGATTGAGGCAGAACTCATACTTCTTGGACTAACCGACCAATTGGCGTTGAAAGGGACGTATGCGAGCTTCTACATTCACTCGATTACGGAGGAAAACTTCCAGACCGACCCATTCCGTGAGTTTATCGTGAAAAAAATGGCGCACTTCGGCATTTTCACCAAGGGATACTTCATTTTCTCGGATGCACATACCAGGGAGGAATTGCTGTGGGTGGAAGAAGCACTCCTGCAGACACTATCGGACTGGAAAGAGCTGCGTAAACAGGAGCACCTTTCGCAATAAAAATTTCGAAAACGTTTAAAGCCTAGTCCCTATCAGGGAAATGACAAGGAGGAGTATTCTATGAAAGCACTCGTATATCAGGATCACAAACAGGTGGCGCTGCTGGATGTTGAACAGCCGGACATTCAAAAGCCAAACCAGGTCAAAATCAAAATTTATGGCTCAGGCATCTGCGGTACGGATCTGAATATTGTCAAAGGTAAAGTTCCGGCGAACAAAGGGACGATTATCGGTCATGAAGGCGTAGGTACTGTCGTGGAGGTAGGTTCTGAGGTCCGTGGATTCAAGGTAGGGGACCGGGTTTTGATTGACCCAACCCAATCCTGTGGAACCTGCTCGTATTGCCGTGAAGGGTTATTCATCTATTGCGAAAACTTCGATGACTACCAAGTAGGCATGACCACCCATGGCACATTTGCAGAATATTATGTCGGAGATGAGAAGTATGTCTATCCCATTCCGGATTCCATGAGCTGGGAGACAGCCATGATGATTGAACCGCTCGGTTGTGTTCTACAGACGTTTATGAAAGCAGGAGTCAAGCCAAGTGATTCTGTCCTCGTCCTGGGTTCCGGTGCCATTGGTTCGCTATGTCAGCTTGTGAGTAAACGATTAGCACGGCTTACGGTAGGAACAGAAGTCGATCCATACCGCAAAGAGTTTGCTGTAGGCATTGCCGACCATGTTTTCTATCCTCAGGAACTGACGCTGGATAAAGTATACGAGATCAATAACAATAAAAAATTTGATATCGTGGTGGATGCTGTCGGAAACCAGCTTCATGTGGGATTTGAGCTGATTGCCAAAGGCGGCAGAATCATTCCTATGGGCTATGACGACAGCTATGAAGTGACGTTCAAGTCGACACACGTAATTAATGACGGAATTAGTATCATAGGTGCGGTGGCTAATCACTCGATGATCAGCACAGCACTGAAGTTTGCACAAAGCATCCCGGAACTCGAACAAATGGTTACAGCCAAGGAATTCCTGAGTGATTATGAAGAAGCGTTCAACGGTACAGTTGGATATCATCTGCGGACTGGAGAACCACTGCCCATGAATTCGGTTAAAACAGCTTTAATCTTATAGGCGTATAGGCGCTTGTGGTATCGCCGCTGCGACAGGTAACCATTCGCAGCGGCAAGATCCGCAGAAAGAGGGGGATATGGATTGAAGCTGCTTCAGGATTTGCCGAGAAATCCGCGGTATTCCATTTTACTCGAACCGGTGTGGGCCATCCCGGGCACGATTGTCCTGTTTTATGCTCCTTTATATATGAAGGAAGCCGGACTTTCGGACATCGAAATCGGTTTAATCAATTCGGTAAATCTTTATTTTGCCTTTATATTTCAGTTATTTGCCGGTTCAATTACGAACAAACTGGGTCGCAAGCGAACCACACTCATTTTTGATCTGATTGCCTGGAGTATTCCGATGTTCATCTGGGCGTTTTCACAGAATTTCTGGCTGTTCCTGATCGCCTACTTGCTGAATGCCACGTCCAAATTTGTAACGGTCTCCTTCAATTGTCTAATCATTGAGGATGTGGAGGAACACAAACGGTCCAAGGTATTCGGAATTCTGAATATGATCATCACAGCGGCGGGTGTACTGACACCGATTGCCGGAGTCGTGATTGCTGATTTCGGCATTGTGCCTACACTGGCCAGTATTTATTTTATCGGCGGAATTCTCATGACGGCCATGTTTTTCATTCGTAACCGATACACCGATGAAACCGAGGTTGGGAAAGAGCTGATGGGGATGCACAGCCAAACGAGGGTAATCCAGAGCCTTGCCTCCAGTTTGCGGCTGTTCGGGAGATCATTCTACAAGCGAAGACTGTTCCCGATTATATTGATTACAGTACTTTCGAATCTGATCCTGCAGCTGAATTTCTTTCAGGTGATATTTTTCAAGGAGCAGTTAAAGTTCGATGATCGTGTGATCTCGTTTATCCCGGTTGTGACTGCATTAACGGTCATGCTGCTGTATCTGGTCATTATTCCCCGACTGAAGCAGCGATCAGAGGAGAAGTATGTTGGATTTTCCATCGTCCTGAGTACAGTCGGTGCAGTGCTGTTTCTGTTGATTCCTGCCGGAAATATAGCGATGCTGTTTCTGACACTGATTGTGCTTGCAGCCGGCAATTTCATCCTGCAAACGTACCGGGATACCCTTCTGATGAACAGGCTGGGTACACATGAAAAAGCCGATATGTTTTCAGCGGTACAGACAGTCATGACACTGACGGCGATTCCTTCGGGTTACCTTACAGGTCTGCTGTACCATCATCATCCGGTGCTTTTGTTCAGCGTCATTCTTGCACTGTACATCGTTCTGATGGTCATTATGTTATTCCTGCCTGACCCGCAGAAACACTCCCAAGTGATCGAATCTTACAAAAATATGTAGGAGAAGGGGTTTTCTGTATATAGGAAGAATATGTAATACAGAAAACGAACTTGGGAGGTTAAGAGATGACGAACGTATTTTCAACAGAAACACGGAGCCAAATGAACTGGATGAATGAACCGGAAATCTGGTCTTACTCAGAACAGGGGGTTCTTACTGTGGAGGCTCAGGCAGATACAGACTTTTTCCAGGACCCTGCGGGCAAAAACATCCGTGCATCCGCACCCTTTCTGTCCATGCCTGTGCCGAGTGATTTCGAACTGACAACCCAATTAACGGTGGACATGAAAAATCAGTATGATTCCGGATGTCTGATGGTTATGGCAGATGAACGCAACTGGTGCAAGCTTTGTTTTGAATATGATGGAAAGGCAGCTATCATTGTGTCTGTGGTCACGCGGGACGGCTCATCTGACGATTGCAACTCGGTTGAAGTCCCCGTACCTGATCCATATCTCCGTATCCGCAAAGTAGACGACTGCATTTCATTTTTTTATTCACCCGATGGGGGTGAGTGGAAGCTAATTCGGTACTTCGGCATGCCGATTCAGGGGGATATCCAGGCTGGAGTCGTTGCACAGTCACCAACCGGAACAGGATGTACCTGTCGTTTCCTGTCCTTGGAGGTTACGAGACCGGACTTGACTGCCCGTTTCTGAGCCGTCCCCCTGCCGATCATTGGAGGGAGAATAACTTCATGGTAAAAGCCTTTATTTTGGATTTTGATGGATTAATTTTGGACACGGAGACTCCGTGGTACTATGCCTTTCGCGATATTTACAAGGAACACGGGCTTGAACTGGGGCTGGAGCTGTGGTCCAAAAATGTAGGGACTGATTTTGAAGAATTTCATCCTTTTATGTATCTGGAACAAGCCCTGCAAAAACCGATTGACCATGAACATATCAAGTTGTTATCCGAACAGAAATATACATCATACCTGGGGCAGGCCGCCATACTTCCAGGAGTGCGTGAATTGCTCCAGTCGGCCAGGGAAAAGGGGATTCAGCTTGCTGTTGCTTCCAGCTCCACGCGCGATTGGGTTCATGGTTACCTGCACAAGCTGGGCATATTCGAACAATTTGCTGTCATTCATACGGCAGAGGACGTGAAGCGGGTTAAACCGGATCCCGAGCTGTACCTTTTGGCTCTGAACAGTCTCGGAGTTGAAGCATCTGAGGCTGTTGTTTTCGAAGATTCGCCAAACGGACTGAAGGCAGCCAAGGCAGCGGGGATTCGCTGTGTTATTGTGCCGAACGAGGTAACACGCGATCTGGAGTTCAAGATGCATGATCTGCGGTTATCCTCGCTGGCCGAGATAAATATGGAGATCCTCTAACTTAGATATTGCTTGCGTAACTCGATGGGAGAGACTCCTTCGTATTTCTTGAAGACGGAACCAAAGTAACTGGCACTATTGAACCCGACAGCTTTGGCGATGTCATGGGCAGTGGTGGCTTCATCCTGGATGAGCATTTCCTTCGCTTTCAGCAGCCGATAACGTGTCAGATATTCGAGCGGTGTCATTTGGAATTCTTTTTTGAATATCCGGTTCAAGTGCTGTTCGGTAACGTCCATCTGCTGAGCCAACATGGAGAGCGAGATATCCTCATGATAATTTTGTTTGATAAAAGTAACGAGTCCGGCCAGCTTTAATCGGGCATCGGTGCGTTCGTAAGCACCATAACGTTCTCCTTCAATCGTCAATCTGACCAGAAGCATGTAGAGTAATGCGGATACGTGCCAGATCTGATCCTTGTGCCGGGACTGCAGCGCCAGTGTTATTTCATGCAGCAGGATATGAAGCATTCCATCCGGCTTGAAGGCGCGCAGCTCCCCGATCTGCAAGGTATGGAGGAAGCGGGGCAATAAATAGCCATTGAACGTCAGACAATCGAACAATAATGAATCACTGAGATTGTGATAACGATAGGTAACTTCAGGAAACATAATAAGAGCGGTTCCTTCACGGATTGAGAATTCATGATTTTTGGCTGCGATTCGCCCAGTTCCTCCGATGCATTGCACAATGGTGTAATCCCGTGAATGGTCGCTCCAATGCATGAATTCATCTGCATTCATCTGGATCTGCCCTGTAATCATGAGTGGCATATCGGCATCCAGCGGATTCTCCATGCTAGGTTTCGGCATCGTCGTGTTATTCCTCTTTTCGTTAAAGGATCGTGTACGTAAGTGGCGCGGATACAGCGTTAAAAGAAACCTAATTTGAATTATATTACATAAATGACATTATTTTAAATAGTGCTGTCGGAAACGGTGATGCCAAATGCGAAAACCTTTTAGCAAGAGAAATCGCAAGGGACGTTTGCCTTGCTAATATGATGCGAAACAGTATACGCTATAATGGATATCGTGATGGAGGAAAGGGATGCAAGCATGAAGAAAGTCATCGTAGTAGGATCAGGAATACTGGGGGCATCGACAGCCTATCAGTTAGCAAAACGGGGTGCTAAGGTTATCATTGTGGACCGCAACGATATAGGACAGGCTACGGATGCTGCGGCGGGTATTATCTGCCCATGGTTGTCGCAGCGGCGTAATCAGGATTGGTACCAGCTTGCGAAGGCGGGTGCTCGCTTCTACCCTGAATTGATTGAAGAACTCAAACGTGAGGGAGAAACGGAAACCGGATATGCCCGAGTGGGGGCCCTGAGTATTCATCCGGATATAGAGAAAATCGGAAAGATGGAGGAGCGCGCTCATCACCGTAGAGCGGATGCACCGGAAGTTGGGGATATAATACGGCTTAACGTAGAGGAAACGCATGAGCGGTTTCCATTGTTGGACGAGCGTTATCATTCCGTTTACATTAGCGGCGCAGCCCGCATAGATGGCCGTGCCCTGCGTGATGCCTTGATACGATCGGCCCGGCGAAATGGAGCTGTCCTGGTACATGGCGATGCCAAGCTTCAATTTGATTCCTGCCGTGTAACAGGAGTGACTGTCGCAACAGAAAGCTTCCTGGCTGACGAAGTTATTGTATGTGCCGGCGCGTGGGCCAACTCAATTCTGAAACCATTGGGCATTCATTTTAAGGTTCATTTCCAAAAAGCACAAATTATGCATTTACAGGTCCCGGAGCAGAACGATACGGGCAGCTGGCCAGTCGTTATGCCTCCTTCTGACCAATATCTATTGGCTTTTGACCAACACAAGATCGTTATAGGCGCAACTCATGAAAATGAGATCGAAGGTTATGATACTCGAATAACGCCGGGTGGAATGCAGGAGATCCTGAATAAAGGGTTGGAGTTGGCACCGGATTTGGCGGATAGCACTTTTCAGGAAGTAAGGGTTGGCTTCCGGCCGTTTACGCCAGGCTTTCTTCCGGTAATGGGGGCTGTTCCGGGATGGACGGGACTGATCACAGCCAATGGGCTTGGTGCTTCGGGATTAACCATGGGCCCTTTTATTGGCAGTCAGTTGGCGAAGCTCGCTCTCAATCAGGAGCTGGATATCGATATCCTTCCTTATAATGTTGCCAAAGCAATGGACGAATGATAATGAATCGAATATGAGGTGAAGCATGACGTATTCACAGCGACTAACGCAAGCGAGCGCATCAGATATAGCTTATCTGGAGTACCAGATCGGTGCTGTAGAGGAAGAATTGAAACAAGCGGATGGGGATCGTATAAGTTACGAATCCGAACTGACTCAGCTAAGATCATCCTTAATGGATCATGCGAATTCGTTCAGGGACGCTGCGAAGGAGCAAAATCTGGTGCATCAATTAGCCGAAGTACAGACTCGAATGGTAACGATCCGCACCCGGCTTGTTCAACTGCAGGATGAATTGGAAAAGCTGGCAGATTGAGAGGTCCTTATGAATAAACGCAAACAACAGCTTCTGGACACAGCACTTATGCTTTTCGACAAAAATGGTGTGGCCAATACAACGATTCAAATGATCCTCGATCATTCAGGCGTATCGAAAGGTACATTTTATAAATTTTTCAGTTCCAAGGATGATTGTATTCTGGCCATTCTCGAGCAGCGGATTCAGGAAGATATGATGATTCGCCAAGATTTGGAAATGCAGGGTTATGCTTCTGAGTTTGATTTGCTGGTGGACCAGATCGTGGTTCCGATGATATCGCCAGACAAACAGCGAGTTGTCGAGTTGTTCTGGACAGGCTTCTATTCCGGAGAATTTGATGTCGAACATCTTACACGAATTCAGTTAAACTGGCTTTCTGGACGGCTTGTTCAGTTATTTGGTGAAGAGGTTAAACCATATGCGTGTGAAGGAGCCATTTTTTGTTTTGGCATGGTTCACCAGATATCGAATACGTGGAGGAACTTTCACTTGAATCAACCTAACTGGAAGTCTCTTGTACCAAAAGTTCTGAACTATATTGAAGTTTTGCTGCGAGCCATGGTGAATAAACAAGAACATATCATTGATGCCGCGAGTCTGGCTGTCATCGATCCTGGTATAAAGCGGACTGTACCGGATAAAACCTACCTGCTGGCCGAGCTGGAAAAGTTCAACCACTCTGTTCAGAACTCGCAAGGGTCCATTCAGGCGAAAGAATTAAGCCAGGGACTATGGTCCTTGTTCCGGGAAGATACGCTCAATATGTCGATGCTGAAGATTACGTTATCCGCTTTTCAGGCTGCTTTTGTATCCGGACACGCACAGTTGCAGGCAAATAAGATCGCCCAGGCATGCTGGTGGTTTATTGAGCTGAATGGACCGATCGAAAATGGTGAACAGCAAATGGAAATGTAAATTGTACGAATCGTATACTTAGAACCCTCTTATAAAAAGAGGGTTTTTAATTTGGTTCAAAAGGTTTATATCTAAAATTATACGATTCGTATAAAATTTAATAAGGTGCTGAACTGTCAATTCATGTACCAAAACCCTTTAATCTACAGCAACCAAACATGAAACTATTCTGGGAGGTAGCATCCACATGTACAAAGAAGTGATTCGAGTTGAGGATATAACCAGATTCCAGTCCAAGTCCGAAGAGTTTTTCCCCATGGAGTGGTATCAGAAAATGTTGTCCGAAAATCCTGTGCATTATCATGAAGATACCGACACCTGGAACGTGTTCAGGTATGATGATGTCAAACAGGTCCTAAGCAATCATGAATATTTTTCAGCTGAGGGAACCCGAACCACCATAGCTGTAGGGGCGAAGAACAAGGAAGGCACACCTCCGGACAAATTAAACATTTCAAGCATAGACCCGCCAAGACATCAAAAAAGCCGTTCATTGTTATCCGCTGCTTTTACCCCTCGTAGTCTAAAAAATTGGGAACCCCGAATTCGCAACATTGCGAAGCAGCTGGTGGCAGACCTGGAATTCAATACAACGATTGATATCGTTGAAAAGCTTGCTGCTCCACTGCCTGCCATGGTCATGGCGGATTTGCTGGGGATCCCGCTCACGGACAGCCATCGGTTTAAAAGCTGGGTAGATATCCTGTTCCAACCTGCCACTCTGGAGAACGCAGAAGAAATCGAATTGAAAAAACAGGCAGCAGCCCAGGAGTACTATCAATTTCTATATCCACTCGTAGTTAACAAACGGACAAATCCCGGGGATGATATCATTACCGATTTGTTGAATGTCGACGTTGAGGGAGAGAAATTCACGGAAGATGAAGTTGTACGAACAACGATGCTTCTGCTCGGTGCCGGCATTGAAACTACGAGCCATATGGTTTCGAGCACGTTTTATTCTTTTTTGTATGATGAAGGAGATTTATATGGTCAGCTAAGAGAGAATCCAGAACTGGTTCCGCTTGCCGTAGAAGAAATGCTTCGGTACCGATTCCATAATGCGAAAAGGCATCGAACCGTCAAGAAGGACAACCAATTGCTTGGTGTCGATTTGAAAAAAGGGGATGTGGTCATCTCCTGGATGAGTGCAGCAAATATGGACGAGCGGATGTTTGAAAACCCGTTTAAAATCGATATTCACCGTCTCAACAATAAGAAACACCTTACCTTTGGTAACGGTCCGCACTTTTGTCTGGGGGCACCGCTGGCCAGGATGGAACTCACACTAGTACTAACGGCTTTTGTGGAAAGGGTTGCCCGGGTTGAAGCGGTTGATTCCTTTGAGCTGGAGCATAATCTTTCGACTTCTGCGCCAGGACAGTCCTTGACACACTTACCTCTCACGATCATCGAATAGGGAAAGCCACAGCAATAAAACATATAGAAAAGCGGCAGATCAGGACGATCTTCATGTCCTGTCTGCCGCTTTTTATATAACTAACGAATTAATTCGAATTCATGGAAACGTTCTGTCTGACAGGCATTTTGACTTCTTCCTCAGCTGCCTGCTTGGTACGTTTAATGAAGAAGGAGAGTGCGAGACCAACGACTGCAATACCGATAATAACCACGTAAGCATCGTTGATTCCCTGGATCATGGACTCCATCGCCAATTGCTTCTGAGATAAGCCGCTTGCTGCTCCGCTCGCAATCATATCCTGCACATGCGTTGTTGTACGACTGGTCATTACACTTACGAGCAATGAAGTACCAACAGCACCAGCGACTTGTCTTACTGTATTGGAGATTGCTGTACCATGCGGACCGAGTCTTGGTGGCAGCTGATTCAGGCCTGCCGTTTGAATCGGCATCATGAGCAGAGCCATCCCGATTCGGCGGCCCGTGGACATCAGAACCAGATAAGTGTAGCTGGTCGAATCCGTGAGATCGATAAAGCCAATCGTCGTTACGATCGTAATAACCATACCAATAATGGCGAGCCACTTTGCTCCAAAGCGGTCAAACAAACGTCCAGTTACCGGCATCAGGAATCCCATGACAAGAGCACCTGGGAGCAGCAATAGACCGGACTCCAGTGCAGTGTAACCACGTGCATTTTGAAGGTACAGAGGCAGCAGCATCATATCTGCATACATGATCATCGTAATCGCAATATTAATGATCGTGGTCAAGGAGAACATATTGTACTTGAACGCACGAAGGTCGAGCAGTGGACTTGCAGAAACCAGCTGGCGCCATGTGAACAAGGCCAGAGCGATAATGCCTGCCGCGAGGCAAATGAGTACTTCAGCACTGGACCATCCCAGACTTCCCGCACGGCTGAAGCCATACAATAATGCGCCAAATCCAATTGTTGATAATGCTACACTAAGCGTATCGAACTTCGTATCTATGCGCTCCGATACATTTTTCAGATATACAAACGCACATCCGATAACAATGACTGTCAATGGGATCATTCCGTAAAACATCGTTTGCCACGAATAGTTCTCCAGAACATATCCAGCAAGGGTAGGTCCGATCGCCGGGGCGAAAATGACCGCGAAACCGACCATACCCATGGCGGCTCCTCGTTTTTCAGGGGAGAACAATGTCAAAATGACATGCATCAACAGCGGCATAATAATACCAGCCCCTGCAGCCTGAATCATACGACCTGTGAGCAGTGTACCGAAGTTGGTGGCAAGTGCTGATACAATCGTACCAATCAGGAAAATGAGCATGGAAGCCTGAAAGAGCTGCCTTGTTGAAAAGCGCTGCATGAAATACGCTGTAATGGGAATAAGTACTCCATTCACCAGCATGTAGCCGGTCGTAAACCATTGTGCCGTTGCAGCGGTGATATTAAAATCGATCATCAACTCCGGCGTGGCAACACTCATTAGGGTTTGATTCAATGTGGCAAGAAACGCACCCAAAATCATGACAAACAGTATGGGACCCTTTTTGATGTTTTTCTCATCATATAATCTAGCCTGACTCAATCCATTCCATCCTTTCAATCTACACGTGACTAAATTTACAACGTGTTGTATAGTTTACATTGTATCTATTGAATTATATACATATTCCCGCAAAATACAATTTACACTTTGGGGAATATCTGTTGCTTATTTTACAAAAATATAAAATATGTAGTTTATTACGAAAATAAACGACTCATTATTTAAAATTGTAATTTTCTAAAATTGAAGGAGTGCATGAGCATGAAAAACGATAACAAGTCCGCTATCGATCCGCGAATACTCCGTACCAGGCAATTAATACGTGAAGCTTTTGTAGATTTGCTGCAGGAAGTGGATATCGAGAAATTAACGGTGAACCGGATTGCTGAACGTGCCACCATCAACCGCGTGACCTTCTATCTTCATTATCGTGATATTACAGATATGATGGAGAAGATGGCGGATGAGATGAATGAACATATTGAACGGATTGTTGATGAATATCACCGGTTCGACAACCCTGAAACAGAGGAGGCTTGGCCGGTTCTCGTGAAAGTGCTTGAGCATTTTGCCGAGCATCCCAAATTCTATCGTGTCGTTCTCGCTTCCAAGCGAACCCCCATTTTCACAGAACGGCTTATGAAATTGTTAACCAGACTTGTGACCGAAAAAATCGAGCGATTGGAGATCGAGAGCGTCTTTGCCCAGGCAGGCATCCACAAGGAGATTGCGATTTGGTACAGCTCCTCAGCCCTCATCGGTACCATTGTGGCCTGGCTTCGCAATGATATGCCTTATGCACCACATTTTCTGGCCAAACAGTTTTCTTTGATTCGCTCGTATTCGTATAAGGGATTAATGTAGTAAAAAACAAATAGAGAGTGTGAGTGGAACCCATGAATATCATTATATTTGGAGCGACCGGAAGAACAGGGAGTGAACTGCTGCGGCGTGCGCTAAGTGAGGGGCATACTGTAACCGCATTCGTCAGGAACCCAACCAAACTTGGCATTTCTCATCCAAACTTAAAAGTTGAGCAAGGAGAAGTTACCCGCTATATCGATATCGATACTGTCTTAAAAAAAGAAAAAGTTGATGCAGTCTATTCTGTTCTTGGTGCGAAGAGCATGTTCAAAAGGGATATGTTTCTAATCGATGCCTTGAAGAACATCATTCAGGCGATGGAGGAAAGCGACGTAGGTAAGCTGATCCATGTGTCGTTTATTGGTGCTCATCGAGACGCCGGTAAACTCGGTTTCTTATATAAATACGTGATTCCCAACATCATGACCAATTTGCTTCGCGATCACCGGGACAAAGATGCGCTTGTCACCCAAAGCAAGCTCAATTGGATTTTGGTTCAACCGCCTGTGCTCACCATGGGTGATTATAATGGAAAGTATGTGCATGAAGCAGAGATACACCAGGACCCATCCCGCAAGCTGAAGCTGTCACGTGCCAATCTGGCAGATTTTTTGCTTAAGCAGGGGAATGACAGCACATATGATCGCAAAGCTGTCTTGGTCACTGAATAGGGCAACCATTCCGTTATGGGATAGAGCAGGAGATTTGATTGTGTTTGCTCCTGTTATTCAGTAAAATAATTTTAATTTATATGTTCCCAAAGGAGAGCGGATACGTGCTGGAACTCAGTTTCAATGACCCGGAAAAACTGGTAAGTGTTACCCATGCCCTGTCAACCCGTTCCCGGATTGACATTCTCCAGCTGTTACAAGTGAGCAAGTTGAATATTATTGAAATTGCTGAGGCGCTGAATCTCCCCATTTCAACAGTGGCCAATCATATCAAAGTGCTTGAAGCCGCCAATTTAATACACACAGAGATGCTTCCCGCATCCCGGGGAGCCATGAAATTGTGCAGTCGCAATTATGATGATATACATATTGTTTTGGATCAGATGAGGCCAGCTTCCAAGCGTGCCACGAATATATATGAGGTCCAGATGCCTATTGGTCATTACAGTGACTGTGAGGTGACGCCAACGTGTGGGATGGCCAGCGCAGAGAGCATGATTCTGAAAGAGGATGATCCGGCAAGCTTTTTTCATCCCGCGCACGTAGAGGCTCAAATTATCTGGTTGAGAGAAGGGTACCTGGAATATTTGCTGCCCATGGATATTCCGTTTGGCGCAACGATTGAATCTTTGGAATTATCGATGGAAATGTGCTCTGAAGTGCCTACCTATAACAATGATTGGCCTTCGGATATTTCCGTTTGGGTGAACGGCATCAAGATCGGAATGTGGACAAGCCCAGGAGATCTCGGCGACAGGCGTGGCAAATTGAACCCGGATTGGTGGTATGACGGTTCCACGCAGTATGGAATCCTCAAGACTTGGCTTGTAGATCAAGCCAGGACTACATTGGATATGGAGAAAATCTCGGATATTTCATTGTACGATCTGGATTTGGGCGACAAACCCAAAGTACGCTTGCGTATTGGCGTTGACCCGGATGCCCAACACCATGGGGGGATGAATCTATTCGGAAGTCAGTTCGGTGATCATGGGCAGCATATCGTGATGCGTGTGAAGTACTCGCTGAATCCGGACGTCGAGGTTGGTAAAGATGGAAAATAAGGACATGCCGTTTATCGTCAGCATTGAGCGCTTCAAGCCCCATGCGCTTAAACTGGAGCATGGTGAAGGCTACTTCATGTCACATTCACATGCATATGACGAATTGACGTTGATCCTGGAAGGAGAAGGGTACTATAGTTCTCCTGAACAAAACATTAAAGTGTCAGCAGGTGACCTGGTACTCATTCCTCCAGAGCTTCATCACGGTTATGTGTGCACAGAGTCATGGCAGGGAATTTCGGTCCATTTTTATCATGATCAGCTGCCTGTGCATTGCCGTTATCTCTTCCATGGGCCTGGACGCGGGCTGGATCGAATCTATAGCACTCATCTTTCCGATGACCAATTGGCTTGGGCAAACATCAGTTTATCCCAGTTGGAAAAGGAGTGGGGATCTGCCGGGCATGATTCTGTTTCACATCAACTCATGTGTCTCGCAATGGAGACAACACTGCTATTGTTTCAGCGAAGTCATGCATTGGAATCGCCTTACCCGGCTAATGCGACCGGTCAAGTTTTCATTCAGGAAGTGCTGAAAGACATTCATTCCTCTTACCATACCCCGATCACGGTCAGCGAGCTCGCATCCCGCCACTTTTTGTCTGAAAGTAATCTGCGCAAAAAATTTACGGAAGCTGTAGGTGTTTCTCCGAAACAATACATCATTAACCTTCGCTTAATGGAAGCAAAACGATTGCTGCAGCAAACCAATAAAGCGATCGAGATGATTTCATCACAAGTGGGATTTACGTCCTCCAGCAGATTTTATGATTATTTTGTCAAAATTACCGGTGTAACGCCGCTGGAATGGCGGATGCATAACACGAATTGAATAATCCATCACATAACCGCCGATGGGCGGTTTTTTTTCGACCGACGAAATCGATTGAAGGTTGTCTTTTTTTGAGATCACTTTGAAGCGGTTTCATAATTGTGTGTGAACCAACCCTGCCAGATAATAGAAGACAGAACGACTTGAGAGGAGTAGAAGCAATGTCCGACAAAAGAACCTTTCACAATCCTGTGGCAGCTCAATCCGCCGACCCTTGGGTTTACAGACATACGGATGGCTATTATTACTTCATGCGAACACGTTCAGACCAGGTTGAACTCGTTCGATCGGTCCGACTAACGGAAATCGGGGAAGGAGACCGTAAAATCATCTGGTCACCCGAGCCTGGCGGTCCTTACAGCCATCATTTGTGGGCACCTGAGATTCATTTCCTGAATGAAAGATGGTACGTATACTACACGGCCAATGATGGAGGTGGAGATGATACCCGGCGAATCTGTGTACTGGAAAATGAAAGCGCGGATCCCTTTGCAGGGGAATGGGTCTGGAAGGGAGCACTGGATACACCAGTGCCCGGTTTGGATGGTACCGTGATGAAGCTTAACGACCAGCTTTATTTTCTATATGCAGGCTATGGACATTTTCCCGATTATGGATCGGCCATATATATTATGCGAATGTCTGACCCATCCATCGTGGCCGGAGATCATGTGCTTCTCTCTGCACCAACCCTAGCCTGGGAAAAGAAAGGCGGTATGGCGATCAACGAGGGACCCGTGACGCTCCACCGAAATGGACGAATCTTTTTGATATATTCTGCAAGCACAACCTGGTCCGAAGACTACGCTTTGGGTATGTTGACCATGAATGAACAGAGCGATCCGATGCAAGCTTCATCATGGAATAAGTCCCCGCAGCCGGTATTCCGCAAATGCCCGGAAAACGGCGTATATGCCACAGGGCACAACAGTTTTACAATGTCCCCGGACGGCTTGGAGGACTGGATTGTCTACCATGGGCTTCCCGCTCCGGGGGCTGACACCAGTTTAAGGTCAACACGCATCCAGCGATTTCAATGGAACACGAATGGCACACCTGATTTTGGGGTGCCGGTCAGTGATTACCTTGGCCTTCAGAGACCATCCGGAGAGTAACGTCGAAGGAGACAGAGCTAATGTATAGATAGGCTTTTAGTTACAATAATTCCGTAATTAAATTGGACAGAGAAAACAGGGGATGTGTGAAGTGTAGCTTCGGAACAAACCATTCAGTTAAGATAAACCCTTATATATAGGGTAGTTATACAAATATTTATCGATTAACATCTATATTATGAATAACTGAGTGGATAAAGCATTGAGTGTATTTTATTACAATAAATTGAATTGTAAGCGTTGACATACAATAATTATGAAACTATACTTTGAGTGAAATACAGAAAATAACAAATCAGTCAATGGATCAGACAGAGGGGAAAAGTGCTTCTCAAATTTAAAAGCGGGGGGATGAACATGGCTAAATTCACTAAACGGTTTTTTGGCATCTTCATGGTGTCTGTGCTTGTGCTGGGGACTGCGGCTTGCAGCAGCAAAAATGAAACCGATGAGGCTGGTCAAAAGGAAGAAGTCGCCAAGGTACGGAAAGAAGTCACTTTTACGGATATTAGCCAAAACATCCGCGGCAACGAAACGCCAACGCAAGAGCAGCAAGAAGAGGTCAATCAGACGTTGAATGACACCTATCTGGGCGATTTCTTCGATGAGACCATCCCTAATGACTACTCGGCGTATCCCTACGAGAAAGATGTCACGTTGGACGTCTGGATGCCAGCTATTGCAGAAATTCCCGACATGAACAATCATGCGGTGCAAAAGCAGGTAGAAGAACTAACCGGCATCAAGGTTAATTTCATCACACCGCCCGTTGGGCAGGAGGCAGATGCATTTACCCTCATGATCTCTTCCGGCGAGCTTCCCGATATTATTATCAATCCTGAGCGTTATCCGGGCGGCCTTGAGGCCGGACTGAATGACGGGGCATATCTGGATCTTACCGAACTTATGGAAACGAATGCGCCCAACTATTCGGCATGGCGGAACTCCGATGAAACGAGACGCAAAACAACGGTTACGGATAGCGGGAAACTGCTTGGTTTTTACGGAATCGCACCTTACTCCGAATGGACCTGGTTTGGCACTCTGATCAAAAAGGAAGCTTTGGATAAGACGGGATTGGAAGTTCCGACAACCATTAACGAATGGCATAACTTCCTGAAAAAGAGCAAAGAAGTCGGATATACCGAACCACTGAATTACGGCTCTTCGTATGGTCAGATCTTTACGGGAATTATTAATGGTGCATATGGCGTATGGGACTGGACCTTCCTGGATGAGAACGGCAAAGTGGCTTGGGGACCGGCTCAGCCGAAGGCCAAGGAATACCTGACTACCATGCAGCAATGGAATAAGGAGGGTTTGCTTAATCGGGATTGGGCAACCGCTGACTTCAACCAGAGAATGGCAAGCGCCATCTCGGACAAGACGGCAATCATGATGGACTCTCCGGATACCATGTTTAGTTACTGGAAACAGCAGAACGACATCGATTTTGTCGGAGCACTTAACCCTGTTCTGAATAAAGGGGACCAGTCCGCAACCACATACAAAAACTTCAAGCGAACTGGAACCACCGCAGCGATTACAACCCAATGTGAAGATGTCGAAGCAGCAATGGCCTGGCTTGATTTTAACTACAGCAAAAAAGGCTGGGAAATTCTCAACTATGGTGAATACGGAACGGTACACCTGATCGATGAAAATGGCAAACCCTATTTCCATGAAGACAGCTACATTTACAAAGACCCGGAAGGTCAGCCTGTGGCGACAACGTTGTTGAAGTACCGCATGCATTCCTGGCCATCCATTCGTGACGAGCACAATTCCAATCCATTGATTGTTGCGAAAGGAAGTTATTCCGGTGACATCCGGAAGGAGTGGACGGAAAAAATGGACACCAGCATGGCCATGCCTCCAATTACGTTTACTCAGGAAGAGGCTTCACGAGAGGCAGAGCTCGGGAATCAATTGTCAACACTTCGGGGAGAGTACTTTGCCAAAATTATTATGGGGGAACTCCCGGTGGATGCCTATGACAAGTTCCTGAGCGATGCGGAAAAGATGGGATTGAAAGAATTCCTCAGCATCCATCAGGCTGCACTGGATCGGTACAACCAAAGGTAGTCAGTAAATTCTGAATGGTGAGGAGTTAGAAACGAGGTGCTTATGAGTTGCTGACTTTACGGAAAAATAGGGAATTGCAGAGTGGAATGATGACCCCCAAACGCAAAAATACCAGTCATGTCATTAAAAAAGATTTCAAAAAGAACTGGTTTGCCTATTTGCTGGCGATCCCGGTAATCGCCTGGTTTCTCGTCTTTTGTTACGGACCGATGTGGGGTGTGCTTATTGCATTCAAAGACTTCAAGCCGCTGCTTGGGTTCGCAGACAGTGAATGGGTTGGACTGAAGCATTTCATTGAATTTTTTCAGGGACCTTATTTCTGGAGAGTTGTTAAGAATACGCTTTTGTTAAATCTATGGGGAATCGTTTTTGGCTTCACCGCACCGATCATCCTGGCGTTGATGCTGAATGAAGCACGTAACAGCAGGTTCAAAAAAGTGGTTCAGACGGTAACTTACATGCCTCACTTCATTTCACTCGTCGTGGTATGCGGCATGATTCATATCTTCACTGCGGACGAAGGCATCATTACACAGATTCTGCAGTTTATTACAGGCAAGGAATACAGTTCGCTGCTTGGTTACTCGTCCATGTTCCGCCCGATATATACCTTTTCGGGCATTTGGCAGAGCATCGGCTGGGAGAGCATTATTTATCTGGCAGCCATGAGTTCGATTGATCCTGCTCTATACGAGGCAGCCGACATTGATGGGGTGGGAAGAATCAAAAAGATGTGGCATATCACCTTGCCCCAGATCAGTCCGGTGATTGTCATCCTGTTTATCTTCGCCATCGGCGGCCTGATGGCATCCGGTTATGAGAAAATCATCCTTTTGTATAACCCGCTGACCTATGATACTGCAGATGTTATCGCTTCCTATGTGTATCGACGAGGTCTGAGGGAAGCAAGTTTGAGTTACTCGACCGCAGTCGGGCTGTTAAGCGCAATAATCAATTTTGCTTTGCTCTGGGCTACAAACCGCATTGCAAAGCGAAACTCCGATGTCAGCCTGTGGTAGGGAGGAGATGAATCAAAAATGATTGTTCACAAAACGTGGGGAAACCGGGTTTTCGACATCGTAAATTATACGCTGTTATCCTTGCTGACGATGGCCTGTCTCTATCCCATTTTGCATATAGTGTTTGCATCGTTCAGCGATCCGGCCCAGCTCGTGGCACACAAAGGGCTATTGCTTAGACCGCTGGGGTTCACTTTGGATGGATACAAGCTGATTTTTAAAGATAACAGTCTATTGATCGGGTATCGCAATACACTGATTTACGTGGGACTAGGTACGCTGGTTAACATGCTTATGACGATCATGGGGGCCTTTGTACTGTCCAGACGTGATTTATATTTTAAAAATGCCATTATGATCGTCATTACCATCACGATGTTTTTCGGTGGAGGACTTATACCCTGGTTCCTGTTAATGAAGGATATCGGATTGTTCAACAATCTGTGGGCCATGATTTTGCCTACGGCATTGAGTACATGGAACATCATCATTTTGCGGACGGGATTTCAGGCCATTCCACTCGAACTGGAAGAGGCAGCGACAATCGATGGAGCCAGTCAGGCACGCATATTGATGTATGTCATCCTGCCGCTATCGAAAGCGACCCTGGCTGTTATTTTCCTGTATTATCTCGTTGGCAACTGGAACTCCTGGTTTAACGCCATGGTTCTTTTGCAGGATCGGGACAAATTCCCGCTGCAGCTTCTGATGAAAGAGATCCTGGTGGCCAACGACTCGAGCGCAACAACGATGGGCAGTGCAGGTGGTGTCGTGATTGACAGTGCGGGCAGTTCGACCGCTTATCGTGAGTTGGTCAAATACTGTACCATTGTCGTTTCCACCATTCCGATCCTGATGGTTTATCCTTTCTTGCAAAAGTATTTTGTAAAAGGCGTTTATGTCGGTTCAATAAAAGGTTAAAAGGAGCGATTCTATCATGAATGCAAAGAATGAAATGGCTGCACCCCGTCCGGAATATCCGAGACCGCAATTTGTGCGCGAAGAGTGGATCAATCTGAATGGTTCCTGGCAATTCGAGATTGATCACGGCCGAAGTGGAAGAGAACGCGGGTATGAGCAATCCGGACACCAGCTTACCGGAACAATTACTGTGCCATTCTGTCCGGAGAGCAAGCTGTCAGGTGTGCAACATACCGATTTTATGGCTGCTGTTTGGTATAAACGGGAGTTTCAAGTTCCAAAGGCTTGGGAAAATGATCGGATTTTGCTTCAATTTGGCGCTGTTGATTATGAAGCCGAGATCTGGATTAACGGAACCTCGGTTGGCAGACATCGGGGGGGATATACGTCGTTTCATTTTGATATTACAGACTATGTATCGGCAGGTACGAATGTAGTTGCCGTATGTGCGGAAGACGACCCGCGTTCGGGTCGGCAGCCTCGTGGAAAACAAAGCGAAAGATATCACTCCCATGGCTGTGATTACACCCGTACTACAGGCATATGGCAGACGGTATGGCTGGAGCGGGTGCCTCAAGTCTACCTGTCCGAAATGAAGGTGGTAGCCGATCCGGACAATCAGTGTGCTCATCTGGAGATCAGGCTTGGTGGAAATACCGCTGGAGAGAAATTGACCGCGATTGCACGATATGAAGGGAAGGAAGTTGGAGAAGCTGCTGCGTTCATTCATGGGCCTTCCGTTAAGCTTACGATTCCGTTATCCGAGATCCATTTATGGGAGCCGGGCCTTGCCAAGTTATATGATCTGGAGTTGAAACTGCATAAACAGGATCAGGCAATAGATCAAGTTACATCGTATTTTGGACTGCGTACCGTCAAATTGGATGGCATGGCGTTCCGGATCAATGGAAAGTCCGTTTTTCAACGGCTTGTATTGGATCAGGGCTTTTATCCAGAAGGCATCTATACCGCTCCCAGCGATGACGATCTGCGCAAAGATATCGAAATCTCCATGGCACTGGGTTTTAACGGGGCAAGACTGCATGAAAAAATATTCGAGCCGCGCTTTCTGTACTGGGCTGACCGGCTTGGATATCTGGTGTGGGGTGAACATGCCAACTGGGGACTGGATATCACGACAACCGAGAGTCTAGCCCGGTTTCTGCCGGAATGGATTGAGGGTATGGAACGCGACTTCAATCACCCTGCGCTTATCGGCTGGTGCCCGTTTAATGAAACGTGGGATCGGGACGGGGCCAAGCAGGATAATGATGTTCTGCGCATCGTCTATGAAATGACGAAACGTATGGATCCGACACGTCCGGTCATTGACACCAGCGGTAACTTTCATGTCGTGACCGATATTTTCGATCTGCATGATTATGATCAGAATCCCGAAACGTTCCGGGCCAGATATGAACCGATGAAAAGCGGCGGGGAAGTGTACAATACGTTTCCGGATAGACAAACGTACGCTGGGCAGCCCTATTTCATCAGTGAATATGGAGGAATATGGTGGAACCCGGATCAAAAAGATGACAAAGCGTGGGGTTACGGCGACAGGCCGACATCCGAAGATGCGTTTATTGCCCGATATGAGGGATTGACCAATGTATTGCTTGACCATCCAATGATGTTCGGATTTTGTTATACCCAATTGTATGACGTGGAACAGGAAGTGAACGGGCTGTACACCTATGACAGACGTGCCAAGTTCGACTCGGAGATCATTCGCCGTATCAATTCGCGGAAGGCTGCAATAGAAGATTGAAGAAAGGTCGGTGAGTGATAATGAAGATGAATTACAGAAGCAAATTGCTGCTTGCCTTATGTGCACTCCTTATTCTTCCGATGGGTCAGACTTCACATGCAGCTACGGTTCAGAACAATTTCTATAATGTGGTCATGCAGGATGGTGCAGACCCCTGGGTGTATATGCATACGGATGGATTCTACTATTTTACCAAAACAACCGGTGGCAACGTGACCATATGGAAATCTGCTCAGCTGACGACCATTGATGCGGCACCGACAACTGTGGTGAACACGGGCTGCTGCGGAATTTGGGCTCCGGAGCTGCATTACATCAATGGTGCCTGGTATATCTATTACGCCAAGGACGACGGGGACAACGTCAATCATCGCATGTACGTGATGGAAAATACGTCGGCTGACCCGACCGAGGGAACCTGGCAGTATAAAGGACAGATCACGGACCCCACCAATAAGTGGGCTATCGACGGGACGGTATTACAGGTGAACGGACAGCTCTACTTCATCTGGTCGGGCTGGGAAGGAGATACGAATGTAAGGCAGAATCTGTACATTGCTCATATGAGCAATCCGTGGACCATTGATTCGAATCGGGTAGAGATTGCGCGGCCAACCTATGCATGGGAGACCAATCACTCTCCCAACGTCAATGAAGGTCCACAAGTGATCATTCGAAACGGTGTGATCAGCCTTGTGTACTCGGCCAGCGGAAGCTGGACCAATGATTACTCACTTGGACTTATTACGGCGAGTACGTCGAGCAATTTGCTGAACCCGGCATCCTGGACCAAGCGCAGTCAGCCGATATTCCAGTCAGGAAACGGTCTATATGGACCAGGTCATCAGTCGTTTACCAAGTCTCCAGATGGAACCGAGGATTGGATGATATATCATACAGCGAAATACAATAATGCGGGTTGGAATCGAGAGATTCGAATGCAAAAATTCACCTGGAATGCGGACAATACACCGAATCTGGGCGTACCGGCGAATCCTAATGTTCCTATTGCACTGCCTTCAGGAGAAGCGCAGCATGTTCGATATGAAGGGGAAGAGGGAACATTCGGAGGTATAGCTTACGCCTCGCAGAGTCCTACCGGATCTGGAGGGATGAAGGCCGGACATATGGATACCGTGGACAGCTATGTTGAATTCGATGTGAATGCAGCATCCGCGGGTACCTACATTTTGCTGGCACGAACCGCGAACGGCACAGCTGGGGGCAATTGGTCGAATCTGCTGCTGAGTGTAAATGGAGGAACGGCCAATCCTTTTCATATGACCAACAAAGGATGGGAGAACTGGGGGCTGTCTACCGCCAAGATTCAACTGAAGGCAGGGGTGAACAAGATTCGCTTTTCCAAAGGCGAAGGTTACGGAGAACTGGACTTTTTTGATATTAAGCCCGCCAACTAGAATATGATTGTTCAGATTTAACCCTGCCGGTCTATATTAGACCTTGGCGGGGTTTTCTTGTTTCTCTGGATTTGTAACTCTAATGTCATTCATATTCAGTTCATAAATGTACGATATTCTTCTCCTATAAACGATATGGGAGGAACAACAATTGATAAATACACACCAAAGTACCATAAATACGAATCAAGGGGAATGGGCAATTGAAGCGGAAGAACTTGTCAAAACGTTCGGGAATCATCGTGCAGTGGATGGCGTGAATTTGAAAGTCGGGGCAGGTACGATCTACGGCGTGCTCGGTCCGAATGGTGCAGGCAAAACGACAACGATCAGCATGCTGGCTACCCTGCTGCGTCCTGATGAGGGATCAGCCCGGATATTCGGGCACGATGTAGTGAAAGAGTCTCATATGGTTCGCCAGCTTATCGGGCTGACCGGACAATATGCTTCGGTTGACGAGTCGCTTAGTGCCAACGAAAACCTGATGATTTTCTCGCGCTTACTGGGACTTGGAAGAACGGAAGCCAAACGTAAAACGGCAGAGCTGCTGGAGGAGTTCGGTTTGATAGAAGCCGCTAAACGACCGTTGAAGAGCTTTTCGGGAGGGATGCGCCGTCGTCTGGATCTGGCAGCCAGTCTTATTGCCCAGCCGCCGCTGATCTTTCTGGATGAACCAACGACAGGTTTGGATCCCCGCACCCGTGTGCAGATGTGGAACACGATTCGGCAACTGGTAAGATCGGGTTCAACCGTATTGTTAACTACCCAGTATCTGGATGAGGCAGATCAACTGGCCGACCGCGTTGCTGTCATCGATCATGGACGTGTGGTTGCGGAAGGTACTGTGGATCATTTGAAAGCTTCGGTGGGAACGGCTTCACTCCATTTGCGAATTCAGGAACCCTTGCGCATTGAAACAGCCCGGCAGATTGTGGAGCAGATCCTTCGAACAGAATCCAGCGTATCAGCGGAAGCAGGGAAGATTACTGCACCGATGGCGAATGCGAATATTACAGCAGATCTGTTGATAGCTTTCCGTTCCGCAGGCATTGATCTGGCTGAGATGAGTGTCCAGAAACCTACACTTGATGAAGTGTTTCTTACCATTACGGGCCAAGATGCGAGTGGCAATACATCTGATACGTCTCAAGAATCACAAGCAGTGGAGGAGTTGCAAGTATGAACAGTACAATAGCGAAACAAAACCCAAGTCGTAAGCTGAGAAAATACACAAGCTTTGGGCAAACCGTCCGGAATTCCTTAACGATGGCTTACCGTGGGATCTTAAAGGTTCGACGAACACCAGAGCAATTATTCGATGTTACCCTACAGCCGATCATTTTCACATTGATGTTTACGTACATTTTTGGTGGTGCGGTCTCGGGAAACATTCAAGCTTATTTGTTGGTCATTATTCCGGGTATACTTGTGCAGACGGTAATTACAAGCTCAGTCGTTACTGGTGTGCAATTGCGTGAGGATATGGATAAAGGGGTATTCGACCGATTCAAATCATTGCCTATAGCACGTATTGCGCCTCTGGCCGGAGCATTGCTGGCAGACACGATCCGATATACCATTGCAACGGTACTAACCTTTGCGATAGGCTATTTATTGGGATATAGCCCTGCAGGTGGATTGGGACATGTCGCGCTGGCCGGGCTGCTCGTCATCGCTTGTTCATGGGCTATCAGTTGGATATTTGCTTTTCTTGGTGTGATTGCTCGCACAGCGTCCAGTGTACAAGGGATTTCCATGCTCGTCCTGTTTCCACTCACCTTTGCTTCGAATGCTTTCGTTCCGGTAGATACGATGCCGAATTGGCTTCAGTGGGTAGTCAATGTCAATCCGATATCCCATTTGGTTTCAGCTGTACGGGAATTGGCGAATCAAGGGACAATGGGCACAGATCTGGTGAGCAGTCTTGCCGGAGCTGCGGTTATCGTAGCCATTTTTGCACCATTGACAGTACGGGCATATATGCGCAGAACGTAATTGGAAATCATCAAATTTTGCTTAAAACGCGTAGCTTGTCAGGAAAGAGACGTTATGCCTTCATGGTAAAGGTCTCCTTCTTGACAGAATGTGGAGTATAAGGCAAGGTTGCCTGAAGGAGGTGGTCACATTGACAAGCATATTGGTCGTTGATGACGACCCGCATATCCGGGAGCTGGTAGGACATTTTTTACAGCAGGAAGGTTTGCACGTAATCGAGGCTGTTGACGGACTGGATGCATTGCGATTACTCGCTGACCATAATGTCGGCCTGGTCGTTCTCGATATTATGATGCCGGGCATGGATGGATGGGAGCTGTGTCGTGAACTGCGTAAACAGACCGACTTGCCACTTCTGATGTTAACGGCAAAAGGAGATACTTCGCAGATCATAAAAGGTTTTACGCTCGGGACGGATGATTATCTGGTGAAGCCTTTTGACCCTTTGGTGCTTGTCGCTCGGGTAAAGGCATTGTTGAAACGATATCGGATTATGACTTCACAAGCCGTATTTCTGGGCGATCTCGTTCTGCGTCGTGATACATTTGAGTGCAGGAAGGGCGATCAGGATATTGTGCTGCCACGCAAAGAATTTGAACTTCTGTTCACCCTTGCCAGTTATCCTGGAAAGACTTTTACGCGTGATCAGTTAATTGAAAAGATCTGGGGTTATGATTATGAAGGTGACGAAAGAACGATTGACGTGCATATTAAACGTCTTCGCGAGCGTTTCCCCGAAGAGGATCACACCTTCATCATCCGCACCATGCGAGGTTTGGGCTACCGACTGGAGGTTAGGCAATGAAGCGGGAGCCTGGAATTCTTCATATTGCCAAAAATGTAATTCTGGTATCACTGGCCCTATTTATATGCTGGACTGGGGCGTTCTATATTACGAGGAGCGCGTATTCCCATATCGCGTGGCAACCGCATGAATTGATTGCTTTTCTCATCAATGCCATGCTCGGATTCATTCTATTTGGCGTATGCATCACAATCATTGGTCCATTGGTTAAAGGCAGAGAATACGAATTCTTTAACGAATTGATTGAGGCTTTGAAAAGAATCTCCCGGGGCGACTTTCGCGTAAATCTGGATTCGACCCTCGCCAAACGAAAAGGCAGACAGGGACATGATCACCCGTTTGCCCAACTGGTAGAGGGTATCAATGACATGGCCGCGAATCTCAAAGTGATGGAAGAACTCCGCCAGGAGTTCATTTCTAACGTGTCACATGAGATCGGATCACCACTAACGTCGATCAGCGGATTCGCCAGAGCGCTGAAGGATACAACGATGGATCAGGAGAAACGCGACCAATATTTGACGATTATTGAGACGGAGTGTGTTCGTTTGTCCAGACTCAGTGATAATTTGATGAAGCTCGCTGTTCTGGACTCATCCGAGCATGCTTCTCAGCAAACATCCTATCGATTGGATCGACAACTGGTTACTCTTGTACTCTCCTGTGAGCCCCAATGGGATGACAAAAAAATAGAGATGAACGTGGAACTGGAAGAAGTCGAAATCGTTGCAGATAAGGACTTGATGATTCAGGTGTGGATTAACCTGATCCATAATGCAATCAAGTTTACACCCGAAGGCGGGAAAATTGATATTTTCCTTACACAAAGTGAAGACGAGGTCAATGTGCGCATCACAGATACAGGTCCTGGTATCGCACCTCAGGATCAACCTCGGATATTTGAAAGGTTCTACAAAGCAGATCAATCCCGTACACGTACTGCAGGCGGGAGTGGACTGGGGTTGTCCATTGTGCAAAAAATAGTTGAGATGCACGATGGTTCTGTCTCGGTATCTAGTGAACCGGGAGAAGGTGCAGCGTTTACCGTACAGCTACCAATACGCTCTGTACAAAAGCCGCGTAAATAGAGGTTAAGATGCTGGAAGGAGGGAAACAAACTGCTGATACCTTCGACTCGCCAAAAGCATTTCATTACAGTCATGAATTCGTTCCCGGAAAAACAAAAGTATTCCAAAGCGGAGCTGCTAATTAACGAATTGAAACTAAATTCTTCTGGAAAAGTTGAGATGTTCTACTCTCCGCACAATGAATATATCAATCCTTCCGCAGAAGTCATGCTCGTCGGCATCACACCGGGCTGGCAGCAGATGGAGATTGCTTTTCGAACGGCGATCAAAGCGTTAAAGGATCAGCAATCCTTTGAACATGCCTGTAAAGAAGCAAAATTTGCAGCAAGAATGGCCGGAACAATGCGAGCCAACTTGGTTCATATGCTGCAGGAAATAGGGCTGCATCACTATTTAAGCGTTCCTCATGTACAAAGGTTATTTGAACCTGAATGCCCAATCTTGCACACGACTTCCCTGATCCGATTTCCAGTCTTTGTGGATCAACAGAATTATAATGGACACTTTCCATCCATTCGAGAAAATACATTTCTGTATCATGCCGTGCTTGGGTCGTTTCTGCCTGAAGTGAATCAGTTAAATCATCCCCTCATCATACCATTAGGTAAGTCTGTTGAGGCTGTGCTTCGTCAATTGCTTGATGAAGGTCGAATAAAAGAAGAAAGAATATTGTGGGGCTTCCCTCATCCGTCAGGTGCCAACGGCCACCGTGTAAAACAGTTTGATAATTCCAAAGCCGGGATGCAGGACATTTTAAGCAGCATATTCAAATTTTAACTCGTTTCTGTATAAAGAACGTACTATATACGAGAAGAAGTTTGCTTTTTACGAATCCAATAGGGAAATAATGGTTAACGACTACTTAAGATGTAAGACAGGAAAAGAGGACACAAATGCCTACAATACTGGTTGCTGACGACGATCCGAATATTCGTGAACTCGTCTGTTTATTTTTGAGAAATGACGGATTTGAAACGGCTGAAGCCGCGGATGGCAAGGAGGCTCTGACCGTTTACAGCTCAACACCTATTGATCTTGTCGTGCTTGATATCATGATGCCTGTCATGGATGGCTGGACGTTATGTAAGGAGCTGCGAAGAGCCAATCCTGATCTTCCGTTGCTCATGCTGACGGCGAGAGGTGAGACCTGGGAGAAGGTGAAGGGATTCGAACTGGGGACCGATGATTATCTGACTAAACCGTTTGATCCGTTGGAGCTCACAGCTCGTGTTCGTGCATTACTGAAACGATACAAAATCGGCTCCACGCAGATGATTCATTTTGGTAACGTCACCCTGGATCGACAAACGTATAAGGTGATGAGAGGAACGGAGTCGCTTACGTTACCCCTGAAAGAATTCGAATTGCTGTATAAGCTTGCGGGAACACCCGGTCAAGTCTATACACGAGAGCAATTGATCGATCAGATCTGGGGCATTGATTACACTGGTGATGATCGAACAGTAGACGTACATATTAAACGCCTGCGTGAGCGATTCGCGACGACATCTGAATTTCGAATTGAGACAGTGCGCGGGCTTGGATACCGCCTTGAGGTATATGAATGATCAGGTCGCTATACATACGTGTAGTTCTGACATTTTTGGTCTCCGTCATCGCAGGTACGGTCATTTCTTTTTTTATGTCTACCTGGATATTTGAGGACAAGTTGAACGAGAACGCTCAAATCAATTTACGTAACTTTGGACAAGATGTTGTGCAGATTTATAAAACCCTTCCCTTACGCGAAGCAGAGTCATTCGTTAGTAAGATGAAGCAGCTGGATTCCTATTATATTCGAATGTACGATGCAGCGGGTCACTTCCAGTCGTATGGAAAGCTTAACGGACATAAATTGGCCCCGGTGACGGAGGAGCGGCTTAAGAAAGTGTTAGACGGAGGTGTTGTCCAGGACAATCCGAACGGTATTGCATCCGTACTTCTAGGTTTGCCAGTGAAAACGGAAATGGGAACGAAAGCCATGTTTCTGGAGACGCTCGCTCCACCTTCGTCCTCCTTTGTCGTCAAATTTGCTTCGATCTTTGCAACCTGTTCATTGATTGCAGGAAGTCTTATCATTCTGGTAGCATCCATATATTTGGTTAGACCAATCAAAAAACTGACAAGAGCGACGAAGCGGATCGCTGCCGGAGATTTCAACGTCAAGCTGAATATCAAGCAAACCGGAGAACTGGGCACGCTGGCACGCAGCTTCGAAGAAATGATGCAGGATCTGCAGCAGTTGGAGCAGATGCGCAGGGAATTTGTAACGAATGTATCGCACGAGGTTCAATCTCCGCTTACTTCAATATCCGGTTATGCTCAAGCACTGAAGCAAGTAAATCTCTCAGAACACGAAAGAAGCAAATATCTTGAGATTATTATCGCCGAGGCGAAGCGGATGTCCAAAATGAGTGATAATTTGCTCAAGTTGAGCATGCTTGAATCACAGTCTCAGCAACCTCGACTTAGCACACTCAGCCTGGATGAACAGATCAGGCGCGTCATTGTAACTCTCCAGCCACAATGGTTTGCACGCAGCATTCACTTTGAGCTTGATCTGCAGGCTGTTAAAGTTGTGGCGGATCACGACCAGTTGAATCAGGTGTGGACGAATATTCTCAGCAATGGCATCAAATTTTCCAGGGATGAGGGGGTAATTCGTGTCAGCCTGGAGCAGGATGTCAAAAATGTGATCGTCCGAATATCCGATAGTGGCATTGGTATCCCTCTGGAAGATCAGAAACGCATATTCGAACGGTTTTTCAAGGCAGATCGTTCCCACAGTCGCAAATATGACGGTAGCGGAATGGGACTCGCCATCGTGAAGCAGATTATATCGCTTCATCAAGGGGACATCCGGGTGGAAAGTGAGCCTGATCAAGGCACAACCTTTATTGTCACGCTGCCAATCACTCCACCAACGGAATAGTTAGGCTTTACAGAATAAGGTGGGTGTATAAAATGCACATCAGTTATCTAAACCGTATTTACATGCCACGTTTCACATGCAAGCTTTCTTGTATGTGAAACGTGGTTTTTTTGTTAGTTCATACTCTGTTCATATTGTCGTCATGGTGAGGACATCTTGGTTGGTTAGGCTTGCATTTACGGCTTGTTATGCCATGAACCAGATAAGGACAGGAGCAGATGTGTGTGAAACAAAAAAGAGAGAAGAAAAAATGGAATGGAACCAAGTGGAAGAAAGTATTAAATATTTTGCTTAAAGTATTAGGTGCAATTGTTGTAGCCTTCCTACTTTTTGTTGCTGCAGTGTACACCGTTAACAAAATCAGCAGTCATTCGGAGAAGAAGAGATTGGAGCCTTATGGTCAGCATGTGTCTGTAGATGGGAAACAGATGAATGTCACCGTTCAAGGAAAGGGCGATGAAACCATCGTGATTTTACCCGGCTTTGGAACGGCATCGCCAGCACTTGATTTTAAACCGCTTATTTCAGAGTTATCCCCATATTATAAGGTCGTCGTCGTAGAGCCTTTTGGTTACGGATTGAGCGATCAGACCGAAAAGGAACGCAGTACGGCAAATATCGTCAGTGAAATTCATGAAGCGTTACAGAGCCTACATATTGATCGCTATATCCTGATGGGTCATTCCATTTCGGGGATCTATAGCCTGGATTATGTGAACAAATATGCAAACGAAGTACGTGCATTTGTCGGACTGGATAGCAGTGTGCCCTCGCTGAGTGAACAAAAGATTGATTCGTCAGATACACAACCGATTAAATGGTTCCGTGACTTAGGTTTTGCCCGTGTTCAATTGAAACTGAATGCCGACCCTTATGATGAATTACCTTATGATGAACAAACGAAAGAACAATTGAACATTCTGATACGCAAAAACATGTATAATACCACTCAATTAAATGAGGCCGAGAGCATGTATTCCAACTTTAAAACAGCTGAAAAGCAAACTTTTCCTCCAAATCTGCCAGTCCTGTTCTTTGTTCAGGCGAATCATCCGGGAACGGATCAGTGGATTCCCGAGCATGAGAAGCTCATAAAGGACTCCGTACATGGAGAAATGGTGCTGCTTGAAGCCAATCATTATTTATATCGTTCCCATTCCAAAGAAATCGCTGAAAAATTCATGAATTTTATGGGAGGAATCCAATAATTCCTTCATGTACAAGCTGCCGTACCCGTCATGCCGCAACATTTTCGTGCTTGTTCATATTGAGTTCATATTGACGTCACGGGCAGTACATTTTCAGGAGTTAAGATTTCATTAGCATCAAAGAAGAAAAGCCCAACAACAGTTCAGGATTGGAGAAGATGAGAGTGACACAACCAGAGGAAAAGAAAGCAAAGAATGGATCGAGGGCCAAGAAAATACGAAACAGGATACTAAAAATACTGGGAGCAATCGTAATTGCCATTGTTCTATTTCTAGGTATTGTCTATATCACGAATGTGATCAGTACAAATTCAGAGGCGAAAAAGATAGAGCCCTATGGTCAGCATGTATCCGTAGACGGGAAAAATATGAATGTGTTCATTCAGGGCGAAGGCAAGGAAACGATTGTGCTTCTGCCAGGTTATGGAACAGCTTCACCAGCGCTTGATTTTAAACTGCTCATCGACGAGCTATCTCCATATTACAAAGTGGTAGCAGTGGAGCCTTTCGGTTATGGCTTAAGCGATGCAACGGAAAAAGAACGAACCACAGAGAATATCGTAAGTGAAGTTCATGAAGCTCTGCAGCAGCTTAATATTAACCAATACATCCTCATGGGCCACTCCATTGCAGGCATTTACGGCATTGATTATGTGAACAAGTATCCGAATGAAGTAACTGCATTTGTCGGAATTGATAGCAGTGTTCCAACACAACCGGGTATGGATGCTAAATTACCTGTAAAAATGTTCAATTTCCTTAAAAAATCAGGTCTTCAAAGATTGGTGGTCAAATTTGGTGATGACCCTTATGCTGGACTCCCATTTGACGAGCACACCGTAGAGCAGATGAAAATGCTGTCGAATAAAAACTCGAATAGTTCCACGATGTTGAATGAGATGGAGCATATCTCTTCCAATTTCAAGGCAGCTCAAGGTTTAACCTTCCCTAAAGACCTTCCACTTCTTCTCCTTGTTCAAGCGAATAATGAAGGTGTAAAAGAATGGATACCACTGCACGAAGGACAGATTAAAGATTCTTTACATGGAAAAGTAATAACTATGGATGGCGAGCATTACTTACACCATACGTTATTTAAAGAAATCGCTGAAGATGTTAGAGCATTCATGAACGAAGCGAAGTAGCTATTCTGTAAAAGTCTACTCGTGATTCAGAGATGTGTATCAATGAATATCAAAAGCCGTCCTGTGGGACGGTTTTTCTATCGCTGTGTTAGCACCGGGGCTAAGGCGGCGATTGAAGTTGTTTTTTTTTAGTGTCAATCTGCTCTTCTCCTGTTCAGAATAAAATGGAAAAATACGGGTTGACAGAAAAAACCTCTGCGTATACAATCGTATACATGAACAATTTGTATACATATGTATACGGAAATGGAGGTGTTTCACAAATGAGAGAAAGACATATAAATATGAACGAACAACCTGATCGCCATGGAGAGCGATCCAGACGTGGCCGCGGGGAAGATGAGCAACAAAGTGAACGTTCAAGACGTGGGAGAGGGCATGGAGAGCATAACGGAAAACGGGGTAATGGGGCACAAACGTTTCGACGTGGAAGAATTTTAGTCTTTTTGGAACAAATGCAGAATCGAAGAACGACTTTGGCCAGACAACTCGGTCAAGAGGAATATGAGCATATTCGTCCGATGATCAGTGGTGAACTGAAAGCCATTGACCAGGTGATCGATGAATATATTCATCTCTTCGAACTGCAAAATGAAGAGGAAAGCCCTAATCAGGATGTGGAGAGTGAACAAGAATGATTCGTCGTTTTTTTTCGTATTATCGGCCTTACAAGAAATTGTTTGTCATTGATTTTGGTTGTGCGGTCATCGCAGGTTTGCTGGAACTGGCCTTTCCTCTAGCTGTAAGTAAATTTATTAATGAGTTATTGCCAGGTCAGGATTGGCCGCTCATTATCCTGGCCTGTATTGTACTGCTATCGATCTATGCGCTTAATACAGCCTTGAATTATGTCGTTACATATTGGGGACATATGCTCGGTATTAACATTGAGACCAACATGCGTGAGAAGATGTTCGCTCACTTGCAGAAGTTGTCATTCCGCTTTTTTGACAACCGCAAAACGGGCCATCTGATCGGTCACCTGACCAATGATCTAAACGACATCGGAGAGGTTGCTCACCATGGACCTGAGGATGTTTTCATCGCGGTTATGACATTGATCGGATCATTCTGGCTGATGGCAAACATTAATTTGGAGCTTGCACTGATTACATTTGTCATTATCCCGATTATGGCCTGGGTCATTATCGTGTTTGGTGGACGCATGACCAAAACCTATCGTCGTCTCTTCGGTAATGTGGGTAATTTCAATTCCCGGATCGAAGATAACGTAGGCGGAATTCGTGTGGTTCAATCGTTTGCCAATGAAGAACATGAGAAAAAACTGTTTTCCGTTGACAATGAGAACTTTCGTCAAACCAAGCTGCTTGCCTATAAAACGATGGCCAAGAGCATATCTGTCAGTTATATGATGATGAGATTGGTTACGGTATTTGTGATGATCAGTGGTGCCTGGTTTTTTATTGACGGCAAAATTGATATGGGTGATTTCATGGCATTCCTGCTGCTGTCCAACATCTTCTTCCGCCCGATTGAGAAAATCAATGCTGTAATTGAAAGTTATCCGAAAGGAATCGCCGGTTTCAAGCGCTATCTGGAGATTATTGATACGGAGCCCGAAATCGCGGATGACAAAAATGCTGTTGCGTTAAATCACGTTCGGGGGGATATTCGCTTCGAAAATGTGTCGTTTGGTTATGAGCCCAACCGCCGAATTTTGAAGAACATCAGTTTATCCATTAAACCTGGAGAAACGGTAGCTTTTGTTGGTCCATCCGGTGCAGGTAAGACCACCATATGCAGCCTGCTTCCAAGGTTCTACGAAGTGGAAGAGGGGCGGATCACGGTGGACGGTGTCGATATTCGAAATGTCCAGCTGCAATCCCTTCGCAAGCATATCGGTATTGTTCAACAAGATGTATTCCTGTTCTCAGGCACAATCAAGGAGAATATTGCCTATGGTGATCTGACGGCAACGGATGAGCAAATCTGGGATGCTGCCCGCCGCGCATCGCTGGAAGAATTGCTTCTTACTTTGCCGGACGGCATCGATACGGTTATCGGTGAACGAGGGGTTAAGCTCTCGGGAGGGCAGAAGCAGCGTTTGTCCATAGCCCGCATGTTCCTGAAGAATCCACCGATCCTGATTTTGGACGAAGCTACATCCGCTTTGGATACTGAAACCGAAGCGTTAATTCAGAAATCTCTTGCAGAACTTTCTGTGGGAAGAACGACGCTGGTCATTGCACACCGTCTGACAACCATCAAGAATGCGGACCGGATTATGGTCGTGAACGCTGACGGCATTGCCGAGCAGGGGAACCATGATGAACTGGTCGCAGCTGGAGGAATATACAGCCGACTTCATCAGGTACAATACAGCCATTCATAAGATTGTATAAACAGAGCCGCGCATCATGCGCGGTTTTTTATATGCGCAGGTATTTGGTTTTCTTATTGTTTAGAATCATTTTGTTGACATCGTCCACTAATCTAATTATTATATTGTTGACAATGTCCACTAAAAGGGAGGGTTTGATATCGACTCTCAGCACATAAATTCCGATATTTTGGCTGATATGCGGCGTTTCAACCGTTTTTATACCAATATCCTTGGTGTACTGGATAAGCATATCCTTGGTACAGGCTATTCGTTTGCCGAAGTAAGGGTCATCATTGAAATTGGGATTCGTGGAGAAAGTATTGCGAACAATCTGGTGGATACGCTGACCATTGATCGCAGTTACATGAGCCGAATCGTGAACAAGCTGTCCAAGGAAGGCCTGCTGGTCAAAGTGAATTCGGAAGCAGACAGTCGGGTCAGTTTAATTCGACTAACGGAGAAGGGCAAGGAACTTTACGCCGAATTAAATGATCGGTCTGACCAGCAGATCCTGAAGTTAATGCAGAATCTGGACGAGGAAGAGATCAGAGAGGTCTATGCCTCGATGATGAACATACAAGAGAAGTTGAATAAGAGAGCAGGAGAGACAACACGATGATACGATTCGAATGTGATTATAACGAAGGTGCGCATGAGCGTATATTGCAAAGACTGTTAGAGACCAATATGGAACAAACGAGCGGATATGGCACAGATCCACACTGCGATCGGGCGAGAGCTCTTATTCGTCAGGCGTGTGATAATGAGCAGGCAGATGTGCACTTCCTGGTCGGCGGCACACAAACGAACACCACAGTGATTGCGTCCATATTGCGTCCTTATCAAGGTGTTATTGCAGCAACCTCGGGCCATATCGCCGTTCATGAGACGGGAGCGATTGAAGCAACCGGCCATAAAGTGCTCACTGTTTCCAGCGAAGACGGGAAAATCACACCTGACCAAGTGAAGGCAGTCTATCAGTCACATATGAGTGAGTCATCTCCGGAACACTGCGTACAGCCTGGCATGGTTTACATATCTCAGCCAACAGAGAACGGTACGATGTACAGCAAGGCGGAACTGCAGGCATTATTCGAAACAAGCCGGGAATGCGGTCTCCCATTTTTCGTTGATGGAGCACGCCTGGGATATGCACTTGCGTCCAAAAATTGTGATATGACTCTTGCTGATCTTGCCCGTCTGTGTGACGTGTTCTATATTGGTGGCACCAAAATTGGGGCTTTGATGGGGGAGGCCGTAGTAATCCTGAATGAAGCACTGAAGCCCGATTTCCGTTATATGATCAAACAAAAAGGTGGTTTGCTCGCCAAAGGCAGATTGCTGGGCATTCAATTCGAAACGCTGTTTGAGGATGGATTGTATTTGGAGATTTCCCGTCATGCGATTGATATGGCGATGAGAATTCATGATTCACTCGAAGAGCAGAACATCCGATTCCTGTACGAATCACCAACGAACCAGCAATTTCCGATTTTGCCTGACCATCTTCTTGAACAATTGCGGAGTCAGTATACGTTCTCCTTTTGGGAAAAGGTTGACGATACCCACAGTGCAGTTCGCTTTTGTACAAGCTGGGCAACTCGGCGGGAGAATGTGGATGCATTGACTCGGGACATCGCCCAATTATTGCGTGAAACAAGTAAGGCCCCGCTACTCGCTGAAGCATTGGTTTAAGCATAGAAATGAATGATGATTAGTTACGTGATACTGAGAAAGGACGACCACTGGTCGTCCTTTTTGGTTTGCTTTATTGATGCGCTTAGGAGCTACTCACTCAAGATAAGATCGTATTTTTCCTTCAACCGTTTAATATCACTTCTCGGAGGTGCACCGAACATGCGCGCATATTCACGGCTGAACTGGGAAGCACTTTCGTATCCCACCCGGAAAGCTACATCGGCAGCATCGGCAGACTCAGCCATCAGAAGCCGCCGGGCTTCCTGTAATCTTAATTGTTTCTGGAATTGTAATGGGCTCATGGCCGTAATCTCCTTGAAGTGCCGATGGAACGAGGATACGCTCATGCTGGCTGTCTCTGCCAGATCTTCGATCCGAAATGGCTGTTCCCAGTGACGAACGATATACTCAATGGCTTCCCTGATTCGATACGTACTGCTTCCCTCCACAGCAATCTGTGCCAGTTCACCTCCGTAAGGTCCTTGGAGAAGACGGAACAAAATTTCCTTGGTGTACAAAGGGGCCAGAAAAGGAATTTCCCCCGGTGTGTCCAGTAAGCGAAGCAGCCGAAGTAGGGCATCCTGTATGGTTGATTCCATCTCTCCGACGAATAAGGCGCGTCTGGCGTTTTCTTTGGAAGTTACTTGTATGTTGCATTCGTTTAACACTTCAAGAATTTGATTCGGTGTGAACTCAAGCTTGAGACTTAGGTAAGGGGCATCAGAGGATGCCTTGATAATTTGCCCAATCACCGGAAGATTCATGGAAGCGATCAGATAATTGGAAGGGCCGTATTCGAAGCGCTCCTGGGCGAGCAATACTTCTTTTAAACCTTGAACGATAACGCAAAATGAAGGCTTATAAACCCGATATGCCGGTTCGGAAGTCCTTGTGTGATGAAAGAAAAACAGGGAAGGGATTGGTGTCTCCACACCACCGCTGCGAATGGAATGACGCTCAACCAACTCGCTTAATTCTCGGCTCTGATGAGATAGATCCTCGGTCATTTGAATCCTCCTTACGGGTTTAACCTGGTTTCATTATAAGGCCTATTATTTGAAATCAAAAGAGCCTGTGATAGGATTAGGCAATCATTTAAGACAATTGATATACCGCTTGGTGCACATGCTTGAGCATAATAAGACTAAGCTCACAGAATTAAACAAGTGAGAGTGTGTTCAGTGAAATGCCTGGAATGTTGGCTAAAAGTATTATTATATGGGAAAGGAAGATGCATGATGCAAAAACGGACATTGGGAAATAGCGGGTTGGAAGTTTCGGCGATAGGGCTTGGTTGTATGGGCATGAGCTACGGGTATGGCCCGGCTTCTGACAAAAGTGAGATGATCTCTGTGATCTGGGAAGCTGTCGAGCGAGGTGTAACCTTCTTCGATACTGCTGAGGTATACGGACCCTATATTAATGAAGAACTTGTGGGCGAAGCGCTGAAATCCGTGCGGGATCAAGTCATCATCGCAACCAAATTTGGCTTCGATATACAGGGCGGCAAACACAGCGGAATGAATAGCCGTCCCGAACATATTCGCAAGGTGGCGGAGGAGTCACTGCAGCGTCTGCAGGTCGAAGCCATTGATCTGTACTATCAGCACCGGGTCGATCCGGATGTGCCCATTGAGGAAGTGGCGGGGGCTGTTCAGGATCTGATTCGGGAAGGAAAGGTGAAGCACTGGGGACTGTCCGAGGCTGGAGTGAATACGATCCGTCGTGCTCATGCAGTTCAGCCTCTCGCTGCAGTGCAGAGTGAATATTCCCTGTGGTGGAGACGTCCCGAAGAAGAGCTGATTCCTGCGCTTGAGGAACTCGGCATTGGTTTTGTTCCATTTAGCCCGCTGGGCAAAGGTTATCTCACGGGAAGTTTCAACTCAAAAACGACATTTGATCAAGGGGACTTGCGAAACATTCTGCCCCGGTTTACGCCTGAAGCATTGGAGGCGAATCAAGTGCTGATTGATCTATTGAAAGAGAAGGCGGAGGCATTAAAGGCCAGTCCGGCCCAAATTGCGCTTGCGTGGTTACTTGCACAGAAACCTTGGATCGTACCGATTCCGGGCACGCGCAAACGAAGCAGATTGGAAGAAAATCTGAACTCGGCAGACATTATACTCACGCCTGAAGATGTAAAGAACATAAATGACGCAGCCTCGAAGATTACTTTGATGGGCGCGCGATACACGGAAGAACTGGAGAAAAGGACGGGGCTTTGAACCTTTTGGGAAAATCGACAGTGATTTTGGGTTGTTGGGATAGAAATAATCAAGGGGAGTGTGAATCATGGAATATGTCAAATTGGGACGTACCGGTCTGGACGTTTCGAGATTGTGCCTTGGCTGTATGAGTTACGGTGTACCGGAACGGGGGATGGCTCCGTGGTCACTGAATGAAGAGCAGAGTCGCCCATTTATTCAAAAAGCAGTTGAGGCGGGTATTAATTTCTTTGATACGGCGAACATCTATTCAGATGGAACCAGTGAAGAAATCGTAGGGCGTGCCTTGAAGGATTTTGCCCGCCGGGATGAGATTGTTCTGGCGACCAAATTGTTTTTCCGGATGAATGATGGACCCAATGGTGCAGGGTTGTCGAGAAAAGCGATTATGAACGAAATCGATAACAGTCTTATGCGTTTGGGAACAGATTACGTGGATCTGTATCAGATTCATCGATGGGATCATACAACGCCTATTGAAGAAACAATGGAGGCCCTTCATGATGTGGTGAAGGCTGGAAAAGTCAGATACATTGGGGCTTCCTCCATGTATGCCTGGCAGTTCATGAAAGCCCAGCATACAGCCGAACGGCATGGATGGACGAAATTCGTCTCCATGCAAAATCATCTGAACTTGTTATATCGCGAAGAAGAACGTGAAATGCTGCCATTATGTCTTGATGAAGGTGTTGGTGTTATTCCATGGAGCCCCCTGGCCAAAGGACGCCTTACACGGGATTGGAATGAACAGACTGCCCGTTCGGAGATTGATCCTGTCGGAAAAGCGTTTTATGAAAGTACAATGGTGGAAGCCGATCGTCAGGTAGTGGAGAGAGTAGCGGAAGTGGCTGGGAAACGCGATATTCCACGAGCTCAGGTTGCTCTGGCATGGCTGCTGCAAAAAGAAGCAGTAACCGCACCGATCATTGGTGCAACCAAGATTCATCATCTCGAAGATGCTGTATCCGCGCTTTCAGTGAAACTCACTGCGGAAGAAATCAGTTTCCTGGAAGAAGCGTATGTGCCTCATCCGGTGACCGGAAATCTCAGCTAGCATGTAAACTTATCTATTCATGAAGTCGCCTTGGTGGCGACTTTTTTTACTAGACAAACCCATTCTTCAGTTCTATAAATCGAAGATGAGCTTTATGAATCCTAGTTAGAATAGAGGAACCTGTTAAAGTCGTACTGATGAGGAGGAATGTATCGTTGGAACGTTTATGGACCAAGTCATTTATTTTGATGACAGTGGGGTTGCTTTTTTTATTCACTTCATTTTATATGCTATATCCGACTCTTCCGCTCTTCATTAAAGAGATGGGTGGCAATGAACGGCAAGTGGGGCTGGCGATGGGCGCCTTGATGTTGTCTTCTGTTGCATTCCGGCCCTTTGTCGGAGGATTGCTGGATCGGTTCGGCAGACGTCCATTTATGATCGGAGGGCTGCTTGTTTTTATTGCATCGATGTATATGTATAACTGGGTTGGCGGCATTCTGGTACTGATGGGACTACGGATTCTGCATGGGATGAGCTGGGCCATGTCCACGACTGCCATGATGACCGCCATCACGGACATGATTCCAGCCAAGCGCCGAGGGGAAGGGATGGGCTGGTTCAGCACCTCCATGACCTTTGCCATGGCAATTGGTCCGATGATTGGATTGGGTATCATGCAAGTTGATTCTTATCAGAGCATGTTCCAGTTTGCCGCTGCACTATCTGTTGTTGCATTGCTGCTGACGCTGGGTGCTAAAATGCCGTTCAAGCCGATTACAGGTCAGAAGAAAATTCAAATTTTCGAAAAATCCGTCCTGCCTGTCATGGCACCCATTTTCTTTTTGTTTGTTGCATATGGCGGGATTACCACTTTTGTTCCACTATTTGCGGCGGAAATACAAGTAAATTCCGGCACTTTTTTTCTGGTTTACGCAGCAACGCTTGCTCTTTCTCGTCCCATTGCAGGAAAACTCTCTGACCGAACCGGGGAGGTGGCTGTTATTGTGCCAGCCCTTATCATGACTATTTTGGCCCTGATTGTCTTAAGTTTTTCGACCAGTTTATTCGGATTACTGAGTTCTGCCGTTCTATACGGCATTGGCTTTGGTTCTGCACAGCCTGCTCTTCAAGCTATAACACTTCGCATGGCACCGAAGGATCGTCAAGGTGCGGCCAATGCCTTTTTCTCGACCGCTACGGATTTGGGGATCGGTTTGGGTGCAATTTTACTGGGTTTGGTATCCGAATACACGAGCTACAGCGTTCTTTTTAGTGTCAGTGCGGTGTCTGTTTTGATTGCCCTTCTCCTGTTTACTTTGTATGTGAAACGTAAATCAATGCACATTGGGGAGAAGTCGGGTGCTTCAGAACGATGAGGCGTTTATAAGCAGATGTATTTCACTATTCACTACAATTGAGTATTGAACCTTATATTCGAAAAAGGTGCCATGAATTCATCCCGGATGGAATCATGGCCCTATTTTATAGGTACATCAGGGTGGTTATTAAAACACATCTAATGGCACTTTTATCCAATTTCGAAATGTAGTTAGAATGGAAGTAGTCCTTGACGCTAAATTCGATGCAAAACAAAGATCAATGTGATGGAGGTATCATTATGTCTCAAGTGAGAACATCCAGTCTGATCAGAAGAACATTGAAGATGTACACATCTCTAATGCTCGCCTTGGTTGTATTTGGCATGTCTGTCATTCCGGTCTTCGCATCAAATCCTGGGAAAACCGTAAATACTACGGCTAAACTGGCCTATAATCTGAAAGGGCTTAATCACAATGTAGCTGTTCAAAAAGCATATATTGCGGATAAGTACCTCTATGTGACTCAGCGCTCCAAAGGTACATGCTATCTGTCCAGATTGCTGATTAACGGCAATGATGCTGCTTATGTTGATGAAATGACCATTACGAATACAGGCCACTGTCAAACACTCGATATGTATACTTACAATGGTGATAACTATTTTTATTTCAGTTCCAAAGCGGACTCTTCAACTTCTTATTATTGGTCACTGCAGGTAGCGAGGCTGAAGTACGCTGCTGGTAAAACAGTAGATTACACCGATCTGAACCGATTCACATACATGAATTATGCCAATAAAAATGGTTCAAGGCTGGGTGAAACGTACCGCGTTGATGGCGGTGGCAACAGCAAATATACCGTATTCCGGGTACAAACGAAGGAGAAAACAGTCACTTGGTCGATTTATGATACAGTGAAATTGAACAAGTTGCTGGATAGCAATAAGCAGGTACGACTGGATAGTGCTGCAGCAGTTGGTGCCTGTGTTGCGAGTTTTACGCAGTCCGGTGACAATATCATCAGACCGAATGATTCATTTCAGGGTGCGGATCTGTTAGACAAAACGGAGATCTACACTTCGGGAGGTGCGGATGGTGATACACCGAAAATTGCACTGATATCGAACTCGGGAACGTACAAAACGCTTGTGAATATTACCAATGTAGGGAAACGGGAAATTGAAGGTGTACAGACCAAAAATGGTAACGTGTATTTTACCATTGTTTCGGATCCGGTAAACAAGAAGAACACACAGAAAGTGTATTATGTTCCGGACAGTGTGTTTAAATAAAGTGCGATTCGCATCGCGTGCGCAAAAAAGAAAGCCATGGAAGAAGGCATTGTAACGATCAGGTTAGCCAGAAACTGCTGGTTAGCCTTTTTTTATGCTCACAGATTGGATTGACATTTCCGGTGTATTAAAGTTATCATGGATACATTAGATCTTTAATTGAGAGTGGGTATATTATTTATGAGTATTAAAGAATCGACAAGACAAGAGCTGAGCGGTCATACGCCAGATTCTCCAGTAAAGAAGGGAGCAGACCTTATTTCCTTGCTGCAGCCCTCTCCTGGAGAACGAATTCTTGATGTGGGATGTGGCAATGGAGATTTAACAGCCCGAATTGCAGCTGCAGGAGCTCTGCCAACAGGCATCGACCTGTCAGAGGAAATGATCAGTCAGGCGAAGAAGAAATACCCCGATCTGAACATTCAAGTGGAGAATGCATGTCATTATCGGACAAATGATCCGTTTGATGCAGTCTTCTCACATGCTGCTTTACATTGGATACTGGACGCACCTGCTGTGGTTCATACGATATACTTAGCCCTGAAAGAGGGCGGACGATTTGTGGCTGAATTTGCGGGAAAAGGCAATGTTGCTGTACTGACAATGGCAATTCAGGAGGAACTGGTTGCGCGTGGATATGGATGGGAAGGGCGAAATCCGTGGTATCACCCTACCCTTGGGGAATACGCCCAACTGCTCGAACAAAACGGCTTCCGTGTCACCATGGCCGAACATTTCGATCAGCGTAAACCGCTCAAGCCAGGTGTTAGGAAATGGGTGAGCAGTTTTGCAGATTATTTCTTCCGGGACGTCACACCTGCAGACCAAGAAGTCATCATAGATGCGGTCGAGAAAAAGGTACAGCCGCATCTTATGACTGAAGGACAATGGTTTCTGGATACAAGCCGGTTGCGGGTCGTAGCTATGAAGGAGACGGGGGTGAACCATGAAAATTGACAATCCCAAAATGCAGGAACAATGGATGACATCCGGAACCATTGAGGTATTGGAATCCAAAGTTGAATACCGGAATCAACTCATCGAAAATATGTCGCTCGATCACCAGGAAGCAGCCAAAGCTTCCTTTGAGAATGTCATTTTTAGAAATGTGATCATCTCCGATTCGACATTGGATAATTTCGAATTTACGGATGTGATTTTTGAAAATTGTGACTTCTCCAATGTCCAATTACCAGATGCTTTTATGCACCGCGTCGCATGGAAAAATTGCAAAATGGTTGGTACTGATTTCTCCAACAGCCGAATGCAAAATGTTCGATTTATTGAATGTGTGGGAGATTACTCCAATTTCAGGTTTGCTCATCTTAAACACGTCGCTTTTGCCGAATCTTCATTCATTCGATCTGACTTTGCCTATCTTGCAATGCAGAAGATCGTTATGGACAACTGTAAAATAGATCAAGCTTCCATGATGGGGACCAAAATGAAAGACATGGATCTTAGCAATTGCCACTTTGATTCTTTGGTTTTGAACATGGAAGATTTGAATGGCTGTATCATTTCCCCATATCAAGCGGCAACCTTTGTGGGATTAATGGGGATGATTATTAAATCATAAAAGGCTTGCCGTTAGGGGGGAAGTGTGTATAATAGGTATCATAAAATCATACGACATGTTTTCTAGGGTTCCGCGATAGAATATCGGTCTGGTCCGAGAGAAAGCTCATAACCTGATGGTTGTGCCACGGAGGGATAAAAGCCTGGGAGATGAACTGCATCAATGCAGTTTATTTCCCGGGCTTTTTTTATTTTTCGCGAAGAGATCCATCCTGGTTGTATGAAATGTATTGAAAAAGGAGTAGGTCAGAATGAACAAAACCTGGTTGTTTGTCATTATTGCAGCGTTTTTCGAAGTGGGTTGGGTGATCGGCCTGAAGCATGCCAGCGGTTTGGTGGAATGGGGAGCAACCGTAATTGCCATTGCCATCAGCTTTTCCTTAATGATTGCAGCTTCCCGTTCACTCGATGTGGGCACTGTATACGCGGTCTTTGTTGGACTGGGTACGGCGGGCACAGTACTAGCAGAGATTATATTGTTTGGTGCAGCTGTTCAGGCTGGGAAAATGATACTCATTGGTGTCTTGCTACTCGGTGTAATCGGACTGAAGATGGTAAGCAAGCAGAAAACGAAGGAGGCGCATCATTCATGAGCTGGGTATTTCTTATTATGGCAGGGTTGTTCGAGATGATGGGTGTGCTGATGATTAATAAATGGAACAAGGATCGCAACCTGACATCCATTCTTCTCTTAGTTGCAGGTTTTGGGTTAAGCTTTGGGTTCCTGTCTCTGGCGATGAGAACCCTCCCTATGGGAACGGCTTACGCGGTTTGGACGGGAATCGGAGCTTCCGGGGGCGCGATACTGGGTATGATTTTTTATGGAGAATCCCGAAATGCGTTGAGAATCGTGTTTATTGCCTTGGTTCTCGGATCAGCGGTGGGGTTGAAACTGGTGAGTTGAACCATTGGAAATGAAAAGATAATATACAAATTGTCTTTTTAATGTTATCCTTATACGTTACGTGTGAAAACAAAGATACGTCTTATATATGAACGTAATTAAGGAGACTCAATGAATTTTAAAGACTTGAATATTATCCCACCGATTTTGGAAGGTTTGAACAAAGCAAACTATACCTCCCCGACACCTATACAGGAACAGGCGATTCCAGCCGTGTTAGCAGGAAGAGATCTGCTTGGCTGTGCGCAAACAGGGACAGGGAAGACGGCAGCATTTTCTGTGCCGATCATTCAACTATTAAGCGAAAAGGCCAGTGGTCCCAAACCCGGACGCCGTATTCGCTCATTGATTTTAACGCCGACAAGAGAGCTTGCTATCCAAATTTCGGATAACATCAAGACGTATAGCCGTTATACGGATATTCGCTGCTCGGCTATCGTTGGTGGTGTTTCACAAAAGGTGCAGGAGCGTGCGCTGAATCAAGGCGCAGACATTATTATCGCAACTCCCGGCCGATTAATCGATCTGGTCAATCAAAAACGTATTGATTTGAGTTTTATTGAAATTTTGGTTCTTGATGAAGCTGACCGCATGTTGGATATGGGCTTTATTCACGATGTGAAGAGAATCATCTCCAAGATGCCGAGCAAGAAACAAACCCTTTTCTTCTCGGCGACGATGCCTCCGGAAATCACAAAAATGGTAAAAACGCTGCTGGTTGATCCTGTTAAAGTAGAAATTACGCCTGTGTCTTCTACGGTAGATCGAATTGAACAGTCTGTGTATTTATTGGAGAACGGCAAGAAACAAAATATGTTGAACCACATTTTACAGGATAAATCCATTGTTTCGGCATTGGTGTTCACCCGCACGAAGCGTGGCGCGGACCGTGTTACGCGGGAATTGTCCAAGGTGAATGTTACTGCCCAGGCTATTCACGGCAACAAGTCTCAAACGGATCGGCAAAAGGCACTGAACAATTTCAAAAGCGGAGTTACACGAGTGCTGGTAGCGACGGATATTGCGGCGAGAGGAATTGACGTCGAAGAGCTTTCACATGTCATTAACTTCAACCTGCCTAATATTCCGGAAACCTATGTACACCGCATTGGACGTACGGGTAGAGCGGGGCATAGCGGGATGGCGATCTCTTTTTGTGAAAAGGAAGAGCTGCCGTTCCTCAAGGATATTGAGAAGGTGATCAAGAAGAGCATTCCTGAAGTGAAGGGTCACCCTTATCCGATGGCGAGTGCTCCTGTGTTCGCAAAAATCGAAGCGAAAGCTAAAGCCCGCAAACCCGCGGCGAATAAACCTGCCAAGTCCAAAGCTAACCCGGCACGCAAGCCCAAGTCCGAGTGGTTTACAAAGACGGGGAAAGCAAATAACAGCAAATCCAAACCATACGCATCAAAAAATAGTAAAGTCAAAAAAAGCTCACTATAAACGGGCGAAAGCTTTGTCTGATTGAACCCAAAGCCAAAGCTTGAGGCACGGCAAAACACCTTTAAAAAATCCCCCATGTCGTAAGAGATGGAGGATGGTTTTTAAGGTGTTTTTGTGTTGGCTATGAGAGTGATTTGCACCGTTGAAGTGAAGATAAAAACAGTCATTCGATAAAATTCGTTTAATACAAAATAAAAGGTTTAATACAGCAAAGTTGACTCTTTAGATGCATACAAGTAAAATTATTGAAACACAAACTTGAAATGAGGTGGATAACGCAATGCTTGAACTTAGTTTTGATGAACCGGACAAGCTGGTAACAGTTACTCATGCTTTATCTACACGTTCCAGGGTGGATATCCTCCGCCTCCTTATTTCCAAAAACCTTAACATTGTGGAAATCGCTGAAGCTCTCAACTTGCCTGTATCCACAGTAGCCAGCAATATCAAAGTATTGGAGTCTGCGAGGTTAATAAATACAGAGCTGCAGCCAGCTTCTCGCGGAGCGATGAAGGTGTGCAGTCGCAATTATGACGATATTCATATTGCACTGAATTTGGATAAAGCAGGTACCAAAGGGAATATTCAGGTTTATGAAGTAGATATGCCGATTGGTCATTATAGTGATTGTGAAGTATCACCCACTTGCGGTATGGCGAATGCGGATGGAATGATTATACGCGAGGATGAGCCGGCGAGCTTCTTTCACCCGAAACATATAGGGGCCCAGATTATGTGGTTTCGCAAAGGTTATGTCGAATATTTAATGCCTTTAGAAATACCGTCAGGTGCGAGGATTGATTCCCTGGAGCTTTCGATGGAGATGTGTTCCGAAGCCCCTAATTATGATCTCAACTGGCCTTCTGATATTTCCATATGGATTAATGGTGTGGAAATCGGCATGTGGACTTGTCCCGGTGATTTTGGGGACAGGAGAGGGAAGTTGAACCCTGCCTGGTGGTATGAGGGATCTACCCAGTACGGGTTGCTTAAGACGTGGCGGGTGGATAAAGAGAAGACAACGCTTGATATGGAGAGAATTTCACAGGTTACTTTGGATCAGCTCAACCTGCAGAACAGCCATAAACTTCGTTTACGTATAGGCATCAAACCAGACGCGGTGTACCAAGGGGGCGTTAACTTGTTTGGTCGCCAATTCGGAGATCACGATCAGAACATCAAAATGACTATTAATTATGTAATGGATCCCGATGTGTATTAATGAAAAAGCTTTAGTTGCGGATAAACTGTAACTAAAGCTTTTTTCAATTTAATAATTACATGAAATACGATTGAAAGCGTTGACAAACAAAAAATACATCGATATAATCCCACTATAGATACAATAATAATGTAATAAATCAATTAAATCGTTTGTATCTATAAAACTAGAACAAAGGGGATACTCGCATGAAAAGAAGAATGGGCTTGTTGGCACTAACGTTACTTCTCTCGCTATCCACGGTTTTAAGTGCTTGCAGCGGAAGTAATGACAGCGCTGGTAATGATGCCTCCGGGGATGAAAAAGTAACGTTGTCTTTCTGGACACTGTTTGATGGCGGAGATGGTGCAAACATGCAGACATTGGTCGATGAATTTAACAAAACTCACCCGAACATCGAAGTGAAAAATACGAAACTGGCTTGGGGAGAGTATTACACCAAGCTCATTACCGCTGTTGGAAACGGCAATGGACCGGACATTGGCATTTCCCATTCCTCCAGGCTTCCCGATCTGATCGACCAAGGGGTAGTCACTGAACTCGACACTCCCGCCACAGATGCAGGCGTGGATTGGAATTCCTATAATCAGAATCTTTTGGATGCGGTTACAGTCGATGGCCAGCATTATGCCGCTCCCATTGATACTCATCCTTTTATTATGTTCTACAACAAAAAACTGTTAAAAGATGCGGGGCTGCTTGGCGAAGACGGCAAGCCAATCCTGGAGCAATCCGCTGACGGATTTCTCACTTTCCTTCAGACTTTAAAAGAAAAGCTGCCTGCCAAGGTGACCCCTTTTGCACTCTCCAATAACAATGATGATCCATACCGGCTATGGTGGTCCTTATATTCACAAATGGGTGGAAATGATGTGGTATCGGATGACCTGAAATCCGCAGCCATAGATAAGGAGAAAGGCATTAAAGCAGCTGAGTATGTTCAGAAACTGTTTACCGAAGGTTATATCAAGAAAAATGATCCGGACTTTTATAAAAATTTTCAGAGTGGTACTTCAGCCATTATCATGACAGGGGTATGGACAACAGGAACGTGGGAATCCACCAAGGGACTTGAGTTTGGAGCCATGCCTATTCCCAAATTCTATGATCAGGAAGCAACCTGGGGAGATTCTCACACGATCATTTTGCCACTGACGCAGGATGAAGATCCAGCCAAACGTAAAGCGGCCATGATTTTTGCCGATTATGTTGCCGACAATGGTCAAGTTTGGGCCAAAGCAGGACATATCCCATCCAAGCCATCTGTGCTGGAGAAGCAGGAATTTAAGGATCTGCCATATCGCAGCGATTATGCCGAGGTGGCAAGCGTCGTTAAATTCAGTAAACATTCCACCAAAAATGCGCAAATCCGTGATGAAGCCGCTTTTAAATTTTTGAATGAAGTCTGGGTGAGCAAAATGACTCCGGCGGATGCCATGAACAACATGGAGGCAGCCATTCAGAAAATACTGAGTGAATAGAAGGATGACGGATCATGCAGGCCTGTGTTAATCCTCATTACAATCACAGGCTTGCGTGCCAATCAAAGGGGAGACGCATATGAAGATCAAAAAAATGAGAGCGGATATTCAGGCGCTGGTATTTCTGCTTCCATTCTTAATTGTCTATGGTTTATTTACGATCTGGCCAATGATTAAAGGCGTTGAGATGACCTTCTACAAATGGACGTTGATTAAGAAAATGGATTTTGTCGGCCTTGACAATTTCCGTAAGGTTCTTCAGGACAGGGAAGTTTGGGAGGCAATCTGGCATTCAACTTTTTTCGTTTTTTTAAGTACTCCAACCATGATTATCCTTGCCATTATGCTGGCTGTGATTGCCAACCGAAAATCGGTTTTGCAGAAATTCTACCGCATCATCTTTTTCATTCCAAGCGTGCTCTCTGTTGCCGTCGCAGCCTATCTGGGATTATTCGTATTTCAGCCCTATACGGGACTTGTAAATTCCGTGCTGCACCTGTTTCAATTGTTGCCTGAACATGCTGAGATCTTCTGGCTGACAGAAACGGGGCTGGCATGGGTCGTGATTACGATCATTACCCTCTGGTGGACGGTCGGCTTCAACTTTATTTTGTATCTCTCGGCCATGCAGGAAATACCGGATGAGATCTATGAAGCAGCAAGGCTGGATGGAGCAAGCGATACACAAATATTTTGGAAGATTACTCTTCCTTATCTGAAGCCACTGACCAAAACCATTACCATGCTGCAAATTATCGCTTCATATAAGGTCTTTATGCAGATCTACGTTATTACGGGCGGGGGACCGCTTGACCAGACACGACCGATTATTCAGTTGATCTATCAGACCGGATTCAAGAACAACAATCTGGGTTATGCCGCAACGATGTCCTATATCTTGTTCGTTATCCTGCTGGTGCTGTCGGCGCTGCAATACTGGATTAATAACCGGAAAGGGGCGGAAAGCTGATGAAATGGCTATACCGTATAGGTTCAGCATTGATGGCAGTCATGTTCGCTGCCCCACTGGTATGGATGCTGGTTGTATCCATCAAAGAAGAAGGCATGAAGATCATCACGGTCCTGGACTGGTTTAAACCTCCATATTCCATGGCTGTATATCAGGAAGTACTTACGACCACCAAGCTTTCCCAGTGGGTTGTTAACAGTTTGTTTGTCGCTGTAGTTGTGACGGTACTGACTGTGATTTTCGCGGCGATGGCTGGATTTGCTCTCTCCAAAGTGCCGTTTCGTTTCCGTACTTTTGTGTTCTTTTTCATTCTTGGTGGATTACTGATCCCCGGAGAAGCTACCATTATTCCGCTCTATCAGGTAGCCAAGGATTTGCATTTGCTGAACTCATACAGTGGATTGATTATTCCTGCTTTGGCTTCACCTGTAGCTGTCATAGTACTCAAAAGCTTCTTCGATAGCGTGCCTAATGATCTGCTGGAGAGTGTGCAAATAGACGGCGGAGGCTTTTGGCGAATCTTTACCAGCATCATGCTTCCTTTGACACGACCGGCGATGGCATCCATGGCAATTCTGACCTTTATCGGTTCGTGGAACAATTTCCTATGGCCATTCCTTTCCATAACGGATGATAATCTGTTTACGCTGCCAATGGGTATTCCAACGTTAATGGGGCAGTATTCGGAAGATTACGTCAAACCGATGGTTATTAATGCCGTGGCTTCTGTTCCCATCATTATATTGTTTATCATTTTTGAGAAACAGATTGTTAAAGGCATTAGCATGTCCGGTATTAAGGGATAACCTGCAATTTTCTTATATTTAAACCTAACGCTGATGTGTTTCAGGCCAATGAGCCAAATAAATAGGAGATCGGGGAGAACAAGATGACAACTAAATTTTACAATAAAGATTATCCAAGACCACAATTTGTACGCCAAGAATGGTTAGATTTGAATGGAGAATGGGACTTTAGTTTTGACGACAATCAAGTGGGTGAGAGCGGGCATTGGTATGACCAAGCTCAATTTCCGGAAGGACTCAAAATTAAAGTTCCCTTTACCTATGAAACTCAGGCGAGCGGAATCGGGATCGAAACATTTCATCCGTTCGTTTGGTACCGCAAGCAGGTCACTATTCCTAACGAGGTAGAAGGCAAGAGAACCATTCTGCATTTTCAAGGGGTGGATTATCGCGCAAAATGCTGGGTGAACGGAACGGTTGTGGGTGAGCATGAGGGAGGGTATGCAGCGTTTTCATTCGACATTACCCCTTATATCACTTACGGCTCGGAGAATAATATTGTTCTTGAAGTTGAAGACAGTCAGAGTGCAGTGCAACCTCGGGGGAAACAACGCTGGGTGGATGATAATTTTGAATGCTTTTATGTACAAAGCACCGGGATATGGAAAAGTGTCTGGCTGGAGCATGTAAGTGAAGCAAGGGTTGAAGCGGTCAAGATGACACCGGATATCGACCGTCATATGATTCGTTTGGACTTTCAGTTGAGTGGGATCGAGGGCAAGAACAACTTGCGTTTGGAGACACGGATTGAGCTGAAGGGTCAGCATGTGCAAACCATCGGTCTGTCTCCGGACAGACCCTGGATGACGGTGGAAGCCAGTGTGAAACATGAAGCGGGCGGGCCATGGAAACAGTCGTTATGGTCACCAGGCTCACCGAACCTGTACGATATCGAGTTTGTGATGTATGAAGATGAGAAGGAAATCGATCGGGTCCATTCCTATTTTGGTATGCGAAAAATATCGATTGAAAATGGGCAGATTCTGCTGAATAATGCTCCGTTGTACCAAAGAATGATTCTGGATCAGGGATATTGGACGGAGAGCCATTTGACCCCGCCTTCAGTGGAAGCACTAATTGAGGATATCGATAAAATTGCCGAGATGGGGTATAACGGAATCCGTAAACATATGAAACTGGAAGATCCACGCTTTTTGTATTGGTGTGATGTAAAAGGCATGCTGGTCTGGTCGGAAATGGCGGCAACTTTTGAGTTTAACGATGAGGCTGTAAGTCGATTCACCAAAGAATGGCTAGAAATTGTTCCCCAGCAATACAATCATCCCAGCATCATTACCTGGGTTCCATTTAATGAATCGTGGGGAATACCGACGATTGGCCATGAGGTAAGGCAGCAGCAGTTTACTGAGTCCATTTACCATCTGACCAAAGCCATTGATCCGTATCGTCCGGTCATTACCAACGACGGATGGGAGCATACGGTATCGGATATTTTGACACTTCACGATTATGTGGAGTCGGGAGAAGCTTTTCTGGAACGGTATCAGGATAAGGACATGATCGTAAATAACAAGACTGCTTCCAATCGATGGAAGTTTGCTTTTGCTGAAGGTTACAAGTATAAGGGGCAACCCATTATCATTAGTGAGTTTGGAGGTATTGCTTTCCAGTCGGATAAAGGATGGGGTTATGGTAATCAGGTGGAATCGGTCGAAGCCTTTATTGAACGTTTCCGTTCCATCACCGAAGCGATCAAAGCCATCCCATATATCTCGGGCTATTGTTATACGCAGGTCACGGATGTGCAGCAGGAGATTAATGGTCTGCTGACGGAAGACCGTAAACCAAAAGTACCACTCGAAGTGATCCGCAAGATCAATCTGGCTTAAAGGCTAAAGAAACACTACAGATTCAACGGGAACAGGAGTGCTGATGGCAATGGTACGAGAAGATTATCCTCGCCCGCAATTTGTGCGGGAAAATTGGATGAGTCTGAACGGAGAATGGGAGTTTGAGTTTGACGATGACAATCGCGGACGTGCGGACAAATGGAATGAGGGGACTCAAGTGTTTAGCCGCCGAATTCAGGTTCCGTTCGCTTTTCAAAGCCGGTTAAGCGGTATTGGAGATCCGGATTTTCATGATAATGTCTGGTACAAACGGACCTTTGACATCCCGCAGAAATTTTCTGGCAAACGTCTGCTGCTCCATTTCGGAGCGGTGGACTATGAAGCCTCTGTATGGGTCAATGGACAGCTTGTGGTTCAACATGAAGGGGGACACACCCCTTTTCATGCCGATATCACGGATGCTTTGGAGGAAGGGGTCAACGTATTAACAGTGCAGGCACTGGATTACAGCAGGAATGTGACACTGCCGCGCGGGAAGCAATTCTGGCAGGAGCAGTCCGCACAAATTTTTTATACCCGCACCACCGGAATATGGCAATCCGTCTGGCTGGAAGCCGTTGATTCTGTTTACTTGCAAAAGGTTCGTCTTACTCCCCATATCGATCGCAACGAGATAAAAATCACCTCCTTTATTCAAAGTGAACAAAGGGAGAGGGACACACAGGAAATTAGACTGCGTGTGCAGATTTCTTATCAGGGCGATCAGTTGACGGAGGATGAATACCGAATCAGCGGCAGGGAGGAGAGCCGTACCATCGGACTTCACACCTTTAATCAACATGGATTGGGCAGGCTTTGGTCACCAGAACAACCCAACCTGTACGATATTCATTTCACGCTGCTGGTGGATGGTGTATCCGTCGATGAGGTCGACAGTTATTTCGGTATGCGTAAAATCTCGATTGAACATGGCAAACTGTTTCTGAATAACCGTCCTTATTTTATGAAGCTGGTTTTGGATCAAGGTTATTTTCCGGATGGCAACCTGACTCCGCCGAGTGACGAGGCGATTCGGCATGATGTGGAACTGACAAAGGAATTAGGCTTTAACGGTGCCAGAAAACACCAGAAGATCGAAGATCCAAGATATCTATACTGGTGCGATAAGCTGGGTTTGCTGGTATGGGGAGAGATGGCGAATGCCTATGATTTCTCCGAACAATATGTTGCACAGATCACAAAGGAATGGCAGGAGGCACTGGAGCGGGATTACAACCATCCAAGTATTGTAGTCTGGGTACCTCTTAATGAGAGCTGGGGTGTTCCCAACATTCTGACCAGCAAGGAGCAGCAATATCACGCCTTGTCGATGTATTATTTGACCAAGTCACTTGATCCGACTCGTCCGGTTATCTCAAATGACGGCTGGGAGATGGTAGAAACGGATTTGTACAATATCCATGATTATGAATGGAGACGGGAAATCCTTGAGGAACGATATCGTACCCGTGAAAATGCAGTGAGTGCCCTGCCTGGCAGCCGAAAGCTGAGTGTAGGCGGCTATTGCTATGAAGGACAGCCCATACTGATTACCGAATTTGGAGGGATTGGTTACAAAAAAAGCGAATGGGAGGGCTGGGGCTACTCCGGAGCCGAGAATGATGAAGATTTTGCAGCGCGATTGCATGCCGTAATACAGCCACTGCTGGATTCTCCTGTCGTTGAAGGTTTTTGTTATACACAACTGACGGATGTGGAACAGGAGATTAATGGTCTGCTGACGTATGACAGACAGCCGAAGATGCCGATGGAACAGATCCGGGCCATTATCGAAGGACGGGGACCATCGGCCGCTGGAGAATAAGGAGGGACGTGTCTTGAACACATGTGAAACAAGTGCATCCTGGGAAGGTGAGTACCACGGCGAGAAAGCGATTTATTTGCGGTACGGTTCGTACGAGGCTGTAATGCTTCCAGAGATTGGCGGCAATCTGGTGGCTTACCGTGATGTTGAGAAGGGATATCGGTTTCTGCATGAACCGGCACCCGACGAGATGCCATCTTTCAAAGCCAGACCGATGATTCACGGTATTCCTGTATTGTTTCCACCGAACCGTTATAAGAATGGGCAGTTTGCCTGGAATGGGGAAATACTTCAATTGCCAGTTAATGAGGAAGCTACAGGTAATCACTTGCATGGATTTTTGTACAACACTCCATGGAAAGTGGAGGAGTATGCCCATACGGGCAAGGAAAGCCATGTAACCGTGTCGATCACCGTCGATGAGACTCATCCTGTATATTCGTTCTTTCCGTTCAGCTTCAATATTACTTTACGCTATGCACTGAGTGAAAATGGACTTATGCAGCATGTGCAAATCCGCAATCATGGATGCAAATCCATGCCTTGTCTGCTTGCCTTTCATACAGCCATTAATGCCCCTTTTTCGCCAGATGGATCGGCTCGTGAATATAGACTCAAGCTTACAGTAGGAGAACGATGGGAACTGGATGAACGTATGCTGCCGACGACACGTTTTCAACCGTTTGTGTCCGAGGAAGAGCAGATGCGTGACTCCGGGGTATATCCGTTTTTTGCTGAGATGGATAACCATTACACTGCAGTACCACAGAATGGAAGAAACCGGATGGAACTGCAGGATATGAGAAGTGGAGAGACGCTAATCTATGATGTGGGCACGTCCTATAAACAGTGGATGATCTGGAACAATGGTGCGAAGGAGGGATTTTTCTGTCCGGAACCTCAGATCAATCTCGTTAATGCCCCGAATTTGGACTTGCGTTCCGAGGAGGCCGGATTATTCAGTCTGCAGCCTGGGGAGATATGGGAGGAAACAAGCCGGTTATATGTGCGTCAAACACTCGCATAAAAAACGAAGAAGAACCGACTCGCTGTGGGTCGGTTCTTCTTCAACCAACCAAGGATGTGCTGTCCGCAAATCAGAATAAGACAATACCGGAAGCACTCGCAAATTAGAGGTTAGATTACTTTAGGGAGGACCTATATGATGTGCTGAAACTTTCGCCAATCGGGATATCAAACACATTATACCTGTGCAAGCGGAATGCGGAACATTTTCTATTGCTGCACACAAGAAAACGCCGATGGATTAATCGGTTATAAATGGGACTTCGGACTTGAACTAAAATGTGAATATGTGGCCGTTCCCCGAATGTTTCCGGGAAGCGGCTATTTTACTTGATTTGTATTAGCGGCAAATCAATTATCAATTAACGCACTTAATTCGGCCTGAAATACCTTTTGATTGTTTTGATTAAACGTTGTGAGTAACACAGTAACGATTCCATTGCCCCTGCGTCTTGGCAGGAGGTTGATCACTTCAGCCGTTACATGGAGTTCATCATCCGGGAATACAGGCTTAATAAATTGGATGTTATTCATTCCCGTGCCGGCCACAACATGCTCCCCATATACGCCCACTTCAATCCAGAGCTTGAAGGATATGTTCATCGTCTGCATGCCGGATGCAATCAGGCTTCCGAATCGTCCTTGTTTGGCTTTTTCTTCGTCCAAATGCATATACTGCGGGTCGTACATTTTCGCAAACTCCATAATATCGGTTTTGGACAGTTTAATCGATTTTGATTTGTAAACCTGACCTATTGCATACTCGCTATACTTCAATGGGACACCCCTGTTTCTAAAATATGGTTGTAGATGTGGTTGTAGATGTTATACATAGGAATTGCTTATTCAATAATAAATCAAAAAGGGCGTTCGTAGCAAAAAGAGCCATGCGATACGAATGGAGACATGAACCAGATGGCGTGATAAAATGCCAGTGAATGATTTTATTTTTTTCTGATCACAAATGAGAATGGTCTTTTGAGGAGTATGTTCATGATAACCATTAAAGATGTAGCAAAGATGGCCGGTGTAGCCAGTTCAACTGTATCCTGTGTACTCAACGGCAAAGACAATGTAAGTGAGCTGACAAGACAGAAGGTGCTTGATGCTGCAAGCAAACTGAAGTACGTCAAGCATGGAGCCGCGTCAGAACTAAAACGTAAGAATACTCAAACGATCGGTGTAATTGTACATGATATGTCCAGTCCGTATTTCTCGGAATTAGTCAAAGGTATAGAATCGGTTATTATGCATCATGGATACGATATGATCGTATGCAATTCACTCGGTGGAGAACATTCAACTGCTAGCCGCTACATCCGGGAAAAAAGAATAGATGGCGCCATTGTAATTGCTCAGAATATTCAAAATAAATTGCTTCTTGAAGCTGCTGAATCAGGATTTCCTATTGTGGTAATGGATCGGGAACTAAATAATGATCATATTGTAAATGTTCTGATTGATGATGAACAAGGAGGATATGTGGCAACCCGATACCTTCTTGATAAAGGGCACCGTACAATAGCCTATATTAATGGAACATTCAGTTCGGATTGCAATCTCCTACGTTATCAGGGTTACTTGAGAGCATTGCACGAAGCGGGTGTTGAAGAAAGGAAGGAGTGGAGGCTGAGCGGACATTTCACGAAAGAAGGCGGTTATCAAGCGGCCAAATTTCTGATCGAAAATGAGCTTCCATCGGCAGTGTTTTTTGCGAGTGATGAGATGGCTATTAGCGGGCTAGAGGCATTCCGGGAACATCATATTTCAGTTCCTGAGCAAGTGTCTGTTGTCGGATTCGACAACATACATCTATCTCATTATGTGTACCCACCACTTACGACATTTCGTCAACCAAAAACGGATGCTGGCCAACTGGCCGGACATGTACTTATCCAAATGTTAAAGGGAGAAACCGTGGAGTCTTCATACATATTGAATAATCAATGTGTGGAACGTCATTCCGTTCGCTTCAAGACTAGCGTATAGAAACACCTTTGCTGAAAGATCCAACTTGTTACGCTACCATATTGTGTTTGTAAAAGTCGCCCGCATGATGAAATGTAGGTGACTTTTTTCTTGGGTATTATTTATTTTCATTTCCAAGTCGAAAGGAATCCTGCACTTCATGCATAATATGATTACTAAGGAATTGGTAAATATGGAAAGGGTGATCTGATGGGAGTGCCAACGTTTCTTGAAACAGGTCATATGACAGAAGGTTTTCCGATCCGGGTAATTCACACAGGTGAACAGTTTAATTTTGCCGCACACTGGCATGAAGAGGTTGAGTTGGTCGTAGTGAATGGAGAACGCGCGAGAATTGGAGTAAACAATCAAGTCTGTGAGCTGGAACAAGGAGACGTGCTGTTGATCAAACCAGGGGATGTTCACTGTTTTTTGCCGGGTACCGATCATTTGACCATTATTCTGTTTCGACTGGAATGGTTAACGGGAAACCTCGCAGCGGACAAAGAATCTCAGGAGCTTCGTGAAGTTTTTCATAAAACGACAATCCTTCCGTCTACCATCTGCAGGGAGAAGAATTTGGGTCATTATATAGATGCCATATCCGATGAAGAGAAACAGCAGCAGCCGGGATACCGATGGATCATGGTTGCAAGGCTGTACGATCTTATCATTCACTTGTTGCGCACCAAGACACCGACGACACACGAATGCATCTCGGGAGAGCCCTGCACGTCGTCCAAAAGATTTGAATTCCTTGAATCAGTGTGTGAATACCTGGAGGAACATTATGCCGAACCCGTCAAGCTGGATCAAGTGGCAGAGCACATCAAATTCAGCAAATTTCATGTATGCAAGCTGTTTAAGGAGAACAAGGGAGTAACCCTGATGGAATACTTGAACCACTTTCGCATCATCAAATCGGAATGGGCATTATTGTTCAGTCAAGCCTCCATTTTAGATATCGCAATCGGGCATGGATTTAACAATGTGAGCTCCTATAATCGGCTGTTCAAAAAATATAATGACTGCACGCCGTCCGAATTTCGGAAGAAGCATCAGACCCACATCACAAAATATGAAGGATGATTCACAATATTTGAGGAGAAAGCCCTCTCCAAAATCACTATACTCGAATAAAATGTAAGCGTTTCCTTTTATTGAAGGAGGGGGCCCATGAAAAACTTTAGATTGAAATATCTATCCATTATTGCACTTGTAAGCGCAGTGATGATCGTATCCGGTTGTCAGTCGAAGGGAGAACATGCATCCAAGCAGGAAGAGATTACCGTCTGGAGTTTTACGGATGAAGCGGGTTATGCCATTGAGAAATTCGAAGAGAAGTATCCGGACATCAAGGTGAACTTCGTCAACATCCCAGGGAATTTCTATATTACCAAACTGAAATCCGCACTGCAGACGAGGTCGAAAGCTCCTGATGTGTTTATGATTGAGAACGCAAATATCAGAGAGCTGATTGATGTTCCTTATTTGGAGAATTTATCTGCATCTCCGTATAACGCCAATGAGCTGATTCCAGAGCAGTATGCATTTGTGCAGGCCAATGAGAAGGATAGCGAAGGGAATATTCGCGCCATCGGCTATCAGGGGACACCGGGAGGCATCTATTATCGACGGGATTTGGCCAAGGAATATTTGGGCACAGATGACCCGCAGAAGGTAGGCGAGCAGATCGATACATGGGAAAAGATATTCGAGATCGGAGAGAAGGTGCAGCAGGCCAGCGGGAACAAAGTACATGCACTGGCAAACTGGAATGCCATCTCCAATTCCTATGACGGGATCCCATGGGTGAAGGATGGTAAGCTCGTCATCGACCCAACCTACATGCAGGTTCTGGATCTGGTTCGGGAAGCTCGTCAGCGGAAGGTGCTGGCCGAATATGAAGAAGGAAGTGCCGGGCATGCGGCTTCAATGCAAAAGGGGGAAGTCATGTTCTATCCTGGAGCAACCTGGGCACTGCAATACACATTCAAGGCGAACGCACCAGACACCGAAGGCATGTGGGGTCTTGCCCCAGGGCCATCTGCTTTTAGTGCGGGTGGTACGTATATTGCGATGTACAGCCAAAGTGATAAAAAGGACCTGGCCTGGAAGTTTATTGAGTTTTATAACTTTAACCATGAGTTTCTGTCTGAGCTGGCGAAGGAACAGGATTATTTTACAAGTAATATGGTTGTCAATGATCAGCTCGCACAATCCGTAACTTCAGCTTATCTGGGAGGACAAAAGCATTTCGAGTTTTTCTCCGAAGCGGCCAAACAGGTTCCTGTTTATGAGCGAACCAAGTATGACTCCATCATTAACAGTGACATTTATAAAAATGTGCTCCAGCTGTATCTCAATAACGACATTCAGACCAAGGAAGAAGCGGTGAAGCGAATCAAACGCGATGTTCAATTGAGATTTCCGGAGCTGGAAGTGGATTAGCTGAGGGAGCGAAAGCTTTTAATCATCCGATGACTGGAGGAACGCATCATGTTTGCCAAATCAATCCGCAAAGACCATTATGGCTACTATTTTATCGCCCCATTTTTCATTATTTTCACCATTTTTGGACTCTATCCCATTCTATATTCCCTGTATATCAGCTTTACCAACTTTGACGGGATCACTACGCCCGAATTCGTTGGGGTAGGAAACTATGCTGCAGTTCTGCAAGATCCATTGTTCTATAAAACGCTGTTTAATACACTCTTCATTTGGGGTGTCTCTGTGGTTCCGCAGCTTACCGTCTCTCTGATCCTCGCTTTTATCCTGAACGATAAGCTGCTTAAGGGTAGAGACTTTTTCAGAGCCGTATACTTTTTCCCTAACATCGTGACAGCGGCATCGCTTGGTCTGCTTGTGAGTTTGATATTTGATTGGCAGTCCGGCGGATTGAACCACTTTTTGGTCCAGATTGGGCTGATTGATGACCCGATTAACTGGAAAAATGATCCGTGGTTTATGCGCCTTATTGTGTCAGCCATTCTGTTCTTTCAATATTTTGGGTACTCCATGGTCATCTACCTTGCTGGCCTTCAGGGGATTGATCCGGCATTGCAGGAAGCTGCTCAGATGGATGGCGCAAAGAAGAAGCATATCTTCATCCATATTATCGTTCCGATGCTGCGCCCGATCATTCTGTTCCAGATGATTACGTCCATCATTGGGGGCATTCAAATTTTCGACCAGCCATTCACATTGACGAATGGAACCGGTGGTCCGGACCGTGCGGCCATGACCAGTATAATGTATCTGTACAATGTGGCATTCCAAAGTACACGTTTTGGTTACGGGGCAGCCATCGCATTCTGCCTGTTCATTATCATCATTCTCTTGTCCGTCGTATCCTTCATGATGACCAAGCGGAAGAGCCGTTCATAGGGAGGGGGAATTCCATGCAAACTGCTAAATCAATTGAACAACCAAGCGCAGCGATCCAGCAATATGCCAGTACAAAGCGGCTTACGGTAGGCAAAGTTATCATCTATTTATTCCTCACGGGTCTGGCCGTGATCTGTATCATTCCATTTTATCTGATGCTTATCTATTCCACACATAACAATGCAACTATTGCATCTACATTCACCTTCCTTCCCGGTCCATTTGTAGCGGATAATTATATGAATATGGCCTCCAAAATCAATATTTGGCGCGGTTTTGCGAACAGTTTTTTTATTGCCGGAACCTCGACAGTATTGTCACTGTATATCGGTTCACTTACAGCATATGGCTTCGCCAAATTCAAATTTAAGGGCCGGACCTGGCTGTTCATGTTTTTACTTGCCACGATGATGGTGCCTGGGCAGCTCGCTCTCATCGGGATGTATCGCCTGTTCAGTACGCTGGGGCTGCTGGACAGCTATGCGGCCATTATTCTACCCGCGGCGGCTAATGCCTTTAACGTATTTTTCATCAAGCAATTTATGGAGAGCAGCATTCCGGATGAAATCATTGAATCAGCACGTGTGGACAGTGCAGGGGAGTTTCGCACATTCAATCAGATTGTATTGCCCATTCTGGGGCCAGCCATTTCGGCTCTTGGCATATTTACTTTTATCGGTTCCTGGAACAACTTTCTCACGCCGCTTGTTCTGTTTTTTTCATTGGATAAATATCCGCTTCCTGTACTGGTTGCACTGGTTCAGGGGTACTATGGCATGGATTATGGTTTGCTGTATTTGGGGGTTGCGATCTCCATCCTGCCTATTATCATCGTCTTTGCGATATTCTCCAGGCAAATTATAGGCAGCGTGGCGCTGGGAGCTGTGAAGGGATAGATGCTGTAATAAGAGGGAACGTCAAGGATAATGCTCGCTTACTTGAAATGAGTTATAATGTAAAAGGCCACAGAATAGAGTATCCCTAAGTCGCCATCATGGCGGCTTTTTTCAGTCCGGGATGATAATTTTAAAAAAATAATGATTAATTCGAATTAATTGCGACAAAATGGAGACATTCAGAGTAAAATAACCTATACGATGCAATCAAGACAAGGTGGTAGAAATCATGAATTCATATCAGTTACTAAGTAAATCCCTGTTTGACAACTTCCATAAGGACCGTATTCGATATTCTGAACCGATTCGAAACTATACGTATACACGACTTGGCGGGGAAGCCGATATTCTCATGTTCCCTGAAACCATAGATGAAGTTGCAATGATTGTGAAGCAGGCAGCTCAGCATGACATTCCGTTGACCATACTGGGATATGGCTCCAACATGATCGTCAGAGATGGAGGCATCCGTGGGATTACAATCTCGCTGCAGAATCTTAACCAGGTCAGCGTTGATGGTTATACCATGACTGCGCAGAGCGGTGCGGCAATTATTGACGTATCCCGTCAGGCGTTAGGCGAGAGTCTAACCGGACTGGAATTTGCATGTGGCATCCCGGGTTCGGTCGGTGGTGCACTCTACATGAATGCCGGAGCATACGGGGGTCAGATGTCTGATGTGGTCGATTCTGCTGTTGTCGTGACAGAGGTCGGTGAAATCATAACGATGCAGAGCGATGAGCTGCTGCTGGGCTACCGCAAAAGTGTGTTTATGGGAAAACGGGATATCATCATTGAGGTGAAGTTCAACCTGCAGCCGGGTGATCCGGTGCAGATCAAGGCGAAGATGGATGAACTAACCTATGCAAGAGAGTCCAAACAGCCACTGGAGTATGCTTCATGTGGAAGTGTCTTTAAGCGTCCTGAAGGCTATTTCGCGGGCAAATTGATCCAGGATTGCGGACTCCAGGGGACGCGGATCGGTGGTGCAGAAGTCTCCCGCAAGCATTCGGGCTTCATCGTGAATGTGGATAATGCAACGGCACAGGATTACATCGACATGATTGCGCTCATTCAGGAGAAGGTGAGCAGTCAGTTCAATGTCAACCTGGAGACGGAAGTCGTCATTATCGGCGATGAATTGAATAATGCAAAATGCTGAAATACATGGTGGACGCAAGTCCAAAAATCTCTTTAAGTCGCCTTCGGGCGGCTTCTTTTTTTTACACTTTTTGAAGAAGGACATCCAGATGGAGAATGCGGATCATGTTTATCCATATAAATAAATATAACTGGATCGCCCGATTACAAGGCCGCTGTTAAGGGTAAGAGTTGTTAATTAAAGGATACAGCTCATCCATCATAGGAGGTTAAACATGAATCAATCCTTTCGTAACCACACAGATATCGCCATTTTGGGCATGGGGACTGCATTACCTGCTCATGAGGTAGCCCAGACTGATATTGCTGAACTTATTGCTTCATCCCTGCAGGATCAACCCGACTTGGCCCGTTTCGCCAAAAGAATATTCAGATCCTGCGGCGTCGAAACACGCTATACGGTTGAACCCAGTTATCTTGGATCCGTTGAGGATTGTCGCTACCTGCCTTCTGGTGATCTTTCACAAATTCCTACCACCGAAGAACGAATGAATACATATAAACATGAGGCCCTTCCGCTTGGGATTGAGGCTGCCGAGAAGGCGTTGAAGGACGCGGGAATGTCTCCTGATCGAATTACACATCTCATTACGGTCAGCTGTACTGGACAGTATCTGCCTGGTCTGGACGTCATGCTTATTCGTCATTTGGGTCTGTCTTCCCGGGTGAACCGATTACCGTTGATTTTCCAGGGCTGTGCGGCAGGATTGAAAGCCATTCAAATGGCCCGGGATGTAGTCCAGGGTGCGGCTGATGCGCAGGTGCTGGTCGTATGCGTGGAATTATGCACCCTTCATTTTCAACCGGTTAAGGAGAGGGAAGCCCTGTTTGCAGCTTCATTCTTCGGAGATGGAGCTTCTTCCTGTGTCGTTGGTGCCCCGGCACCCGAACAACGGCATTATCTGGATCTCGGAATCGGCTATTCCGTCCTGCTTCCAGATTCGACGGAAGATATGACCTGGGAGGTAGGCAATCAAGGTTATGATCTTTATTTGTCTCCCCGTATTCCGAAACTGCTGGGTACGCATCTGGAAAACGAGCTTCATCAGTTACTCGGCAATGACAGTCTGCCTGAACTATGGGCCATTCATCCAGGTGGACGGGGAATCGTGGACTCGGTTCAGGACGTTATGAATCTAAGGGAAGAGCAAACGAAGTACAGCAGGGAAGTCCTTCGAACGGTAGGTAACCTTTCCTCTAACACCATCCTGTTTGTGCTTAATGCCATGCGCGAGGATATGAAAGCAAGGAATCAGTCTTCCACCGAGGGTGTGGCCATGGCATTTGGACCTGGATTGACCGCAGAGCTCATGAAATTTACTTATGTACCATCATACTTTCCAGCAGCGAAGGAGAAGGATCATGTCCTTCTTTAGAAGCCTGTCGATCCGTGCGAAGGAAGATGAACTGATGGATGATTTCTCCATGGGTGGAGAAGAATTGCGTGAAGCACTGAAGCATCTGAGGCGGCTCAATAAAATATTTGCTGCTCCCGGTCCTACCCTCGCAGGTGTGGAGAAGCTATGGAAATCCATTGGTCGACCGACGAAGCTAAGTATTATGGATGTGGGTGCAGGTTCAGGGGATGTAAATCAGAAACTGCTGCACTGGGCCGATCAGAAGGGGATCGAACTCCGGATTACTCTTGTCGATCTGACAGAGGAGGCTTGTGAGGAGGCGAGACAACTTTTTCAAAATGAACCGAGAATCACGGTGCAGCGTGCCGATGTAATGAAACTGCCGGATGCCCTTGCGGATATCGTTACAGGCTCACAATTTGTGCATCATTTTGACGGACAACTGCTGATTGATATGGTCACGCACATGATGCGTGTCTCCAGATATGGTGTCGTCATTAACGACATCCATCGTCATCCGGTATCTTATACGGCAGTTTGGATCACGACCCGAATGATATCCCGGAATCGTTATATTCGCCATGATGGTCCACTCTCCGTTGCCAAAGGTTTTACGGCAAGAGATTGGCAGGCGTTAAAACAGCAATTGAACCATGACACCATGACTTACGAATGGAAACCATTATTCCGGTACTCCGTCGTTATACCGAATCATCGGGTTGGAGCAATAACTTGAGATTTTCAAGCCCAATCCGATGATGGTGCACAAATGAAAGGCAGGTGATTTTACGTGTCCAAACCATTGGATGCCATTGTCATAGGTGCGGGAATCGCAGGCAGTACATGTGCCCTGCAGCTGGCCAGAAGGGGTCATCGTACATTACTGCTTGATCGGCAGGCGTTTCCTCGTCACAAAACCTGCGGTGAATTCATGTCACCAGAAACCAAAGAAATGCTGGAATATCTGGACATTCGACTCCTTGATCAGAAAGTGATGCCAAGCACGATGGATCATGCCCAAATCATCATGCCTCAGGGCGGGCAGATTAAAGCTCCTTTACCGGGATCGGCCTATGGGATCAGTCGGCATGAATTGGATCAAATTCTCCACAGCGAAGCCAAAGCGGCGGGAACCGAAATCATCAATAAAGCGACGATTATCGGTATTCAGCAGCTTGAAGATGACCACTATGAGGTGCAGGTCAAAAAAGGGAATGAACGATTAAGCTACAGAGCAAAAGCGGTTATTGGAGCCTATGGAACCAAAAAGCCGCGCGGGATCACGTCTCCGCCTGAATTGCGGGATGACACGGTATATGTTGGCGTGAAGTCGCACTACAGCGGACTCCAGTTGTCCAATCGTGTGGAGCTCTACTTTTGCGAGGGAGGGTATGTCGGTATTTCTCCGATCGAGAATGGTACCGCTAACGTGGCAGCCTTGTTGACATTGGATACGGTACAGGGAAGTGGTAAGTCTGTAACTGATATTCTGCAGGCAGCATCCACAACCAATGGCAGACTGGCTGCAAGACTTGCTGAAGGCAGCCCGGTTCCGGAAACTCAAGTTTCCATAGCACCCCTTAACTTGTCCAATATCCCTGAACCTTGGTCACAATTCCCGCATATCGGGGATGCCATGCTGATGATTCCTCCGTTGTGTGGGGACGGTATGTCCATTGCACTGCGTTCTTCCATTTTATGTGCCGAATGGACCAACCGTTATTTGAAGAAGAACATTAGCTTTGAGGACTGGCAGCAGGGCTATACGAAGGACGCCAACAACGAATTTACCCAGCTGCTTAGAAGGGCTCGAAGAATTCAGAAGCTGGCATTTGCAAAAACGAACAAATACTATCCAGGGCTAGCCCGGTTAATTCCTGGACTTGCGACATATTTGGTTAAGGCCACAAGGCTATCGGAGATGAATGTGGTTCGTAGATAATGTACGGGCTATAGCACAATTCATGGATCTGAAAAGGGGAGGCTTATGCCGACCTCTTTTTTTGTTGTTTTCAGCTAATTTGAAGGAGACCATTTTGAAAACGGACAAGTCCTCGTATAATAGAATGGAGTGCAGAAGCAGTCATGAGCGTCAGATTTGAAGTAGGGAGGCACTATACACCAATGAATTATTCATTTTCCAATCGGATTGCAGCACTGCAACCATCCATTATTCGAGAGATCCTGAAGGCATCTTCCGGTCAAAACGTTATTCCTTTCTCTGCTGGAAATCCCGCTCCGGAAACGTTCCCAATTGAAGCGATTCGGACGTTCACACAGACGATTCTGGAGCAGGATCCGGTAACGGCCCTGCAATACGGGATAACAGAAGGTTACGGTCCGCTGCGCGATACATTGACCAATCACCTGAAGACCGGCTATAACACAGGCTCAGCATCGGATGAACTTTTCATAGTTTCTGGTGCTCAGCAGGGTATTGAGCTTGCATGTAAAGTATTCTGTAATGAAGGAGACACGATCATCTGTGAGAGTCCAAGCTTCATTGGATCGTTGAATTCATTCCGTGCTTCAGGTGCAAGGCTTGTGGGTGTCCCCATGGAGAGCGATGGCATTGACATCGGGAAGCTGGAACATGCACTGCGGACAGAGCAAAATGTAAAATTGATCTACCTGATCCCAAGTTTCCAAAACCCGACGGGAGTAACGACAAGTCTGGAGAAACGCAAGGCTATCTATGATCTTGCCAAAACATACGGGGTCATGATTCTCGAAGATAACCCATATGGTGAGCTTCGTTTCAGCGGAGAAGACGTGCCAACGATCAAATCCTTGGACGAAGAAGGACTGGTTATTTATGTAGGCTCATTCTCCAAAATTCTGTCTGCTGGATTACGCGTAGGGTTTGTTCTCGCGCCGAACGAGGTTGTACAGAAGATGGTGGTGGCCAAACAGGGAGAAGACGTACATACGGCCATGCTTCCCCAAATTTTGGCATACAAGTTCATGGCGGAATATTCATATGCCGAACATATCAGCAGCATTCGGGAGGTATATCGCAGAAAATCTTCATTAATGATGGACAAGCTGAAGGAGAACATGGGGGATTCCATGACATTTACCCGTCCGGATGGCGGTCTTTTCCTCTGGTGTGATCTGCCGGCTCATATCCCGATGCTGGATTATGCCAAAACAGCTGCAGCCAGTGGCGTAGCGGTTGTTCCAGGCACGGCTTTCCTGGTTGATGAGAGCGAAGCCTGCAATGCCATCAGGTTGAATTTCTCGACACCTTCGGATGAACAGATCGTGAAGGGAATCGAGATTCTGGGACAGGTTTTGAAACAGTATTAATAGGTAAGATTCAAGCAGCTCCCCTTACAGAAGACAGGATATTTATAACCTGCTACTGTGAAGGGAGCTTTTTCAGTCGAAAAAAAACCTACCGCAGCAGCTCCGGTAGGAAAGAAGATTGGATTTAAATGATGATTAATCTGAGACGAGAACTCCGTCCAAATTTTCAGGGCCTACTCGAACCGTTCCCAATAAGTTCGTGCTGATGAACGCAGAGTAGGTTAGTTGTGGTGTGATGGGAGGATTGAAGTCATTTGCAGAAAACGTAATGACTTCAGGTGCAATTATGCCGCTCAATCCATATGTGGTACTGGCCGAGTAGATGAACGGATCTGTTGCCAGAGTACCTCTCACAATCGTGATCGTCACTATAAAAAGCGCCAGAGGTAACTGTACCGTAATGGTTCCTTTCATTTGAACACGGGGATTGGGCCCCGCGCCTGCAGTTAATAGACCAATCTGAGCAAATAACGTTGGAGTGTTGATTACTGGAATCGGTATAGCAATGGAGTTGGTCGATGTCGCATTCTGCGAAACTCGTGCATCCAGAAATTGAGCCAATCTACATACCCCCTATCCTGTGAGATAGAATAGTATATTCATAGAAGACAAGTTCGCATGGACTCATTCTACTCCTTTATAACCGATGCATTCACCGCGTCTTCCATTTGATTGCTGAATTGACGGAATAACCCAAGGCGCCAGAATGCAGCACCTTTGAGATCGTATCGCTTGGCTAATCCAAGCTTGTCATCAACGGAGGTTCCCGTTTCGCTGTTTAAGTTAATACCAAGCAGCAGCTTGTTTTTTGGAACACCTGCGTTTAGTGCTAGCTGAATGGCTTGATCTACGAGACTGTTGGGTTCAGGAACCTGTGCTTCGGTACCCGCAGGGTTATATTGATAAGCCATAATAATGAGATCGTCTGCCAAGGAAGCGAGCGTATTGTAATCATAGCCTTTGTATGCACTGTTTAGTGGCGGTACAGCTAGTGATATAGAAATGTCGTTAGGCAAGGAAGCTTTTAATTGTTTAACGTAATCGTTGAGCAGCTTCTGCTGCTGTTTGGCATCCAGTTTAAAACCCAATCCTTCAAAATCAAGAACGACTCCACCGAATCCATTCTCTGCAACGGCATCGGTTATGCCCTGAATCGATTTTTCGCGAAGACTGCTGTCACTCAAAACTTTGGTTAACTCCCCTTGGCCATCCAGTGCATAGACCATAAGGTACGGCTTAATGTTCTGATCTGCAGCATCCGCCACGATGGTTTGAGGGGTCACATCGCCTGCTGCCTCAGGGAGATAATACTCCTCGCCTTGAAGCGTAAACTGGCCTTCCCGGTCAATGCGACTCCAGCCAAAGGCTACGGAGTTCATGGATGTAACAAGATCGATTTCATGAAATGCTCGCACGGCATAAAATGCTCTCAGATGCATTTCGCGCTGCGGGGATACCAGAGAAACCGTACGTGTAGCCTGATCCCAACCCACACCCACGCCGAATTGGCTGCTGAACGAACTCAGCGGAATGAGTACCCGACCTTCTCGCTGTACCGGAGCGGCAGCCAGCTTTACTTTCGTTCCATTAACAGTTGCTGTGCTGCTGCCCACTTTGAGAAGAACCTCGGTGGTTTGACCTTTAAGTCTGCCTACTGCTTTAACCGTTTGCGTTTTGCTGTTCCATGTGATCTGAATTCCAAGCGCTTCCCCAACTGTACGGAATGGGACATAGGTTACTCCTTTATCAATCCGCGGGGCAGCATCAAATTGCAGCGCAACATCATCCAGCTTAACCGAAATGGCAGGTGCTGCATGTACATCACCGATGTTTACAGTTGTTCCAAGCAGGGACAGGCCGATTAGGGTGGCAGCAACGGTTTTGCCTAAACGTTTACGTAACATTCTGTATATTCCTCCTGGTTCCTTATTTAGTAGAAAAAGGGACGTTGTACACTAATCTAGCATACTGTAGTATAGCAAAATTTTCATAGGGTTCCAATTACAAGCTGTTACTTGATATTGTGTAATATTGATAATCATTTTCAATTGGATTAAACTATAGAAGAGAGAGATATAAAATTGCTGCTAGGCTGGTGTGTATACAGCGTCTGCGGCGACCAGGAGGAATAGTCATGTTGATCCAAACTCGCAGTATGGTTATTGAAAAAGGGAACAGCGATAAGGTGCTGGAACGCTTCAGTGGTCCGACCCCTGTGGTAGATATGCCTGGACTGATTGATTTCAGTGTAATGGTTAACAAGAAAAGCAAGGAACATGAAGAGGTTATGGTGATCATTCGTTGGGAATCGGAAGAAGCGTGGAAAAACTGGGAGAAGAGCGATGCGCATCTACAGGGTCACCGGAACAAAAGAGGGCAGGAGAAACCTGCATATCTGATCAGCACAACGGTTAACATGTATGAAGTACAGACGGTGAAGACTGGCAAAGGCACTGTTCAACAATAGAGTTCAGGTAGTGGAGTATGAACCTCTTGATGAGGTTCTTTTCTATTTTAACCGATCGAAGATGCAGGAAACAAAGAAAAATGAAGTAATATCCCGCGCGTTCTGAGCCAATTCCTTGCCGAAACGATAAGTAAATTGCTATTATGGATGAAAAGCAAAAACAGAATGAATGAATTTGGAGGCATATCAATGAATCAGCGTTTCCGTATCACACGTTCGATGCAAGAACAAAATGTGGAGCAATCCATCACTCTTGAGGAGTGCAAAGAATACTTTGCATCCCAGCCCGATTTTACATATGCTCAGGTTTTGACCGTTACAGGAACCGAAAGTACCATGTCAATCGATGGGGATTTTTTTATGTGGAAGCACGATAACACGGAAGTTCCGTTCCGGCTTTATTCGGGAGATTTGTACGTGGCTATTTCAAGTGAAGCTGTTGTTCCTAAAATGATTGAAATTGCAACTGCTCTGCAAGCAGATATTGTAGAGGGGTAGAATATAGGGAGCCTGGTCCAAACTGGATCGGGCTTTTTTTATTTAAATTAAATGGTCTTATAACCATATAATCACATAATAGAAAAGATGAGTTAGAAGATTTCCATGAATTCGACATGATGAAGTATAAAAATATAATATTTTTGTCCGAAACTTGAATTTAATCTCCATATTTTTCATTTATCTTGTTATGATTTAGTTGATAGACTTGGTAACACACATAACTAGATAAGAGGTGAAAGGGATTTTATGAAGCATCGTGGAAAGTTGAGCTGGATTCTCATCATGGTTTTGTTGTTGTCTACCCTTTTTGGTGGAGTTGCGGCTGCCGAAACGTACACTGTCAAAAAAGGAGATACGTTATGGACTATTGCCAAAACGAATGGGACAACCGTTGCGGAAATGCAAAAGCTCAATCAATTGAAAAATGTAAACTTTCTTCAAATCGGTCAGAAGTTAAAGCTTCCTGAGAAGACTCCTGCTGTTAGTGAGGTACCTCCAAAAGAAGAAAAACCAGAAACAACCAGCATTACGATCCTGGGTACCTCTGATGTACACGGTAATTTGTGGGGTTACACCTATGAAGACAGCGCGGAAACAACGAACAACGGATTGGCACGGATATCTACATATGTCAATGAGGTAAAGAAGACCTCCCCTAATGTACTGTTAATAGACAATGGGGACACATATCAAGGCAATATTTTAACGGATGATATTTATCGTAAAAATACGGATGTGGTTCATCCTGTTTCCAAAGCCATGAATGCCATGAATTATGATGCTATGGTCTTCGGAAATCATGAATTCAACTTCGGACTGGATCATGTTGATCGTATTATGAAGGAATTGAATTTCCCTGTTCTTGGGGCCAACATCCTGACACAAGATGGTGGGACGCTGGGCGAACCGTACACGGTTATTGATGTGGATGGTGTAAAAGTGGGGATTATCGGCGTGACGACACCGAACGTTCCTCGTTGGGACGGAGATAAAGTGGACGGTCTGACATTCGAGCACATGGGTGAAACGGTGAAGAAGTATGCACAATATCTCAAAAATGAGGAGAAAGTGGATGTACTTATTGCGAGCGCCCATGCCGGCATGTTTGCTGAATTCGACGAAGATGGGGCTTCGGATTCTGCAGAACGTATTGTGCAAATGGTGCCTGAGTTGGATGCCATGCTCGTTGGACACATGCACATTATTGTCAATGAAAAAATCGGACAAACCGTAATTGGTGGCCCGCGCAACCTCGGACGCGATATTGTGCGCTTTGATATTGAAGTGAAGAAAGATCATGGAACAACTAAAGTAACGGACCGACAAGTTCAAGTAGTCGATATGGCCGCATACACGCCGGACCCGGCAATTCAAAACCTGGTGAAAGAAGAACATGAAGCAACCATCCAATTCATTACAGGTGGCGGCTCTGCTGGAGCTGAAGGTACTTCGGGCGGTATATTCGGACAGGCCACTGCGGATTTCCAGCCTGTCGATGAAATTAAAGGCATTCCGGAAGGCAAGCTCCAAGATACAGCCGTGGTTGATCTCATCAACAAGGTTCAGCTGGAAGTGAGCGGAGCGGACGTCTCGGCCGCAGCTTTGTTTAAAGACACCTCCAATCTAAAAGAAGGCAATATCACGTATGCCAATATTTTTGACATCTACAAATTCGACAACGTACTATATACCGTTAATGTGACTGGTAAAGAACTAAGAGCTTATATGGAGTGGTCTGCTTCCCACTATAATCAATGGAAAGAAGGCGACGTATCCATCAGCTTCGATCCAGAGGTTCCAGGTTATCTGTATGATATGTTTGCGGGTGTGGATTACAAAATCGATGTATCCAAACCTGCAGGACAACGGATCGTTGACGTGATGTATCAAGGTAAACCTCTGACGGACTCACAGGAACTGAAGCTTGCAGTCAACAATTATCGATACAGCAGCGCACTGAAGGCCTACAAATTGGTAGCAGCGAACCGCGACTGGGAGTCACCGCGCAGCATCCGGGATTACCTGGTTGAATACATTCAAAAGCATCAGGAGATTTCCCCTGAAGTGGACAATAACTGGGAGATCGTTGGAATTGATCTGGCAAGCCCGTACCGGGATAAAATCATTCAATTGGTGAATGAAGGCAAGATTGATGTCCCTTATGATCAATCGCTAAATGTTAACGAACTGCTCAAACAAGGGGTTATCCAGAAATAATTTGGAAGTAATTCAACTGAAAAATTGCATGGTAAAGGAGTCGCCTTCATGGCGGCTTTTTTACGTCCAGCAGCCTACTGCCTAATACCTAATACCGTCATTCCTCTTTAAGACAATTCCATTAGAATAGACATCTTATGAACGAAAGAGTATCCTAGTCTATACTTGAAATTAATCAAAGGAGTCCAAGGTATGAAGCCCCATCCCAATGAACGTATTAAAATCGCCCCTGGATTTTGGGCTGGATTAGAGCAATTGGGAATTGACGCCCATGACGTAGCACGCCAAGCACAATTGCCGCTCAAGAAGATCACCAATATAACCGTCAATACGGATGAGTATTTCGCGATCTGGCAGGCTTATTCCGATCTAATAGGTGATACGGCTGAAGGAATCATCAAGCTCGCAACCGTTTTTGAAACAGCGCACTATCCACCGAGTGTTTTAGCCACTTACCATGCTCGTGACTATCGTGATGCACTGCATCGCATGGCGCGTTACAAACAAATGTGCCCTCCCGAAAGCTTGCGTATTACCGAGGAGAAGGAGCACTGCACGATCGAATTGGAGTGGAAAAATACGAGTCAATCAGGACCGCCCGTTTTGGTGGGGATTACGCTCGTATTTCTTCTGGAGCTTGGACGCCGTGGAACGGGTCAGCCCCTAAATGCACAGCAGGTCGAATTTTCGCACGCTATGGGAGATCTGAAGACGCTGGAAGAATATTTCGGTTGCAATATCCGGATTGGGGCACCAAGCAACCGATTGATCTTACATCAGAGAGATCTGGACAGGCCCTTTATTACTTATAACGAAGAGTTGCTTGAGATTCTGACACCCGTGCTCGATCGCTCCCTTGATGAACAGCAGCGCAGTCCATCCATGACAGACGCGGTCGTATGGATTCTCAAACGCAGCCTCACCAGAGGGCGCCCCGACATCCACATTGTGGCGAAGGAATTAGGAGTGAGTCACCGGACTTTACAGCGACGTCTTACTGAAGAAAACACGAGCTTCAAACAGCTGCTGACACTAGCCAGGCACGAGCAGGCACGGGAGTACTTATCTGATCCCTCACTTGATATAAAAGAAGTGGCCTTCCTCGTAGGATACGAAGATCAAAATTCATTTTACCGTGCATTCCGAGGTTGGGAAGGGGAAACGCCTTCGAATTGGCGTCTTAAGCAAGAAGTTTGGCACAGCAGGCTAGTTACGAACTAATTTGGTCACGGTAAACTATCCTTATCGGGAGCAGAAGACGGAATAACCAATGAATGATTCCAGTCAGCTTGCCGTACATGCCAAACGATCAAGGAGAAATGAAAGATGGATATGGGATTACATCAAAAAACCGCTCTAGTAACAGGATCAACGAAAGGTATTGGGAAGGCAATCGCGTTTGAACTTGCCAGAGAAGGAGTTCATGTACTCGTCAATGGCCGGAATAACTCAGAAGTAGAAGCAACCGTCAATGAATTGAAGACAAAATATCCGGAAACATCACCGAAGCATGCAACCGCTGATTTGGTTGACATAAAACAACGAGAAGCTTTATTTGAAAAATACCCCCATGTGGATATTCTGGTTAACAATATGGGCATTTACGAACTCATGCAGTATGAGGATGTGGACGATGAAATCTGGGATAAATACTTCCGTACCAATGTTCTTGCTGCTAACGGACTATCCAAGTTTTACTTGCCGAAGATGTTGAATAATCAATTTGGTCGCATTATTTTCATAGCGAGTGAAGAAGCAGTTATGCCTTCAGGCCAGATGCCCCAGTATTGCATGACCAAATCGATGCTCCTGTCTCTGTCCAAAAGTTTATCCAAATTAACCATAGGAACAGAAGTAACGGTCAATACCATTATGCCTGGTCCAACACTCTCTGAGAATGTACAGCAGATTATTGAAGGGTTGTATCCGGATGAAGAGTTGAGTTTTTTGGAAAAAGAGAAACGATTTATGATGACAAACTTGCCTCAATCCGAAATACAGCGATTTATCAAACCTGTTGAAATAGGCAGACTCGCTGCTTTTGTATGCAGTCCTTATGCATCCGCATTTAAAGGTTCTCCAATCCGTATGGATGGAGGAATGATTCCGACCATTTATTAATACCATCAGTCTTTAGGCAAAAAACCACTGAAAACAAATTCAGTGGTTTTTTTGTTGAATATGAGAGTACGTGATGTATTATGGTCTATTCCTCATAGGGTAAGATGGCATAGATTTTCCAGCTGTTATCATTCATTTTTCTGAGTTTATACAACCCGTCCATGGACACAGTCTCTTCTTGCTTGCCCTCACCCGAATTTATCGTTATTTTCATCTTGCCGCCAGCAGCTTCTAATACAGCGTAACGGTTCGAGTTTTCGATAACGGAAAAGTCCGGCTGAGAGAGCGTTTCAATATCCATGGATGTTTCCTCATCCAGTGTAGAGGTGAGATCCTCCAAAGACGTGAAATTGTAAGAAAGCTGATACCCTGTGTAATACGTTGCGTAGGTCACGGACATTTGATCATAGTTGTGCTCCGTCATGGCTTTGATCTCCGATTCCGTAGCGTTGGAAGCGAGTGTCGTCAGTTCAGCGGTATCAGGGAGCTCCGTTTGCTCCAACTTAAGAGCGCGCTCCAACATGACTACAGCTTGGGCACGTGTAGCCTTCGCAAACGGCTGGAACGTAGTCGCTGTCATGCCTGAAACAATACCGGCCTGGCTTGCTTTGGAGATGGCGGCAGATGCATAGTAGTTTGGAACATCCTTGAATGTTTTGGCTGTACCTTTAAATTCAACGGTGCTGGAAAACGCCCGTACGACCATTACCGCAATATCGCCACGTGTGATTGGGAGATCAGGACCGAATTTCGTACTGCTTACACCTCCAACGACACCGAGCGAACTGGCAATTCGAACGGATTCAGCGTACCATTTGCCTGCCTTTACATCACTGAAGGTTTTTCCTTGGGCTGTGCTATGTAGTCCAGTAGCCTGCACAAGAATAGCTACAAATTCTGCGCGGGTAATCGGATGATTGGGCTTGAGAGCCACCTCGCCATTACCCAGCGAATATCCATTGAGGAGATCGGCGTTAACGAAATTGTCGAGCGTTTCGTATGCCCAGTGGCCGTCAATATCTGTCGGAAAATACAAATCCAGTGACTTGTACGAATCGGCAGCATGGACGCTGCTCCATGAAAAAGGGAATACCACAAGAATCATGGCTAAGAAGAAAAGGGTGATACGATTAAACAGTTGTCTCATCTAGGAAGTTCCTCCTGTAAATTGAAATTTGCCGTCACTCAGCATAACAGAGAATGAGAGAGATATCTAAAGGAAATCTTTACTATTCATCTGGGTCTTCTGTAAAGTGGCTGCTAGAGGATATATAAGAGGCTCATAGAGAGATCAGATCCTTGTGAATCCATTTTAAATCAATAGGTACCAGACGTCGTATAATCAGTGGTTACTGCGATTTTCAAAGTTAAAATTGAGGCTAAAGGTCCATTTATGTGACAAATATTTACTTATATTATATAAAATATAAACTATTAAAGGAGAGTGAAGTGAGTGAAAAAGAGTAAATTGATTTTTATGATGGTAATGAGCATAATTTTGGCTATCTCGATACCTGGTATCGGTCAAAATTCAAAGGCTTTTGCTGCAACAGAGCGTACACCCGTAGTCTTTGTTCACGGATTAACTGGTTCAGATAGCAATTTTACTTTTATTGAGAGCTACTTACGCGGTCAAGGTTGGTCTAGTGATGAGTTATTCGCGATTGATCTGCCTAGTAAACAGGGAAATCAATTGTTAAATTCGGCAGCGATCAGTCAATTCGTAGACAATGTGCTTCGTGAAACAGGCCATACCAAAGTCAATATTGTGGCTCATAGTATGGGTGGGGCGAATAGCTTATATTACATACTGAATCGGGGTGGTTTATCCAAAGTGGACAAGCTGGTAACCTTGGGAGGTGCCAATCGGTTGACTACAACTTCGGCGCCACAGGGAGTTGAGGTTACTTCGATCTACTCTACCAGCGACACGATTGTATCTCCTGCACTTTCCCGATTGACTGGAGCGAATAACATTCAGATTTCGTTGGTTTCCCATATAGGTTTGCTCTTCAATTCAAGAGTTAATGCCCTAATTAAGACAGCACTAAGTGAATAACAGCTAACAGTAGATGCACGAAACATGAGTGACTCGTTAAAGGTTACTCATGTTTTTCTTATAATAAGTGTTATAATATAGACGTTTATACCCTAATACATAGAAGTTTCGTATTGATAATAGACATAGGTAAGGAGCCTTACTTCATGATGACCGAAAAAGAAAAAGCACAAAAAGGGCTGTTGTACGACAATAACAATGATCCACAGTTGGTAAACGAACGCCTTGAAGCCAAAGAGCTGTGTTACGACTACAACCAGCTGCGTCCACGAATGATTGCCGAAAGAGAAGCCATTCTGAAAAAATTATTAGCAAAAACCGGTAGCAAATTTCTAATAGAACAACCTTTTTTCTGTGATCAGGGATACAACATAGAGATCGGAGAAAACTTCTATTGTAATCATAATGCGGTGATGTTGGATGCAGCGAAAATTACATTTGGAGATCATGTGTTTATTGCACCCAATTGCGGATTTTACACGGCTGGCCATCCTTTGGATGCGGAACAGCGGAATCAGGGATTAGAGATCGCCCTTCCGATTACTGTGGGGAGCAATGTATGGATAGGCGGAGGTGTTTCTGTCCTTCCAGGCGTAACCATCGGAGATGACACGGTTATTGGGGCGGGTAGCGTTGTTACCAGGGACATTCCGGCAGGTGTCATCGCAGCTGGCAATCCGTGCCGGGTTATTCGAGCGATTACGGAAGCCGACAAAGATAAGTATCCCAGAGCATGATATCTCTGAAAGAGGAAGTTTAATTTTATCAGGATAAATAAAAGAAGATAACGGAAGATGTCTCGTGGCGTCTTTCGATCAAATTACAAGAGTAGTGTCACTTTAGTCGCCAATATGGCGGCTTTCTTTGTTTTGCCAACACAGGACATGAAATAGGGACAATTGGGAAAGGCTACCTTGTGCGATCCAAATTATATAGAAGAGGAATGAAAAAATGAGCAAAGCATCAGATGCCTCTACAGAGGAAAAGAAACTGAAATGGTGGCAATTAAGTTTGCTTGGTGTGGCGGGGACCATTGGCACAGGATATTTTCTGGGTTCCAGCCTTGCGATATCCATTGGTGGTCCCGCTGTACTGCTGGCTTATATCTTGGCGGCACTGGGTACATATATCGTTTTTGATGCCTTGGCAAGAATGACATCAGACCACCCCGAACAGGGATCTTTTCGTTCCTATGCGAAAAAGGCGTTCGGAAGCTGGGCAGGCTTTGCCAGCGGATGGGTGTATTGGTTTTCCGAACTACTGATTATGGGAAGTCAGTTAACGGCCTTGTCCATTTTTTCGCGTTTCTGGTTTCCGAATGTTCCCCTCTGGATCTTTGCTGCCGGATTCGGTATTGTGGGCCTCTGCATTGTATTCTTCGGCAACAAAGGATTTGACCGGGTTGAAAATGTATTGGCCATCATTAAGATTGCAGCAATCATCATGTTTGTAGTTCTTGCCATTGCGCTTCTCGCAGGGTGGATTGGCGGGACAAAGTATGAGCACAAAGTACCTCTGGCCATGGCAGAAATTTTTCCAAAGGGCGGTATTGGCTTGTGGTCTGCTTTTCTATTTGCATTTTATGCCTATGGGGGTATTGAAGTGCTCGGGATCATGTCATATCGACTTCAAAAACCGGAAGAGGCACCTAAAGCAGGAAAAGTGATGCTCATTGCACTTTCGACAGTGTACGTTGTTTCGATCGGACTCGCTTTAACGATGGTTCCGCTAAATGCCTTTAATCCGAAAGAGAGCCCGTTTGTCCTGGCCCTTAGTAGTGATCACTTGGCGTTTGTTCCGCATTTGTTCAATGGTGTATTGATTGTAGCGGGTTTTTCTACGATGACGGCGTCACTCTATGCTGTCACTTCCATGATGCTCACCCTAGCTCAAGAAGGAGACGCCCCGCGGTTATTCGCACGGAAATGGAAAAAGAAATATCCATTATTTGCGCTCTCTCTCATTGGATGTGGGCTGATCGCAACCATTATCATGTCTCTGCTGCTTCCTGGCAAGGTGTATGAATATGTAACGACAGCAGCCGGATTAATGCTCATGTACAACTGGTCGTTTATATTGCTGTCTTCTGGTCGACTGTTGAAAGCAGGGAAGTTCAGCATCGTCAAACGATGGATTGGACTGGTGCTGATTGGCTTGGCCGTTACAGGTACGCTATTCCATGCCCTCAGCAGACCCGGGTTCTTTATTAGCCTGCTGCTTGTCTTTCTTATTGCCATGAGTGACATCATTGTGCATAAGGTTCGTAAGAAGAAGAAGGGGGAAAATCCCTCCAATACAGATGATGCTGAAGAAGAACAGAGCAACAAGGAAGAAACGCCCACTTTCCACATAACGGGGATTCGGCTTCGCAAAAGCAAACTTAAATAAAAAAGAGAAATTGAATGGCTTTAGCTCCAAAGTAGAGTCCAAAACCAACGAGTGAGAGGCCGGATATGATGGAAATGCCTCTTAATACTCCTGAAGTAAGGTACTTGCGGAATAAACTTGCGGCGGCTGCCATGAAGATATCCCAGATCAGGATCCCGAGGATCACCGCTCCACTGTTAATCAGCGTTTGCTCCACGGAAGAATCATTCACCGCCTTGGCCAGAATGGAGCCATAAATGCCAAGCCAAAACATAATGGATAGGGGATTGAACAGTGACATCAGAAATCCGTGAATGAACGATTTGGATAACGTTGATTCATCTCCTCTCATATCAGATGAGGTAAGATTTCCTGAATTTTTGATACTTTCCACACCGGTATATACCAGAACAAAGAAGCCAAACAACCACAGGAAAGCCTTTACAAAAGGAAGGTCCAGCAAGTGAATGACACCGAAATAAACGAGAAGCATGTAAATGATATCAGCGGCGATCGCGCCCAACCCAACAAACCAGGCAGGCATGAAGCCACCTCGGACACCCTTGTCCAACTGCGCGGCATTAATCGGCCCGATCGGCGCGGATAAAGAGATTCCAAGAAATATATAACCAATTAACATGGAACGCGATTCTCCTCCTTTCGTGTACTCTAACAGCTTATTCTATGAATCACATTTGTAGGACAAACGTTTGTTTATTTGCATAATTTTCTCAGGCCTAACCCATATTAATCGGAAAATAAAGGAGGTGGGATCATGCTCTTCCGGTGGATGAAAAATGTATTTACATCTCAACCCCAGAAGGAGGTAGAAGCTGGACAAAATCAAATAAAGCAATCTGAGAAGTTGGATCCATCGCTACAAAATAAACTTAGCTCTATAAAGAAAGCATTCGAATATAGTCCTGATTTTGTGATTCGTGATTTCCCTGGATCTGCAGCGGAGGACACCCCTCTGGCCGTTTGTTACATTGAGGGTTTGACAGATTCCGCCCTGCTAGTTGAACTTATGGAAAATGTCATTCAATTTGTTAACACCTCACCACCATATGAAGACCAACCAGCAGATGTATTAGTGAGAAAAATTCTACCCTCAGGAAATATCGAAAGTTTGGATTCACCCCAACGGGTCTATCAAGCCATATTAACCGGGTATGTGGTTATTATGGTAGACGGTGTGCAGGAAGTCTTAGCTGTATCCATCTCCGGAGGAGAAAGAAGGTCAGTGGAAGAACCTACATCCCAAACGGTGGTCAGGGGACCAAAAGAAGGATTTACAGAAGAAATAACGACCAACATTACACTTATTCGAAGAAAGGTTCGGACACCTGACCTGAAGTTTCAAATGCACAACATCGGAGAGTACACCCAAACGTCAGTTGCAGTGGCTTATATTCAAGGCATCGCCAAACCGGAAGTGGTTGAAGAAATCACAAAAAGACTAGGTTCCATCCGAACAGACAGTATCCTCGAGAGTGGTTACATAGAAGAATTCATCCAGGATGCGCCTATCACTCCTTTTCCGACCATGATCAATACAGAGCGTCCGGATACAGTGGCTGGCAGCCTGCTGGATGGACAAGTAGCCATTCTTGTTGATGGAACCCCGTTTGCCCTGATTGCTCCTGTCACTTTTTTTAACTTTTTTCAAACTACAGAGGATTACTATCAGCGATATGATATTTCCACGTTTTTGAGAATTATTCGGATGATTTCTTTCGCAGTCTCTTTATTATTGCCTTCCACATTCATCGCTTTAACTACTTTTCAGCAAGAAATGATACCCACCACTTTATTGGTTACGCTGGCCGCTCAACGGGAAGGTGTCCCTTTTCCGGCATTACTTGAGGCTTTGCTTATGGAAGTTACCTTTGAGGTTATCCGTGAAGCGGGTGTGCGGATGCCACGAGCGATTGGACCGGCGATATCTATAGTAGGTGCATTGGTTATCGGCCAAGCAGCAGTAGAAGCAGGGTTGGTCTCGGGAGCGATGGTTATTGTGGTCTCCTTCACAGCGATATCCAACTTTGTTATTCCTTATTTCAGCATGGCAACTGCAGTCCGGTTAATGCGTTTTCCATTTATGTTACTTGCAGGTACCCTTGGTTTGTTCGGCATATTGGCAGGCGCTATTCCTCTGCTGGCGCACTTGGTATCGTTAAGATCATTCGGGATGGATTATTTGTCACCTTACAGTCCATTTTACAAGTCGAACATGAAAGATCTGATCTTAAGGGTACCTTGGTGGGCAATGAAGACTAGACCTGATGAGAAAGCGGGGGGCAATAAAACAAGGCAAGCCCCACACCAATTTCCATCAGGCTCAGACAATAATTTAGACAGTATCCATGAATCTGATGCCAGCGAATAAGGGAGGGGTTGCTGTGATTCGTTTATTTCTCTGTGTAATGATACTTTGTTTAGGAGTATTCATTGCCGGGTGTGGTAATCGTACCGAATTAAATGATCTGGGCATTGCTACCGCCACAGGATTTGACCGTAAGGACGGAAGGTGGGATATTACCTATCAAATCATTGTACCTCCCGCGACCAGTACAATGGGATCATCTGGTGGATCTCAAGCATCCGTGACCACCTTCTCATCTCAAGGGAAAACAATTCGGGAAGCGGTAGCGAAAAGCAGTGTGGAGAACCCCAAAAGATTGTACTTCGCACATACGAACGTCATGTTGATTGGTCAGGAAGCGTCAAAATATGGAATTGCAGAAATTATGGATGACTACTATCGCAATGTTAATGCCCGGGAAACGGTAAAGGTGATCATTGCAGATGGAGAGGCAAGAGATTACCTCAAGAAACTGATACCACCAGAAAAGCAGCCTGGTCGCGCACTGTCGGAGATCTTGGAACGAAACAATGAGATCGGATCCTTTTATCCTGTCATGAACTTGCATGAAGTTGCTTTGAAAATTACTTCAGATAGCGGAGCTGCCGGAATTCCTATCGTCACTGTTAAAGGTCAGAATCCTGGTAAATTGGAATCCATCGACATTTTCAAGCAGACCACAACACCAAGCAAATTGAGACTCGATGGATTAAGTGTGTTCAATAAAGACAAAGAAATCGGAAAATTGAATCAAAGAGAGAGTATGGGCATTTCGTGGCTAACGGATCGAATAAACAAGACTAACTTGAGCTATGAAGGAGGACATGGTGAGATTAACTCTTTTTTTGTCAGGAAAGCAAAGGTGAAGGTTATGCCTATTAAGTCAGGTTCTCATTACAGCGTTCATGTAAGGGCGAAAGTTGAAGCTGAGCTTGACGAGAGCACTTCAAAAAAAAATATCGTAAGTACAGATAACGTCAATGAATTGCAGGATCAAGCTGAACAATTGATCAAATCACAGATGCAGTTGGGGTGGAATGCAAGTCAGCGGCTACATGCAGATATGCTGGGGCTCGCCAACAAAATACATCAAAGACATCCAAAAGATTGGAAAGCTATGAAGAATAATTGGCCACAGGTATTGGCACAGATGGATATTGACATTAACGTGGACGTTAGCCTCAAACGCGTAGGCTTGCTGCAGGATTCATTTAGCCGATTGCTTCAGAAGGAAAGCGAAGGGGAACACTAACACCAAGGAGATGGTTAAATATGAATTCAGCCGGGACTCTTCGTGTATCCGAATTGGCTGTTTGTCTTTCCCTGTTTGAAGTTGGCAGCACAACCTTGTTTCTAATGGGCGGGGAAGCCAAACAGGATGCATGGTTAGCCATGCTGACAGGAGCCTTTGTTGGATTATTGTTGTTACTCATTCATTTGGGGATTCATCATCAGGAACCTGACTTGGATCTGTTCCAGTTGCTTCGGAACCATATGGGAAAGATACTGGGTACAATATTAAGTCTATTGTTTATTAGTTATTTCGCGTATGAGGCTTCCCGAAATTTGCGGGATCTAGCTGAAGTCACCGATTTGACATTATTGAATAGAACACCATTGTGGTTGGTTAGTTTAATTACAATTGTTGTCGTCTCCAACACCGTTCGATATGGATATCGGGTGTTGTTCCTCATGTGCATGATGCTGTTTCCTGTTATGGTTCTGGGCTATACGCTAATTAGCGTATTGATTCCTTCCACGGGCCTTCTCCACACGGATTTAAGTCTGCCTGTTATGGAAAATGGGTGGGGTCCCATTTTTAGAGCAGCTTTCCCGGAAATGATTTCCTTTCCATTTGGGCAGGCCGTCTTGTTTTTGGTCTTTTATCCCTATGCACGTAATGGGAGGAATCTGAATAAAGTGGTAATCGCTGCTTATATCATAACCGCTCTCTCTTTAACCTTTATTAATCAACTCATCATTTTCGTCATGGGTCCCCAGATCGCGATGTTCAGTACACTCCCGCTTTTGCAGACGGTTCAATTGATTGAGATGACAGAGGTATTTGAGCGAATGGATGCCTTATTCACTTTGCTTTTGTTTTTGGGGCTAGGTATTAAATTGGCTGCATTCTTCCATGGTGCAGTGATTGGACTTGAAAGAATAACACAGAGAAGCTACAAGAAGTGGGTGTTACCAATGGGGATTGTTTTATATGGAGTTTCATTCCTATCACCGACTTTTACTGAACATATTGAAGTTGGTCGGGGGTTCACGTTGATTTATATTTCTCCTGTATTTCAAATTTTCCTTCCTGTTTTGTTATTCCTCGTTATTCTTTTGAAAAAAAGAATGAAAAACAAAAAAACTAAAAGGTAATTAACATTATCGAAATGTACATAGAGACTTCATTTGATGTATATAGACTAGAACAAAAAACGACTCCGTATGACACGGAGTCGTTTTTCTGTTAACCATTTAATTTGATTCCACCAGTTTTAAAGCCGTATCGGATTTTTCCAAATCATGCTCAACTTGTTCTTCAATATTGTAAGGATGATACATTTCGTTTTTGATCATGTAATCTGCAATCTTTTGATGAGTTTCGATCGCAGTATCCAATTGGGCTTTCAATACTTTCCGCACTCTTGGAGTCGCCGTTTCGGTAAGAGCGATTGCATAGGTGCGTACGGCCGACTTGGCAGACAGAAGCAAATCGGTAGCGATGGCCAAATCATCCATCGGAGCTATGGCCTTCACGAGCATTTCTTTCGTTTTGGTGGTAGTCATCAGAATTACCTCCTTATTTTAATAGGGATTTTAATTCTTCAATTGCTTTGGAAGAGTTGTCCAAATCGTCTTCAATCAAGGACTTCAGTTTTTCGTCTTTGACAAGTTCCAGCATCGTTACGGCTTTGGTGGCACATGAAGTTTTGAGAGTAAGCAGTTCATGGATTTCAAGTTTCTCATGTAAAGCAAGTTCCTTTGTTGCCATCTTGAAGCACCTCCAGATATTCGTCTGTAAATTAGTACCTACATAGAAAGGAAGAAACAAAAAAAATGTTTGGTGGATGAAAAATCAGCAGTTTGCTGGATGAACACTATTTATCACTTGCTTTACCATCCAGGTCATGGTGGAGTTCTGTGGCCGGGATAACAGGCGAGTAAATCTGTCCTTTTGGAACAGGATTGGATACATATACATAGTCTCCAGTTCCATCAGGGGCGCTTCCTGTAGCCCATAAACCTTCACTGGACTCCGTCCCCTCGGACAGATTCCAGAACTCGTAGGCCTCTGGCTGAGATTCCATCTCTGCCTCAGGAGGGAAGGAAGCTGGAACGACAACTCCGTTCTTCTCTTCCAGTTCCTGAATAGCCGCCATCCATTGATATTGATGGTAACGGTCGCGTGCCAACATTTTACGGAAAGTTGCGCGTACACCTTCATCTGTCGTCATATGGTAAAGTCTTGCCACTTGTAGACGGCCTTGACTTTCGGCATGCAGATTAGAGCGCATGTCCGCAAGAAGGTTGCCGCTTGCCACAATATAGGAACCATTCCAAGGCACGCCGTTAGAGTTGCTAGGCAAACCGCCCAAACCGCTTACTAGCAGGTGTTGGGGATTTATGCCTCCCATAATGGCAGCTGTAACAGGATCTTCAGCCGCTTTTTGCTGCTCAGCTGGTGTAGCACCATCCAGTAACTGGCTAATCAGTGCGCAGAGCATTTCGACGTGGCCAATTTCCTCGGTGCCAATATCCATGAGCATATCTTTATATTTTTCTTCGCCCCGACAATTAAATCCTTGAAAAAGGTACTGCATCATAACGGTCATTTCCCCGAACTGTCCACCCAATACTTCTTGAACTTGACGAGCAAACATGGGATCCGGGCGATCTACTTTTACTTCGAATTGTAACTCTTTCTGATGTCGAAACATATGAATCCCTCCATTTATTTGTGTGGTAGATTAATTCTAAATGTATATAACCTGCTCCTAAAATTCTAAACAGAGTGCATAGCAAAAAAAGACAAAGAATGGAGAGAGAAGCATCTCCTTCTTTGTCTTGTCTTGGGATGATGAAGTCTAATGTCAGCAAAACACAAAGGTACTTAGGCCTTGTCAGAATCCGGTCTTTTGATTTGAAGAGGTGGAGGGATGAGCCATCCTTTTTCTTTGTTCATTTGCAAAATTCTAAGGCCCAGTGCCGTCTTGGTGACGTGATATTTCGCGAATAATGCACCGATATCTTCTCGAATGGATTGTCCCATGGCTTGGCTTGCTGCAACCAGACCCAATGCAGTATCAGCTGCTGCTTTAGCCGCAATTTCAGGATCCGTGAATCTCGCACCGGCCGGGATATCTTCCAATTTTACAGGAGGTCTTTCCGGCAATGTTGGCGCGGGTGCAATTCCGTTTTCGGTTAACAGGGTATCGCATTCTTTAATTTCCAGTTTGGCCTGATCCAACAGGGCATCCAATACTTTCTTCAAATCTTTGTCACCTGCATGATTCAAGTACGCTTGATAACAGGAAACGGCTCCTTTGGCTACCATGGAACATTGCCATACACTGAAGATTTCACCGTAATGCATCGGTTCAGTTTTGGGATTACCACTTAAAATACCCATTTGAATTCCCCTCCAAATTTGATGTCGTTTTACCGAATTATGTTTTACCTAATGCCATAATTATATTCTCACCGATAACCAAACATTGGTTATCAAGCATTTACATAAATCCAGGAAGAAAGCAGACACTAGGGTTATAATTTACTTGAATGGAGGACAACCATGTTTTTTTATCGCGAGGACCTGATTAACATGATCGTCCCGGATAAGCCTGATCCGGCTGCAGCAAAAGTGTTGCAGGAAACCCTTGGGGGCCAATTCGGCGAAATGCGGACCATGATGCAGTTTTTCTTCCAGAGCAGTAATTTCCGTGGAAAAGCGACACAGTATAGAGACCTTCTTCGTGGTGTATTTCTGGAAGAATTAAGCCACATTGAATTGGTACAGCAAACGATAAATCAATTGTTGACCGGAGCAGGTGCGGAGGGAGCAGGGGATGCCGGCATTGACGGCGCACCGCTGGACGAAGCTATTAAACACGCCAATCCGCATCATTACATTATGGGGGCTCAAAGCTCACTGCCTGTAGATGCTGCCGGCAATCCATGGCTTGGCAATTATGTGTATGATCATGGCAACCTGGTTAGTAATTTGCTTGATAATGTTGTACTTGAATCAACCGGTGTCTTACAGAAGTCTCGAATTTATGAAATGAGTACGAATAAAGCGTTTCGCGAAACCCTGGGTTTCCTGATTGTCCGTGATAATGCACATCAAAATGCATTTGCAAAAGCATTGGAGACACTTGGGGTTAATTGGGGTAAAATATTCCCTATTCCGAATTACGATATCAATAAATATCCGGAATGTCAGAAATATATTGACCTGGGCTTCCACAATGCTCAATTTAATTTCCGTTTGGATAATACGCGGATTGCTGAAATCTATAGTGGTCAATCGCCTAGTCGCAATGGTGGTGAACTCAAAGTTACGGACCCTCCACAAGGACATCCTCTTCCGTTCATGCCTGAACTTCCGAATGAACACAGCCCAGGGTTATATGACTTAAATGCATAATCCATCTTCTGTAATAGTGAATATGGATTAACAAAAGAAACTGGACAATCCGGTTTCTTTTTTATATCTTGGTACGTCGTTTGATGATTGTTTGATTATAGAAATACAAAAGGAGCCCTCCTGCGAGGGCTCCATTGTATTTCCGTACTGAATTGCTCTATTGACGATGCTGGCTAGAAAAGTTTCCAAAGGATTGTCCAGGAGAATTAACGGGATTGTTAAATGGCTGGTCTAAGAAGGATACATGTTGATTAGTCGTATTAGCCAATTGTTGTGCAAGATTTGCAATCTGCTGCAGTTGCTGGATCGCTGTTTGGTGTCCTTGAAGAGCTGTCTGAATTATATGGGCAGCTTGCTGCTCCCGTTGTGCAAGTTGTTCAAGCTGTTGGGCATTACTTTGCTCTTGTCTCAAAAGCTGTTGATATTGCATGGATGCTTGTTGAGTTTGTTGAGTGAGCTGTTGAGCGAGCTGTGTGATTTGCTGGGTCTGAGAAAATTGATTCAAGTGAATGGCCTCCTAAATGTCTTTTGGAATACTTGATGTAGTATGCAGAGAGGTCAATGGAAATATTCAAACCGTTACAAAGAATGCAATATGTTATCCATCTGTAACGTTTAATGACCATAAGAACATTGAATCTGTTAATTGCCCCCAAATTTATCCTCTAGTATACTAAATTCATTCCAAATGTTTACATCCTATTAGAGAGAGAGTAGGGTGAACTAAGATACTTCACCAAAAGGGAGGAATATTATATGATCCACTTGCAGTCCAAGCCACGATCTCTAAAACCAAAGAACCATCTTATCCGCCGCACGCTTACGGGCATAACAGCCACATTACTAACCGTGTGCTCGGGCTATGCTGCATTTCCTTCACAGGTTTTCGCGGAGAAAGCAGATGTATCCGTTCGCAACTGGTACTCTTATCCGAGTTTCACCGTACCTGAATTAAAGCCTTCCTGGACAGTGAAGGTAGACAACTATTTGAATATGAATGAGACCTCTTTGGGACATCAGGCAGTAGCCGAGGAGGGCAAGGTATTTGCTTTTTCAAAAAGCAAGCTGATCGCATTGGATGCAGCAACAGGCAAGCAGCTATGGACATTCGGTAATAGTTTGACGCCCACAATTGTCTATGATGACGGTATTTTGTATGGACTGTCTTCCAATCATAAGCCATATGCAGTGAATGCCAAGACAGGAAAGGCCGTATGGCAATCGGGCACATCCACATGGATTGATACACGTCAAGGTACAGAGGCGTTGGTACCTGCTGCAGATACACTTTACGTGATCAAGGGAAGTACTACGTTTGCCTTTGAACGCAAGACAGGGAAGCTGCGCTGGAAGGCTGACGAAGCAATGGCTGAGGGGAATGGTACCGCTTATCTTCAGGAATCGGATGGAGTTGTGCTGCGAACTTTTTTTGTGCAGGGGGCACTAACTTCTGTTCAACTGAACGCTTATGATAAGAAAACAGGAAAAAAGCTATGGAGCGACTTTGGTCAGGGAGAGGCCATTCATATTAAAAACGGTCTCGTCTACTCCGTTGATTATTACTCTCCGCTGCTTACCGACTACGAATCCGTTCCGGATCGGAAACTGCAGATAAATGCGTATAACCTCAAGACGGGTGCGATAAAAGGAACCCTTGAATTTAATTGGAAAATGCCTGGTGACCCACCATATGATCGAGGTCAAGGAAGCGTAATAGCAAGTGAAGGCAAGCTGTACGTTGAACAAGGCGATCAAATATCGGAATACAATCTGGACACTTACAAGACGGGTGATGCTCCTTCGCGGACGTTTCAGCGTCCTTACGGGGTAGATGGAGAGTTGATGGGCATTGTACAGGAACGTCTTATCTACAGAAGCAACGTAACGGAAGGTGAATTGACAGGCATTAAACTGGTCAACGGCAGCGGGGTCCAATGGAACGGTGATGCCCCTGTGTCCCAGGTCAGTGTATATGGAAAAGGGGTCTATCGTGCGCAGCGTAACGGAACACTGCTCGGTATTCATATGCTGACGTCCAAGCCGGTTTTTAGCGTGAAAACCGGGGCGGATCTGCACGAAGCAACGTTGAAGACAAACGGAATGATCATCATCCAAGCTGAAGACAAACTGATCGGAGTCAAGCTCCCAGCATCTCTGAAATAAGCGTGAATTAGAGTGGAAGGACGGATATTATCCGTTCTTTTTTTGTTGTGCAGATGTTTCGAATAAATGGGCAAATTTGGATTGACGAAATGGGTATATAGTGTATATATTATATATACACACTATGCACTCAATAAACAGTAATGAGGTGAAGGGCCATAAAAATTCTCATATCCAACGCTTCGAGCGATCCAATCTATATACAGATTATGAATCAGATTCGTCAGAGCATTTTGAGCGGGGAATTGGTTGCGGGCGATAGTCTTCCCTCAATCCGGCAGCTCGCCAAGGATTTGCAAGTTAGCGTGATAACAACCAAACGCGTCTATGAAGAGCTCGAGAAAGAAAAACTGATTGATTCCGTTGTAGGCAAAGGGTGTTTCGTTTCGGGTGCCAATCAGGATTTTATTCGGGAACAGCGCATGAAACGACTGGAAGAGAAAATGCTGGACATTATTCGTGAGAGCAAGGAACTAAGCATGACGGAGCAAGAGGTAATCAATCATTTCACATTGTTGTTTGAGGAGGAAAATACACAATGAATGCGATTGAACTGCGAAATCTATCAAAAACATATCCCTTATTTAAGGTGGATAATGTATCTCTGAATGTCAAACAAGGGTACATTACGGGCCTTATAGGACCAAATGGAGCTGGAAAGAGCACACTAATTAAAATGATCATTGGTCTAATCCGTCCTGATTCCGGGAGTATAAAGACATTGGGTAATGAGATGCCCTCACAGGAAATTAACATTAAGCAGCGCATTGGTATCGTGTCAGATGAATGCTTTTACTATGAACATCTAACGATTCGGGAAATGAAAAAAATGATAGCACCATTCTATAAGAGATGGGACGAAAAGAAATTTAACAGCTTTCTTGAGCAATTTGAGTTGTCCCCCAAAAAGAAGATTGAAGATCTGTCCAAAGGGATGAAAATCAAATTTTCCCTTGCTATCGCACTGTCTCACAACGCGGAGCTCCTCATTATGGATGAGCCGACATCCGGTCTTGACCCTGTATTTAGAAGAGAACTTCTTGATCTGCTCTCCGATCTGATACAGGACGAGACAAGGTCCATTATTTTCTCTACGCATATCACGACGGATCTGGAGCGTATCGCAGACTATATTGCGTTCATCAATCAGGGGAAGCTCGTATTTAATGAAACCAAAGATGACGTGCTTGAGAGATATACGATTGTCAAAGGTGACATGGAACTTCTTGATTCAGATACCCGAGATCAGTTCATCGGAATCCGTGAGACAGCTGTCGGTTTTGAAGGATTGGCACGGAATAAGGAGGAAGCAGAACGGTTATTTGGCAGCTTTGCCCTTTTGCAAAGGCCATCCCTGGAAGATCTGATCTATTTTACAGCCAAGGGAGGACGCAAACATGCTTAATTTGCTGCGCAAAGATTTCATAGCAATCAGGAGTTCACTGTGGACGATTCTTCTATATCTTGTTGTGTTTAGTCTCGCCTTTATACCCAAAAGTGAAATGTCGATGTATTTTGTCGGGATCTATACCGCATTCGGTTCGATTATCCTTGCGACCATGATTGATATCAAAAATCATAACCATAATTTCCTCGTCACCCTGCCGGTTAGCCGCAAAAACATCGTGCAAGCCAAGTACTTGTCGGCCATTCTTTTTACGTTATTTGGAGTTTTCGCTTCGTTCGGGATTCATTGGCTGGTTGACTTGAATTTCCCTGAGCTGAATAAACCGAATTATTCGGTTTTGGACATTATGGTATCAGTGGGAATGGTGCTTGTCCTGGTCTCCATCTATATGCCGCTTTTTTATGCACTTAGTAAAAAGGGAGCAGGGATTATCAATGCTGTATTTATGGTCTCGCTTATTGTTCTTGCACAACCATTTGCTCTATTCATGAGTATGGTAAACGAGGAAGGGATGATTAATGGCCGAGTTATCACTGCAATTTCATTCGGAATTATACTGTTGTTTTGTGCCTCCTATTTATTAACGATTCGGTTATTCTCAAGAAAAGACTTATAGGATGCGGAAGAGGAAGTTTTATTGCAAGTCATAAGTCAAACAAGGAGTTGGGATCGATTCATGCTAATCAATGCAGAAAATCGCCCGCTGCATATTCGTACATTATTTAGAAACAATGGATGCTGACCAGAAGGAATTCATCGGAATTTCGAAATGATAATATCCTAAACATAATTAGAACCCCGGCATCTGGTTAAATCGATGACGGGGTTCTTTCTCATGATGGATTTGATTTGTGGGTTTCAATCTGAAATTGATCGGAATATGATTTGAGATCACCTGCAAGTCCGGCGAGCTGCCCGGAGATATTCGATAGCTCTTCGGCAGATCGTTGCTGTTCCACAGCACTGGCCGTTACTTGTTCAGCCATTGCTGAAGTTTCCTCGGTTGCTGAAGCGATGTAGCTCAAATGTTGTTCCACTTCCTGACGAATGGAGTGCATGTTCGTAGTTCGGCTTTGCAACTTCTGAGCCAGTTCATGTACTTCAGCCGACAAACGGCTAACCTGTTTGAACGCCTGAAGGCAATCAGCAATCTGATTCTCCTGTTCCTTAACTGCCACCATATTCGCTTCAAAATGACTGCCCATACGGTGAATCTCTTGTACAAAGGATCCCAGAATCGCATCAATCTCCTGAATGGATTGTTCGGATTGCTGGGCAAGCTGTCCCATTTCACCAGCAACGACCGCAAAGCCTTTACCTGCTTCGCCAGCTCTGGCTGCCTCAATTGAAGCATTCAGTGATAGGATTTGAGTTTGTTTCAAAATGTTGTGAATTTGTCCGCTGATGGATGAAGCGAGCTCCGATTGAGTCGTCAGCGATCTGGAAATTTCCTGCTGATGCTCAACCCGTTTCGCATTTTCCCGGCCTTTCTCAAGCAGAACCTCATGTTCGCGAGTAACTTGTACTTGGACAGCGGATAGCTGCTCTGAAGTATTGGTAAACTGGTGAACATATGAACCAACTTCATCCATGATTTTACCGAGATTCTCTGAATGTTGGACGGAGTGTTCTGTCTCTTCGGCCTGTTTCATGGAACCTATGGCAATTTCCTCAATAGCTCTGGAAAGCTCCTCCGTCTGACGCTGATTCGTCTGAGCTGTTGCAGCAATATTTTTCGAGGACAGCTGCAGCGTATTGGATCCCTGCTGTATACCCAGAAGAATATTCGTCAATTGGGCAACCATGACATTAATCAATTCACTGATTTCACCGAGCTGATCATTCGTAATATGTGTTGATACTACTTTAAGATTTCCATCAGCGACCTGTTCGAGGCTCGACTTAATATCGCGTACCTGTCTGAGAATGCCTCTTACCACGAATAGCATCATAATCAGAGAGAGAATCAGTACAACCACAAAAATCGGGATAACCGTCCGAAATGCATTATTCACGGATGTCGCGGATACTTGATTCACTGCTTCAGCAGAAATATCAATACCCAGATAGCCAATAACAGCACCTTGCGAATCCTTGATTGGTGAAAAGGAGGACAATAGCTGTCCCCAGGTTGGATCATCTACAATGCCTGTAGTTACAACCTCGCCGCTTAACAAGCGTTCCTGTATCTGGGGGTTGAATTCCATTTCAGTCCCATAAGGACTATACTCCGGATCGTCCCAATCTGCTCCATCTACGGTATAGAACCATCCGTCAGACGTTTTGTTATACATATAAACATAGAGGGCTCCCGATTGAAGTCTAACTTTGACAAGCTCGTCCCTCAGACTTTTATATTCGTTGCCCTCCTCCGAAGCAGTAGAGGATAACGTCTTGATTAATTCCGATTCCTGACCGAGCAGTGAAGCGGTGTTTACTGCCAACTGCTGGTTGTCATGCTGCTTCGTCATTAATGAAGCATTCTCACTAGAGTGAATGGTGGTCCACATAATTAGTCCGCCCATCGCCAGCAGTGGAACCAGAATGATTAAATACAGTTTAAACCTTAGATCCCTCTTTTTTTTACGAGTCTGTTTCACGTTCTGTTCCCCCTTGGATGTGGTAAATCAACAATGCAATCCGTATAACCCCATATTATTTATCGTAAAATTGGAAGCTTAAATGAAGACCAAACCTAGATTTATATTACATATGGCTAAGTGAAGAGCAAAAGAATTACTTAATACAGAATTTAGATTATGTTTAAGGAATCAGGGGATTATAACCATTAAGATGAGGGACATTATAAAAAAATGAGGAAGGAGTCACAACATGAGGTTAATCTTGATTTTGATGATATCCACTATTATTGCTTCTGGAATCATGCCTTCAATTAATCCATCCTCTGATAATCAGCAAACCGATCCAAGAGAGCTGCAATTGCAGGATATGATCGTATTGTCATTGCTCTCCCATATGGAAAAAAACTCGAAAAGGCATATGCAAATGTCTTAACATCTGCTCCTAATTTGTATCCATATGATGTTGATCTCCTGGATATCGAAAGGGTGGGCGGATTTCGCGGATTTAACTTTCAGATTACTCTTGAAGCCTATCCTACTGTCGGTCCACACATTGTTGTCGGTAAAGATATATTCACATATCAGATTTCTCCTTCATTCAATGTAAAGCTGATTCATTACCAGCATCTAGAAGGTCCTGATAAAAACGCATTTCCCTGGAACTATTCGAACCTTTTGAAGTGAAAGGGGTTCTACGCCAAGAGACCAAACCCGGTTGGATTTGGTCTTTTTTGCTTTGTTCCATTTTGCAAACGCAAATTTTTCACGCTTACAAGGAATATTCCCATGACCTTTCTTTAGGTGCTCAAATGGTGTACCAGCATCTCCACAAATCGTTTGGCGAATCTCAGATCACTCTGAGCTGTTTCCTGATCAGCTTCTGACACAAGGCTCATTTTCTGCAGCAAACTCATCATCGATACAAAGATAAAGTGGGCCGTATTCAAAGGGTCCGGATCGGGTTTTAACGTTCCATCCATGTACCCTATCTGCAGCGCATCCAATAGGAAATGTTGTTCTTTTTCACGGTTAATAAATAGATCGTATTGTTCTTTCAACTCTTTACTTGAATCATAAGCTTCATAATGCAGGTCGAATAGTAATACGAATTTGATGTAACCCAGATGTAAGGAAGCATAGCGTACCCAAGCTTCAAGCATCGAAGCAAGCATCTCTTTTCCGCTCATGTCAGCAGCAGCTGCATTTTTCACATATCCGGTCATATTCTTCAAAATCTCAACCTGGACCTCCAGAATCAGCTCGTTCATGGATTGAAAATGTTTATAGAAAGTAACCCGGCTTATGCCAGCCTCGCTGCATACATCTTTGATATTCACATTCAGAAAGCTCTGCTTCATAAAAAGTACTTTGGCTGCTGCAATTAAAGCTTCCCGGTTTTTGCTTTTAAAATTTTTGTGCCAATTTTCAGTCATAGGAGACTACCTGTTCTTTCACATTTTTTGTTTTCGACAGAGTCAGGAAAAAGGCCGATCCAAGGATGAGTGCACCAACAATATAAGGAATATGAATGTGTTTGTCAAACAGCAGCCCGGCAAAAAGCGGACCGATAATGTTACCTATACTGGAGTATGTCGTATTCAATCCTGCAGCATATCCTTGCCGATCCCCGGCTGCGTTGGCAATCAACGTACTTACTGTAGGCCTTAAAAAGGCATTAAAGGCAAAAAACAGTGCTGACACGATTAACAAGTATACTAAATTGATCTTGATGATCATCAAGATCAATGCGACGGCAGTCATGATAAGAGATATCCGAATAAGTTTCATTTCACCGAGTCTCTTAATGAGAATATCGAGCAGCCAAATCTGCACAATGATACCGATCACTGCGCCTACCGTGATGATGAGTGAGATTTTGGTGGCATCAAACCCGTATTTTTGTTCCACAAAGAGTGCATATACGGTTTCATAATTCATCAGACCAAATGTCATGATCAGGATGAGGAGCAAGTAGCGAAAATAGGGCGTGCGAAACGAATTCATGATTTGGTTGCGGATCGGCTCACGACGAACCAAAGTGTTTGCTGGTATCCGTTTCTCTTTTGGAAGGGTTTCTGGCATGTACAGGCTAAGCAGTGTGGCTACAAGACCAAGTCCTCCGGCAAAAAAGTAAGGTGCTCTTATGCCAAGTTCTGCAATTAGTCCGCCAAGTCCCGGACCGAGTACCATTCCGAGGTTCATGGATGCACCTAGGTAGCCCATCCCTTTGGCGCGGGTCTCAGGTGTAGTAATGTCTGCCACATAGGCCATGTTAGCAGGGACCATCAAACCGATTCCGATACCACCAATAAACCGTGCAATATACAGAAGGGGTAGGGTTGTAGATAAGGCAAACAGCAAATCAGCAATAACCGTTAGAAAAAGGCCGGAAATGATCATTGATTTTCGTCCCCATCGGTCCGAAAGCTGCCCACCTATAGGTGAAAAAATAAACTGTGCGGTTCCGAAAGCAGCAATAAGGTAACCGGCTGCTGCTCCTGCAGCATTAAATTCTTTCAAATATTCAGGCAAAATGGGAATAACCATGCCTTGACCCAACAAAGCAATGAATAAGTTCAGCATTAAAATAAACAGCGGAAATGAAGCTGACTTCGGCAAGCCGCTCATAACAGAAGACCCCCCCCCTTTGGTTTACATCGTGTAAATATTTACTTTGTGTAAACCATAGTAAATCAAAAAGCATGGATTGTAAATGAACAGTTTTTCATTAATGCAATGAACGAAGACCAATGAGAAAAACAGGATATGACTTTATTTACATGTAATTTACATAAACATGCAAGAATCAACATGTATCACTCGTATGATATATATCTGGCAATCTAGTAATCATTAAATGAAAACATACTAGATTTACATTATTGCCAAATGAGAGGAGAACATGATGATTAACCCATTGTACAAAAAGATTGTAGCCATTCTGCTATCAACTGCACTGGTAATAGGATGGTTCGGAGGTTTAGGAGCAGGGCCGATCGTTAAGGCAGAAGCAGCAGATGAGCCTCAACCGGACATTTTGTTAAGTAAAAATTCGAACTGGAAGTATTTTGATCAAGGGCAGGATTTGATGTCTGTATGGCAGGCTGTCTATGAAGATACAACCTGGCCGGAAGGCAATGCTCCTTTTGGCTATAAAGATAACGGCAACGGCATATCAACGACATATTTCGGACCGCTCCAAACTGATGTGGACTATGGTGGCGACAAAAGTCTGAAACACCGCACTACATACTTCCGGACAACGCTGACAGTCAACAAAGAGCAAATTGAAGATTATGGTCAAATTCTGGGTACCTTCGGCATTGACGACGGTGCTGTTCTCTATGTAAATGGCACGGAAGTGCGCAGGTTCGGCATGCCTGATGGTGAGATTAGCTATTCTACCAAAGCAACATCTTCTATGGATCTGCCTGTTATGTATAACGATGTGGATCTGACCGAACCGCTTCAAACACTCCTGCATGATGGGGAGAATATCATTGCAGTTGAGGTTCATCAGCAAAGCGATGGAAGCTCTGATCTGTACTTCGATATGGAGCTCAAAGCTTTAGCTGACGCACCGGCTATCGATATCAGCAAAGTAACAGCTACGTTCTATGGTGACGCCAAATCGAGTAAAGGGTTTACTTGGTATACACCGCTTGCTTCGACAAACAGTAATGTGCAGGTCGTCAAGAAACAGGAAGGTACTCCTGATTTCAACACGGCGCAATCCTTTAGCGGTGAAGCGATCATCTCCAGAAATTCACCGGGAGAAAGAGTTCACAAAGCAGAAGCTACGGGCCTTGATGCGGATACTTCATACTATTATCGTGTGGGTGACGATACGCTTGGGCTTTGGAGTGAAACAGGTGAGTTTAAAACAGCTCCAGCGGGTGGAGCATTTACCTTTGTTGATTTAACGGATACGCAAGCGAAGGATGAGGAAGAGGCCATTTTATCAGCAGCCACGCTGTCGAAGGCACTAGATACCGTTCCGAATGCGGAGTTTGTCGTTCATAACGGGGATGTTGTCGAAAATGGAACTTCCGAGCAGGAATGGAATTGGCTTCTTGGTCATTCACAAAACGACTTGATGAGAACCACGATTGTACCTTCCGCGGGCAATCACGAGAACAAAAACTACGCGTTCTATGATCACTTTAATGTAAAGCAACCGGAGAATGCGGACACTGTCACCGGGGCGTACTACTCATATGACTATAGCAATGCGCATTTTATCGTTTTGAACTCGAATGAAAACTCGGCGGAGTATGCCAACTTCTCAAGTGATCAAGTCGAGTGGATGAAGCAGGATGTGGAGCAGGCCAAATCTGCTGGAGCTGAGTGGATCATCGTCAATATTCACAAAGGACCATATACAACGTCCAATCATGCGACCGACAAGGACATTATTGGTGAGAACGGCGTTAGACATCAAATAGCACCGCTCATGAACGAGCTTGGCATTGATCTCGTGCTTCAAGGACATGATCACATCTACGCCAGAACCAAACCGATCAAGCAGAATGGGCAAGCGGAAGAGCCTGCCAAGATCACGGAAAGCTTAAACGGGGAAAGCATTGAATATATGGTTAACCCGGACGGTACAATCTACATGATCCCAGGTACGGCAGGGGCCAAAGTATATTTCAAAAATACGAAACCTGAACTGGGCGATGCTTACTTTAGTCTGTTTGAGAGAGCGGAAGAGAATCATGCACGCAAGTATGGAGAGACAACTAGTACAGCAAGAGGTCAGGTACAAAACTTTACCTCATTAACTGTTGACGGAGGCAAACTGACAGCGGTCGTTTATGAAATTGATCAAAACCGCGATAATGCAGTACCTTTTGTTGTAGACCAATTTGGAATTACCAAGGATACTGACACAACCCGTGAGCAAGTGAGTAAGGTTACAGTTACGTTTAATGGAGATCCCACGACGAGCAAAGGCGTTACATGGTATACTTCTGACCAAGTCACAGGAAGTGATCTACAGGTCGTTGAGAAAACAACAGCGAATAGCGCTGACTTCTCCAACCCACTTACTTATGAAGGGCGTTCCGGCCTGTCTGTAAATTCATCAACTGAACGTGTACACAAAGCTGAAGCAGCGGATCTGAAGCCGGACACGCTATACTACTTCAGAGTAGGTGACGCTTCCAGCAACACTTGGAGCAAGACGGGTACGTTCCGTACAGCGCCGAAGTCAGGAGCCTTTACGTTTATTGACTTGGCAGATACGCAGGCGAAGGAAGAGGATGAAGCCATCCTTTCCTCCGAGACACTGGACAAAGCACTTGCTACCATTCCGAATGCACAATTTGTGGTGCACAATGGAGATATTGTTGATAAGGGTGTAAAAGAGGAGCAATGGGACTGGCTTCTCGGTCATTCTCAATCAAGCCTTTTGAATACAACAATCGTTCCATCAGCGGGTAATCATGAAGACGAGAACTACGCTTTTATCGACCATTTTAACCTGGATGTACCAGTGAACTCGGCAACAGAGACAGGTGCTTATTATTCGTACGATTACAGTAATGCACACTTTGTGGTGTTGAATTCGAATGAGGATTCAGAAGAATACAATAATTTCTCATCCGAACAGGTACAGTGGCTGCAGGATGATGTGAAGCAGGCACGGAAAAACGGAGCAGATTGGATCATTGTCAATATCCACAAAGGTCCATACACGACCTCCAATCATGCGACAGACTCGGATATCATCGGACCGAACGGAGTTCGCAACAAAATCGCTCCGCTGATGGCAGAACTGGATATTGACTTCGTGCTGCAGGGGCATGATCATATCTACGCCCGTACCAAACCGATCGACACGACCGGGAAAGCCAAGGAAGCCGTGAAAATTACGGAGACACTAAACGGCGAGAAGATTGAATACACGGTGAACCCGGATGGTACCATCTACCTAATCCCGGCAACAGCCGGACCGAAAGTGTACTATAAAAATCAGGATCCTGTTCTTGGCGATGCGTACTACAGCTTATTCGAACGGGCAGAAGAAAACCATGCTGCACAGTATGGAGCAGACCCGAATGATGATCGTCGTCCGAAACGGGGACAGATTCAGAACTTTGTGGGCATCACAATCGACGGGAACAAGCTTACAGCTGTAACGTATGAGATTGATCAGAACAAAAATGATGCAAAACCCTTTATTATTGATCAGTTTGGCATGATCAAGAAGTCGAATACCGAAACGCCGAACCCCGGACCTGGTACATCCAATCCTGAATCAGGTGGTGGTTCCGGTAACAGTGGCGGGTCAGGAAGCAATACTCCACCATCCGGCACAGGTTCGGAGACTACGCCGCCAGAAACAGAGCAGGGAGGCAATGCGGATAGCAGCAGTCCTGGACAACCCGGAAGCGGAACGACTGGCGGCAACAACAACGGAAATGTACCTCAGCTGAAAGATACGGAAGGGCACTGGGCCAAGTCGCTCATCGATCAAGCCCTGGCTGCAGGATTTGTACAAGGCTATGGCGATGGAACCTTCCGTCCGAATCAAAAAGTAACCCGGGCGGAGTTCATTACCATGCTGGGCAGAGCCATGAAAATGAATACAAGCAGCACGGTAACAACCTATACCGATGCGAAGCAAATTCCAGTCTGGTCTGCTCCGTACATTGTTGCAGCAGCTTCAGAAGGCATTATCAGTGGATATACTGACGGCTCATTCAAGCCGAATAAACCACTGAACCGTGCCGAAATGGTGACCATGATAGCTCGTGCAAGCAGCACACCTGAAGGTCCCATGGCTTCGCTTTCTTTTGAAGACCTCGATCAGATTCCTGCATGGGCAGCACCTTACGTGGCTTCCATGCTTGAAGCCGGATTCATTGAAGGTGTAGGCGGCCATCGATTTGCCCCATTGCAAACGGCAACGCGGGCTGAATCGGTCAAATTAATCTTAAGTCTACTGGAACAAAACTAAATTCTTCGTTGATAGTCTACCTGACCCTGCAAGGTTCTTTACCTGAGGGTCAGGTTCTTTTTTTATAGACCGAACTTCCCCTTATTTAAATTTCACAGATAGGCAGTCCATTCTCTGGTACAATGAAAGACAAGTGCGGTTAACCCATAATGTAGGAGTTGAAATCATGTTGCCCATCATTAACTTGCAAGGGATCTGGAGAATGCAGCTTGACGAAGATAAGCTGGGGGTCACGGTACCTTATGACGACACGATTACCATGCCGAATACTACATCTCATGCTGGAAAGGGAAAGAAAAACGAAGTGGCTGAGGTTGGAGCACTCACAGATGAACACGCTTTCGAGGGCTGGCTCTGGCTGGAGCGGGAATTTGAAGTTCCCAAGGAGTTGGAAGGGAAGCATTGCTGTCTGCATCTAGAACGTACACGCGTCACCACAGTCTGGATCGATGGTCATCCGCTTGGAACACGAAACAGTCTCAATACTCCACATGAGTATGTTCTGATGGAAGGACTCGCTGCTGGTACACATACCATTAGAATCAAGGTGGACAACACAAGCTACCCAACCAAAGGTGGACACATGACTTCCAAGGACACACAGACGAACTGGAACGGCATTACTGGTAAAATGGAATTGAAATTCAGTAATGAAGCACGTATGGACGATGTGCAAATTTACCCGAACGCGATGAATAAATCGATAACGCTTTCGGTGAATCTGAGCGGAGAGACTCAAGGAACAGCTATTGCAGTTTCCGCGCAGAGTTTTGCAATATATGAGCAGACTTCTGAGTCGGCCGCAGACAAACACCAAGTTGCAGAGCGTATTTACCCATGTGACAAAAACGAAAACAGTATCACTTATGAATTCGGTGATGAAGCGCTCTTATGGAGTGACGATGCACCTCATTTATATAAGATTGCCATCACGTTGCGCGGAGAGAACGGGAGAATCATCGATGATCGGGACATCGTTATTGGGCTGCGGGATTTCAAGGCGAGTGGAGACAAGTTTACAATCAACGATCGTCCAACCTTTTTGCGAGGCAAACATGACGGGTTGATCTTCCCGTTAACTGGCTATGCACCAACTGACGTGAATGAATGGGTGAGAATCCTCGGCATCTCGAAGTCCTACGGCATTAATCATTACCGTTTCCATACCTGCTGTCCACCTGAAGCAGCATTTGTTGCGGCTGACCTGCTGGGAATCTATATGGAACCCGAGCTCCCATTCTGGGGAACCATCACAGACGAGACAGACCCGAACCATAATCAGGCAGAGCAGGATTACTTGATTGAGGAAGGACTTGCGATTCTTCGCACCTTCGGCAATCATCCTTCATTTGTCATGATGTCACTGGGTAATGAGTTATGGGGGAGCAAGGAGAGGCTGAATGCGATTCTGAAAAAGTACAAGGCATATGATTCGCGACATCTATACACTCAAGGCTCCAATAATTTCCAGTTTACTCCGGTAATATTGGAAGAAGAAGATTTCTTTAGTGGTGTACGCTTTTCTCGTGACCGGCTGATCAGGGGTTCATATGCAATGTGTGATGCACCACTCGGCCATGTTCAGACAGATCTGCCCGGCACAATGAAAGATTATGACGATCATATCCTGCCTCTCGAACATAGTAACCTTCAGAATTCCGCTGCAGAGGAGCAGGAGATCCAGATCCAATATGGGACCGTTTCCAAAACGGTGAAAGCGGGCGGAACCGACAAGGAGCTCATTCCGCATCTTCCTGTGGTTTCTCATGAGATAGGGCAGTATGCCATGTATCCGAATTTTGCGGAAATTGAAAAGTATACAGGCTCGATTAAGGCACACAACTTTGAGATTTTCCGAGAACGTTTGCAGGAAAAGGGAATGGGCCATCTAGCGGACTCATTTTTCCATGCTTCCGGACAACTGGCCGTAGCTTGTTATAAGGAAGAGCTGGAAGCAGCTTTCCGTTCCGAGCGGCTTGCAGGCTTCCAACTGCTGGATTTGCAGGATTTTAGCGGACAAGGAACGGCCTTGGTCGGCATACTGGATGCATTTATGGACTCGAAAGGGCTAATCAGCGCAGAAGAATGGCGAACGTTTTGCTCGGATGCTGTACTTTTGGCTCGATTCGAGAAATACAACTATGCGGCAGGTGAAGCATTTAGTGCATCGGTGGAGCTGCGCTATTACCGTCAGGTTCCTTTGAAAGGGAAAAGCTTGAAATGGCATTTAACTCAAGGCAGCCGCGTTATATCAGAAGGTGAACACCTCATTACCGAGGATCATATGAAACCTTATCAGATGCTCTGCAGCATTACAGCAACGCTACCTGATGTAGTAGATATGACTCAAGTGACATTGAAGCTGTCCATTTCGGAAACGGATATTTATAAAACCTACGACCTCTGGATTTATCCTAACCAGAAAGATAGTCAGTTTGCCGACGCACCTGTATACAGAGAACTCACTGATAAAGCCCTTGAGAAGTTGGAAAAGGGAGAGTCCATTCTTTTGCTGCCTGCTCTCAATAAGATCGCCAACTCCATTGAAGGCTTGTACAGTACGGATTTCTGGTGTTATCCCATGTTCCGGTCCATTTCCGAAAGCATGAATAAACCTGTTCCGGTAGGGACGCTGGGCTTGCTTATTGAGAATGAGCATGCAGCACTACAGCATTTCCCGAGTGAGAAACACTCTACCTATCCGTGGTGGAATATAGTTACCCATTCACGTTCCATCATTTTGGATAACTTTCCAGGAGATGTGCAGCCTATCGTCCAGACTATTGACAACTTTGAGCGTAACCACAAACTGGGTCTGTTATTTGAGTTCAAAGTGGGGAAAGGAAAAGTGCTGGTAGGGGCACTGGATTATGATCAACTTCTCGCTCAGATCGAGGGTCGACAGTTTATTTACAGTCTGTTGCAATACCTCGACAGTGATGATTTCAATCCGACCTGTGAGCTTGATGCAAATGAATTGACTCGGTTGCTGTTTAACTGAAAGTATGAAGATAGACCGCCCGTATGAGGTGGTCTTTTTTAATTACCAAATATTTTTTAAAAAAAGATCCTCATAAGATGTCATGAAGATATTTAGTTGTGACAAGCAATTTCTAGGAATATTCGACATAGAATTTGCTATTCGAATGAATGAGGTGATGGTTTGTTTTTTAATATCAAAGAACTGCAGTATCATGCTAAACCGGATTGTCCAGATCCTGTATTTGCTAGAAAACTTCAGGAGGTGCTTGGCGGACAATTTGGTGAAATTACGGTAGCGATGCAGTATTTGTTTCAGGGTTGGAACGTGCGCGGGGATGGTAAGTACAAAGATTTGCTAATGGATACGGGTACAGAAGAACTCGCACATGTCGAGATGCTTGCTACCATGATTGCGCGATTGTTGGATAATGCTCCCTTGGCCACATTAGAAGAAGCCGCCAAAGATCCCGTAATTAATGCAATTCTTGGTGGAAGTAACCCTCAACATGCCATTGTTACTGGCTTGGGAGCAGCTCCCTCGGATAGTAACGGTTATCCATGGAATGCAAAGTATACGATTGCCAGCGGCAATCTGCTTGCTGATTTCAGGCATAATCTGGCTGCTGAGTCACAGGGAAGGCTGCAGGTTGCCAGACTTTATGGAATGACAAATGATCGTGGGGTCAAAGATATGCTATCCTGGCTGCTCGCTCGAGACACCATGCATCAAAATCAATGGATCGCAGCCATTAAGGAATTGGAAGAAAAAGAAGGCATTGTTGTTCCAACCACCTTTCCGAGGGAATTGGAGAAACAAGAAGTATCTTATGTGCTGTTTAACTTTTCCCGAGGAGACGAGAGTGCAACCGGTCGCTGGGCACATGGACCAAGTATGGATGGGCACGGTGTTTTTCAATATGTACAGCATCCTCAACCACTGGCAGCTGCCCCTAAATTGCCACCAGCGCCTCCATATATCTACGATACTCCGCCGTACGCTCTTAGGAACGACAATGCGGGAGCGAGCTTGCCTCCTATGGTATAGATTCTTAATTGCTTTGTTTTGGGATCATAGCATAGAGCTAGAAGCAGGCATTCGACTTCCTCGAAAGCCTGCTTGTTTTATTATTGCAAACTTATAGAGAAATTGCTTTGTTTGCCATGTCAACATCGTTAGCCAGGAGCTTAGGCAAGTCATAAGAAGGATACAGTCCCTGCTCCAGCATAAAATAAAACACTTTGCCATGTAATTGAATGGCACCGTTTAATTGTTTTTGTAACGTTTCACGCAGCTGAGGGGTTGCCGTTTCAGTAATCGCTATTGCATAGTTGCGTACAGAAGTCTTGGCAAATCCCAACAACTGTCCGGCGTAGAATGCAGTCATATCCTGTTCTTTGCCGCTGCTTCTGTTTCCTTCAGGCGCCATGGGAAAGTAGTGAAGAAGCTCTTTTAAGTTCTGTTCAATGGTCCGGATGGCTTCCTGATACAAGGAATGAAGAGCAGGGTTCTTTACATCATTTACGGCCATTTTAAAATTAGTTAATTGGTTACTCTGAAAAGCTGTTAGCTCATGGAGCTCCAAAGTCTCATGCCAAGCCAGGTGTTGTTGTCGATTTGCTTCATAAGTATACAAGTGAATCCCTCCTAAATGGTATGCATCAGCCTATGCAAGGTATCAACAAAGGTCACTGGTTTGAAAAAATATACATGGAATTTATAAAAGTATCTGAATATCTTTGGGGATTAAAAATAATAATAAACCTCGGACTGCGCAAAGACATACACACACTTTAGGAGGTTAACTACATGCAAATGCAAAATCACCAAAACGTCGAAACAGGTACGGTTCCACCACAACTCAACCATGGTGGTCATGAAATGTTTGATGTAAACGAGGTGCTGTCAGGAGCCATCAATACATTGAACACCTATACCATGCTGAGCCAACATGTGAAGGATCCGGAGCTTCGTGATATTTTGACGCGTCAAAAGCAATTTATTTCCGAAGAATACAACATTACGTTGGAGTGCTTTAAAACAGGACAGGACCCCTCCAAACCAACGCAAAGCTATAAGATGAAACAGGATAATGACTTCACATATGGCTTGAAACCAAGCCAGCCGAAAAAGCCGATGCTTTCCGCTGCCGAAATCTGTGACCAAAGCATCTCTTCTAGCATGTTGAATGCCGTAAAATCGGGTGCTGTGATGAAAACAACTGCTGCGATGGAATCAACTAATCCGGTTGTGCGTCGGGTACTGGCAGATTCATTGCCAAACTGTATTGAGATGGCGTACGAGATCTCCATTTACCAAAACAAAAATGGTTTCTATCAAGTGCCTCAACTTGCCCAACAAGACATGCAGCAAATGCTGAATGGTTTCGCTCCATCCATGATTGACTCGCAAACAGGTGGTAACCTGCCACACTAATCTTTAAAAGGTAATAACAAAACCCCCGTAGCAGACACCTAACCAGGGTCGCTATGGGGGTTGTTTCGTTTCTTCTCCTTAACAAAATTACCAGAAAATACATATAGGTATTCATTCTACCATGATCATAGCTTGTTAATCGAAGGAGTAGCAAGTTTTTTAAGTAAGATTTTACTAAAATTCTGGAAATAATTAGGTTGATTTTAGTGGTAACAGAGGGCTATACTGAAACATATCTTTGGAATTGAGGTGAAATGAATGTCTTACCGCATCGTTCGAAGTAACTAGTTTTCGGGCCGGATCAAAACGCGTACCGGCTATCAAGGGGGTTCTGTGCCCATTTGATCGCATGAAACTGGAAACATTGAACGGTGCCCAGGCAGTCATTTTGTTTACAAGCCAGGACACTACCGATCGTGGAACAGATTAGTTCTCATCATGAGGGCTTTGACATGTCCATGACTGGAACCGTCTGGCTTTTTCTCATTTCAGAAGATAGAGGGGCTTGAGAACTTTGTTAAAACAATGTCTAATTCAATTTAAATGGTGGATTCTCTTATATATTGCGGTGGGATGCAGCATTCAGCTGTTCAGCAGCCTGGGTATCGTTTTTTTCCAGAAGGTGTTGGATACGGCAGTACAGGCGAACCGGATGGACGAGATCATCCATTTCATCATCATATACGGGCTGCTGCTTGTGGGGACAGTCATTTTGAATTATGTGGACGAATATCCAAGCGTATATCTGTCCAAGAGTATCAGCGAACAATTAAAGCTGATGGCCCTGGACAAAATTTCAAAAATCGATTATCAGGCATATCAAAACATCGGAACCGGGCAGATGATCAAAGTGATTGAGAACGGCGCTGAAGCCGGGAACGAAATCATATATGGATTTATCCTCAAAACGCTGCATGAACTGCTGCCAACTATCTTGTTCAGTTTGCTGTTTATCAGCTTCTATGACCCGCGGATCATGCTGATTATTGCGATAGGTTATGTTGTCATCTTGGTGGTAACCAACCTGCTTTTGAAATTTTTATACCGGATGAAATCCATCATTTTGAATGAACAGGAGTCCATGTCCCGATATTCCATACGTGGTTTTATGGAACTGGTCGTGTTTCGAACGAACAAAAGATATGAGAAGGAGATGGCCAAGCTCAGCGCTTCTGCCCGTCAGATTATTAACAAAAGCGCACAGCTTCGCATGATTCATGAAGCCTTTTTCGCCATATTTGAGGTGTTTATTACAATCATTAAGCTCGTGATCCTGTTCTTCGGCGTACAAAGTGTCATTGCAGGTGATTCATCCATTGGCGTTATTGTGGCATTATTCCTTTTTATCGAGAAAATCTACTCTCCTATTGCCATATTCAACGTATTGTTCGTGGATTACCGGCTGAATCAAGTGACATACAAACGGTTTGAAGCATTTATTCACGCTCCGGAAGACCGCAACCTGGATTCAGGTCTTGAACTTGCTGGTCTCAAGGGTGAAATTGAATTTAGAAACGTTTCGTTCAGTTATGCTCAGCATTCGATCTTGAACAACATATCTCTGACCATTCCACAAGGGACGTCTGTTGCACTGGTGGGCAGGAGTGGAGGAGGAAAATCGACGTTAATCAAGCTGTTGACCGGATTGGTGAAAAAGGACAGCGGCAAGCTGCTTTTGGACGGCGTGGACATCGATGAGCTGAAGCTGAATACCTACTATGAACATATCTCCTATTTATCACAGGAGACCCCAATCTTCGATACAACCATTCGGGGCAATATATGTTTTGATGCGCACGTTTCCGATGAAGCCATCTATGAATTATTGGATAAGGTGTATCTGAAAGATACGATCCTGAAGTTACCGGAGGGATTGGATACTCTTGTTGGCGAGAGAGGGGTAAAGTTGTCTGGTGGAGAACGTCAGCGGCTTGCATTTGCCCGAATCCTGTTCCAGCGCAGAAACATATTGATTCTGGACGAACCGGTTTCAGCACTGGATAATATTACGGAGAAAAGCGTCATGGAGACGATCCTTCAAGAATTCAGCGATAAAACGATCATCATTGTAGCCCATCGGTTGAACTTTCTTCAGCAGGTTGATCAGATCGTTGTCATGGACAACGGAAGAGTTGCTGGTCACGGGTCTTTCGATGAACTGATTCGGAATTGCAAACCATTCATGGAACTATGGCAGAAAAAAAGGTTGGAGCACGATTTGGCTCCATGATGAATGATGATGGATGGATAACATAAGTTAAGCATGTGAAACGTGGGTTGGGGCGGAAAGTAAAGGCATTTACTTCGGCACGATGGGATTTAATCATTTGGGCAGTGTGATGGCACCTGTGTTTGGCGGCCTGCTTCTTAGCCAGTATGGTGCAGAGAATGGGCTCAATGTATTTATCCCGCTGGCTCTCATGACTGCACTTGGGCTGCCTTTTCTCTGGATTGCTCATCAGCGTCTGCTGTCGAGAGAGAAAAAGGAAAAGGTGTTTCAAGTGAGTGCTTAATAAGGTAATGGAAGATGCACCTCTGAAAGGAGTACCTCCTAATGTGACGTCAAACTTTTTTAATTGAAAGAGGGATTATTGTAAATGATAAACATATCTCGAATGAATGGAGCAAGAAAAACACATAGGTAATTAATCACCAAGAAATGTATATCGGTTGGAATAAAAACTTGAGCGAGTGCATATTACAACGGTAAATAAAGATGTCCTTCAAGACTATACTTAAGCCATGGTCATGTAAGAGTCGGATTGGAAAAGAAATGAAAACCTAAAATTTAAAATGTTTATTTTCATGAAATCAATATGACTGTATAATGAGCAATACGTCTGAAAAAAATGTAACACAGAAAAACGTAAAGGACCGAGAAGAGGAGGACATATGAAAACAACAAAGGTCTCATTTTTTGTACTTTCGCTAGTGCTGCTCTTGGTGACGGGATTATCCGGATGGGCAGGCGCTGCGGACGCAGAATCCAATGCCGGCAAAACCTATGTGATCGGCACAGATATTACATTTGCTCCGTTTGAGTTTCAGGATGTGAATGGTGATTTTGTGGGCATAGACATGGATTTGCTCGAAGCCATTGCAAAAGATCAAAATTTTAAGTATGAAATTAAAGCCCTCGGATTTAACGCAGCTGTTCAGGCACTTGAGTCGAATCAGGTGGATGGCGTCATTGCGGGGATGAGTATCACCGATGAACGAAAACAAAAGTTTGATTTTTCAGAATCTTATTTCGATTCAGGTGTGGTTATGGGTATCAGTGCTAATAACGATACTGTGAAAAGTTACGAGGACCTCCGTGGCAAAAAAGTCGCCGTTAAAACGGGAACAGAAGGATACACTTTTGCGGAGTCTGTTGCCTCAGAGTATGGCTTTACCATTGTGCCGTTTGATGACTCTTCACAAATGTATGATGACGTCAAAACCGGTAATTCCGTAGCCTGTTTTGAAGATTTTCCCGTATTGGCTTATGGGGTCAAACAGAATAACGGTCTTAAAATTGTTACTAAACCAGAAAAGGGAGGTTCCTATGGGTTTGCCGTAAGCAAAGGGCAGAATCAGGAACTTCTACAAATGTTCAATGATGGACTAATGAATATAAAGGCAAACGGTGAGTATAAACGCATTACTGAGACATATGTTGGTGAAAATGCTCCAACCACTGCCGATATGGGTCGCTGGGAGCTGGTTCAGAAATCACTTCCGTCCCTGATCAAAGGTCTGGGAAACACGCTCTTATACACCATCGTTTCATTGTTTTTTGCCTTTATCCTGGGCTTGATCTTCGGATTTATGAAAGTGGGACAAAATAGATTCCTTCGCGGTGTTGCCACCGTATTTGTGGATATATTCCGCGGGGTTCCATTGATTGTCCTGGCCTTCTTTATCTATTTCGGGATACCGCAGGCTTTGGGCTTCACGATGCCATTGTTCCTGGCAGCCATTCTGACGCTGAGTCTGAATGCAGGGGCATATGTAACCGAAATTATTCGTGGGGGGATTCAATCGATTGATCGTGGACAGATGGAAGCCGCCCGTTCACTTGGACTTCCTTATCGTAAAGCCATGATGAAGATCGTTATTCCTCAGGCCATCCGGATTATGATTCCATCATTTATTAATCAGATGGTCATTACACTGAAAGATACGTCGATCTTGTCCGTCATTGGTTTGGTGGAGCTGACGCAATCAGGTAAAATTGTCATTGCTAGAACGTTCGCCTCTTTTGACATTTGGTTAACGGTTGCTATTATGTATCTGATTGTCATCATTACATTGACTAAAATCGCTGACCATCTGGAGGTGAAGGTTCGCCGTGGGTAAAATTAAGGTCGAAGGATTGAAGAAAAGTTTTGGCTCGAATCAGGTTTTGAAGGGAATCGATATGACCGTCACCGAAGGTGAAGTTGTTTGTGTCATCGGGCCTTCCGGTTCGGGGAAAAGTACGTTTTTGCGCTGCATTAACCAATTGGAAGAGATTACTGCGGGCCGGGTTATCGTGGATGACCAGGATCTGAATGATCCTAAAACCAATATCAATAAAGCACGTGAAAATATAGGTATGGTATTTCAGCATTTTAACCTGTTTCCTCATTTCAGCGTGCTTAAAAATATCATGTTCGCACCAAGAGAGCTTGGCAAATTAAACGAGCAGCAGGCTCGGGAAACCGCTCTTCGTTTACTTGATCGGGTAGGTTTGTCAGACAAAGCGGATAGCTATCCAAACAAACTTTCCGGGGGTCAGAAACAGCGGGTGGCGATTGCCCGTGCGCTCGCGATGAACCCGGACGTGATGCTGTTCGATGAACCAACTTCCGCGCTTGACCCTGAGATGGTTGGTGAAGTTCTGGGTGTCATGAAAGACCTCGCCAGCGAAGGAATGACGATGATGATCGTTACTCATGAGATGGGATTTGCTCGTGAAGTTGCAGACCGGGTTATCTTCATGGATGGCGGATACATTGTAGAGCAGGGGACTCCTGCCGAAATATTCGGTAATCCGAAGCATGAACGTACAATCAGCTTTTTGGAGAAAGTACTCTAAACCTCATAAACACCGTAAAACCTTCAAGACATTGGTCTTGAAGGTTTTTTGCTGCATCCAAATCAGAAGAAGAGATGATAAATATGGTAATATTAGAATAATTTTAATTTTATATGACCGTTATTATCATAAGGGGTGGAAATAACTATGCAAGCAAAAAAGAGACGGCTGATCTGGATCTGCATGGCTGTGATCGTCCTCTCGGTCGCATCATTTCTGTTTTATGTATTTATTAATGATAGACCTGGTGGGTTATCGGATCAACGAATGTCCAAATTGTTGGGAATGAATGAAACCATACGCATCCCAACAGGGGAAACTCCTGAAAACGCGATTCAAAAGTTTAGAGGCAATCACCCGGAATCGCAAATCATTTATAAAGAACAAGTTGAAGAGGGCATGATTTTATTTACACGAAGACCGAGTTCGGAATCCAGTAATCTTCAGGTAGAGTATGCACGAAAGAGAATATTCGGCTGGAAATGGGGGTGGGGTGGAGGATATGCGATTAATCAATCTTCTCCAAGCCAGTTTGTCATGGATTATATGAGCATTCCTCGCTTGGATCACATCTCTACTCCTTTTCCCATGATATTCGGAAATGTACTGGATCCTGCCATCAAGCGAGTTACCGTTGAGTCCAAAGTAAATGGAGAACACGTATCTACTGAAGCTAAACTGGTTGAGGTGGGACCGGAAAGTACCATCTGGTTCGTATTTCCCCCCGCGACAGTCAAGACACCATTCGAAATTAAGGGATTTAATGATGATGGGGTTGTTGTAACCAGCAAAGAAATTAAAGACGAGAATGACAGCGGCACAATGAGTATTGAAAAATGAATTTCGTTCATTTTATTTGAAAGGGAGCACCCTGATCAATGATAGGAAACATCTATGCCTTGAGGTCGCCATATTGGCGGCCTTTTTTTAGCCGGATCATAGCACCAACCATTTCTCCAGCGAATGAACCGATCCTGCAAAAGCTTACTGTGTAAGCGATTGGTTCATGGTTTGGCCGATTGCACGATTGTCGCTCATGCTGACCGCCCTTAATATTTGAACAGAGGAGCCTGCTCGTCATTCACACCATCATTTGCTAAAGGGGGCCCAAAATCGTATGGCTGAGCTGACGGAAACATCTGCACGACAAACCGGAGTTACAGTCAATAAACCCGTCAAAAAAGGGTATTTGCGAAACATGAGGAAGCATTGGATGTTGTATGTCATGATCCTTCCCGGCATTTTGTTTTACATCATTTTTAAGTACATTCCACTGGGAGGCAGCGTAATCGCATTTCAGAACTTTCAAATTATGAAAGGAATCTGGAGCAGCCCATGGGTCGGCCTGGATAATTTCAAATTCATCTTTACGTATCAGGACTTCTACAATGTTCTTCGGAACACAGCTCTAATTGCCTTTTACAAACTGGTAGTTGGATTTCCTGCTCCGATCCTGCTTGCGCTGTTGTTCAACGAAGTACGAAAAATGCTCGCAAAACGCTTTTTGCAGAGTCTGTTCTATTTACCCCATTTCCTCTCTTGGGTTGTCGTGGGGGGCATTGTCTTTGAAGTGCTTGCCTCGGGTGGATTTGTAAACGCGGTCCGTGGATGGTTTGGCTTCGAACCCATTCTGTATATGCAGCAGGAACAGTACTTCCGTCCGATTGTTGTGCTATCATCCATTTGGAAGGAAGTTGGGTGGGGAACCATTATATATCTCGCAGCCATAAGCGGCGTAGACCCAACCCAATATGAAGCTGCCGTCATGGACGGAGCCAACAAGTGGAAACAAGCGATTTATATTACATTGCCCGCGTTGTTCCCGACGATCCTTATCCTGTTTCTGCTCAATATCGGGAACTTCCTGGAGCTCGGTTTTGATCAGGTATACAACCTGTTGACGCCGATGACCTATTCGGTAGGGGATATTATTGAAACTTATGTATACCGCTCAGGTGTTCTGCAAGGGCAGTATAGTGTCACCACGGCCATTGGGCTGTTCCAATCCGTCATCGGGTTTATCCTGCTCTGGGTCTTCAACCGATTGGCCAAAAAGACTGGGGAGGGGTTGTGGTGATAAAACAGACCTTTGGTGAAAAATGCTTTCAAGTCGCCAACTATGTTTTCCTGACAGCTGCGGCCTTAACCATGATTTTGCCATTGCTACATCTGCTCGCAGTATCCCTGAGTTCTCCGGTTGCCGCCGATTCCAAGGAAGTTTTCCTGTGGCCGGTCGGATTTACGATGGCTTCCTGGAAACATATTTTACAAAGCTCGGGCTTATGGCAATCGTTTGGTGTAACCGTATTCATTACGGTGGCTGGTACAGCGCTTAGTATGCTCTTTTCCGTGCTGACGGCTTTTCCGCTATCACGTAAAGAATTTCTGATCCGCAAACAGGTGATGCTGGGTATCGTAATCACCATGATTTTCAATGCTCCGATGATTCCGTTTTTCCTGACGGTAAGAGAGCTGGGCATGATGAATTCCATCTGGGCTCTGATTATTCCGGGCGTCATCGGCACATTCAACATGGTGATTCTACGCACGTTTTTCATGAATTTGCCGAAGGAACTGGATGACACCGCCCGGATCGATGGTTGTCATGATTTTCGAATCCTGTTCCAGATTTATTTGCCGCTATCCAAACCGGTTCTTGCTACTGTCAGTCTGTTCTATGCCGTAGGGTACTGGAACACCTTCCAACGCGCGGTACTCTTCGTTCGCGATCCTGATCTGTGGCCGCTTCAGATGAAGCTGCGTGCCTATTTGACCAGCCCGGAAGAACTGGCTCAGGTCAACATGTTTCTCGGCGATTATGACTTCAACACAACCACACTGAAAGCTGCGACAATTCTTTTTGCAAGCGTTCCCATTATTTTGGTGTATCCTTATTTACAGAAATATTTTGTGAAAGGTTCATTGCTTGGATCGTTGAAAGAATAAACCATGATCAGGGGGATGATTCCATGAGAAGACAACTGACCCAAAAGATTGTACCGATCGTACTCAGTATTGCCATGCTGGTCGCTGCCGGCTGCAGTTCAAATGCCAGCAATTCAGGGAGCGCTACCGGTGAGGGGGCTGCCGGTGTTCCTATCGTCAAAGTCTTCAAAAGCCATATGGGGATCGGGAGTATGCCAGCCGCTGATGATCCTCACGTAAAATATGTCGCTGATAAAACGGGCGTCCAATATGAGCTGATAACGACACCTCCAGGCTCGGAACCATCGGAATACCTGAACCTGATGATCGCTTCGGATGAGCTGCCGGATATTTTACGGCCAATTGGAGGCGTAGAGCAAACGCTGATCCAGCAAGGTGGGGCACTTCCGCTGGATGAATTGCTGCCTGAGTATGCTCCGCATGTCTGGGAGAGTATTCCCCAGGAAGCCTGGGATATCGTTCGGTCAGCTTCTCCGGACGGGAAAATTTATTATGTACCCAAAGTATTTCTTGTCCCGGAGCGGGCACCTTTGATCCGGAAGGATTGGCTGGATAAGGTAGGCATGGAAATGCCAACAACCGTGGATGAATATGTGGAAGTGCTCAAAGCCTTCCGTGATAAGGACCCGAACGGCAATGGCAAAGCGGATGAGCTGCCGACAAGCGGAAGGGAGTTCGGAAGATGGATGGATCATCTGTTTGCCATGTACGGGGTAGCCATGTGGGAAGGGTATCCGGAATGGGATGAATACGAAGGCAAGATCCAATATGCAGGGACCACGGACAATATGAGAGAGGCAATCAAGTTCATCCGTATGCTATATGTGGAAAAACTGCTGGACAATGAAACATTCCTGAACAAAGGAGAGGTGTGGCAAGCCAAAATTAACAATAACCTGGTGGGCAGCTGGTACCATTTGCCCGCGAATGTCCGTGATCGTTATAATGCCATGCTGACACAGGCTCCAGAAGCTTATATCGCGGCAATGCCACTGCCGAAGGCCGAAGGATTTGAAGCCTTTGTAACGCAGAAGAGCATGGGGGAACCGGAATGGATGATTCCAGCCGCCAAGCAGGATAATGCAGCTAATGCGCTGAAGCTGCTGGATTTCTTCTACAATCCCGAAAATGATGAGTTTGTCCGATTCGGTCTGGAAGGGGAGCAGCATGAAGTTCAGGATGGGCGCAAAGTTATTCTCCCGCCTGCCGACAATAAACCGCTTGCACTGGGCATGAAGAATTTGACCACTGCAGATGACATGAACAAGCGAATTGAAGAGACTTATCCGGAGGATCAGCAGCAGATGGTAAAAGACATGTTCGTAGTCAGCACAGCCGATGCCCGGCAAATTGCCGGCGATGGCCTCCCGGCTTCCGTGTATGAGGGTTTTCCTGATATCCAGTCACACAAACTCTTTCAGGAGGTATTGACCAAGATCGTCATCGGGGAGCTGCCGCTGGAGGCTTATGATGAATACGTGAAGAAATGGAATGCTTCAGGAGGCGAAGTAGTCACCCAGCGGGTGCAGGAATGGTATGAGAAGGTGAAAAAATGAAAAAAAGATACGCCATCTGTGGGGTAAGTGGCCGAGCATTGGGCCAGTTCGCCAAACCGATTCATGAGTTGTTTTCCCACAATTCGGAAGTCGTGGCACTGCTGGATACGGATCCTGCCCGTTTCGAGGCCTATCGTGCGCGCTTTCCGCATCACTCCGAAGTTGCTGTGTATGGAGCCGCTGATTTTACTGTCATGGTGGAGGAGACAAAGCCAGATTGTATTATTGTGGCTGGCAGGGATGATACCCATGTCCACTATATAACAGCGGCGCTCGAGCGAGATCTGGACGTGATTACTGAAAAACCGATGGCTACAACCGGGGCAGATGCCAGACGCATTCTGGATGCTGAAGCATTGAGTCAGGGGAGTGTAATCGTTACATTCAATTATCGATATATGCCCATTCACATGCGGGTCAAGGAAATGATACAGGAAGGCAAAATTGGCCGTGTCACTTCAATTGATCTCAACTGGTATATCGATACCCATCACGGATCGAGTTACTTCAAACGCTGGAATCGCGAACGGGCTTTCTCGGGTGGACTATCTGTTCATAAAAGCACCCACCATTTTGATTTGGTTCAATGGTGGATTAACCAAAAGCCGGTGGAGGTCTTTGCCTATGGGGCGCTAAACTATTACGGTGCAGATGGCGAGTGGAACCCTGCGCGGGAAGATGGGCGACATTGTCGTACATGCAGCGTTTCGGAAGATTGTGCCTATTATTCTCGCTGGACACCGCGCAGCCGCCAGATCCGTGTTCCGGATGACCATCTGAATCTGCTTGGAGCGGACAACACGGATTTTCCATACACATCATATCGTCCGGATCAATGCATATTTGATTCCACCATTGAGATTGAAGATACGTATACGGCGACAGTGAGATATAGCGGCGGAGCGCTTCTGAGTTATTCAGTCAATTTCTCGCTTCCTTATGAAGGTTATCGGTTGGCTGTTAATGGTACAAAAGGGAGACTGGAGACGCTCGAATACCATATGCCTGGCCGCACGCCTTTTCCGACTCCGGTCCAGACCATTGACTACTTCCCGCTGTTTGGATCCAAAGAGACCATTCATGTCGTACACCGGGAAGGCGGACATGGCGGAGGAGATCCCCTGCTGCTTGAGGACATTTTTCTCGGTGAAGATCACAGGCGTCCCTTCCGGATTTTGTCAGGTGCGGCAGATGGAGCATATTCCGTCGCTGCCGGAGAAGCGGTATGGCGTTCCGCCTCCGAGCACCGACCCATATCCATAGACGAGGTGCTTGGTGGTTGGGGAAATGCAGTGCCTATACAGAATGCTGGGGGGAAGTGAACATGGGGAATCATCGATATTACAATCCGAGCTGGGGACCATGATTATGCTGAATGGGCAGGCTGATCTTACAACTGCGGATAAATAAGAGATCGGGATACCATGAGAAGGCAAAATAGGCTGTAAGGCCGGGTCGTATTGATCGGGGTTGAACTGTATAATTGCGGTATATTGAACATAAGGTGGGAGATAACTGTGACCCTTTCCTTTTTGAAGTGGTTGAAATTCAATGTCACCAATACCCAGACCCGGCTGCTGCTAATTCTGACCATTGTTGTTTTCATGATTATTATTGCGGTAGGCATGACAACGTACTATTCTGCCAAATCGGTATTACAGCAGGAGCTCAGTGAACCACAGCACCAGATGTTGCGCATTAGCATGAATGACATTGATGAAGTCATCCGGGAGAGCGACCAGATTGCTGTGAAAATTGCGTTGAACAATAATGTGTATCGATTTCTCACCAATGAGCTTCAGGGATCATATCGCAACGTTACGGAATTGGTGCAGTTTCTTGAAACCTTAATTAGCAGTACGCCTTATATTAAGAGCGCTTACATTTATGATGTAGAACGGGAGAGCATGGTTGCTTTTCCTCAAGGCTACAGTTCGAGTAAAACCAATTTTCCCGATTCAGGCTGGGTTGATGTGGCTGCTGAGTTGGATAACCGGCCCATGTTGGTGAAACAGCGGGAGATTGCAGCAGGTTCGGGAAAGTCCGTTTCACAGATTACACTATATCGGAAGATTATGCTGGCCGGTCAGTTAAAGGGGATCATCGCCATCAATTTCAAGACCGATCAGATGTTTAAGCACATGCTTCTCTCTTCCATCTCGGACCTCGATAATCATCGCTTCATCTTGGATGCGGACAACAAACCTTTGTATGAGCTCGGCAATTATCCAGTCGGAGAGGATGCAGTAGAGCAGGTTCTCACACAGCTCGAAGGAGAAAAACTAGGTGAGTTCAAGCACGAAGGCAAGCTGCTGCTGGCTTCGCAGACCATTTCACCATATACCGGATGGCGATACCTGTCGGTTATTTCCCAAGATAGTTTACTGGCCAATGCCCAGAAGATCCGTAACATCGTATTCATCGTATCTCTGCTCGCTCTTGCAGCGGGGGCAGCTGCAATTACATTTTACAACACAGCCGCCTTGAAACCGGTAAGACGAATGAGACAACTTCTTAGCGGCTATGACCGTGAGCGAATCAGTCCGGAGCTCATCGATCTCGAAAAAATAACGGGGCAGCTGCTTACAGATCATGCGCAGCAAGCAATAAATCTCAGACAGACACTTCCGGAAGCTTCCTCCAAATTTCTGACCGATATCTGTGCAGGAAATATGACGGGTTACCGCGAGATCGGTGAAAAGTGGAACCGATACTTCAAGGATTGGAGCGATAGTCCACTCGCAGTAGCCATGCTGTCTATCGACGACTATCATTCATGGTGTGAACGATTTAAGAAGTCAGATCAGTCCCTATTGAAATTTGCGATTGCCAACATCATTGCTGAACTACTGTCCGGGGAATGGCGTGTCATTCCTGCAGATCTGGGCAGAGACCGATTGCTGGTGATGCTCCAACCGCTTGAATCTGGCAGGGGATTGATAGCAGCCTCAGCCATTGGAGATGCATTGATGATGATTCCGAGGCTGCTTAAGTTTCAGGTTTCAGCTGGTGTAAGCGAGTATCATGCAGGGTATATGCGCCTTCAACAGGCAATGCAAGAAGCGGACAGTGCTCTGGAATACAGATTGTACCGTGGGTATGAACAAGTGATTCAGTTTGAGGATGTCTCTGGCAATCCAGAGCCAAAAGCTGCAGAAGAAAATGAATTCATGTCCACATTGACTGAAACGATTGAAGCCGGCAGCGCTGAAGAAGCTATAAAGATCATGGATAAAACATTCAGCCGGATGGAGGTAGAGCAGTGGCACCCTTCCTCGGCACTTGCTTTTCTGGAATCTGCAGCCGAGACACTGGAACGCATTCGTTTGAAACGAGATGGCGAAGGATGCGGGTTCAGAATTTCGGGCTTGCGAACGATGCATATGGAATCTGCAAGGACTATGCTGCGGCAGGAAGTAGGGGCATTGGCAGCCTGGTATGACAGCATGCAGCTCAGCAAGGATTTTATCGTTTGCCAACAGATGATTGCTTTTATGAAAGACCATCTGGAAGACCCTGTCAGCATTCAGGACATTGCCGAGCATGTGGGCATTGGCTCCAGTTTGGCGAGTCAGTTGTTCAAGCAGGAGATGAGCGATACGATTCATGGATATTTTACAAAGCTGCGAATGGAGCGGGCTTGTGAGCTCCTGTTGGATACCGACTACAGAATATCCGAAATCGCTTCCATGGTGGGCTACCAGCATGAGAACAGTTTTATTCGTGTATATCGCAAAACCAAGGATATCACCCCGGGGAAATACAGGGAAATGATGCGGAGTCGCAGGGATTCCTTGCTGGAATCCTAGGTTCTTTCAAATGAAGTATTTAAGACACAAGGGAGGCAAGTTTACACATGGACCGTAAATCGATTGTCACCAGAAATCATCCGGTTTTGACACGGCTTGAGCCCAGGTCACCTTTGTCTGTTGGTAACGGAGAATTCGCGTTCAGCGCTGATTTCACGGGCCTTCAGACCTTTCCGGAGGCATATGAGATACCGCTTGGTACACAGTCCAATTGGGGTTGGCATTATACAGGAGGTCATCAGGTCTTCGGAGATCAGGATATCGTCTATCAGTCGTTTGAAACGTACGGTCGTATGGTGCAGTATCCCATGAAGCCGGAAAACAGAGAAGAGGCTTACCACTGGCTGAGGCAGAATCCGCATCGTCTTCAGCTTGGCCGACTATCGTTTCGATTCCTGAAGGAAAACGGACAGGTAGAAGAAGCGGCCAATGTGATTCCGGTACGCCAGGAATTGAATCTCTGGACAGGTTCACTGCACAGTGAGTTCACCGTGGATGGCGTTAAGGTTCAGGTGCAGACTGCCTGTGATCCAGGGAAGGATGGTATAGGCATTCACGTGCATTCAGAGCTAATCCGCAAGGGGCGTCTTCAATTGTTCCTTGTTTTCCCATGTCCGGATATGACACATCGGAGCTGGTCCAAATCTGTATTCCCCGATTGGGGGCAGGAGAGCAGACACCATACCGAGCTAATGACGGCCGATTCGAGTTCGGCTTCATTGAAACGCACACTGGATGAGGATGGATATGCCGTGAAGTGGATTTGGGACGCTGGAAGACTGGAACAAACCGGAGCCCATGAGTTTACGTTGCTTCCGGGAGTCTTAGAAAATGCCGACAGCTGGTCCTGCAGTGTTGCTTTTGCTGTCTCGGATCCAGTACCTCAACCAGCGAATGCCGTATTCCATGCAAGCTCGGCCCACTGGGAGAAGTTCTGGAAAAGTGGAGCTGCAATGGACTTGTCCGGCAGTCAAGATCCCCGCGCAGCTGAGTTGGAACGCCGAATCGTATTGTCACAGTTCCTGTGCGCCGTGCACAGTGGCGGCACCATGCCGCCTCAGGAGACGGGCTACATGTATAACAGCTGGTTCGGTAAAATGCACCTGGAAATGCACTGGTGGCATGCTGCGCATTTTCCGCTGTGGGGACGTACCAATCTGCTTCGTCGCAGTATGGATTGGTATCTTACCATTTTGCCAGAAGCGCGTGAGCTGGCTCGCTCACAGGGATATGATGGGGCGCGCTGGCCCAAAATGGTCGGTTATAACGGAAAACAGACACCTTCACCCGTTGCGCCGGGATTAATCTGGCAGCAGCCTCATCCAATGGCACTCGCCGAGATGTGTTATCTCGCCCAGCCTGAGCGGTCTGTGCTGGAACAATATAAGGAGATTGTTTTTGAAGCCGCTGATTTTATGGTGTCTTTTGCCCATTGGGATGGAGAAAGAGAGGCATATGTTTTAGGTCCACCGCTGATCCCTGCACAAGAGAATCATGCCATGAACGAAAGCCTGAATCCGCCTTATGAGCTTGAATACTGGAAGTTCGGATTGGAAATTGCGACACTCTGGGCAGAGCGGCTGGAGCAGCCGGCGAATCCAGACTGGACAAAGGTAGCGGCGCATATGGCGAGTCCCAAACATGAAGGTGGGGTCTATCTCGCGCACGAGAATTGCCCTGACACATATACGGACAAAAACCATGATCATCCCTCGATGCTCGGTGCGCTAGGGCTGCTACCGGGTACGCTGATTGACAAAGACATCATGAAAAATACATTGCTTAAAGTAAAAGAATGCTGGGATTGGGAGTCCGCATGGGGGTGGGATTTTCCCATGTGCGCGATGACAGCGGCCAGACTCGGGGAGCCTGGGCTGGCAGTAGATTTTCTGCTGATGGATGCGACCAAAAACACGTATTTGCCCAATGGACACAACTATCAGAGACCCGGTTTATGGGCATATTTGCCGGGGAATGGCGGACTGTTAACTGCTGTTGCCATGATGGCTGCGGGCTGGAGCCGCGAGGACAGCGGGAACAATCCGGGTTTCCCGCAAGACGGCAGCTGGTCAGTCCAATGGGAAGGGCTCAATCCTCTTATCTGAGTAGAAGCCGTATAAATAGCACTTTCAGAATGTTGTAGGTGCATGATTAATGACCAGGGAGGGATTACGATGGCCGAAACGTTAACAAAGGTTGCTGCACACGATCGCAGGATGTCTGTCAAAATCGCAGATACGCTGGTCTCTGAATGTCAGAATGGCAATCATCCGAAGATGGCAGGGAAATGGGGTTATGTTGCCGGCATGACACTCTTGGCTTTGGAGCGAGCGGCAGTATGGAACAACGAGCCCCGATATAGTGAACTTGTTCATCACCATATGGACGGTCTAATCGATAAGGATGGCACGATCAGGAACTACCGACTTGAGGATTACAATCTGGACATGATCAACGAAGGCAAAAATCTCTTTAGAGAGTGGAGGCGAACGGGCGAAGACAAATACCAGCAAGCGATACTGCGGCTGGTTACCCAACTGAAAGGACAGCCGCGTACCAGTGAGGGCGGATACTGGCACAAAAAGATATATCCGTTCCAGATGTGGTTGGATGGGATCTATATGTCCTCTCCGTTCTTGGCCGAATATGGAAGTACCTTCAATCACTCCGAGAGCTTCGATGAGGTAGCCCGTCAGATTCTGCTAATTGAGCGAAGAACCCGCAATCCTCGGACCGGCCTTCTGCATCATGCATGGGATGAGAGCAGGGAGCAGCGATGGTGCGACAAAAACACGGGTCAATCATTTCATGTTTGGGGCAGGGCGATGGGTTGGTATGCGATGGCTGTTGTGGATGCGCTGGAGCATTTTCCAATCGATCATCCGCAGCGCGGCCAGATCATGGGTATATTCGAGAGGATGGCCTACGCGATTGCACACGCCCAGGATCAGGAGAGCGGACTGTGGTATCAGGTAATGGACCAGAACGGCAGGGAAGGCAACTATCTGGAGGCGTCGGCTTCCTGTATGCTGACCTATGCTCTTGCGAAAGGCCAGCGGCTGCATTATCTAGCAGAGCTGGATCGTAAAGTTGTTGACCGCGCGTATGAAGGCATTCTAAAACACTTTGTTACCGAAGATGAACAGGGAGTGCACCTGCACCGTATTTGTCATGGGGCCGGGCTCGGAGGGAAGAAATATCGTGACGGTTCATACAGCTATTATATCAGCGAACAGATTGTCAGCGACGTGCAAATGGGGGTAGCTCCATTCCTGCTGGCCAGTATTGAAATGGAGATGCGGGGAGCAAGGCAAGCGTGAAGGAACATAGCGGATCACAACGCAGCAGGCCGGAGAAAAACAAATTGCTACTCAAGTACCCCGCTTCATGGTGGAAGGGGATGTGGCGTGAGGCGCTTCCTACCGGCAACGGCAAGCTGGGTGCCTCTGTACAAGGCGGCATACAGGAGGAAATGATCCTGCTTCAGCACAGTGACCTGTGGCGTTGGGGTCAGAAGGATGAGCTGCCTGATGTCCGCCATACTCTGGCAGAGACCCGGAGGCTGATGGATGAGGAACAATATCCGGAGGCGAGCTGGCATCTGACTCGTGCGCTGCAAACCAAAGGATATGCCTCCAAGCTACCTTCCCGTTTTCCTCTGACCGCATTGACGCTAACCATGACCTGTGACGATGCTTTTCGTGAATATCGCAGAGAACTGAATATGGAAACGGGTGAAATCAATGTTCGGTGGAAGGAAGCAAAACGGAGTTTTTCGAGAAGCATTTTTGTATCCCGTGCGGATGATTGTGTTGTCTATAGAATAGCGGGCGATGAATTGGAAGAATCAGATCCAGGGAGAAATTGGAGTGCAGTGGGCAAGCCCATGTTATCCGGAAATGTTGGTCTTCAGTTTCCACCGGGTGACCGCGAGCGGGAGGACGAGGAGTTCATGAAACTGAAAATGTCCATAACCGTAGGGACAGATGAAGATGAGAATTATCTGTTCTATGGCGGTCAAAATGATGACGGACAGGATTTTGGAGCAGTACTCCGTCTAATCCATGTGGGAGATGTACCTGAGAAGAATCCGGTAACTGGGACGTTAAATTTCCCCGGAAATATCCATATCATTTCAAGTGAAAATCAGCCGAATAAACGTGGTGAAGAAGCAATAAATGCAAGACTTTCTTTTGAAACTTCAGGTAATCTGCTCATTCTTATTAAATGGTTTGCCACAGGTAAAAGGGAAGAGGAATGGAATCGGTTAAAGCAGGAACTGGCTGTGTTTGACTCCGATTATGATGCATTGCTATCCAGGCATAAGGCACTTCATCAGCCGTTGTTCCACTCGGCAAAACTCGATCTGGATGATGCCGATGATGACGGGCGTTGTAATGAAGAACTGCTTCTTGATGCGTATGAAGGTGAGGCACCCACGGGGTTACTTCGAAAGATGTGGGCGTATGGCCGATATTTGTTCATTAGTGGAATCTCGGAAGGTGGCAATACGCCTTTTGGGCTTTATGGACTATGGGGCGGGGATTACCGACTCATGTGGGGTCATAACATGGCCAATGAAAACGTGCAGATGATGTATTGGCATTCCAATGTCGGAGGTTTATCCCGCCTGAACCGGTCTTTGTTTTGCTATTACAATGGTATGATGGAAACGTTCAGAGATAATGCTCGCAAGCTCTACGGCTGCCGAGGAATCTATATCCCTGCTGGAACCGCACCGGGCATGGGTGTCCCAAATCAGATTGTTCCGGTGATTATGAACTGGACAGGAGCAGCCGGCTGGCTTGCCAGACATTATTATGAATATTACCAGTACACAGGCGATAGGCAGTTTCTGCGTGAAGAGGCTCTGCCTTTTATGAGAGAGGCGCTGCTATTCTACGAAGACTTTCTGGTTTTGAACGCAGATGGTCAATACAAGATGTACCCATCCGTTTCTCCAGAGAACACACCAGAGAATTTCATGCCAAAGGACGGGAGACAGCTGGCACATCCCATGCCAACCGCCATTAATGCTGCAATGGACATCGCCATCATTAAGGAACTTCTGCAGCATACCATTGAAGCAAGTCGGATTGTCAGTACACATGCCTGTCAAATTCCGGAATGGGAAGCCATGCTGGAACGGCTACCTGCTTACATGCTGAATGAGGAGGGGGCAGTGAAGGAGTGGCTGCATCCGGCGTTTGAGGATCGGCAAAATCATCGTCATCTATCCCATCTGTATCCTGTTTTTCCGGGACAGGAAGTCAGCCGGGAAGAGGACCCGGCGCTATTCGGGGCATTTGAGACAGCAGTACATCAGCGCAAACTTGGAGCTCAGAGCGGCTGGTCTCTGGCGCATATGTCGTCCATATACGCCAGACTCGGTGATGGAGAACGCGCACTGGAAAGTCTGAATGTTCTTGCGCGTTCCTGCCTGCTTCCTAATGGATTCACGCTGCATAATGACTGGCGCAATATGGGGATATGCTTGCCTCTGCCTGCTGCTCCTGTACAGCTTGACGCCAATTTGGGTTGGGTTAACGCAATTCAGGAGATGCTGCTCTATGTATCATCACAATTGATCAAGATACTTCCGGCACTTCCTGCACGCTGGACTCGGGGTGAGGTGCAGAATTGGTGTATCCAGGGAGGAACTCTGTCGTTCGCATGGAATCGCAAAACAGGATCGTTTCAAGCGGAGTTAACCGCCAGACACCGAATTGCCACCAAGCTTCAGCTCCCCAGTTGGATCTGTAAGCTAAATATCAGTAAGGAATTCAATACGAAATCCATAGAGAACGGAACGTTCCAGCTTCATCTCGAAGCGGGAGAAAAGTGGTCTGTGGACATACGCAGCGTATAGTATGAAATGCTTTAAGGAGTCGCCAAATGGCGGCTTTTTTTCTTTTATCTACGGTTCCGAGAATGATGAAAGAAGTGAGAAAGTTAATATTATTAATGAATTTCGAATCGATATATTAAAAATTAAATAAAAATGCGATAAAAACTTTATATTGTTAACTTTAATGTTGTTTGTTATACTTTGAGTCATAATAAGTTAGATAACTTCACACAACCATTTGATAGGAGGGGTTTTAAAATGAAAATTCAACTGAAATGGAATGCTGTTGTCGCTTTTTCCATTGCTGCTCTGATGATACCTAATTCTCATGTAGCTAATGCTAACATCATTGAGGGGTCCGGCGAGCCAAGGACACATATTCTAAAGGCGAATTCAGAAAATATCCGGTGGGGAAACATCGGTAAGGGTGATGCTGTATTAACAGTTAACTCGGGTGATATCGTTACAGTGGAAGCGATTACTCATCATTCCGGTGACGACTATGAACGAATGATCCAAGGTGACGCAGGAGTCGAAGATATTTTTCATTGGAACGAATCGGAGAAGACAGAAGCTGATCGTGGACCGGGTGTACATATCATGACAGGCCCCATTGCGGTGGAGGGAGCGGAGCCTGGAGATGTTCTGGAAGTTAAAATTTTGGATATGAGACTCCGTTCTAATGGTAATGGGGAATATGCGGGAAAAACATACGGCTCCAACGTGGCAGCAAACTGGGGTTACTTATATGGGGAGATGGAAGAGGAACCGGTGACGCGTGAGGTCGTGACGATTTACGAGATGGATTCAGATGGCGGAACGGATTATGCAAAGGCATTATATAGTTACAGGTGGACTCCCCAAACCGATCCTGATGGCAATGTGCATCCTACAGTAGATTATCCCGGTGTTATCGTTGATCATACGACGGTGAAGGAAAATCACAATGTACTGAAAGACGTGCGAGTGCCTGTCCGGCTCCATTTCGGAACGATGAGCGTAGCGCCGAAGGAAGCGGACATCGTCGATTCTGTTCCTCCATCATATTATGGCGGCAACATCGATGATTGGCGTGTTACTGAAGGGGCGACCATGTACTATCCGGTTTCCGTACCGGGGGCGCTGCTGTCTATCGGCGATCCACACGCAGGGCAGGGAGACTCTGAATTGAACGGAACAGCTATTGAAACCTCTGTAACCGGAGATGTGCAGATTATTCTTCATAAAAAGGATAAGCTGAATAATAAATTGAAGGGATTGAACTTCCCTCTGCTGGAAAACGAAAAAGAGTGGGTAGTCCACGGTTTCAGCTACGCGAACTATTTAGCTGAACTGGGTGAGAATGCCCAGAAGGAAATTTTCAATCAATCTTCGCTCGACAAGGCCATGAAAGATGCAGCGCACAAAACAAAGGCTTTTCTCATGAGAGGCATGCAATTAACCGAAGACGAGGCTTACTCTTTAATGTCGGTAACCACTGACTTTGGAGTTACGCAGGTGGTTGATGGAAACTGGGGCGTTCATGCAGTTATTGATAAGAAGTTGTTTGGAGACGCGGAACGAGAAATGACACCGTTACGCAGCAGGTTTGAACAGTTTGGTGCCCAGATCAAGTGGGAGCCGGCAACAAAAATGGTTTCGATCCTGTACAACGACAATATACTGTCGGCCACAATTGGAGAATCGACGGCAACATTTAATGGAGAAACTATTAAACTGATTGCTCCTATCCGATTGAATGCCCAGAAGTCTGCAGAGGTTAGCGAGTACTTCGCTGATTTCTATCAAGCTAAGCTGTCCAAAATGAAATAACAGAAGTTAAACTGCAGTAATAACTTTACTATATTAACAAGAACCGTTGGTCTTCATGCCTGACGGTTCTTGTTTGTTAAATATTCAAGCCATCCTGGTTTTTGTGCCGTTTTAAGAGAATCTGCGTTTCAGCACGAACAATACCGTCCAGCGAATAGATCGATTCATTCATAAATTGCTCCATCTCTGTAATACTCTCAACGAGTATATGAATATGGAGAATGCAGGGCCCGGTCATTTCGTACAATACAGCGACTTGATCATTTTTTTTCAACACGTCTACGATATGATTCAAGTGGAGAGGCTCCACTTCAAGCTCCAAGTATGCAGATATTTTCTTACCAAGCTTTTCGGCACTAATCACAATGGAGAATTGTTCAATGATTCCTTGATTGACAAGTCGGTCAATTCGCTCTTTGACGGCAACCCCAGATAATCCAACCTCTTTGGCCAAATCGGTATATGAAATCCGGCTGTTTTGAGTCAGTCTGCGTAAAATATGACTATCAATTGAATCCAGCATGTGTCTCACTCCTTTTTCGTTTAATATTGTAACAGAAAAAAAGACTCTGCGTCCTAAAGACGTACATAATCCCTGTTTTTTTGGAACACAATAACAACTATACGAGATCAATGTAACAGAGTGGATTTTAGGATTTCTGCTAAATGTTACTTGTCGTGTAAACTGTCAAATATATAGTTGCTTGACAATACTCATTAACAGGAGTACGATTAATTGTGTCAAATAAATGACAAAACGACGTCATTGCGTATGTATATATGAATTTGGTTACATATGATTACGTTTGTTTTGTCTAAAATACATCAGTTACTGGAGGAATCACCATGACTAATCTTAAAGACAAAGTAGCAATTATCACAGGCGGAGCTTCCGGAATTGGTTTGGCCACAGTAAAAGCCTTTTTGGATAAAGGGTCCAAAGTTGTCATTGCTGATTATAATGAAGAGCACGGCAAAGCTGCCGAGCAAGAATTAAAACAAACATATAATGAAGATGTACTGTTCATCAAAGTCAATGTTGCTGATGAGAAACAAGTTGAAAACTTGGTAGCCGAAACCGTGAACCGATTTGGCAAACTGGATGTCATCTTTAATAATGCAGGTATTGGAGTTCAAAAGCCATCGCACGAACTGACGGACGAGGAATATAAACGCGTCATTGCAATCAACCAGGACGGTGTATTCTACGGTGCAAAATATGCGATCCGCGAAATGCTGAAAACCGGTGGAGGGTCTGTAATCAGCACTTCTTCAATCCTGGGTTCAGTTGGTGAACCAACATCCATGCCTTATGCGGCTAGTAAAGGTGCAGTCAATCAGATTACGAAATCCCTTGCTCTGGAGTATGCTGATCGTAACATTCGTGTCAACGCAGTTGCACCCGGATTTGTGGAAAGTGGTATGGTTAACAAAGAAGCACTGGGTGAATTCTATGATGGCCTGGTTGCTAAACACCCTATCGGAAGACTGGGCAAACCGGAAGAAATTGCTCACGCTGTCGTATTTCTGGCTGAAAATGACTTCGTTACGGGTACAACTATCCTTGTGGATGGCGGATACCTTGCCCAATAAATGTTGACCAAATGATAAGAGGCTCCCCTTGTGGGGCCTTTTTTTATTCCTGATTTCTTGTCATTTTATATAGTTGCTTACATTATTCCTGAATTCCCTGGGTGTAATTCCATAAATGGCTTGGAAAACACGATTAAATGTACGCTGGCTTTCAAAGCCTGCGCTGCTGCTAATGGTGGTTAAGGAGGCATCTGTTGTACGGATTAATTTGGATGCGTATTCGACTCGTAACATGGAGAGGTAGTTTCGAAAATTCATCTGAATCCGTTTGGAGAAAATATGCGAAATATAATACTTGCTCACATTGAACTCGGCAGCAAGGGAATCCAGTGAAAGGGGCTCCGTAAAATGGTTAGCCAGATACTCTATAATTTTATGTGACATATCCGTTACCGGAAGCCTTTGCCGCTGCTCCAGATTGATCTGACGCATCAGATGCGTCATGATGATATGTGCCCAACCAAGCTTGATGGCATAGTCATCTTCTTTTCTAATTTTCTTTAATGCGTATACCGCGTCCTTGTGTACATATTTCTTAGGAATCACTGGATTTGCAGGCTGAAGATGAATGAAATCGGGGAATATTCCATCAAATACTTTTGGATTTATGATGAGCAGAGTGGCACTTGCATTTTCTTGACCACTTTTGTAATAACGATGAACCATATCCGGGAATATGACGGCTGCCTCACCTTGCTTAATTTCGTAAGAAACATCGTTAATCTCGATGCACTGAGTGCCTGAAAAGATATATAAAATCTCAACTGCACCGTGCATATGAGCAGGAAAAGCAATTGGCTTGGCGTTACGGAAAATCGTAAAATCATCTTTTCGAATCTCGTAAAACGGCAGCATAATTCATTCACTCCTGTGCAATATTTGGCTAATTTCAAATATGTTATGTCTAAACACATATCACGTGCTGTGTTAAAATTCAAGAGAATATTACCAAATGGAGGGATTATCAAGTGCTATATCCCAATTTGTTGTAATCGCTTACAATAAAAGAAGCTTTATATGCTGAGTATTTCATGATGCTAATCTTTAACCATTCTGATCACGTGAATTTGCGAAAGGAGAGGACTGTGCTTTGAGAAAAAGTAAAACCTTTTACAATATTTTTATTCCGGTTCTGCTCCTGAGTGTAGGAATTGTTATCGGCTTTGGTAGCTACATATACATCTCGACCACGAATTCCGTGGTTGACCGGGTTGGAGACGGCAAACAGAGCCTTATTACACAGATCCGGAATACGCTGGAGCAGAAAATCCAAACCATTGAATATGCTTTTGCCACTTATAGTACGACCCCATCATTCCGATCGGTCATCAACAGTCCTCTGACTGAGCAGGAATTCGAAGCATATCAAGAATTGAAATCCCAGCTGGGCTATATCGCCACCATGGGCCTTGAAGGGGTGCAGTATACGTTAGTCAGCCTGAAACAGAAGTGGAGTTTGTCCAATGGCTCCGTGTCCCGGCTGACTTCCGAGGAGACAAATGCGTTTCAAGATCAGTTTGCGGGGCAGGAAGGTAACGGATTATATTGGACAAAAACGACTGATGGTATCCGGCTAATGCAAGGACTTCCCGTGTACTCCAACAAGAAACAAGCTGTCGCCGTGTCGGATCTTTCACTTCATACACTAAATCAATCGCTGCAATCCAAACCGAATACATCCATATATATCTTAAACAAACAAGGAGAACCGTTGTACACAACCCAGACAGATCAAGAGCGATTATCGAACCAGCAAATGAAACTCATCAGTGAGCGTACCGTCAATCAAGCACAGACTGGGAAATTGGAAATTCCAGGTGCATCGGGAGATAAAATCATCGCCCTATATGCCCGGTCGGATTACAACAGTTGGACTTATGTCACGCTGCTTGATCAAAAAGAAGTCAGTGGAGCCTTAACGACAATTCGAATAGGTCTCATTGTGATGGGAATCGTGATTATGGCGCTCATGGTTATCTTGGCCTACATTATCTCCATCTATCTCACCAAACCATTCCGCAAGATTCAGAACAGTCTAACGAACATATCCAAGCCGATGATCAAGGATGAAGTAGATTGGATCATTCAATCCATTGATTCGATTGTATCCGAGAAGAAAGATCTGGAGCAGCTCATTCAGCTCGAAAAGCCTAAACTCGAAGCTCAATTTGTACTTAACCTGCTGCAAAACCGATTAACAAGAGACGAAGTGGAGAAGAACTTAGAGCGTTTTGGGTATAACGTTGACAGCAGCACGGTTTTTATCACGATGCTCATTCAGGTGGATCGCTGCGGAGAAGGAGCTTTATCGGATAAAGATGTTCTTTTACTTACCGTTAACCAGTTGGTGCAGGAAATTATTCCGGTATCGGAGCGAATGATTCCTGTTGTACTAAATGAACGTACACAAGCGACTCTGTTGTTTTGCAGCTCGGATAAGGCAGCAGAGATACGAAACTCGATCATGAAATATGCCAAGAATATTATCCTTTCGTCCAGGGATTATTGGCAAGCTTCAGTGAGTGCAGGCGTGAGTGCACCTTATGAGGATCTGATGATCAGCAGAGAAGCATGCGCCATGAGTCTCGAGGCATTATATCAGCGCCTGAAGCTGGGCAAGGAATCCGTCATTTTTTATGAAGATATCTCTCAAGGAAGTACTGGACCAACGTTGCTGCATTATCCTACCGAGCTGGAATCACAGCTGTTTGATGCGATCAGGCTGGGAGACAAGGATGAAGCATCCCGTGCTCTGTACCCGCTCCTTGCTGACATGATGAAGCATAGTCAGAATCCGATGAACCTGGAGATCACACTGATTCGTTTCGTGAACAATCTGATCCAACTGGAGCAGCTGATCGGAGCAGAAGTGCTGCTGACACAAAGCAATGCAACGCTATATCAAAGGCTGCTGAATACACTTAACCCGGAAGAGATTGAGCACATTCTTGTTCACGATGTAATCTATCCCATGGTCGTCAGTATGCAAGAGAAGGCAAATCACCAATTCCGTTCGGTCGCAGATCGAATCGCAGCCATTGTGCGCACGGAGTATGATCAGGAACTGTCGCTTGAATCCATCAGTGAACGTTTGCATTACACACCCAATTATCTAAGCAGCATTTTCCGCAAAGAATATGGAATGACTTTCAGTGATTATCTGATGGGATTCCGGCTTGAAGTTGCAAGGAAATGGCTGGTTGATACTGATATGCCGATTAAGGATATCGCTGAACGTCTCGGTTATCAGAATTCGCAGAACTTTATTCGTTCGTTTCGTAAAAAAGAGCATGTCACTCCAGGAGCATATCGAAAGATGAAGCTCGAACTGTGAAGGCAAATGTACTATCCTAAATGTATTAACCTAACTGGTGTCATTAGTGATTAAGTCAGATGGAATACTTGTACCACAAATCCCCTCAGGTCCGTACCTGAGGGGATTGTTTTGCATAAACAGCATCCTGCCATTCAACCTTTTACTGAACCCAGCAGAGCACCTTTCGTGAAGTGTTTCTGTACAAAAGGGTATGCAATGAGCATGGGTACAGTAGCTACAACGATTACACTCATCTTAATCGTCTGAGAAGGGGGAACGATATCAACAGCCGAGCTATTCCCTTCCATTCCGCTCGATACAATGACGATCTGACGAAGAAGTACCTGTAGCGGCCACATCTTGGATTCGTTGAGATATAGAATTGCATTCATATAGGTGTTCCAGTAAGAAACGCCGTAAAAAAGAGACAGCGTGGCGATCGATGGCAAAGCCAGTGGAAGCATAATCTGCCACAATATTCTGAAATCATTGGCACCATCGATCTTCGCCGATTCCTCCAAACTGTCCGGAAGGGCCTGGAAGAAATTTCGCATGATGATCAGGTTAAACGCGTTAATGGCTGTAGGTATAATCATGGACCAATAGGAATCAATCAGCCCTACTGCTTTGACAATCAAAAATGTCGGGATCATGCCTCCACTGAACAGCATTGAAAATACGATGATAAAATTAATGACGTTTCTGCCCAGCAGATAACGTCTGGATAATCCGTACGCCATAAGTGCAGTAAGTGTCATGCTGACCGCGGTACCGACAAGGGTGATGAAGATGGAAACACCGAGCCCTTTGAAGATGGTCGGAGTGGACAAGATATAACGATAGGCATCGAGTGAAAACGATGTTGGAAACAAAATGAATTTCTTCTGCACGATTTCTTGTGTTGAGGCAAATGAACTGGCAACCACATTGATGAAAGGTAAAAGGCAGGCAAGGGCAAAGAGGAGCAGCAGTGTATAGTTCATTACGTTAAATACGACGCTTCCGATCGTTTCCTTCTTGAGTGCGGCTTTGGACATGATGATGGGTTCCTCCTTAATAATTGGTCTCATCCCACCATAACAAGCGTTCAAGATAACGTATATAATCATATCCTAAGACCTTACGGCAGGCATCCAAATGGGGGAATACGCGAGCAAAAAACAGGATAATCATCAACGGGGTTAATAATCATCAACTACAATCACTAGAACGAAAAGCCTTACCAGAGGCCATTCCAAAGGATTATCTGGAGTATGATAGCTAATGATTATATACGGAATGGGACTCAGGGGATATGCTTGACTTCGAACACATGTTAACCGATCAAGGAGGTCAGAGAGCAGTGAAGGATTCCAATTCCTCAGTTGTTTCGTTACAGGGCAAACTGCATCGAAAGACGGGAATCGGTCATCAATTGAGAAGTGTAGCCGCAAATAAACTTCTATACCTGATGATTCTTCCGGGGTTTGTCTATTTTGTCATCTTCAAGTATTTTCCGATGGGTGGATTGATTATTTCATTCCAGGATTATCAGCCGTATCTCGGCATTAAAGATAGTCCATGGGTCGGTTTCAAGCATTTTATTCGTCTGTTTACCGAACCGACCTTCGCCATGCTGCTAAGCAACACACTTATATTGTTTGCACTTGAATTGATTATTTTCTTTCCCATCCCCATCATTCTTGCGCTTATGCTGAATGAAGTCAGACACAAGATGTTCAAAAATTCAATTCAAACCATTGTGTACATTCCGCATTTCATGTCATGGGTCATCATCGTTTCCATTACCTATGTGTTTTTAAGCGTGGATGGCGGGGTGGTAAACGAGATGATTGCTGCGTTTGGCGGAAACAAAATTAGCTTCCTCACCTCACCGGAATGGCTTCGTCCCATGTATATCCTGCAGATTATCTGGAAAGAAGCCGGATGGTCGACCATCATCTATCTTGCAGCCATTACGGTGGTTGATACGCAGCTCTATGAAGCTGCAGATATGGACGGCGCAAGCCGATTGCGCAAAATGTGGCATGTTACACTGCCGGCTATTCGCCCTGTCATTATTACGTTGTTAATCCTGAAAATCGGAAATACGCTTGAGCTTGGTTTTGAGCATATGTATCTGCTGCTCAACTCGCTTAACCGTGAGGTGGGAGAGATTTTTGATACGTATATCTTCACTGCCGGATTGAAAAATGGACAATTGAGCTTCAGCACGACCGTCGGATTGTTCAAAGGCTTGGTTGGTCTCATTCTGGTAATCATAGCCAACAGGCTTGCCAAAAAGTTTGGTGAAGATGGGGTCTATTAACCACCATAAACTGCTGAATTAGAAACAACAAACTTAAAATAGAAAAGGGGAAGTGCACATGAAATTCCGTTATGCAAAGTTGATAGCGCTTACGATTTGTGGCAGCTTGTTGCTCAGCGCCTGTGGAGGAGAGAACGCAGAGCCGCAAACCAATGCTGATGGAAAGCCCATCATTAGCTGGTTAAACATTCTGCATTCGGCTTCGCCGCCAACGGATACGGTGCTGAGCAAAATTGAGGAAATAACCAATACGGATATTCAGTTTTCCTGGATTCCGGATGCTTCCAAAGAGGAACGCTTGAATACCTCCTTAGCCTCCGGCTCCCTGGCTGACATTGTTTCAATAACGATCATGGAGAATTCATCGGTTCGAAATGCACTGAAAGCCGGCGTCTTCTGGGAAGTGGGACCATATCTGGACGAATTTCCGAATCTGAAAGAAATCTCGGCAGACATGAGAAACTCGGCATCCATCGATGGCAAGTTGTACGGGATTCCGATGCAGAAACAGGTAGCCCGAAACGGCGTCATTATTCGGAAAGACTGGCTTGATAAACTGGGGTTGCCTGTACCAAAAACCACTGCTGAGCTGATGGAAGCAGCCAAAGCATTTACCGAGCAGGATCCGGATGGGAATGGCAGCAAAGATACGACCGGTTTCATTGACCGGAGCGATCTGGTTTTCGGTGCTTTCAAGACGCTGGGTTCATACTTTGGCACGCCGAGCGGTTGGGCAGTCAGCGGGGATGGCAAGGTAACGCCCGAGTTTGAATCCGAAGGTTACGTTAAGGCAATGGATTATATGAAGGAGCTGTACAACAACGGGTATATCAATCAGGATTTCGCAGTAACGGCAAAAAAAGATCAGCAGGAGGGCTTTGCACAGGGAAAAGCAGGAATCTATGTTGGTGCACTGTTTGATAGCAAAAACCTGCTCAATTTGGCCAAAGGCGTGCAGGATGACATGGATTTGATCATGGTGAACGACATCACTTCAACAGGTAACGAAAGTGACCGGGCGATCTGGTCCACATCCAATGGCGTAGGCGGGCTGCTGGCATTCCCCAAATCGGAAGTGAAGGACGAGGCTGAGTTAAAACAGGTCTTGAAATTTATGGACGATCTGATGAGTGAAGAAGTATACACGTTGATGACGTATGGTATCGAGGGTGTGCACTACAGCCTGGAGGGCAATGCGGCAACGATCACCGACACCAAGCTCTGGGAGCAGGAAGTGCAGCCCTTCTCTTCATCACGTCCGAATGAGAATGGATACGACATTCATGATTCGGACCCATTGCGAGTGGAATCCGATCGTTTAATTCAGGAAAATACGAAATACGCAGTCCTCAATCCGATGTATTCCCTGGAGTCCGCGACGTTCTCGGAGCAAGGATCGGAACTGCAAAAAATCATCACGGATGCCACGTATAAATACATTCTCGGCAAGCTGGATCTGCAAGGATTCCAGGATGCAGTTCAGACCTGGAGAAAGTCCGGCGGCGACAAAATGATTACGGAATACGAGGCAGCGTACCAAGCCGTGCAGAACAAATAAAATCATACGCATCGAAGGAGGAAGAGAAACCATGATTCAGATTCAGTCTCCGCACCTTTGGGCATCGCATACAGCAGAAACTATTATGGAGCGTACGCCCAGACTGTATGAGGCAAACGGGTATCATGGAAAATGGTCTTATGATTATGGGGTCATTCTCAAGGGGTTTGAGCTGCTGTGGAAAGTGACTGGCGAAAGCAAGTATGCAGCGTACATCCGGGAAAACATGGACTACTTTATTCAAAATGATGGATCAATTCGCGGCTTTCGACAGGATGAGCATAATATTGATCACTTGAACAACGGCAAGCTGTTGTTTGGCCTTTATCAAATGACTGGCGATACGAAATACAAACAGGCCGCTTCTCATCTGCGGCAGCAGCTGCGTACTCACCCGCGTACGTCAGAGGGCGCGTTTTGGCATAAGCAAGTGTATCCTTATCAGATTTGGCTGGATGGACTGTATATGGGCGCACCATTTTATCTCGAATACATGCTTCATTTCGAGCAGGAAGAAGAGCAGGATCTCGATGACGTGACGCGGCAGTTTATGCTGTGCGCAGAACATAACCTCGATAAACGAACGGGTTTGCTCTACCACGCCTGGGATGAGCAGCGTGTTCAGGCATGGAGTGACCCGGTTACCGGGCAGTCGCCAAACTTCTGGGGAAGGTCCATGGGATGGTTCGTGATGGCTCTGGTAGATGTGCTGGAACTGCTTCCGCAAACCCATCCTGATCGCCTGAAGCTAATTGATATCCTGAACGATACGATGTCAGCATTGCGGAACTTCCAGGACGCTCCTTCAGGCGTTTGGTACCAGGTTATTAATGAAGGAACACGAAAAGGAAACTATCTGGAGGCTTCTGCTTCCAGCATGATCGTGTATGCCATGGCCAAGGGCATTCGGCTGGGTTTGCTGCAGGACGGCACCTGGTTGAATTCACTGGAACATGCATATGCGGGGTTGATTTCTGAATTTGTTATGGAAACGAAAGAGGGCTGGGTAAACCTGTACAAAAATTGTCAGGTTGCGGGTCTTGGCGGAGAACCGAGACGGGACGGCACTTATGCTTATTATATTAGTGAACCGATCATTACCAACGATCAAAAAGGACTTGGAGCTTTCTTACTGGCGTGTACGGAATACGAGTACATGTTAAATCAAAAAATGTAACTCATTTTCACTGTTTATGCCCGTATCGTTCGATGGAAGCAGAGCGATACGGGCACATCCTTACATTAGATACATCCTACTCGTGGTCTTATACGTATTGAGCTCGGATTTTTATGATAACGCTTACATTAAGTGAAGGGGGTGATTCATCCTGCTGATAGGTTAGCCGCCTCTCAGTGTAGCTCTCTGCAATATTGAAATATACGAAACCGGAGGAGGAAGATTCTATTGAAAAGGATTGTATCACTCATCTTGATCGTATCGATGCTGTTCAGCATTTTGCCAGGAATGGCTGCCGCGGAAGACACAGGTACGGCTGGTGCACTGCCTGCTTTTCCTGGAGCAGAAGGCGGCGGGATGTATACGACTGGTGGCAGGGGAGGTGCTGTTTACGAAGTGACCACGCTGGCGGATTCGGGACCCGGCTCCCTTCGTGAAGCTGTCAGTCAAAATGATACAACGGTTGTATTCAGAGTTGGTGGAACCATTCATCTGGAATCTCCTCTGGTTATCTCAAGTTCCAATATCACTCTTGCCGGACAGACTGCGCCTGGAGAAGGGATCACCGTATCCGATTATTGGACTACATTTCAGGCAGATAACATTATCGTAAGACATATGCGTTTCAGACTGGGTGATAAACATCCGAGTGAGGATGATGTCTTTGGAGGACGTTATCACAAAAATATAATCATCGATCATTGCTCTTTCACCTGGTCTGTTGATGAAGTGCTTAGCATGTATGTAAACGAAAATACAACGGTGCAATGGTCCGTCATTGCCGAAAGTATGTTAATGACGACCCATCAAAAGGGTCGACATGGTTATGCCGGAATCTGGGGCGGAAATAATACATCATTCCATCATAACATCATTGCTCATAATGTAAGCCGTAACCCCAGATTTGCCGGATCTCCCGGATTTAATACCGAATCTTACAACAATATCGTATACAACTGGGGATTCTTCTCTGCCTATGGTGGTGAGGAAGGCAACTATAATTTGATGAATAACTATTACAAATACGGTCCCAATACGTATCGTTCCGTGCGGGATCAACTTTTCCTTGATGTGAGTGCCAATACACGGCTCTATGTAGGAGGCAACATTGTCGACGGATTTCCCGAAATTACTGCCGATAACTGGCTTGGTGTCGGATCACTGGCTAATCCGGAATCCAAACTGGAATCTCCTGTAGTCATGGCTAATCCAACAGTCATGGATGATGCGGAAACGGCATATGATCGTGTCCTTGCTGAAGCTGGTGCTGTCCTCCCAAGAAGGGATGCCATTGATGCAAGAATCGTTAATGATGTTAAAAACCGTTCCGGTCAACATATCAATTCGCAGAAAGAAGTGGGAGGATATCTGGAGTTTGAGGAAGTGCTCTCTACACTGGAAGACGATGATCATGACGGGATGCCGAGTGATTGGGAAATCGCTCAAGGGTTGAATCCGAATGATGCCTCTGACCGAAACGGTATTCACGAATCGGGCTATACCCATCTTGAAATGTATCTGAACAGCATTGCAGGCAATGGGTCAGCAAGTCCCGCAGCATCCATAGATTCTCCTTCCAACCATACGATTGCCACTGAGGGTTCATCGATCGAAATTGCAGCCTCAGCCTCTGATCCAGATGGTACGATCTCGAAGGTGGAATTTTATCAAAATGATATTAAATTAGGCGAAGATGACTCCGCACCTTACTCTATAACTTGGGATAATGTAAAGGACGGTACGCATTATCTCACCGTTCGCGCAATTGACGATACAGGAACGGCTTCACAATCCAACAATGTTACGGTGCATGTTAATAAGGAAGGCAGTATTTCTCCATGGACTTCAACAGACATCGGAACACCTGGCATTGCCGGTCATACACAGCTTGGTGCAGCCGAGACGGATGTAACAGTAAAATCGGCAGGTGACATTGCTGGCGCTTCGGATCGTTTCCATTATGCGTATCAGACCCTGGAAGGCAACGGCGAGATCGTGGCCCGGGTTGATCATGTGACGGCGACGGATGACGGGGCTGAAGCAGGTGTGATGATTCGTGAGAGTTTGGACGATTCCTCGCCATTTGTTGCCCTAATGACTTCCTATGTCAAAGGCGGGCAAAAAACACTTGGTTTGACGCGTGAAACAGAGGGGGGAGATGTTTCTATTCAGGAACCTGAGGCCTTCATCACTCTTCCTTATTGGGTCAAAATGGTCCGACTTGGTGATCAGATTACATCTCTCGTTTCCAAAGACGGGACCAACTGGACTGTTATGAATGCTGTAGATTTTCCAATGAGCAGTACCGTTTATTTGGGACTTGCGGCTGATGCATCCAAACCGGACGACGAAGTGGATAAACTGAACACATCCGTATTCTCCGATGCAACCGTCCGGCAGCTTGATGCAGATTTCCCTTTGGCACCAGCCAACCTGTTGGCGGAATCAGGTCCGAAATCGGTCGTTTTATCCTGGGATGAGGTGGACAATGCCCTCTCGTATTCTGTTTTCCGTGCGGACATACCTGGAGGACCATACACGGAACTCGTTAAAGGGATAACGACTTCTTCTTATACAGATCCTGACCTGACTGTTGGAAAGACGTATTACTATGTTGTAAAGGCAGAGAACGACAAGGGAATCAGTTTTTTCTCGGCCGAAGCCCATGCTGTACCGGAAGGTGAACTGGAGACCATTGAATACATTAATGACGACTATGAGGAAGTAGAGGTTAACCAAACACCACCTGGATATGCTGTGCTCCCTGATCCCCGGGATGCAGACCATAACGTTGAGGTGGCTGAAGTACCTTCAGGGACTACTGGCAATACGTCAATAAAGGCTCTGAAACTGTATGATAATGCTCCAGGTACTACGCAATTCGTTCGTCCTTTTCAACCCCAGCTGGGCAGTTTTGTACTGGAAACGGACATCATGTCTCCATCCTGGCCTGGAACGGCGTATGTGCTGCAGCTGCAAAACAGCTCAGGGAATCGTACACCACTTTCGATAGAGATCCGCAAACCGGCTGCGCCCGCAGCAGAAGACACCTACACTCTGGTTTATAAGAGAGATGGTGTGGATCACAAGCTGATCGATGCTCCGGCAAACCATCAATGGTACAACCTGAAGATTACTGCCAATGTGGCCGCGCAAAAAGCGGATATCTATATCGATAATGTGCGAGTCGCAGATAACGTTCCGTTTCAGGCGGATGTGCTCACCGATGGAATTGGCCGCATTTTGGCCAAAACACCTGGCACAGGCAAAGGAACGATATATTACGACAACCTGCGACTTTATGTTGAGCCTGTCGCAACGCCAAAAGGACTGACTGCACAGCCTGGAAACGGGATGGTCAGACTGAACTGGGAAGAAGCCGAAGGAGCATCAACCTATAATGTCAAACGCAGTTCAGGGGAAGAAGCAGAATACGAATTAATCGCTTCGGAGGTGGCAAGTAACACCTTTGTCGACGAATCCGTTGCCAACGGAACAACCTATTATTATGTCGTTACCGCATCAGGTGCTTCAGGAGAGAGCGGACCTTCCAATCGGGTAGAAGTGACACCTTCGGAAGATGCTGTGAAACCCGAAGCACCCCAGGAACTACAAGCCAAATCCAGAAATGCACAGGCAGATCTGCACTGGCAGCCAGTCGAACAGGCGAGCTATTATACGGTAAAACGTGGCGTACAGGCAGAAGGCCCTTTTACTACCGTGGCTGCCAAAACAACAGAACCTTCCTATCAGGATGGCGGACTGGATAATGGAACAACCTATTATTATGTCGTATCAGCAACCGGTATTGGTGGCGAAGGAGCGGATTCGACTCCTGCTGCTGTTACGCCGTCCAGAGCGTTGTCAACACCTGAGCCTATAGTGAAATCTCAACCGAGTTCGGTCGAGATTCAATGGCAACCGATCGAGGGAGCGGCTACCTATCAGATTAAAAGATCAACCGCATTAGACGGGACGTATGAAGTTGTCGCTGAGGGCCAATCAGGGACCTCCTACACGGATACAGAACTCATGAATGGATCGCCTTATTATTACAAAGTTACTGCTGTAAATGAAGATACTCATAGTCTTGATTCTGCACCGACAGGAACAAGACCATCCGCTGATGACGGAACACCATCCCCTCCGGCAGGAATCCATGCAGAGCCGGATGATGGTGAAATTATTTTAAGCTGGGATGCTGTCCAGGGAGCAAACAGCTACGCTGTGAAACGGAGTGAATCTCCCGCAGGACCGTTTACATCCGTTGCTGCGGAGTTGAATGGTGTGTCTTACACCGACTCGGGACTGACTAATGGCAGCATCTATTATTACATGGTCACCGCAAGCAACGAAGCTGGAGAGGGATTGCCATCTGTTCCTGTATCCGAAATTCCAGCAACGACGTTGACGGTTGCTTCGGATGGCAGTGCACAATTCGAACAGGTGCAGGATGCGATTGATGCAAGCCCGAACAATGCTACCGTTCCAACGGTAATCCGAATCAAGGATGGTATCTATCGTGAAAAGCTAAACGTACCCTCGAGCAAAACTCATCTGAGGATGGTGGGAGAGAGCCGTGAAGGGACGATATTAGTATACGGGGATTCGGCTAGCACACTTGATGGGAATGGGAATCCGCTTGGCACATCAAACAGCTACAGCTTCAGAGTTCAAACGAATGACTTTACAGCCGAGCATCTAACCATACAGAATGATGCGGGTGACAATGCCGGGCAAGCGGTAGCCCTTTTTGCACGCGGAGATCGCCTTGTGTTCCGTGATGTCAGCCTAAAGGGTTGGCAAGACACGTTGTATGTCAATGATGGCAGACAGTATTATGTTGACAGTTATATTGAAGGCGATGTGGACTTCATATTTGGCAACGCTGCTGCTCTCTTTGAAAACAGCATTATCCATAGTTTGAGTAATGGTTATGTGACAGCGGCCTCTACAGCCGAAGGCAAGCCGGGGTATGTTTTCCTCAATAGCCGAATCACTGCTGAACCCGGACTGACTGGGAAAGTAGCTCTTGGCAGGCCTTGGCGTGCGCATGCCAACGTAGCCTACATTAACAGTTATATGGATGATCATATTAGCCCTACAGGGTGGAACAATTGGAGCAATGTCGATAATGAAAAGACAGCTCGTTTCACCGAGTATGCCTCTTTTGGACCTGGTGCAAATGCCAAAGAAAGATACCATTGGTCCACACAGTTGACTGCGGCAGAAGCGGAAGACTACCTTCCGGCTCAGCACTTTGCGGGACCTGATAACTGGAATCCATCATTAGACGTCCCATTGGTTAGTACCAATCGGGATCTGGCCAGTTTATCCGTAGACGGCAGGCTGCTGGCGGGATTTAACCCGGCACAGAAGAATTATGAGGTTGAAGTTAAGGCTGGCAGTAAGCTGCCTGTTGTTTCAGCGGATGCTGCATCTGAGAGGTCTGTTGTGGAGGTGGAGCAAGCAGCGGCCATACCTGGTCAGGCAATGGTGAAGGTTACTGGACAAGATGGTGGTGTGAAAACATATACAATCAGCTTCACAACTCAGAGCGTAAAAGATACCACTCCACCCGTGTTAAGGCTTGAAGTAAATAAACCCATTCTAAAAGCCAATGCAAACAAAATGGAGACCATTCGGGTCAAAGCAGATGCGACAGATCAGGAAACAGGCGTAGCATCTGTCAAACTTGTATCCATTACAAGCAACCAGCCTGATAAGGGGAAAGATCACGGAAACAAGTCACCTGACATTCAAGGAGCCACTTACGGTACACCTGATTTCGAATTCAAGCTCCGTGCCGAACGTACAGGCAAGGGCAAAGGTCAGGATCGTGTTTATACGATTACTTACGAGGCAGTGGATAAAGCAGGGAACAAAACAAGATCAACTGTAAAGGTTATTGTAAAACGTTAATCGTTGAGGCGGTAAAGTTTGAGCGATCTGAGGTTGTCGGACGTACTATACACCTACGACATTTCAAGCAAAAAAAGGGCGCCAGCATCTGGCGTCCTTTTATTTGTTGTTATTGAGGTATTAACTTTAAAAAAGCCGCATCGTCAAAATCATCAGCTTGGATAAGCCAAGCGCCATCTTTATTTACAAGTGATAGTCTGCCTTTCAATGGAACACGTTCTATTTTTCCATTTTGCTTGTCTAACGTAAGATCCATCGTGTAGTCCAGATCTACGTAATTCTCAAGCTCCTGATAAACCGTGAACTTCATATTTTCTGGTTGAAGTGAAGCTTGTTGGATTCCCGCAGCACGCAAAGCCAAGAGCACGTAGCTGTAATTCACCGGTTTGTCAGCAAAACGTTCGGCGTAGAATGGCTCCATTTCTGCATATCGTTCCAGAACAACATCTTCGAGCAAAGGCCATTCCGGAACCTTGCCGATGGTATATTCTTTCTTCTTGAAAACTTGAGCAGCAATGGTGGCTTCTTCCGTGGGTGACAGGGTTGATTTTTCATTAGGTAAGGGCAGCTTGGATTCATTCGGTGTGTTGGCCTGACTGCACCCAATGACTAACATGATTGCTACCAACATGAATCCAAATAGCCAAGAAAATTTCTTCATCCATTAAAAACCCCCTCTAAGTTAGGATGACTTTCTTTGTTATACGTTTCATATGGGAACAAGTCTCCTGATTTTTACTAAAGGGAGTGATTTATAAATAGCCAACTTCTCTTTAATCAAACAGTCTAATCCATTCTAGGGCCCCTTGCGGTACGATTCGCTTTGACATATTTAAGCTGGGCAACAATGATGACACTAATGATGACCAGAAGAAACCACGAGCTGATTTTGCTAAAACTAACCAACTGCCAGGCATCGTGCTGGTCAGGGTATTTCCAACCATTAAAGAACGTAGCAATATTTTCGGCAGCCCAGATGAAAAAACCTACAATGATAAAAGCGAGCGACAAAGGCATGCGATATGTCTTCGTCCGTACGCGGTAGATGATCCATGTTTTCCAGAAAACAATAAACACCAGCGCCGTTAGCCACCAACGAAAATCAGGTATAAAATGGTGGGTGAAAAAGTTGAGATAGATGGCTCCTCCCAGCAGGAACGATGGTGTGAATCCAGGCCATCCCGTCATGTCCATGCGTAATCTGCGCCAGATTTGGCACATAAAGCTCGCTACACTTGCGTACATAAAACCACTGTACAAGGGTACACCAAAAAGCTTGGTATATCCGGGCTCGGGGTAGGACCAGGAACCCATTTGGACTTTGTACAGCTCCAACACCAATCCGATGATGTGGAAGACACATATGACTTTGATTTCGTCCCGTGTTTCCAATCCACTGCGATACATGAGGTACTGGACGCCAAGCAAGATCAGCAGGATGGCATCATAGCGATGGAAAAAAGGGATTTCTATTACGCTGGTAAGGGCTAGCGTGCCGAATATGGCCACAGGAAAAATGCAGCTCATCGCTTGATGATAGCCAAAATGGAGCAATTGTATGAAAGCTTTCAATGTAGAGTTACCTCCTTCCGGTGCCGTGTTCTAGATATGATTGAAGATTAGTGATAGACACTTATACGTGAACATATGTAGAGCTACCGTTAATCATACAGAGACAAACGAGATGAAAAAAGAGAAATTATATAGTTAATCTCTTCTTGTTTTAGTGTAGTCATACACGTGTCAAAATACCTAAATTGGTTTATATCTATATACAAAAGTTGCTTCATAAGAGAAAATAAGGATTTGAAGATAATTAGTCAACCAGACAATGAAGGCCTTGCTTTCAACCGTGAAAGCTGCCGGATGCGGCTTGTTTCTTGTCGTGTCCACTACATAGGAGAGAGGAAGATTAGCTTTGAAGAAATGGAATTACACATGGGTCTCGGTCTTGCTTCTGTCATTGCTAGCTGCCTGCGGTGGTAAAAACGGATTGACCCCGGAGGTTTACAAGCAAATCCAGGAGGGAATGAGCAAATCGGAGGTTGAACAACTGGCAGGGGCACCTGCCGAGAAAGAAACAAATAATCCTTATGATGTATGGATCTATAACGGTCAAGATGGAATTGAACGTGATGCCACGGTACGAATCGAATTTTCAAAAGAGAATCAGGTTTTGTTCAAATCTCAGAAAAAATTGTTTGAAGCGCCAAAGGCAGAGGAGAAAAAGTACACTCCGGAAGGAGAACTGCGGGATTTCATAACGGAATTTAACCAACTTGTCAGCCAAAATAAAGACCTGGATTTCCTTCAGCCCATCTCAACGGAAGGTTTGGATTTTAAAAGAACAACCTTTTACGACGGACAAGGCACTATTATTACGGTATCCGATCCTGCAATGATTAATGATAACAATCAGTACACGAACATGATTCATTTTGAAATCGAAGAAAATGGAGCTTTAAACGAGATTTACTATATTGGCTCTGACCTTGAGTATCCGGTTCTTGTTTTACACGCATTGGATATTAGTGAGGAAACCACGAATCAAATCTTAACAAGCTATAAGGATGTCGATTTGGAGACGTTGGAAAGTAAAAGCTTTGACTTTAAGGAAGGTCCTTACTCGATCACCATTAAGAATGGATTACCGAGAACTCTGGTCGTTACAATGAATGATAAGTAATCAAAAAATGGACGAGTATTGCTAATCCTGACAACCTTGTTGTCAGGGTTGTTTTTGTATAGCAAGTGTCGTTCTATGAGGAAGGCAGCCAGCAGCTTTTGCAAGATTTGCAGTCGTAATTAAGTCTTTAAGTTCGTGGTTACCTTATGGTTATACCATGTCTCAAAGGGAGGAATCTCATCATGAAAATGGTTTATTCGTTGCTCGGAAGTATAATTACTGTCCTTGCACTCTATTTATTCGCCATACCTTTAATTAACATTTTTTATATAGGGACACTTCCGGATGAAGGACCAGGCATCTTTCCAGGTCTGCGAATCTTTCTTTCCAGCCTGATTGTTTTGCCGGTACTTATTCTCTTATTCTTCGGGCTGTACATCATTTTCTATAAAAAGATGAATCTTCAGGGCCTCATATATGGAGGGATCATCGGTTTATGGTTGTTTAGTGTGCTCATGGAGTTATCTCCGTTATCGATTTATTATTATCTGCCTTTAATTGCGACCGTTGCATGCTATTTTCTAGTAAAGCCTAGTCGATCGGATCAAGTCCTAAACTGGACACTGCTTGGAACCATTTTTGGATGGATCATTACTTATTTATTGGTTATTGTAATACGCGCCGTACAAAATTCACTTACTTCATATTTTAATTTCGATCCGTCCCAAAAAATTCTCGTGTTTGTTGGGATTCTTTTGTTTGGTATTTCGGGATGGTTTATTGGAAAGAGAAGAACATCCAGTTAAATGATTTGGAAATGTTCTCCTGTATTCGTTGAGTTGGTGGTATGCTACAATGCTCAGATATGCCAATTATTATACGTTACTCCTGGCATATAATCCCTCAAGGAACGGCAGATGATCATTTGAATAAGAAGATCCCCAAGCAGCTCTGGCTTTTTGCAGCAATTCTCCTATTCATTATCGGGTTCTTTAACTATCGATACAATACTGCGAAAGAACAGACGGACAACTTAAAGGAGCTTTACCAAGTCAAAAATAATAGGGGTTTCTTAACACTTTTGAGACAGGGACATTCGTATATTCCTCTGGCTGAAACCATAGAGAAAATCAGTAAGGTGAGTGATCAGGAAGATCCTGTTAAAGTCCAAAAGCTCATCGAGCTGGCCAAGACTCAATCGAAAGAAGCCGATCAATATCTTGCAACGCTTATTGAATTTAGTGATAGTTACGTATCCGATTCGGATCCCCGGTTTATGGCGAATCACACCGTGATGACTTCTAAAAACCAGGAGGATATGTTTATGCTTGCCTTGCAAGCTGATATATTCATGACAATGTACGAGGTTAGCTATAACTACTGGAAAGACCAACCCAAATTAATTCCCCAGGATACTAAACGTATGCTTGCATCCATTGCCAATGAGTTAAGGTCATTGGATGAAACACTGCAATCTTTCAAGGATAGGGCCGTTTACAATATGGAGTGGGGAGATTTCGCGAGTACAGAACAGATTAAAGATTTTACCCTGAGAGAGATTAAACCTCATTTAGAGAAACTGGTGGAAATAAAGCGTGAATTTAGAGAATAACCTGACATTTGTTAATGGGGTGCTAGTTCCGATCTCCTGAAATCAATCAGATACAATAATGAATTAACTAAAAGGTCGCCTATTGGCGGCTTTTTTACGTTATCTATGCTCAGGATCAACTCAAATGGTTTATATAATATAGTGTGACGTATGAATCCTTATCATCTATAGTAGAAAATAAGAAATATTCAAGGAGTCCTTATATGAACAAACAAGCAGTACCGTTAAATTCGTTGACCAGTGTCACGGACGGAGGACATATTATTTACTTGTTCGAGGATTTCGATCGTTATGTTGATAATGCTGTATCTTATATCATAACGGGTATTGACCACGGTCATCACATATTACTGATAGAGCAAGTTACCACTTATGATGAAATTATGAAAAGGCTAACTGAGGTTATATCAAATGATCAACTTCGTTATCTGCATTATGCAAACAATGTGGAGTATTATGGATCGCGGGGAGATTTTGACTTTCAGCACATATTAACTCATTTTCAAGATTTGATGGGATCGGTTCAAAAAAAGAACGAGTCCATCCGCACCTGGGCCAATGTAATGACGTGGGGAGAGCATAGTGAAGCAAAGATCCAAGATAATCTGATTGATTACGAGCGGCAAACATGTGGTGTAGTGCAGGAGTTTGGGATGGTATCCGTATGTGCTTATAACGCAGCCACCATTTCTTCTTCCTTGCAGCTCAAAATGATGAGGGAACATGAGTATATGATGACAGATTTGGAGTTTGTTAAGTCACCTCTTTATAGTCATCAAGCTTCGGAAGACGTGGTATTTCCATCATTATCGGTACAAAGGAGGCTGCTGAATGAACAAAAGCACCTTCTAATTGAAAAAGAAGCAGTGGAATTGGCCAACCAGGTTAAGAATGAGTTTATAACTACGATGAATCACGAGATCCGGACACCTATGAATGGGGTCATGGGTATAACGGAATTGTTAGCGGCGACTGATCTGAGTCACAAACAGAAGGAGTATGTCGCCACTCTTCAAAAAAGCGGAAAGTCCTTGCTGAGAATTGTTAATGACATCCTGGACTATAGTAAATTGGACTCCAACCATGAGCAGTTGTTGAAGGAGGCATTTAGTGTCAAGGAAGCCATATCAGAGACGCTGGAAATTCTTCATGCAGGTATTTTAAATAAGAAACTTCAAGTAAACGTGTTCATTGATACCGATATTCCAGAGATTTTAATTGGAGATGACGGACGATTCAGACAAGTCATTCTTAATTTGCTGGGAAACGCATTGAAATTCACGAATGAAGGAAGCATTAACGTAGTGGCAAAACTTCTCTCAAGCGATCAGAGCAAGATTCGGCTTCAAATTACGGTAAAGGATACAGGGATCGGGATACCTATGGAGAAACGAAGTCAGTTATTCCATCCGTTTTACCGGGTTGATAACAGCATTACTCGCCGGACCGAAGGTACAGGGCTGGGGCTAGCGATTTGCAGTCGAATTGTACAACTGATGAACGGGATGATTGCCATTGAACCGGAGGATAGGACTGCAAATGGGACGGCAATTTCATTTACAGCGGAATTCGATTCCTACACGATATGAAGCATGCAGCAGTTTTACTCATGAAAAGAAACTATTCATAATAAAGTGGGCATGTACTCACTAATTGTTCTTTCTCCCCTGACATATGTTAAGATGGAGTTAGTATTTTAGATCTTTAGACCATAAGGAGATTACTATGCAACTTATACAACCTCAAGATGTCCAAGCCCGGATCAATGCCCTAATTGATCAGGATCTATACTTACACCTCGAAATGACCACAGGTGCATACGCGAATCATTTCGACAGCACTCGTCACCCGGCGTCGGCCTTTATTTCGAATGCCACCATACGATATACACAGGGATCCATCTCCGGTACGAACCCATACCGAGTGGGTTTAAAGACTACCGCAGGCTGGGTTTATGCAGAAGGCCTTACACACATCGACGAAAATGAGAAGGAACGATTAATTCTGGCTGGCCACGATAGTCAAGGCAAGTTGGTTGTCGCATTTCAATTGAGTCGGGAGAGTTTCTGATGAAAGCGGAGGATAGAAACAGCATGGAAAATAAAACATACAAAAATGAACGTATTTTAGTTGTGTATCCCCATCCTGACGACGAAGCCTTTTCCGTTGCCGGAACGTTGGCCAAATACATAGATGGTGGCGCCTTCGTCACCTATGCCTGTTTGACGTTGGGAGAAATGGGTCGCAATATGGGCATTCCGCCGTTTGCCAATAGGGTCACTCTGCCAGCGATCCGCAAGAAGGAATTGGAAGAGTCCGCTCAGGCCATTGGAATTCAGGATTTGAGAATGCTCGGTTTTCACGATAAAATGATCGAGTTTGAAGATCCATACCTGCTTGACACTCGAATTATGACATTGCTTGAGGAACTTAATCCGACTCTGGTGATTACATTCTATCCAGGTTATAGCGTTCATCCGGATCACGATGCTACCGGAGCCGCCGTCATCCGGACAATTTCCCGAATCCCGGCAGAGAAGCGTCCAAACGTTTATTGCGTCGCGTTCTCCAAAAACCATGAGCAAGCCATCGGGAAAGCAGATGTGATCGTTGATGTAACTGAATTTTTGGAACAAAAAATGGGATCCATTCAAGCGCACCGATCGCAGTTTCAGGCTGCGGAGCTAGTCGGTAACAAAAAACTGAGTGATAAAGAAATTCAGAACAGATTCGGCAAAGAAACATTCTGGACCTATCGATTCGAGTAATCAGAGTTTACAATAAGGGATTTGCGAAATAGATATGCACTCAGCCGCCTGTATGGCGGCTTTTGTATGTATTTTTCACACGAAGCTGTTCGGCCCGGAAGAAACTAAAGATTGACAAAGTTTAAAATTAAAGATATTCTTCATAAAGAATATTAATAGGCTATGCTAGTATTTCGGGGAGGGTTTAACCTAATGTCACCTCATCAAGAGAATGATGCCATCGGTTTGTTACTATCCAGAACATACTTTGTTCACAAAAAAAGAGTCACTCATTTGCTGCAGGATTACGGTATAACACCCGAACAATTTGGTGTACTGGCATCGCTGTATAAGAACGAAGGCATTACTCAAAAGAAGTTATCCGAACTGCACGGTAAAGATCAAACGAGTGTGGGCAAAACACTGGAGCGGTTGGAACTGAAGGATCTTATCATTCGAAGTACAGATCCTGTTGATCGGCGAGCAATCCTGCTGCGGCTTTCCGAGCAAGGGAAAGAACTTTATTTACGGGTTCTCCCGCTAATGAATGATTTGGATCAATCGTTGATTGAATTAATTACCCCTGAAGGGGCAGATCAACTTGCCATTCTGCTTAACAAAATCTATAAAATGATCTCCAGCTGATCCGTCAGCTGACTTTTTTTGCCGAAATACATGCACAGCCTATTATATGCTAGCCTATTAATTAGTACCCGGAGCATATCCAAGAAGGAGAGAAATTCATGACCGTTTTTTCAGTATTAAAAGATTTCTTTAAGATTCTTCAAACCAAGATCGGATTGGTCTTTGCGTTTGTCGTTCCATTACTATTTACCATTGTATGGTTAACAGGATACAACGGAGCGACAGAACGTGTAGATCAACTTAGTATAGGGATCGTTAATTCCGATGGAGCCAAGGGACAAAGTATCGAAAAAATGATCAAGGAAAGTGTGCCTTATAAGACAGAGAATTACTCAACTCTGGAAAAAGCACAGCAAGTGATGAATGATGGGGATATCGGCATGATCGTAAGCATTCCTGCTCAGTTCGCTGCCAACATGAACAAAGGCGAAGGGGAGTTAACGTATTATGTCAACCAGGCCGCTTCGGATGTTTCCAGATCCATATTGGAGGGCTCAGCTGAAGGCATATCTACCAGTGTAGGTGCTCAGCTATCGGGGATCGTTCAAAAAGAAGTAGTAACAACAAATGTGGTTAAGACCAATAATATCACCAATTTTGCACTCAGCATGCTGCCCATGATCCTCGGTTTTATCACCTATATCGCAGTCATGACCATGAATATTCAATTAAATCTGTCGACCATGATGCTTAGCCGCAAGTACGATCGATGGAACATTTTCTGGGCAAGACAGCTTCTGTTATTAATCGTATGTATCGTAGCTCCTCTAATTATTACAAGTGTAGCTATGTTGTTTGTCACACCTGTCGCTTCCTTCTGGGAAATGTGGGGATTCCATATTCTCGTATACATCGCCTGCGTGTGTCTGACACAAATGTCTTTTGTACTATTTGGAGGTTTGGGTGCACTCTTTAACGTGGCCATGATTCCTTTCCAGCTCATGACAGCAGGTAACATTATCGCTACGGAAATGCTCACACCATTCTATCGTCACATTGGGGATTTCCTGCCCGCATCCAACGCAGTACGGGGATATGTTCGACTGATATATAGCGGGACATCCGTAAGTTCGATCGTGATCAATCTTATTTTGATCGCTGCAGTTACATGGGGAATAACATTAGCACGCGTGGCTTTGCATAAATCACCAGCAACCGGTGCGGCAGGGAGTGCCCACTAAGCAAGTTAGAAATCGTACGTTTACGGTAAACGAGTAGATTGCATTAGAAGTCGCCTTTCAGGCGGCTTTTTTGCTGCAGCTTGAGAGATCCTCCTCTGATAATTAAACTCTATTCTTCGAGTTAAAATAGCATGTTTCTATTTAGTTCTTGGGTACAATTGACAATAATAGATTGCATATGTAGCATTTGAATAGTAACAACCTAATAGATCTTAACTAAACGGAGGGATTTTCCATGGCTAAAGTAAATGTAGGCGAAGAGAATGCACAACCGATTGAACTGTATTACGAAGATCATGGCGCGGGAAAACCCATCATCCTTATTCATGGCTGGCCTTTGAGTGGACGATCCTGGGAGAAGCAAGTACCTGCCCTGATTGAAGCGGGCTACCGTGTTATCACGTATGACCGTCGTGGTTTTGGTCAGTCTTCCCAACCTTGGGATGGTTATGACTATGACACATTTGCTTCTGATTTACATAAATTGATTACACACCTCGATTTGCGCGATGCTACATTGGTCGGCTTCTCCATGGGAGGCGGCGAAGTGGCTCGCTATATCGGAACATATGGAACAGAGCGGGTTTCGAAAGCGGTATTTGCAGGTGCTGTGCCTCCTTACCTGTATAAGACAGAAGACAATCCTCAAGGAGGATTGGACGATGCAACGATTGCAGAATTCCAAAATGGGGTTAAGGGAGATCGCCTAGCCTTTTTAGATGGATTTACAAATAACTTTTTCGCTGCAGGCGATCGTACAGATCTGGTGAGCGAACCTTTCCGCGTATATAACCGGGATATCGCTGCTCTGGCATCACCTAAGGGTACTTTGGATTGCATTGCTGCCTTTGCTCTTACCGATTTCCGTCAAGACCTGGAGAAATTCAATATTCCGACGCTGGTTATTCATGGCGATTCCGATGCTATTGTGCCGCTTGAAGTCAGTGGACAACGTACACATGAATCCATCCCTGGCAGTCGCCTTGTTGTTGTAGAAGGTGGACCGCACGGCTTTAATGCGACACATCCTGAAGCATTTAATGCGGCATTGATCGAATTTTTGCAGGACTAAGCACTGATTAATTCTCCTCAAAAATACGTAATACAAAAAAAGCAGGACACCCTTACTGAAGAGGGGTGTCCTGCTTTTTTTAACGATTAGAGCACTTTGGCTGTATCATATTGTTCACGGGCAACTCTGGTTGCATCAACCATGTTTCGCAAGGAAGCAACCGTTTCATCACGTCCGCGGGTTTTCAGTCCGCAATCCGGGTTAATCCAGAACAGGTTGGGGTCAAGTACACGCAAAGCGCGGTCAATCATGTTTGTCATTTCCTCCACACTTGGAATACGCGGACTATGGATATCGTATACCCCTAACCCAATACCAAGTTTGTAAGTATTTAATTCGAAGCTGTGAATCAGCTCTCCATGACTGCGGGAAGTTTCAATGGAGATCACATCAGCGTCCATCGCTTGAATTGAATCGATCATGTCATGGAATTCGCAATAACACATATGTGTATGAATTTGGGTTGTCTCTTGTACCGTGCATGTGGAAATGCGGAAAGCCTTGACTGCCCAGGCAAGATAATCGGCTTGTTCATTTTCCTTGAGGGGCAGGCCTTCACGAACAGCAGGTTCATCCACCTGGATCATGCCAATCCCTGCCTGTTCGAGGGCTTCCACTTCCTGTCTGAGCGCATATGCCAATTGGTAAGCAATATGCTCACGGGGAATGTCTTCACGGACAAAAGACCAGTTCATAATGGTAATCGGTCCGGTCAGCATTCCTTTTACCGGCTGCTTAGTCTGCGACTGGGCGTATTTGGTTTCTTCAACCGTCATTTCCTGGACAAACGCCACATCTCCAAAAATGATCGGTGGTTTTACACATCGGGAACCGTAGGATTGCACCCACCCATACTGGGTAAACGCGAATCCAGCGAGCTTCTCACCAAAGAATTCAACCATATCTGTGCGCTCAAATTCTCCGTGAACGAGAACATCCAGACCAATGTCTTCCTGAATTTTAATCCAGGTATCAATTTGCTCCCGAATAAAGTTGGCATACTGCTCGTTGTTCAACTCACCCTTGCGCCATAATTGCCGTGCTTTGCGTACCTCAGCGGATTGGGGGAAACTGCCGATCGTAGTTGTCGGAAAAAGAGGCAGCTGCCATTTCTCCTGCTGAGCGGCATGTCGTTTGGCAAATGGAAGGGAGCGCTCTGGTTCTTGTACACGGAGTGATGCAACAGCCTGCTGAATATCGATGCGGTTGCGCTCTTCGGATTGTTGAAGAGACAGCAGTGCCTGATCTGCGTTATCGATCTCGGCAAGGAGGTCAGCACTGCCGGAAGTGCATGCTTTTGACAAAAGAACGATCTCATTTAGCTTCTCATCTGCGAAGGCGAGTGAACTCTTCAGCGCAGGCGCAAGCTTCGTCTCACGTTCGGTTGTGACAGGCACATGCAGCAGGCTGCACGACGACTGAACGAATAGACGCTCAGGTGTTACGAATTCAGTCAGTTCTTCGAGCAGAGCCAGTTTATCCTTCAGTGAAGCTTTCCAGATCCCGCGGCCGTCAATGACGCCCGCTCCCAAAACCTTATCCGCCGGGAAGCCGAAATCCTTGATGGATTGCAGATTAGCGGAGAGTCCATGTACCAAATCGAGTCCGATTCCTTGCACCGGAAGTGCAATGATTTCGCTATAGTTCTCCACGGATTCGAAGTAGGTTTGCAGCAATATGTTCAAGCGGGGAACCTCCGCTGCTAACGTCTGATATATTTTCTGCAGCAGCTGTAAGTCTGTCTCGCTTAATTGGGTGACCAGTACGGGTTCATCGATCTGCACCCACTGAACACCTTCTTCTGCAAGTTCCTGAAGCAGCTGCGTGTACAATGGAAGCAAGCGGTCAATCCATGCTTCAGTCTCGGATTTATCATAGCCCTTGGAGAGCTTCAAAAAGGTCAACGGACCAACAATAACCGGCTTTCCTTCGATCCCGAGGTGCTCTTTGGCTTCGCGATAAGCGATAAGGGGTTTATTTTCGGTAAACACCGGGGTTACATCATTCAGTTCAGGGACGATATAGTGATAGTTGGTGTTAAACCATTTTGTCATTTCGCTAGCTGCAGCGTCCGTCGTTCCCCTGGCAATGCCGTAATACACGGATAAAGGAACAGCTCCGCCGTCATATGTAAAACGCTTCGGAACAATCCCGAACATCACGGCTGTATCCAGGATATGGTCGTAATAACTGAAGTCGTTGACTGGAATAAGATCAATTCCTTGATCTTGCTGTTTACGCAAATGAGCCAGCCGGATCTCCTGTAACCGGGTATGAAACGCTGCTTCTTCCAGTTTACCTGACCAGAATGCTTCCAGTGCTTTTTTCCATTCCCGATCTGCGCCAATACGCGGGTAACCCAATATGCTACTTTTCGTCATAATCATAACCCCTCTTCAATGTGTTACAGAAAAGTTATCACAGAAAAGAAGTTATAAAGTAATTCCATTAAATTATATCCAGCTATAGCTTAAGGCTATATCAAAGGAAGTGGATATGTTGATCATAATTTTTGGAGGTCTTTTCCATATGTTATGATAAATAAACGGATACTAATACATGGAGATCATTGTGTGATTGATGTACAGTGAATTATAGGAGGGATAATGATGAACACAGATCAAGAAACTCCGGAAAGAAAAAGAGAGCGTTTAAGACAAGAAGAACTTCAAGAAAATGCTGTCGGCACATTCAAGGATGGATTGGATCGTGCACAATTTGGGAACTTGTCAGAGCTGGTGGGGAGTTTGGGTTGGATCGGTACCGGAGTAGTTATCGTCGTGATTATAACCGTTTTTATGTGGTTAAAATAAAGTCCTTATCGTTCGTTCTTGTTAGACTGTGCATTACAATACAGCACGAGATTATGGTCATCAAGTCGCCAACTGGCGGCTTTTTTTGTGGAAAATCTCTTATTCAAAAGATCTATTGATGGAACAATTGACGCTGCCTGATACGGGTGTTACTTTATATGTATACTGTAATGCCAATAAAACCAATAAAGTTAAGGGGGTTTGTGAAATGTCGTTGATCGTACGAGCGGCTGCTGAGGATGTTCGCAGTGAGGATTCGGAACAGTTGATCAGGGAATTAAGCCTTGAGCTTGGCCTGCTATATGGAGGAGATGGAACCGCAGGCTTTCAGCAATCGGACGTCGAAACGCCGCGCGCAGCTTTCATTGTTGCCAGACTGGATGGGCATCCGGTGGGATGCGGGGCCATCAGGCCGCTGGATGATCAATCCGTTGAGGTTAAACGCATGTACACAAGGCCCGCTTATCGTCGTAAAGGAGTTGCCCAAGCCATCCTAGCTGAAGCTGAGCGTCTTGCTGCTGAATTTGGCTATACCAATTTGAAGCTCCAAACGGGGCCGCTTCAGCCGGAAGCTGCAGCACTTTATGAAAGAGTGGGATATTACAGTATCCCTATTTTCAGTGGCGACTGGGATAAGGTTCTGGCTTTTCAGAAAGACTTAGTGCATGAACGGGTAAAATGAACCCTCTCAAACTATTCCACATAAACAAAGCACCTTCAAGGTCATGCAGCCCTGTCGCCAGACAAGGATGAGACCAAGAAAGTGCTTTTGTTTGATTGATTATGGTTAGTTAACACAATTGATTGGATTAAAAAAAATCAGGTTAACCTAAATGTTGACAGAGGCTAAATACAATTTTCGTCAGAATTACCTTACTGTTTTTCTTTGGCATTGAGTTCAGCAATGAGCTTGTCGCCTTCAACATCAAGGTTAGGAAGTAAGCGATCCAGCCATTTTGGCAGCCACCAGGACTTATCTCCAAAGAGAGACATTACAGCTGGAACCAGTGCCATCCGAACAATAAATGCATCAATCAGAATCCCTAGGGCCAAGGCGAAGCCAATCTGCTTGATCATAATATCATGTGTGAAAATGAATCCTGCAAATACGGACACCATGATAATGGCAGCTGCAACCACAACTCGGCTTGCCATCTGATAACCATTCATAACACTTTGATTACCACGATGACCGTGTACATAAGATTCCCTCATCGAGGATACCAGGAAGACCTGATAATCCATGGCCAAGCCGTAGAGAATCCCTGTAACCATGATTGGAATAAAGCTAAGCAGAGGACCACCCGTATCGAAATCGAACAATGCCTTCGCCCATCCCCATTGGAATACGGCAGTGGTCAGACCGAACGTGGCCAGAATACTAAGCAAAAACCCTATCGTTGCCTTGATTGGAACGAGGATGGACCGGAAGACCAAAAGAAGAATGATTAGGGATAGAACAACAATGATTCCGATATATACCGGGAAAACTTCAGCCAGTTTGGCAGACATGTCAATGTTGACCGCTGTCAGTCCGGTAACGCCAAGTTTCATGTCGTGATTAACCGCAATGGAAGAGTCCGGGGAACGCAATTCTTCAACAAGCTGCTTGGTTGCTGAGTCTGTTGGACCTGAATCCGGAATAAGACTCAAAATCGCCATTTTGCCATCTTCACTCACACCGGCAGGTGTCACGACAGAGACATGCTCAAATTGTTGCAGATCTTGTGCGATACTGCCCAATGTTTGCAGGGAGACGGTCTTGGAAGCATCTGTTGGTTCGGCGACAATGAGCAGGGGACCATTGAATCCTTCACCGAAACCTTTTGTAATGGCATCATAACTTTGACGTGCTGTAGTGTCCAGGTTGGCAGTAGCACCTGAAGGCATACCCAGTTCCATTTTGGCAACCGGGATTGCAGCAGTTCCCAGAATAACAATGACGCCTACAATCACAAGCCAACGGAATTTCACAACACCAGAGATCCAGCGGTTCGCAAATCCGTTTGATTTTTTGTGTGCTTTGGACTGATTCTTCTCCCTTGCTTTACGAGAGCAGATGCGCTCACCCAGAAGACCCAGCAATGCCGGGAGAAGAGTTAGGGCGATAAGTACGCTGAAGAGTACGGTAACTGATGCAACAATGGCCATCATGCTCAGGAAGGTGATACCAATAACCAGCATTCCACAAAGCGCAATGATAACCGTTAATCCTGCAAAGAACACGGCACTACCTGCAGTGCCGACCGCTCTGCTGGCTGCCTCGCGTGCATTCAGGTTTTGGTCAAAAATTAGTCTCCGCTGACGATTGACGATGAATAATGCATAGTCAATACCAACTGCAAGTCCGATCATGAGTGCCAAAACAGGTGTAAAGGATGTCATCGTTACGAAACTGGATACGGCAAATGCGCCACCAACACCAGCCGCCACTCCAAAGAGGGCAATGACAATCGGCAAACCTGCGGCAACGACAGAACCAAGCGTCATGAACAACACAATTGCCGCAATAACCAAACCGTAGATTTCGTTGGTTCCGATCGGAATACCCACTTCTTTTAAGGAATCACTAGGTAATACCGTGATGTTTGTACCTTGTTCAGCTTCGCTTACGGCATTCACTATTGAATCCGTGACACCTTTTGGCAGGGAGTTTTGTTGTACGGTGAATTGAAATTGGAATAGAGCAACATCCCCAGCGTTTGAGATCAACACCCCGGGTACAGGCATTCCATCAATCATCAAGGGGCCATAAGGAGGCAGGTTGCTTGGATCCGCACTCGCTTGGCTGGCTGCAGCCGCACTTTGACTGGCCTGTTCTTGCATGGCTGCGGCATCAGCGCCACTTGCAGCAGCTAACTCGGCAGGATTAATTACATAATCGTTTTTATAGACCTCGCTTACTGCCTTACTGATAGCTGCCAGATTCTCCGGCGTATCCAGCCGCTCGCCTTCAGGAATATTAAATATCACACTTCCCTGGCCGCCAGAGGCTTCAGGTAGTTCTTTTTCCAATTTGTCCAGAACGTTCTGGGATGCTGTTCCTTCGAGTTTAATGTCCGAGGAGACATGCACACCGTTCATGCCAAGCGCAGTGCCTACAATGCCGAGCACCAAAATCCAACCAATAATGAAATACCACGGTTTGTCGTAAGCCGTTTTCCCCAGCCTGTAGAGTAATTTAGACATCGAATTGATTTCTCTCCTTTTATCTCTGTTGTTCTAAAATCCATCTCGCAAATACTTAAACATCGAATCTATGTACTCATCGAATGAAATAGATTCTTCCTTTTCTTCTGAAGAGAGTCCGGGTAGTTGTACGTGGACACTGCCATCCAGCATAGGGATGATTGCTGCACAAACAGCTCCTGCAAGAAAGTGATTATAACCAGCCGGGTAGCGGTCTCCGAACAATTCACTTAACATCATTTTAGCTCCATTTTGCAGGCGGTTTAACAGGGTAAGTGTGTGAGGCATTAAGCTCGGATAAGACTTGGACAACTCCAAAATCTGATGAATTCGACGAAGAACTTCTTCAGTCAGTTGCATCTTGATGAACTGATACATGACCTCAAGCGGAGTTGTATCTTCGGGGAGGTTACTGATCATTTCGAAGTATTCGTCCATCCTGTGAAAATGTTCGCCTGCCATAACCACAGCTTCTTCCTTGCAGGAGAAGTGGTTCGCAAACGTTCTTCGCGAGTATCCGGCACGCTGCACGACATCCTCAACTACAAATCCGTCCATTCCATGCTCTAATGCTAATTGGAATGCAGCTTCAGACAGAGCACTTGCAGTGGCTTCTTTCTTAATGGCACGTAAACTTTGTTTCAATTGGTCTCACCTCCAGTTCATTCAATGAGTTAAAGAATACATCTATCATATCAACTCGTTGCCCAATGTGCAATTTTACCCAAAGGGAAATTTTGTTCTTAAGGAATTTTGATTCATAGAATTGTCATGTTTTGTACGATGTCCCAATGATTAAATGTGTGGACAGGACTGAAAAAATCAATTATGTTAATACTTAACGAAAGTATTTTCATAAGTGATTGGAGGTGAAATAATGACGAAGGGGCCTATTACAAATAACACGATGCGAGTTAAGAAAATGAACCAGGAATTGGTGCGGCAAACGTTAAAAACGATGAAACAAGGTACCAAGTCCATGGTGGCGCAGGCAACAGGCTTGAGTGTCGCGACCTGCCGCAGCATATTGCTCGATCTGCTGGATGCGGGTGAACTCGTAGAGCTCGATTTGGAGGAATCGAGTGGAGGTCGGCCTGCTCAGATTTATAAATATAACGAAAACTATTCCTATATCGTTTGTCTTATGGTCAAGGCTGGAATCGATCACCACTCCATCTCCTATGCCGTTGTTAATCTGGCAGGAGAGACGGTGGAAAAAGGGTGCGAGATGACGGAAATAGAGCAAATGAATGAAGCATTCATCTATCAGCTGATTGATCGGCTTATAGAGAATTATCCGCATATCCGAGCTGTGGGTATTGGTGTTCCAGGGGCGGTTCATCAAGGAGTCATCAATGTGTCGGATATCCCAAACCTGGTTCATGTTCCGCTCGCTGCCTCCATACGAGAAAAACATGGTGTTGAGGTTATTGTAGAAAACGACATGAACTTAACCGTTTACGGACTGTATCAGAAGCAGGAATACGAAGATGAGAAGTCCATTGTCGTTGCCACATTCATTGAGGGCTCTTTTCCAGGTGCAGGCATCATGATTGATGGACACATACACAGGGGGAATACCCGGTTTGCCGGAGAGATCGCCTTTTTACCGTTAGGGTTGACCCCGGATGAACAGTTCAGGCAGCTCCATAATCGAGATACCTTTCATCCGCTAGCGGCCCGTGCGATTTCGAGCCTGATTGTTGTTATGAACCCGGAAACACTTGCATTAACGGGCAGTCTGGTACAGCCAGCAGATGTGGATATTATCCGCAATGAATGCCAGAAGTACATACCAGAGATGCATATGCCACAGTTCAGACTGTTGGACGAACCAGATGAGGATTATATGTACGGATTAATTACGATGACGCTGGAAAGCCTCTCCTATGCGCTGGAATTGGTGGAAAAGCGGAGGTAACGTAGATGATTAGAAAATAGAGAGGAATGTGAAACATACGATGAAAACGGAAAAACAGAAGATGCTGGATGGAGAACTTTATATGGCCTGGGACCCTGAATTGACGCGTGATCGTGCATATGCTAGGCGAATGACACGCATGTTTAATCAGAGTACCGAAACGGATGAGGAACTCAGGACAGATATTTTGAAGAAATTGTTGGGATCAACGGGGGAGCATATAGGCATGGAACCCAACATCCGGTTCGATTACGGTTACAATATCCATGTGGGCGACCACTTCTATACCAATTTTGATTGTACCATTTTGGATGTTTGTGAGGTGCGGATAGGCAGTCACTGCATGTTTGGACCAGGTGTTCATATCTATACGGCCACACACCCGATCGACCCTTTTGAAAGAAATAAAGGTCCCGAATATGGTAAACCGGTAACGATCGGTAATAATGTTTGGGTAGGCGGAAGAGCCATTATCAATCCAGGAGTGACCATCGGGAACAATGTCGTCATTGCATCCGGAGCTGTGGTAACGAAGGATGTTGCGGACAACATGGTTGTTGGAGGTAATCCAGCGAAGGTACTTAAGGAAATCGAAGTCTCACATTAAAATTTTTCGTAGCAGCGCGAGACGCCAGTGAATCCGATGTTTTCAAAAAAACGTTCAAAACACCCGTACCAGGTTTGTTCCTGAATATGGGTGTTTTCTTTTAATTGAAGAACTAACTTGGTTACAAACATAACGAATCGTCTTGCGAATGCGGGCACTCTTTTTTACATATGGGCAATGGGATCGATCTTGTGTTAACATGTGCACTAACTAATCCTATAGCATCTTAAGAAGGGGAACCCATGTCAATTCGAATAAAAATGCTGCTGTCCTTCACGGGCATGCTCGTTATAAGTCTGCTGTTCATCCTGCTTACGGCAAGTCTGTATACGATTGCGGCCACAGGGGATCTGCAGAGTTTTCGCGATATTTACAAGGTACATTATCAGATCAATCCACTGACTGAGCAGGGAGAGGCGATTTTTCAAGAGATGAAGTTTTTGGCCAAAAATGATCCCGACGAGCTGCAAAACAAGGTTTTGCTGCGTGAGTACGATATGAAGCTTCGAGCCGAGAAGTCAGGGCTTTACGTCAGACGGGAGAATAGCCAGATCTTCGAATCGCTGACCTTCAACCAGCCTGAGCTGAAGCAGGCACTGCCTGCCTATGATCTTAACAATTATCAGATTCGGAGCACGTTCAACATTAGTGAACGTTTCTATGCGTATGCGAAATTTGATTTTCAGTATTCAGATGGAGAACGGGGAAGTATCTTCGTCATTCGCGAGAGAAGTCCCTTTGCGGAGCTTACGCGCAAGCTGTTACCTGTGATGTCACTCCTGCTTATCGGTGTTCTCATCATTGCGAACCTGCTCTTGTTCCGCTGGATCACTCGCAGCTTCATTAAGCCGTTGAATCAACTGAAGACTTCAGCCGAACATATTAAGGATGGGAATCTATCCTTTAAGCTTCAGCTCAATTCCAACGACGAGGTTGGACAGCTCAGCGAGGCTTTTGAAAGCATGCGGAATCAGCTGCAGCGCTCGAATGCGTTACGGCAGCAAGACGAAGTGAACCGCAGAGAACTGATTTCCAACATTTCGCATGACCTTCGCACACCGATCACCAATATTAAAGGCTATATCGAGGGCATTCGTGATGGAGTAGCCAACACGCCCGAGAAAATGGAGACATACGTCAATATCATTCACTCCAAAGCAGTCAGTATGGATAAGTTGGTGGATGAACTGTTTCTGTATTCGAAGCTCGACTTGAATCAAGAGCCGTTCCTGTTCAAAATGGTAGACCTCGTCGATTTCCTTGAAGACAGCATTGAAGAGCTGAGATACGATCTGGAGGACAAGGGAGTTGCCTTGGATTGGGATAATCAGGCGTCTCGTCCGGTCATGGCTTCTGTGGATCTGGATAAATTAAAACGCACCGTTGTGAATGTAGTGGATAATGCACTCAAATATATGGAAAATGAAAACAAGCGATTCGGCATCACGCTTCAAGCAGATGACGAATGGATTACGATGGCTTTTAAGGATAATGGGAAGGGAATACCGGAAGAGGCGCTGCCTCATATATTTGAACGCTTTTATCGGGCAGAGCAATCCCGCAATTCATCAACAGGCGGAAGTGGATTGGGACTGGCGATAGCCCGCCAAATCATTGATGGTCACGGAGGCTTCATCTGGGCGAAAAGCAAACAGGGTGAAGGTACGATCATTTATATTAAACTGAAACGGCTGATGGACGAGAAGGGGATAAGAGGCAATGACTAACATTTTGATCATCGAGGACGAAACAACGATAGCGGAACTGGAACGAGACTATTTTGAGCTCAACGGATTTTCTGTGGACCTCTGCCATACCGGAGATGAAGGGCTGAAGAGGGCACTGGAGGGAAACTACAATCTGATCATTGTGGACCTGATGCTACCGGGACTGGACGGTTTTGAATTGTGCAGGCGCATTCGCGAGGTGAAGGAGGTGCCGATCCTTGTCGTCTCCGCGAAAAAGGAAGAGATCGATAAGATCAGGACTTTCAATTTGGGCGTCGATGATTTTATCACTAAACCGTTCAGCCCAAGCGAGTTGGTTGCAAGAGCAAAGGCTCATTTGACCCGATATGAGAGACTCCTCGGCAAAAGCAAACCAGCTGAGCAGGATGAAATCCACATTCGCGGTCTTCACATCGACAAGGGATCACGCCGCGTTTTTGCCAATGGAGAAGAGGTGGCGATTACAACCAAGGAATTCGATCTGCTCGTATTTCTTGCGAGTCACCCCAACCGGGTATTCAGCAAATCTGATCTGTTTGAGCGTATTTGGGGCATGGATTCCAGTGGTGATATTGCAACGGTTACGGTCCATATTCGCAAACTGCGTGGGAAGCTGGAGGCGGATCCCAAAAATCCGGATTACATTGAAACCGTCTGGGGCGCGGGCTACCGGTTCACCGTATAAGTTTCGAGAAAAATTAGATTCAGTTTATAATTTGTTAATATTTTTGTCCTTGGGAGTTTCTTTTTGTTCTCTATTCTATAGGTACAGGCAACTACAACCTATAGAGGAGGAATTCAAACATGAATCCTACAACCCGAAAAATCGCTACATTTCTAACCATAACTGCATTAGGTGCTGCTGTATACCCATTAACTGCCAATCAAGTACATGCAGCTACATACGTGACTAACGTTGCCGCAGCAACGACACAGCTTACCAATCAGCAGATCGACGCTGCTGTTAAAGAATTGAACAGCTTGGGAATCATGAACGGATATGCCGATCAATCGATGGGTGAACATAGAGCCATTAGCCGTGCAGAGTTAGCGTCACTGGTGTATAAAACATTTAATCTGGAGAGCAAGACGGGAGAAAACGTCGAACTGACGGACGTGAATCCTAACGCGTGGTATGCACCTTATGCATCAAAGCTCGTTGAACTTGGCATCATGCAGGCGAACGAGGGTCTATTTGATCCGCAAAGTCAAGTGTCGGATGCAGAACTTGAACAAGTCGTATCCAAAGCAATGCAGCGCGACGTAAAATCCGTGCACCATTGGATGAGCACTTTCTACTCTGAGAACGGCTCGGCCACGCGAGGCGAATCAGCGGTGCTGCTGCAAACGGCCCGTCAGGCGATTCCTTCTGACCTGGCTCAAATCCAGAGTGTTCGATCCCTGAATGCCATTACGTTAGTTGTCACGTTCGACAAGCCGCTGACAGCAGCGGATGAAGTATTTGTCAAGGCTCAGACAGATTTTGCATTCAGTGGTGGACTGACGTTAACCAACATGCCTCGTTTGAAAACAGGCTCCATCGCGACATATATCGTCCCAACCTCCGTTCAAAATGCGGGGGAAACGTATAGCCTTACTTATAAAGGCCAAGATGCTGGTTCCTTTGAAGGCAGTGACACGAAGTTAAATATGACGACTGCCAGTCAAGTAACGAATGATACGTTTGAGATTGAAGCACTGCAAGAGAATGGTGTAGTGGATTACGGTTATATTATTTCGGCTTACAGCGGCGGACGAGGAGCTAATGCATTCGTGCTGAATGATCAGGAACAAGCCGGAGGCAAAACATATCAAATCATCTCTTCCATGCAGGCAAGACAAGTTGTAATTACGCCAGAAGGTGGCGAGCCAATCGTTGCCAAATATGTTCCGTTCACGCAATCGACAGATGGCAAACAAGAACCGAAGTTTCGTTTGCCTGAAGGACAAACGCTGCAATCCGGCGTCACATATACGGTTTCTTCTGACTGGGCGAACATCGACAATGCTTCATTCACTGCGAGATCGTTTGATGCGCTGGAGGTTGCAAGTGCTAAGGCTGTGAGCGAAACTTCAATTGAAGTTTCGCTTGTGCAAGATCCTGGGGACGAACTGTTCTCTGGTCGAAATGTAACGTTAACTCCACCTAGCGGTGACGAGCTGACAGCCACTTATAAATATTCAAGCCGAAAAGGTGCAACCGGAGTGTTTGACCTTGTCAATGATGGCAAGTTGACGCCAGGCACTACCTATACATTAAACCCAGTAGGGGACTGGAGTGTCGCTTCATCGGTAATCGTGACACCGTAGGAAGGGAGGCAGTATGAGTAAGCCGCTAATGATGGTCATCCTATTAAGCAGTATTTTCTTCGTCCAAGGCTGCGTGTCTGAACAGAATAACGACTATACATTGGAGGAGAAAATGTCGATGACTTCACTGGACATACAGTTGTTAGAGGCAGCGGAGCAAAGAGACACCGAAAGTATCGAAAAACTTATCGAAGAGGGCGCTAAAATTAATGCTCAAGACGAGAACGGAAGAACGGCTGCCATGATTGCGACTTACAATAATGATCTGGCATCAGCCGCGATGTTGATTGAAGCTGGTGCAGATGTTAATATACAGGACGATATGAAGAATAACCCGTTTCTGTACGCTGGCGCTGAAGGATACCTGGATATTTTGAAACTTGCGATTGAGGCAGGAGCGGACCCGGCGATCACGAATCGATATGGAGGAACAGCACTTATTCCCGCTTCGGAGCATGGATATGTGGATGTTGTGCGGGAACTTCTGACTCAAACTTCAGTAAATGTGAACCATGTTAACGAATTGGGATGGACGGCACTGCTCGAAGCAATCATATTGAACGATGGCAATGCACGTCAGCAGGAGACGATTCAATTACTCATTGATCATGGAGCAGACGTGAACATTTCGGATGGCGATGGTGTGTCTCCGCTCAGTCATGCGAAGAATAAAGGCTTCAAGGAAATTGAAGAGATTCTGGTTCGAGCGGGTGCGAAATAGAGCATCGTTTTGTAGGAGAAAGTGACATGGCAGCACCGCTCAGATACCATTGTATAGAGTATTTGTACATCAAGTCGCCTATATGGCGACTTTTTTTGTTTGTAGACAACTAATTGTTTTGAATATTGAATAAATCCCCTTAAATATATAATTCTTCTTCATTGGAGTATTATGGGTTATCATAAGTATGTTACTTTCATAACTGTCAGTAAGTGAACTATTTACAAAAGAATTAGAAAGGATTTTACACAACCTTTGTGAATTTAGGATGATAGCTTAAGCTGAATTATTAATGGAGAAAGGAGAGAAGGTATGGAAAAAACATTTAAAACAATCTATCCAAGGGCCAAATTAAATTTACTAGCGATGTCCATATTAGAAATTGTTTTTTTTATTAGATTGAATGTAAGCGATGATCAAGGGTCCAAATTTTTTTACTCGTTTATGACCATCATGATTTTGACTTATCTCATCGTGCTGCTGAAAATGTTATTCACTAAACTTACGTTTACTTTAGGAACAGATTATGTCATCTGTTCAAAAGCCAATAAATATGAATCTTCTCAGATTGAATCTATTTATATGAGTTACAAAAGAATAGGTTTTAAATTAAATAATCGGCGATTGGTGCCTATGAATTTGTGTTTTTATTTTGACAAGGATGAGGAGGACGAAGGATTAAGGAAACTGAATGAATGGGCAGAACACAATAAGATAGAAGTGAAAGACAAGTTTTTTCAGACATTAATGTAAAGATGGAAGTTTATCAATCTTTTAAAAACATATTTAAATCTTTACTACAATAGATGGGTGAAAGGATTATCTCATGAAAAGAATGATGCTCTCTGTACTTTTACTACTAATTCTTAGTGCATGTAATAATAATCAGTTTGATAAAGAAACCTGGTTAACAGAACCGGAGAAAAGAAATAGCATGGTGTACAGTTTGAAAAACAAGTATGAACTTATTGGCATGACAGAAACGGAGATTATTGACTTACTTGGCGAACCAGCACAAAAGGTAAATGAGCCTTCTCTTCAGTATGTGTATTACATGGGAAGAGCAGGTTTTGGTGTCGATGACAGCTTATTACGACTGAATTTTAATAAAGACAGTGAAATTGAAAGTCATGAGGTGACTAACGATTAGGGAGTTTGCCAAATGAGGTAGTTAAAGATTCTATGTAACGAAGGGAAGGGGTTAATCATGATTACACTCAGAAAAATTACACTGGATAACCGGCGTGCCATATTTAACTTGGAAGTAGCAGATGAGCAGCAAAAATATGTAGCATCCAATCTTTCAAGTGTCGCATCGTGCTATGTTCTTGCAACCAATGGAGGTTCCCCTTTTCCGTTTGCAATTTACGCTGATGAACAACCTGTAGGTTTTGTTATGATTACGTATGGAATCACCGGTTATGATCTTCCTGAAATCGCTGACAATAACTACTGTATATTACGGCTCATGATCGACAGAGAGCACCAGAAACAGGGCTATGGTCGTGAAGCGCTGAAGAAAACGATAGAGTTCATTCGAACTTTCCCAGCTGGTCCTGCGCGATTATGTTGGATTCCGTATAGCCCAGACAACTTGGCTGCAAAAAAGCTGTACGACAGCCTAGGCTTCAACGAAAATGGTGAAGTGTGTCACGGTGAGCTTGTAACTGTACTCGAACTCTGAGTTTAATCAGTATGTCTTCTAAATGAGGAGGGAATATGGATTATATCAAATGGATCAGAAGTAAGGTCGGAAATGACATGATTATCCTGAATTTTTCGGGGGCGATTATTGAGAACAATAAAGGAGAAATTTTACTTCAGAGAAGACGGGATCGAAATGCATGGGGGTTCCCCGGAGGTGCAATGGAACTGGGAGAATCAGCAGTAGATACTGCAATTAGGGAAATAAAAGAGGAAACAGGTTTAGTTGTATCAATAGGAGATTTGGTTGGCATATATACAAAGTATTTTGATGAATATCCGAATGGAGATCAGGCTCAGACTATCGCATTTATGTATCGCGGAAAAGTTATCGGAGGTCAATTGGATGCTAGTAATGAAGAGAGCATTGAACTGAGATTTTTCAGTCCTGATTTCGTTCCAGAACTCTTTAACCAGCAGCACAAAGATGCTTTTGAAGACTTTATAAACAACCGAACAGGAATCAGTAGATAGCCTGGTAATATCAAACCTTAAATAAATCAGCCATAAGATCGAGATCGTCTGCTCCTATTTCTAAATACTCAAAAAACAATTAAACCATGAACATCTCAATGTCATGGTTTTTCAACTATTTTAGAATAATTATCAACCTCTGAACTCACCTATAAACAAAGGTAAAAGTTAATTAATAATGAATCATTACCTATTTCGGTTACACCAAGAAACCTATAATTGTTTAGGATAGAAGCAAGGCTTAATTTAAAGGATGATGAGGTGGGAAATACATGAAAGATTTTTTTCGCTATGACACGGCTGAGCAAAGAAAGTCTCTGCTACAACGGGCCAGAAATGTCGCTTTATCAGCGCTACAGCAGTATGATTTGGCGTGGGAACGCATTCAGTTTATTCAATTGTCGGATACGATTACATACAAAATCGAAACAAGTACAGCGGATTCGTATTTGCTTCGCATTCATTCCGATCGTTGGAGCAAGGAAGCAATCCAGTCAGAACTTATCTTTCTTCAATCTTTAAATGCTTTGGATGAGATATATGCCCCAGTGGGAGTAGCATCTATAAAAGGTCCTTATGTACTGGAGATCGACACAGCTGAGGATTATAAACGACCGTATGTCACGGTGATGAAGTGGGTGGAAGGAGAGCATCTAAACGGTGAAATTACAGGGAATCATGCAGCTATAATGGGAGACATGATGGGGAGACTTCATCAAGCAGCAGCCAAGTTTATCTCACCTCCGGGTTTTGTAAGGCCGGTCTGGGGAGCAGACTCTTTTAGAGGTGAGATGGCTAAGCTGGAGCAGTATTATACACGTTTTCTATCACATCAAGCCTGGACAGAATATCAGCATGCTGCCGAAAAGATTTTCGCTACACTTGCCGATATGGACGTAAATAAACAAAATTACGGAATGATCCACGCTGATTTGCATATCGGTAACATCGTTTTCAAGGGTGATCAACCTTTTCCCATTGATTTTGGAAGATGTGGTTACGGCTTTTTTCTCTATGACCTGGCAGGTGCTCTAGTGGGACTTTATCCAAGAGACCGAATGGTTTTTATTCAAAGTTATGAAAAGGTGAGGAGACCAGGAACGGATGTTATTCGGGACTTGGAATGTTTCTTTATCATGATTATGATTGAGAATTACTGTCATCACGCTTCTGATCCGGAAGAAACCTCAAGATTAATAGATGAACAACCATATGCTCAAGCGTGTATAAGAGAATTTTTAAAAGGAAACCCTTTTTTGTTTAATCCCATTGAACCAGTGGAGATCGATAGATCAACATTTGAACCTGAAACATAATTGAATGGCTTTATAGTTAGTTGTTTTGATTCTTCACACCCCACTCACACAACTCTTCCATGATCGGAAGCAGCGTCTCCGCTTTGGCTGTGAGACTGTATTCGACTTTGGGTGGTATTTGAGGATATTCCTTTCGGTTCACCAGACCGTCTGCTTCCAATTCCTTTAATTGTGAGCTTAATGTTCTATACGTAATGGCTCCAATCTGCCTTTGCAGATCATTAAAGCGAACGGTTTGACCTTCGGCCAAAAGGTAGAGAATGACCATTTTCCATTTGCCGCCGATTACAGACACCGTATAACCAAAAGGGGTATCCTGGATGTTCCTCACTTTGCCTTTATATTCAGCCATACTCATATGTACACTATCCTTCCGGGTAGTACCTATCATTAAAGTCCGTACTACGATTATATTTTCGTTCAGTTTATACTAGCCTTACTTTCAAGTAAAGGTGAAGGTTAGAGAAATGAAAATTTGATGTAACTAACATTCTATCGGGATTTTTGATAATATTTAGGGAGTCTGAATCATACCAGAGAGATCCAGGAAAGGCAGGCCAACCCCATGAATCTTATATTTCCGCAAGTTAGCACATCAGAAGAAATTGCAGAGCTGGCCCGTTTGGCCGCAGAAATTTGGCAGGAATATTATGTAGCTATCATTACCCTGGAGCAAATTGAATACATGATCCAAAAATACCAATCCGAGTCAGCCATTAAGGAACAGATCGATCAACAGGGATACGAATACTATTTTATCCAACGTGATGACTCTCCTGTCGGATACATGTCAGTCAGACAAGAAGAGGAAAAGCTGTTCCTGAGTAAATTTTATATCGGCAAGGAACATAGGGGACAGGGCTTCGCAAGCCAAGCGTTTGCTTTCCTGGAGCAACTATGTATTGAACGCAGCATTAACCTGATCTGGTTGACAGTCAATCGTCATAACGAATCCAGTATTGCTGTGTATGAGAAAAAAGGATTCCAGACGGTTTGTGAACAAGTTGCTGATATTGGCCATGGCTATGTAATGGATGATTTTATCATGGAAAAAGAAATTATCATTTCTTAAACGAAGAGAACTATGGCAAGTTCCAACAATGGTCAGATGTAGATACAAGTGAACATCGTTACGCTGGAGAAGTCGCTGAATTGGCGGCTTTTTTGGTCTGGAAAAGACGGCTGTTGAAATGCTCATTATAAATGAAAGCCCTTTCTTGATTCTATGATATACTACGATGTAACTGGCATATCATGAATAACATGTTTTTCCCATTCTCTATATCCTCTCACTTTCACTTGCAAAGGAGATGTCATGATGTTTAATGTTCTGGTTGTTGACGATGAGTCTGTTCAAAGAGAAGGAATTAAGAATTTGATAGCTCACTATGGCTTTCCTTTTCACATCATGGAAGCGGAGAACGGAAGGACCGCGGAACGGATTCTGGTTCAAAATGCAATTGATATCCTGATCACTGACGTCAAAATGCCACTCATGGACGGACTGGAACTTAGCAAGCAAGCACGTAAAACGCAGCAGAACTTGGATATTGTCATTTGCAGCGGATACGATGAGTTTGAATATGCCCGCAGTGCCATTCGACTGGGCGTTGTGAATTATTTGCTTAAACCACTGGTGAAGGAAGAGTTTCTGCAGGTCATGGTGGATATCACAAAACTGAGCCCGTACGGCGGGCAGTCTGAACCTGAATCCATGGAAATGAAGGTTATACGGCAGGTTAAGAACTATGTGAAGGATAATCATCAGAAAGATATTTCATTGTCTGAAGCGGCACACGATGTGTACCTGTCGCCAGGATATTTAAGCATTTTGTTTAAAAAGGAAACCGGAGAGAACTTCTCGAAATATTTGACGGATTACCGGCTGAGCCGCGCAAGTCATTTGCTGGTGCACTCGAATATGAAAATCAATGACATTGCGGTGGCTGTCGGCATCGACAACCATTCCTACTTTGCCAAGCTGTTCAAAAACAAGTTCGGCATCAGTCCGTTACAGTTCAGAGAGTGCGGGGTGCTTCATGATCGGGTGGATCAAGAGCAGATTCAATGATATCAGGTTCCGTAACAAGCTGCTGCTTTCGCATTTGGTCATTGCCCTTATTCCGATTCTACTGCTTGGACTGCTCTCCTTCATTCAATCGTACCGTATTCAAATGAAAGAGCTGCGAAGTGAAGCAGAAGCAAGCCTGGAGCAGGTGGCGAGCATCATGGATTACAAAATCAATCGGTACAATACGCTGAGCGAGTTTATGGTACTTAATCGGGAATTTTCGCAGATATTTACCAAAGATTACGATGATAATTATTATAATATGTACCTGGATTTTCGTGACATTATGGAGCCGTTGATCTCAAACATCAAAATGATGGACGATAATATTGAAGGGATTACCTTCTATACTTCCGGAGAATTGCTCGGAATTCGCAATAATATTTTGCCAATCGGGGAGTTCAGGAGCCAAGCGTGGTACGACGGTTTCCGAGGCAGGCGCTGGGTTGTGGATGGAGAGAAGCTTTATCTGGTTCAGGAACTGATCAGCAACCCGAAAGACAGCAACTTTATGGTGATTTCCATTCAGCATGACAGCATCTTTGGAGATCTGGATAATCTGTCTGAGCATGTGTCCGTTCATATTGAAGACTCGGATCAGCATGTTATTTTTCAGGAGAACAATAAGCGGAATGCGGTGAACGGATTGGAAAAAAAAGAGACTAGCGATCTGAGCCTAAACCGATCACTCTCCAGCAATGGCTGGACGATCCATTATAGTCTGCTGAATACCAATGCGTATGCAAATGCGATGGGCATTTTTCAAATTACTCTGTTTGTCATTATTCTCAGCCTGATCATTACCTTCCTGCTGATTTATGTTATCTCCAACAACTTTACGCGCCGGATTCTTCGTCTGAAGTACAAGGTCGACAAGGTTGAACGGAACAATCTGGAAGTGATCATTCAGAGTTCATCCCGGGACGAATTCGGTGAGCTGACGAACGGCATCGGTAAAATGCTCAGAAGAATCAACAGCCTGATCTCACAGGTATATCACGCCGAGATCGCCAAGAAGGAAAGTGAATATAACAGGCTGATCAGCCAGATTAATCCTCACTTTCTGTATAATACACTTTCATTTATCCGGTGGAGAGCCGAGAAGAAGGCAGATATTGAAACGAGTTATATGGTATCGGCATTAGCCCGTTTCTACAGAACGACATTGAACCAGGGGAGACATATGACCACGATTGAAGCTGAAACCCAGCATATTAAGGCATATCTGGATTTGCAGCTCATTATGAATGATGGTCTGTTTGACGTGGATTACGATATTGATGAAGAGTTGCTGCAAGCTGAAGTGATTCATTTTGTTTTACAGCCTATTGTAGAAAATGCTATTAAACACGGTTTTGTTAAGCCGGATGCGACGGATTACTGCATTCAGATTACGATCAATCGGGTGAACGAAGGTATAAAATTAGCTGTAACGGATAACGGCGCAGGCATGATGCCTGAACAAATCGTGCGGTTGCTAACCAGTGAAAATGGGGGATGTGGCGTGAGGAATGTGAATGATCGAATCAAACTGTATTATGGACAGGATTATGGACTCGCCATTCGGAGTGAGCCGGGGCACGGAACAGAAGTGTCTATGGTCATCCCGACTTCTACAGCATAACAACAAAAAAACAGACAGGCACAAAACAAAACGTTAGAAGTGAAGGCGGTTGCTGAGGCAGCCGCTTATTTTGTTCCTCTGCCCAAGTGATGAGCGCTGGGAGAAGGGGAAGTGGAGGTCATGAAAAAAGTGATACATATCCGAAAAAAATTGCATATACGCCAAAATTGAAAACGTATACAATTTGGTTATTCAAGCAAATCAAATGAAGGGGATGACAGGATGAACAAACGCGGTAAGATCGCTTCACTACTGATGGCCTGTATGGTGCTGGTTGTAATCAGCGGCTGCACCGGAGGGACCAGTGATAACGCACAACCTCAGATATCGGAGCAGGACTACGAACCTTACGGTAAATATGAGACACCCGTGGAATTCACAATTGGTCGAAATACGAATCATGTCAATAACTTGCCTCCCGGCGATACCATTGAGGACAATTTGGCTACACGTTATGTCGAAGATCGGGTGAATGTCAAGGCCAAGGTGGCTTGGGAAACGGACGACATGGATCAGAAGCTGTCCTTATCCATGACCACGGGTGACCTGCCAGATGTAATGCTGGTCAGCCGCGAAATTTTTAACCAACTGGTTGATAATGATCTGATCGCCGATATGACAGAGGTATACGAGAAGACAGCATCCGAGGGTGTGAAGAATATCTATGGTTCCTATGGGGATTTGCTGCTGGATCAGGTTAAGGTGGACGGCAAAATCATGGGTCTTCCCATGACAAACATTGGGAATCAGCACCAATTACTGTGGGTTCGGAAAGATTGGGTAGATAAGGTGGGTGCCAAGCTGCCGGAATCTGTGGAGGACGTGTGGAATCTCGCCAGAACATTTGTGGAACAGGATGTGTCGGGAACAGGCAAGACGGTGGGCATGGTGATGGATTCCAATGCAATGAACTTCACCCCGATATTTGCTGCACATGGTGCCTTTCCGATGAACTGGATTGAGAAAGATGGTCAAGTGGTATACGGCTCAGTTCAACCGGAAATGAAGCAGGCACTGGCAGAGGTCAGTGCCATGTATAAGGAAGGCTTGATTGATAAACAATTTGCTGTCCGGTCGAGTGAAGAGAAAGAGGCACTCGTTATTAACGGACAGGCGGGAATGGTTTTTAATCCATGGTGGATCGGCTATACCAACTACAAAGACTCCATCAAACAAGATCCCGATGCAGTCTGGGTTGCCGTATCGGCACCACTGGATAGGAATGGCAAGTTCAGAACGATTCGACAGGATCCTGTAGGGGGAGGGATCGTCGTGGTGAACAAGAACTTTGCCCACCCTGAAGCGATCATGAAATCAGTTAACCTCACAACGGATTTCCTCTACGCCTTAACAGAGGATGCGATCAATTACAAGAAGGAACATCCCGATGAGATGTTGACCGATGCGAGCCGCTGGAATAACGATCCGACACAAATCCCGATGCAAGTCGATTATGACGATGTGTTGAAGCGCTATTACGAAGATTTAATGAAAGCCGATGAGAGCGGAGATGCTTCCAAAGTTCAGGAAGATCGGGTCGTTTCATTCAAGGCTTATCAGGAATTCAAGGAGAAAGGAAATGCCATAGACGTAAACACTTACGGCGAATATCTCTCACGGATTGAAGGACAACGTGAAGCAAATAACCCCAATCTGGAAGTGACTCCTGCCGGCTTTTACGGAACAACGGAGACCATGAAGCTGAAGTGGGCAAACCTGCAGAAGCTCGAGGAAGAAACGATCCTCAAGATCATTATGGGCCAAGCTCCTGTAGACGAATTTGATACATTTGTCGACACATGGAAACGCACAGGTGGAGATGAGATTACGGAAGAAGTCAACGAGATGAGCAAAAGGTAAAATAACCGGAGTCAAGTAGGAGCGCAATGTCGTGGAAGCCTGGTACCAGACTTCCGCAAGTGCTTTTACCGATAAGATCTGCCTATAGACATGCAGGATGGAGGTGTAACGGACAATGGCGCAAGTGAAAACGACGATACATCCGAAAAGGGAAGTGCGCTACCCAGGCAAAAAAAAACGTAAGAGATTTGACGAGATGACCTACCATTTTATGCTGCTGCCCGGCATGGTCATGCTGTTCATTTTCTCCATTGTGCCTATGTTTGGTGTAATCATGGCCTTTCAGAAGTTCATTCCTGCCAAAGGCATATTCGGCTCCAAATGGGCAGGACTAAGCAATTTCACCTATATGTTTCAACTGCCGGACGCGAAGCAGATTTTTATCAATACCTTGGTCATTGCGGTCGGGAAAATAGTGCTTGGATTGATTGTGCCGATCGTATTCGCCCTTCTGCTTAATGAGGTGCGGCTGAAGGTATTCAAGAGTTCGATTCAAACCATTGTGTATTTGCCGCACTTTATGTCCTGGGTCGTTCTGGGTACGATGCTCACGATGATTTTCTCCTTTGATGGGATGATTAACAATTTCCTTGAAATCCTCGGTCTGGAGCGGATTATGTTTCTGGCTAGCAATGACTGGTTCAGGCCGCTGCTTATTGTGACGGATACCTGGAAGGAATTTGGCTATGGAACCATCGTTTATCTGGCTGCATTAACGGCAATTAACCCTGCCTTATATGAATCTGCTGCAATGGATGGAGCGAATCGCTGGAAACAGACGCTAAACATTACGCTGCCGGGCATGTTCCCGACCATCATTCTTCTGGGTACGCTGAGTCTTGGCAATGTGTTGAATGCGGGATTTGATCAGGTTTTCAACCTGTACAATCCGCTCGTATATGAAACAGGTGATATTATTGATACCTTTGTATACCGCATGGGTTTGATCAATATGCAGTATTCATTCGCGACGGCCATTGGTTTGATGAAATCGGTTATCAGCTTTGTTTTGATTGTCGTTTCGTACAGACTGGCATCGAAATATGCGGGGTACAGAATTTTCTAGGAGGGTTAGCATGATCCAATCAAAAACGCTGGGTTCCAGGCTATCCCGCCTGTTGATTATGTTTACTTTGATCCTGATTACATTCATGTCCCTGGCCCCGATTGTGAATACGATCATGGTTTCCGTCAGCAGCAGTACGGCTGTGAATGCCGGCAGGGTCTACTTTTTTCCAGTGGAGTTGAACTTCTCATCCTACGCACAGATTTTGAAAGATACGAAGTTTTGGAATGCTTTTCTGATATCCGTGGAACGGGTGCTGCTGGGGGGCGCCATTAATATGGTTCTGACCATTCTTATGGCCTATCCGCTGTCACGCAGTGTCACACAGTTCAGATCACGGAACGCCTACATGTGGATTATCGTATTTACGATGCTGTTCAGCGGGGGGATCGTTCCCTGGTACATGGTGATTAGCAAGCTCGGGCTGATCAACAGCATATGGGCGCTCGTACTGCCAGGTGCCGTTCCTGTCTTCAATGTGATTCTTCTGATGAATTTCTTCAAAGGAATTCCGAAGGAACTCGAAGAAGCCGCATTTATTGATGGCGCAGGACCAATGAAAATTTTGCTCAAAATCTTCATCCCGATCTCGATGCCAAGTCTGGCGACCATTATGCTGTTTGTCATCGTCGGGCACTGGAATAACTTTTTTGACGGAATCATTCTAATCAACGACAGCTCCAAAATACCGCTTCAGACCTATCTGCAGCAGCTTAGTCTCACGCGGGACCAGATGCAGAATCTCTCCGTAGAACAGCTGCAGCAGTATAATAAAATTTCTAACACCACATTGAATTCTGCCAAAATACTGGTCTCCATGATCCCGATTCTGCTGATTTACCCTTTTCTACAGCGTTATTTAATCCATGGAATTGTTCTCGGTGCAGTGAAAGAATAATCTGATGATGAAGAAGGGATGGAATAGGATGAGAAAAAAGAAAATCGTAAGTTTGACGGTTGTACTCAGTATCATTTTGGTGACCACTATGGGTGCCAGTGGTGGAGGCAAAAATCAATATACCCGCCAAGCGCAGTGGGCACAAGAAAAGCTGCATGAATACTACTGGAATGATGAAACAAAAATGATGAATAACGCTTATCCATCGACACCGGAAGGTGAACAAGCCCTGAATTATTGGTGGAAAGCTCATGCGGTGGATGCACTGGTAGACGGATTTGAACGGACAGGAGACAAAGCGTACACGGAACGTGCGGAAGAACTGGTACACAGTATTATTGAACACAATGGTTCCCTTCATAATGAGTTCTATGATGATATGGAATGGCTTGCCCTTGCTGCTCTTCGGTTATATGATGCGACAGGCAGTGAAGAGATGAAAGGGTACGTGCTGGATCTCTGGACAGACATTAAAACGGCCTGGTGGGAGGATGACCTGGGTGGTATGGCATGGAAGAAGGATCAGCGGTATAACCGGAATGCATGCTCCAGCGGACCAGCTTCCATTCTGGCAGCAAGGTTATATGAACGTTTTGGTGATACACAGGACCTGGAATGGGCGCAAAAAATATACGATTGGGAAAAACAATATCTTGTACATCCGGAAACGGGACTCGTAGCGGATGGTTTGGTGCTGCGCGAGGATGGCACGCTTGATGTTAATGAAGCTTGGATCTTCACATACAACCAAGGTACATTCATTGGAGCCGGAGTAGAGCTTTACCGGATTACAGGAGATCAGATGTATTTGCAAGATGCAGAGAAGACAGCCGCGGGATCCCTGAAGTCCTTGACGGATGAGAAGACGGGGATTTTCTTAGAGGATGGGGATGGAGATGGTGCCTTGTTCAAAGGCATACTGATCCGTTACCTGGCGGAGTTGTATGATATTGGTCATAACAAGAATCTGAAGAAAGCGATTGACCGCAATGCAGATGCGTTACTGAAAGGCAGCCGAAAAAACGGGTTATTTGGTCAGGCGTGGGGTCAACCAGCCCAGAATCCACTCCACCTGACTGCACAGCTTAGCGGTGTCTTCCTGCTGGAAGCAGCTGCGAAACTGGAGGCGGGCAAACATTCCAAGCCGGAAAAGCCAAGGAAATAATTTACTCATTGTATGGTCGACTTAAAGGTATCTATTATCGATCAACATGAAGAAGAAGCATCGAATCCCTAGCAAAGGATTTCGATGCTTCTAAGCGTTCTATGCATATATCAGTCGGAATTCTCTATGAGTATGGGAGACTACTTGGATGCAGGCAAATGGTAACTTTCCCGAATGAGGGAGAAATAGTCATCCGCTCGCACAACCTTGAATTCCGTTCCTAGTTCTTCGGTGAGTGCGAGTGCATCGGATGGCATCATGCTCCAGGCAAGCAACCCTAGGGAAATGAACAACGGCGACTTTCCATCCCAATTCGCTTTTGCCTCATTCAATACCTGCAGTCCGTCCTGGGCAGTACTTATTCCACGAATTGTAGACACCGGCAAACTCTCGCCAACGATCTCAACACCATAATTGTCTTCATAGCTAATGAACAGACCTGGTGAATGGTAGTCTTTCTCGTAAGCGCTTGCTTTAAATGGCGTGAGAGGTATATTTTCGCTGTCTTCCCGGTTCAACACATACGAGATATTCATGCCTGTCTTTTTCAGGTATTTTTCAGTCTGCTGCAAAAATGGACGGAAGCTTGAGTCTGGCCATGCACCCGGATAGAGGTATCCTGCACCGGATGGTCCGGCAATCAGCAAATCATTGGGGGTTGCAGTATTCACATAATGATTCAGTATCGCCGGCGCACCCTCATACAGTAGGGGGCTTGAAGTCCAGTTGATGGGAACCTTGCCTCGCGCCGGATCCTCCCACATGACACGCATGCGGTGCTGATTGTACTGAAAATTATCGCCTTCAGTGAAAGTATACGTCACGTAGATTTTGTTCTCCAATTCCGGACGTGGAGATTTTTGGGCAGGTTTGAACTTGGCCTCGGTACCCGAGAAAACAGTCAGATTACTGAACCAGTCTGCAGCGAGTACATAGACACCATATCGGGAAGCAATCTCGACAGAGCTGAACTCACCTTCCACATCATTGCTGAACCAGCCAAGGTAGGGAGTTCCGGGTTCCACGTCGGACATGATTTTCTCAAAAAGTGCTTTCTGTTCAGGCACATTGGAATCCAGCCAAAATACCATAGCTTTGTTGGCGACCGCGTAATCCCGTAAATAGGCATAGGGTTCTTGCTGCTCGGCAGAGAGTGGGCGGATATTTCCGGCCGATACCTTAAACTGGTTCCACATGTCCACTTCAGCCGTCAGCTTTTGGGTTCCCGCAGGAAGGCTGAATTCATATACAAAATAATTGCCATTATCGGCGAAACGGTGACCGCCCTGTCCCTCTGCAACCTTGGAATTTTGTCTGTCATACAGAAAAACTTCCTCTTCTGGTGTTCCTGCAACGAAGTTTGCAATGATTTTGCCATCCGCCTTCAAGGTAACTTCATGCACGGCTGAGCCCCAGCCATCCTGGGTTAAGGCGTCATCGAACCGGAGATAAACCTCTGATTTCCCAAGCAGCGAAGTAAGGTCAAGGGAATAGGTGTCTCGGTTGCCAGCATCTCGTATGGGCTGCTTCTCCTCTGCAATGGTCACAAATGACTCGGGAAGACCGGATGGAATACGAATGGCTGTATCCGGATCCAGTCCAACTAACATCTGGTGGGTTGTCTTCTTCCACAGATGCTCATATTGCCAGGTGTACGCATCAAGTCGGCTGCTGAACTTACCCTGTAGATCATCGAGGATCTTCAGGTTGTACGGTGCTTTTGATAATTGGCTCGCCAGCTCCGGACTGGCAACTACAGCATCCTTCAGACCGGCAAGCGTGGTTGCCACGTTAATTGAATCAGGTAACTTCGGATCATACACAATTATGCCTTTGACTTCACTGCGGTATGTCGAAAACACGTCCCAATAATCCTGATGAAGTGTATAGGGTACATCGAGATCGTTGAGCCAGGTCAATTTTCCTTCTTCCTGGGATTCGATCAGATAGATTCGCGGTTGTTTCCTGTTTACAATTCCCTGTAACGTTCCAAACAGTAATTTGATATCACCTGGAGCATCATAGATATCGGCTGCATCCAGATGTTTCGGTTTCTTGAAACGGGGGAGTTCACGGTTAGCTTTGGAATCTCCAGGTTTAGCGGTTTGAACACTGGTTTCCGAGGCGGATGCCGCTCCGGCAGTTAAGGAAAAAGCACAGAGGAAGGCTAAACAGAGAATCGTGAATCTACGAGCCATGGCCAATTCACTCCTTGTTATAATCAGAAATATGAGCGTGTGTATCCCTCAGTCATCCCGTCCTCCTTTTGCGGCTTAAAAGCCAGGCAACACATCTCACTTCAAGATATATTAAATATATACATATATGTTATTGCAAGAGCTTCGACAAAAGTTCCCAGTGTTTATGGAAAAGAGACATTTTAATCACGGTATATCTAGGAGATCTTATGTCAAACTGCGGATAAGTTCAGCTTGTTTATTGCGCTCTTTTGTGAAAGGATATATTATATATCTCAAATATTACGAATGAATTGGTGATGTGATCCGAATGAATACAAACGAACGAGTTCCGTTGTATCAGCAAATCCAGGACTATGTCAGACAGATCATAACAACAGAAAAGATGAAGCCCGGTGACCGGATACCGACAGAGAAGGAACTGATGGATCAGTTTCAGGTTAGTAAAATTACTGTTGCCAATGCCTTGACAGGATTAGCGAATGAGAAGCTGATCGCCAGGGTGCCTGGCAAGGGCAGTTTTGTGGCAGAAGAAAACGATATCGTATCTTCGGCATCAGCGCCGGCTGCTGCAATAAAGGGAAGAGAAGGCACACTGGCTGCAGGGATGGTCGGTGTGATTATGCCATCCATCCATGATTACTTCGCCATCAGACTGGTTGAGGGAATTGAACAAGCTCTTAGCGAGAAAGGCTATCGAAGCATGATTATGTTCACGCATGGCAGGCTGGATAAAGAGAAGGATGTCATCAAGGAACTGAAGGCACTCGGCGCTGAAGGCCTGTTAATTTTTCCTGTTGATGAGGAAAACTACAACGAGGAGATCCTTGGCATGAAGCTCTCCGGTTTTCCTTTTGTACTGATCGACCGCTATCTGCCTGGTGTCGAGACACACTATATTGCGGCGGATGGAAGACGCGGTACCAAACTTGCGGTAGAGCATCTGTGGGAGCTCGGGCACCGGGATATCGCCATCTGTTCGGATTCACCTTTGCAAACCGTCACTGTCCAGGAACGGATCGAAGGTTATATCGATGCTTTGAAAGGCAAAGGGGCGTTAATAAACCCGGCACATATGATTACAGATTTCCAACCATTAAGCTTGCTGAAAGATGCAGAGTCCCATCCCCTGTACAGGTATATCGTAAACCGAATGGTGACAGCATACGTTTCGCTGAACGGAAGGCTCGGTGTACAAATTCATCAAATAGCCAAGCAGGCAGGTCTCCGGGTTCCTGAAGATGTGTCCATTGTAAGCTTTGATGATCCCACTTCCATCGTGGAGGAATTCAGCATATTTACTCACGTGAATCAGTTTGAGCGGGATATGGGATACCAGGCAGCGGTTAAATTACTTGAAGTGCTGCATGGACATGAAACAGCGAAATCCTATAGCAAAATTCTAATCGAACCGGAACTTGTGGTACGCCAAACCACTGCAAGAGTTCCTCAAATTTAACTTGGAAGCACATTGGAAACCTTCACGTTTAATGCGGGAAGGTTTTTTTGTATTCAAAAAACATATTGAATATATTCAATTCATATATTATAGTCTAGAAAATGATGGATAATCATACAACGCAATCCAAACCTACATCAACACTAGGGGGGTAGAATGTGTCACGAGACCGGAAAGAAGAACGCACCGGATTTCAGGAGTCAGCTCCGTATCATCCCGACTATGACCTGCAGACTGACTTTGTGATGGTATATGGCATTGACGAGTCAATGACGGAACGCATCAAGCAATGGAAAGAGAAGGGATATATTGTGCATCTCATGACCGGGGTAGCCTGGGGAAATTACAACAGTTACCTTGATGGCGAGGTGGATGGCATACCCCATTGGGATGAAGCGCAGATGGATCGCCACCAGCAGATGATTCTTCACGGTGATCAGCCCGTTATTCCGTACATGGTACCTACCCTTTCGTTTGGACGCTATCTGGCGGAGCACATTCGAATTGCTGTAGATGCAGGTGTTGAGGCCATTCATCTGGAAGAACCTGAATTCTGGGTGAACGGTGGTTATTCTGAAGCTTTTAAGAGGGAGTGGCAGCTGTATTACAAAGAATCCTGGATTCCGCCGCATGCTTCGCCGGATGCACAATATCGAGCCTCCAAACTAAAGGCCTATTTATATACCCGCGCTCTGGACCGGTTATGTGCCGAGATGAAGGATTATGCATTGCAGCGATATGGCCGTGTACTCCGCTTTTATGTTCCAACGCACAGCCTGATCAATTACACGCAGTGGCGAATCGTCAGTCCGCAATCTCAACTGGTTGAGCTGGCCTCCATCGATGGATACATCGCACAGATCTGGACCGGGACTTCCCGCACACCCAATGTGTATAAAGGCGTTCGGAAGGAACGTACATTTGAAACCGCTTACCTTGAGTATGGCGTCATGCAGGAACTGGTCCGCGGAACCGACAGACGCATGTGGTTCCTGCATGATCCGATCGAGGATAACCCGAATTACACCTGGGCGGATTACAAGCAGAACTACATGAAGACCGTGGTTGCTTCGCTGCTGCATCCCGGGGTTGCCCATTATGAAGTTGCGCCGTGGCCTCGAAGAATATTTCAAGGGACTTATCTGGCGGAAGGAGGTGCTGGTAAGGAGAACATTCCGGCAGAATACGCAACGACGCTGCTGCAAGTCATGAATACGCTGGGTAACCTGGACCAAAATGTGATCGAGATCGATCAGATTCCGCTGCAGGTTGGCGTTCTTATCGCCGACTCCGCAATGTTTCAGCGGATGAAGCCAGATCCTGAGGCGCTTCATCCGGGGAAATATGATGGAACAGACCCTGAAGGCTTTCAGCAGGAGGGGGATACCGAGCTGCTCGATTTTTCTCCATTTTACGGTCTTGCGCTTCCACTACTTAAACACGGGATACCCGTTCGTCCTCTTTTACTGGATCATGTGCGACGATATCCGGGGTATTTGTCACCTTACCATGTTCTCGTACTCAGCTATGAATTTATCAAACCTGAGTATCCGGATATTCATTACGTTCTGGCGCAGTGGGTGCAGGATGGCGGGGCACTGATCTATGTTGGCGATGACAGTGATCCTTATCATGCTATTCGTGCATGGTGGAATCTCGAGCAGCAAGATGGGAAGAAGAAGTTCGGAACCAAGTATCATTCCCCGCGGGAGCATTTGTTCGAGCAGCTTGGTCTGAAGAAAATGAAGAGTGGTATCGAGATAGTGGGAAAAGGAGGCGTGGCTTGGCTGAACGAACATCCGGCTGATCTCACGCTGTCCACGGCAGGGGCCAATCGTCTCCGCCAAGCGGTTCAGGATTTGATTGGGATGCTCAACCAACCAGCGATGCAGTGGGTATCAAGGTCATATTTCAAAATCAAGCGCGGGCCTTACATCATCGCAGCTGCGTTAGACGAGTTGGTGAGCGATGAACCACTATCTATACCGGGTCCAGTTGTGGACTTATTCGATGCGAAGCTCGCGGTACTGAACCAAGTTGTTATGAAACCGGGAGAACAGGCACTTCTCTATGATATTGAGTCAGGACGTCCAGCGGCTGGAGGAATTTCCCTCATTGCGGCTTCCTCCCGAATTGAAGCTCTGTCCGAGTCGGCCACAGGTTTTCAATTCGTGGCGCGAGGGCCAGCTCGCTTGCAGGCTGCTGCACGGCTGTACAGTAAGGAGAAACCTGTATCTGCCCAGTATTTTGTTCAAGGGAAAGCAGCAGCCGCTTCTTGGGAGTGGGACCCGGATTCGCAGACCGTGCTTATTCAATATGAGCATGGGAACGAGAACCGGACAGAGGTACATGTGCGATGGTCTTCTTGATTCATAGCCCAATCATCGTAACAGAGAGGAGTAACGAACATGCCATATGAACCGATAAGGCCAGAACGGTTAAAACAGTTGTTGAACAAACTTCGAGAAGCCATATATGATCCGCTGACCGAACTGGAAGCAAAGGCATGGGTTACAAACGAGCCCGTGTCCTACGATTCTCGGAGTTCTGGAAGGGAAGTGACTCTGCAGCAAGGAGAACGATGGGGTGAGCTCTGGGACTGTGCCTGGTTCCGTTTTGCAGGCCCATTGCCAGCCCGTAGTGTCAGCAGCCATGAGCGCTTCGTTCTCTTGTTGGATGTCAGTGGAGAACTATGTCTGTTTGATCATGAAGGAACGCCTGTTCAGGGGTTGACGACCATTAACTCCGAATTTGATTTCTCCTTGGGATTGCCCGGCAAGCGGGTCGTTCATCTGAGCGAGAGATTTGTCAGGGGAGATGAGATTGAAGTATGGGCGGAAGCGGGCAATAACGATTTATTCGGCAAGTATCAGGGTGGCTCTTTAAGAGAGGCTGTTATCGCAGTCTGTCGGGAAGATATCCGCAGTTTGTACTACGATATCGAGGTTCTCCTGGAAACGGCAGACTGCCTGGCAGCTGGATCAGCTCGCAAGGAGAGAATATACCAGTCGCTCTATGACGTTTCGCTGCAGCTGACCGATTTTTCCGAAGAGCGTGTACGACTAGCGAAAAAACGTACGGAGGAACAGCTCGGTTTGCAAGGGGGAGATCCAGTCTTAACCTTGAGCGCTGTAGGCCATGCACATATCGATTTGGCCTGGTTATGGCCGATCCGGGAAACGATCCGTAAGGGTGCAAGAACGTTCTCGACCGTGCTTCGCATGATGGAACGTTATCCGGATTACGTATTCGGTGCGAGTCAACCTCAACTGTACGACTGGATGAAGCAGCATTATCCCAAATTGTACGATCAGATCAAGGAACGCGTGCGTGAAGGCAGATGGGAACCGCAGGGCGCCATGTGGGTCGAGTCGGATACAAATGTCCCCGGTGGTGAATCTCTTGTACGGCAGATTCTGTATGGCAAGCGCTATTTTCAACAGGAGTTCGGGTTGGAGATGAAGTCACTTTGGATGCCTGATGTATTTGGTTATTCGGCAAGCTTGCCCCAGTTATTGAAGCAGTCTGGAGTTGATTACATGATGACCCAAAAGCTCTCCTGGAGTGAGTACAATCGACACCCCCATCATTCGTTTATGTGGGAGGGGATTGATGGATCAGCAGTATTAACACATATGCCGCCAGAGGATACGTACAACAGCCCGGCGGCACCTCGATCCATTGCCAAGGCAGAGCGAGAATATCTGGATAAAAATGTATCCGGACATGCGCTGATGCTCTTTGGCATAGGGGACGGGGGAGGCGGACCAGGTGAAGAGCATCTGGAACGACTCGAACGGACCAGGAATCTGCTTGGATTGTCTCCCGTTATACAGGAGCCTTCGTGGACCTTTTTCGAAAGGCTCAATGAAGAACGAGAGAAATTTCAAACGTGGCGGGGGGAGCTGTATCTGGAAAAGCATCAGGGTACGCTGACCAGTCAGGCGCGAAGCAAGCGGTATAATCGGAAAATGGAAAAAGCGCTGCGTGAATTGGAATTTGCCTCCGTTCTGGCGGCGGTCCATTCGGGCAGAGCTTATCCATCCGATACGCTCGAACTCATATGGAAGGAGGTCTTATTATATCAGTTTCATGATATCCTTCCGGGATCTTCGATCAAGCGGGTTTATGATGAATCACTCATCAGATATGCGGAGTTATTGACCCAAACAGAAAACATGATTGCAGAAACCTACAGCAGTTTGGCGGATCGGATCGCTTCAAGCAGCAAGCCCCCATCCGTATCTGCAGTGGTGTTCAATTCATTGCCTTGGCAGCGGAAGGAATGGCTTTTTCTGCAAGGACGATGGATAAAGGTACTTGTTCCCTCCATGGGATACATGGTTGTACCTGAATATCCTAGCCAGTGTACGGTGGGTGAGGTCGGAACGTGCATCGAAATGGGATCGGAGACGCTGGATTCCACGTTACATGTAAATGTGGAAGAACGCTTCATAGAAAATCATGTGCTTTTCGTGAAGTTTGATCAGTACGGTGCAATCATCTCGATTTTGGATAAAGCAGAAGGTAGAGAAATCATTCCTCAAGGACACCAGGGAAATCATCTCCGTGTATATCATGATGAAGGAGACGCTTGGGATTTCAGTCATGACTATTCAGAGCATCCGGGTATGCCTTTAACACTGGATAACATTCGTGAGCTTCGTGAAGGGCCTAGGATTGGACTGATCTTTCAATACAGCTATGGAGAATCCGAATTAACTCAGAGCGTTATTCTTACGGAGGGCAGTCGCCGAATCGATTTTGAATCTGATGTGGATTGGCGGGAAGATGCCAAGATGCTTCGCACGTCTTTTCCGTTGAATATTCGTACAGATCAGGTTCATTGCGAGATCCAGTTTGGCAGTCTGTCCAGACCGACCCATCGCAATACCCTCTGGGATTTTGCCAAAGATGAAATCTGTGCCCACCAGTGGATAGATATTTCGGAGCCCGATTACGGAGTCGCATTACTCAATGATTGTAAGTACGGTCACAGAGCCCTTCATAATGTGCTTGACCTTAACCTGCTGCGCAGCAGCTCGTATCCTGATCCGGAAGCCGATCGTGCGGAACACGTATTCACCTATTCGTTATATCCGCATCAAGGGAATCATGTTCAAGCCGAGATCTATCGGAGAGGTAATGAACTGAATATTCCATTGCGTACAGTCCCCTTACCCTCTGTCCATGATAAACCGGCTGGAACTTTGCCGCTTACAAAATCGTTCCTGCAACCGGAACATGCACACGTCATGGTAGAGTCCATCAAAAAAGCCGAAGATGGCGACGAAATCATCGTCCGCCTGTATGAAACGTCCGGGACACATGCCCATACGGTCATTCATCTTGGAATCAACACCGAGGAAGCATGGAAAGCTGATCTGATGGAGAACATCATTTCGTCGATTCCGATGACAGACCCATCGATGATCACGCTATCGTTCAAGCCATTTGAAATTATTACGCTGCGTTTGAAGTTGCTGCAGGTATAGCAGAGGCAGTGAATTTCTCATTTTGAGAAAGGAGATGTGGGAATGTGATCAAGACGAGAGCAACCAACAATCGATTGATGAAGCGAATCTGGCAGCATAAACTCTTTTATTTGTTCATGCTGCCAGGCATTGTCTGGTTTTTTCTGTTCTCTTATGTCCCTTTGTACGGGATTCAGGTTGCCTTCAGGGACTACAACTTCATTGGTGGATTTACCGGAAGTCCATGGGCAGGTTTCAAGTATTTCGAACAGTTCTTCAATTATTATCAATCCGGTGACATTATCCGCAACACGATCATCATTAGCCTTATGAAACTGCTGATCGGCTTTCCGATGCCCATTATTCTCGCACTCCTGTTAAATGAAGTTCGTAAGATCCGGTTTAAGAAGACCATTCAGACGTTGTCCTACTTGCCTTATTTCGTATCCTGGATCGTTGTGGTCACGCTGATGCAGAGACTGCTGACACCCTATGGTGGACCGGTCAATGACTTCATGGGAGCCATGGGTGCAGAATCCATCCAGTTCCTGAACAATCCAACGTGGTTTTATCAACTGATTGTTGGATCGGACATCTGGAAGAACATCGGCTGGAATTCGATCATCTTCATGGCCGCCATCGCAGGAATCGATCAGCAGCTCTATGAAGCTGCCAAGATAGATGGTGCAGGACGTTTCCGGCAAATGTGGCACGTGACACTTCCCGGCATTCGTAACGTGGCTATCATCCTGTTCATTCTTGCCGTAGGCAGCCTGATGAGCGCAGGCTACGAACAGCTGCTTCTGCTGAATGGTCCGGCGACCGCGAGTATCGGGAGTGTTCTGGATGTGCACGCCATCAACTCCGGCATTCGCGAAGGGCGCCTCAGTTATGCCGCAGCTGTTGGATTATTTCAAAGTATTATTGGACTTATCCTGGTACTGACCGTCAATCGCATTGCCCGCAAAGTCAGTGATGTATCCCTGTTTTAAGGAGGTGATGATATGGAACGAAAATGGTCTGTATTCTCGGTGTTTAACTATACCATTCTTGCGTTGGTTGGATTCTCGATGATCTACCCGTTTATTTATATTTTGGCTTATTCATTAAATGAAGGGAAGGACTCGATGCAAGGGGCGATTTATTTTCTGCCCCGAAAATTAACATTGGAGAACTATGCCGAGGTTTTTGATAATGCACGCATCTGGAAGGCATACCAAATTACCCTCATGCGCACCCTGCTGGGGACGTTTCTGCATGTAATCCTGTGTACCCTTATGGCATATGCGCTTTCCAAAAAAACACTGCCGGGACGTTCCTTTTTTACCTTCTACATTTTTTTGCCCACAATTTTCAGCGCGGGATTCATTCCGTTCTTCATCACACTGCAAAAACTGCATCTGATCAATACCTTTTGGGTGTACGTTTTGCCGCTTTTATTTAATTTCATGCACATCATCATTATTCGTACGTTTCTACAAGGCATACCTGAGGAACTGGAGGAGTCTGCCCGTATCGACGGATATGGCGATTTTCAAATCTTTGTGAGAATCATTCTGCCTCTTTCTGGTCCGGTACTCGCAACCATTTCGCTGTTTATCGGAGTAGCCCATTGGAACGACTGGTTCTCTGGTGCCTACTACGTTTCCAACAAGGATTTGATTCCGGTTCAGACATTGCTGCAAGAAATGTTGACGGAAGCGGAAGCGCTATCCAATTCCATGCAGCGAGCAGCACAGCAAGGTGGGCAGACGGTAGGCGGCGTCGGTGGTGCAGGAGCAACACCGGAATCGATGCGCATGGCTCTGCTGGTCATTACGGTTTTCCCAATCTTGTGCATTTATCCGTTTCTGCAGCGCTATTTTGTCAAAGGGGTCATGATTGGCTCGGTTAAGGGTTGATCATATCGGTTTGATCTGCCCACGCTTCACCGCGATTCATTGATATCCATAACCAGGAGGCGATTGGTTTGAATAGGATTTGGTCGAAAGGCATGTCTGTATTTCTCGTGTCCATTATGGCTGGAAGTTTGCTCAGTGGTTGCATGAATTCGGCTGGGAATGGAGAAGGTGATGGAGAGGGAAACGGTACTACGCTTAAGATACTGCATAATTGGAATGGTTCAGGCGGATCGGACAATGGAATTACCCCAGTAGAGGAAGTTATTAAGGAAAAGACCGGAGTGACCCTCGAGTGGGAGTATACAAAAGGCAGCGAGACCGAGAAGGTAAACCAGATTTTTGCTACGCAAGATTTGCCGGATATATATACCGGACCTGCTTGGGGCGGCGAGCTTGATGGAATTATCAAGGCAGCCAAAGAAGGTCAGTTAGTCGATATATCCGACAAATTGGGCAATTATCCCAACCTGGCCAAATCCATTGCAGAAGAAAACGTTCCGCCAGCATTGTATGAAAAAGCGATTAATGCGTATGACGGTAAAAAATATCTTCTACTGCAGAATCAGCCTGCTACGAACGAAGACGGAATTGATTGGTTATACGGATTCTATGTACGCAAGGACATTGCCGAGAAGGTAGGTGTGGACCCGCAGTCCGTGGTGACGAAAGAGGATTTTTATGCTTTTCTCAAAAAGATAAAAGACGCCAACCTGCAGGAGAACGGTCAGCCTGTCTTCCCGCTGGGTGGATTCAGTAATGGCTGGTCTGTAGGCATCGGCAATACGATGTTTTACTCGGGAGCAAGTTACGTAGACAAGGGCGATGGTACGCTTGAGCACAGTTTCTTCACTCCAGGTTATGAAGAATACATGCTGTTCTATCGAAAACTGCTGGCAGAAGGCCTGCTCGATCCGGATGTATTTACCCAGACAGATCCCATCGCCAAAGAAAAAATCAATCAGGGTCGTATTGCCATTCTTGCGGCACATTATCCGGCCATTTTGGATGCTTCCAAGGAATACGTCACCTCTCATCCTGGAAGCGATTACATTCCCGTCGGTCCGCTAGAGCGGGCTGATGTCGACCCGAGTCGTCCCGTGGATCTTGGCATTCAGGGGAACAACGTAACGGTTATTACCAAGAGCTGCAAAGGTGCATGTGTAGATGCTGCGCTCAAGTTTTTGGATTATATGGCTTCTGACGAAGGTTTCATGCTGGCCAGATACGGGGTGCAAGGCGTTCAATGGGATATGAAGGACGGCAAACCCGCAGCCAATAAGGAATGGTTTGATAAATTCGCAGCGGATCAATCCGGTAAAGTTCGCAAAAACGTAGGGATCTCTATCGGTTTGGAATCGTTAACCGGACTTGATCGCATTAACTCGTATGCAGGTGGGGACATCTGGGCAGATCAGGACAGATTGGATGCAATGGATCATGCTCGTAAGGTACTGCGTCCGAACGGTATTCAGGTTATAACAGCTTATAACCCGGGTGATGTCATCACCAAATCCCCTGAATGGGAAATGTTGAAACCTTCCATGGACCGGATGGGAGACGCCTGGAAGGAAGCTGTTTTTGCAAAATCGGATGAAGCTGCCATGAGCATTATTAACGAGTTGAGGGATCAATTGCGGAATACCGGATACGATCAAGCGATGCAGTTTACCAATGACAATTTGAAAGGAAAAGAAGTGGTAACCGTCCAGATGCCGAATTAAACTGAGACTTAAGAAGTAACAAGTCTATATTGGTATTATCCCTTTTTAGTAGACGAGAGAAAAAGAGACATCCAGAAAATGGATCTAATCTTGTCGAAAGGAGGGGATTTTTTATGCTCAAAAACAGAGAATCGTAAGAGTAGATATAATTCTTAAACCTATAAATCGCCTGTTTTGTCTTCCTGGGTAAATTCCGGTAACGACAACCATTAACACCCCATACTATAAGGAGTGAGAATGATAACCTTATGGGAGGGGAAATTCATGAAAAAGCCAACTCTTCGGTTGCTTATGATCATAGATAAATTTGAAGTGGGAGGAACAGAGACATATGTGTCTGCCGTTGTCGAAGAGATGGGAAAAAGAGGGGTCTCCATTTATGTAGCAGGTAAACGGGGGAGTTTGTTGTCCAAGTTCAGGGCGCTTGGTTGTCCAATATTTACGAAAATAAACGACCGGCAAAGATTAGAGCAATGGATTATCAAGCATAAGATCAACGTCATCAATGCTCACCATGAATCTACCGGAATAATCGGCAGCGCCCTCAGCAGAAAGCTGAGAATCCCTTTTGTCTACACCATACATGGGACATACTATCCTCGGGCACTAATCACGAAAATAATGAAGAGGTGTTATAGTCGTCACGCGGTTATAAGCGTTAGCTGGCCGGTTAAAAAGTGGCTGGAAGAGAAAAACATCCAATCTGTATTAATTCCAAATGGAATTAATACGCAGCATTTTAGATACAACAGGAACAAGCAGTTGCTCGCACAATTAAACATTGCCAGTAAGTCGAAAGTGCTATTGTATGTCAGTCGTATTGAGGATGAAAAAGCAGAGATATGTAAAAGTTTTTTAAGAGCTGCACAGCGCTGTATGGATTCATCCCCAAACATACATGTCGTAGTGGTTGGTGGTGGACCGGGATTGAATAGTGTCAAGAAACTAGCAGCTAGAAAACACAGTAATCGGATTCATGTATTGGGTGAACGCCTAGATACATCATCCTTTTTCTCCATTAGTGACGTTGTTGTAGGAACGGGACGAGTAGCTCTTGAAGCGATGTCCTGCAAGCGGCCCGTCATAGCGATCGGTGCAAAGGGGATATTTGGCATTGTGAAGCCAGATAATTTCAAGCTTGCTTGGAGGTATTACTTCGGAGATCACCGAGCCAAGGAGACTCTTGAAATAAGCAAGATCGAAAGTTTGATTCTTACTGCATTAAGGTCTAAGAAAAGTTCAAAAAATTGGGGAGAAGCAGGACGAGAATTCGTTAAGAAGCAATTTAATATCTCTGGTATCGTCGATAAGCTGCTTGGCTTATATCACTCCTTCATCTAAAGATTTGGAGGGAAGACAATGTTCAATAAATTGATGATTGTAGCCCATCCTGATGATGAAATAATCTTTGGAGGAGCTCAACTTATAAAGGGAAAAGGGTGGAAAGTTATCTGTGTAACCAACGGCAAAAACAAAGTGCGGGCAAGAGAGTTTAGAAAAGCAATGAAAGACGTAGGAGCCGAGTATGAAATGTGGAGTTATAAAGATAAATGGGAAGGAGATTTTAACCGAAAGGCTTTGAAAAAAGATATCGCACAGGTGCTGCAAGCCAATCCTCAGATCACGATGATAGTGACCCACAATAAAAAAGGGGAGTATGGCCATACTCAACACAAAGCATTGCATCAGGTTGTCAGAGAGTTAGCACAGGAGAAGATGTATATTTTTAAACGCTCTAAATATAAATTGCCTGAAGATCTGATAAAGCAAAAACACAAAATTTTAAAACGATACAGAAGTCAGGACATTGAATGGCTAAAGAGATATACGGATTACGAAAGTATTCGGAAATTAAGGTAGGGTATCATGACCAAATGTGCGGCAATGTTGTTTGATATGGCGAATAGAATGGACAGTCCCTAAAGTAGTTTCACTACAGGAACAGCCCATTCTTCGCTTCAAATGTCCAATTTGCTAAATGGAGCCATTTGAAAGTGAATTGGATTCTTCTTTACTGGTATCTTCATCTGGAATAGTATCGGTTGTATAAGGTATAAAGTCATCCGTGTAGGCAACCAATTTACAATTTCTCATATATTCCTCAGTATCCCGTTTCTGCGTATGTGACTGAATGTTCTCTCTTCGAATACAAACGTAATTTTTCTTCGACACATAATATACGGAGTAGCCAGCTCTGCGGCATTTTTTTGACCATTTGGCATCTGATCCTCCGATCGTATCCTCCGGAAATTTCACATGTTTCCATACCCTTTTACGAAAAAACAATGTCCCGCCTTTAATCCTTTTGCCAGGCACATTCTCTTGTCCGGGTCGGTATTCCATAAGCGCTTTTTTCGCCTCAAAATAAATATACGTTGTGTGTTTACCAACAATAGGTGCCTTGCGTGCTCTTAGTGCAAGGATGGATTCTTTTAAATAATGAGCTCCATAATAATCATCATCATCAAATTTGGCAATAAACGAACCTTTTGCTCTGGCAATGGCCCAGTTAAGACATTTTCCCAGTGTATATTTCTCAGGAAGCTTATAGACTCTAACATTTTCGTATTCTTTAGCTTTTTTTCGCCACTTTTTAAGATTCATACTATCTTTGTTAAGGATGATGATCATTTCTTTGTTATGCCATTCCTGTCGTGCATAATTTGCAAAAATGTTATCCATATATTCAGGTCTCATGGTACACGCTATGATTGAAGCCACTGATTTCAACTCCTTTTTAGAATCAGATTTTTTCTGGTGTTCCACACCGACTGACGGACAATTTTGTATTCCTTATTCGTGATGACTTTTTTATACAATTTAAGAAAATTGTCAGCCATGACTTTATCCGAAAAATGCTTTTTTACATAGGATCGGCAAACTCTTGCGGTGGGGAATTTGTTACGGTATTTCACTTTGCGAACCATATCATCTGTAGAGTTACATAGTAATTGTGGTAAGCCTTTTAGCACTTCCGGAACGGCCCCTGCTTTGAATCCAAGTACCGGTGTACCACAAGCCAAAGCTTCGATAAGCACAAGTCCGAAGGGTTCGTTCCATGTAGAGGTAAATAACACACAGCTTGCTCTTGAAATCAAATTAATTTTCTTGGTTCCACCGACAGGACCGATAAATCGTATCTTTTCATTAAGATGCGGTTTGACTTCGTTATCGAAATACTCTTGATATGCAGGCTTGTTAATTGTCCCAGCAATAATTAATTCTTTCCCCGTTTTTTGTGCAACTTCAATCGCTAAATGAACTCCTTTTTCTTTCATGATTCTACCCAAAAATAAAAGATAGCCCTTTTTCTTGGTTCGAAAAGTATAGTCACGAAGACGAATCCCGTTATGCACGAAGTAACCTTTCTTGTTCTTATCACGAATTTTCTTGCTCACAAACACAGGAATTTGTGATCCTTTTGCCTTTTTGGAATGGGAGTTGTGGAGCGTAGGAATGGGCGGATTTGTTTTCGCAACAATGCCATAGTGATCATGGATAATATCCACATTCGAAGGAATGCGCTTAATGATGAAATCCAACTGCTGATCCGGGTCATCAGTGGGATATTCGTACGTCCTTGTGGCGTTGGTTTTCGAACCTTTCTTAGCAAATAAAATGACCTCATGACCTCGACGAACCAACTCTTCTGTCAGGTAGTGAATATCGCGCTGAGTGCCGCCATAATCTTCTGGGGGAACGGGAAGTGTATTTGTAGATATTTGAACTATTTTCATACCATTTCAGTCTCCTTTGGTTAGCATGAAGCCAACGGCTCTTTTGCCGTCATCTTATGCGAATGACCGATGGAATGAATGGGCTTCAGAAAATTTTCACAAGCGTCAACGAACCATTTCATAAGAATTAGAAAACTTAGTTTTCTAAGAAACGTTTCAAGGCTGTTAGAGCCTTTCTATAAAATCTATCAGATATTCGTCCAATCCAAATATATTTGTTTTTCATAGAGTATACAGAAGTGAAAATTAGAAGGGAGGAAACGACTTGAAAGGACTAATTCTATGTGCTGGCAAAGGTTCCCGCTTGTATCCATTCACGTTCTCTTATCCAAAATCATTGATTCCTGTAGCCAATACTCCCTTGTTGCACTCCTGTATAGATAAATTGGTTGAACAAGAGATTTCTGAGATCGGAATAGTAATCCAAAAATCGCAAGAATCACTCATTAGAAGCAGCTTAGAGAGTGTCACTAGGTGGAGTCGTACGAATATTACGTTTATTTATCAAAAAGAACCAAAAGGAATCGCAGATGCCATATTACAAGCAGAGCATTTTATTGGTCAGGACTCATTCATTTTACTCTTGGGGGATAACTTAATTTCCATTTCACTCTCTCAACTTAAAAAGCAAATAGTAGAACATGGGAATCATGCTGCGCTGCTTCTATCGGAAGTGGACAGTCCTCAGGATTATGGCATTGCAGAGGTGGAAGACCACCGGATTGTGAAGCTTGTAGAGAAGCCGAAAGCTCCCAAATCAAATCTTGCGGTATTAGGAGCATACGGTTTTACTTCTTCTATTTTCAAAGCTGCCAAAAAGATAGAACCTTCGGCCAGAGGAGAGTATGAAATTACAGATGCGATCCAATGGCTGATCCAACAGGGCTACTCGGTATCTTATCAGCAAGCTGAAATAGCAAATATTGATGTCGGAACTTTACAGAGATGGCTTGATGCCAATCGAAAAATGCTTCGGGAGATGCCAGTTGAAAATGATATTCATCCTTCGGTGATTCTACAAAATTGCAAGATTATTGCCCCAGTCTCTATAGAAGCAGGCTGTATTCTAGAAGATTGTGTGGTTGGTCCTTACGTTTCTATTGGTGCAGATTCCACTATTGAAAGCTGCTACATCAGAGACAGCATTCTATTAGGTAATGTTCATATCAAGCAACTATCACACGCTGTTGTTAATACGGTAGTTGGGACCGGTTCTACCCTGGCTGGCTTAGAAGCGAGAAGGAAGGGTGACGAGGAATGAAAATACTTGTGATTGGGACAGGCTACGTGGGTACAACCACTGCCTTGGTGTTTGCCGAGATGGGCTGGAAAGTAGTAGGACTTGATACAGATGCACACAAGGTCGATCAATTAACGAAAGGTGAACTTTATTTCTATGAGCCAGGTCTCAAGGAACTACTGGTAAAACATCTTAAATCCGGTCAGATTATGTTTACTACAAATCAAGCAAAAGCTATTCAAGAGAATGATGTAATATTTATATGTGTCGGGACTCCATCGCTTACTGATGGAAATGCAGATTTAACTTATGTGAAGCAGGTTTCACAAGATATTGGTCGTTATATGAACGGTTATAAACTCATCGTTAACAAGAGTACCGTGCCCGTAGGGACACAGGAAAAAGTGACTCAATGGATATTGCGGTCTCAGGCAGCATCTTATCCTTATGATGTTGCATCCAATCCTGAATTTCTGCGGGAAGGTAAAGCCATGGAGGATTCTCTAAATCCAGACCGGGTTGTCATTGGCGCGACGAGTACTAAAGCGACCAAAATGCTTCAGACCCTCTACGCTTCAGTTCAATGTCCCATTGTGGTAACAACACCGCGGACCGCAGAGCTCATTAAATATGCATCGAATGCTTTTCTAGCCACAAAAATTTCTTATATTAATGAACTATCCAGATTAAGTGACAAACTTGAGGTAGATATAAAAGAGGTTGCTTTTGGGATGGGACTTGATCAAAGGATTGGCAGCAGCTTCCTGCAAGCGGGAATTGGTTATGGTGGATCATGTTTTCCAAAGGACGTTGCAGCTTTACTCCGTATAGCAAAGGATAATAATACGGAACTACAGGTACTGAAGAATGTCGTTGAGGTTAATGAAACACAATATTTGTATATGGTTGAGAAAGCAAGAAGAAGGTTAGGAGATTTCGCAGGCAAAAAAATAGTGGTTCTTGGCCTGGCATTCAAGCCTGATACGGATGACATACGGGAAGCTCCTGCGATCCGTCTCATTCAGGTATTGACTGACGGACAAGCACATATTAAATTGTTTGACCCGGTCGCCAAACTTCCCTCATATTTGAAGAATTCAAACATTCAGTCCATGACTACCCCTGAGGAAGGCTTTAAAGATGCAGATGCTGTTTTTATATGTACGGAGTGGAAGATGTATCATGACCTAAACTGGAGTAAGCTCAGTAAACAGATGAAGCAGCCCAACATCTTCGACGGCCGAAACATGTTGAATGCCGACTTCATGAAATCGCTGGGCTACTATTATCAAGGCGTGGGTTACAACTAATATGAGTGAAGGATTCAATGGCGATATTGTTGCAGTTTTGGCTGCCAGCACGAGCTCATAAATTAAATCTTCTCACAGAAATCCCCCAATCCTTGTAACTAAGGATCGGGGGATTTTACATCAGGAATATAAAGAGTAAGATTTAATCTCCACACTCCATATTACTGGCCGTAGGCTGTAGCGGTGAATACGAGTGGACCAGTGACAAATGCTGTCGTAGCGGGTGTCTGGTTTTCAATAATCAATTGATAGTTTTGCAAGCCTAATGGTGCGGCATCTACCGTGCTCACGTTGATCATAATGTTATTGTCAAAAACATTGCTTTCCAATCCGTAATAGATTTCCTGGCCTGCCCTCCATATCCGAACCAGCACTCTGATATTGCCTGCACCGACGAATCTCAATCCAATGGAAGCCTGCAATTCTACCCTGTTATTGACAGCAGCGGGATTAGACGGATTAAGGAATACGGAGGCGGCAGCAATCTCAACCCCTGCTGGGAAGATGGGCACAGGAATATTAACTCCACCGGTAATGGGAGTAACAACATTGGAACTGTAGTCCAAAATCTCTTTTGCCATGCGATCCACTCCTTTTTGGTTATATGCTAGAATATGTACTTTTTAGCAAGAGTGCTTGGACAATTTAATAGAGTTGACGCCAATTCTGGTGACTTCATTCTTCCATACGATTAATAGAGTAGATTAGTGGAGCAAGGGCTGAGAGTGGCTGCAAGACGAAGTAATAACGGGTTGACGTATCTTAATTTGGGAACTAATGTAATAAGGTAATGAACCGGAAAACGGAGGAGGCATTATGAAATTACGGTCCCTATCTTACTTGTGGAAACTGCTGTTATTCTCAATTGTAATAGGAACTCTCCCGGTTATTGTCCTAGGCTCCTTCTCCTACTATAACTCCTCTCTGACCGTCCAGGAAAAGGTGAATGAAGGCAACAAGCTGCTTCTGCAACAAACGCAAATGGGTGTAGAGCAGATGCTTCGCACCATTGATAATTCGGCAACGCAGTTTCTACAGTCTCCCATCGTTAGACAGGCATTTACCAAACCCATTACGAATCAGGATTTTGAGATGGTGCATGAGCTGTATAAAGGGATCGCTACCATTCAAACTTACGAGCTGGGGATCAAGGAAATTTACTTGTACAGTTTGAATAAGGAATGGATGGTTACAAGCACCGGAGTGAATGAATACAGCTCGCCTGAATTCAGGTCACAACTGGAAGCATTTTCTCATGAGGAAGCCGGGTCTTTTTGGATCATGGGAAAGGATAATCTGCCGAATACGTTCGAGTCTGTGTACTTCGTGAAAAAATACCCTTTTAATGCGGCTAATCCGAAAGGTCTTATCAGCGTAGCTTTATCTCCTGACGTGTTAAGAAGAACATTGTCTATTCAAAACGGCAAAGTAGGAAACGCTTTCATATTGGATCGCGATTTAAAGCTGATCCATCGGAGTGACGAGGGCGCTTTACCGGGAAGCAGCTTGTCTGGTGAAGCTTATCTCCAAGCGCTTAAGAAGACAGATACGAATGAAGGCCAGTATGTTTCTGAGCTGGAGGGGGAGACAGTAACCGTCACATATCGAAAATCCTCATACAATGGCTGGGTTTATGTTTCCGTTGCTTCAAATAAACAAGTGAACGAACAGAATCAAATTATTGGCTGGATTACTTTGCTTGTATGCTTTTTGATATTGCTTATCACTTTAATTCTTGCCTGGTTCGGATCTAAGAGAATGTACGGCCCGATTCAATCCATTTATTCGACTCTTGCCGCTGTAACTTCCCCGCCAGCAGAAAGAGAGAGAGCGACAGGCGAGCTGCAAGTCATCGGAGAACGGGTTAACGATCTGATTCGTAATCACTCCATTATCTTGAATGAGCTGCAAGGCCAACAAAGCCAACTAAAAGAGTTTTTTATGCATAAATTGTTGAACGGTGATATTAGCCATACTGACTTTATGGAGAAATTGGGATTGTATGGCGTGCAGCGGCCATGGCCGTCCATGAGCTTGTTGGCTGTTCAAATCGATACGCTTAAAGGTACCCGCTACGAGGAGAGAAATCACGATTTATTGTTATTTGCGATCAGTAATATGGTCGGTGAGTTGGTGCCTGGCGAAGACAGGCTTGTTCCGGTGGTGACAACCGATTACCAAGTCACCTTGATGGGATCATCCAAAGATGGAGCTGAACTCAAAGAGGAGCTATTCACGTTATCATTAAATATCCAAAGGGCAATTTCTCAATATCTCGGGATCCGAGTAAGTATCGGGATTAGCCGTCCGTTCAACTCTTTTAACCATACAGGGGTCGCTTTACATGAAGCTATGACGTCACTGAAATTCAGTGTAGGACTTGGACAGGAGTCAATTCTCTTTATTGAAGACGTGCAGCCGCAAAAAAATGATCTGGGCATGTTTCCTCAAGACAAAGAGCAGGCATTGCTTGATGCCATAAGAGCAGGGGACCTGAATCAATCGGAGATTGAATTGAAGAACTTTATGGAGGAGCTGTTTCCGTCCCATACGCCGTTTCAGCACTATCATCTGTCATTGTTGCGCTTGCTGGTGAATTTCCTCAAATTCGGTCATGAGCACTCTATTCCTGTGGAAGGGATCGAGAGAGATGAGACTTCGCTAATTAACACATTGTTTAAGCTTAGAAACGTTACCGAGATGCAGTCCTGGTTTTGGACTTTATTTGTTGAGCCGTACGCCAAGGAGCTGGAGAGTCGCCGTGAAAGGCAGTTCAAGCATATTTCGGAAGCCGTCATCGACATGATTCATCGTGAGTTTGATTCCGAGCTGACCTTGGAAAGTTGCTCAGCCCGGATCAATTACCACCCTCATTATGTGAGTCGTGTGTTTCGTCAGGAGACAGGGGTTAACTTCGGGGAATATTTGACTCAATACCGGATGGACATGGCCAAGAGATGGCTGAAGAATACGGACATGAAAATTGCTGAAATTGCGGAGCGCCTGCAATACAATAATTCGGCAAACTTTATACGATCATTTCGAAAAATTGCAGGTACAACGCCCGGAAAGTACCGGGAAGAATAGTAACGACGCCATGCACGCTTGAAATCTAAGGGACCCCTTAGTACAACCAGTTGAATGGTCATCCTACGGGGCCCATTTATGAGGATGAAAGGTGCATTATCCTATGTCATTTGTTCTCAGACTTGGTGTATTCCGCATTGATTTCTTCAATAATTTTGCTTCCGCCGCCTTGCAGCCACTTTTCCACTGCCTGATCCCAATCTGCTTCAGTGGCAGTTCCCATGATAAATTTTACTGTGGCATCCTGAATGATTTTATTTAGTTCGTTGCCGAGCTCTATGGCAGTGTTCGAGATAAAAGGGGAGGCAGGATTAGGTATGGCGAACGTGGCGTTGTCTTTGAACAACTCTGTGCTGAGCTTCTCCAGTTCCGTACCAAAGTTTTCAACCTGATCCTGCAAAATCATAAACTGGTTACTGTCCGTCATTTCCGCCCGCAACTTCGGATCCGGATTCGGCTTGTATTCTCCGTTTTCCACATTATATTGCTTTCCTTCCACGCCATATTTCAAAAGGTTTTGCATATCCTTTTCAGATACCTTGTCGAAATACGCGAGAATGTTCTTCAATTCTTCTTCCGTTTTGACGCTCGTTTTCGGGATCATATACATTCCCAGGTAACCCGTACCCGCCCGAGTGGCATCTCCGTTCGGACCTGAAATTCGGTTGATCAGATGGATTTTGGCATCTGGTGTGACCTTCTTAATATTCTCTTCGATATTTTTACCGTCCAGCATATTGTCAATCCATAATCCAGCCTTCCCTTTGTACATCACGGATCGACCGTCCTGAACCAGTGCAAAATCCTGATTGATAAGCTTCTCATCATATAGTTTCTTGTAAAACTTCAGGGTGTCCATGTAAGCATCGGTCATGTGCGCAGGGATTAACTGGCCGTCTTTCAGTTCCCACTCATTCGGACCTCCCAGATACACTAAGATATCTTTAAACCCGGCGATATTATTCCCCTGCATACCCACTGCGAGTCCAACGGTATCCTGTTTGCCGTTTTGATCGGGATCTTCTGTCGCAAACGCTTTCAAAACGATGTAAAGTTCATCCAAATTCTTCGGCGCTTCAAGCCCAAGATGATTCAACCAGTCCTGGCGAATCATTAAACCAAAGCGGGCAATATCCCGTTCTCGATACAAGCCATAGATTTTGTTGTCAATGGATGAATTGCTCAATACAACATCAGACATCTTGCTCAGATTCGGATAACTTTTCAAATACGGACCCAGTTCCCAGAACATGCCCGACCGGGCAGCATTAATAATAAAAGATGCTTTTGGCTCCAAGGCAACAAAGGTTTTCGGTAGTTCTCCGGATGCAACGGTAGCACTTAACTTATCCGTGTAGGATGAGGACGGCACCCAAGACACCGAAAGATCGGTGTTCGTTTTCTCCTCAAGCAGCGCCAGAATTGAACTATTTGCGTTCATCTGTTCCGCATTATAGGTCGGCAGCATCATGCTCAACGGAAGTGCTCCTTGTGGATCTCCCGTACCGGTTTCCTGAGAGGTATTGGAGTTATTCCCTGCGCAAGCAGTTATGAGCAACGTTAAGGAAGCGATCAGAGTTCCTGTGCTAATGAGTGATTTCCGATGTTGTTTTTTCATGAATAATCCCCCTTATGTGGTTTGATGCTTAAGTTACCGTCAGCCTTTCACAGAACCCAGCAATACCCCTTTGGCGAAATGCTTTTGCAAAAATGGATATACGAGCAATATGGGCAGAGTAGACACAACAATGACGGCCATTTTAATGGATTGTTCCGGTGGGGACACATAGTCCGAATCCATCGCGGTGGAGTCTCCAATCCCGCCAGAGGCTAAAATAACGAATTGCCGCAAGAGCACCTGGATTGGCCATTTGGTGTTATCGTTAATGTAGAGCACAGCACTAAAGTAAGTATTCCAGTGACCTACAGCGTAGAACAGGGAGAATGTGGCGATCGCTGGCATGGAGAGAGGGAGTACAATGCGAAAAAAAACACTCAAATCATTACATCCATCAATCTTGGCCGACTCCTCCAAACTCTCGGGAAGTTGCTGAAAAAAGTTGCGGATTATGATTAAGTTAAAAGCGCTGATGGCTCCGGGAATAAGCAAGGACCAATACGTGTTGATCATCCCCAGCTGTTTGACCACGAGGAAAGTAGGAATCATGCCGCCGCTGAACAACATCGTGAATACGATGAGCATCAGGATTGGCTTACGAAAGTCCATGTCCCTGCGAGCCAAAGGATAGGCCATTAAGCAGGTCAGAAATATATTGATCAGCGTGCCGAACACGGTGATATAGATGGTGACAAATAAACTTTTCACCAGAGTGGGGGTCGAAAAAATGTACTTGTATGCATCCAGTGTAAACTCTGTTGGAAATAAAATGAACCCGCGAAGCAACAATTCCTTCTGAGTGGCGAAGGAGCCGGCAATAACATAGATGAAGGGCAGTACCGTAAGTAAAGCAAATACAGTCAACAGCGCTATATTCAAGAGATCAAAAACCCGACTTCCGAGGCTAGGCTTGATTGGCATTTCCCGATGTTCTCCTTCCTTTAGTAAATTCCTTCTTCACCGAACCTCTTGGCCAAATGATTGGCCAGAACGACTAATACCAAACCAACCAGAGATTTGAATAAGCCGACTGCAGTGCTGAAGCTGTATTGCCCTTGGCTAATCCCTACGGAGTATACATAAGTATCAAATACTTCCCCAACCTCGCGATTCATTGCATTGAGCATCAGGAAGATCTGTTCGAAGCCCGTATCCAGAAAATTCCCCAAGCGAAGAATCAGCAGAATAATGATCGTGCTGCGAATGGCAGGCAGCGTGATATGCCAGAGTTGGCGAAGCCGATTGGCTCCATCCATCCGGGCAGCTTCATATAATTGTGGGTCGACGCCTGAGAGCGCAGCAAGGAAAATAATCGTTCCCCAGCCGGTTTCTTTCCAGATGACCTCTGCTGTAACAATGGTTCGGAACCATTCGTTGCTTGCCAGGAAGTTTATTTTTTCACCGCCGAAGTAAACCAGGAGATCATTCACGATTCCGCCCTCTGTAGTTAAGAAAATGTAAGCAATCCCCACCACAACGACCCATGACATGAAATGTGGTATGTACACCAACGTCTGAATGGTTCGCTTAATCAAATGGTGACGAAGTTCATTTAACATGAGTGCAATAATAATCGGCAATGGAAAGAAAAACAAAATATTGAGCACGGCAAGCACAAGGGTATTGCGGAAAAGAACAACAAAGTTAGGATCGTTAAACAAACGCTCAAAATGCTTGAGTCCTACAAAGGGACTGTCCCAGAAACCAAGGAAGGGCTGGTAATCTTTGAAGGCAATGAATATTCCATACATGGGCCAATACTTAAATAGGAGAAAATAAAGAAGACCCGGTAAAAGCATGAGATACAACCATCGGTTTCTTACCATTCTGCCTAACAGCGTTGGTGCTCTGGAGGCTGGGAACAAGAGTGTTGTGGTTTTCGTATTTCTTTGCATCTGATTTCATTCCTTTCCTCAAGAGTCTCATATGGGGATGCAACCATAGCTGTATCATAGTGGAGGGGTGAAATTACCGTCGATAGTCCCTGATTGTGGAGATGATCATTTAGGGTGGAGTACAGGGCTGTTACAGCGAATAGTCATCCGTTGCGATACTATTCATTACATGCTTTCAGCCTGGAAACAGCAGTGGACCGCATCAGGACCTGCTTGTGCAAGCAGACAAAAAAGGAACCCGACACTCAGGTTCCTTTTTTGTCTAAGTATTCAAGGGATAATGAAGTTTGTCCAACGAAGGCAATTACAGAATATATGTCCAGAGCGACACCACGAACTCATACAAAAAATAGAATGAAAAACCGAGCAAAAGTGTGCCTGCGGCAACTGAAACCAAACGGATCAATCTTCTGCTCATCACTTTTCGCGTCACGGAAACCAGGGAAACCAAACCAAGATCATGAATCAGAATGCCGCATAGCACCCCGCAAGCTGCGATAGCGAAGCTTTCCTTCCCGGCAGAACGATATGAATCAGACAGTACGGCACCAAAAACGGATACCCAAAAGATCAGATTACCCGGGGAAATGGCAACCAACAAACCGTTACGGTATGTCTTCCAAAATGATTTTTTTGCTTTTTCATCGGCGGGTGTAATATCCTGATCTGCATTCCTGATCGAATCATAACCCAGATAAGCAAGAAAGCCCGCTCCAATAAGCCAGAGCGGAATCTGAATGTAAGGCAGGGAGAGGAAGGAGGCAAACCCCAGATACATCGCTATAATTAATGTGGTATCCAAGGTCATCCCTCCCAGACCCACAGCCCAGCCGTGAACGAATCCATTTTTTAAACCCTGTTTTGTCATTTCCACAGTGATCGCTCCAACAGGCATGGCAATAGCTAGTCCGATCAGAACATATTTGATATACATTTCCATGGTCATGTCCCTTCCTTGATCCAGTTAATGGAACGCTCCTCCTTATAACTGTAGAGTACAGCTTATTCGGAGGAGGGCACTTTTAGGACAAGTAAGGGAAACACTTCTATTCTTGTACCTTTTCCGCTTGTAGAGCGCGAAGAAAAGGGCATCGAGAGGGGGAGGAGTCATCGTCTCTTAAAAAATACTGCTTATATTCAAGATTCCCTTGGGCTCCATACTGTTTTAGTTCAGGATGGGCGGGTATGGCATCGTATTCCGCTAGTCGTTCACGGATCTTAGGGCTAATTGCAGCTGCTTTCTTGGGATGAGCATTCCATTGGTCCAGTACCCAACGAGGCGTCATAGCCAGCATGAAGTAAGGGAAACTCCGACTCTGACGGGAGATGTGGGCGGGTGTCCCGCAATAGACGAAATATCGCTCATCGTCATAACAGAATTCCCACAAGGGATTTTCCGGGTTCTCCGGAATGTCTGCAGGCCATCGCTTTACATCCAAAACGCTAACCTTGCTTAATAAATCCCAGAATATCTCTTCATAGTCCAAAACGGTCCTCATCGTTTTCTCCAATTCAAAAAACACAATCAAAGATGAGTAATCACCAAAAGAACGCGATTCCCGGCCGTATTCGGTAATGATGTCCGCGAGTCTACGATCTGCTGACCCGGGATCCAAATATGACACAAAACCATATCGGAGATGCCCCATGGCGAAGGCCTGAGTCGCCGGAATGCAGGGGAAACGAGCCTCCCGATCACTCATTTTGGAAGCAAACAACTGGTAGGCATCCTTCTTCCAGGCTTCCAGAGGAATCTTTTCATTCTCCAGTTCAGAATGTTGAAACAAAAGCGACATGAACAGTCCTCCTTTTACCTATAGGATATCGTCCAATGGCAAAAAGGTGACTGTCCAACACCACTTCCATGTGATAGACCAAGATGGGGGAATCTAATAATTCAGAAGACGTCCATGGTCATGCCATTGACCAATCATTTTGTTTTCTCTTGTGTTTGTAATGAATTTGTCCAATCTATGATTGAACAATGCCGGCTGTTTTTTTACGCTCTGAATGGTGTCGATGCGGACTCTTCTATAAAGAGAAGGGAAGGCCATGAAATTCTCAAAAGTTTGTTTATCTTCCTTAAGCCTGATCTCAATATCCTTGATAATGCGAAAAGAATCGATCTCCATGTCCGGTAGTACCCGTCTTCCTTCGTCCCTCATAAGCCCCAACTTTTCAAGACGCCTTACACGTTCTTTATTCAATTCGGTCCACGAACTGCTTTTGCTTCGGGGTGACAATCGCTGTGCGAGTTCTGTTTCCGATACTTTCTTTTTAATTCCATCGATCCATCCAAAACATAAGGATTCCTCTACCACGTCAAGATATAGCAATGTATTGGGCTTTGCCGTAATACTCACCACAACCCAGCAGGATTGTTCAATCCTGGAATTCGCCTGTAACCATGACCTGAAATCTTCCCTTGCGTTTACCGAAATTAAATTTTGAATTTCCATTAAATATATGATCTGCTCCTTGGATCAAAATGTGCTGTACATTAGAAGGATTGCACAGGTTCCTGATACCAGAAAAGAGAGTAGTCGTTCATGATGGACGCATGACCCAATTGACGCAGCATTGTGGAAACATTGCCCCTATGATAGGTCCCGTGATTAACCACATGCAGCACCATTTCGGAAAGACTCGTTTCGCGGAGGCCAGCGAATGGATTATCAAGTAGAATCGTTTGCTCCAAGTCGGTTTGGTGCTGGAACCATTCATTGTATCGTTTGGCTAGCTCGGCAAAGGTATCGATGTACTCATTCACGGAAAGGAGTATTTTGGAATTTAAAGGCATGCATGCCTGGAACGCCTCAGGCATCGCCGTTCCTGATAAAACCAGATACCACATCTGATCAACAGCATGGATATGGCTAAGGGCATGTGCGATGGTGGGATATGAGCTGTTCACTTCCTGACTCAGTACAGAGGGTGGCAGTTCCTTGATTCTGCCCAGAATGGTTTGGTTGGCCCATGTGTGGTAATTAAACATTTCAATTGGATAATTCGTCATTCGTATCTTCTCCTTTAGCTATGCAATGGATTTGTTTTAAATCTGTTGTCATTATAAAAAAAGAAGTATGACAACAGCGTGTCATACTTCTTCGTATTGCAGGAGTGCATGTTGAAGCTGTTCTTTTAGGATCTCTCGCAGCTCAAGCGGTTCTAGAACAACAACCCCACTGCCCAAGCCTAGCAGAAAGGACCTAAGCCATCTTGCCTGGAGTGGCTGATAAACGGGGATACGCATGGTCATACTCCCGTCATCATTGAATTGCTTATCTGCCTGCTGAAAGTGATCCAGTGCTTCCGCTAATGCCTCTGGGGAAACCCGAAACACCACATCTCTTACCTGATCCTGCCATTCTTTGGTTGGCAAAACAGTCTCTTTTAGTACCTCAAGATGCCGTTGAAATGTTTCTGGTGTCAGGGACAGATTCATCATGCGGGATAGACGGAATTCCCGATAATCCTGGCGTGCTCGGCAGAATCCATATACATACCAATTACGATACTTATAATAAAGCATCACCGGTTCCAACTCACGGGTCGTACGTTCATTCTTGGTGTTAATGTAATCGAAACGGACAAGTATATGTTCCGTAATGCCTTTACGCAGATGGCGAAGCGCATCGTGGTCGTTACGGTGAGTTTCCAAGTTTACCGCTAAGCTGGGAGTCTGATGTTCAGTCCCTACCGTTTTCAATCGTTCAATCGTGCCCTGCGCACGCTCGTCTTCAAACACTGTAGAGAGACTGTGCAGGACAGTAATCAGGGAATTGACATCGTATGTACCGAGCAAGCTTTTGTCCAACTTGTATCCATCCATCATGCCATATCCACCGTTCATCCCTTGATAGGATACGATGGGAAAGCCGGCAGCACAGATCACATCAATGTCCCGGTAAATGGTTCTTTGGGATACCTGAAACTCTTCAGCCAGCACGGAAGCAGAAACAACTTCGTTGTTCAACAGCTTATAGATCATCGAGATCAATCGCTCTAATTTCATGAGTAAGGTCCGCCTTATATTCCATTTTTTTCGTATTAGCTGGTCGTTATTATATCACAAGCTATTCCGTACTGGATCGATAAACCTGGGAAGGTCAAAAGCAAACTGTGATGAACCGATAAGGATATGTTTATTAGGATGTTTAAGGAAGGGATAATTGATTATCAATAATTAAACAATAAAAATCGATAATTATTTATTGTAAAACGATAAAATGTATGATAAATTCAAATCACTTAAAACAAGAGAGGTGCTTTTTGTGAAACGAGGTTCCACGATTTTTTTGAAAATGGCTGTTTTGCTCGTTGGCGTTCCGATTCTTGCCTTATGTATATTCGGCATACCTTGGTTAGCTAACAATCCAGTGAATCCGAACTATGCCGGCTCATTGTATCCCATTGTGATCATAATGTATGTCTCCGTCATACCGTTTATCATTGCGCTGTACCATTCATTCCGTCTTCTGAGCTATATTGACAAGAACGAAGCGTTTTCTTCAATCTCCGTGAGATCTTTAAAAATCATAAAATATTGTGCTATTGTAATCTGTAGCCTGTATGTTGTGATGCTTCCATTCGTTTTTCTAGTAGCAGATAAGGATGATGCACCTGGGCTTATTATTGTTGGGATGGTTCCTATTTTTGCTTCATTGGTCATTGCGGTGTTTTCCGCTGTTCTTCAAAGACTGTTACAGGAAGCCATTGATATTAAATCTGAAAATGACCTAGTGGTTTGAGGTGAAAATATGGCTATTATAATCAATATTGATGTAATGTTGGCCAAGCGGAAAATGACGGTTACCGAGCTTGCAGAGAGAGTTGATATCACAATCGCCAATATTTCAATATTGAAGAACGGGAAGGCGAAAGCGATACGCTTGTCGACGCTGGAGGCAATTTGCAAAGCGCTGGAATGTCAGCCTGGAGATATTTTGGAATATAGAGCTGACGAAGATGAAGAATGAAAACACGGTTGATCACCCGTGACCGAAAACTAAACATGAGAACAAGAGAAGAAGACTCTACACTAGATGTGTAGGGTCTTCTTGTACGTTCGGTATAAAGGAACATCTGCAGCTTCTAAACAACCAGAGTATTTATCTGCCTATAGTAAGATTGTGAATATTTCTGAATTGCAAAGGTGTTAGGTTTTCTTGACTCCTAAAACACCGGATGAAGTAACTCGACTGGGAAAATCCGGTCTCCAGCGTAATTTGCTTAATGGATAGGTTGGTTGTTGCTAACAGATGCTTCGCATGCAATAGCCTGGATTCCATTAGAAATTCCGGAAAGGACATTCCAAACGTCTGACTGAACTTGCGGCTGAAGTAGGGTGTACTGTACCCGGCAATCCCAGCAGCTTGCTCAAGTGTGATGTGCTCATGGCTATGCGATCGAACGTAGTTTGCTGCTTCACGTATTCGCTCAGCGGTTTGATTCACAAGCACATTAATTTGGTTCGCTGTGGATTGTAATGTTGTCAACAGTTCATATAACGTTGCTGCCATACTGTGCTCATCCTCAACTTGATATTCCCTTCCTAACTGAAGGAATCTATCCATCAACGCTGTAACAAGTGGAAAGTTGGAACATTGAAACAGCCATGGCTCGTCAATTCCTTTTCCATTCAGCAATTCTTCGAGACGAATTCCGTAAAAGTGAACCCAACGAATACTCCACGGATCATCGGAGTCCGAATGATACGTTTGTCTAAGACCTGGGCCGTAGAGGAATCCCTGTCCACGTGTTAACTCATAACTATTGGTTGGGGTATGCAGGAATCCTTTACCGCCAAGTACCAAGTGCAAATTGTAGCATTGATCCAAATTAATTTCTTTGCTCCGATATTCCCGATTCACACTATGCTTCGGAAAGTCACTGTAACCTCCAATAAAATCGGGAAAGCAAACATGTCTGGGGAAAACGGGTTTCGGAAGAAAGATGTGTTCTTTCACGTGAAGCCTCCATTTGAACGCAATATTTTTATGTGATGAGTAATAAAGAACTTAAGTGATCGTAGTTCGAAAGATAATTGATGACAATATTTTATTATAAGACGCATAATCTTGTCATTTATTATACGCAAAGTATCCAATAAAATGGAGGCAGCATGGTACATTAAGGGGGCAATAAAGTTGGCGAAATCAATACAAATGGAAGAACTGAAACTGGGTGTCTGTTATTACCCTGAGCATTGGTCGGAGGAGTTGTGGGAGGACGATTTCCGAAGAATGCGAGAGATGAATATTACAGTTATTCGGATGGCCGAATTCGCCTGGTCCATCTTTGAACCGGAAGAAGGCCAGTTCGATTTCAGCTTTTTTGGGCGGGCTTTGGACCTGGCACATCAATACGGCTTGGGCGTCATTCTGGGAACACCGACGGCTACTCCACCTGCGTGGTTAACCGAAAAGTATCCTGAGGTTTTAAATGCAAATAAAGACGGTGTATTATATAGGCACGGCATTCGACGTCACAATAACTACAGCAGCCCGATCTATAGGCAGCAATGTGAAAAAATCGTACGGAATATGGTTATCGCATATAAAGATCATCCGGCTGTCATTGGCTGGCAGATCGATAACGAACTCAACTGTCATATGGATGTTTTTTATGCGGAGGCAGATCATATCGCGTTTCGCGAGTGGCTGAAGAGTCGTTATAACACGTTAGAAAACTTGAACCAAGCATGGGGAACCGTTTTTTGGAGTCAGACCTATACCGAATGGGAACAAATTTATCTTACGCGTAACATGGTTAATCAATCGCCAAATCCTCACTTGGCATTGGATGAAAAGAGATTCATATCGGCGAATACCATTTCATTTGCCAAGCTTCAAGTGGATATCATTCGTGAACTGGATCCTCAACATTGGATCACGACAAACGGTACGTTCGGACATATAGACAATCATGAATTGACGGATGAACTCCTTGATTTCTTTTCCTATGATTCGTATCCGCAGTTTGCCACAATATTTCCTGGTGAGGACGAAAAGCCATTGCAAGACCGGGCTTGGAGCATGAAATTGTCCAATGTACGAAACATGTCTCCGAACTTTTGCGTAATGGAACAACAGTCTGGTCCAGGCGGCTGGGTTGATAGTATAGGTATGGGCACTCCAAGACCCGGCCAGATCCGATTATGGTCATATCAATCCGTCCTTCACGGAACAGACCTACTCGTATACTTCCGCTGGCGGACGGCAACGTTCGGAACGGAGATGTACTGGCACGGCATCAATGATTACCACAATCAACCCAACCGGCGAGTCCGAGAGGTAGCACAGGTCGGCGAAGAGTTTGTTAAAATAGGTCGGGCTATTGCGGGTACGACGTATCAAGCGGATGCAGCCATCCTGCAGGATTACGATAATATGTGGGATGGTGAGTTGGACGAGTGGCATGGTCCGCTTCATCAACAGAGCACTCGCGCTTGGTATAAGCAGCTGCAATATCGCCATATTCCCACCGATCTTGTTACGCTGCGATCATCAACCGTTCTGGAAGACCTGTCCAAATATAAGGTGATCATCTATGCTCACCCGGCAATCATGACAGACGAAACAGCAGAACTTCTGCAAACGTACGTCAGTCAAGGTGGAACCCTGTTGTTGGGTGCCCGTACCGGATATAAGGATCTCAAGGGACACTGTTATATGAGACCGTTTCCAGGAGCAGCTGCAGAACTATGCGGAGTGACCGTGGAGGATTTCACCTTAGTCAAAGGAACCGTTCCCGCAGCCGAACTGCAGTGGAAAGGCAAAAGGGAGCAACTGCAAGCGGGAATGCAAACGGTCGGATTCAACGAGGTTCTTCATGTGGAGAATCCCGAAGTGCAGGTCGTAGCGGAGTATGCTTCAGAGTACTATGCAGGTAGTCCAGCTATGACCAAACGTGCCGTAGGTCAAGGTGAAGTGTGGTATTATGGGGCCGCTTACAATGAACAGGTCGTTGATGCAATCATGGACGAAATCGGGCTATTTTCACCGGTGGATGACTTGATGGAGGTACCGCCCGAAGTTGAACTTGGTATCCGTTCATCGAACGATAAGGCGTATTTATTTTTACTTAACTTCTCGGACAAACAGGCAGGAATCAAGCTCAAGAAGGAAGCCAAAGAGCTGCTGTCGGGAACATCCTATAAGAATGAAATCAAAATGTCTCCGTATGGTGTTTTCATTTTTGAGATAGATAAGTGATATAAGAAAACAGCCGGACTTCCTATGTTCGGCTGTTTTTTAGTTGGATAATAAGGAAGGTATAGTTTACCGGAAAAATATTTGAATTCTTTTGTGAACCAAATGAAGTCTTTGAGTATCTAATGAATAGATAGTTTGAGAAGGAGGGGAGATCTTCGTGGATTTGACAGAGAAAGCAGAACTTGCGAGAAAAGGGGATAAGGAAGCATTTGTGTTATTGGTACGAGCGATACAGCAGAGCCTCTTTGTTATAGCAAGATCAATTGTAAAGAACAACGAAGATTGTGCTGATGCGATGCAGGAGACCATTGCCAAAGCATTTTCTAATGTACATACACTGAAAGAGCCTGCTTATTTTAAAACATGGATTATTCGGATATTGATTAACGAGTGCAATCAGATCAATAGAAAAAAGAAGCGGGTATCCCTCATTCCTTACGATTTAAGAAAGACATCTTATAAGGAGGAGTACGAACAAATTGAGCTGTTTGAGGTGATTGACGAACTGGATGAACAGCTTCAAACCATTGTCACGCTATTTTATATCGAAGATATGTCGGTCAAGGACATCTCCAACGTGCTCGAAGTTTCTGAAGGTACAGTAAAGTCACGTTTGTTCAGGGCTAGAAAGCAGCTATCTGAGCTTGTATTAGGGGAAGGAGAAGACAAATATGAGTTATCATGATCCAGTTGATCACAAGATAAAACAATTTCTGAAGTCAAAAACACAAGACGTGGTCCTCCCTGATACAGTCCAATTAGCGGTGGAGAACGCTCTTTCTTCACTTTCTGAGCCAAAGTCGAAAAAGAAATCGTACTTTAAACAGTGGAGATGGGCTGCCGCAGCAATAGCACTCTTTTTTGCCATAGGTGCAGTTACAATCTATACCGTGCCAACATTTGCTGAAATGATCCGATCTTTGTTTGCCAAGGACAACCCCGATATCGGGCTTCTTCGAGCGCAGGAACTGGGATTAGTGCATAATCCACATATTAAGGTGAAGGACAAAGGTTATACGCTTGTCATTGAGGAAGCTGTAGCAGATCCAACACGAGTGACAGTTGCACTTCAGCTTTTTGATAAAAAGGGAAAGCATGAACGTGAAAGGCTTATTCTTGGAGAACCAAACAACATAACGATTAAAGATGATAAAGGAAACATAGTGGGCAGCATGTATGATATGGGATATACAAATGATTTTTATTATATGGTTGAATTTTTTAGTGAGCCGCTGCAGACGGACAAGATAACGATTGAGGGGAATATTAATACGCTTGGAAACAGAAATGTACCTTCCATAGAAGGAAATTGGAATTTCAGCTTTGACCTGGATATGAAAGAGGCAAATAGCAAGACCCAAGTTGAGGAACTCTCTGGAGCTTACACAACACCACATGGAATGACTGTCAATTTAAAAAGGATCACACGAATGGTACAGGGAGTACGATTCGAAGTGGAGACCGAATTGGATGAAGCAGCAATGGCAAGATCCCCCGGTGATTTGTGGGAAAAACAAATGTTGAGCTTTCACTTTGAAACCTTGGATAACGAGGAGATACATTCAGTAAACCCCAGAAAATCCGGTTACATGAACAGCCTGATGACATCTGATTCTACCGTGATTGGAGAAGGGAAAATGCGTTGGAGTTACACTTTTAAGTATCTTCCTGAGAATGAACCTTACCGTTTTGTATTGGATGGATATTCGATCGCAGAAGTGGATGGCAGTAAGTTTTCTTTTAGACCTGCGGAGTTATCCGAGCCCAAAGATTTTACGATTTTGAAAGATAAATTCGAACTGATTGGGACTTCGATGGAGGAATCGCAAAGAGGAGACAAAACAGATGAACTCGCTGTATTGTTCTACGGGGAAATGGATAATGAAATTAGTTATGAGGTATGGAAAGCATATGATTCGGAAGGTAAACAGTATAATGTGAGTTTAGGAGGGGTATCAGGACTGGAAAGTAGTCTGCCAAATGGTTGGAAAGAAGGTTACATCAGCATGGGAGATCGTATCATGAACAATCCTTATAAATTTGAAATTGAAGGGTTAGATCATATTCCGGAAGAGCTCACCCTCGAAAGGGAAGTAGTTGATAAACGATATAACGACCCTAATTGGTCCGTAACTTTAAATGAGTAGTCAAAAACGAACTTATTCCTGTCAGGGAGTAAGTTCGTTTGTTTCTATTAGATTCTAATGCAAGATCATTAGTTGTTCTTCTCTTCATTCTTGATAAACAATGAACTGGTGATTATTAAAACGACAACAAAAAATAAAATCATAATTGAATTAGAAGGTACTTCATTGAATATGTAGTCTTGAACAAACAGGACTATAATGGATAGTGCTAAGATAAATCTCATGACTCGAGCCGACGACCGATCCGGGTTTTTGGAATGTTTGGATACGAGATATATGACATACCCTATTCCAGCAAAAAGCAGAAGTAAACCTGTGACTATCATGGCAAACATTAAAATACACCTTTCTTGCATTCATTTCATTAAAAGTTAATAGAGAAGTTAGTAGAGATTTCCAAGTCATTATCTCATACCCATACAGGGGCTTGAGTTGCGATTGACTTCTCAATGGCAAGGGACAAACGTACATCGTTAAGAGCTTCTGTCAGAGAATAAAAAGGGATATTCTCTCTCACATAAGTCGACATTCGTGTTAAAATTTCAGCCATGGCCAGCTCTTCATCGGAAAATGGGGCAGAAGAGAAGGGATTACGGTAAAGGCACTGTTGGCCAGCACGAAGCTCACGTAATGACAGCGGCCCGAGGCTTCCTTCCATACCGCTCTGAATTCGATGGATCGAGTATGTATCAAACGCTTCAGCACCCACGCTGATTGTAACTTCGTTATCCCGTATCTCTCCATGGGAACCGCGAATCAGAACCCGGTTTTGACGGAGGGGAGAAAAGTATTGAGACCGAGTAAAGTCCAGCAAAGCACTCTTGCCGTTCCGGAACGTCAGCATGGCGATATCTTGTAATTCGTTCTCGATCTGATCCTGAACTTGTCGACCACGGTAGGGGACTTCCAGAATCGGAAGTTCGAAGCGGCGGGCAACGATTTCGCAGCTGATATCCGATATCGATAACCAGTTACGGATGAGACTGATCCCATGATAGCCGTGCGCTGATGACACCTGAACATGATGAACCTGACCCAGTTTTCCAGAACAAATGAGAGCCATACGAGCCGTATGATGGGGCTGCAGCGGATATTGTTCTGCGATTTGAATATGTGCGTTTGTCTCGGCGAACTTGGACATTAGCGCAAAGCTTTCTTCATCGAAAGCCGGAGGCGTTTCAACCAGGAGGGGCACGTGCAGTGAAGCAAGTTCTTCAAGAACTGCGGGTACGGCAGTTTTGGAAACAGCAACCAAAAGAAAATCACTATGACGGGTCAATTCACTTGACGACTCGTAAAGTGTTACACCCCATTGATCGGCAGCTTCCTGGTATTTGGCCGGATTTCGAACGACTATGCCGCTGATTCGGAACAGATGGGGGAGCTGCTTCGCAATTCGTAAATAAGCTTCCGCTCTCCAACCGAAGCCAATAATTCCAAAACAAATCGGTTGTATCAAATGAATCTCCTCCCTTTTCAATATTCGTATTATTGACATATGTCCTGCCTGTATTTTCTACTCAAGGATACCATGGAGCTAACTATTTTCAACAATAAATATGATTTAGCAATGGTAACGACCAGAACCGCCCTGAGATCGCTCCAATTGAACGATTTCAGGGCGGTTTTTTAGGAGAGTGGAACAGGGGAATGTTCAACCGCAGCTGAAGTTTTGACAGGATACAAGGCAACCTGATATTGCGGGATGGCCTCAATGCGGTGGAACTCGGCAATCTCGACACCTTCGAAGCGCTCAATTTGCGCCTGATTGACAAAGGTATGGACCGTTCCCCGGCGCTGTGGCGTGATCGATAGGTGCAAGGTAGAGGATTCAAGCTTCGTGTAGAATTCCTTCAGGCCGATGGACCAAGTCTTCCCGTAATAAACGTGATCCGTAATAAGCCGGCCATTCAGGAAGGCTTCAGCCACATCACCTTCATAATCTACCTCGAGCCACACATCATGAACATGAGAGGGCCATTCTCCCGCAAACTGCAGGAGAGCCGATTTCTCCGCAGGCTTCGTAACCAGCACGTCAGGCGTATATTCAGGCAGCTCCAACGTGTAGGTAGCGAAGAATGTCGATTCTTCCTTTTGACAAGGGATGGAGTTTGCGTTTTTCGTTTGTAAATCGTGTGCAGGTGCTGGATATAACGAAACATCAAACCGGGATACTCCCATCGATGTGCAGACAAGCTGATGTTGGTTGAAGATCACGGGACAATCGCTGATCACGAGTGTTTTTTGCCCCCATAGTTCGAAGGTATATGCTTTCTGTGCTTCTTCTCTGGATAACGTTACAAAGCGTACATTACGGCCATCGGTTGTGCGGAAGTGGACTGAATCAAGTTTGTTTACGCTCGGCTGGATCACGTAGTAAGAACCTCTGTCCGTTAATATGCCTTCTCCAGCGTGCACATCCGTCAGGTTCGTTTTGGATACGACGTATTCCGGTGCCATTCCTTCATGTGCATAGAAGAATATCGTTTTCTCATTGTCGGTTTCAATCTCCGTCAACAAAGGAGTCGTTGCGCTGACAAGCGACACGCCATGAAGCTCCAGATTAAATGGCAGCATCAGCCCGATTCCGCCTGGGAGCTCAAGTTCACCTTCAGCCGGGAAAGCAACGTGCCCCTTGACGGTTTCCAATTCGATTCGGATCTTACGGCTGGTTAGGTTGACTTGGTCCTGAAAATTATTCAAGAAAACAAAGCCGGAACCGTTATGATGTCTTACACACCAACGCAATGTCTCTGTATCTGTCGGATCTATGGTGGATTGTCCCTCAGGCAGTATCGTCTTCATCGGCGCAAGAATCGATCCGAAGGATTGAAGAAATATGGAAATCGCGCGGATGCGGTCATAGGATGCACCGACCCTGCCGAATTCACCCAAAGGTGACTGGTAGTCATACGTGATTTTCGGCAGGAATTGCTCATTCAGGTAACCCTTCTTGCCGACAGGATTGGAGCCGCCATGGTACATGTAATAACCGAGCAGATTGCTGCCGCTGGCCAGCTTGACAAGAGTCATGGCCTCAATGCTGTTCTCTGGAACGTACGGCCTTACATTATAACTGACCTGCATGCCGCCCGCCATCTCGCAATATGCAACGGGGTATTCGGGCACATCAAAATGAACCGGTTCGGCTGGTGTATCATGAAGATCGCGATACAAAAACTCCGTGCTCGGTGGCTGGGCTGGTATCCAAGACGTGTAGGCGTAACCTGCAAGCATGGGCAAAAAACCTTCCTCCGGAACGGCTGCACCACCCCAAGCGGTAGCCGTGAAGAATAGAGGACGAATGCCTGCATCCTCCGCAATGCGACGCAGCTCGGCGAGGTGAGCTGTGCCGCCCGTACCGGAAGACAGAAACTTGCCTGTTTTGTAACCCCAGGCATCATTGGGCGCCCCGGCGTGCATGAACTCATTTTCAAGCTGTACTGCAATAACGGGTCCTCCATCCTGATACAGGCTGCCTTTCATCTGAACGGCAATCTCCCGGTAGAGTTTGCGGGCGAGTTTCAGATAATCGGGATCATTGGAGCGGATCTCGATTGGCTTAGAGAGTACCCAATCCGGAATTCCACCATTGCGAACTTCACCGTGACAGAATGGACCGATGCGAAGGATTAGGGGGAAATCGAGCTTGGCGCACAGATCGATAAAGTGGCGAAGGTTTCGACTACCGCCCCATACAAAAATCCCTTCTTCTTCCTCATGAAAATTCCAGAATACATACGTTGCGACAATGTGAATCCCTCCAGCTTTCATCTTGAGAAGTTCTTCTTCCCAATGTAAATACGAAAATCTGGAAAAGTGAAATTCACCGACAACAGGGATGAAGGGTTCTCCGTTACGCGTCATATAATAATTCGTAAATCCAAAGGATTCACCTTGTGGGTTTGCTCCGCCATTCTCACCCAATTTTCCTGGATAGATTTCCTTGTCACCCACGTTTTTTAATGATAATTTCGATACCTGGAACATTGTTGGAATACCCTCCTTGTGATATGTTCTTTACGATGAATTCTACTGTTTATAGCAAATACAAGAAGTATCAATATAGCTATATTTTATACGGAATACGATATGGCGAGGTAGTGTGATAATGGCTGAAAAACATGCGGATTATGCTATTCATGAAACCCGGCCCTTTGGGATATTAATTGCAGGACACTATGAGGAAAAGAAGGGATACGAGATTCATCGTCCATCCGGGAGTATTGACTGGTTATTGATGTATACGCTTTCTGGTGAAGGGGTGATTCAGCATGGCAAAAATTCAATCTCCTGTACTTCTGGGGATGTAGCCATCCTCATGCCGGGACTTCCACATCATTATGAAACGAAGCAGAAGCTTTGGGAATTTATATGGGTTCATTTCATTCCCGACCCAAACTGGAGCACGTGGTTGAAACTGCCAGAAACGTCTGATCGTTTCTTCTTTCAGCAGATCGCATCAGAAGAGCTGCAGCATGATGTGCATAATGCACTTCAAAGGCTGGTGCGTCACGGACGTTCGGAAGGAAGTTCCGAACTCCATCGCCGATTAGCTGAGCTTGCCCTGGAAGAGACGTTGATTCGTATTCAACAGACGTTTCCTCCGGATGTTCCGGCGACAATGGATCCCAGAATCGCGGAGATGATGCGACATTTGCAGATGTACCCCGCCCAGAAAGTAAGCATACCCGAGCTGGCGAACCGATGTTGTCTATCCACGTCCCGCCTGTCTCATCTGTTTAAGGAGCAGGTGGGTGACACGATTCTGAATACAGTTCATAAGTTCAGATTGGAAAAGGCGGCGCAGCTCCTGAACGGCACCAATCGGCAAATTGCCGAAATCGCGACGGATGTTGGATTCGACTGCGGCATTCATTTTACAAGAAAGTTCCGCGAAGCGTTCGGTGAGACGCCGTCTGCGTACCGAAAACGAAAAAATAGCCCTCAACAGTGATCTGCGAGGTGTTTCCCCATATAGTCCATGAAATTCAGAGGATATTGAATGGCCCTTCGCTGTTCATTTTTCTTACTATGGATACACCGACAGTTCACATGAGGAGGAAAAGAAATAATGAGCACGAGAGAGTCAACTTTACCCGTTTCAAACGCTGTTCGCGTCTGGGAGGAACATGTTGAGATTCCTACCTATGGCACCGGAGAGCCTGACAAAAATCCTATGTTTCTGGAGAAGCGTGTCTACCAGGGCTCGTCGGGACGCGTCTATCCGCATCCCGTAATCGATAAAATCATGGACGAAAAGGAAATGAAGTCCTATCGCATGGCCATACTCGAGAATGAATATGTGAGAATTGAAATCATGCCCGAGATCGGCGGTCGTATCTACCGGGCATTGGACAAAACAAACAATTATGACTTTGTTTACTATAACCGTGTTATCAAACCTGCACTGGTAGGCCTTGCGGGACCTTGGATTTCTGGCGGTATAGAATTTAACTGGCCGCAGCACCATCGTCCTAACACCTTTGGTCCTGTAGAGCATGCCATAACAGAGAATGAGGACGGCAGCGCCACCGTATGGGTCAGTGAGATCGACCGAATGTACGGAACAAAGGTAACAACAGGCTTCACGCTGCATCCGGGAAAAGCCTACCTCGAAATAAAGGCACAGATGTATAACCGGACTTCGGAGCCGCAAACCTTCCTGTGGTGGGCAAATCCAGCTGTTGCGGTAAATGACCATACTCAAACGGTATTTCCGCCTGACGTCACGGCAGTGTTTGACCACGGCAAGCGTGATGTGTCGAGGTTTCCCATTGCAACGGGAACCTATTATAAGATGGATTATTCGGAAGGCGTAGACATTTCTCGATACAAAAATATACCTGTGCCCACGTCATATATGGCCTATAAATCAGATTACAATTTCGTTGGAGGATACGATCATGGCGTTCAAGCAGGGCTGCTTCACGTAGCGAACCATCATGTGTCCCCGGGGAAGAAACAATGGACGTGGGGCAATGGCGAATTCGGGCAAGCGTGGGATCGCAGTTTGACCGATGAGGACGGGCCATATATCGAGTTGATGACAGGCGTATTCACGGACAACCAACCAGACTTCACTTGGCTTCAGCCGTACGAGGAAAAATCGTTTGCACAGTATTTCATGCCATACAAAAATATTGGAGTCGTGAAAAATGCATCGATCGATGCAGCGGTGAATCTGGAGGTGGACGAATCGCTTCGCACTGCGACTGTAATGGCCTATGCCACATCCGTGTTCGCGGGGGCAATCATTCAGTTGAAGGGCCGGAAGAGAAGCTATTTGAAAGATAAAACGACGCTCTCACCGGAACTGACCTATAAATCAATTGTCACGTTAGACGAAGAAGACCAGCCACATGATTTATTCGTAACCATTCAGGATGCGAATGGCCATCAGCTGATATCCTATCGTCCGGCAAAACCTCGTATTGAACAAGTTCCCGATCCAGCCAAACCGCTTCCTCTTCCGAAGGAGATTAAGAGTACGGAGCAGCTGTACCTGGCCGGTTTACACCTTGAACAATATCGGCATGCTACCTTTGAACCTGAGGATTATTATGAAGAAGGGCTGAGAAGGGATGCCTCCGACATTCGGCTCAATGTTGCATATGGCACATTGCTGCTCCGCAGGGGATGGTTCAAGCAGGCGGAAGAACATTTTCGGACAGCCATAGAATCGTTGACCTGGCGTAACCCGAATCCGTACGACAGCGAAGCCTATTATCAACTCGGCTTGGCACTCAGGCTGCAGGCGCGAAATGATGAAGCGTACGCAGCGTTTTATAAGGCGGTATGGTCTGCCGCTTATCAGGATAGCGGTTACTATGCATTAAGCCAAATTGCCTGTGAACGAGGGGACTATGCTGACGCATTGGAACTTGTAGACAGAGCTTTGGTGCGGAACGTAAGGAACTACAAGTCGAGACTCCTGAAAACTGCGGTTCTGCGCAAGCTTGGACGTTATGTGGAAGCGGCTCAGTTTGCGGAGGAAACGTTGAAGCTGGATATTGCGGATTTTGGAGCAGCGTACGAGAAAGCCCTCGCCTTGAATTTGTTAGGACATCATGAGAAAGCAAAGGAGACACGAACAACTCTTGAAAAGTTTATGAGAAACGATGTGCATAATTACTTGAATCTGGCATCGGATTATGCTGAAAGCGGAATGTACGAGGAGGCAAGAGACGCACTGGTGCAGATTCGTTTGGCACACGGCAATCACACCTATCCGATGGTGCATTATTCACTCGCTTACGTGTATGACAAAATGGATTTCCGTGAAAAAGCAGCCCGGGAGCACCAGTTGGCTCAAACCGCCTCATCCGACTATTGTTTTCCGAACAGTCTGTTCGACATGCAAGTGTTGGAACATGCGATTGCTGCGCATCCGCTGGACAGCAAGGCTCATTACTATCTGGGCAACCTGTATTATGACAAAAAGCGTGCAGAAGATGCCATTCATCATTGGCAACGATCCGTGGAATTGGATGATCGTTTTGCAACGGCACATCGTAATCTTGCCCTGGCTTATTATAATAAACGGAATGATTCAACGGCCGCATTGTCCTCGCTTGAAAAGGCTTTTCAATGTAATCCGGAAGATGCTCGTGTATTGTATGAGTTGGACCAGCTGCACAAAAAAGTGGGTGTTTCCGCTCAGGAGCGAATCGCAAAGCTTCAGCAGCATTTGCAGCTCACACATCAACGGGATGACCTATATCTCGAATATGTGTCCTTGCTCAACATGCTCGGTCAGTACGAAGAAGCGTTATCTGCTCTGCTGCAGCGCCAATTTCATCCTTGGGAGGGTGGAGAAGGCAAAGTTACGGGACAATATGTGCTTGCACTTGTGGAGCTCGGCAGACAAGCCAATCAGCAAGGGAAGTTTAAGGAAGCTGTTTCATTATTAAAGCGTGCGCTCCATTATCCCGAGAATTTGGGCGAGGGCAAGCTGGATGGTGCTCAGGAGAATAACGTTCATTACGAGCTTGGCCAAGCATTCAACGGATTGGGCCAGAATGAAGAAGCGGTGTACCACTGGACCGTTGCTTCGCAAGGTCTGGAAGAGCCGGCCAGTGCCATGTATTATAACGATCAGCCTCCAGAGATGATTTACTATCAAGGCTTGGCATGGTTGCAATTAAACAATGAGAAAGAAGCCAAACGCCGCTTTAACAAGCTGATTGATTTTGCAGAGAGACACCTGTTTGATGACGTGAAAATAGATTATTTTGCCGTATCATTACCTGATTTTCTCGTATTTGAGGATGACCTGAACAAACGCAATCGAATTCACTGCCTGTTTATGCTGGGTTTGGGCTTGTTAGGCTTAGGAAAAGCAGCCGAAGCTAAAGTGCGATTTGAAGAAACGCTGCAATTGGAGCCGAATCACCAAGGAGCAAGAATTCATAAGGAGATGTGTTAGATATATAGCAAAACCAAAGGAACTGCGATGTCGCAGTTCCTTTGGTTTGTTAATCGTGCTTAATCCTCATCATCTGGCAACCTTAGCAAAGGAGGTCTGGCTGATTTTTGGGTTGCAACTTTGAGCGATCGGGCCAATAGTCAAACAAAAATGAACCATCTATAATGTAGAGACCAAGGTAATATACGAACTCATTTCCGGGAAATGAAAACGTAATGACTTTTTGAGTGGAACATTGTAATACTTCTGTGAGTTTTCAATTAGACTACATTAAGGATTTGGGCGAGGAGTGATTAGTATGAACCTATATCATATACAATCTACATTACACGGAGTGGATAGAACTACTTCGTTTCTGGAGAATAACTTTATCGGTATCGTTTGGCCAGCTACAGGGGATCTCGAGCAAATGTCTTCTGAAGAATGGAGAGAGCAACTCGTACAACGCTATGCGCTTAATGAAATGGAGCTGAACCGGACAATGGATACTCTCCATACTTTTGTAAATATCATGCAGGATGGGGACTTTATCTTGATAGACGATGATGAGTGGGTATACGTTGGGGATGTGGGTGATTATTTTTATGATGATTCCTCGGGCACGGGTGAAGACTTGATATGTCACCGGCGAGGAGTTACCTGGTTGGGGCGTATTCCTCTGACCGCGATAAATGACAAAGTACGTGCACTGCTTAATGATTCTTCTATTGTTGTAAAATTCGATCATCCCTTGTCACAGGCTCAACTGGACCCATGGCTTTCGATAGCTCCCAAAACTGAAATGTCAGTTCAAGATACCGTTAGGGTAGATGAAAGGATCATTCAGCAAGCTCTCGATGTTTTGAAAGAAGCATTGCAAAGTGAAGATGCAGACTTGCGAATCCGTGCAGCGACGGCTATTTTGCAATATGTAAAATCGTAGGGAGGATAAGAGCGTGTGAAAAACCAGAGGAATTGACGATCACACCAGAACTTGCCACCAAAAAGTGTAGTCACGAGCTAATATTCTTCCACAAGAAAATAAAAGAAGAGCACACAGGCCCCTCATCAGACAGAGTGGGCTTGGGTGCTGTTATAACGACTATGATCTTTCAGATTGCATATAAGCTGACTGGATTGTGTGTTCAATAAGCGTAGCAATAGTCACGGGGCCAACTCCACCTGGTACTGGTGTAATGGCAGATGACTGCTCCAAGCAGGATACATAGTCCACATCACCGACGTTACCTTTATTGTAGCCGGCATCGATCACAACAGCGCCAGGTTTAATCCAGCTGCCTTTTACAAACAACGGTTTGCCAACAGCAGCAATCACAATATCCCCTAACCTCACAATTTCGTCCAGATTGACGGTTTTGGAGTGACAGGTCGTCACCGTTGCATTTCGGTTTAGTAACATGGCTGAAACAGGCTTGCCCAAGATTGGGCTTCTACCAATGACAACGGCATGTTTGCCTTCGATTTGAATCCTATAGAAATCCAGAATACGGATAATCGCCTGTGGAGTACAGGAAGGGAACGCGGCTGCCCCAAAAGCATTTAACGCATAGCCTTGGGTCGTAACGCCATCAACGTCTTTCTCAATGCTGATTGCATCAAAAGCGGCTCTTTCGTTGATATGATACGGCACAGGGTGCTGTAACAGAATGCCATGTACGGAGTGGTCTGCGTTTAATTTGTTTATTTCTTGAATTAATTCCTCTGTTGTCGTTTCAGCCGGCAGAACGACCTTAATGGAGTGTACACCTAAACGGGCACATGCATTTCCTTTCATGCGTACGTACGTTTCTGAGGAAGGGTCATTGCCGACCAGAATAGTAGCGAGACAAGGGAGGATGCCTTTCTCCTTAATCATTGCAACTTTTGCTACCATTTCTTCCTTCATAAAGTCCGCTACCGTTTGTCCATTTAAAATGAGTTGATCTGTAGTCATCTTGTTCATCGCCCTTTCCAACTAAAAAGAGGCAAGGAAATAAAGATTCCTTACCTCTGCCCAGGCGTACGGCTGATTAGAATCATATGCTCCCTCACGGTTCACCGTGTTCGCCAGTTACATACGACCATTACAATATTAATCTGATCGTACTTCAATTTGAAAAATTGTTCAATACTTTTGATTGGTATATACTTTTTTGTACCATGATCCTGAATGAGCGATGCTGATGAAAGGGAATGGATGGTAAAACAGTTCATAAATTAGCTCACGTCACTGCAATCACAGCACAATGGGAGCGATGAAAAGATCAAAAGGAGACAAATCGCAATGCTTATTAAAAAATGGTTAGGCACGTTACTTATTATTCTGGCAACCATGCTGTTCGCAGGTTGTTCGCTTGAATCGATTCCATTGGATGATCCTGCTCAGGAGAATGCTGTCCTGACCCAATTTGATGAAGTTGCCAATTATATCATCGACCATCAAGAACTTCCGGAAAATTATATAACGAAGAAAGAAGCCAGAGCTCTGGGTTGGGAACCAAGTGAAGGCAATCTGCAAACCGTCGCTCCAGGCAAAAGTATCGGCGGTGATGTATTTCAGAATCGTGAAGGGTTGCTGCCCAAGAAAAAAGGGAGGACCTGGTATGAAGCAGATATTAATTATTCAGGAGGAACCCGGGGAAGCGACCGAATTCTATACTCCAGTGATGGCTTAATCTATAAAACAACCGATCATTATCGCACGTTTGAACAAATCAAATGACCAAAGGTAGGATGGTATGAAAAAAGTAATTATTAATGGAAGTGACATTCATGGAAAAGAAGAATTACATGACATTCTTCAGGCGAAGCTAGGATTAGGAGAATCTTATGGACGCAATTTGGATGCGTTGTGGGATGGTGTGACGGGTTATATTTCAATGCCGCTTACCATTCAATGGCTTCATTTTGAGGCCAGCAGGGCAGTCCTTGGAGAATACGCAGATCAGTTATTGGATTTGCTGCGTGAAGCCGAAGAAGAGCTGGAGCAGTTTACTCTTGAAGTGAAAATGTAGTCTGAGTGGGCAGTCCTTAGGGACTGCTTTTTTGTTTTTGCAACAAGTACATCATGAGTTCCGTTATTTAAATAATGAAATACTAGGAGGGGAATATTATACAGAAAAAGCTATTATATTGTGTTTTGGTTTGTGTAGCAGTTTCTCTGACATCAGCTTGTTCAGGCAGGTCTACAGATGCTGAGGCAATAAACAGTCTAGATGGACTTTATCGTGCTGCATTGGATGAAATCATATCTACAGATACAGCTCTTAACACAAACATGGAGTATATATCCGTAGTCTTCGATCAAAGCATTCAACCAGGTGATTCTGACCGACAACACATCGTAGAATACCTACACCAGAAGTACAAAGTGGAGATTTATAAGCTGACATACAAACAGTTGGTGAAACAAGGCTTATATGATGGTGATAAATCCAACCTGAAAGGGATATTACTGCAAATAGCAAAACCGGAACAGCCGGATCAACAGAATAAAGTTAGTATTGATGCAAGCAAATATCGCTCCAATGAAGGTTCTTATTCTTCGAAAATAATTTTGGAATATCGGAAAAACAAGTGGACCGTCGTTGATCATATCCCTATAAGTGAGAGTTAAATCGGAGCTGCTGCACCATTGTTACCTACAGACAAAAAGTTACTTCAGTAGTCGCCATTGGCGGCTTTTTTCATGTATTAAATATCTTGTCAAATTCTCTATATCATGATAAAGTGATAACGATTATCAATATCAATTATCAATATCAATTAAAAGGGTGGGTTTACATTGTTGAAACGATCCAATTCGATCTTGCTTATACTGGCACTGAGCGTACTGCTGGTATTGAGTGCATGCGGACAGTCTGCGACGTCAAGTACAGCAATGGAGTCAAACACGAGTACCGCTGAGCAGACAACCGACTCAGCCTCTGCAGCTGAACCAGCGACAACTGATGAAGGAGAGACGGTTACATATCAATCCGATGCAGGAGAAGTACAAGTACCTAAAACACCGAATCGTATCGTTGATCTGACGTCATTTACGACAGGATACTTTGTAGCACTGGATGTTCCGGTAGTTGGAGCGCTGTCAGGTGCAATGGGCAACAAATACATCAAGGATCAACTGACAAGTCAAGGGACAACCGATCTGGGTGAGCTGCCGACAGCGGAACAATTGGTAAGCCTCAAGCCCGATCTGATCATTGCTTATACCGGAACAGAAGGGCTTGATCAGTTGTCACAGATTGCACCAGTGGTGCAGATTCAGTATGGCAAACTTAATTATAAAGACCTCATGCTTGAACTCGGCAAGCTGACCAATCGAGAAGACGCAGCCAAAGCCTGGATCACAAACTGGGAAGCACAGATCAATGAATTGAAACCCAAAGTACAAGCAGCAGTAGGCGATCGCACAGTCTCCATCCTGAATCCCTATGCGAAGGGATTGTATGTATTCGGTCATAACTATGGTCGTGGCGGTGAGATCCTATACGGCGAGTTTGGCTTCAAGGCTCCAGCCAAGGCTCAAGCGGAGGCGATTGACAGCGGGACAGGCTTTGCCTCGATTTCCATGGAAGTACTGCCGGAGTATGCAGGTGATATTATTTTCACCAGCCCATGGTCAGGGGATACAAGTGATGCCAGTGTCGTTTACAGCAATACCTTGTGGGAGAATCTCCCTGCTGTTAAGGCAGGACATGTCTTCCAGCTTGATAAAACTTCAGACACATACAATGATCCTATAACATTGGAAGGGCAACTGAAATTCATCTCGGAAAGCTTGCTTTCGGTGAAGTAAGCTGAGCAAGAGCACTCCTGGCCGTCACTTATGTGACAGAGGAGTGCTCTTTTTATCCAATTGAATTAAATTACGTAGAAATCCCCATCCTCTGGAACAAGAACGTTCCGGGTCATACCTTTATCCTTCAAGAAGTTTCTCAGCTCTTCTCTTGAAAGCCCCCAGTGGTTAACAGCTTCCATATGAACAACGATAATTTTGGCATCGGATGCCGTTTGGTAAACTTCATAAATGTCGTCTTTCCCCATCACCAAAGAACCACCCTGCAAAAACTGATTATCTCCTCCATTGACGACGATAACTTCAGGTTTGTACGTATGAATCACTTCCTCAACAGACTCAATCCAAACAGTATCACCGGCAACGTATAAGGTTTGTTCACTAGTATGTTTAAAGACTACGCCGCACACTTCACCAGCAAGCTTCAATATTTCACCTCTGCCGTGCTCTCCTTTGGTTTTAACCAGCTCGATTCCCTGGAAGACAGTATCTATTTGAAGAACCTCTACGTTGTTAAAACCTGCATTTTTCACCTCTATGGCATCTGCATCGTTCTGTACAAACATTTTGATGTCTTTGGGCAGCGCTTCTTTTGCGGCATCATCGAAATGGTCCAAATGCAGGTGAGTAACGATGACGGCATCGATGTTACGAATTATATTGTCAATCGAAGTTGGAAGGCTAACCAACGGATTCATCTGATCCTGTCTTGCCGAATTCGGGAAAGGAGGATAAGTGCCTTTGTCAGCCAAAAAGGGGTCAATCAGGAATTGGTATCCTGCATATTCAACGATAATCGTAGCATTTCGAATGTGAGTTATTTTCATTGCAATTCTCCTTTGATCATGAATATATAAATAGCTTACACGTTGTGGTTTTTTACGTACATGCATGAAATAAAGTCTTTCCGGACATTTACTTGAATGTTGAAAGTATTTTTATTGAATCGTCTGTATGCATAACAGAGTTAACTTTACTTATTTCACGAATTGGTATTTTAATTAAGAAGACAATAAATGAAAGGGGATGATTATAAGTGATTGACCACATAGATAAGTTAATTATTGAAGAGCTGTCCCAGAACAGTCGTATGACGATGAAAAAGTTGGGGGAGAAAGTTCATCTCACCGGACAAGCAGCTGCTTCAAGAGTGTTAAAGCTGGAGGAAAGCGGCATCATTGAGAAATACACCCTACAAGTGAATCAGGCCAAATTAAACTGTTTAGTTCATGCTTTCATTACGGTCAAACTGACCAATCCGTATCATCAATCTTTTCTGTCCTTTATTAAAAACGAAGCGCATTATGTATTGAATAATTACAAAGTGAGCGGGGACGGATGTTATTTACTGGAATGCAGATTCCCTTCTAATGAAGTATTGGATCAATTTCTCGTACGTTTAAATGAACATGCAAACTATAACTTGTCCATCGTGATAAACAAGCAAAAGTAGAAGGAGCTAAAAAAGAAACGATTAACCCTCACTGTAAGTGAAGCGGCAAGAAGTTTATGCGTTAAGAAGCAACGATGAATTGTATTCTTATATGGAGTCTCTCAAATAGAGTGTATACTTGGGTGAAGGGAATTGAATCATTAAGGACCACGTTAAATAACATCAATTACACCTAGGAGGAGTTTCAATGGAAGAGTTTGAAGATTACCTCGCACGTATGGATAACCCGGAACACCGGGCAAGAACAGAAGAAGTTCTGCATTGGGTCGCTACGAAATTTCCAAATTTAAAGCCGAAGATTGCATGGAATCAACCGATGTTTACTGATCATGATACTTTTATCATAGGCTTTAGCGTATCCAAACAGCATCTGGCAGTTGCCCCTGAAAAGGCAGGCATCCATCATTTTTCAGAAGAGATTGTGAAGGCCGGTTATGATCATACAAAGGAATTGATCCGTATGAAATGGAATCTCCCGGTCGACTTCTCTTTGCTTGAGAAAATTATCGAATTTAACATTTTGGATAAGGCTGACTGCTCGACGTTTTGGCGGAAATAAAAAGAACAGAACATATCTGAAGGTCATTTTAGTTATATAACTATTAGAGAGGTGTGGGTAGTAATGGGTCAATATTCTGGTCATGAAGTGGAAGAGGAATTGGCAGATGCAGCCGGTGAAGAGTCTAATGGATATGGTTCGAAAGAAACACCAGGCTCGTTGATGGAAGCGTACATGCAGGCTGAATATATCGTCAGTGGTCATGGCAGCCGCAAAATTAAAGTTCTGCAGGAAGCATTTCAGCACATGGATGGAGAGATGGACAGCGACCATTACGGAAATGGGGAAACCATTGAACAGTTCCAGCGGCAAATGGCTGAAGTGCTGGGCAAGGAATCGGCTATATTTTTCCCGAGTGGGACCATGTCTCAGCAGATTGCGTTGCGTATCTATTGCGATCTGAAGGGACTGAAGCGCGTAGCTTATCATCCGCTATGCCACATTGAGATTCATGAAGAAAACACCTTGAGAGAGCTTCATCAGATAGAAGCGGTGTTACTAGGGGAGAAGGATCGTTTAATTCGATTGGAAGATGTAAAAGCCATCGAAGGCGACATTGCTTGTCTATTACTTGAACTGCCTCAGCGGGAGATCGGCGGACAACTGCCTTCTTATGAAGAACTTGAAGCCATTTCAGCCTATTGCCGAGAACAGGGTATCAAGTTACACTTGGACGGAGCCAGGCTGTTTGAAATTACACCCTACTATCAGAAGACCGCGGCAGAGATATGCAGCCTGTTTGACAGTGTCTATGTATCCTTATATAAGGGGATTGGTGGTATTGCAGGAGCCGTATTGGCTGGAGATGCAGACATGATGCAAGAATCCAGAGTATGGAAGCGCCGGTTTGGCGGGGATCTGATCGGCCTGTATCCATACATTCTCAGTTCCCAATATTATTTTGATCAGCGCAAGGATAAAATGGGAATCTATTATGAACATGCCAAGCAGCTAGCCGCTATGCTGAATCAATGTCATGCGGTACGGACGCTGCCAGAAGTACCAGTTTCCAATATGTTTCATGTTCACATCGCATTAGCACAGGCTGAGGCTGAACCTATTTTCTCGAAAATGACTCAGCAGTTTGGGATAGGCTTAACCTCCTATCTAAATGAAAGCAATGAGACGGGGCATTGTTCATTTGAACTTTCACTGGGAGATCGTTATGAAACCGTACCACAGGATCAGCTGCAGGCTGCTCTGGAGTGGCTGGACGAACAATTTCGTGTACTCGTTCCGAAGAGTTAAAATAAGCGTATCATCATTGGGAAATACATGCTATAAAATCAGTCTTTAGTAGGAGGCGCACGATAACGATGTCCGTATAATTATGATGTGAAAGGAGACGTCATATCATTATTTTGTATGGGCATCTTTATCAAAAATTGGAGGTTGAGGAGATTGAGTAGGCACGAAAAAAGCACCAATGCACCTAGCCTGTTTCGCAACCGGTTCCTTCAGACGATATTATTATCAAGCGTTCTCCTGCAGATCGGTATCTGGGTACGTAATTTTGCTATACTCCTATACGTTGCGGAGACAACAAACAATGATCCTTATGCGATCTCCCTCATCAGCGTCGCAGAATTTGCACCCATTTTTGTTTTTTCGTTCATCGGAGGCACCTTTGCGGACCGTTGGCGTCCGAAGCGAACGATGATCTGGTGTGATTTATTATCTGCGGTATCGGTATTTGTAGTACTTCTGACCATCCATTACGGTTCTTGGCATTCTGTCTACCTGGTCGCATTCATCTCGGCTATTCTTTCGCAGTTCTCCCAACCTTCAAGCATGCGATTGTTCAAGTATCATGTAGCCGAAGAGCAGCTGCAGCAAGGCATGGCTCTGTTTCAATCGCTAATGGCCATCTTCATGGTGCTCGGCCCGATGCTCGGGACCTTCGTTTACAGCACGTTTGGACTTGAAGTGTCCATTGCTGTCATGGGCATCGTTTTTCTGCTCTCCGCACTCGTGCTCATTCGTCTGCCAGAGGACAATATGCAAGCACAAACAGTTGTAGTTAAAGGACAGTTCCGTAAAGAATTCGTGGAAGGCTTTCGCTATGTTTGGCAAAGTCAAGTGCTGCGAATGCTTGGACTCGCGTTTATTCTTGCGGGACTCGCTGTTGGCGTAGCCCAAGCGCTCAACCTGTTTATCGTAACGGAGCGGCTTGGCAGAAGCGAGGAGTTCCTGCAGTACCTGCTAATGGTGAACGGAGCAGCCATGCTGATCGGTGGCGGTATCGTAGCCGTTTTCGCGAAGAAGGTTCCGCCGCAAGTTCTTCTTGCGATCGGCATGATCGCTGGCGCGGTCTGCACAGCCATTGTAGGGTACTCAACGAGCGTTCCTGTCACTCTGACCGTTCAATTTCTGAATGGGTTAGTGTTCCCTTGCATTCACATTGGGATCAGCACAATGATTCTAAAATGGTCAGAGTCTTCGATTGTCGGTCGGGTGAATGGGGTTCTGAATCCGATGTTCGTAGGCATGATGGTCATTTCCATGTCCTTCGCAGGTGCGCTGAAGGATGCCTTTTCACTGAGCACGATCTATAGTGGAGCAGGATTTTTGTTTCTCATTGGCGCATTGGTGATGGTGCCGATCATGAACCAAAAAGCGCCGGAAAAAGCACCACCAGTTGCACAAGAGGTATAGTCAGCGATATCCATAAGGGTTTAGTCCAGAAGAATCGGCTAGGAAAATGCCGGTTCTTTTTTCCTTTTGCAGAGTAAGGATGCTTGCATATATACCACAGTTCATACAAAATGAATGAGATGAATGGAGTAAACCCAGAAATGTACAGATGGAGGAAATAGAGTAGATGACGTTGGAAGAGTTAACGGAGTACTGTTTGTCTTATCCCAGTTCATACGAAGATCATCCATTCGGAGAAGGATGGACGGCGATACGCCACCAAGGAAACAAAAAATTGTTTGCACTCATTTTACACAACTATAACGGTCATGTATGTGTGAATCTGAAGTGTGATCCTGAACGTTCGGATTTCTTGCGGAATGCATTCCCGGAGGTAACACCTGGTTACCATATGAACAAGGAACATTGGAACACGGTTAATGTGGAAGGTAAACTGCCGGAAGAGGATGTGCATGGAATGATCAAGCATAGTTTCGAACTAACAAGGCCCAAGCGGGTTAAAAAGAAAAGCGAATCATAAGCACAATTAATCGTGCTTACGGTTGCGCCAAAAAGATGAAAACCCACCTTAATGAGTGGGCTTTTTTTGGTGCAATTTGAGAGATTTCGAATTTCTATCTTAAAGTTCCTAACCTCACGAAGCTCAGCCTTTAACTGCTCCAGCCGTAAGACCGCTTACGATGTATTTCTGACCAAATAAGTACAGGATGAAAACAGGCAGGGAAGTAAGCACCAGATTGGCAAAAATCAGATTCCAGTCCCGGCTGTATTTGCCGTAAAAATTATAGATCGAAAGCGGCATCGTCCACGTTGAGCTGTCCGTAAGGAAGTACACCGGTATTGTGATATCATTCCATACGGACATGAACACCATGATGGCTACCGTAGCGTTAACAGGCAGAATGAGTGGTGTGACGATGCGGAAGAATACACCGAACACGCTTGCGCCTTCCAGAAACGCCACCTCGTCCAGCGCTCTAGGAATCGTTTTGATAAAACCACTATACAAAAATACACTAAAAGCCGTATTAAGAGCTGCATAAATCAGGATGACGCTTGTGATACTTCCGTAAAATCCCAAACCCTGCACGACCCGAATGGTCGTAATAATTGACATCGGAGCGATCAGCCCCATGAAAAAATACATGTAGATCGCACCGGAAACTTTCGTTTCCCGGCGTGCCAGGATGAATGATGCAGCCGAAGATGCAGCAATGTTGATCACGGACGAAACACCTGTAATCCAGATACTGTTGAGAAATGCCCGGGACAGACCGCCTTCTTCGAAGACGCGTACATAGTTTGAGAATTGCCATGTATCAGGCAGGCTCAGTGAGAAGCTAAGCACTTCAGCACTTGTTTTGAACGAACCGAAGATCAGAATCACGAGCGGCAATAGAACAATCAGGGAGGCCAGAATCAGGAACCCTTCCACAATGTAATTGCGGATGGCCAGTTTGCGTGTATAACCCATATTATTCGGTAACCTCCTTACGACGCATAAAAATCAGCAGTGGAATGGCAATAATGGTGACGACTACGAACAGCAATGTATTGACTGCGGTACCGAGTCCCCAGTTGCCTTCACCGAAGGAGCGCAGAATAATGGTGCCCACAACCTGAGACGCGTTACCCGGTCCTCCGCCGGTCATGACGTACACTTCCGAAAATACTTTGAGTCCACCGATGAGCGTCAGCATCAGGTTGATGTTAATGGCTGGCAGCAGTAGTGGCAGGGTGATTTTGAAAAAGCTTTTCCATGAACTCGCCCCGTCTATGGTGGCAGCCTCGTAATATTCCTGGGAAATGGATTGCAACCCGGCCAGATAGATGGCCATCTGGAAACCGGCACTCTGCCAGATGGAGACAATGGCAATTGTCCAGATGACAATGGATGGGTTGGTGAGCCAAGCCTGGCTTAATGAATCCAAACCTACGGATTCCAGCAAGCGATTGATCGTGCCTTCCGTGCGCAGCATCGGTGTAAACAGAATGCTGATGACAAGAATACTCAGAATGGATGGGGAGTAGAAGATGGCACGCAGCAGATTCTTGGTTCTTAGTCTCATGTTAAGTCCTACGGCCAGCAGTAGACCGATGACATTTTTGCCGATGACCGTGACGATCGCAAATATCGCCGTGTTTTGAAGTGCCAGGATCAGCGTTTTGTCGGAGAAAATCTTCTTGAAATTATCCCAGCCGATGAACTGCAGTTCCAGTCGGTCCAGCCGCCAATCCGTAAATGAATAGTAGAAACCTGCCATGGCAGGAATAACGAAGAAGATGGAGTAGATAAGCAGTGCCGGAAATATCATGTAATACGAATATAAATTTTTAGCCCTTTTCATGTCTCACGCTCCGTTATAGCTTGGTCAGCATATCACTTAGGAGTGCTATGCTGACCTGTATTTATCTTCTTAGAAACCGGCCACACCTTTGTCTTGCATCAATTGGCTGAACTTCTCGTCCCATGCTTTCAGTACCTCTTCCGGTGTCAAGCCGCCTGCAAACTGATCCTGCAGCAATCGGTACAGCTCACTGCGGTCAACCAGCATATAGGCATCCGTTGTTAACACGGTTTTCTTAGGGGTAATGTAATTATCCACGATGTCCTGCTTGTAGGCAGGCAGCTCCGGTGTTGTAACATCACTGAAATTGGATACATAACCTTTGGAATCCACGATCTGTTGCGCAATTTCTTTGGAGGCGATAAAGTCCAGGAACTGTTTGGCCTCTTCCAGATGCTTGGATTTTTTCGGAATGAACAGCTGTCCGCCGAGTGGACTTGCTCCCAGGCTTGCATCCTCAGAAGACGGGATAGGGAATACGCCGAGCTCCATGTTTGGATCCTGCTGGGCAACCCCTTCAATTAGCCAGTCACCCATAAACATCATGGCGACTTCCTTGTTCAGAAATTTACCCACGGCCATGTCGTAGCTGTCACTAAGCACGTCTGCATTGGTGTATCCTTTGGTGTATATCTCATATTGCTGTTCCAGGAATGTTTTGAATTCCGGGATATCAGACCATTTTTTCTTGTTGCTGTTCAAATCATCAAAAAACGTTGGCTCATTCTTGGCTGCAAAATCGGCAAACGCTGCTGCAGGCCAGATGTTGGCGGCCCAGGCATCTTTGTACGGCATAAATACGGGGGTGATGCCACTCGCTTTGATTTTTTCACAAATGGCCAGAAATTCTTCGTAGTTTGTCGGAATCGATAGGCCGAGTTCCTCAAAGATCTGTTTATTGTAAACAACCCCTTGCATACCTGTATCCTGGCTGACATGGAAACTGTAGAGATGACCACCGGAAGACAGGACGTCTTTGTTCACAATTCTGCTCGCCCACGGCTCGTTATCCAGGATCTCGAAGTTGCGTTCAAGGTTCAGATCCGTCACTGCGCTCGCGAGATTGTATTGAATGATGTCAGGCGTTTCGTCAACAGCAAGCTTGGTTTGTAATACGGTTGTGGTTTGTTCAGCTGGAATCAGCTGCAGATTCACGCGAATGTTGGTCTGTTTTTCAAACTCATCCAGAATGTCCTGCTGAATAAAGGCAGAGTCCTGCGAACTTTTGGAAATGGCCAGTTCCAGGGTGACCTTGGCATTTTTGCTGTCTCCGCCAGCAGACGTGCCGGAATCAGAACTTCCTGATCCGCAAGCGGTTAACGAGATGGATAATAAACTGGCTAGAACAATAGATAATGCTTTTTTTCTCTTATGCGTCTTCAAAGCAAATCCCCCTCTAAAACGTTTTATGAATCCGTTTACAAATTTGATTATAAATATTTATTGGTCCCCGGTACATGTCTGTGCTTGAACGTTTATGTGTAAAATCCTGAACTTGAAATCGCTATCATTTCATTCAAGTGCATGATACAGTAAGACATAAATGATTGTGAATGTCAGATCATGTAGAACAGGGGGAGCTTACGAAGAATGGCGAAGTTCATACATAGGGCAACTCAATTCAGTTTGCAAACCAAGGTTTTTTTGACGTTTCTGGCACTGCTTTTGTTCGTGCTGGGCTGTTTTATCGTTTATGTAAACATTGTCGTTATCCGCCCGCTCAAACAAAAAACAGAACAGGATACCCTAGTGACAGCGACAAAGGTAAGAGAACAGGTGGATCTCTATGTGGAGCAGCAGAACCAGATGTCCCAGCGAATCTTGTCCAGCAAGGATATTTTTGTCACAATGGACAAAAGTTCCTCGGCTCATAGTAATTATGAAAGGTTGAAGCAAATCCGGAAGCTGAAAGACATTATGTTTCAGGCCATCGGGCCCAGTATGAATATCAAGGACATGTCAATTTATGACAAACAAGGCGTGCTGCTTACGTCGTATCTCGGAACAGGCAATCTTCCGGCGATCCTGAGCACCATGGTGGAAAACAGTAGTGTTGGACGAAAGTGGGAGGGGAGCGGATTTATTCTGGTCCGGGAATCGGATACCATCTCCTTTATTCGTACGATCAACGATCAGAACGGCAAGGTATACGGTTATCTTAGCATTCAGATGGATCAGGCTTATATTCAAAAGCTTACTGAAGGGATTACAGCTGGCGATGTGTATATTCTGAACCAGCAAGGTGAGCAGATGACCGGCTCGGAAACAGCTGCCAAGTCGTTGAAATGGGCCAAGACATTGATTGACGAAGGATTGTATGTAGACGAACACAACAACTACGTGACGCATTCCACATCTCCCAGCACGGGTTGGATTACGTATATCGTTACACCAAGAAAGTCGGTATTAGGCTCGATCCATTCTGTACAGAGCATGTCCATTCTGTTGATTACGGCATTGATGCTGGTTTCGTTTGTTTACATCTTCCTGACGACGCGCAATCTATTGCTTCCCATCCGCAAGCTTCGCAGCCAGATCTGGCGCATCAACTATAGCAATATGAATCTCAAAGTGGATGAAAGGCCAAAGAATAATGATTTGCTGCTGTTGAATGAGGCTTTTCAGGATCTGATGGAACGATTGCAGCAATCCATTGACCGTGAAAAAGCGGCACTGCATGAAGAGGTCATGGCTCGGAATTCGGCGCTGCAAGCTCAGATAGCCCCTCATTTTATCCATAACGTGCTTTATTTAATCAGCATCGCTGCACAGGAGGGGAGAACCAAAGTTGTATCCGATATGTGCAAACACCTCTCGGACAGTCTGCGGTATATCGTATCCTCACCTTATGCACATGTGACCCTGGCTGATGAGCTTGAGCATACCGAACATTATTTATCGCTAGTACAGCAAAAATATGAGGAAGACCTGGAATGGGACATCAGCGCTGACGCGTTAGCGAGTGAGATTCGGCTACCCCGGTTGATTATTCAGCCTTTTGTGGAAAATTGCATTGAGCATGCCTTTTCCAATACTGCGCCGCCCTGGCGTATTCGAATTACAGTGAAGCAATATAACGGATTATGGGCGCTTGAAATTAAAGATAACGGAGAAGGCTTCTCACCCGATAAAATCCGGGAAATCTTAGCCAATGTTCAGGAATCAGATGCCGGGATGAATCAACTGCCCCATCATCCAACGTCCTTCGGTAATATGGGAATACTCAACAGCGTTAACCGACTTAAACTGATGTATAGTAACCGGCTTTTTTTTAACATTTTCAATAATCAAGCGGACGAGGAAAGAGGAGCAACCATTCAAATCATCGGCTCGCTGACAAAAGATTTTTACTGAGCAAAGGAGAGACACAGTTGATGTATAACGTCATGATCGTTGAGGATAGCAAACCGATATTACGTAATATTAAGATGCTTTTGGATGCGCTTACCTTGCCAATTCGGGTAGTGGCTACGGCAACGAACGGGGAGGATGCCCTGGCAGCGATTCACCTTGAGCACATTGATCTTCTCTTAACAGATATTCGGATGCCCAAGATGGATGGCCTAACGTTAATCGAGCAGGCAAAGCTAGCCAATCCGGACCTGAAAGTCATATTAATCAGCGGCTATAGCGACTTTGAATATACACGAAAAGCTCTGAATCTGCAGGTGTTCGACTACTTGCTGAAACCCGTGGAGCAAGAGGCGTTGGAGGAGGTCATGGGCCGGGTCATGGAGCAGCTCGCTCAACAGAAGTCTAAGAACCTTCAGGAATTGCAAGAGATCGTCGATCCCCAGTGTCATGCTGAATTACAACAAGAGAACGATTTTTCTCTGTTTACACAAATGATGATCATTGTACGCAAACAGCCCTTCACCTCAGACCGGGAGCGCTGGACCAAGCAGAAGGTTCAGACCATAGTGGAGGATTTATTTGCTCCACAGCCATGTCACATGTTTTTGAGTCAAACGCCACATCAATTTATCATGTTCGTAAATAAGAGGGTTCTTGCATTATATTCTTCTGTGCATGAGTGTCTGGAATCGTTGCGACGGCATTTAATTGCCCACAACATGGATGCCATCATCGGGGGGCAGCTGCTCTCTTCTGAATCCGTCCATTTGCCTGAACTCTATCACCAAATAGCATCGATTTTGTCGGCTCAGCAGCGGCTGAAACAAGGGCTTGCACTGGATACTGGAAATCCTGTTTCGATGGCAAGATTGGAATCAGGCTGCCTGAATTCCGTGTTGGAATCTGCTTTTGTCCATATGATGCAAAATCATCAGAAGGATCGATTCACTCTGAAACTGTCCGAGCTGCAGGACCGTTGGGCGGAGGACAATGTGCATGTGAAAGAAGTGGAACGGTTCATCGGTTTAGTAGTGGATACGTTTGCTCATCTGTACGAAGAACAGGGCTCGGGAATTAGGCTGGGTCTGGAGCTTAGAGCAAGAGAACTTTATGAGGAAAAGACATATGCTGATTTTTGCCGGGAACTAACGGAATGGACAGGGCAGTGCTTTGATATGCTGCAATCACATGTTCGAAAAAGTAAGGCGGTCCTATTCGAGCAAATTGACGAGTACATCAAGCTCAATAAGTATTCCCACTTGTCCATCAATGATATCGCCATGAAGTTTCACGTCAGTCCATCTTACGTCAGCAGAGTGATCAAAAACGTCACGCAAAGCACATTTGTTCAATATTACACCCGTCTGAGGATCCAAGAAGCCTGCAGGCTGATGGAATGCCAACCCGACATGAAGTTCAAGGAATTATCGGATTTGCTATCATTCAGCGATCAGCATTATTTCTCGAAGGTTTTTAAGGAGTATACGGGATTCAGTCCCACGGAATATAAAGAACAGATGCCCAGCAGTTGAAATAATTTGTGAGTGATATCTGGAATTGTAATGGATGCCGAGAAGAACAGGACCCCATTGAGTTTAAGATAAACGGAACACACCAACTGAATCGGCAACTTTGCAGCAATGATTAGCACAAAAAAACCAGACCCTCAAAGGAGTCTAGTTTTTTTTGTTCCTCTTTAGTTGGACATCGAATGACTAATCTTATTCTGTTTATGAATTTCTTCCGTTCCGGCTTCGAGAGCAGTTTTATAATAGGCGCATTTATGTTCTATGACTTCCATGGTCTTTCTCAGTTCTTCCAACTGTGCTTCTACACTAGCCTTTCGCTCAATAAACATGTCGTACCTTTCCTGCAGTGTGGAATCGCCTTCGGAACACCATTCGATGAAATCTTTGATATCCTTGATTGGCATACCGGTAAGTTTCAGGCATTGAATGATCTTTAAGAAATCGATGTCTGAATCTTTGAACTTGCGTACTCCGCTAGGGGTACGTTCTACAAAAGGCATAAGTCCTTCCTTATCGTAATAACGCAATGTATATACGGTGAGATTCAATTCTTTGGCAACTTCACTGATCGAATAAGGCATTTGTCTTCTCCTTTTCTAGGCATAGACCTCGAGCTAACTCTAGGATATGTGTGAAATTTTATCACTCTGTATTCAGGATGTCAAAATTCACAGAAACATGAAGGGTATGAAGCGGTATTCTAAAAACCACCTAAATTTTTTTAAGAATAGACATTTGACCTAGAGTTAACTAGAGGGATTATGATGAGTTTGCAAGAGAAAAGAGCAGGGATAAAATTAATGTTTATTCTGATATGTATTGTCCCTAACGAGCATTTCTCTTAAAAAATGAACATTTCAGGAGGTTACTATTATGATAACTGCTAAAGCACGAGCTGTGGACGGTCCGGACCAATCGTTCCGGGCGGCTGAAATTAAACGACGTGATTTGGATACTCATGATGTCCTGATCGAAATCAAATATGCCGGCATTTGTCATTCTGACATCCATACGGCTCATGGTGAATGGGGCCCTGTGAATTATCCGCTTGTACCTGGACACGAGATCGCTGGTATTGTTACGGATGTAGGAACCGAAGTGTCGAAATATAAGGTCGGTGACCGAGTAGGGGTCGGATGTATGGTTGACTCCTGTGGCGAATGTGAGAACTGCCAGCGTGGAGAAGAGCAATATTGTCTCAAAGGAAATATTCCTACCTACGCAGGTGTTGATAAATACGGCGAGCCTACACAAGGCGGCTATTCTACTCACATTGTCGTGACCGAAGACTTCATCGTCCGCATTCCTGACAACATCGGGCTTGATGTCGCTGCGCCATTACTTTGCGCAGGGATTACGACATACTCGCCGCTTCATCACTGGGGAGCAGCTCCAGGTAAGAAAGTAGCGGTAGTAGGTATGGGCGGACTTGGTCATATGGCTGTAAAAATTGCACACGCCATGGGTGCCGAGGTAACTGTTCTGTCCCAATCGTTGAATAAAAAAGAGGATGGCTTGCAGTTCGGCGCAGACCATTATTATGCTACAAGTGAAGGGGAAACCTTTGAGAAACTTGCGGGTTCCTTTGATTTGATTATTAACACGGTAAGTGCCAATATTGACATTAACGCTTACTTCGAATTGCTCACTCTGGATGGTACTCTGGTTAACGTAGGCGCACCCGGGGAACCGTTAGCAGTAAACGTGATGTCTCTCATCGGACATCGTCGTTCATTTGCAGGATCCATGATCGGGGGCATTCGGGAAACTCAGGAAATGCTGGATTTCTGTGCGGAGCATAATATCGTACCTAACATCGAAATCATCTCAGCTGACCAAATTGACGAAGCCTACAAACGTGTATTGGCTTCCGATGTGAAGTACAGATTCGTCATTGATATTAGCACAATGTAAGTTGTTCATTAAACGCAAACTTGTACCATAAACGAGGATGTCTCCAAAGCTTTAGCTTTGAGGACATCCTCACTTTTTTGCTGGAATATATTGATTAGAGAGATTTTAGATCTCATTAGTCCGAGACAACGAATCCATCGAAGTTTTCAGGGCCAACGCGAACCGTACCAAGCAGATTGGAGCTAACATATGCACTATAGGTTAATTGGGGTAAGAGTGGTGGATTAAAATCATTTCCTGAGAAGGTGATCACTTGTGGCGCCAGAACACTCAATCCAAATGTGGATGTTGCGGAATATATGACCGGGCCCGTTGGCAGAGTTCCTCTGACAACAGTAATTGTTATTCCCGCAAGAGCCAGCGGTAATTGTACCGAAACGGTTCCTTTGAATTGGACCCTGAGATTCGGCCCTGCTCCTGCAGTCAGCAATCCAATCTGGCCAAATAACTGTGGTGTATTCAGAAGCAAGATGGGAATAGCAATCGAGTTGGCCAAACTTGCATTTTGGGATGTTCTTGCATCCAGAAATTGAGCCATAAACCATTCCTCCTTTTATATGTGACAGAATAGTATATTCAAATGTTTTTAGTTTGAATGGACACCTTGTCTCTAATAAAAAGAAGCGCCCTTTTTCCCGTAGAAAACCGAGAAAAGGGCACTTCTTTTTTGTCTTATTTGGTGTAGTTGTATATTAAATATAGTCACACTTAAATTCGGAAAACTCGGCCAAAGCACCTTGTCCGTAAGCATATAAACCGATAACAACACCTGTAAAACCACCAGCGACCTCAGAGGAAAGGTATTTCGTTTGTGCACTGCCCAAGTGAATATCCTCGCCATCTGCATGAAGTATAAAGGTATAGCGATCATGAGTCGCCCGGATTTTCAGAGTTGCTTGATTACTGCTTCCCAAGTCTACTTCGTTTTCAACGGATTTGATATCTCCGATATTAAGCCGCTCGATAACCTTGTAGCCATCGTTGTCTTTCCTTATAGCTATGTCATAGTGATGATGTTCATCCATATAGAGGGTGATACCCGCTTCTCCGTCGGTGAGGCTGACATCGCATGATATAACCGCATTGAAATCTTTTTGCCGTATACTGATGAAGGTAGGTGTATCCGGTTGATCCAGCGAAATGTCAGTCCCTTTCAATGTGAGCTTGTTTGGCTGTAGGAGATAATTCTGCGAATGAGGGTGTCTAAGATAACACCAGTCCTTGTGCCATTCCGTATTTTCAAACGTAAATGACTTTTTCTCTGCCTGAACAACGGAATCGGGTATCCGATCTGTTTCGAAGGTTAGTAGAGTAGTCCCATTATGACCTGCTGTAAACCAGCCATCCTCATGAAATGTTACAGGCGCCAGAAAAACTTCGCGGCCAAGATGATGATAGGTCTGCCATTGTCCAATTTGCCGGAACCCCAAATGGAAAAGCCACCAATTCCCTTGATTATCCTGAACCAGATCGCCATGTCCTACACCCTGCAGCTCATAACCGCCCAGATTTCGGTTGGTTAGGACCGGATTGTGAGGATACGCTTCGAAGGGACCGGATACAGAGGCGCCTCGGGCATACGTTTCCATGTGTCCGTACTCTGTACCTCCTTCAGCAGCCAGCAGATAATATAGGCCGTTGATCTTATACATATGAGGACTTTCCAGATAACGACCGCCTGTCCCTTGCCAGATCGTACGGCTTGGCGTAAGTTTCTTGCCGGTTTCAATCTCGATTTCACATTGTACGATACCCGATACACCAAAATCATCAGAGCCGTTGCTCATGAAGTACGCTTTATGGTCTTCGAAATATAAGTCCGGATCAATTCCACCCTGATCTACGTAAATCGGTTCAGACCATTCGCCATAAATGTCATCTGTCCATACATAGAAATTTTGGCGTGTCGTATCATTTGTCGTCGTCATATAGAATCGTCCGTTATGGTGACGAAGAGTAGGAGCGAATACGCCTCCTGAGCTATTCACATGTTCAAGTTGGACCTGGCTTGTCTTCGTCAGACAATGACCGATTTGCTCCCAATTAATAAGATCTTTGCTTTCAAAGATCGGAACGCCGGGAAAATATTGAAATGAACTGCAAATCAGATAATAGGTATCGTTTACTTTACACACACTTGGATCTGGATAAAAACCTTTAACGACCGGATTATTAAACTTCATCTGTTCTTTCACCTCAATGATAAATTCATATAAATAAGAATTCTAATCGCATGGAATAATGAAATTAAACACCACTATCCATTTTATTTCAATATAAATAGGTTGTATTTTCTTTTAATATTCTATAAATTTATATAAATATGATTTCAACAAGTGTCTCAGGAGAGTGTGTACATGATCCGATCAAACGGAGAATCCAAATTTATGGCATTATACGATGCATTGGCTAGTGAAGTCCGATGGAACATCATGAAGTTAATTGCCGATCAAGAATTGAGTGTCAAGGATATAGCGGCCAAGATCGAACTCAGTCCGTCCATTGTGACGATGCACATACGAAAACTCGAACAAGCAGAACTCATTGGGAGTCGCAGAGTGCGTCGAAACGGTGGGACACACAAAATGTGTTTTCTCAAACAAAAAAAGATTGAAATTGAACTGCCTTCCGCCAGCAGAGTCGCGAATATAAGAGAGCAGACCATTTCCGTTGGTCATTACACCGCATTTGATATCCATCCAACTTGCGGACTGGGTACGCGAGAGAAGGAAATAGGAATATGGGATGATCCTCGTTACTTCCTGGATCCTGAGCGGGTGCAAGCTTCCATACTGTGGTTCGGGAGAGGTTATGTTGAGTACAAGACACCGAACTATCTATTCCCCGACCCGAAAGCCGAGGCTATAGAAATTTCCATGGAGATTGCTTCTGAAGCACCCGGCTTAAGAGACGATTGGCCATCGGATATTACATTTACGTTTAATGGCATTGTACTGGGAACCTGGACGAGTCCGGCGGATTTTGGAAGAGCGGCACGCGGTAAATATACACCGGAATGGTGGCACCGTAACGTGAATCAATATGGCTTGTTGAAGACGATTCGAATAGATGCGTCAGGAACACACATAGATGGAGAGCAGATGTCAAGCGTGACTTTAGATGATATTAAGCTGAGTGAACCATTCTGGACCCTTCGATTCGCGGTTGAGGAACAAGCGGTAAATGTCGGGGGATTAACCTTGTATGGGGCTGGATTCGGCAATCATGACCAGGATATTGTGATCCGCGTACATCTTGGCAATTAACCTGAATATAGTTAACACATCCTTTTTATTTATGCTATAATACAAACAAATAAGGCTTGTTACTGATTTTTTTCAGGCAATACCTATGTATATAAATGCCCAAAGTTTCTTTGGGTGTGTATATATATGGGTTTTTTTGTGTTTAATTTCAGAAACAAATTGAAGATTCACGAGTGTTTTTTCAACCGAGAAAAGTTCAATTCTAAAAATCTGTTTATTACTTTTGAAATAAAAATATACCATTAATTAAAGTATTTACTAGATATACCGATATATAGTATTGTTCTGAATTCATAGGGAGAGGGCGATCCATTTGAAAGAAAAAAAGAAAAATAAAAAGAAAGAAATATCTTTTGTTAAAAAAGGGGCATCTGTTTTACGTCTAATGAGTACCAGGCTAATTGCAGCTTTCCTTACTGTACTCATTATTCCAACAGCGCTTATCGGATATTTCTCCTATCACAGTGCGCAGGATCAGGTTCAACAAAGAATGACAGATCCAATGAATACCATGTTAACAATGACAGGGCAGCACATTGACAATCTGGTGGGCGCAAAAGCACAATTATTGAGTTATTTAGATCACATGTTTGGCTCCGCATCCATCGAAGCGAACACCGAAGCAGTTCAAGCAGAAATAAACCAATTAGCTGATACATATCCTGAGATTCTCGCCATCACGGTGGGGAATGAGCAGGGCAATTTCATTACTTCTCCAGAAATAGGGGAAGCAGCCTACGATCCACGCAGTACGGAATGGTACACCAATGGTAAAAGCAACAATGGGGCGCTAACTTTTTCTGACATCACGAAAGACCCGGTTTCCGGAAAGATTTATGTGGAGATATCAAAAGCTCTAACTAACGAACAAGGTGTGGCAAATATTAAACTTGATCTTGAGCCACTAGCCAAAGAGCTATCTTATGTGGATGTTGGAGGCAATGGAAGTCTGATCGTCGTTGATGCCAATCGAACCATCGCGGCTTGGTCCGGTGCCATTGCAAAAGGTGGGGGAGGAGAGCTCGGTGGAGCACTTATTGACGGAATACCAGTCCATCCCAATACGGCTTCAAGTTCGGATGAAGCGATGGCCTTCTCCCAATTTGTGAGAACTGACCTGGAGTATGACTTGGAGGTTTACAACGGTGTCAATGCTTTAACGGGTTGGAATGTTATTGCTTTGATGGGCCATGAAGATTTCATCGCCGCAGCGAAACCAATTCTGGTCACTAGCCTTACGGTAATTATTGTTTCTGTATTGTTAGCCGGAGTCATCATATTCTTTATTCTGAGATCTTTTATGATACCCATGCAAAAACTGCGAACGGCAACCCGCAGTGTACGGGAAGGAAATCTTTCGGAACGAGTTAACCTGAAAAACAAAGACGAATTCGGCTTATTGGCAAATGATTTTGACCAAATGACCATTTCGCTGCAGTCAGTTGTTACTGAACTGAATCAGACATCCTCGTTGCTAAGTCATTCATCACAATTGATACAGGAAAGCACAGAACAAACCACCGTATCGGTTCAACATGTTGCCGAGACCATGCAGCAGACTGCCGAAACAGCTGTAATTGGGGCGGAGAATTCGGAACAAACCGCGAACGCAGTGGAAGAAATGGCCAGAGGCATCAGTACGATCGCAGAATCTGCGAGTGCGATTGTTGATTCGGCCGAAGAGACGGAACGTGCAGTCGCAAACGGTGGGAAAACCATAAACCAAGTCGGAGAACAGATGGAACATATTCTTGGAGCCGTTGAAGAAACTTCAGCTTTAATTAACGAGCTGTCCAATCTATCAGCAGAGGCCAATCGAATGAACGAAGCCATTGCCGATATCTCTCGGCAAACCAATCTTCTGTCACTGAATGCTTCTATTGAAGCAGCAAGAGCAGGGGAACACGGAAAAGGTTTTGCTGTTGTTGCAGGTGAAGTACGTATGTTATCCTTGCAATCCAAACAAAGTGCGGAACAAATTGCTGCTACCATTGGCAAAATGTTCGATCTGATTGAGAAATCCACTTCACTGATGAATGATAAAGTACGTAATCAAGTTGGTGAAGGAATGCGCATTAGCCGAGAAGCTTCTGCTACGATATCCAACATTGAACAATTTACAACGCATATTGTGGATCAAATCCAAGATGTATCTGCTGTATCAGAGCAGCTGTCAGCAAGTACGGAGCAGGTCTCTGCTACGGTTGCCGAAATGGCCAATATTTCGAAAGTGTCGGCTGACAGTGCCCAGACTACTTCGGCTGCAGCCCAACAGCAAATGGCGGCAATGGAGGAGATCTCGGCATCATCTGTACAGCTATCCAAAACGGCTGAGAATATGCAAAAGCTGGTTCGTCGATTTACTCTTTAGATTAGATTTAAGGTTAGTTTATACGATAAGACGAGGCGCTCCTAAAGGAGCGCCTTTGTGCTGTAGAGAATAACACGTTCCTCTTACTGACTGGATGCAGCATCCCCGAACATGTCCTTTTGATTTCGTTTCCGGAAACTTCGCGGCGATTCTCCGACTGTTTTCGTAAACAGAATGGTGAAGTAATTGGGATTATCATACCCGACCAGTTTGGAAATTTCCCATATTTTTTTCTTGGTTGAGACTAACAATCGGGTTGCTTCACCCATTCTTCGCTGGATCAAGTAATGATAGGGGGAAGTACCATAGTGATTTTTGTACATGTGAATCAAGTAATAGAAATCAATATGAAATTGATCTGCAAGTTCCTTCAGTTTGATGTTTTGCCGGTAGTTGGTATCCAAATAGTCCTTAATGCTCTCGGCAAGCGTGTTGCTGCGAACAATTTCACCTGCAGTGAGCTGATGACGGGACATTCGATCGATGATCACCAGTACAGCTTTCAAGACGTATTGGGAGATGGACTCGTATCCATCCTCTCGAATAGAAAATTCACTGAACAGGGTCTGCATTAACGAATGAAGCTCGTCCGAATAGCGGTTTGCTCGAATGATCGGTTCGCTCCCTGGAGGAATGACCCAATCGTTATGATCACGGGCACCTTCTTTGAAACGAAAGCCACAATAAAAGGTGGATAACGGAAACTCAGGGTCGGATTTCTCCTCATGAAGTGTTCCTTTATTGTAAATGAGCAGATCCCCCTTTTGAGCCCAATGCTTCACACCATCAATGGTGAAGGATCCTTTGCCTTCATTTACGTAAATGATTTCATGTAGGTCGTCGTGTTTATGTGTTGGAAAACTCCAATCGGGGTTATCGGCCAGCTTCCCTACGTAAATAATGATGCAATCCTGGTCCTCACTCAATTGGCCGGGTTCGTGACGTGTATTCATCTGTGTCTTCCCTTCGAGGTTCTATGATGAAATGACAACATTCATAATGTTTTGAAATAAAACCACAACAACCTTGATTGTCGCCCTGGCATATCTGACAGTACAATTTCACTATCCAATATGTACTATATATCGAAACTGAAGGGATGGGAATGCAGAAATTACACTCGTTAGAAAACGTTTTAGAAATTGAAGCGCTTGCAACATTAGAAAGGATTAGTGAGAACTGATTTATGACTAGAACAAGAGAGAATTTACTTATTTTAACACTTACGCTGGTCAGCTTTGTACTGGGAACAACCGAGTATGTGATCGTGGGTGTATTGAAGGAAATTGAAAGTTACATGAAAGTGTCCCTCGCTGCTGCGGGTGCTCTTGTTTCCGGTTTTGCCATTGCCTATGCAGTCGGTACACCATTCGCTGTGGCTTCCTTGGCGAAAATATCCAGAAGAAGCTCGATTTTAATTGGATTTGCCATTGTGCTTGCTCTGAATGTGTTGACTGTGTTTTCAACAACGTTCACTTCCTTGATGGCGATTCGCATCATATCAGCCGTTGCTTGTGGACTTACGATATCGCTTTCGATCTCGATCGCAAGCGACGCAGTGAACCGGGAGCGGAGAGGAGAAGCTATCGCGTGGATTTTGGGCGGCTTCTCCATCGCGAATGTGCTAGGTGTTCCGCTTGGTACGTTCATCGGACAGCATCTGAGCTGGTCCATGACATTTGTCGTTACCGCATGTATCGGTGTCGTGCCGTTTGTGTTCATGTTCCGGATACTTCCGCGCCGCACGACAACCGTTACTGGTTCGTTCAGCGATCAGATGGCTCTCTTTTTGAAGCCGCGGATCTTGCTAGCCTGTCTGATCCCGGTATTGGGAAACAGCTGTATCTTCGTAACGTTCACGTATATCACCCCGATTCTGAGTGAGTCCATGGGTGTGCCTGCACGTTGGGTCAGCGGCGTACTCCTCATCTATGGAGCCTGCAGCATCCTGAGCAACTGGATCGGTGCCAAAATAGCCAAGGGCGATTTCTTGCCCAAGCTCAAGTGGCTTTTTGTGATTCAAGCCGTTATCTTCTTGGGACTGAGCTTTGCCTTGTCCAATCTGTGGCTCGGCTTGGCGTTCCTGTTCCTGATTGGATGCCTGTCATCTTCCATGAGCGCTGCATCCCAACTCTATTTGTTCGACGTATCTGCAGCGATCGCACCGAATTCAAAAGCGTTCGCGTCTACACTGCTGCCTGTGGCGGCTAACGTGGGGATTGCACTCGGCTCAGGAGTCGGGGGGATTGCCGTCAATTTGGGTGGTGTGAACTGGGTACCTCCGGTTGCTGTGGTGCTAGCTTTGCTGGCTTTTGCCATTACGAGAATATGCCAGCGTTCCATTCAATTGAATTCGGAAGAAGCAGCCACTTCAAACGCGGCTTAGATTTGAAGATTTGGATTAGACCTAGTGTATGGTACTTCAGCATACATTGGGTCTTTTTATTTTTAAACAAATCTAGATTTAATTGTGCTCGGAGAGTAGAACTTTAATAGTAAGAAAGTGCAACAATTTAGTGAGCTTGTATATGAGGAGTTCTGATAAAATAAATGAAAAGATTTCTCAATCCACAAATGTGATCTTCATGCATTCAACCAATGAGGAGGTAAACCAATGAAAAAGCCCATGATCGGTGTCCTGCCATTATATGATTCAAACAAAGAAAGCTATTGGATGCTTCCAGATTATATGAACGCCATTGAAGAGACGGGTGGAATTCCGGTCATGCTCCCGTTGACCCAAAACCTCGAGATTATTGCAGCACTGGCTAATGCATTTGATGGATTTCTGTTTACAGGCGGACATGATCTCCATCCGGAGCTTTATCATGAAAGGGTAGAGGAGACCTGTGGGGAGTTATGTATTGAACGCGATAGGATGGAGTCACTTCTTTTTCAAAAAGTAATAGAGCTCGATAAACCTGCCTTGGGCATATGTCGCGGACTACAATTATTTAACGTGATGTTGGGTGGGTCATTGTATCAGGACATCCCTGCACAGGTTCATGTGAGCGATCCAGTTAACCATAAACAAAGCCCGCCATATACCAATATTGTGCATCAGGTACATATTGAACAAGATAATTTGCTGCATGATATTGTACAAACAGATATGATCCAAGTGAACAGTTATCATCACCAAGGGATCAAGACGTTATCTGACAAGTTAACTGCAGCGGCAGTTGCTGAAGATGGTCTGGTCGAATCTGTGGTTATGCCCAACCAAAAATTTGTGTTGGCTGTGCAATGGCATCCAGAGTACAGTTATAAAGTAGATGATCATAGCCATAGACTATTTTCAGCTTTTGTCAGCGCTTGTAATCCTCTAAGTGCTTATAACAATGTCGAAGAAATCACCGCTTAAATGTAAGCAGCTGGTTCGTTTATGATCGGCTGCTTTTTTATTTCAGATTGGACCCGATAATCAAGATTCAAAACTTTAATTAGAGTACTATTAAGAACCAAATATCCCATTTGTTATTTTAGATAAAATCCTACTTAAACAGAAATGTATTAGGGATAATGTCACTAATATGATCAGAATGAATATGCCAACGCTTATAAATTGGAATGGAATGAAGTCTGCTAGCCAATTTCCGCCTATGTAAATACAAATAAACGCAATTAAAATTGCAAATACATAAGTAATAGTAACCCCGATTAACTGTTTAGGTGATAGCTTTTTCAATACATTTCTATGCTTCCACATTAATAGTACGAATAAAAGTAAACTTATTACCGACGTTATTATTTCTTGGATTATAACCAACTCCTTCCTTGATATTAATTGGTTAAATTGTAAAAAATGTATGCTATAATTTTATTATTTGGTTAAAGGTTTGTGCAAGTAAATATAGCGATTCAGCTTTTGCAAAAATAATAAAAATGAAGGAAGTGGTGAATTGCGGATAATTTCTTTTGTTTGTATTTTCTTGCTCGTATTGACGGGCTGCACTAAAGAAAAGACTGAGACAATCACACCAGATCATTCGAAACCTAACCGTATAACACTAACTCCTATTGATCTGTCCCAAGGGGAAGCAGCGAGGTTTAAACCTTTTCTTGGCATGATGTCGGGTGCATTTATATTAGCGTATGAGGGAAGTAAACCTTATGCCAGGCTGGATATGGACATTTGGGAGAATGGGAAGAAAGTTGATTCTGCAGGATCGATTGGAGATGTGTTTTTCAGTTTGGAGGGGCAAGAGAAAAGTAATGAAATTGATTTAATCATATCGATTGATTCAGTCTCTATAGAGGAACAAAAAAAATTGAGTATAATCAAAATCAAAACGGGGTCAGGCTTAGCTACTTATACTCTTCCCTGGAATTCAGAGTTGAAAGCAAGCGCTTTGGTTCAGAATACGGGAACACAGACGTTCACAGGCGAACAGCCTGTTCATGTGCTTGGTATGCACGCTACAAGTGCAAACCAAATAAATGCCCCAGATCTTTCAGAGGATTCACTAAGCAAAACGGAATGGGCGCTTGTGTTCACCTTGCGTTTTGATGAGTAGACTGGTTAAAAAAGAAGACGTTGAAGTATCTCATTCCTTATCTACATTAAAACTAATTCGGAAAGTGGAGCATGCTGCAAAAGCAACTGCTCCCTTTTTTGTTTACATTTATAGTGCTCTTACATCAAACTCTAATCGATATTTTCAATACGCCATTTGCCTTCTTTGTTTTTTGTAAAGAAGTAAGTAATAGCTGTGTTCTCAATACGCTCATCAGCATATTTTTTGGCATATTGAATGCCCACTCGAATTTGTTCACGTCCATCAATTTTTATTTTCTCCAGGAGATCCAGATCATAGAACATATACTGCACGTCTTCTTCACTGAAAAAGATTGATTCTTTCCGAGAACCTTCATAGAGATATTTTCCGAATTTTTCTTTGTCATTCTCCACAACGGCTTCAATGTTGCTTTTGAATTTTGAGATAATATCATCGTTAAAAAAGCTTTTTTTATATCGGTCAAAATCAATGAATATACCTTTTTCAAAGTTCGCCGCTGAAATCTCTTTGAGTTCCAAATCTTCTGGATTAATTAACATTTCTGATTCTGTGGGGGAAGTACTTGAAGCTGGTGTATTGCTGGTTGAAGGTGTTTGACTGGCGTCACTGATCGATTCTTCATTACTGGTAGGAACGTAAGCTTCACTTGATTTTTCACATGCAGATAGCAGTAAGATTCCACTAATAACTACAGTTAATAAGCCACGAGACAGTTTCTTCATTAAGGAAACCCTCCGATATTAAAAAATTCTAATCAACTAAACACATCGAATTCTATCTTTCACTATTACAAACAAAACATACGGACAAAGGTTTGAAATCGCCATTCACTTGTTTAGATCGGAAACGTTCATTCTGACTCGCTCGCTGCCAAAAACTGCTAGATAATTTCCGCCAGCAACAGGAGTGTTTTTGAAAAAGTAAAAAGAACGTGGCGAAATCCAGCCTTTGATTCTGATACCAAGACTAATTTTATGACATTTCATCATATGAAAAATTCACAACAGAAAAACATATCTCGTACTTAGTATCTACCACCATAATCCGTTACGTTTACACACCCTCATTGTTACAAAAAGAACTACATGACTAAGAAATAAAATTCAAGCTCTTTTTTTGCATTGTCTATCTTTTGTGAATGGTTTCAAAATAATAGTTAGCCTTAACTATAACTAAAAAAGAAGACCCCTTGTTTGTCAGATACAAACAGGAGGCCATCTTAATTGGCTACTTCATCATATTAAAGCCCGCTACTACAGACTGCGGGGCGATTCAATCGTTTTGAGCTGCACATACTCTGAACTCATTCCATCAAGGAAGGTTAACAATTCCTGGTTGAACTTTTCCGGCTCGTCGAAGAGCATGGCATGACCGCTATCCTCGAACTTCACCAAGCGAGCATTTGCGATGCTTTGTGCCGTTAATTCTCCTAGCTCAGGCTCAACAATTTTATCTTTTTGTCCATGGAACACAACTGTCGGTATGTTAATGGAAGCCAGATCATTTCGAAGATCTTCGTCTCTTAATGAGGCTGCGGCTTTGATGGTACCATGGTGAGATGCCTGATAACAAAGAGATTCCAGCCACACCAGCATACCCGGATTAGATTTTGTTTTCGTGAATTTCAGACCGAATTTATTGAGCATTGCAGGTCTGTTCTCGTAAGTAGCGTTGATGAGCTGCGAGGTTACCTCATCCGGATCCATACCATACTCTATACCTGGGCGGCGGGTAAATACAGGTGTGGCAGCACCGGCCAGCAATAATCTTTTAATACCGTAGCCCTGATGACGTGCCATATAGCGTGAAGCTATAGCGCCACCCATGGAGAAACCAACTAGAGCTGCATGCTCCAGGCGAAGTTCATCAATAATAGTACGAAGATCATCTGCCATCCGGTCATAAGAATAACTTTCCCATGGCGCATCGGATTTGCCAAATCCACGGATATCGATCCCAATACACCGGTAACCATGAGAAGCCAGCAATGTATATTGATATTCGAACATGAGATGGTTGGCTGGCCAGCCGTGAAGGAAGATGACCGGAACGCCTTCACCGATATCTTCAACATAGATTTTAACTTTGTCTTCTACCTGTACATATTGTCCCATCTTGATTCCTCCTAGCAATTTACTATTACAGTAGAGTTACTTCGGTTAAGAACACGAATAAAACCGTTCTGCTCACACAATATTAAACTCATACCTATGGACACAAACAATCCGAATGATTATGAGAACAATCGGTAAAAAACACTTACTGATCGTTCTCATAATGTTAGGGTGAATTCACAGGAAAAACAAACCAATCTAGTGTTTATAGAACGACTGTTTTTAAAAAATCAGGGTTCGTGAATAGGAGTTGTATTCTAAACGATCTTCTTAACCTGATACCAAGCCAGAATTAAAACTCCATCAATATTCTTCATCGATCATTCTCAAAATGATATACTTGTGATGGTTGATGATTGGAGGGACTTTAAATGGCCAGAAGCAAGGAATTTGAAGAAAACGAAGTGCTGGAAAAAGCCATGAAGCTTTTCTGGGAACAGGGATATGAGAAGACATCGATGAGTGATCTTGTCGAGCACATGGGCATCCATCGCAGAAGTATCTACGATACTTTTACAGATAAACGAACCTTATTCTTTAAAACAATGGAGCGCTTCGAGAACCGAACCGATGCCAAATTGGGGGCGGGCGTCAAGCAATCGAAGACAGCGAAGGAAGCACTTCAGTTCATTTTTGATTATATGAGTAACGGTGAAGAGGATGCTCCACCTGGGTGCATGTTCGTCAATTCTGCTGTGGAAATGGCTTGTCGGGATGAAGACGTCGATGCCAAGGCAGTTGGAGGCTTCGAAAGAGTTGAGCATCTGCTTGTGGAGATTGTTACGTGGGGACAACAAAATGGGGAGTTCACAGATCGATATGAGGCACAGGAATTAGCTGAGTATTTGCACAATGCTCTAACAGGATTAAGAGTGATGGCACGGACATCGGTGTCAAAGGAAAAGCTAAGTCGCATTACCACGATGACCATGCAGATTTTAGAAAAATAGAAACCTGTTGAATGAAATTGCACGGCTCGTGGATCAAGGTATCATACGGACGACCATGGCACAGAAATTGAAGCCGATCACCGCCGACAATCTGCGCATAGCTCACCATCTTTTGGAGATGTCCGGACAGTAGGTAAAGTTGTACTTGAGCATTTTCAAGCGAATGCATCGAAGCCGCATATTTGCGGCTTTATTTGTTAGCAGCTGTTTGGTGAAAAAGCAACAAACGTTCCACTTTCAACGTCTTATATAGAAGGTAGCTGTATTGTGAGGAGGAGTACGATTGAGAAAACCGGTCATAGGTGCGATTGTATTAACTCTCCTATGTTCACTTAGTGGATGCTATTTCTTCTCAGCAAACGAAACAGGGGATTATATCATACTGAAGGAAGCAGAACGAATCCTGGTAGCGGAAAATATACCTCCCGAAGAAGCTGGCAGTAATCTTGCTGCTCTCAGAGAAAAGAAGATTAAGGTCATCTCCTATATTGTGGAAGATTCCGAGCTCTATGAGCAGCTCGAAGTGGGGGACAAAGTTAAAGTTTCACCAAAAGTAAATGAAGAAGGGTTTTATGTTGTCGGACAATCTGATCCACCTCAAATCGTAGCGGGAAAGATCGAAATAGAAGAATGAGATAGTCAATCTACAAGTAAATAAGTACAAATAATAGTCGAAGAATATAAATGGTTAATGGTGTAAACTTACGCTATCTTTAGTAACTATACAAATGCCTATTGATAAATATAAATTCATTGATAACTTATCGTGTTTGAAACAGCAGGGAAAACGTGCATTTCTTTGAGAAATGTCTTTATATCAATTATGAACGAGCTTTCTTCAGTGATGATGATTTCCAGTCATACGTTAGTGCTACATTGTACAAACGACAAACATGCATTTAACCAGCTGAGTAATCAATTCGAAATACTAAAAGAGATCTGGAAAGTTGAGCGAAAAAGGGAGCTGCCAACCCAGGATGAGGTCAGTCCAAAATGAGGAAAAAATATTTTTAGAATTATGCCTTGATTTTTCTTGGAGTGTTTGATATTGTTTAACCTGTGATTTTGGAAAGCCAATGTATCAATTGGATTGAGAACTTTCCAGCAGATAATTTTGACCACTTCCTCTAGGGAGTCAAGGCCATACGGACAGCCGGGTCAAACGCCGATTGGCAACTTCATGTTGCCTTATTGATTGAGTTAAAAGCTCAAATTTTATAAGTTGGTTACTTTACAACCAGTGCAATTGCACATCAACTTGTGAAACGGTCAATAAGAGTGGTAAAGGCGAATTATTTGCTATATAGACTCTGATCTAATATTGATATACATGAGGGAGCTTTCCGCTAGAAGAGTTCTTGGGAACTTTTTTGGTCATGGAGACTTTACGTTTTTTCACGATGTATATCGACAAGCAAGTGTGATGATGCGCGATTGCGGCATTTTTCACCTTGCTTTTTTTGTTGTATCAGGAACAGACGGAAGTTGGAAAATGAGAAGACCTTGAAACGGACGTTTTAATCAAAAAAACAAAAAAAATCTACATATTGGGATAGGAGAATGGAAAATGGGAAAAGCACTAATCATCGGCGCCGGCGGCGTGGCTTCTGTGGCAGTACACAAATGCGTTCAAAATAGCGAAGTTTTTGAGGAAATTTGTATCGCGAGTCGTACAAAATCCAAATGTGATGAACTCAAAGCCAAGCTGGACGGTGGCAAAACGAAAATTACGACAGCACAAGTGGATGCGGACAATGTAGATGAACTGATTGCCCTGATCAACGAAGTGAAACCGGATATCGTAATGAATCTGGCTCTGCCATATCAAGATCTGACAATCATGGATGCGTGCCTTGCAACCAAAACGCATTACATGGATACAGCAAACTATGAGCCGGAAGATACAGCAAAATTCGAATACAGCTGGCAATGGGATTACAAAGAGCGTTTTGAAAAAGCAGGAATTACTGCACTGCTCGGCAGCGGTTTTGACCCAGGCGTAACTGGCGTATTCTCTGCATACGCCCTGAAGCACTATTTCGACGAAATCGAATACATCGATATCCTGGACTGCAATGGCGGCGACCATGGCTATCCGTTCGCAACCAACTTCAACCCGGAAATCAACATCCGCGAAGTTTCGGCTAACGGAAGATACTGGGAAAATGGCGAATGGATCGAAACAAAACCGATGGAAATCAAACGTGTCTACAACTTCAAGGAAGTTGGCGAAAAAGACATGTACCTGCTGTACCACGAAGAGTTGGAATCTCTGGCGAAAAACATTCCTGGTCTGAAACGCATCCGTTTCTTCATGACATTTGGCCAAAGCTACCTTACTCACTTGAAAGCTCTTGAAAATGTGGGCATGACTTCGATCGAACCGATCGAGTTCGAAGGTAAACAAATCATTCCGCTGCAATTCCTGAAGGCTGTATTGCCTGATCCGGCGTCCCTTGGACCACGTACTGTCGGTAAAACGAACATCGGTTGTATTTTCAAAGGGAAAAAAGACGGCAAAGACAAAACATACTACGTTTACAACATCTGTGATCACCAAGAGTGCTTCAAAGAGGTTGGCTCCCAAGCCATTTCGTATACGACAGGTGTGCCAGCAATGATCGGTGCAGCAATGGTGATGACTGGAAAATGGAACAAACCGGGCGTATACAATGTTGAAGAGTTCAACCCGGATCCATTCATGGAAGAGTTGAACAAATGGGGTCTTCCATGGGTAGAAGACTTCAACCCGGTACTCGTTGATGAGCTGCCAGAAGAAGTTAAAGAATCGGAGCTTGTTCGTTAAAATGCGGTTTGAGCAATTACCGACGCCATGTTTTGTTGTTGACGAGGGGCTTATCGAGAAAAACCTGAAAATCCTGAACGGTGTTATGCAGCGTACAGGTGCCAAAATCGTGCTCGCTCAAAAAGCATTCTCCATGACTGCGATGTATCCATTGATCGGAGAATATCTGAGCGGTGCAACGGCGAGTGGCTTGTATGAAGCACGCCTGGGCCACGAGGAAATGGGTAAAGAGAATCATGTCTTTGCTCCGGCATACCGCGCAGAAGAGATCGACGAGATTCTCTCCATCTGCGACCATATTATTTTTAATTCATTCTCCCAACTGGCAAAATTCAAGGATAAGGCGCTTCAGGCTGGCCGTAAGGTCGGCTTGCGCATCAACCCTGAATGCTCTACCCAGGAGGGGCACGAGATTTATGATCCGTGCTCTCCGGGTTCCCGCTTTGGAGCGAAGCAAGAGGATTTCCAAGCAGAGCTGCTGGAGGGCGTCTCCGGACTGCATTTCCATACGTTGTGCCAGCAAAATTCCGACGATCTGGAAACAACACTAAACGCGGTAGAAGAGAAGTTCGGACAATGGCTGCCGCAAATGGAATGGATCAATTTTGGCGGTGGTCACCACATTACGCGGGAAGATTATGATATTCCAAGACTGGAAGCATGCATTAAACGCATGCAGGACAAATATGGCCTTGAAGTATATCTGGAACCGGGAGAAGCAGTTGCGCTGAATGCAGGTTATCTGGTGACCTCCGTGCTGGATTTCCACAAAAACGGCATGGACATTGCCATTTTGGATACCTCAGCCACTTGCCACATGCCAGACGTGCTGGAAATGCCGTATCGTCCGCCGCTGGTAGGCTCAGGAGAAGTAGGAGAGAAACCGCATCTGTACCGTCTTGGCGGGCAAACGTGTCTGTCCGGTGATGTCATTGGAGATTATTCATTCGATCAGCCTTTGAAAGAGGGCGACCGTCTGGTCTTTGAAGACATGGCGATCTATTCCATGGTCAAAACGAATACGTTCAACGGCATGCCGCTGCCAGCTATTGCGGTAAAAAGAAAAGACGGCGATTGCGAAGTCGTTCGGGAATTCGGATATCAGGATTTCAAAATGAGACTGGCATAGTTGGTCATAATATATACGAATTAATAGTAAGCCGGATTCCGCTAATAGGAATCCGGTTTTTATATGCATCTTCAGGTGCTTTTCTGAATTTTAAAGTGAGTTATAGTCCCGAATAATAACATCGATAACACGTTTTCCCCAGTTCGATGACTCCGTATCCGGTTCATTCCAAGCATAGGTGATAAGCGCTTTCCATAAAGCCCAACCACGTGCACGGTTTATCATATCTGGGTCAGCGTTCATCCGCCCGAGGAAAATGTCTCTACTTGTATCATCAAAAAAATTCCAAGCCATTACCAAATCACTTGAAGGATCGCCGACGCCCATCGTTCCAAAATCAATCACGCCGCATAATCGCCCATCTTGCACGAGCAGATTGCCTACTGCAACGTCACCATGCAGCCATAACGGTGTCGATTCATACCTTGTGGCAAGGGCAAGATCCCATATTTCCAATAACAGCTTTTGATCGTATTGGCCGGATAAACCGTCAATGACGGATCGGGTATCCGAATCGTAAACGGCCAAGTTTCCTCCGCGATGAAAGTTTTGAATGCCTGCTGGTATCCCTTCGCTTGCATCGATTGCTTCTAATTCTTTCAGGAAATTTGCAAGATCCTCAGCAAATGTGTTCAGATCAACGATATTGTCATGTGAGACAGTTTCACCTTCAATCCAGCGGTTGATGGACCAGGGAAGGGGATATTCCTCCGTAGGTTCACCTTCTGCAACAGGGGCCGGGATTGGCAAGGATAGTAAAGGCTTGAAAACAGGAAGCCATGCCATCTCTTTCTTCACAGCAGAGGCGTAACGTTCATGACTCGGCAAGCGAATAGTCATATCGTTTCCCAGTCGATAGGTGCGGTTATCATGTCCGCTTTTTTCTACGGGTGCAATTGTTAACTCTTTCCACTTGGGAAATTGGCTATGGATTAATTGACGTACCAGTTCAGGAGTAATTTCAATCATATCATTCGCCTCATTCTTTTGAAGTTGATTTCCACTTTATTTTACTGCCGTTTCTAAGTAAAGGAATTTTTTATGAATAGTGTAATTGTACAGGATGATATGAAATAAAACATCGGAATATAAACTGGCCTCGAAAAATAAATTACTTATCTCTAATGACGATAGTTCTATATCTATTAAAGATTTAGTTACACCAATAAAACAATGATATAATGTAAATTTACGGTTTAGGCGTACTTCTTTTTATATGCAATAATTTCATCTATTATTGGGAGGAGTTTGTATACATGGCAACGATTGATGATTTTTTAAAACTGGACATCCGAATAGGAACCATTATTCACGCTGAGTTCTTTGCGGAAGCCAAAGTGCCTGCAATCAAGCTTGAGATTGATTTTGGACAAGAGATTGGAATCAAAAAATCGAGTGCGCAAATTACCAAAAGATATGCAGCTGAGGATATCATAGGGAAACAGGTTATCGGGGTAGTTAACTTTCCTCCACGGCGGATTGCCGGATTTAAGTCTGAGGTACTCGTTTTAGGAGGGGTGCCCGAAAAGGGAGATGTCGTTCTGTTACAACCGGATATTGAACTACCTGCAGGGACACCTATAGCGTAGAGATTGCGACTTCGTGACATTTAAGATCTCAAAAATGCAATTTCATAGACTGCTAAAATAATCAAAGGCTATTTCCGGACATGTTCATCTGTCTTGTGAAATGGCCTTTTGTTTGTATCTTGTGTTCATATATGTTGAAGGAAGATATTTAACATTGTGTCATTTTAGAAGGGTCAGGATCATAAGATGTGGAAATAAACCGGACAAGCGAGTAGGAGTGAAGAAGAGTTGAGTGTTCAACTTCTGATCAGTTATATTTTCCTTGGTTTGACGCTTGCTGCTCCCATTGGGCCCGTGAATTCAGCACGATTGGACAAGGGCATCAAGAATGGATTTTGGCATGCCTGGATGGTCGGTGCGGGTTCAATGATTGCGGATGCCGCATTTATGCTCTTGATTTATTTGGGTTTGGTTCAATTCCTCAATATCCCCATGGTTCAAATTCTCCTCTGGCTTGTTGGCGGGTTCACACTGACCTATACCGGGATTGAAAGCATCTTGCAGATTAATAAACTGAAACTTCATTCGTCCAAAAACCGTAAAGATTCCCTTATCCACTGTTTCATGCTTGGCTTTTTCATGTCCATTACGAGTCCGATGTCCATCATTTTCTGGCTGGGGATTTACGGCTCCATTTTGGCCAAAACGGCAGTATCTTTTGGGACGAGTCATTTGCTGATCTACAGCAGCATGATCTTTATCGGACTTACGCTCTGGGATGTGTTGGTGGCGGGTTTGACCACAGGTATGAGGCGTTATCTCAATCAAAAGAGCCTCGCCATAATTTCCGTTGTATCCGGGTTGTCCCTCGTTGGATTCGGGGTATATTTTGCTCTGCAGGGGCTGCGAGCCTTATTTTCGTAGAGGTTGGGCATACACCCAAATGCAACGCTTCTGTACTGGGACAACGCGACACATGCACATTAGGCACATAGACTGCTCTCATCAGTTATGCAGAACGCTGCATGAAAATTAAACTGAAGGGACGATGTACCTAAATGCTGCGAACGATTGTTGTACCAAGCGAGTATAAACCGCTGCTGAATCTCAGAGAAACTGCCGAGGCGATACATTTTTCAAGAAAAACATTTCAGGAGCAGTTGGAGCTGAACTTAAACCTCATGCAGATACCTTCACCGGTTCTTTTGCAGGAAGGTACAGGAATCAATGATAACTTGAATGGTGTAGAGCGTATGGTTTCTTTCGACGCACTGGATATGGAAGAGGGGCAGATTGAAGTCGTCCAATCGCTAGCCAAGTGGAAACGTATTGCTCTGAAGACATATGGGTTCCAGGTGGGAGAAGGATTGTATACTGTTATGAATGCGATTAGACGTGATGAGTGGATGGATAATCTGCATTCCATCTATGTGGATCAATGGGATTGGGAAAAAGTGATCGCTGTAGAACAGCGTAACCTGACCACTTTAAAGGAAGAAGTTCATAAGATCTATCGTTCCATTCAGGCTACGGAACAGGAACTGTGCAAACAATATTCATGCCTTAAACCCATTCTTCCAGCTCAGATATTCTTCATTACAACACAAGAATTAGAAAATCAATACCCTGAACTCACGCCAAAACAACGAGAAAACGAGATAGCGCGCCAATACGGTGCTGTCTTCATTATGCAGGTAGGTGGATTACTGGATTCCGGAAGAATTCATGATGGTCGGTCCCCTGACTACGATGATTGGACACTAAACGGAGATATATTGTTGTGGTATCCTGTACTGGAGCAGGCACTGGAAGTATCATCCATGGGGATCCGCGTGGATGCCGTTTCTCTCGAAAAGCAGCTTGCTCTGAGCCAAACGAAAGAACGGGCTGCACTTGATTTTCATCAGTCTGTTTTGAATGGGGAATTGCCATTTACTATGGGAGGCGGCATTGGTCAATCCCGGCTTTATATGTTCTTGTTAAGAAAAGCCCATATTGGCGAGGTGCAGGCTTCGGTGTGGAATCAGAGAACCTGGCAGGAGTGCCAAGAGGGAAATATCCCTTTGCTATAGAACAAAATCGAGAAGAGGATATCCAATGAGGATATCCTTTTTTTTGTTTGATTAAGTGGAGACCTTATGTTTTTTCCACCATCTCGTCATGATCCAGGTGACCAGACCAATAACAACAATCATGATTAGACTTACGAAAAAGCCCACCCGGATGTCTGGCTTCACTAGTGTACCACTAACGGCACCCAATAACAGAATCAAACCCGATATGCCAAAGATTACATCTCGCAAGCGGATCCGGAGGATCTTGAACGCTGCAATAATGATAAAGGACCAGTTATACATCTGCAGAATACCAGCTGCGGTGGTGATGTACTCGTAGATTTTTCCTGGCAGTAGAAGGGCTGTTACGATGGATGCACATAATCCAACCGCGGCTAGAGCAAGGGATGGCAGGGGGAGCTGTTTAAATTTCAACTTGATCTTGAATAACTTGGGCGCGTCCCCGTCCTTGGACATGGTAACCAATAAGTTAACGACTGCAAACAATGAGGCGCTCATGGCTGAAAAACCGGCCAAGATGATGGCCCCATTGAATACATGTGGGAAAAAGGCCAAATGATACGAAGACAAGGCGGTTACAAATGGACTTTCCTTTTCATTCATCTTCGTATATTGCACCATGAATACGGCCAGTCCGATCGATAACATGTACAGGATTGACAGTCCAGTCAGCATGACCTTTCCCGCTTTGGGGGCATCCTTTTTATCTTGTAACTGAATGGACATGAGACCGATGGTCTCCACGCCGCCATAGGCATAAAACGCATAGAGGAGCGAGGACCAGAAGGCCGGGAATTTTCCAGGGAACACTTCAGAAGCTGAACCAGGAAAGCCCGGTCTTTCATTGCTGCCCCCATGAATCCAGCCAAAGAGTGCAGCTGCGGCTAGCAGAATAAACATAACGATAGCAGCCGTTTTGACTACGGCTAGAACATTCTCGATTTTGTCAAACCACTGTGTGCCGAGCAATACAACAAAAATGGACAGTACCGCATATCCTGCTGCAAAAACCCAAAGGGGAACATTCGGAAACCAGAATCGGGAGAGAATGGACAAGGCAGTCAATTGGCTTCCCATGATCAAAATTTTGGTGCTCCAGTAATTCCAGCAGCATCCGAAACGTGCCCAGCGTCCAAATGCTTTGCCAGCATAATAACAGAACGAGCCTTCTTGAGGATCTGCCGTAGTCATTTTCGCCAGAAAATGAAACACAATATAGGTACCCAATGCCGCTATCAAAAAGGACAGCACCATGGAAGGTCCAGTCTGTTTAATACCGATTCCCGAACCTAGAAAGTACCCGGTTCCAATCGTACATCCGATGCCAAGCAGGGAAAGCTGCCACCATTTTAACTCTCCCTTCCCCTTTCCTTCAGACGATGAGGAAGCGTCTTGTGCAGTGCAACTTAAATCGGTCAATGTAGATACACCTCTCCTTCTCAGATAAGGTGATCCAATAAAGGATAAAATATGCCGTCTTCCGTAACTTCAGTTTTTCGCGTTAAAAGGTCAATGATTCGTTGACATGACTCCAAACGGTATCTTACAATCAATACGTCACTAAAAGGTGTCTAATTTTTGGAAAAGGAATCACCCGGCGACAACGCAACGTGAAAATGCATGTGTTCACTGCAATTTCGTATTCATGGAAATGATATTTAGGAGAGAGTGTTGTGAGTGAGAACATCCAATCGCGTGATGTATTTGACGCGATTGCAGATCCAACCAGACGACGACTGATTGAGTTATTAGCAGAAGCAGAGCCAGAAGAAGTACCGCTATATGAATTAACAGCACAGTTTGAAATGGGTCGGACGGCGGTATCCAAGCATCTAACCGTCCTTAAAGAGGCGGATTTGGTACATGACCGAAAGGTTGGAAGAGAAACGAGATTCAGGTTAAATGCCGCTCCACTCCAAGAAATTCAAGATTGGGTCGCTTTTTACAGTAAATTCTGGAGTAACAATATGATGCGCTTGGACCAACTGCTAGAAGAGGAAAATGAGTCCAACTGAACTGGATTCACTAATGTAAATCGAGGTATCACGAATGACAAATTAAAAAATCGGAGGGTTTCCATGCATGAGCGAAACTAATCAGGAGTACATTGTACTCTCTGGTGCGAGGGAAAACAATCTCAAGAACGTATCCTTGCGCATCCCCAAGCGGAAAATTACAATCTTCACCGGGGTATCCGGATCCGGCAAATCATCAATCGTTTTTGATACAATCGCTGCAGAATCCACGCGTTTGCTGAATGAGAACTTCAGCATGTTCGTGCGTACGTTCCTGCCCCGCGTACCACAACCGGATACGGATGCGATCGAAAATCTAAGCATGGCAGTCATTGTGGACCAGAAGCGATTAGGCGGTGGTTCTCATTCCACAATGGGTACGATTACTGATATTTCACCCATTCTGCGGCTGCTCTTTTCGAGAGTGGGTAAGCCTTATGTTGGACCGGTTAACATGTTCTCTTTTAATGATCCACAAGGCATGTGCCCCGAGTGTAACGGAATCGGACGAAAGCTCGGTGTTGATATGAGCAAGGCCGTAGACATGTCTCAATCTCTAAACGAAGGGGCTATTCTGCTTCCGGACTATGGCGTGAATGGCTGGGATTGGAACATGGTCCTGCAGTCCGGGGACTTCGATCCGGACAAGAAGCTTAACGAATACTCCGATGAGGAGTTGGAACTGCTTTTGTATGGCAAGGCTAGAAAAGTGAAAATGGATTTCGCGGGTAAGGCAACTAATATTACAGTAGAAGGTGTCATTGAGAAGTTTACCAACAAATACATCAAGCAGGATGTTAAGACGAAATCTGAACGCACACAAAAAGCAGTTATGCCATTTATCTCAGAAGGTCCTTGTTCCAGTTGTCAGGGTGCAAGACTTAGTCAGGCAGCGCTCAGCTGCAGAATCAATGGACTCAATATTGCGGAGATGTCTGCCATGGAGGTGGGTCAGCTTATTCGAGTCATTCGGGAGATTGATGACGCAGTTGCAGCGCCAGTTATCAAGTCATTGACGGAACGGCTGCAGCATCTGGTGGATATCGGACTGGACTACCTGACATTGGACCGTGAGACAGATACATTATCCGGCGGCGAGTCGCAGCGGGTCAAGATGGTGAAACACCTTAGTGGCAGCCTTGTGGATGTCACTTACATCTTTGATGAACCTAGCGTTGGCCTGCACCCTCGTGACGTCCACCGGTTAAATGAAATACTTCAGAAGCTGCGCGATAAGGGCAACACCGTGATTGTCGTGGAGCACGATCCGGATGTGATCAAGGTTGCGGACCATATCGTAGACGTTGGACCTCACGCTGGCAGCCGTGGCGGAACAATAGTATATGAAGGAAGTTTCCACGGTCTGCTGGAATCAGGTACCCTGACTGGCTCCCACATGAAACGGCCTCTGCAATTGAAGCACGATTGCAGGCAGCCATCTGGCAAGCTGCCCATTAAGGATGCAACCTTGCATAACCTGCAGAATGTAAGTGTAGACATACCAACGGGTGTGCTTACTGTCGTTACAGGTGTCGCCGGTTCCGGCAAAAGTACGCTAATCAACGAAGTATTTCTCAGCCAGCATTCCGATGCAATCGTGATCGACCAATCTGCGGTAGGTGTATCAACACGTTCCAATCCTGCGACATACACGGGCATTATGGACGATGTTCGTAAAGCGTTTTCCAAAGAGAATAAGGTGAATCAAGGCTTGTTCAGCTTCAATTCCAAGGGAGCATGCGAGCATTGTCAGGGGCTTGGGGTCATTTATACAGACCTTTCCTTCCTGGACAGCGTGAAGCTGCCATGTGATGTATGTGAAGGCAGACGGTTCAAAGATGAGGTACTCGAGTATAAGCTGAACGGCAAGTCAATTGCTGAAGTACTGGAGATGACCGTGGAGCAAGCGTTGGAGTTTTTCCAACTCAAAGAAGTTAGGCGCAAACTTCAAGCCATGAGTGATGTCGGACTGAATTACATTACGCTTGGACAACCGCTTAGCACGCTCTCCGGTGGGGAATGCCAACGAATCAAGCTGGCAAGCGAACTGCACAAGAAGGGCAGTATCTACGTAATGGACGAGCCCACGACCGGTCTTCATATGTCGGATATCGGCCATCTTCTGGAGATCATGAACCGCCTCGTGGATGCCGGCAATACTGTGATTGTCATCGAGCATAATCTCGATGTGATTAGCCAAGCGGATTGGATTATTGATATGGGACCCGACGGAGGCAGCAAGGGTGGACAGGTGGTTTTCGAGGGATTACCTTCGCAGATTGTCCATGAGGAAAAGTCAATTACAGGTCAGTATTTAGATAGTAATGAGAAATAAGAAAAGAACGACTTATGAGGTTCAAGGGGAATGCGAAGGCTTACTATATGTTCATAAGAGAGATAGAAGAGAGAGATAATAAACAGGTCGAATCGCTTATTAGAACCTGTTTGATCGAATTTGGCGCTAATAAACCAGGGACAGCTTGGACTGATCCGCATTTAGGTGATTTCTATAATCTGTACCAAAATGAGGGCTCTAAATACTGGGTGGTTGAGGAAAACGCTAAAATAGTAGCGGGTTGTGGGATTGGACCGATTGAGGGCTTTCCGAACATTTGTGAATTGCAAAAGATGTATGCATTAAAAGAGACACGAGGCACAGGTATTTCAAGCGAATTACTTCACGTTGTCCTTGAATTTGCGAAAAAGCATTATGAACAATGTTATCTTGAAACCCTCAGCAATATGGTCGCAGCCAACAAGTTCTATGCAAAAAACGGGTTCACTGCATTAGAAAAACCACTGAATGAATCGGAACATTTTGCATGCGATACATGGTATATGAAAACCTTATAAACAGAATGAGTTTTATGGAAAACACTAGCCGATACTTCCTAAAGCAGGGAATATCGGTTTTATTATTTTTATCAATAGGTATGAAGTAAGCCCATGTGCTCACTCACTATTACATCTTTTCCTTTTTATGTATAATAAAGTTAGGCATTGGATTATCCATGAAGTCACTAAGGAGGAGATGTATGTTAGCTTTAATCTTGATTTTGGGTTTGATCTATTTTGCAGCTTATTTGCGTGCGATCTACATCAAAACTTGAAAAAATAGCTGATGCATTGGATCGAAATAATAGCACCGGGGACTAGTTTATTTTTTTATAAATTTTGAAGAATAACACGGAGTACACATACATGGCTATGATGGGAATCAAATAAGAGAAAAACGTCCAAAAAACATTCCAGTTATTAAAGTACGTTACTCTTCCTTGGTGCTTCAACAGCCATTCCAGGCACGTCAGTATAAGGGCACTTATGAAGATTACAGGTACAGGTTTAATTTTTTTTTCATAGACCAGATACAGCATAAATAAAGCAACGATGGGGAACATGCCTAGATCAAACGGAATTGCAGAAAAAGCTATATTTTTAAAAACAGGCGAGAGCAGCCAAAAGTAATTGAATCCAATGTTATTAACAACGGAAGCCAGAGCAACTGCAACAGGGAAGAAAGGAAATAGTAATCTCCTGTGTTTGATAAACAGATATATGAACAACACCCAAGGTACAACAAAACCAACAAGGATATTAAGAGTCATCATGATCCTCCCAAAATTTCTGTCACTTATATTCTTAGCGATAAGTTCTAATTTGATCCAGAGAAGATGTTTAAGGGTTAGAATTGAAGATGGAACCCCAAAAAATCAGGTATTAACTCATTTGTGAGTGGAGCCAAAAGACGCCTAGCAGCATAGACCTAGACCTCCATTAATATTAAGCGCTGAAGGAGTATTGACATGGTACTTTAATATTTGAAGTCCACTAAAACAAATGAGCCAGTGTCGAAGTAATATCGACGACTGGCTCATTGCTAGTTTAAGTTGGTGTGAACAGACTAAATCAGGAATCAGATGAACCGATAAAGGCGTACACCGTGCGGAGGGACAGTTGTTTGTACTACACCTGCCTTAAGTTCGGCTGCGGTTCCGTTCCACAAATCGGTGCCGGAGGTAAAGCCGGTGAGCCCGATTTGCTCCAAAGCCAAGCTCAGCGGCAACTCAGAGTCGCCAACGTTAAATATTGCAGCGTAACGGGAATCATCGGTGTCATCAGCTGTCCAGACAATGAGATTACCTTCGCGCAGTGTTTCCTTCGCTCCACGGCTCTCCTGCTGCATGCGCAATACCTCTCGGTTGGTAAGCAGGGACAGCGTCCATTCGTCACAGTCGCGAAGCTCGCCGCCAAAGATAAGAGGGGAGCGGAAGATGCTCCAGAGTGACATCATCGTCAACTGCTCGTCTCTTGTGAAACGCGTCCATCGGTCTGCGCCACCGCCATCCACAGACCGGATTCCGATGTGGCCGAGCGGGAGCATGTCGCAGTCTGGCCAGCAGCCTGCCTGCGGAATTCCTTGCCATGTCCGGCAGCGGTCAAACATATCCAGCAGCAGCGGCCATTGATCCCAGAAGTCATCCGTGACCCGCCACATGTTAGCATGTTCGGTAAAAAATGAGGAGTATTCCACCGGAGCCGGACCAGGGGAGAGGCTCAGCACCATTGGCCTGCCGCAGCGTTCGATGGCTTTGGAGATTAACGCGATCTCTGGCTGATGGGTGTCGTACAGTCTGGAGGCAGCAATGTCGTCTACTTTTACCAAGTCGACACCCCACTCAGCATATAGTTCAAAGAGAGAATCATAGTAAGCCTGTGCGCCTTCTTTCGACGCATCCACGCCGTACATATCCGTATTCCACGGACAGATGGAATTTGTGTGTGCAATATCACGCGCTGTTGCCGTGGTGTTCATAATGGGAGTAGCAGCGTGAGCAGCCTGTCTTGGAATGCCGCGCATGATATGAATGCCAAACTTCAGTCCAAGGCTATGTACATAATCGGCTAATGGCTTGAAGCCTTGTCCGCCTTTTGCGGACGGAAAACGGTTCTCGGCAGGCATTAGCCGGGAATATTCATCCATGATGAGCGGGACAAACGGTCGGTACTGAGAGGAGTTTGCATAAGGCTCGTACCATTGAATATCGACGGTAATGTAATTCCACCCAAATGTTTTGAGATGTTCAGCCATGTATTCCGCATTGCCCCGGATTTCTTCTTCTGTAACGGCCGCGCCGTAGCAGTCCCAGCTGTTCCAGCCTAGCGGTGGTGTAGGTGCTGCAAGCTTATGATTCATGGAATAGCTCCTTTACTGATTAATTATTGCTTTTGTTGTGTTCATCATAATAAAGGAGTTTAGTAATATCTACAGTAATTTTAAACGCCAAGTAGCACAATATTGCGGTTAATCGAAGAACAGTTTACGGTATGCCAAGCTATCTCCTCCGCTGCGGAACTCACCTGGTGTAAGCCCGGTCATGGTGCGAAAAGCTTTAATAAAGTAACTTCCGCTGGAGTAGCCAATCCGTTCTGCAATGGCCTCAATGCTGAGTCCGGTTCCCCGAAGCAGTTCCATGGCCTTTTCCGTGCGGATGCGAGTTAAATAAGCGCCTGGTGTCAGGCCCGTACTGGCTGAGAACCGGCGAATCAAATGATACTTGGACAAAGAGACATGCTCAGACAGCTGATCAATACTAATCATCTGTGCGTAGTTATTTTCTATAAATTCAGCTGCGCGTTGGACGTTTTCTGACCAGTTGCTCCTGTTTCGCAGAGTTGTTACCTGCAGTCTGGCCAGTTCTGTGATGAACTGGTATACAGAAGAAGAAGCGATGAAAGGATCTGAGATTCGGCCTGCTGCCGCATCGTTCACAATCATTCGCAATAGCTTAACTGGTGCACAATCTGCGGGCAGGTATGGGACTTCTCCTGCTTCACGCAAGAATTTGCGCCAAAGAGGCAGAATCAGATTCGGCCGGAACAGCAAAAATAGAAATTCCCATGGCTCTTTGGAATCAGCATGGTAATAATAGCGATGGGGTCCTGGAATTTCAGCAAGAAAAGCCTGTCCGGCAGTGACACGGTGCCGCTGTTTCCCGGATTCATATATACCTTCGCCTGAAAGGGTGTACTGGAAAAGAAGGAGAGGCCCGTCGGTGCGCTCCAGCCCGTCCCAATGATAGGAAGGATTGGTGATGGAATCACAGCCAGCCGCAAATAATACGCATAGCTGCAGCTCCTTATCTTCCGCGAATCGAAAGCCGTATGTACCTCTGGGCATGTCCATGAATGTCTCCTTATGGTTATGAAATTGTTTTTGCGAACAACCGATTAAGTCTGATTATATGCTATTACGATTAGAATGAGGAGGCAATTGCCTTGTTTACTATATTGAATGGCTTTTGTCTTTCACGAGAACCGTTGATGAACTGGAATGGCTGGAGAAACGATCCAATACCTTTTTCATCAAAGGCATAAAAGTATTTAGTATAACTCCTCCTAAACAAACGGTCAGTATCGTTCCCATACCAATAGGGCCCTTTAAAATCAATGCCAGTAACAGGAACACAAGGTAAAGGAGCTTTCTCGCAACCAAGAGATTCGATCGGGTACGTTTTTGAATAATCAATGTTAATCGATCCAGGGGAATCGGTGCGAAGTTGGTCAGTAGGTATGTTGCAGTTCCTAATCCAATAAGTACTAAACCAATGACCATATATACAATTTTACCGATCAATAATTCAGGAGTTACCCAACTGTGCAGGAAGAAAAGCCACATATCAATGCCAATCCCTGTTATAAATGCGGTTAACAACCCTAGAAATTCTGGTTTTTGTCTTGATAGAATAGAATTGCAGCATATCAGGAGCAGCGCAATAATGATCTCCCAGCTTCCTACAGAAAGCCCCACATTCAAGGATAGCCCTACCAATAGTGCATCAAAGGGTGAGGTCCCAAGGTCCGATTGAATCGTAAAAGAAATTCCAAGAGTCAATATTAATATTCCTAAGATGAAAAATATATATTTCAATTTAATCACCCTCGTTATGTATGTTTTATGTTGCAAATACAACAAAATTAAAGTAGATTTAATATATCCTGTTTTTATTGCATTTGCAACAAAATAAATGGCGGGCAGGAAACAAATAAAAGGGAACAGAGAGAATTTGTTCATTCTATCAAGGAGCGAAACTTAATATGACAGAGTCCGTAAAAATCACAAAATGCAGCCGTGAAGATGTGCATACACTCCAGGAAATCAGTATTGAAACATTTAATGATACATTTAAAGATCAGAATTCACCTGAAAATATGAAGGCATATTTGGAAAGGGCATTTAACTCGGAACAGTTGGAGAAGGAGTTATCCAATCATTCTTCCGACATTTTTTTCATCTATTTTAATGAAGAACTTGCTGGCTATTTAAAGGTAAATATCAGTGATGCCCAATCCGAAAGCATGGGGGAAGAGTTTCTTGAAATTGAGAGGATCTATATCAAAAACCATTTTCAAAAGTACGGGCTCGGTAAGCATTTGCTGAATAAAGCTATAGACATTGCGATCGAAAAGAACAAAAACAAAATATGGCTTGGCGTGTGGGAAAAAAATGATAATGCGATTGCATTTTATAACAAAATGGGATTTATTCAAACAGGAGCACACTCATTCTATATGGGGGATGAAGAACAAACCGATTTTATAATGACCAAGACTCTCGTATAATTCAGCAAAGTCATTGCCGGATTCGTCTTTGCAGAGATTAAAATAATAGTACGCAACCCAAAAAAGAACCTGAAATTTGACATTCAGGTTCTTTTTGCTGCACAGAGCGGGTGAAATCCTCCGAATGGATGTTTTGGGTTACATCGCTTCTTCAATTTCAGGCAGTGCATTTTGTGCTGATGTGTTTCTGATGCGCTGATTCACATACAGAACCAGGCCCACAACGATCCATCCTGTGCCGAGCAGCAATGAGGAAGCTTCAAGTTGAGTGATGAGATATAAAATGAACATGGCTCCTAACAAGGGGAAAACCATTCTTACAATCCAGTCCTGCACACTGCGCTTTTTCTCGCGAATGATGTAATGACAGATGACGGAAAGATTGACGAACAGAAAGGCGGTTAGTGCACCAAAACTGACAAACATGATAGCCGTCTCAAGACTAATGAACAATGCAGCCAGCGAAATGGCACTGACCAGAACGATATTAAATACTGGTGTACGGAATTTGGGATGGATTGAACTGAATTTTCGAGGCAGCAAGGAAGATCTTCCCATGACAAACAGCAGTCTTGAAACAGTTGTCATGGAGGACATGCCCTGCGCGAGTACGGAGAAAATGACGACAAAGGTGAAGATGGATGCAAGTGCTCCTCCACCAATGACCTGCATTAATTCGAATCCTGCGGAGTCCATATGAGTAAACGTGAAGGAAGGGTACATTTGTTGAATCAAATAAGCCGTTGCGAAGTACATAATGCCTGCAACACTGACGATAATGAGAATGGCCCGAGGTATCGTTTTTTCGGGTTTACGTGTTTCTTCTGCCATCGTTGTAATGGAATCAAAGCCAAGGAATGAAAAACAGACGAGAGAAGCACCAGCCATTACGGCGGAGAAAGGAACGCCTTCTACCGAATGAAGGGGATTGAATCCTGCTGACACCCCTTGGGTCATGGCTTTGTATACAAGAAAGGCGCAAAAAGCTGCTATAAAAATGATCTGCATCAGCACGAATATTTTGTTGACGTTTGCGGACGTTTTGATGCCGATCACATTGATGGTCATCACAATAAGGGTGAGCAGCACAATCCAGACTGCTGAAGGGATGGAGGGAAACTGGGCATGAAGATTAATGCCAAACATGAGTACAGCCACAATGCAGGAAAACAGATAATCGAGTAGAATCACCCAGCCGACCAAAAAGCCGATAAAGGGGTTCATTGCCTGGCTAACATAAGTGTATGCCGAACCGGACACCGGAAAAGCTTTGGCCATTTGCCCGTAGCTGGCTGCCGTAAACAAAATGGCTACAAAAGCAAGGACGTAGGCAGCGAGCAGCATGCCTTGAGATCCTTCATGTAGGACGCCAAAACTTGTAAAAAAAATCATGGGAGACATCCAGGCCAGCCCCATGGTCACCACATGGCTCAAGGAGAGATTTCTTTTGAGTGTTATATTTTGTGACATTACAGAACCTCCTTCAATATCGAAAATGATACAACGTTTAGCTATGTCATGACACTTCACATTCTTGCAGGGGTTTTATTAAAAATCAAGTTATTTTTTCGAAGATATACGAACGTTCGTTCATTTTCTATAGTAGTATTTTCGTCATTTTGAGCGGATTAAGAAATAAACACAAACGAAATGGACTATTTTTTAGTTTTTTTCAAAAAAACTATTGTGAAATATGATATTTGATGTTAGTATTCATAACATGAATTGCATACAATGTTTTCTAGGGTTCCGAGCCGTACACGGCTGACTGGTCCGAGAGAAAACGCATGGGGTATATAACCTGATGTACACGGCGGGATAAAAGCCCGGGAGAATCGATCAAAGAGCAATCTTTGATGTTTCTCCCGGGCTTTTTTCTATACTTTTCTACAGGAGGAATGAACAATGAAACCCATATTTACGATGACAATGCAGCCTGGCAGCAAATGGTCTGCCCATGTAGGAAGAGGAAAAGCGATCACATTAACGGCAACAGGTGATCGGGCCAACGTATCAGCATTGTTATTCCATACTCTTGATGCGGCGGAACGCTATAACATGCCTGATACGCTGAAAGCCCAACATACCGCTTATTTGACGACAGGCAATGTACTGATGAGCGATCAAGGGAAGGTGCTTGCTTCCATTACGGAGGATACGGTCGGCTGGCATGATCCATTATCGGGATATACGACACGTGAGGCTACCGATGAGAAATACGGGAAAACAACTTATCAGACTCAGCGCAACGACTGGTTGAGAAGCGGGGAAGAGAACTTCAAGGTGGAACTATTCCGGCATCATCTGTCGCCGCGAGACATCGCGGTTCCGATCAACTTTTTCTCCAAGGTCGTATGCGAGCTGGATGGAACGATGAAGTACACGTCACAGGAAACGACAGAACGCTCGGTTACGATCCGCACGGAAATGGATATTCTGCTTGTGCTATCGAATACGCCGCATCCGCTGGATCCTTCAGGGCAATATCCTGATGCAAGCATTATCGTTTCGGTGTCCGATGCCGAACCGGTATCTGAACTGGACTCATGCGTCATGCACTGTGATGAGAATCGGAGAGCCTTTGAAAATACATGGAATGCCTATGCTTTGCTGAAGGGGGCCAACTAATATGAGTACCATTCAACCAGTACAGAGTCAAATGCAGACGGAGAAAGCTATGTATGAACACGTGATTCCTGCCGGTGACGGCTGGTTACATGATCTGCTGCCAGGGCAAATCCTGCGCATTGTCGATATGGAAGGCAATCAGGCCGTTGATACACTATTCTATTCCACGGAAGATCCGACCGACCATTACAGCGCCGTACGCACGATTACCCACCAGGGGAATCTGTACTTGACGACAGGTTCTACATTGCTCACCGAATCAGGCAAAGAGTTGTTGCGGATTACGGCTGATACTTGCGGCAGGCATGATACGATTGGCGGCGCGTGCTCAGCACAGAGCAATACGGTTCGCTATGCACACGATACACTTCCGATGCACAATTGCCGCGACACTTTCATGCTGATGCTCTCTCAGCGAGATGAATACACCAAACGGGATCTCGCCCCTAACGTTAACTTTTTCATGAATGTGCCGGTTACGCCCGAAGGGGAACTAACATTTGCGGACGGCATTTCCGCACCGGGTCATTACGTTGAGCTGCTTGCCCTGGCTCCGGTAACGGTTCTAATCAGCAACTGCCCACAGTTGAACAATCCATGCAATGCCTATAACCCCACTCCGGCCAAAGTGCTTATCTGGGACGCAGAAGGAGCGAACGCCAATGTTTAAAAAAGTATTGATCGCCAATCGTGGTGCCATTGCGGTACGCATTATCCGAACTTTGCGTCAGATGGGCATTTCCAGTGTAACCATCTACACCAAGGCAGACCGCGACAGTGTTCATGTTGAGCTTGCAGACGAAGCAGTGCTGATCGGTGAAGGTCCTGCGAGAGAGAGTTACGTTAACGCTGACTTGGTCCTCCAGACCGCTCTGGAAGCAGGGGCAGACGCCATTCATCCTGGCTACGGATTTTTGAGCGAGAACGCAGGCTTTGCCAAAGCATGTGCAGAACAGGGCATTGCTTTTATCGGTCCCTCTCCCGAGCATATTGAGCTATTTGGCTTAAAGCATACCGCACGAGCGATGGCGGCGGAAGCGGACGTACCTTTGCTGCCAGGCACGGGTCTAATGCATTCTCTGGAGGAAGCCGTTCAACAGGCTGAAGAAATCGGTTATCCCGTCATGCTGAAATCAACGGCTGGTGGTGGTGGGATTGGCATGCGGGTCTGCGAAAGCGAAGAGGTATTGAAGGAAGCGTTCGAATCGGTATCTCGCCTGGCATCCGCCAATTTTAATGACGGCGGTGTGTTTCTCGAAAAATATATTGCGCGTGCGCGTCACGTCGAGGTTCAAATTTTCGGCACAGGTAACGGCGAAGCGTTGGCTTTGGGGGAGCGGGACTGCTCGGTACAGCGGCGCAATCAGAAAATTATCGAGGAAACCCCAGCACCTAACTTGCCAGATGTCATTCGGCAAGAGATGCATGAATGTGCCCGAAGACTGGCGATTTCCGCAGGTTATCGTAATGCGGGCACGGTGGAGTTTTTGTACGATCCCGAAGAGCAGAAATTTTACTTCCTGGAAGTGAACACAAGGCTTCAAGTAGAGCATGGGGTGACGGAAGAGGTACTTGGCATTGATTTGGTGGAATGGATGGTCAAGGAAGCTGCGAATGAATCTGGTTCTTTGAACGTTTCGGTCCCCGCGCCAACAGGGCACAGTCTGCAAGTGCGCTTGTATGCAGAGGATTGCATGAATGATTTTCGGCCAAGCGACGGACGTATCGACGCTATTAACTGGCCAGAGAACGTGCGAATCGAGAGCTGGATTCAGCCTGGGTTAAACGTGACTACGCTGTATGATCCGATGCTTGCCAAATTGATCGTACATGCTAACACACGCAGCGAAGCAATAGACAAAATGAAGGATGCACTGCGTCAGCTCAGGGTGTATGGTGTAACGACCAATCAGTCTTATATTGAAGCATTTCTGCACAGCGATTCATTCAAAAGTGGAGAAGTGCATACCCGAATGCTTTCTGGCTTTAAACCAATGGAGTATGCGATCGAAGTATTGGATGGCGGTGTTCAGACAACCGTACAGGACAGTCCTGGAAGAATTGGCTATTGGGATATCGGTGTACCGCCATCCGGTCCGATGGATCAGCTTGCTTTTCGCATAGGCAACAGGCTGTTAGGCAATGACGCACAAGCGGCCGGACTGGAAATGACACTTCGCGGGGGATCGTACCGCTTCAGGGATGAAATCACCTTTTGCTTAACCGGGGCTGACATGCATGCCGAACTGGATGGTGTTATCGTTGAACCGTACACGCCGACAATAGCATCCCTTGGTTCGGTGCTGACCTTGGGCGAAGCCAAACAAGGCATGCGGACATATTTGCTCGTATCCGGCGGTTTCGATATGCCGCTCACTCTGGGGAGTGCAGCTACATTTACTTTGGGCGGATTCGGTGGACATCGCGGAAGTGCGCTGCGAACAGGCGCTGTGCTTCGGGTGCGCGAAGAAAAAGGAACTCTTGGCGCACTTGCACCTCTAGCGGCTGATCGGAGGCCCGAATACAATAACGAATGGACGATTGGCGTAATACCAGGACCACATTGTACGGACGAATACGTGCTCCCGGCTTATCTGGATCAGTTGACCGAGACCACATGGGAAGTGCATTTCAACAGTTCCAGAACAGGCGTCAGATTAGTTGGTCCGGCTCCGCTGTGGGCAAGAACCGACGGTGGAGATGCAGGACTGCATCCTTCCAATATACACGACAATGCTTATGCTGGGGGTGCATTGGATTTGACGGGTGATATGCCGATTCTGCTTGGTCCGGATGGTCCCAGCCTTGGTGGTTTCGTCTGCCCGGTCACAACGGCGACCGCAGAATTGTGGAAGCTCGGCCAATTAAGCCCGGGTGACAAAGTCCGCTTCAGACTTATAACCGTTGAAGAAGCTGAACAGTTGAGAGCGGAACAAGAGCTATATTTAAGAGAACTGGGTGGTCAGCTGCCGTTTCCCGTTTTACCGGAAACCTCTACTGGTGAGTATATGCCGATATTAGCCCAAGCGGTAGAAGGCCGACGCTTCTCTATTACCGTACGCTGCTCTGGTGATGAAAATATTTTGGTCGAGTATGGCGAACGCGAATTGAACCTGTTATACCGTTTCCAGGCTTATGTGCTAATGGAAGCGATCAAACAGGATGGTAACATCCCATATATCGAGTTGACTCCAGGTATTCGCTCTCTGCAAGTCCATCTGGATGCTGCCCGCATGACAGTAAAAGAAGCGGCTGCCCTCATTATGGATCTGGATCTGCAGCTTCCGGAACTGGAAACGATTGAAGTGCCTTCGCGAATCGTCAAATTACCGTTGTCCTGGGATGATCCGGCCACCCAACTTGCTATCGAACGGTACCAGCAAAATGTTAGACCGGATGCACCGTGGTGCCCTAGCAACCTGGAGTTTATCCGGCGGATGAATGGACTTGGATCACTGGAAGAGGTAGCGGAGATCGTGTTTAATGCTTCCTATCTCGTTATGGGACTTGGAGACGTGTATCTTGGTGCTCCGGTAGCCGTACCGCTGGACCCACGCCATCGGCTCGTAACAACCAAATATAATCCGGCGCGGACGTGGACTCCGGAAAATGCCGTTGGCATTGGCGGCGCATATCTCTGTGTATACGGAATGGAAGGCCCTGGCGGATATCAGTTTGTTGGTCGTACGGTACAAATGTGGAACTCGTTTAGGGAAACAAGCAATTTTGAGGCAGGGAAACCATGGCTGCTGCAGTTCTTTGATCAGCTTCAGTTCTATCCAGTTTCGGAAACAGAGCTGCTGAACATGCGTGAGGAGTTTCCGCGTGGAGGCTTCGCTCTGGAGGTGGAAGAAACCACATTTCATTTGGGAGCGTATCTGGATTGGCTGGGAACCATTGAAAACGAGTCGGGCCATTTCCGTCAGCAGCAGCAGAGCGCGTTTCAGGCTGAACGAAATTACTGGAAGGAGCTTGGTATTGCCGAGTATGTATCCGAGCCTGAAGCAGCGGCTGCAATGGAGGAAGTGGAGATGCCAGAAGGAAGTCTGGGCATGAGCAGTTCCATGTCGGGAAGTGTATGGAAGGTGCTGGTTGAGCAAGGACAGGAAGTTCGAAAGGGCGACACCATTATAATAGAAGAAAGTATGAAAATGGAGTTCCCGCAGCTCGCTCCAACGGATGGAATCATCGCTTCCATTTATGTATCGCCGGGAGATCAGATTAAGTCGGGGGACTGGATTGCTGCCATCATCCCAACGAGCAAGGAGGAGGTTGCATCATGACGGTACATGCGATCCCGAAAATCATGACAATTGAAGCACTCCGCACAGGTTATCTTCGAGGAAGCTTCACACCTTTGGAAGTCATAGAGAGCATTGTCCAGCGAGCACGGGATTCAGAAGACTATCATGTCTGGATCACACCCCCGTCACTGGAGCTTATAGCTCCATATTTAGTCAATATTCAACATATGTCCGTTTCCGAATATCCACTGTGGGGCATTCCATTTGCAATCAAAGATAACATCGAGGTTCGGGGCTGGCCTGTAACGGCTGGATGTCCCGAGTTCTCATCAATCTCCGAACAACATGCGATTGTGGTGGAAAGATTGATCGCCGCAGGGGCCATTCCTGTCGGTAAAGCCAACCTGGATCAATTCGCCACAGGGCTGGTTGGTACGAGAAGTCCTTACGGTGAGACGCATAACGCATTACGGCCTGAACTTATCAGCGGAGGATCAAGTTCAGGTTCAGCGGTAGCGGTGGCGCTTGGGCAAGCAGCTTTCTCGCTGGGCACGGATACTGCCGGTTCGGGCAGGATTCCGGCCGCACTGCATGGTCTGATTGGTTACAAGCCTGCTGTAGGTGCTTGGCCATCCACCGGTTTGGTGCCTGCATGCCGCAGCATTGATTGCATTACCGTGTTTGCGCATGATTTGGAAGATGCCGTTGCAGTTGACCGGACGGTACGTGGCCCGCACAGTGAAGATCCCTTTTCGAAAGATCGTCCTTTGGGTCCGACTCGGGCACCTGCCAAGTGGTTGCTCCCCCAGGGAAAGCTGAACTTTTTTGGTCCATTCGCTGAGGCATACGAAACTGCCTGGCTAACAGCCAAACAAACCATGCTGCAGTCGGGGTTAAACGTGGAAGAGGTCGATATCTCTTTGCTGCAAGAAGCAGCAGCACTTCTGTATGAAGGACCGCTTGTTGCTGAACGCTGGGCAGATCTGGAGATGTTCGTCGAGCAGCATCCTGGGACGCTGTTTCCCGTGACGGAGAATATCCTTCGAACAGGCAGCAAGGAGACGTTTACAGCTGCTGCACTATTTCGTGCACAGCACCGACTGGCTGAAATTCGGCGCAGCACGGAAGAGCTGCTGCAGAATGCCGTCCTTATACTGCCAACCTGCGGAGGAACGTGGACAAGAGAACAGGTGTGTCAAGACCCGGTCCAAACCAACAGCCAAATGGGGCTGTACACGAACCACTGCAATTTGCTCGATCTAAGCGCCATCGCTATTCCGGCAGGCAAAGTGGCAGAGGATATGCCTTTTGGAATAACGCTGTTTACACTGCCTGAGCATGAAGCTGCCATGGTTGAAGCGGCAAAAATGGTTGAGCAATACCAGGAACGTATCCTGGTTGCTGTATGTGGCCTGCATATGAGGGGCATGTCACTGGAACCCCAGATGACTGGTTTCGGCGCTTTCTTTGTGGAGGAAGCACAAACGGCACCGGCATATCGGTTGTACAAACTGGATACGAATCCTCCAAAGCCGGGCCTGGTGCATACACATGAAAATGGTGAAGCCATTGAACTGGAGCTCTGGAGCATGCCACTTTCCTCCTTTGGTGCGTTTACTGCAGCCATCCCGGCTCCATTGGGCATGGGCAAAATCCAGCTGTATGACGGCAGGGTGGTGTCGGGCTTCATTGGCGAGGCGTCGGCTGCTCAGGATGGGGTGGACATGACACATCTAGGTGGATGGAGAAACATCGTTTTAGGTGATTTAGAAGGAACCAAGCAGGCGTCTAATGTTTAAAGCGGGTTGTAAGGTTTACTACTGCTAGAGATGCTGTCTGTTTCCACCGTTAACCGTTTCCTGGTATTTCACCGGGGAGCGGTTGTTTTACAGAAAAAGCAGGGTGAAGATGGAACATGGTGAATATATACATAGCATAGGATTCGGATTTTTGCGAATGGAAAGTTGAACGTTGTTTTTTCCAGTTTTAAAATATGAATTACTAGGTTTCATAAGTTACCACAGTATTTATTATGTAAACTAAATTCATACGGTTTAATAAGGAGATAACGATTATGGAAGGTAACATTCCTGATCCGACATGGGCAAGACTAGGTTTTAGGGAACCGCCTGATTTTAATCACTCAGGACAAAATATTGGAATTGTAATTATTGATAAAATTAAGCCCCATCATACGATTCGACATTTAGGTCATCGGATCAAGCAGGTCACCGTCCATGATGACTTGTCTATAGAATGCAGCAATGTTGCGCTAGAACCTCCCCCGGAGAAAGATGTGGAAATGGGTGTACATGGCTTACAAACTGTACTTGCTCTATCACATATGCCATTTGTGATCGGGGGACAAACGCATGTAGGACTAGCACCTGCAGCGAACTATATTGTGCTCGATCATGGAGCATTCACGGAGGGTGAAGGAGAGCGTTTAAAAAGAGGAATGGATTGGATATTAACGGAACAAACCGAATGGAATATTAAAATCATTTTATGTATGGGTTGGCAGGCTTCAGATCATATTGTTCACCTAAACCATACCCAGGAGAACTCTACAGTTCAAGCTTTGGATTCTGCGCTCCAGCATGGCATACTTGTGATTTGCTCCAACGGCAATACAAGATTAGGCAACATCATGCCACCTATTGATTACTTTACCGTGGGTGGCTACAATGATCGTGGAAAAGCAAATCGTCATTTGCATGTCCCCTACCCTGATGAACCTTTTGGCAGAAATGGTGACGGACACTATAGACCTGATATTTTAGCTCCAAGAGTATATTTAACGATTCCATTCTGTGAATCCAAAGAGAAACCTGAGAAAATATCGTATTATTGGGGAACTTCTGGTGCAGCAACGCTTGTAACGGGTGTTGCTGCATATTTGTTTTCTAAATACCCTGAAATAAGCTCAAAAGACCTGCGTAGGTTACTGGTTGAGTTCGGAGATCCATTAATCGAGTATGAGAATAATGCCCCAAGAATAAATGTCGGTAGAGTTACTAATAGCTTGGAGATGGGGGATAAGCTCCCAAAAAGTAAAAATGTAAATTGCTTACCAAGCGTTAAAACGATTGCCCAAGCATCTATTCATTCTTCGGATGAGATCGAGAGAGGGTTAGCTCTAACCAGTCTTGTTCAACGTCAACAATGTACTCGTCAAGATTTATGGAAGTTCACTGAAGATGATTCCTCCGTCGTTAGAAAAATTGCCGTATTCGCCTTAATTAAACCGGAAAATGAACAGGAGAGAGCAACGTTCTGGGAGAGATTAAGCGCAGAAAGTGAGGGTGGGGTCCGTGGCTGGTATGCGTATGGGTTGTTGCAAGATGCAGACGAAGTGGAAGCTCCCAAATGGATTCCATGGTCTACAGATACGAACTGGGCAGTGCGTTGGTGTGTGAGTGAATACTTATCCCAATATACGGATTTCTTACCCCAACTGGAAAAAACTCATGATCCGGATTTAATCCAAGATAAGGCGTTAGCTGTACTTCAATGGTTAAGCAGCTACAGATCATTAGAGTAATTAGTTAGTCGCATTACAAGAAAGAACAGATTGCTCAGCATCATATGGAAGGCAAGCCGAACTCAAATTGGCTTGCCTTTTCGATATGCATTAACATCGACTGAGAGGTGTTGAGAGGAATAGGCAATCATTTGAGACAAATGAGATAACGGTTGCTCTTTCAATTGTTGCATAATAGGAATAAGCAGAGCATGGATTGATTATTCGAGGGATTGTTGCTGTAGAAAATATGAAATGACATTATCCCAATAATATAAGAGAAAGGGCCGATGAAGGCATTTGAAGAACGGAAGACTTTCCGATCATTCATGAAACATGCTTTCAACTAATCATGAGGAGGAATTGAAATGGAATATGTAACTTTAAATAATGGGGTAAAGATGCCGATTCTAGGATATGGAGTGTATCAAATTCCAGATCAGGCTGAATGCGAAAAATGTGTGCTTGATGCGATAAGTGTAGGCTACCGTTCCATTGATACTGCACAGGCTTACCGAAATGAAGAAGCAGTGGGACGAGCCATCAAGAAAAGTGGAGTGTCGAGAGAAGAGTTTTTCATCACGACCAAAGTCTGGATTTCCAATGCAGGCTATGAAAAAGCAAAAGCATCCATTGACGAATCCCTGAGAAAACTCCAGCTCGACTATCTGGATTTGCTCCTGATCCATCAGCCATTCAATGATTATTATGGGACATACCGTGCAATGGAAGAATACTATAAGGCTGGTAAAATCAAAGCGATCGGTGTAAGCAACTTCTATCCGGACAGATACATCGACCTGGTTCAGTTCAGCGAGGTAGTGCCGGCTGTTAATCAGGTAGAAACCCATGTGTTCAACCAGCAGGTCAAAGCTCATGAAATTATGAAAAAATACAATACGCAGATTGAATCCTGGGGTCCTTTTGCAGAAGGGAAAAACGATCTGTTCACCAATGCTACGCTGCAGGAGATTGGTGATCAATACAATAAGTCGACAGCTCAAGTTGCTTTACGCTTCCTGATTCAGCGAGGTGTAGTGGTCATTCCGAAAACAGTCAATAAAGACAGAATGGAACAAAACTTTAATGTTTTTGATTTTCAATTAACCTCGATGGACATGGAAAAGATAGCCGCGCTTGATACAGAACAAAGCGCCTTTTTCTCCCACTATGATCCACAAACCGTTGAATTCTTAACGGATTACGGTAAAAAAGGTTTGGAATAAGGTTAAACTCAATACTACTTTGAAGACCGTCCTGCTGGACGGTCTTTTTGCCATATAAGGGTATAATCTTACGGCTAATGCTGCAAGCACGAAGATAAGAACGTTTTGTTTATTATTTCATTTAGTACCAATACTACATAACTGAGGGGGATTGGTACTAAATGAAGCCCGATTTTTCCAACCAAATTTGCCAAAATATCGATCTCATTTGTGACTTCATGGGAAACAGTTCCGATGTTGTGGTTCGTGAAATCGCGATCGGCAGCAACCACGCCGCACTTTTTTATTTGGATGGGATGACCGACATGCAGAAGGTACAGGACAACGTAATTCGTCCGCTGCATGAGTGCTCCTCTTCTGATGAGATCACGTTAACGTTCATAAAGGATGGCATTTTAGATGTCGGTGAAGCAAGTCTGATTCAGAGCATTGAAGATGCGTTGGACCAAATCCTTTCGGGTGGAGTTCTTCTGTTATTGGACGGTATGAATGAGGGTTTGATCATTGCTTTGCCTGGATGGGAAGAACGCAGCATTACGGAATCGAAGGCGCAGCCTGTTATCAGAGGTCCGCAAGAATCGTTTACGGAAACGTTACGCACGAATACGACAATGGTTCGCCGCAGAGTGAAGGATACAAGAGTTAGGCTGACAAACGTCAAAGTTGGTCAGAAAACAAAGACGGACATATCGGTCATGTATATGCATGGAATTGCTGATCTGGACATGGTGCAGAGCATGATATCCAGATTAAAGAACATGCGTGTAGATCGCGTACTTGAAGGTGAGTACCTCGAAGAATGTCTTGTTGAGAATAAACAGTTGACGATTTTCCCGATATTTTATAATTCGGATCGTCCTGATTCTATTGCAGCTGGAGTGATGGAGGGGAAAATTGCGATATTTGTGGATGGAACTCCCTTCGTCATCCTTGCACCTGCGGTATTTGTTGATTTCATTCAATCCGCGGAGGATTATTATCAGTCCTATATTTACAGCAGTATTATTCGAATATTAAGGTACATCTGCCTGGCCATATGCATGTTGGCCCCTGCCATATATGTAGCGTTAACGACGTTTCATCAGGACATGATCCCAACGGTTCTATTGTTAAGTTTATCTGCGCAACGTGAAGGAGTACCATTTCCGGCATTTGTCGAAGCGATGATCATGGAGGTGATTTTTGAGATCCTGAGAGAGGCTGGTCTTCGTATGCCACGGACGGTCGGTCAGGCAGTTTCCATCGTCGGATCCATTGTGATCGGCCAGGCAGCCGTAGAAGCAAACATCGTTTCGGCTGTTATGGTCATCGTTGTAGCCATTACTGCGATTTCCAGCTTTGTTATTCCCTCATATACGATGGCCATTCCAATCCGGATATTACGGTTCGCTTTTATCGGACTAGCCGCGATGTTTGGGGTGTACGGATTGACTATTGGCCTTCTCATTCTCTTGGTACACTTGAATAGCCTTCATTCCTTCGGTGTACCGTATATGAGTCCATTCGCCAATTATAATTCGTCTAAGCAGAGGGATGCCATATTGCGTTTTCCATTTAGCAATAAAACAAATCAACACAAAAAACAAAAGGAGTAAGCCCAATGAACTCGTACCGATCTGCCATATTCACACTGATGATGTACACCTTGATGATGATCGTTGTTACGGGTTGTTGGAATAGTAAGGAATTAAACGAAATATCCGTTGTGATGGCTATGGGCATTGATACTGTAGATGACCAATATGAAATCAGTCTGCAAGTAGTTGACCCCTCACAAATGTCTCGTAATCGAGCTATGGAACGAACGCCGACAATCGTTTTCTCAAGCCGCGCCAATACACTATTTGAAGCCCTTCGAAAACTCACAACGGAATCATCCCGGAAAATGTATTTGTCTCACTTGAAGTTTGTAATCTTTGGCGAGGAAACGGCAAAAAAAGGCATTAAGGAGCCGCTGGATTTTCTGTTCCGCGATCATGAAGTGCGGCCTGATTTTCATCTGGCCGTTGTCAGAGGGAGTTCGGCTAAGGAAGCCGTTACTTTTGTTGCTCCTACCGAGGTTTTGCCTGCTATGGATATGTATAAAGCTTTGAATGTGTCCGAGAAAACATGGGCGCCCACTTCCGCAGTCAATGTTAAAGATATTTTGCAGCGTTTAACGAAAGAAGGCATAGAACCGGTTCTTACGGGTATTCGATTGCACAATTTAGAAAAAGGCCTGAGCACTGATAATGTGACCAAGTCACCTCAACATGTGAATTATTCATTTACCGGGATTGGCGTGTTTCAGGGTGACCGGCTGATCGGCTGGATGGACGAATCCAAAAGCAAAGCCTTTACCTACATATCCAACCGTGTTTCCAGTACAGTCGCTTCCATTAGTTGTCCGAATCAAAAAGGGACGTTTGCATTTGAAGTCATACGTAACAAAGTTAAAATTGTTCCACATATACAGAATCACGAACCGCACATTACTCTTGTTGTGGATACAGAAGCCAACATTGGGGAGGTCGAATGCAAAGCAGACTTTATGGATGAGACGACGTTCAATAATTTTCAAGAAGCAGCCAGAAAGGAACAAGAAAAAATCTTGAAGGAAGGCATTCGGAATGCGCAGCAGATCGGTTCGGATATATTCGGGTTTGGAGAAGTATTTCATCAAAAGTTTCCACATGAATGGCATGAATGGAAAGCGGACTGGAAGCAAAAGTTTCAAACACTCGAGGTGAATCTTGATCTCCGCTATCATTTAAACCGTCTTGGAAAAATTACAAATCCTATGGATTCGGATTCGCACAATTAGGAGTGAACGTATATGCAGTATGTGATTCTTGTAGTTGTCATCCTTACCATGTCATATGAGTTTCGAAATTTGAAGGAGAAGCATTACATACGTGAGATCGTATATAGTTCGGTACTGTTGACTATAGGCGTTATATTGATCGTCCTGGAAATTGCCAACATGAAACTGCCGAGTCCACTGATGGGTATTCGAATCCTATTTCAACCGGTAAGCCAGTTCTTTGTAAACATATTATCTTAGGGGGTAATGGAGTGAATACCAAGTTGACCGTTCGACAGGCTATTACATGGTTTGCACTGTATCAAATCGGAAGCGCCTATCTAGTGCTCCCGGCTGCCCTTAGTTCTGTCGCTAAACAGGATGCTTGGCTTTCCATTCCTCTTTCCCTGCTGTTCCATCTGTTATTGATCCCGTTATATACCTCCATCGTCAGAAAAATGCAGGGAAGGTCCTTCGTGGAGTATCTCCGCTGTCTCTTCGGTCCTTTGGGCGGAACGATAGCCACCGTTTTCATTGTTTGTTACCCCTTTCTTGAGTGTGTCATGACGCTTCGAAACCTAGGCGACTTTGTCACGACATCCATTATGCCGGAAACTCCCTATGATGCCGTATATTTCATTATGCTTATAGCCGTTTATTTCGCCGTTAAGTCGGGTCCAGTTGTTATTGGCCGTTGTGCGGAGATTCTGTTCTTTTTCCTTCTAGCCTTGTTTCTATTGGTCAGGATTACTCTTCTTCCTGGGTCAGAGCCTAACAATCTGCTTCCTATTTTGGAAAATGGGTTGAAACCTGTCGTTCTCGCATCCATTAATTTATTGGCGTTTCCCTATTTGGAAGCGATCCTGTATCTTTTCTTTGCACATCACTTTTCGGATCCAAAACAGTGGAGAAAGTCGGTGATAGCAAGTGCTTTGATTAGCGGAGTGATGTATTTTTTCATGGTTCTGCAAATCATCACAGTGATCAGCGCGGGTGTAGTGGCGGATTTGACGTTTCCCACATTTTTTATTGATCGAACCATCAGTATCGGCGAGTTTCTTCAACGATTTGAAATCATCCTTGCAGTGGTCTGGTTCGTTACCATTTTCTTTCGACTTGCGCTGCTGCTGTATATTTCTTCGCAAGGACTTGCAGAGGCTTTTCGACTTCGAAGTGCTAATGCTCTGCTAGTTCCGCTGGTGCTGATTGTATTAGCTATGGCTGATTTCATTTGGCCAAACATTTCATTTATCATTGAGTTCAATCAAATATGGCCCTACTACGCCATGATCTTCGGCATTGTGTTCCCTATTGTGCTATGGTTGACTGGCAAGATGAGAGGACCATTAGACTCGATCAAAAAGTAGAGCAAGTAAAATACCCTGTATGCGGAGTGATCCGCAAGCAGGGTAATGAAGTACTAAAAACAGCTAAACGAACTGATCCGCTGCAGATCAATGCCGCTGTACAGCCAGAAGAAACCATTCCAACGGAAGCCAGCCACCGAATTTCTGCCGACAAATACCGGATACATCCAGAAGCCGGGCCCCTGATTCGGCCATATATACGTGTAGCGGAACAGACAACCGGATATTGCTCTCGGATCTACTGCAAACAACGAAGGGGATTGCTGTGGAATGAATGAAGGCGGTGGCCCAGGAGGGGGCTGCACACCTTGGGGTCCGCCGCCTCCGCCTCCAGGGAACGATGGAGGACCAGGTGTTCCACCGGGACCGCCAGGACCACCTGGTCCGAAAATCCCTCCAGGACCTCCAGGTCCACCAGGTCCACCAAATCCTCCGCCGGGTCCAAAAGGGGGTAAAAATGTCATACAACATCACTCCTGTTCATTAGTCTGGTGTATAGTATGTAGGCATTTGAGCAGGGGGAATGGGTGAGAGCCCATTGATGGCCATAAATTAGTGGCTTTTTGGAAATAGGGTCCGGATTCACTAAGTGAATACTTTTCCATCTGGTAAGTAACATTACACCTCATAAGAGGTGTTTTTTATTCTCATTATTTCGAAGTGCAGAAAATTTTGGAAAAGTGTACTTAAAACTTTATTGACATGACACCGATAGGTTTCATATAATCAAATCGACACTAAATGGTGTCCAATTGAGAAAAGGTAGCAGCGGCTATGCTGCTCTAAATATTGCATCTTGGGCGCTGCGACCAAAAAGCCGCAAGCTATAGAGAGGCAGGAGATCAACAATTGTCCCTCCGGATCACCATCCATAGTTATCCATAGTGAAGATTGGAAGAGTGGTATGAGCGAGAACAAGCAATCACGAGATGTTTTTGTCGCCATAGCCGATCCAACCAGGCGCCAACTTATGCAGCTGTTAGCTCAAGCAGACGAAGTACCGCTTCATGAATTAACGGCACGGTTGTCCATGGGCCGGACAGCGGTATCCAAGCATTTGAACATCCTGAAAGAGGCTGGTCTGGTTGTTGATCGAAAGGTCGGCAGAGAAACGCGGTTTAGGCTAAACGCCTCTCCACTTAGAGAAGTTGAAAATTGGTTGGCTTTTTACAGCAAGTTCTGGAGTATAAATATGATGCGCTTGGACCAACTATTAGAGGAGGAAGAAGAATGAGTTTAACATTGGAATTGGATTATCATATAAGACATCGGTCGAGAAGCTGTGGTCAGCCTTAACTGATTCAAACAAGCTTGCCAAATGGGTGGCCAACATCCATACCGGTCAAGGAATGGTTAATGATTTTAAACCGGTCGTTGGACATCGTTTTCAATTCCGCACGCAGGCTACGGAGTACTGGAAGTGGAATTATTGAAGGTGAAGTACTGATCGTGGACGAACCTCACCGGTTATCCTATACTTGGGAGAGCGGTGAGAAGCATACGATTACCTGCACACTACAGGACCTAGGAGATGGAAAGGTTAACCTTCACCTCGAACAAACTGGAATCTCTAACGCTCAGGCACTGGGTGGAGCTAAGTATGGCTGGAGTAAATGGTGCGACGAGCTTGAAAAGATCTTGGCCTAATTGAAAATGGAGGATAAGCATATATTTTTAAGCTTATGCTTGTCCTTTATTCTGAACCATGGATTATAACCAAAAGTATCAGGGGGTAATTTTATGTTGAAAGGTGAAAGAAATACGAAGATTGATCCTTATTTTAACAAGCTTAAGAACTGGAAAGAAGAATTCGAGCTGTTGCGTGAGATCGTACTTGACTGCGGACTGACGGAGGAGTTCAAGTGGATGCATCCCTGTTATACATATGACAACAAAAACATCGTTTTAATTCATGGTTTCAAGGATTACTGTGCACTGCTGTTTCATAAAGGAGCCTTGTTGAAGGATCCGCACGGAATCCTGATTCAACAAACGGAGAATGTTCAGGCAGCCAGGCAGATTCGGTTCACCAATGTTCAAACGATAGATGAAATGCAGCTGATGATCAAGGCTTATATTGATGAAGCCGTTGAAGTTGAGAAATCCGGTCTGGAAGTGGAATTTAAAAAGCACTCGGAATTCACCATTCCTGAAGAGCTGGCTAATAAATTCGTAGAAATCCCTGACTTGAAAACGGCTTTTGAGGGATTGACGCCGGGGCGGCAACGAGCCTATATCATGCATTTTTCTTCACCCAAACAATCCAAAACTCGTGAGTCAAGAGTCGAAAAATATATCCCTCATATCCTTGATGGGAAAGGATTAAATGACTAGATGTGAAACAGCAGAGAAGCGATGGTTCAGCCTTGAGCCCTCGCTCTATTTTTACTTTCTTGTGCACAACATTGACTTTGTCATTTTGGTATTATAATATAAGCATGCACTTATATGCAGAGAGGAGAACATGTGATGAATTCTATTCAAGAAGCATCTGATAAGCTAAAATTGCTGGGCGATAAAACACGTCTAACGATATTATCACTCCTCCAAGAACGTGAATGGTGCGTATGTGAATTTGTTGACATTCTGGGCATGTCTCAACCTGGAATCAGTCAACATTTGCGTAAGTTAAAGGATCAAGGCCTGGTTAAAGAGAGCAAACGGGGACAATGGGTATATTACGCTTTGAATGTAGAGGAAACTCCTTACATTAAGTCCGTTTTGGAATTTATGCCAGACTCGGCAGCCATTCTTAAGTCTTTAAATAAAGAGGGCATTTCATCAGGGTGTAAATAATTTTTCTGCACAATATATAAGTATATTATTATATACAAATATAAAAGATAATAAACGGATAGGGGGTGTATGTGTTTGTTTGCTACGCTTCTTGCGAGCACTATATTTTTGATAACCCTAGTTCTTGTCATTTGGCAACCTAGAAACCTGTCCATTGGTTGGTCTGCTTGCGGTGGAGCGATTCTCGCTTTACTTGTGGGTGTAGTCACTTTCAAGGATGTATGGGATGTTACACAAATCGTCTGGAACGCCACACTTGCTTTTGTTGCAATCATTCTGATTTCGTTGATTCTGGATCGGATTGGATTTTTTGAGTGGGCTGCTTTACATATGGCGAAGGCGTCACATGGCAACGGTGTCCGAATGTTTGTATACGTATCGATTCTGGGAGCGATCGTTTCCGCTTTCTTTGCCAACGACGGAGGAGCGTTGATTCTGACGCCGATAGTTCTGGCTATGGTTAGAGCACTTCACTTTGATGAGAAAAAAGTATTCCCATTTATCATCGCCAGCGGATTTATTGCAGATTCGACATCCTTGCCACTTGTTGTAAGTAACCTGGTCAACATTGTCTCTGCTGATTTCTTTGGTATTACCTTTATGGAGTACGCAGGGAAAATGTTCATTCCGAATCTGTTCTCACTGGTTGCAAGTATAGGCGTGCTGTATCTCTTTTTCAGAAAAAGTATTCCGAAACGCTTTGATGCCAGCGAATTGAAAGCTCCCGTAACGGCCATCAAGGATATGAAGATGTTTCGGTTGTCGTGGGTGGTCTTGAGCGTTCTGCTTATAGGATACTTCGCGAGTGAATTTATAGGACTTCCTGTATCCCTTATTGCGGGTGTTGTTGCAATGTTCTTCCTGTTCATGGCTTCCCGAAGTTCTGCTGTACCGACCACATCGGTCGTGAAGGAAGCACCTTGGGCCATCGTATTCTTTTCAATCGGTATGTATGTTGTCATCTATGGCCTGCGTAATGTTGGTCTGACGGATCTGCTGGCCGTAGCGATCCAGGCTGTGGCCGATCAGGGATTGTTTGCTGCAACCCTTGGGATGGGTTTTATTGCTGCAATTATTTCATCCCTGATGAACAATATGCCTACCGTGTTGATTGATGCTCTAGCCATTGATGCAACAACGGCTACGGGGACTGTTCGGGAGGCGCTCATCTATGCCAATATCATTGGATCGGACTTAGGTCCAAAGATTACCCCGATTGGTTCACTTGCGACCCTGCTCTGGCTTCATGTGCTTAGCACCAAAGGTGTCAAAATCTCGTGGGGCACTTACTTTAAGACAGGCATCATTATAACGGTACCAACTCTGTTTATTACGCTAGTGGGACTGTATCTGTGGTTAAGTATTATCTAATTCAAACTACGAGGAGACGATGAATATGACCAAAAAAACACTTTACTTTCTATGTACAGGTAACTCTTGCCGGAGCCAAATGGCCGAAGGCTGGGCCAAGAAATACCTTAGTGACGAATGGAACATTTATAGTGCAGGTATCGAGGCACATGGTCTAAATCCCAAAGCGGTAGCAGCCATGAAGGAAGTTGGCCTGGATATTTCCAGTCAAACTTCAGACATGATTGACTCCGAATTGCTGAACAACGCAGATTTCGTCGTTACCCTATGTGGGGACGCAGCAGATAAATGTCCAATGACTCCTCCACAAGTGAAGCGGGAACACTGGGGATTCGATGACCCTGCAAAAGCACAAGGCACTGATGAACAGAAATGGACCGTTTTCCAAAGGGTACGTGACCAGATTGGAGAACGGATTAAAACCTTTGCTGAAACCGGCAAATAAGGTGACGGCTTGTTTATGTGTTGGATTTTTCAAATGAAGCATCAGATTTGAAAGCAATGATAAGCCGCTATTTTAGCGGCTTTTTTTCTGTTATGAATGCAGGATTTGGAAGTCTTATAGTATAAAATTCTTTTCGTTTGACGAAACAGTACAGAAGGATCAAGGCAAAGGAAAATGTTCTTCATGCGGCGAAAAATTTGTCAAAACGGTGATAATTATTATAGACTGTATTTTATGAGTTCTTGTCCAAGGGGGAAAATGAATGCATCAAAGGAAAAAACAAAAATCGAATAAAGCGCGGATTTTCTCAAAAGTATTATTGATTATCATCGGGGCATGTATTACTGCCTATGGTCTAGAAGCCGTATTGATCCCGAATAACGTCTCAGACGGCGGTGTGACAGGTCTGAGTATCGTTGGTTCACAACTGTTCGGATTGCCATTAGGGATACTGATTGGTGTAATTAACATTCCCTTTGTTTGGCTGGGATATAAGCAAATAGGTAAAAGCTTTGCTTTCTACTCGATTATCGGTATTGCCTCACTGGCGGTAAGCACCAGTCTTATGCACCATGTGCCTACAATTATTGAAGGGGACACATTGCTGGTTACGGTCGTCGGCGGGATTATCATCGGTTTTGGTATGGGTTTGGCATTGCGTAACGGCGGGGCATTGGATGGGATAGATATGTTAGCTGTACTGCTTTCACGTAAAGTTCCGTTTGGAACAAGTGATCTAATCTTATTCTTAAATATGTTTGTCTTTATTGTCGTTTCGACCGTATTTGGTCTGCAAGGGGCGATCCTGTCTGCACTTGCTTATTTTATTGCTTCCAAAGTCATTCATATCGTTGAAGAAGGCTTGAGCGGCTCCAAAACGTTTAAAATCATCACGAATCAACCCGAAATCATGGTCGAAACCATTCGTGACCGATTAGGCCGTGGAGCAACCTATACCGATGCTTATGGCGGTTACTCCAATGAACAGTTCAAAGAAATCACTTGTGTAATTAACCGTATGGAAGAGAGCAAAATAAAAGAAATTATTCACGAAATAGACCCGAATGCTTTTGTTGTCGTTTACGATGTAGCAGAAGTTAAGGGTGGTAGCTTCAAAAAGAAAGACATTCACTAATTACTTAAAAATGATGGACAGACAAGAACATAGGTTCAACAAGTCGCTATTGCAGCGGCTTTTTTTATGTTCTTAAACGTCAATCAAAGGTTCACGATCCGTTTGAAAAGGAAACAGAGTTCGAGCAGCCTCAACAAAGGTTTTTACCGCTATCGTACAATCTTTCTCGGGACCGGTTGCAATATGAATGTCCCGGTAGGCTTCCGGTGACAGGCGTTTCAGCGAAATACCCTGTGGAAGGTCCAGGAGAGACAACTCCGACATTACCGCCGACCCTTCACCGGCAAGAATCATTTGAAGCGATGTTCTGTAATTATAGAGGATGTATTCCACTTTTGGCGTCACTCCCGCACTTTCGAACCACTTCAGAACGGGGGGCTCATATCCAGCTTTCCAGAGCAGCATGGGTTCCTCACGCAAATCTTCAGGACTAATAATGGTCTTCTCGACTAATGGATGATCATCTCTCATGACCGCATATATGCCTTCCCGGTAAATAGGGAATGAATCGGTCGTTTCATCCGACGGGATGAGCAGACCCACATCGATCTGCCGATTATCCAACCATTCCTGTACCTCTGCAATGGTACCTTCCACAATGCTGAATTCCAGATTGGGATATTGTCGCTTAATGTGACGGATCAGTTTTGGGACAAAGTAGGACGAGGCTACCGGGAAAGCGCCAATACGGACGCAACCAGTCTCCAATCCCTTTTCGCTCGCGATTTCCTGATCGATTTTCTCATAACCTTGAAGGATTTCCCGGAAAATTCGGACGATCCGTTCTCCGATTGGTGTTAGCTCAACACCACGCCGTCGGTCCCGAATAAGCAGCGTAACCCCGAGTTCACGTTCCAGAGTAGTAACGGCACGGCTGACAGCCGGCTGCGTCATATTCATTTTCTCGCTGGCCATCGTAAAGCTGCGGGTCTCCGATATCGTGACGATCAACTGCAGAAGTGATTTGTTCATATCAAATTTGGTATCTCCTTCATGAATTATATTCATTTTATTTATAGATAAGCGTATTGTATCATGTTTATAAGAAAACAGAAAAGAAACCAGAAGTGAAACTTACCGGAATCTCAAACATGCCCATAGGGTAAAGGGATCTGGAATCAAAGTGGATAGGAGTTTGATTGTGATGAAAGCAAAAGCCTGGCTATTTTTAATATTGGCAAATTTGTTTTGGGCGGGAAACCTGATGTTTGGCAAAGCGGTGACGTCTGACTTTCCGCCGATCTGGGCATCCTTCTTGCGATGGCTGATTGCGGCTATTGTGTTGATTCCACTTGCGCAGTTGGTAGAGAAGCCAAAATGGCTGAAGGTATGGAAAAACAATTGGGGCGTTCTGCTATTCTTGTCACTGGTGGGCGTTGTGGCCTACACACTTCTCACATACACGGCTCTCCAACACACGTCGTCTACGAATGGCAGCTTGATTAACAGTTTAACTCCAGCCGTGATGATTGTATTGTCCCTATTATTTCTCAAAGATAAAATTACTAGATGGCAGGGTGCGGGGTTGGTATTGTCCTTCCTGGGCGTACTGACGGTATTAACGAAAGGACATTTGCTCGGGATATTCAGCACACACTACAATCAGGGAGACGGCATCATGCTGCTCGCAGTATTTCTGTGGGCTATCTATTCCATTGTCGGCAAAAGAGCGCAGCATCTTCCGCCGATTACATTTGTAGCCTTTACTGCTTTTATAGGCGTCGTTTGCATGACTCCACTGTTGTTCCTGCAGCCGCTGCATATCGAGCACGTCACTTCTTTTGGTATTACAGGTATCCTTTATTTAGGATTATTTCCTTCCATCGGGTCATTTCTATTCTGGAACCAGGGAGTCAAGGAACTCGGGCCAGGCAAAGCCAGTATCACGATGAATTTGATGCCCATTTTCACCGCGATTCTCTCTGTAATGTCTGGTCAGGAATTGCTGATCTCCCAGATCGTCGGCGGTGTAATCGTCATTATGGGGATGCTGTTGTCGGCAAACCTCATGGCCAAGAAAGGGAGAACCAAAACGTTTTGGAAGCGAACGGGCCGAACCGTTTAATAAGGAACACTTCCCATATTCCTCGGACGAAAAGCAGGGAAAATCAAAAAGACAGGGACGAGTATCCCTGTCTTTTTTGGTACTAACCTATTTTGCTGCCAGATTCATCTCCACACACATGAGAATAAAGGCTCCTGCTCCATGCAGGTCATTCTCGCTGGTTGGGCGTGCGATATAGTGGTCATAATCGCCAATTCCCGTTCCGATACAAATGTTGCCGATCACAACGTTACCATTCTCATCGAACTTCAGTGTATCAATAACTCCGTGGTAACCTTTCCAGGCATACTTCAAATATTGAGCGTCCAGATAGCCGAACCGAACCGCCTTGGCAATGGAGTGAGCAAACAATGCCGTGCAGGAGTTTTCGTGCCAGTTATCCGGGTGATCTCCTTTGTCGACGACTTGATACCATAATCCGGTGGTGGGATCCTGGTAGTTCGTCAGTGCGATCAGCAGATCCTGTACAATGGTCACGAGTTTGGCTTTATCGGGATGATCCTCTGGCATGTATTCAAACATTTCAAGCAAAGCGACAGGATACCAGCCGATGGCGCGGCCCCAGAATTCCGGAGCGAGACCCGTTACAGGGTCAGCCCATTTGGCTTCCTTGGTTTCGTCCCAACCGTGGTACAGCAAGCCAGTGGCAGGGTCTTTTGTATGTTTTTCCATAAGCAGTGCCTGAAAGACCATCATGTCGATGTAATCGCTCTCACCAAATGTTTTGGCAAATTGTACGGCAATGGGTCCAGCCATATATAAACCGTCCAGCCACATTTGATTCGGATAGTGTCCCTTGTGCCAGAATCCGCCGGAGGAATTCGTCGGCCAAGATTTCAGCAGAGGTACCAGGGTGTGCAGAGCTTTTTTGTACCGTTCATCTCCCGTCTGCTCGTAGAGCGTGAAGAGAAGCACACCAGGTTGTATGTCGTCTAACTCATCGGATTTAAACTTTTTGATGCTGCCATCCTCGAGAATTTGACTATCAACCCATCCTTTGATGTAGTCGTACAGCTTTTGTTCTCCGGTCTGCCGCCAGCATTTTTCCATGCCGGACAGAAAGACACCCTGATGGTAATGAAATCGATCCGGTGGAAGATTCTCCGGCTCAAATTTGTCCATTAACGCTTCGCAGGCTTTTAATGCCCATTGAATCGGGGTCGTGATTGATGAGGTGGTTTGCATGTATCCTTCCTCCTTGGTTGGTTGTATCTCCATTTTACCATCGGGATATGTACATTCTTTGCGGAATCTATCCATTTCTTCTTATTTCTTGCGATATAATAAACAACAGGGACGAGATGGAAGGGGCATTCAGTAAAATGGGGAATCTATATTACGAGAATCATGCGGGCACTTTTTTGGTATCCCACCGGAAAGCATTAAGCCATCACATGCCGGTTAGCCATTTTCACAGCACTTACGAAATTTATATTCTGATGTCGGGCAAGCGGGAATTTTTCATTCAAGACCGGACGATTACCATTAACGAAGGCGATGTCGTCATCATCGCCCCTAATATTCTGCACCGTACAACCAATGCGGAACGCCCAAAGCATGAGCGGCTCATTATTAACATGCATGAACAGTATTTTTCGCTGGATGGTTCTCATCGGGGAGCACTTCAGCCTATGCTGGAGCGAGATTATCTGATATTAAAGGATTCCTTGCGCAATCGGCAGCTGATTGAAACGCAATCCAGGGCGATTATTCAGGAAATGCAGGAGCGCGGTAGCGGCTTTGAGTTGTTTGCCCAGACGCTCGCCGTGCAGCTGCTTATCAAGTGCTGCAGACAATTCAGGCAGCATGATGCGGAACCGCTGGCATCACCAAGTCCCATGCATGAACGAATATCAGAGATTGTCCGTTATATTAACGAACATTACATGGAGGAACTATCCCTTCATTTGCTTGCGGACAGGTTCTTTATTAGTCCATATTATTTGAGTCGATCCTTCAAAGAGGCGACGGGATTTGCCTTTGTGGAGTACGTGAATAGTGTTCGGATCAAGGAAGCCAAAAAACAGCTCGAGAGTTCCAGCCTGAAAGTGAATTTGATTGCGAGAAAGGTGGGATTCGGAAGCGTAACGCATTTTGGCCGAGTGTTCAAAGTCGTTACGGGTCATTCTCCATTACATTATAGAAGGAAAGGAGAATGATTTTCATGCATAAGCACTGCTCTCTTTTGGAACACTTCTGTAGTGCGAATAAACAGCACTGATTCCATATTTGGGGAGGTGACATGTATGAGCAAACCGGATAACCGTGAGGACAACGTTGAACATTTGCAAAACGCGGTTCAGAACACGATAGAAAATTACCGGGAAGCGGAAGACTATCTCGAGGAATTTGGAGATGAGATTCCAGCACGGGAAAAAGGTCAAATCGAAGAGAAAAACGAACGCCGTAAACATAGCATTTCCGGATTCCGTGAAGAAATCCAAGATGAATCCAGACATCAGCAAAACTCATAATGTGGAGACTTATTTTGATTTTGTAGGAGGATCAACCATATGACGAATCAGGATCCACAGGAGCTTCTGAAGCAAAAACACGAGCAGGATGAGCACAAAAGGCAGTTCACCAATTTTGCCCGTAGTGTATCTGGACAGGGTGAAGTGGAAGCTGGCCAAGAATTCAGCCATGACCGACAGGACGACGATCAAAACCGCATGAAATCGGTTGAGAATAAGCGCGCCTGATCCTAACCAACCCAATTCACGAATAAGCTGATCCTTTCTATGGATCGGCTTATTCGTTTTATTTTCACCCACAAATACTATTGTTTATTAAAACGTCAGTTTATTCGTTTCTTTTGAAAATTATCCGACGATTTCTTATTCCATGGCAACCCTCACCTGGATTTCGGTCAGAAATTGATCGGTAATGATGGTATCTCGATTATCTATTTCATAAATTTCGAACGGGTCTCCCAACAGCCGAAATCCATGTTCACCTGCATACGCGACGACATCCAGCATTTTCTCATGACTTTGACGATAATCTCCACGATAGTAGAGCGATAGATAATCCCCAGCCGGCAGGCTGTAATCGGGGTCGATCAGTCCGGCTCCATCAGAATCAAAAATAAAGAAGACGGAGTTAAAAACATCCCTTAAGCCATGATTCAGCTCCTCAAGCGAGACGGATGCCCCATACAATTGATTGCCAAAATCCAGGATGTGGCCTTTATGCTTCTGATGCAGCTTCTTAATGGCATAATCCATCTCCTCATCCCTCGTTATGCGTGTATTTAATTGCAAACAAGGTCGTTCAGAGTATGTTTTGATGGAGAAAACACCCGTCTTGATAAGCATTGCTTCGGTCAGTACCTTGATTCTGCCTTGAATGATACGTTGCGTAGTTTCAAGCTTTGCAACCTGTTCCTGAATCAGTTCTTGTTCCTTGTATAACAATTCGAGTGTGTTTTCAACACTTTGTTGATCGAGGTATGCTTTGATCTGCTGCATCGTAAAATCCAGCTGACGCAGGTCACGGATGATATTTAATTTGTACATATCATGAAGACTATACAGACGGTATCCGTTGCAATCTCGACGAGGGACCAGCAATCCCAGTTTTTCATAATAACGCAGCGAGTCGACACCTATTCCATAGAGCTTGGAAATTTCATTAATTTTGTAATCGTTCTTCATTAGTTTCCTTTCCTGCATATATCTATTTTATGCGTATGCGTAAGAGGTTGGTATGCCGTACACTTCCTTATACAATACCTTTCTCACCATTTCAAATTCACTTGAGGTCAAACCTTTTGGATAACTCATGATCTGCAGTGGCATGGCGGGCTGTCCTGCACGGAGTGCCGGCTGAACATAAGTATAATCTTCCAGGCGGAATCCCAAACGCTCGTAGAAACCGATTCTTCTTCGTCTCAGGTCATCATCGGGCAATTCGACTTCCAGAATAACTGGCATGTCGGACTCTTTCATGAAACGCTCCATGATCTGCTTTCCGATGCCACTTCCACGAATGGATGGAGAGACTGCTACATTTTCAACGTACCTGAAGGTCTCGAACTCCCAACCTGCGAGAAAACCAATCACTTCATTTTGCCCGTTCTCCTCAGTAAGAAGTCGATAAAGCGGATTGGATAACAGCTTCTTCTGTTCGGCGTATTCCCGATATTCTGATTCGGGAAAAGATTGCTTCAAAATTTCAAATACTTGATCAAACCGATTATTAATCATCATTGTTCCCCCTGATTCGTGAAAAACCATATTTCGATATGGATCACGATAAACCCTGGTATGATACCAGAGTCAAGTGGGGTGAAATAAGAGTTCTAAAAGGAATAATTTGAATCTATACATTAATTCGGTATTTTCAACTTTAAAATGAAACTACAAAAAATGCTCAACGTATCAGTTGTTTGAAGGTCTGAACAATCTGCTGCAGCTTGGTCATAAACTGCACGAGAAATTCTGAACGATACGACTTTCTTGCGTCAGGGTTACAGGATATCGATACACATAAGTCTATCGAATGGAGAATGCCCGTGAGAGAACGAATGGATAACACGGAAACACCCGGTGAACGGAATACAAAAGCAATGCGAGCAATGGTCTATGACACATACGGAACACCCGATGTCCTACGAATAGAAGAGGTGGACATTCCTGCACCAAAGGACGATGAAGTGTTAATTGAAGTCCATGCCGCATCGGTTAACTCCTGGGATTGGGATCTCCTTCGCGGAAAACCGTTCGTCAACCGGCTCGGTGCAATGCGGAAACCACGTTATCGTATTCTCGGTGCAGACATTGCAGGACGGGTAATCGCGGTTGGAGCAGCTGCCAAACAATTTAAGCCCGGAGACGAGGTGTTCGGGGATCTATCCGGCTCCGGCTGGGGCGGGTTTGCGGAATATGTATGTGCCAGAGAGGATGCGTTGACAACCAAACCAGCAGGAATCAGCTTTGTGCAAGCAGCTGCCATCCCACAAGCTGCGGTTCTAGCTTTGCAGGGACTGCGTAATCAAGGGAAATTGCAAGGGGGACAACAAGTTCTGATCAATGGAGCCGGTGGGGGAGTCGGAACGTTTGCAATTCAATATGCGAAATTACACGGAGCAGAAGTAACTGCGGTGGATCGCGACGCGAAGCTGGATATGCTGCTTGGTATAGGGGCCGACCGAGTGCTGGATTATACGAAAGAGGACTTCACTGCATCGGGATCAAGATATGATTTGATTGTTGATGTTGTCGGAAACCGTTCTGCTTTTGCTTTGAGGCGCGTATTGGCGAAGGGAGGTACCTATGTGATGATTGGAGGCACCATGTCACACATTCTCCTGAATCTGTTGTGGAGCCCGTTTTTATCTTGGCTTGAAAAAAAGAAATTTACATTACTTATCCATAAACCGAATCAGGGAGATCAAATGGTTTGGAAGGAACTTGTCGAATCAGGCCAGGTCACACCGATCATTGATCGGCAGTACCCTTTAAGTGAAGCAGCTCAGGCACTTCGTGATATTGGTGAAGGTCGTGTGAAAGGAAAAGTCGTCGTTTGCCTGAAGGAACTCGACCAACCTATAAAATGAATATGAGATCGACAAAGGGAGCTGACCATGTTTTACTCATTTACTGCCGGAAAACGATAGTCCAATAAAAAGCAGCAGTCTCCCGTTTTGATTGAACGATGCAGAGACTGCTGCTTTTATGTTGGAATCCGCCTGCGATACCCACAGATGTTCAGCAAGATCCGTTATGTTTAAAATAAAGCTTCGGTTGCAACCGGTTGATGCACTGGCAGTGGCTGAAGAGCGGTGGTCCGATCGATATGAATAAACGCATCATAACGATCCGCCATGTTGGAAGGTACATAATTGCCATATCGCTCATGATCAGGATTATATACCACACCGATCGCACGGTGGCCAATGGACTTATGCAAGACGGAGGATGTATCGGAGAGCATAACCATGCCGTCCCGTCCTTCACCTGCCCGGTGCATGTAATCCTCCCAGCTTCCTGGCTGTCCAGGTGGAACAATCATTTTCTCCACAGGATCTCCCCAAGCTCTTCCCGCGAGTACCTCACCCTGATAGGTTCCGAAGCCAACGGCAAACACCCGATGCTCCGGGTCCTCTCGCAGCAGCTGACCGACATTCACCATGCCATCCTGTATCATATCGGTTGCCCGGGCGTCACCAATATGCGTATTGTGCTCCCAGACAATGGCTTTGGCAGATCTTCCATAATAGGCCATGATTCTCTTTAGCGATTCAACCATATGTTTGTCCCGAACATTCCAGGATTCCGGACCGCCTCGGACCATCGTACGGTAGTAGGCCTCGGAGCTGGAAGTAACCAACATATTGACCTCAGCATTCAGCTCTTCCTCACTGCCTGGATGCGCCATGCGGCGGTTCTGCATCTGTTTCAGCAGTTCAACCACTTCATTCTCACAGCTCTCCGAAAGCAATCCTGCCGCGATGCCATAACTCTGATGATCCTTGCTGTAAGGATCGAAGCAGGCGTATGTACGGCGTGCCTGTTCCAGTTGGGGGGACTTTGTTTCCTCCAAATAACCGATAATGGCCTCCATGGATTCCCACAACGAATACATGTCTATTCCATAAAATCCAACCTTCGGACGTTCACTGCTTTCAGTATGATTGGCTGCATTATGCTCTTTCAGCCACTCGGCAAAATCACAAATATCCGTATTCGCCCACATCCAGGTTGGCCAGCGGGTAAAATCGCCCAGTGCATCGGATGCCGAAGAATCGGATCCCGCCATTCCTTTCACATACCTGTTCAACCGATAAGCAGCGGGCCAATCACCCTCCACGCCGATGATGTTGAATCCCTTGCTTGCAATTAGCTTCTTCGATAGCTCGGCGCGATATCGATAGAAGTCAGCTGTCCCATGGCTTGCTTCACCGAGCAGTACAATATCTGCATCCCCGATCGCGTTAACCATGCGGTCCAGATTCTCCATGCCATCCAAAGGGATAAATAAGGCATTCAGTTCTTTCAAATAAGCGCTCTGCTCTGATTGAATATTATCGGTACCCATGAAATAAACCTCCTAAGGCAATATGAATGAATTATTTCCGGTTTGTCCATTTAATAACCAATTCAAGCTTTCTTAGTTAGAATCTTATTGAAGGAACAGGACATCGTCCTATTGCCGATTTGATGGTAATGAAAAAAAGGAAAAAGACTAAGGGCCAATTCGATAACATAATTTGTTATATGGAAAAACGCGGTTTAACTTATCGAATAATCTGATCATTCTTTCTAGATCAGGGAGGGGGAAGAGATGAAAAAGTCAACCACGGAAGCTAACAGAACCGCTGCAGCAAAGATGGGTTGTTTTATTTCCGCAACACATCAGGTGGAATTCGAATCCGCTTATAACGAGGCAATGGCCCTTCTCCCAACGCCAGCTTTGACCCAGGATGTTGAAACGGAGTTTGGTACGGTGCGTGTTTATACCTTCACCTATAAAGCTAACCAGGAGAAAGAACCGTTGTTATTATTACCAGGACGTTCTTCTTCAACGCCCATGTGGGAACCCAATCTACGGGGATTAATGAGCGAAAGACCGGTGTATGCACTTGATTTGCTGGGAGAAGCGGGAATGAGTCGGCAAACGAAGATAATAGCAAATCAAAAGGAGCAAGCGCGCTGGCTGCACGAAGTAATTACCCGTTTAAAGCTGGAAAAAGTGCATCTGGTCGGCGTCTCCATTGGCGGGTGGACGGCTATGAATGTAGTGCGCTTTTATCCGGAAAAGGTGGCCTCGGTCAGTTTGTTGGACCCGGTGTTTGTTTTTGCACCTATTTCCTTAAAAATGATAGCTGCCTCCATCCCGGCATCTGTTCCGTTTATGCCCAAATGGATCCGCGAAAAAATGCTCAGCTACATCTCCGGCGGGGCGAAAGCGGATGACAGTGAACCGATTGCCAGATTAATTGAATCAGCAATGCGCACCTTCAAGGTCAAGTTGCCGGCGCCGGATCTGTTCAGCTCCTCCGATTTACAGAAGATTGAAGTACCCGTACTGGCATTCATGGCACAGAACAGCACCATGCATGATTCGGCAAAAGCGGTGAGGAACGGCACTACATATGTTCCCGGTCTCGAGATCATCAACTGGCCCAATGCCTCACACGCAATTAACGGGGAGTACCCGGATCAAGTTAACGCCAAGATTGCTGTTTTTGTAGAACAGCACTCTAACGATTCCATCAAGTGAGAATGAAGATTCGAGATTAGAGTGAAATGTAGTATTCACGTATTTCTAAACCTTTTGTTTGGATAGAAATATTGGCCAACAATCAATTTGACTCATCCCTGATTGTTCACCTAATAATGAACGTAGATATAATCACTAACTTCTTAAGTAGGGAGAGGAGCGAACAGTGATTGATCATCTAGGTAGGTTTCGGAGAGTGATCATAAGTATAATGATTATTCTTGTGTCAACCTCGCTATTCTGGCGGCTAATGGACAGAATCCAACAAAGTTATATGGAGTCTGGCTATAGCCAATTACTTCACCTTCTCATGGGTGTAACTATAACTCTCCTGGTATTGATGACTCTGTATATTGTTGGGGATTGCAATAAGGAGAACCTAGGATGGAGGGAACATCGTTCATTTAAAACAAAACTGAGTTCATTTATTTCTGGTTTTCTGATCTGGCTCATTCCCGCAACGTTGGGGGTGACTCTTTGTATCACTCTAGGCTGGAGCAATGTCATCATTTTAAACACCTCCATTAGCAATATGCTAATAGGTGCTGGGCTTCTCATGATTACCGTTTTTCTCATTGAGGCACTACCTGAGGAACTTATATTTAGAGGTATAATATTTAAACTTCTGCAAACGATCCTACCACAGTGGTCTGTTGTAATGATTCAAACGGTACTCTTTTCATTGTTTGCTTGGGGAATCGGGGCAATGTATTCTTCAGAACAAATTCAATTTTTACCTGGATTTGCTCTAATCCTAGGCTATCTGCGAGCAGTGTCAGGAACAGTATGGGTGACGATCGGTTTTCACACAGCTATCATGACGTTTACCCAACTCCTACTACCAATTCATGGTTATGCATTGGTAGTAGGAATGAAAGCAATGCAATTCACGGCCTTTGTGTTGTTACCATCTGCATTAGGCGGAATTTTCTTAAGCTATTTGTATCCAAAGCCTGATTGGAAGGGGATTAGCTCAAATTAACAATGTAATAAAAGTTAATTGAGATTGATAATGAAATCATTATTGGACCTAATAATCACGAATATCAATAAAAAAAGAACCTGACAACATTGCTCAGGTTCTTTTGTATTGCATATAAACAGGCACGATGATATGATCAATTCACGACTTTCTATATGTATGAAGACATAGATAATCTATCTTATAATTTAATTTTAACATGCCGGTGAAATCTTGTCAAAGGAATTTTTTTAAAAAATTTGATACTAGGAGAGATGTTGAATGAGTTCTCTGGTTCTCAGTTTCCAGGAGATCGAAAAGACACAGCTTGGGCTCGTTGGAGGGAAGGGGTTAAATTTAGGGAAACTCTCAAAATTGGAAGGGATCGAAGTACCTGAAGGATTTTGTGTAACGACATTGGCATATCAAAAAGCCATTAAACAAAACGCGATGTACCATGCTCTGCTGGGTCAATTAACCTTGTTAAAAGCAGAAGACCGAGAACAAATTGGACAAATCAGCAGGCAGATTCGGAAAATCATTTTGAACTCGGAAATTCCTTCCGACGTTGTGCAAGCAGTTAGTCACTATCTCTCTCGATTTGGAGGTGAGCATGCTTATGCCGTGCGTTCCAGTGCAACTGCTGAAGATTTACCACATGCCTCTTTTGCTGGTCAACAAGACACCTACTTGAATATCATCGGCAAAGAAGCCATTTTGCAGCATATCAGCAAATGTTGGGCATCCCTGTTTACGGATCGTGCGGTAACCTACCGTATACAACATGGATTTGGCCACAGCCAGGTTTATTTGTCTGTTATTGTTCAAAGGATGATCTTCCCGCAAGCTTCAGGAATTATGTTTACAGCTGATCCGATTACGTCCAACCGAAAACTGTTATCCATTGACGCCAGTTATGGGCTTGGAGAAGCATTGGTTTCCGGCTTGGTATCTGCTGATGGTTATAAAGTGCGGGATAAGGAAATCGTCGATAAGACGATCGCAGCCAAAAAATTGGCTGTCTATGGACGAAAAGAGGGCGGAACAGAGACGCAGCTGATCGATCCTGAACAGCAAAAGACTCAATCGCTAACGGATCAACAAATTTTAGAACTGGCACGCATAGGAAGACAGATTGAAGCTTATTTTGATTCCCCACAGGATATCGAATGGTGTTTGGCCCATGACACGTTTTATATTGTGCAGAGTCGGCCCATCACGACATTGTATCCCATCCCTGAAGCGAATGATCAAGAAAATCACGTTTACGTATCTGTCGCTCATCAACAAATGATGACGGATCCCATGAAACCACTTGGAATGTCTTTATTCGAGTTAACCTCTTTTGGACCCAGGTTTAAAGCGGGTGGAAGGTTATTTGTTGATATCACACAGCAACTGTCTTCGCCTGAAAGGAGAGAAGTTTTATTAAATAATCTGGGATCCGATCCGCTCATAAAAGGTGCACTTATGACGATCATAGAGCGAGACTTTGTAAAATTGTTACCAACAGACAACAAGGAACAGTTCGCCAATAAAAGCCCTAAAGGTATGTCTGCTGGTATTCAACCACAACCCGAAATTGATCCGGCAATTGTTCCTAACCTCATTAATAATAGTCAAACATCGATAGAAGAGTTAAAACAAAATATCCAAACAAAATCGGGATCTGATTTAATTGATTTTATTCTGGAAGATATCCAGCAATTAAAAAAAATCTTATTTGACCCGCAAAGTACGGCAGTGTTTATGGCGGCTATAAATGCTACAGCATGGATCAATGAAAACATGAACCAGTGGTTAGGTGAAAAGAACGCGGCAGATACCCTTTCTCAATCTGTACCGAATAATATTACTTCGGAAATGGGTTTGGCACTATTGGATGTCGCGGATGTGATTCGCCCTTATCCGGAAGTCATTAATTATTTGCAGCATACAAAAGAAGATCACTTTCTGGATGAACTGCTTAAGTTTGAAGGAGGAAAGGAAAGCCAAAACGCGATTTATGATTATCTCAGCAAATACGGAATGCGATGTTCCGGAGAAATCGATATTACAAAAACTCGCTGGAGTGAAAAACCAATTGCACTTGTCCCCACGATTCTGGGTAACATCAAGAACTTTGAGCCTAATGCAGGCAAACGGAAATTTGAGCAAGGGCGCCAGGAAGCTTTGGAAAAGGAACAAGAGTTGATAGGCCGATTGAAGCAATTGCCGGATGGTGAACAAAAAGCCAAAGAAACCAAACGCATGATTGACATTGTCCGGAATTTCATCGGTTATCGGGAATATCCCAAATACGGCATGGTTAATCGCTACTTCGTTTATAAGCAGGCTCTATTGAAAGAAGCCAAGCAACTCGTTCAAGCGGGCGTTATTCATGAAAAAGAAGATATATACTATCTTACTATTGAAGAACTTCATGAAGTTACACGTACGAATAAACTGGATTACCCTTTCATCAACGAACGCAAAGAAGAATACAAACGTTATGAAAGACTCACTCCACCTCGTGTAATCACGTCTGATGGTGAAATCATTACAGGTGAGTACAAACGAGAAAATTTGCCAGCTAATGCGATTGTAGGTCTGCCTGTTTCTTCCGGAGTAATAGAAGGAAGAGCGCGTGTCATTTTAAACATGGAAAGTGCTGATCTGGAAGATGGAGATATATTAGTCACCTCCTTTACTGACCCTGGCTGGACACCATTGTTTGTATCTATCAAAGGCCTAGTCACCGAAGTGGGTGGACTGATGACACATGGAGCGGTTATTGCAAGGGAATATGGGCTGCCAGCAGTTGTCGGAGTGGAGAATGCGACCAAGCGGATCAAAGATGGGCAGCGCATTAGGGTACATGGAACAGAAGGGTATATCGAAGTATTGTAACTGTCAGTTGAAAGCTCAAAAGCTTAAGAAATATAGAACAGACAGTGGTTGAGGAACCGTAATACTGGTCATAAAGTCGCTATTTTAGCGGCTTTCTTTGTTTCAGGAGTATAAGTTTGATCGGGTAGTGGTCAACGCTGGCGAATGGTCGTATATTTATAGTATGTGCATCGTGGTATTGAACATGGACCACATTGCGCAAGGATAACGACTTTACATAAAAGGACGGGGAAACATGGACTTTAAACCGCTTGCTTCATTCATTGACCGCATTACATCCTGGAGGATTCCATGGGCAGAAGTGTTGGTTATGCATCAAAATGATACCGTTTTCCACTATCGGAACGGTTACGCCAACCTGGAGGAGAAAACGCCCATCGGTGATGGGGCCATCTTCAACCTATACTCCATGACCAAAATTATGACTTGCGTCGCAGCGCTTCAGCTTGTAGAAAGAGGGCATATGTTGCTCAGTGATCCGGTGTCCGACTATCTGCCGGAGTTTGCAGATATGAAGGTGAAGAATGTATTGCCAAATGGAGAGGTCAGGCTGGAAAAAGCAACAAGGCCGATTACGGTACGCGATTTGTTTACGATGACCGCTGGGTTCTCCTATGACGTTGGTGCACCCTCCATCCAGGAAGCGGTGCAGAATACAAACGGAACATTGCCGACCCGCGAATTTGCGAAAGCGCTCGCGAAAGAGCCGCTTCTGTTCGAACCAGGCACGCATTGGAACTATAGCATGTGCCATGATGTCCTAGGAGCTCTGGTGGAGGTTGTAAGCGGAAGACGCTTTGGGACGTATCTGCGTGAAGAAATCACTGGTCCGCTTGGCATGAACGATACAGCTTTCGATCTGAACGAAGATCAGAAGGCCCGACTGATTCCGCAGTACGCGTATAATGATGAACTTGAAAAAGCCGTACGTCTGGACGGAAATGGATTCCGGGTAGGCACCGAACTGGAGAGCGGCGGCGCCGGGCTTTTATCTACGGTTAGCGATTACGCGTTGTTCCTGAACGCGCTTACTGGGCGCGGAACCAGTCCGGAAGGCGTTCGAATCCTGTCACAGGCTTCAGTGGATCTCATGCGAACAGATCATCTGAATGACATGACCCGCCCGGACTACTCCTGGGATCACATGGGTGGGTACGGTTACGGATTGGGTGTACGCACTCACGTCTCCAAGTCCGGAAGCGGCTCTCTCAGTCCACTTGGCGAATTTGGCTGGAGTGGTGCTGCAGGATGCATGGCCATCATCGATCCGGACTCCGGGCTTACTGTCATGTATGCGCAGCACCTGCTGAACAGCCAGGAGCCTTACATTCAGAGACGTTTGCGAAATGTCGTGTATTCCTGCCTGTAAGGCAAAATAAGTTTGATACTTAATGTTGTTTGACTCGGATGCCATTAGTGTGATTCATCAAATGAAGAAGAACAGGGACGCGGACTATGCCGCGTTCCTTTTTTTATATTAGAAAAGTAACTGTAACTTCATACTTCCGATTGTAATTCTCAAAGGCTTCCAACAGATGACATGGTCAAGGCTTGTGCTTTCAGTTTCATTTAAGCTAGCTGTTTTATATTTGATTTGAGCCTGAGGAGAACTTTTTCAATTCTGAGTGAATTCTTTGAGCCAACAGCTTCACCCTGCTAAATCAAGCAGAATACATAATAAGCGACATCGTAGACAAGGAGAAATGCATATGAAAATCAAAAAAATGAGATCGGTCCGATCACGATTGGCTGCTTCATTGCTGGCCATGCTGCTGCTACCCAGCCTGGCAATTGGAGGTTTCTCTTATTTTACAGCCAAAAATCAAGTAGACACACAACTCGCCAATATGGCTGATACGGACACTTCACTCGTGAGCAGTATGGTCGATCAATACATACAAAGCAAAATTTCGGATGTTGGGCAATTATCCGTGTCCATTGCGTCTGCAGAAGAACCTGAGGAACTTTTGAACGCCTACGCTAGCAATCATTCGGAAGCACAAGCTGCAGTGTTTGTTAGCAGTGACGGCCAGTACGATTACGTATCAAGCACCTGGAGTGAACCAAGCAGCTACAATCCGAAGGAAAGCGCGTTCTATACAAAAGCAATTGCCGATCGTGGCAAAGTCGTGCTGACGGAGCCTTATACCTCTGAACAGTCGGGTGAAACGGTTGTAGACGTGGCCAAGCGTCCAATGACGGAAAATCCGTGGTAGCCATCATGCTGGACTTGAGCACGCTCCAGGAAACCGTGGGAAATATTAAAATTGGCGATAATGGCTTTGTTGTCATTTTTAGTGCCAATGGTTCCATGATTGTGTCTCCTTCATGGGGAGCAGAAGATTCTGCCACGGGAGGTGAAGCACCGGAATCTGGAGTCGTGCCGCCGAACGCTTCCTCGGGTACCGAACAGGGAGATTTGCAAGGGGGAGAAAGAAGTCCAACAGCCATGCTGGACGGAGAATCCGGACAGATCGAACAAACATCTCCAGAAGGTGAAATCCGAGAACTTGTATACATCACCAACTCGTTGACTGGATGGAAGATTGCCTGCGATCGCTCGCCGATCGAGGTCGTACAGGCGGCAGAACCGATTTGGAACAATACACTACTGGTTATCTTCACGTTTGTTCTCCTTGGCATGGGACTAACCGTTGTCATCGTGCGTTCCATCACCAAGCCGCTAAAAACGTTAAGCGAATTTTCGGATGAAGTAAGTAAAGGAGATTTGAGCCGTAATACAAGCATTGCTTCACGGGACGAATTCGGTGAGTTGGGCACGGCCTTTAACCACATGGTTGGATCTCTGAATGGCATCGTATCTGAGGTAGCGAATTCATCCAGTCAGCTTGCAGCCGCTAGTGAACAGTTATCGGCGAATGCCGAACAAGGTGCTGCTTCAACGGGGCATATCACTCAAATTATCGAACGGATGGCGGAAGGTGCCGAGAGACAGGTTGTGCTGGTTGAACAAAGCCTGCGAACCATTCATGACGTTGCTGCAAACATTGGTCATATCGCAGATAATGCTTCTGCTACGGCCTTGGCCACAGAGCAGGCGGCGTATAAATCGAAGGAAGGTGGGAAAGCGATCCAGGGGGCCGTGTCCCAAATGAGCAGCATCCATCAGTCTGTCAACCACGTGTCAGATGGTATCAACCACCTTGTTCTGATCTCGAAGGAGATTGAACAAATTATCCGGGTAATCTCCGATATTTCTCGCCAAACGAATTTGCTCGCGTTAAATGCTTCCATTGAAGCCGCTCGAGCAGGCGAACACGGCAAAGGGTTCGCAGTCGTTGCCAGGGAAGTGGGGTCACTGGCGGAACAGGCTGAACATTCTGCCGAACAGGTAAACGGATTGATTGGTTCCATTCATCATGGAATCAAAGAGGCAGAAGGCTCCATGAGTGCGGCGATGGGGGAGGTTTTAACCGGGATGGTAGTCATCAACAATGCCGGACGTCTGTTTGAAGAGATCAACCTCTCCGTAGATACGGTAAATGGAAAAGCCGGCGAAGTATCTTCTATGGCAGATCATATCGTGAAGGAGACTTCCCATGTTGTCGCAGCCATTGAGGACATCTCCCATCTGTCCCAGGAAACAGCGGCAGGTGCCCAGACTGTATCGGCAGCAACAGAGCAGCAGCTCGCCTCGATGCAGGAAATCAGCTCATCCTCTACCTATCTGGCACGCATGGCTTCAAGCCTTCAGGAATTGACGGAGAAGTTCAAAATCTAATATACAACATTATAAGTTACAATTTGATTTTGAAAATCAGTACATGCTTCTTTTTCCGTATTAAGTAGGTTGCAAGATTAAATCTATCTAGAGCCTACTCTCATCAACCGTTTCCCGGTTTTATATAGGGTTGCGGTTGTTTTACTTTTTCTTGAATTCATCCTGTTTATTGAACTGATATAATTGATGCAGCGTTTTTGAGTATGTATCAATCGTGAGTTATAAGGCTCTATATGTCTTCTTTATTGTCATCTTAATTAACTAACGGTCGGTTCACTCTTCTCGGGAATTTTCAATTTTTTTGAAACCTTACCGCGATGTTGTGCATCTAACATTCGTCTATAGAGAAGGAGGGATACTTATTGGACGTACCCCAGGAAGTGAGGAAAGCTCAAAGAGGCAACGTTCAGGCCTTCGAGAATCTAATACAATCACATAAAGTCGTCATGTACCAAGTGGCAAGAACGATACTTACAAGGGATGCGGATTGCAGAGATGCGATGCAAGAGGCGATCCTGAAAGCATTCGAAAAGATCAAAACATTACGTAAACCCGTATTTTTCAAAACTTGGCTGCTGCGCATTGTAATTAACGAATGTAATCTAATCCATCGGCAAAATAAAAAAGTTACTGACTTAGGTGATTTTGTCTTTCCTTCTACACATGAGGTCGGATATGAACAGATTGAACTGGAACAGCTACTGGCAAGTTTGCCTAAGGAAGACAGACAACTCCTTGAGCTCTATCACATTAATGATATCTCCATCAAGGATTTGGCTGAAATTTATCAAAAGCCGGAGAACACAATTAAAACGAGGTTACGCCGCGCTCGTGAAAATGCACGGCTTATTCTAGGGAATGAGGGGGGCTACGCATGGAAAAATGGGAGCGGCAATTAAAAAGTAAAGTAAATCATCCATTTCCTGAAGAGATGGATGAGCTCATTGACCAAACGCTTAATAAATTGACAAAAAAACATAAAAAAAACCATAGACCACTAATTTATACTTTAATAGCAGTCGTGGCTTCCTTAGCGATTACAGTCGGTATGACATCCTTGTCTCCAGCTTTTGCCGATGCCATGAAATCGATCCCTCTCATTGGGTCTGTATTCGAGCTGGGGGGGGAGGATGGAGTGAAGAGGGGAAGCCAGCTAGGTTTATCGCAAAAATTCAATCAGCAGGTTCGAATCGGCGATCAGGAAGTTACGTTTACAGAGAGTTTATATGATGGTTCGAATATCCATCTTGGCTGGGTTGCCACAGATCATGACAAAAATATTTTTGGATTTCAAAATAACATCAGTTTTACAGTGAATGGCAAGCGCATTTCAAACTACGCTGCGGATGGCCCTGCTCTATACTTGGAAAATGGGACGTATGCTGGAAGATTACAGATAGATCCAAATGAAAAATTGCCAGACAAGTTTACCCTAGGTATATTATCCCTAGATGAGACAGCAATCTATGCTGAGATTCCAATCGAGCTTCAAGGAAGCTATCAAACGATTCCGATTGCAAAATCGGGAACATGGAACGGGACAGAAATGATTTATGATGAACTTTCGCTGTATCCAACAACAACTGAGCTAAGCTTTCATATGGAAGATACAGATAGCTCAATCGGGACATTGAAGTTTCAGATGAAAGATGAACACGGACATGTTTTAAGGACTACGAGTAATCAAGGCTGGAGAACACCGAGCAGTGGAGAATACAAGTACAATTTTGAACCCTTTGAGTCCCTGCCGGACAAAGTCACAATCACACCTTATACAAGTACCGCCTATACAACGGCAGAAATAAATGTGGAATGGAAGGGGAAGCCACTCACTGTCCCACAAGGAGAAGTTGGATCTCTTATTATCTTAGATCAGAAATTGGAGGATAACAAACTAACGCTTACTTTCGAAGTTACAGGGGAACGTATTTATGAACAAGTGAGAGATATTGGGCTTAATGATCGTACGGGTAATCCCTTCCCGAGAGTCAGCCCGCCGATTCGTATCCAAGGAAGTGATAAATATGAAATTACGTTCTCTGACGTTATTAGTGCCGACTCAATCCAGATCACCACACCAATGTTTAATCCAACGAATTATCTCAGGGATCTCGAAGTCACCGTCCATTTGAGATCATTGTTTCAGCAAAATCCATTTGAAGAGTAGGTTATGTTAAATCTTAAAGTTGTTAAAGTTGTTTGACCTAAAAGAAAACCGCCCTTCGAAAGGGCGGTTGATTAAAGCGTCTTTTTTCGTTTGTGGCAATAAATCCCGAAGCAGTGTTATATACAATATTTCATAGTTCTATCTACTTAGTCCATCAAAATTAATTTGAAAGATGCAACGATTTCTCTGCCTTTTGGATTCAATCAGTTTTTTGGTGCAATCGGTACAGCCGTTGAGATCAGTGTGATAAGCTATTGGCAAACAAAAATGACAAGCCAAGCCGATAATCTCCCTTTTCATCAAAAGAGTGGGGTAAGTCAGAAAATAGATAGAACAGTTGATCTGTAGCGGTCAACTGTCCTTTTTCTATGCTCGAGCGCAAATAACAATCTGTACTTGTAATTAAGCGTTGTGATGGTGAATACAATCAATTTATAATGAGTAAAAACTCACTCAAAAAAAGGAGAGAGGTCGTTTGCCGCGTAGCAAGGAACAGTTCGAAGAAATGCGCAAAGCAACCAAGAGGAAAATTCATGCGTCTGCGATGCGATTATTTGTCCATCAAGGGTACGGTTCAACGAATGTTCAAGATATCGCAGACTCAGCAGGTATCAGTATCGGACTATTGTATCGACACTACAAAACAAAGGAAGAGTTATTTCATGAATTGGTTACCTACGCAGTTGAAGGTTTAAAACGCAATATTATTTTTTTCAACCAAGCCGATTATTCTCCTAAAGAGTTAATTGCACAGTTTGTAGACGAAGTATACTGCGATTTAAGTCATGGGGAAGATCTGGCTAATCTGCTAATTCTAATCAATCAATCTCTTTTGGCTGGAGCCGACACAAATTCGAAGCAATATGAAGAAATCCTTCACGTAAATAGCCAGTTTATGGATTCTACGGTACAGCTCATTCGCAAAGGTCAGCAGCGTGGAGATTTTCGTTCCGGTGATGCGCAAGAAATGGCTGTATTTTTGTATGCTTCGATTCAGGGTTTGGCTGAAATGAAAGTTTTGCTTAAGAGTGGCTTCACCGTGCCTTCACCGACCATCATCACTGCATTTCTAATGAAGGAAAAGGAGTGATCCTGTTATGTTTCGAGTGGTTAGAGCAGATCAAGCCGAGTTTGATGTGAGACAAGGGATAAGTAAAATATTTGCTGATGGATTCACGCAATGGCTTGGCTTTTTCTCAAAAGATCCGCTAAAGATTGCCGATACGTTTGCCCATATGTTTGTAATGGATCAATTTTATGTAGCGCTAAATGACAAAGAAGTCGTGGGAATGGCTGCCTGCACGGATGGGACTTCACACTCGGTAAAACTGGATATAAAGGAACTCCGTAAACATTTAGGCTTTTACAAGGGTACATTGGCTGGGATTTTTCTAAAGAAAGAATTTGAAGCACCCTTTGTTCAGCCTTCAAACGAGGTAGGTTCTATCGAATTTGTAGGGACGATGAACGAATTCAGAGGGCAAGGCGTTGCATCACAATTAATTCTGCACATCATCAAGCATACCCCTTATGAGGTTTACTTGATTGAGGAAGTGGCCGATACCAATATTCCTGCCATGAAAATGTATTCAAAATTAGGTTTTGAAAAATACAAACGCAGACCAATCCCCAAGAAACGAGCTCAAAAAATCGGCATTAATTACATTGTTTCGTGGAAATACAAGAAGTAGTCGATGAACCCTTCTGGTAAGAATACTTTATATCATAATGATGGAAAAAAAATAAAAACGTAATAATTATTATGTAAACTAAATTATTTAAAACAAAAGCTCATTACACATAGTGCTTTAATGTTAGTGAAAAAGACAATCGAATCATCTCATTACCCTAAATCAACTAGTAGAGACTCAAATGCATGCTTAACTCCGTTACTCCTTACGTTATATAAGTGGTAGCGGAATTAAGCAGCTATCCTGTTCTTTACTTTAAGCAGGGAAAAGCGGATTCCCGTTCATGCCAATCCAGAGTCCGGATGTTTCCAACTGACCAGCCAGATGGAGCAGCCAGTCTTCACGCCCTTTGGTTGCCATAATCTGCACACCCATGGGCAAGCCATCAGGCGTAAGATGTAATGGAACACTCATCGCTGGCTGACCTGTCAGATTGGCGAGCTGGGTGAATGGGGTATAGGTGAGACTAGGCTCAAACATCTCATAGATCAATTGCTGCTGATGCAGCTTGTCCAATTCGCTAATCTGCATCAGATGTTGAATTTGCTCTTCATTAGGTGTTAATTCTCCAACTTTAGGTGCTGGAAAAGCATTAACGGGTGTTACATAAAAATCATACCGTTCAAATAGCGCAGACATTTGCGCAGCAGCCACGTCCCATTCAGCAAGACTATGAACGAACTCTGCGGCCGATACCTTTTTGCCCGCTTCAGCCAGTACCCAGGATTCAATCTCCATATCGCCCGAGGTCAAGGGTCTGCCCATAGCATGTTCCATGGAAGAGATCATTGCCGCCATTTCACCGCTGTTCATCATATAGTAGTTCTCCATCAATCGAACGCCGTTGACCGGACTCAGTTTTTCCTCAACGTGATGACCTTGTTCTTCCAACCAGCGGACGAGTTTGAATACGGCTTCCTTGGCATCATCACTTACCGGGGTGCCTACTGGTGAATCCGTGGTATATGCAATCTTCAGTTTGCGTTGATGAGGATAGTTCATATCGGCCAAATAACTGCCCGGAAAGAGAGGAGCATGAAACGCAGCCTCAGGCTGAATCACCTGGAGCGTATCCAGCAGCGCTGCACTGTCTCGCACGGTACGGGATAGCGCAAAATCAATGGATGCACCTTGCCATTGGCGACCAACTCCTGGTCCTACAGGTGTCCGTCCACGAGTGGGTTTGAGTCCGAATAGCCCGCTGAAGGAGGCAGGAATTCGGATCGACCCACCACCATCACTGGCTCCGGCCAGCGGGACAATTCCTGAAGCAACAGCTGCTGCGGCACCGCCGCTTGAACCTCCAGGAGAGTGATTCGTGTTCCATGGATTGCGACTAGGCCCGTGAAGACGCGGCTCGGTAATGTTTTTCAGGCCAAATTCCGGTGTATTCGTATGTCCAATAATTACAAAGCCCGCATCACGGAGACGGGTTACAAAATTTGAATTGCGTAATGCCCGATGATCCTTCAGCAGACGAGAACCTGAAGTCAGAATCTCACCCTCCAGCGATTGGGAAATGTCTTTAAGGAGCAATGGCACGCCAGCAAAAGGCTGTTCGCCCGGGCGAACGTACCCCGCTTCCGTACGGGCGCGTGTTTCATATGTACGAATGACCGCATTAAGCTGCGGATTAACTTCTTCCAAACGTGCGTAGGCCGCTTCCAACAATTCAACCGGGGTAACCTCCCGTGCTCGAATCAATTCAGCCAAACCAATGGCATCGTAAGAAGTATATGAAAATGAAGACATGATGATCGTTCCTCTCCAAATATATTAATGACTACAACATTCACTCCATATGTCATCGTACCACTGGAATTGTTAAAAGACAAAAGGCACTGCACATCTATGGAGATGCGTCAGTGCCTTTTCATTTATTTATATCATCTTAATTAGTCTGTCCGAAGCTTTGGAGCTGCGTCTGCAGCCGTGGAGGATCGTTCCTGCTGTTTGGATATGGCGAACAGGGCAACCCAGATCAAAATGAATCCAAGTAATTGTTCCCAGGTGATAAGCGTCCGGAAAGCAATCCAGTTTACAAGCACACCCGCCATCGGGAAGCTAAGCTCCGCGAGTGTGGCCACCGAGGCTTTGGTGGATGAGAGACCTTTATAATACAACAGCAGACTCAGTAATCCAGGCAATAGGGCCTGACCCAAAATGTTAAGCGCAACAGCCGCTTGTTCGCCTGTACCCGAAGGTAATGTCCAGGCAGCACCTTCGTTCCAGGTCATAAAGATCAACAGCGGGAGAGCTACGACGAAGCGAAGGGAGGTGACCGTTTCATAACGGGTTTGCCCCAGCATCAGTCGTCCCATTACCGTAGAGCCACCCCATAAGGCCGCTGCCCCAAGGGACAACAGGCTGCCTGCGTGAATCCAGTTGTTCCAGTTTCCAAGCGGAAGTGTAAATCCGAACGTAAGCAGATAAGTTCCTATAAGAGCAACAATGAATAACCAGCCGAAACGGCGCGGTAATGTTTCCTTGAGCAGTATCTTGGCCAAAACAATCGCGAAGATAGGCTGCATCTTTTGCAGTAACAGTACCGTGTTCGGATCATTGTGTGTAAGTGCCAGCGTGAATAAAACCGTTGCCAGTGCTGAGCCACCCCATGAAATAAAGATGACGGCAATCCAGTGGTGGGCTCGAAGATTTTTCAGATCGGCGCGGAATTTCCAGAGGACCGGAATAGCGATTAGACTCACAATGATATGTTCCACCAGTACAATTTGGGTAGAGGTCATCGTTTGTAATAAAATAATGCGGAACAACGGATCCACACCCCAAAGGGCTGCACCGAGAACAACGAGCCAAAATCCGGTGTTGCTTCGTTCCTTGCGATAAACAGTTGATGCATGTTGGGTCTTTTCCATATTCAGGACTCCTTCGTCAGAACACGGAATCTTCAGTTGGCAAAATCGACAAAAGCCCCCGTTTTGGCATACACCAAATAAACGGGGGCTCATCCATGGACATATCATCAGGAAAGAAACCTTCCCCTGAAGGGATATGTCATGTGTTGATCTTCTCTCATCCGGACTGTACCGTCGGCCTTGGAGTCACACCAAGTCAGTCGCCGTCGTCCATAGCAGTCAACAGCGAGTCGCGGGCTGGTTCCGAAGAACATCACCGCCGGTTGGGAATTGCACCCTACCCCGAAGATCCTATTCAATTTATAGTGTGTGTACAAGTTGTAACATTAATAAGTTCATCTTATTCCTGTAAGCGCTAGCAGTTCAAGTGTTTTTTTAGAAGACGATATTCCAGCTCCCTTGCTGCCTGCGGAGCAGTACGATCTGTCCCGCATGATATGCATCGTGTAAAACCCAGCGGGCGAGTTCATGTCCCAGCTTTTCCTCTGTATTCATATTAGGAGCTTCGAGATCGGATTGCTGTAGAGAGGCTATCTGTGCTCGAAGCTCGGCAGATACGCTATGAGTGTCTTGTATGACTTGGTTCCAGCCATCGGTATTTAAGGGATCCCCTGAATCCCCAAAAGTGGAAACGTTGTCGTCAGCTGCGGGCTGAGAAGGTGTGGTTCCCTGAATACGATACAACAAGCGGTTATTGTAATAATACATATGGTTAACCAACTGCCAGATGCTTAGTCCACCGGAAGGAGGAATCCAGGCAGCCTGCTCGGCTGTGAGTCCTTCCAGCGCCTTAGCCAACGGTACAATCCAATTACATTGATCCCATGTGTCATCTTTTTGAATCAGCAATAGATCTGTTGCCATGGTATTCATTCATATTCCTCCCTGAATTCGTGGTAACTAGCTAAAGTACTTAAATGTCGTTACAATTAATGTAACACAAAATAAGTTGAATGTAACCACCAATTATTGATTAAGATAGTTACATCTTCGCGGAGGTACGTATGGACAGACTTTGGACAGACTTTGTAAACAGTGATTATCACGACTGGCGTGGCGGAGATCGATCGGAAGATAGATTGGCCAAGCCCGAATGGCAGCAACGGTTTCTAGAACAGTGGCGCTTGCAGGCATCGATACCTGCTTCTATTGAAGAAGAGACATCCATGAGAAAGTTCAGAATTGAATTACAGGCTGTGGCAACCCGTCTCTCTGAAGGAGCATCATTAACGGATGAGGAACGGGAGTGGTTGAACGCTATTATGGAGAAAGGACGTGGACATCGAAAGCTCAGCGTTGACAAACAGCAGTTGAGAGTGGAGTGGATTCCTGTGGGAGCTCATTGGCAGCAGGTGATGGCAGAGGTCGCCGCTGATTTTGCCATAACACTCACACAAGGTGAAGGAGCGAGGATTCGAATTTGTGACAATGCAGACTGCCGCTGGGTCTTCTACGATGATACCCGGAGCCGCACGCAGAAATACTGTGATGACAAGATGTGTGGCAATCTAATGAAGGTTAGAAGATTTCGCGCCAAACGAAAAGGGGAGCAACAGAATAATTTAGAAAGATAAGCCGCATTGATCAATGTGGCTCTTTGACATGTTTTTGGTGCCTGCCCATCTCATATGAAGACACGATTCGCATGCTGAGGACAGTGAAAACGGACGAAAATAGCCTCCATTCTCATAACTGCAACTAACAACGAATAATAAATCATTTTTATCGAAAATAAGACGTTAAAAAACTGCGCATAATATAAATTATACGCAGTTTTATTTTAAAACGATTTTCATATTCTATCCCCTCCATCAGATCACGATATTATTCGCCCTAATAGCACAAAATAATACGGCAAATATCGGTTTGGCCATTTATTTCACATATAGTCGTTACAGTCATCTAAAACCTGAGCGCTGGATTCATGCTGGTGCACTATATAAAAACAGGTTAAATTCTTTCTTTCGTACTGATTCGTTATTGCGAAGCAGTACGGGGTCTTTTTCTATTATAAAGAGCTGGAAAGGAATACGAGAAAAGGCTATTGGTTTTGGAGCTATATCTAGTAGGTCATAAGACGCAAGTTCGTACTTGCACAGCCAGCTAGGGTTGCGGTCAGATAAAATATGAAATATATTGGGGGATGTGACATGCCATCAGACATAGGAGAGGGGATGTACTATGAACACACCAATACATACCAATCAGCTTCACATGAATCCGAATTTCGGATTTGCACTGGCAGACTCTATCGTACTTGCAGAGGCAAAGGTGAATATCTCACATCCTGAGGAGAAAGATGCCTTTCAATTGGAAGTCGACCCGGGGCGCAGGTTGAAAGATGGACGCAAGGTATCCGTCATTGCACAGCAGCTTGATGCACCGATCCACCGGGATGACGCTGTGATCATATATGGTCAGGAGCTTGGCTCGGTTCAATATTCTGTTTTTTTGAAACCTGAAAGCACGATTTCATTAAATTCCATAGAAGGTATCGAGCAGCCTGTACAATGGGGATGGACTGATTTTGCAGAAGGAGAATATGAACTGCGGATTTCGCTGCACCGAAAAACACCTCGGATTGCCGAAGGCCCCCTGGAGCCTGAACAAGAGGCTATGGTAAAATATGCACAGGTTGTAACGGTATTCATAACATTGTTTCCATCAGAAGCAATTCAGCATCAATCTGCCGTTTCATCCAAATGGAGCAGGGATCATCATGTTTTTGACGGTTATGGCCGGGGTGGATTTATTTTAGCGGACCTGCCACGTATGTCGAAACGAGTGGAACAACTTATTGGTACTGGAGACCATAACTTGATTGAACAATTCGGAGAAGGTGACCTTTCGGACAATTTACTAGCGGAAGGGCTTATGGCTATCGCGTGGGGTGTGTCTCCATGGTGTTATTCACTCTACTCCACACCCGACAAGCAAGCGGCTTCCACACTTGCAGTGGACAAGCTTGGTGAGGATCCTGAATTAAGAGGAGTTTACCGGGTCGCCCCAGCTGTACAGCAGTTGAGCGTCGTACCTGTTCATGAACTGGCCAACTGGCCGGCATGTGCCGAGAAGGATTGGCCCGTGATCGATGTATCAGGGGAAGGTGAGACATTGTACATGGACCTGCATGTACAGATCTGTGAGTCGGTTAACGGTTTGCACGAAAGTCCGCTGCCGTCATTTGTGCTTACACGCAGTCAAGGGCGACCGGAAGAAATCAGTCCATTGATCGACGTCGTAATTGTAGATTAAGATAGAACGTTCTTCTGTTTTCGTAGTGTTCTGATGTGAGAAACTTTTCTTCGACTTATACAATAATAATTGAATTGTGGTGACGAATACGGATGATGACTGACGAGATTCGGGAGCAGTATGCGGACGAACTTGAAGCTTTTCACATATGGATGAAGGACGCCGGATACACGGGATACACGGTAAAATCATATACAGGCGACGTTGCCGAGTTTCTCGCATCTATTCAGGGAAAGTCACTGGAACAGGTGAAAAAGCTGCATGTATTGTCTTTTCTGTCACGTGCACGCGAACGTGGAGTTAGTGACGCTACGAGAAATCGCAAACATGCAGCGATAAACTGCTTCTTCAAGTCGCTAATTGAACTGGAAGTGTTGACGAATAATCCGGCTTCGGGGATCAAAAAGTCCAAAACCGAGAAAAATCGTGCACCTGTCTTTCTGGACGAAAGCGGTCTGGAACGATTTCTCCAATCCGTGCAAGGAAAGTATCGTACACGTAATCTCGCTATCTTTCTATTGATGGGTTATATGGGATTACGGGTTGGTGAGGTGCACGCGCTTAACTGCAAAGATTATAATGCGGAACGCCGCACGCTGGACGTGTTCGGTAAGGGCCGTAAGTGGCGCACACTGCCTGTTCCGGAAATGGTTGCAGATCTGTTATCCCTGGCTGTGGAAGAGCGATTGTCTCCTTGGCGGGCGAAGGAAGAGGCACTTTTTGTGTCTCAAAAAGGGAAGCGATTATCGATTCGCAGTATTCAGCTCATATCAACAGAAACGTTTGAACGCTTCCAGCAAGAGTCTCCGACCCATCAGCGTCTGCACTATTCCAGCCACAAACTGCGCCACTCGTTCGCCACCATGATGCTTAGGCGCGGCGCCGACTTGCGTACCGTTCAGGAGCTGCTCGGTCACGCATCGATTCAAACTACGACCGTTTATACCCACGTCACCAGTCGCGAGAAGGAAGAAGCGATGGCATTACTGGACGTCAAACTCCCTGAATTTGTGGGTGAAAGATAATCTGAATGACGAAGACCTGTCCTAGAGGATAGGTCTTTTTACCGTTTTACTTTTATCACTTCAAAGTCCGGAATAGGAGGATAGAAATCAGATACATTGAACTGAACAGAATAAATATTATGTAAACCAAATACAACCAAAATGATGTTCTCGTTATCAGGACAATATTACCAATGGATGAATACATACCAAAGGACCATTTAAATCTCCAACAACGGCAGATTCAGATGGTCCTTTGGTTATATTAAAATAATGACATTATTCCAATCCGTCAATCTGTTCCTTCAATTTGTTCGCTGAAGCCTGAAATGCAATTTTCTCTGTCTCATTCAATGGAAGTGGCAAAATTTCACGCACTCCGTTGCGATCTACCACACATGGAACTCCGAGATAGACATCGGACACGCCATTGTAATCGTTAAGCAATGTGGATACATTCAGCACCGAACCCTCATTGCCCAGAATAGCTGCCACAATGCGATCCAATGCGAGTGCAATTGCATAGGAAGTGGCTCCTTTGGCATTAATAATCTCATAAGCGGCATTTTTGGTACGATCGAAAATATCCTGCTGCGTTTCCTCATCCAGTTCGAGATCCGTTCCTGCAACATTGGCAAGACTCCATACAGGTACTTCGGAATCCCCGTGTTCCCCGATAATGTGGGCATGGATGCTGCGTGGATCGATCCCTTTATTCTTGCCAATCAGGTAGCGGAAACGGGCGCTGTCCAACAGTGTGCCGGAGCCAATCACCCTTGAAGCAGGCCAGCCGCTCTGTTTCCAGGAAGTGTAGGACAATATGTCTACAGGATTGGTGGCAATTAGCAAAATACCGTGAGAATTCACCTCGGTAATACGTTTAATAATTTCTTTGAAAATGCTTGCATTTTTCTTCAGCAGATCAATACGGGTTTCGCCAGGCTTCTGGGAAGCCCCAGCCGTAATGATAATGATGTCTGCATCCTTACAGTCCGAATAGTCACCAGCCCATACTTTCACGCCTCCGGTGAACGGAAGCCCGTGGTTCATATCCAGCATTTCGCCTGTAGCCTTATCATGATTCACATCCACAAATACCAACTCGGATGAGCGCTGTCTTAACATTAGCGTGTATCCCGTTGTTGTTCCCACCGCACCCATGCCAATAATAACGACACGGCTTGGTTTGAGCATTGCACTGTTTACCATGTTCATATCCTCTCCTTTTTGGGGTAGACTTCCATCCATATTAAGGTATAAATGTTCGAAAAGAAAGCGATGTCTATAAACTTTTTCGCTTTTGTTGTCTGTTTGAGGAAGATTGCGTCGAAAGTACGTCATGTTTATGCAACCAAGGAACGAGTATGAGGTTGCGGTTACCTTCGGACGCCCTATAAGCCAAGATGAGCCTTTTCGACACGGTTTGTGGTAGAATGGGAGAAGTGGATTCGAATGAATCGTAAAATGAACACCGATTGGACAGGCATGCGCGCCTGCTATTGGATGAGAGAGGTGAACCCCACTTGCGTTTGCAATGGACCAAAATCGCGCAGACAGCATTGCTGTCTATAGGATTAGCTGCCGTACTGGCTGCCTGCACCGACTCAGGTCAGACACCGGTGGCTGAACCGCCCCAAGAGCAGGAAGAGATCGGAAATACAGGTCAGACATTAACGGTTGTGCCCCCTGAAAACACTACGCAAACAACAGATATGACAAAATATCAGATCCAAACGCGTTTGACCGACTTCCAGCTGCTTAATGACAACGGAGGGTTGGCATGGGGGGTGACAAGGAACGAGCTGCGTTTGTATTACACCCAGGATCAGGGGGTGACCTGGTCGAACATTTCACCTTCAGAGAATGTGCAGTTTCCGGCGAATCCGCAGTATGGACAGAGCATTTATTTTGTGGATCGCACCCATGGGTGGATTGTACGTGAAGGAATGGGCGGAACCGATACAATGGTGCTTCGCACGAATAATGGCGGAGCAAGCTGGAGCTTGTCTTCCTTGTCCAAGACGGACAAAGTCACGGCCATTTCATTCGTATCCCCGGAGAAAGGCTGGATTCTGACTACAGTGGATACTTCCATTGGCAAGCAGGACAAAAAGCTGTTTGTTACCGAAGATGGCGGTATCACCTGGAAGGAGATGTCATCCAGTGATGAGGATGATGGGCCAACTACAGCGGAGATTCCGACACGCGGATACACCACCGGCCTGACTTTCTCTGACCCGAAACACGGTTTCCTGACAGCCTTGGAATTCGGAACTCCGAAGCTTTATGTTACGACAGATGGCGGTGAGAACTGGAAGACAGGGCCGACATTTTTTGACCGAAACGATTTCAATGGATGTGGAAATTTCAACATTGGGTCCCCTCAGTTTTTTGGTCGAGAAGCGAAGGGAGCCTGGATGCCCCTATCCTGTTCCAGTGGGGATTATACCAAGCAGCACGGATTTTTCACGGCTGATGGCGGAAAGAGTTGGACTCTTTCATCATTCGGTCTGAATAAACAAAAGGGAGTCAATCGCAACCTGACTCCAGCTTTCCTGAATACATCAGAAGGATGGGCAGTCCAGTCTGGGACAACGTATCAGACGAAGGATGCGGGGAAGAGCTGGAAGGCACTTCCGGGCAGTAAAGTATTGGTCGGGATTCTGGAGGACTATCCGGAGATCGTGAAACTGCAGATGGTGTCCTCGAAACTGGGCTGGATTCTGGTCGAGAATACGGATACCAAGAGGTCCCTGCTGCTGCAAACCGTGGATGGCGGCATACACTGGAAAGTGCTGTAGTTTCAAGGGGGAATATACGTTTGAAGAAGGAAACCGAAGGGTTTCTTTTCTTTTTTTATACTTTGTGAAATAAATCACAATGATAACCTTCAAATGATGTTATATTGAATTCAAGAAGAGATGGGAGTGATGAAGATGAGAACCAATGAACAAACTCAATTCACGCAGGCGGACGAATTAACAAGATATATGCTTCAATTATGCTACACATGCGATTATGCCAACCGCTGCACGACAGAGGAAGAAGTGAAGGCCTGCATGGCGCAATACGCAAAGACTGAAGAACCCGAGCAAACGGAAGGTGCAGAAGCAACCCGCGGATTTATGAACTTAATGTACGCTTACTAACAATCAAGTTAAAAAAGCAGTTATATCAAACTTTTCGCCCCCAGTCGGGGGCGTTTTTTATTTGAAACACATCTATTTAGACGCACATACGAAATCAGGTTAGAAGGGTCACTTTGAAGCCGAAAATAATAAAGGACTCTTACGGTATAATGCTGTCAGAGCCTCTTTTGCCTTTACCACACCTTACGGGCTAAACTGCCATGTGAAGTAGCCCTTTTCCTTAAAGATAGGTTTTGGTGTAGTTAAACATAGATGTTCGTCCATACGTCAAGCCAATTACATACGTACACTAAACCATGTTATAGGGAGGTGTCCACATTTGGGTAGTCCAGAAGAGAAAAAGCGGCGAAAAAAAATCAAATCCGTATGTCATCCAAAAGGAAAAAGAAAAGAACAGCGAGTAAAAGTTGTTAAAAAAGTAGTACGGGTAACTTGTCCTCCACCTGAAGTGAATGTTTCTACACCAACTGTCGTTGGTCCTAAGGGACAACAAGGTCCTCAGGGCGTGCAGGGAATCCAAGGGAAAGAAGGTCCCCCCGGACCTGCTGGCCCAGCCGGAGGGCCTCCAGGTCCACAGGGACCTCAAGGGCAACCCGGCCCAGCCGGAGCACGAGGCCCTCAAGGTGAAGCTGGCCCGGCTGGACCGATGGGGCCACAGGGGATCCCTGGAGCACAAGGCCTTATTGGACCTCAAGGACTTCAAGGCGAGCCTGGCCCAGCCGGAGCACAAGGCCTTCAGGGTGAGGCAGGTCCTGCAGGTCCGGTGGGAGCACAGGGTATCCCCGGAGCACAAGGCTTAATAGGACCTCAAGGACCACAAGGCGAGCCTGGCCCAGCCGGAGCCATTGGACCACAAGGTTTTCCTGGGCCAACTGGAGCAGCAGGTCCAGCCGGTGTAGCGGGCCCCGCTGGAGCTACTGGAGCAGCAGGTCCAGCCGGTGTAGCGGGCCCCGCTGGAGCTACTGGAGCAGCAGGTCCAGCGGGTGTGGCGGGCCCCGCAGGAGCTACTGGTGCAGCAGGTCCAGCTGGTGTGGCAGGCCCGACAGGTGCCACTGGAGCAGCAGGTCCAGCGGGTGTGGCAGGCCCGGCAGGTGCCACTGGAGCAGCAGGTCCAGCGGGTGTGGCAGGCCCGGCAGGTGCCACTGGAGCAGCAGGTCCAGCTGGTGCGGTAGGCCCGACGGGTGCTACAGGAGCTGCCGGAGGGGTCCTGGGATTCGCCGATTTTTTTGCTCTGATGCCTCCTGATAATGCAGCTACTGTTGCTCCGGGCACTGATGTGAGTTTCCCTCAAAATGGGCCTACTAGCGGAACAACTATAAGTCGAACGGGACCCAGTTCATTCAATCTAGCAGCAATAGGCACGTATCAAGTGCTGTTTCAAGTGAGTATCAATGAAGCAGGTCAACTTATTTTGACCCTCAATGGTGCTGATTTGGCTCCGACCGTAGTTGGGAGGGCAACAGGAACGTCTCAGATTGTAGGGGTAGCCTTAGTACAAACGACTGTTATAAATTCAATCCTAACCGTACGGAATCCAGCTGGTAATGCCACTGCATTAACGATCACACCTCTTGCGGGTGGAACAAGACCTGTTTCGGCACATCTTGTAATCACACAATTAGCTTAACGCAGGGTACCTTTAACTGAGATAGCCACTTTTGTTTTAAAGTGCTATCTCAGTTAGAGCCGCGCATCCATATTTAGGGGGACCGTAAATTTACAATCGAATTTAGATTGATGCTGCTTAGAGAGAACCATAGCTGCAGCTTGCAGTAGTATAAACAGAATATGGGCAAAACCTGTAAATATTGAGAAGGAAACATTCCTGTATGAGAAAATGCTGCAAGCGTAAAAAGGGATGAAGTTACATACGAGCATCATCTGAGTTATTCAAAGACGGACATCAGATTCTACTACTTAATCACTGATTTGCGACATCGTTTAAGTAAGTTCACCTTAAATATGGTGATGTACAGGCTCGACCGACACAAATCGGGAAGCCTTTTTAGTATTTTATTGCTTTAAAGATGCATGTGTCTCAGCACAATATCAATCTTTTAGCTTCTAATCTAGGGTTTTCCCACTCATTGCTTTTGGTTTTGAATCCGGATAACAAGTTCCTTATTACCCGCGCATATATATTTACAGGAGACGGGTCAAGACTCTGGCTGTCCTAGGTGTAAGAACGGAGGGGAGAGACATGGGCATTGAATCATCCTGGATGTTTGATTTTTTCGGAACCGTCTTTCCGGTCGTGTTTGTTCTGATTATAGGGATTGTGCTTTTGTCCGTTGGGAAAGAAGTATGGAGATGGGGACGCAACAACGCAGAACCTCTGCTGACCGTACCTTCCAAAATAACGGGCAGAAGAATGCAGATCAGTCAGTCGCAAGCTGAACAAGGCAGTTCAGCCCGTACGCTGTATTACATTACCTTTGAAGTAGAGAGTGGAGATCGGCTCGAATTCAAGGTGAACGGAGAAGAGTACGGATTATGCTCCGAGGGAGATGAAGGTCGTCTTTCCTTCAAAGGAACGCGGTATATTGGCTTTGAGCGCTACAACCGCCTGTATTCAGAACGTGTACGCGGGTAATCCGGCTGGCTTGCGCCATAGTGGCGTAAGCTTTTTTTAATCCTCTTTTTCTTGGACAAGCGTTTCTTAAAGGTGGTATCGTGTTTCTATATAAGGAGAAAGACTTTTAAAATAAGGTTTCTTGATTCGACATATTCATATGCGATGACAGAAACCTCTCAATAGAGGAGGAGTTAATGATGTCATTTACAGATCAAGTCGTTGTAGTTACAGGAGCAGCCCAGGGTATTGGACGCAGCGTGGCTGAAGCGTACGCGGTTGCAGGAGCCAAAGTTGTACTGGCCGACTTCAAGGAAGCGGAAGGAGCAGCAGCTGCAGCTTCCATACGCAATGAAGGCGGAGAAGCGATCTTTGTTCAGTGCGATGTTCGCAAGGAGAAGGATATTGCGAATCTGATCCATACAACCATGGAAGAATACAAACAAATCAATATACTGGTGAACAATGCCGGAGTGGCGAGATGGAAGTCTCCCTATGAGCTGACCTTGGAGGAATGGGACGATGTGCTCAATACGAATGTAAGGAGCTGCTTTCTGGCGAGCCGTGAAGCGGCCAAACATATGAAACAAAATGAACATGGAGGCTCTATCATAAACATGGCATCGACGCGGGCGTTTATGTCTGAACCTGAAACGGAGGCTTATGCAGCATCAAAAGGGGCCATTGTTGCTCTGACACATGCGATGGCAGTCTCACTTGGCAAGGACGGCATTCGGGTCAATTGTATCAGTCCGGGATGGATCGAGACAGGCAGCGTAGACGAATTGAAACCCGAAGACCATGAACAGCATCCGGCTGGCCGAGTAGGCGTTCCTTCGGATATCTCCCGCGCATGTTTATATTTGTCGGATCCAGGCAATACCTTTGTCACAGGGACCAATCTGATGATTGATGGGGGCATGACTCGAAAAATGATATATGAGGACTAGAACCGGGATTCACTCGGTCTATTGTACAAATTGAACCTTATAGCAGCCATAAGCCCAAGTTAAGCACTTGGGCTTATTTGAATTTCAGAAGTCGATTGCTATAATGAATGTGATTTTACAACAGTACAGGAATGGAGGGAGTATATGTTCGGGAATCCATCCCGGAAGATCATCGGACTATTACTGCTGATTGGAGGGATTATAATGACAGGGTTTGCTTCGCCAGTAGAGGCTGGCACTGACATACGGGCAGCCTGGGTATGGCAGGCCAAGTCTGTCCAAGTCGATGGAGGAGACGAGCTGCTGGCTAACGCAGCTAAACATAAGATTAACAGACTCTATGTAAATGTGGATATGAATTTGACCAATGAGATTTACCGTACGTTTATCGCCAAAGCCAGTGCTGCTGGAATCGATGTTGAAGCGCTCGGAGGCGATCCGTCGTGGGCAGTGACTGGTCGTGAAGCACCCATGTTAAGGTTGGCCTCGTGGGTTAGTGAATATAATCAGGGAGCCAGTGTAGATGAGCGATTCGATGCAATTCATCTGGATATCAAACCTTATGTTCTGCCTACATGGAAAGAGGAGGCCGAGCCACTGGTTCAATCCTGGGTCGCCAATATGGAGCTATTGCTTGATCACATGAAGCAGTATGAGGCAATCGCCGTGAATGTCGATTTGCCATTTTGGCTGGATTCTTACACGGTCGCTGGTACAAGAACGACAGATGATGCAGATAACGTGCCGTTATCACGTTGGTTTATGGAAAAGTTTAACCATGTTACTTTATTAGCTTACCGCGATAATGCACAAGGAAGCAACGGAATTATACAACTGATTGAGCAGGAAATGAATTGGGCTGATGCCAGCGGTGCCTCTGTGACGGTTGGCGTGAATACGAAGCCGATGCCTGGGGAAGAGTTTACTTCATTCGCCGGAAAGGGCGCAGCCCAATTGGAAAGTGTGATGGCAGAAGTAGCAGAAACGTTACGTGATCATACTTCATATGCCGGCTCTGCCGTGCATGATATCGTGTACTGGGGACAGCTTGAACCGGAAGAACAGCCGGCACCGGAAAAGCCTACGCTTCAGCCGGAGATTCGCGGAACCTACATCTGGGAGGCTTCTCAGGTAATGGATGATGGCGGCCAGCATATCCTTGAATTTGCAGCAGAGCAGCATATCAATTTCTTATATGTCCGGCTTGATCTGGATCAGCCTTATTCAAGTTATCGGAGTTTTGTTAGACGGGCCCGGGCACAAGGCATTGAGATTCACGCCATGGGCGGTCATCCCATCTGGGGAAGAACAGAGAACCGGCCGCGTATTGAACGCCTTATTAATTATGTAAAAAATTATAATGCTGAAGTCGAACCGGATGAGCGGTTTCAGGGTATTCACCTGGATATTGAGCCATACACCCTGCCGGAGTGGAATTCTGATCGGGATGCTCTCCTGGCAGAGTGGTCCGCCAATATCGCATTTTTCCAGGAAGAAACGAAAAAGGATAGCAGTCTGGAAACCAGTGCCGATTTGGCTGTATGGTTGGATACCTTTCCTTTGCCAGGAGAGGACATGTCTGTTAGTGAGTTTATGATTCGTACATTGGATCATGTCTCTCTCATGGCTTTCCGCAACAAGGCTGAAGGGTCCAATGGGATTGCGGCGGTGGTCAGCCAGGAAATGGAGATAGCCGATCGTCTGGGCAAGCCGCTGCTGATTTCGGTGGAGATGAAAGAAAATTACGAAGGCACCCATATTTCATTTTACGATACCGGTGCGGCCGAGATGGAACGTGAACTTGCGAAGCTGCCTGATCTGCTAACGGAATATGAAGCCTATCAAGGTAACATGGTCCATGCGTATGATTATTGGATTAATGCCAAGCCTTAATAGGCGGCTTTTATAGGAAATATTTTGTCCCGGGACTTCACAGGTAGTGAGGTTCCGGGATTTTTTTGTGGAAAAAAGATAAATTCGTGTCACCGAATAGGCTCCTGCACAATACGATGTACGGTGATGAAGAGCTGAAGCAAGGGAGGAAACAGATTATGGCTGTTATTAAAGCCAACTCAGAAGACGTCAGGCTGCTGGCTCGACTGATGAGGGCAGAGGCTGAGGGTGACGGCGAACAGGGTATGCTGCTTGTAGGGAATGTGGGTGTGAACCGGGTACTGGTGGATTGCCTGGATTTTGGGGACATTCGTGATATTAACCGTATGGTATTCCAGAACCCAGGGGGCTTTGAGTCGACCCAAAAAGGCTATTTTTATCAGCGGGCAAGGCAAGCCGAGATTCGTCTGGCCCAACGAGTGATCAATGGAGAACGGATCTGGCCGGCCAGCAATTCCCTTTGGTTCTTCCGACCTGTGGGCGACTGTCCACCAACGTGGTATAACCAGCAAAATACAGGCCGTTTCAAGGCGCATTGTTTCTTCAGTCCGACAGGTGAAGACTGTCCGGAAGTTTATTAAAATTGGGGAGGAATTACAATGATTAACCAACCATATCAACCAACAACGCAGGCACTGGGCCAACAGGCCAACTCGCAAGTCCAAGGAACATCTTACAAAATCGGTAACGGCATGCCTACGATGTCGCCGACACCAGGTATGGTATCGCCAAGCTCCACAAGTGTACCTCCACTCGTATCCAGTGGCAGTCCAATGACGCCAGCGGGTGGGGTCGTCACAACAACTGCACCGCAGTTTGAACAATCCTACATTGAAAACATTTTGCGTCTGAATCTCGGCAAATTCGGTACGTTCTACATGACATATGAAGGCAACAAAGAGTGGAATGCACGCATTTTCCAAGGAATTATCGAAGCGGCAGGACGTGATCATATCATCATCAGTGATCCAAAGACGGGAAGACGGATTATGCTGTTAATGGTTAACTTTGATTATGCTACGTTTGATGAGCCTTTGTTGTACCAATATCCAGGTGTAATTGGAAACTATCCTCAAGCTCCAAGCAGACGCTAATCCGGTACTAAACGGGGTTGTGCATACACATAAAAAAAAATCAGGCTGTCCCGCTTGTGGAATTTCATCCACAGGCGGGACAGTTTTTTTAGATATAATTAAGATCAAAGTAACCATTACCTGCAATCATGGCACTTATACATATACGGGCCAAGCACAACGCTCACAGAAAGGAGTTTACATCATGAAAACGTGGATCGAGGGAGCCATCCGGGGTGAAGCTGAGGCGTATGAGCAATTAATGAAACAGTTCCGCGGGATGGCGCTCGCTGTGGCCTATCACAAACTGGAGGATGCTTTCTGGGCTGAAGATGTGGTACAGGAGGCGTTCACCGAAGCTTTTGCCAATTTGTCGAAGCTGGAGAAACCGGAAGCTTTCCCCGGATGGTTCAAAGTGATCGTTGAAAGGCAGTGCTATCGCTGGTTAAGGCGCAGACAGCACGCCACTTACCCAGTACAGGAAATACAGGACACGGCTGAGGCAAGCGATGAGGCACATAATCCGGAACAACTGGTCTTACAAAAGGAAGTGCACCGCATTCTGCGCGATTCCATTACCAGTTTGCCGTCATCCATGAGGCATGTGGTGGACATGTTCTATTTTCAGGGCTATTCACTTAAGGAAATATCCGATTTCCTCAGCGTGTCTGTCCCGGCACTGAAGAAAAGGCTGTATGATGCCCGGGCGAAGCTTAGGCAGACAATACCTGTTGCGGACGTTATTTCCGTATTCAGAGAACTGCATGAAGGGGGAAAAGGCATGTTACATATCACGAATGGAGACCATGCGGCTGATCGTTTGCTACAAAGTGGAATTGAAGGAGAGGTACTGGTCTGGCGCGAACTATACACGTTTGGACCTGTAGCCAGAGATATGGGGAACGAGATGGAGAGAAGCAAGCGTGCAGCCTATCTCGAACATCAATTGGGGATACCGCAGACGGAATACCTGCAAATTGTGGAGCTGGAACGCAAGCTTCATGCATTCTATGAATATAAGGAAATTGTACTATGGTTTGAATATGATCTCTATGATCAGGCGATGTTATCTTACCTGCTGCACTATTTTAAAGGTCAGTCACTGGGGGATACCAAACTGAATCTGTTGTGTATTGATGCTTATCCGGAGATAGAGCACTTTCGGGGACTCGGTCAGCTTACACCTGGACAGATTGGACGTTTGTCAGGCACCTGGCATGTGATGGGAGCGAAGGAAATTCAGGCAGGCAGCAAGTTCTGGGAAGCGTACACCTCTCCCGATATTCAAGATCATATGGATTACTTGAAACAGGATACTTCAATTTACCCGTTTGCCCATGCTGCTTTCGAGGCTCATTTGTCCCGTATGCCATCGCTATCGAATGGTCTGGGTGTCATTGAACAAACGACGTTGGAAGCTGTGAGGCAGGGTGTGGAGAATCCTTATCCATTATTTAAACATGTGGGTGATCGGCTGCATGTCTTGGGCATGGGGGATTTGGAATATTGGGCACATCTGAGAAGAATGACCAAGGAACCACATGCCTTACTACACATCAGTGGAGTGGATACTTTTCCTGATTTTACACAGCATGATGAAAAATTCCGTTACAGCGTGTTATCTCTAACAGAACTCGGCAACCAGGTATTGGCTGGAGAAGTGGATTGGGCAGAATTAACAAGAGAGGAATCCTGGGTTGGAGGACTGTGGAACGAAACAGGAAAAAAACCTCTTTGGCGTTGGGACACGTCTACCGGTTTTCCTGTGAAAATGGAACCATAGTTTCTTCCGCAGCAGATACGTACAATAAAGAGTATTCCCTGAGTCTGAACACGAGTGGGAATACTCTTTTATTTAGTTAGCAAAACGTATACAAAATGGCGTATTCGCTACTTTTGTTAAGTAAATAGCTGATTATCACCATTTCGTTGTCATAGGACACGGATTGACTGTGTAGTCTAGAGTTATATAATAAAAGAAGCATATCCTTTTATTCGACAGAACAAAGATGGAGGTGGAAGCGTTGGGAAGTTGAAACTGCATATGAGCGGCAGAATGGCTAATATCCTACATTTTCGAAGGAGGTGGACCTATTTGCCGAAGAATGACGGCGAATAGGATGACAATTTGAGTGACCCCTTACCGAGTATATTAAATTTATTTTTAATTGCTTTGCTTGTATTAATGAATGGTTTTTTTGTCTCGGCAGAATTCGCGATGGTGAAAGTGCGCGGCAGCCGAATTGAAGCTTTGGTGGAAGCAGGCAACAAAAGAGCGATCTATGCTTCCAATATTGTACGTAACCTGGATGGTTACCTGTCTGCGTGCCAATTGGGCATAACGCTGGCTTCGCTAGGACTGGGTTGGCTTGGAGAGCCTGCTATTGCTCACTTGCTTGAGCCCATGTTTACCGCGTTTGGACTCGGTCCGGTATACGTACACGGAATATCAATTGTAATTGCTTTTGTTATTATTACGATTTTGCATATTGTACTCGGGGAACTTGCTCCCAAGACGATGGCAATCCGCAAATCCGAGACGGTGACGTTATGGTCTGCGGCACTGCTTACGTTCTTTTACAAATTAATGTATCCCTTTATCTGGGCTCTAAATGGAATGGCGAACAGCCTGCTGAGATTGTTTCGAATGGCACCTGCTTCGGAACATGACTCGGCGCATAGCGAAGATGAAATACGCATTCTCATGAAAGAAAGCAATAAGAGCGGTTTAATTGACAATACTGAATTGGCGCTTGTTGATAATATATTTGATTTTACGGCAACAACCGCCCGTGAAATTATGATTCCGCGGACGGAAATGATCTGTCTGAACGCCAATCAGTCCATGCTTGAAAACCTGGAAATTGCCAGTGAAAGCATGCGGACCCGCTATCCGGTCTATAACGGTGACAAGGACCACATTATTGGCTTTATTCACATCAAAGATCTGATGCGGTCTCAGCTCACAGACACGATTTCCGTGATTCGTCCGATCCTCGCCGTACCGGATTCGACACCCATCAGTGATCTGCTCAAGCGTATGCAGCGCAGCAAGACACAGATTGCGATTTTGATTGATGAGTACGGAGGAACTTCCGGTATGGTGACGCTGGAGGACATTATGGAAGAGATCGTGGGCGAGATCCAGGATGAATTTGATCAGGAGCGACCTGCCATTGAGAAAGTGGATGAGATGGAATACTCCATTGACGGCATGATGCTGATTGAAGAAGTCAGTGAGCGGTTCGAACTGGACATGGATCGGAGCGACTACGATACGATTGGTGGATGGCTCTACTCCAGAGTGGACGCTATCCCGCCCGAGGTTGGTCAATCCGTGGAATATGGAGGATATGTTTTCGTCATTCAGGAGACGGAGCATAAGCGAATTTCACGGGTAAATGTGATCAAACTGGAGATGTTGGTTGAGGAAGAAGGAGCTTAAACCCTTCATCTGGATCCAAATGATTTTAAATGAAAACAGATAAAAAAGCAGTCTAGAGATGTTATTCATCCCTAGGCTGTTTTTTTTGTTTGCTTAAGTTTGTTATTCACAAGGTCACACGACGAGTCTTGACAAAAGTTAACGACTTGCTGCATATTTAATTCATATACTTTATAAAGTTTGTTTATTATAACATGCAGAATGATTACACCAGAAAGGAGTTACACTGATGGCAACCTGGTTTCTAATTGTGATCTATCTAACATTTATTAGTTTAGGGCTTCCGGATTCACTGCTTGGGTCAGCTTGGCCGGTCATTTGGCCAGAAATCGGTTCTTCCGTAGGTTCAGCTGGTATCATTTCTATGATTATTGCTGGAGGCACCATTGTTTCCAGTCTGGCAAGCGGGAGAATGATTCAGAAAATAGGTACGGGTAAAATCACCTTGTTCAGCTGCTTGCTAACTGCAGTTTCATTGATTGGATTTTCCTTTGCTCCATCCATGTTGTGTTTTATGTTTTTGGCCATTCCACTGGGGCTTGGAGCTGGAGCAGTAGATGCGGCATTAAATCATTATGTCGCCGAAAATTACAAAGTACATCACATGAACTGGCTGCACTGCTTCTGGGGAGTTGGCGCTACCATGGGCCCCATTATCATGGCTGGCTATATAGCAGGTCAGAATTCATGGAGAAGCGGGTATACAGCAGTCGCTGTCATCCAGCTCATACTTGTTATTGTGCTTTTTATAACGCTTCCTTTATGGAAACGTGTCGCAGCGAGGCGTGAAACAGCACAACCAGTGAAAAAAGACATAAAGACACAGCAAGAGATGGTTATTCCGGTGAACGTACTGAAAATAAGGGGAGTTACGCCGTCGCTGATCGCTTTTCTGTTATATTGCGGGGTAGAAACAACCGTTGGACTTTGGGGAGCCAGCTACTTGGTAGGTACAAAAGAATTTTCAGCAGACATGGCTGCTGGATGGATCTCTCTTTATTATGGAGGAATTACTTTCGGCAGGTTTATCACGGGTTTTATCACTTTAAAAGTCCATAATCGCCTCTTGATCCGTTACGGTCAATGGGTGACGATTGGCGGTGGATTCCTATTGTTGCTTCCTTTACCCTCATCGTTCTCCGTAGCGGGCTTTATACTCATTGGACTCGGTCTTGCTCCGATCTATCCAGGACTATTGCATGAAACGCCTACTCGGTTTGGTAAAGAAAATTCAGCAAAGTTAATGGGGTACCAGATGGCTGTCGCCTATAGCGGTACCACACTGATTCCACCACTCTTTGGACTCCTTGCAACGAAAACCAGTACGGACTCTTTTCCAATTATAGTAATTATCCTACTTGTCCTTTTGCTGCTCAGTGCAGAGGTGGTAAATCGTTTACTCATCAAACCTGAAATAGTGGGGAGGTGAGAAGATGGTGTATATTATTTTAGCTGTGGTCATCTGGGCTGGCGCCTATGCAAGTTTAGCCTCGTCGAAGCAGTCTATGGAAGTGAAGCCAATCCGCTCGATCGATGATTTGTTTGATTAATGGATGTTGTGATTTCCCCATAAAAATCTCATCATCCTTGACCCCTGATTCATATCCATGTTAAGTTTTTGGTATCTGAAGTCATATGATTTTAAAGGGGGATAGAGTTATGGCTGAATTAGAGGTTGTAGATGTTTATGTGAACCTGTCACTGGATATGAACATTGGCACGGTTCACCAAATCACGAATCGGAATTCGGAGCTTTATCCGTCTATGAATAGATATACCTGGCGTTAAGTTTGAATTGCTTGGATTTATAAAAGATCGGATAAAATAAGGGAACCATGTCTTGGTCATAACCTCATTCATTTAGCAACTTAACATAAATGAAAAGGATGATCCCTTATGTCAATAATAAACGTCTCAAACCTGACTTTTGCCTATGACGGCAGTTACGATAACATATTTGAAAATGTGAGTTTTCAGCTGGACTCCGATTGGAAATTGGGCTTTACCGGGAGAAACGGGAGAGGGAAAACAACGTTCCTTAACCTGCTGCTCGGTAAATATGAATACAGTGGTACGATTTCTTCAAATGTTCATTTTGAGTATTTTCCTTTCCATGTTGAACATAAAGACTCAATGACTCTCGATGTGATTAGCGATGTTCATCCAGACTATCAGCATTGGGAACTCGTGCGAGAGCTCAACCTTTTGAAGGTATCCGAGGATGTTTTGTATCGGCCATTTGATTCCTTATCCAATGGGGAACAAACGAAAGTCATGCTGGCTGCGTTGTTCATGAAGGAAAATCAATTTTTGCTTATTGACGAACCTACCAATCATCTCGATCTGCATGCTAGAAAGCTCGTCAGTGATTATCTGAGCAGGAAAAGTGGTTTTATCCTGGTATCCCACGATCGTTCCTTTCTGGATAACAGTGTAGATCACATTCTTTCGATCAATAAAACAAACATCGAGATTCAAAAAGGGAATTTCTCCGCTTGGTGGGAAAATAAAAAGAGACAAGATGAATATGAACTGGCAAGCAACGAAAAGCTGAAAAAAGACATTAAACGTTTATCTGACTCAGCCAAACGGACCGGGGGCTGGTCCCATGAAGTCGAAAAATCCAAAAATGGTACAAGAAACTCCGGCTCTAAGGTGGATAAAGGCTATATTGGGCACAAGGCTGCAAAAATGATGAAACGTTCCAAAAACATTGAGCAGCGGCAGCTGTCTGCCATTCAAGAAAAGTCCAAACTCCTCAAAAATATTGAAAGTGCAGAAAGGCTGCAGATTCATCAATTGGACTTTCACAAAAATGAAATTATTCAACTGGAAAATGTGTCGATTGCATATGGTTCCAATACAGTGTGTAAGGACATAAGTTTTACGGTTGAAAAAGGGGACCGTATTGCTCTTTATGGTAAAAATGGATCTGGTAAATCAAGTATCCTTAAATTGATTTGCGGAGAGGATATTTCATATACAGGTCATCTTCGCAAAGATCCTCAGGTTAGGTTTTCGTATGTGTCACAGGATACATCTGGTCTCGCTGGAAGCTTATCAGAGTACGCGTCTATTGCGGGTATTGACGAGAGCCTCTTTAAATCTATATTACGAAAGTTGGATTTCTCGAGACTGCAATTGGATAAGGATATCTCAACCTATAGTGCTGGCCAGAAAAAGAAAGTACTGATTGCCAAAAGCCTCAGCGAGGAGGCACACTTGCACGTGTGGGATGAACCGCTCAATTTTGTTGATGTCATCTCTCGCATGCAAATTGAAGACCTGCTTCTAGAGCACTCTCCAACGCTTCTTTTTGTGGAACATGACAGTGAATTTTGTGCAAATATCGCAACGAAGATCATTGAGTTATGAACGGGGGAGTGGAAACTCCTTAACTCCTTAATATGCCTATACGAAAGCTGAATTGTTTACGTTTCAATTTGGGTTTTAACCTGCCCACAGATTCAACGCAAGAAAGAAAGACGCTGCCGACATCAAAAGTCGGAGCGTCTTTTTTTTGAAACCTGCAAGCCACTCCATCCGTTTATACCTTACACAAAATCAAATTTGGCATTTGAGGAGGAATGAATATGTGGAAAATGAGGTTGTCGTCCATCCTAAAAGTTACACTTGCTGCTGCATTATCGATCCCTGCAGTCCTATCCATCCCAGCCGGAAGTATCGTCGTGGCTAGTCCAAATCTGGCGTCTAGAGCACTTACTGCACCACCACCGCCACTGGAACCAAGTGTTCACTCCCTGGCAGCTCTAAAATATATCTATCAGGCCGATGGTAACGTTGCACCCGGAGGCGGCCTGACAGCAAACGTAACTACAACGACATCAACCTTCAAGGAAATGAAATCCCTTCAAGTCGAGTATCGACTGGAACGTTGGACCGGCTCGGAATGGGTGACCTATCGGACCAGTTCCAAAAAGAAGACACAAACGCAATCCCTTTATGCTCAGTCCAGTTGGACAGTCATCACAGGTTATTACTATCGGGTTGTCAGTAAACATACAGCTGATGACGGAACCAAACCCGAGACTACAACAGATATTTCAAGTAACGTATTATTTTGATTGATTATTGGGTACTGCCAGGAAACTTCTGTTCCTGCAGATCATTGGCTATTGCAATCATTTCATCTTGTGTAACGGTCCCAAATAAACTCATGTTTACCGAACCCATCATCCATTGAAATGTGTTATAGGGTGGGCCGATGTATACAAAAGCATCGCTACCGTCAGCTAATTTGACAACATTGGTTTCACGGAGCATTGGACCTTCAATGACCTGTCCAGGCATGACATTGACATAGTCAAATTGGATAATCTCTTCTTCACCATTCTTGCCTTCACCCATATAGCGGACCCTCATCCGATCGGTTTTATAATAATCGTCAGAATTAACCGGGATATCAGGATTCAGAATCAGCTCATATTTAACCTTTTTAAAACGCTCGGGTATAGCTCTTGACAACAAAAAGTCACCCTTGAATCCCGAGCGAGCTATTTCTTCCGTTACGACTACCTCTTCAAGGACGATGGATTTGTCCTCAAATTGTTGCACAAATTCCTCAGCCTCATCGCCAGTAAAAATTTGGGGAGCCTCATTAATTCCACGTTCAGGTGGAGGCGCTGTTTTGGCGGTTGAAGGATCCGCTCCGAGCTGAGTGGTACGATCCTCAATCACGATTGATTTTACACCGTTGCCCCAATCCTTGATCGACTGGACAAAAGGTGAAACGGCTTGTGTCCCGGATGGCAAACTGAAGATGACACCACCGATCGTTAACGATGCAGCCACCACAATAGATAAGCGCAAAGTACGCATTCTTTTTTTTCTTACGCCAATTCGCATAATTTCCCTTTGAACTTGCAGCCAGGATTGACGCATAGGTTCCGTATTGGAGGTAGGGGGAGCAGAGACAGCCTGATGGAAGGCTTCATCAAACGCCAGATCAAACGCGGCATCGAAATATTCTTCCTCCAGCTCTGAATGCAAATGTTCAAAAAGCCTATCTGACTTGCCTTTGCTCAATGGTCCCACCCCATTCCTTATGTAATTGCTTCTTGATACTGCCTCGGGCCCTGAACAAACGTTGTTTCACGATTTCTTCCGAAGTGTCCAGCAGCTCAGCCATTTCCCGATAGGACAATCCTTCTTTCCAGCGCAGTTCTACCAGCACTCGATATTCGGGTTTTAGTTGTTCCAGATAGAACTCAATGGATTCCTGCATCATTTGCGTCTCCACAGTGCTCTCTACGGATGCTGTTGTCTGATTGATTGTCTCCATATCTATAAAAACACTATCCGTATCCAGTTGGTTACGGTTATTTTTATTTTTTCTCAGATAATTAATAGCCGTGTTTCGGGTGACGACCTTGAGCCATGCTTTCAGTTTGACTTCGTTCTCGAAAATAGGTTTGTTTTTAATAATTTTGATAAATGCTTCCTGGATAATATCTTCTGCTGCAGTACGTTCCTTGATGATATAAACGATGAGACCATGAACCATATTATAGTATTCGTAATACACTTCTTCCTGAAGTGTGGGGCTCAAATTATGGAAATCTGAGGCCAAGAGTAACTGGAGCCGATTGGCCATGATGTTCTCCTTTCTGGTGAACAATCCACAAACATTGGTATCATTACATTTTACAACATTATATGGAAATGACACAATGGGAGGTTGCTCCGACAATAGGAGAAAGCGTGAACTCACATACCACAAGGAGACTGCCTCACCAACCATGAATTGTGGTCAGCAAGGCAGCCTAATCAACATCAATATGAGATTATTAGGGAATGGAAAATGCTTAGAATGCCCAATCCCCATTCAGGAAGACTGCTTCCCGTTCTCCGCTTGCCGTAATGCCATAGATATTGGTTTCCGGGGAACCCATCATGAAGTCTACATGCGTAATGCTGGAGTTCATGCCACGGGCAGCAAGTTCATCGGGAGACATGGCTTTGCCGCCTTCCATATTAAAAGCATAGGAACTGCCGATGGCCAGATGACATGAAGCATTCTCATCATATAACGTGGTGTAATATAGAATGCCGCTCTCGGAGATCGGTGAATGGAAGGGCACCAATGCCACCTCGCCAAGATAATGAGAGCCCTCATCCATGTTAATGAGTCGTTCCAGTGTATCCTGACCCTCTTCTGCATGAAAATCGACAATACGGCCATTCTCGAATGTGAGCGAGAAGCGATCGATAATGCTGCCGCCATAACTAAGTGGTTTGGTGCTTGAAACCTTGCCATTGACGCCATGCTTGCTCGGAGCCGTGAACACTTCCTCCGTCGGAATATTGGCAACGAAACGGGTTCCCTGTTCATTAACACTGCCCGCTTGCGCCCATATGTGCCCTTCAGGGAGTTCAACCGTCAGATCGGTTCCAGGTGAGACAAAATGTAATGCTTTATACTTTTTGGTGTTTAGGGCAACCGCTTTATGTTCCAACCGGTCTATATGCTGTTCCCAGGCTTGAACAGGGTCATCCAGATCGGCTCTGACAGCGGCGAAAATGGCCTCCCACAGCTGCTTCATCTGTTCCGAGGCAGGCAGGTTCGGGAATACCTTTGCTGCCCAATCCGGTGAAGGACAGGCTACTCCGGTCCAGCTCATTTTGTCGGCCTGCTGATACTGCCGGTATTTGGCCATCGCCTGCCCGTATGTACGCTGATGAGTAGAGATTCGTTCTGGATCAATCCCTTTGAGCAGATCCGGACTTGAAGAGAGGACGGTCAAAAAGGCAGCGTTGTTCGCTGCCAACTCTTCAAGCTCAGCCGCATGCCACTTTGGCGGCTCCTGAAATGACTCTTGCGGAGCCATCTCGAACCGCAGCCGATTTACGGTCTCATCTCCATATTTTACGATGACTTGTTTGGCACCGACTTCGTAGGCTTTACGAACAAGAAGACGCACAAACTCAGCTGTATCAATCATCGCGCTGATCACCAGGATTTGCCCGGGTTGAACGTTGGCACCCACTTTGACAGCCAGCTCTGCGTAACGATCCAGTTTTTGTTCAAAACTTAACATTGTAGTGACCTCCATGTTCTGTGAATTTACCCGCTGACGCAGGAAAAGAGAGGAGTGATCTCCTCTCTCCATGAACCGTTATTATTAAAATGCCCAGTTCCCTTGCAGGAAGATGGGTTCTTCTTTCCCTTCGGAAGTAACACCGTGAATGTTCATTTCTGCCGATCCTACCATGAAATCCACATGGGTAAGGCTTGAGTTCAATCCACCATCGATTAACTCCTGCTTCGACATGGCTTTGCCGCCTTCCAGACAGAACGCATAGGCGTTACCAATCGCCAAGTGGTTAGATGCATTTTCATCAAACAGGGTGTTATAGAACAAAATGTTCGTATCGGAAATCGGTGATTGATGGGGAACGAGGGCTACCTCACCCAGATAATGTGCACCTTCATCCATTTCGATCAGGTTTTTGAGTGCATCATGTCCCTGTTCAGCCGTAAAGTCAACAATTCGGCCCTTCTCGAATGTAAGAGAGAAACCGTCGATAAGGTTACCGCCATAGCTCAGTGGTTTGGTGCTCCGTACGGTACCGTTAACTCCTGTTTTCAGTGGTGCAGTAAACACTTCCTCCGTCGGCATATTGGCAACGAAGACATGACCTTGCTCATTAATGCTGCCACCGGATACCCAGATATGTCCTTCAGGAAGCTCAATGGTTAAATCTGTGCCAGGGGCAGTGTAATGCAATTTTTTGTATTTTTTCTTGTTGAGCAGATCGGCACGGGAATCAAGGTTTTGTAAATGTGTTTTCCATTCGGAAACAGCATCCTGTTCTCCAATGCGAACCGTTTTGAAAATCACATCCCACAGCTTATCGATTTGCTGCTCTGCAGGCAGATCCGGGAATACTTTTGCAGCCCATTCCGGGGAAGGAACTGCAACGATGGACCAACTGAATTTATCAGCCATCTGATATGCACGATATTTCTCCAGTGCTTTTCCGCGCACTTTTTGACTAGTCACAATACGATCCTGAGCTACACCATTCAAGAGATCGGGATTTTCCGCGATGACATGCAGAATGGCTGCACCTTCTTCAACAAGTTCAGTCATTTCGCCTGCAAACCATTTCGGTTCAATGGAGAAGGCTTCATCCGGTGCAAGATCATAGTGGAGACGTGTTACGGTTTCATCACTCCAGTTTACTTTGACCAGCTTGGCACCTGTTTCATAAGCTGCCTTCACGATCAGACGCACAAAGTGTGCTGCAGTGATTGGTGCATTGACAACGAGTGTTTGTCCAGGATGAACGTTTACTCCCACTTTGACGGCCAGTTCTGCGTATTGCTGTAGATTAAGCTCGAAATTATTCATGCTATATTCTCCTCCTGTTATATAACGTATTGTAGCTCTCTAGCTGGAACATTAAGCCCCTCATTTCGTGTATGTAAGGGTACATTGAGGTTCCTTCATTGAATAAGGTATACGTTGCTACGATATATATTGTACAATTAACCAATAATAATTACCAAACTAGGTTTACCATATATGATGTAGACCTGTTAGAGATGAGAGATTAAAGGAGTGTATGATGGTGAATATCGAAATTATTCGTGCTGAGATGCGTCGGGAAGACGAGAAATCCTATATTGGAACAACCGTTTTTCGTGCAGAAGGGGAAAAGTCCATTTACGAGGTGACGTTTATGAGCAAGAACGGGAAGGACTGGGATTACAGTCTTCATTTCACGGAGCAATCCGGCGATGAAGAAGAACTCCTGCGTATGGACGAGCTGCTGGAAAACGATGATGATCTGTACGACAAGCTGCTTGACGCGGCTCTGGATGCCTATCCGGCATAATCAGAACAGAGGAAGATGTTCTATTATGTGAATTAACGGACTATACTAGACGGTGTGTGCTCAAACAGGGTATGCATCGTCTATTTTTATGAGAAAAGGGAATAGATATGCCAAAAAGGGGCAGTCTATGGATGGCAAACAGAGGGACAATCGCCTGAATGGGAGGTAACCGTGGATGACATCTGACAATCTGATCACAGCAGGAATGACAGGACTTGAAGAAGTCGCGCACGATATCCTCAGTCTGCGTACATTATTTGTTAATGTTGTGTTCATCGGTGAAAAGGGAAGCAGGAATTGGGTACTCGTGGATACCGGAATGGCGAGATTCACGGATCATATTGTGCGCATTGCAGCAGAACGGTTTCAGGGACCGCCGTCCGCCATTATATTGACACACGGCCACTTTGACCATGTGGGTACTGTAATTGAGCTTGAGCAGTTCTGGGGAGTACCCGTCTTCGCTCATCCGCTAGAATTACCTTATTTAACAGGGTTAAAAGATTATCCTCCAGCGGACCCTTCCGTAGGTGGTGGCTTGATGGCTAGATTGTCATTCGCATATCCAAATGAAGCAATCAACCTGGATGATCGAATATTCAGCCTGCCGGAAGATCACACAATACCTGGAATGCCCGGTTGGCAGTGGGTGCATACGCCAGGCCACACGCCTGGACATGTGTCGCTTTTCCGCGAGGAAGACCGCATCCTCATTGCAGGAGACGCCATTATCTCGGTGAAGCAGGAGTCACTATGGAGTGTGCTGCTGCAGGACCAACAGATGCATGGTCCACCAGCATACTTTACAACAGATTGGGATGAAGCCCACCGTTCGGTTCATGCGATCCGCCGATTGGAACCCAGAGTGGCGGTTACCGGCCATGGCCATTCACTGACTGGAGATTTCTTGCGTGATTCGCTCGAGCAGCTTGATCTGGACTTTGAGCAGAATGCTGTGCCGGATCACGGCAAATATGTTGATTAATCGGGTAAGGATTGCCATTAGGACAGCCGCGGAGCAGCGCAGCTGTCTTTTTTGTCGTCTGATGATGAAAATGTTCTATATCATAGATTGGTATTTTGTGCCCAGTCGTGATATATTCGAGCCGTATAATATAACCTTAGAATGCAGGAGGTACATATAACAATGACACAGCAGAATACAGCGTATGAAGAGAAATTTGGCGGAATTCCAGCGGTCTGGCTTCGTTTTAATCAATTTGAGGCGGCTGTAATTCCAAGCGTGGGTGCCAACCTGGTTGCGTTTCGTGATACAGAGCGTGGTCATCGCTATCTACGTGAGCCGGATCTAAATAATATGGATGCATTCAAAGCTGCGCCAGCGGTATACGGTATTCCAATTTTGTCTCCACCGAACCGTTATGAAGATGGCCGCTTCCCATGGAATGGCGAAGTCTATCAATTGCCAGTGAACGAGCCGGCTACGGGCAATCATCTGCACGGCTTTTTGCATGAGGCGGAATGGAAGGTTGAAGGGTACGGAACCAATGAATTGGAGAGTTATATTCTGCTCAGCCAGGAAGTTAAAGAGGGGCATCTTTTCCACAAATATCTGCCGTTCACGTTTACGGTAACCCTTCGATATTCCCTTGGCAGCACCGGGCTTCAACAGCAGCTGAATGTTCGCAATAACGGCAAAGAACGCATGCCGAATTTGTTTGCTTTCCATACTGCCATTAATGTCGCGTTTGTACCGGACAGCCAAGTGTCGGACTACACCACAAAAATCACCATTGGTCAGCGTCGCGAACTGAATGAGCGTTCTTTGCCTACCGGCCAATTTCAACCGCTTTCACCGAATGAGGAAAAGTTAAAGGCTGAGGGTGTCAGCCCGTTCTTTGAGGCCATGGACAATCACTATACAGCCGAACCACAGAATGGTCGAAACTACATGGAGCTTACAAATCAGCGTACAGGGGACAAGTTCGTTTATGATGTAGGCGCTTCATATAAACACTGGATGATCTGGAACAACAATACGGAAGGCGGATTTTTCTGTCCCGAACCCCAGATGAACTTGGTCAATGCCCCGAATGTACAAGGTATACCAGCCGAAGAGATGGGATTGATCGCGCTTGAGCCTGGTGAAATATTTGAACAAACCAGCCGCCTTTATCCGATTTACTCGTAAAATAATATGATTTGTGCATTTTGAGTTGCGCTTACAATTTTGTCGAAAAGGTGAAAATCTGAAGGGCAATCATGTATAATATGACAAAGAGATACACGCTTACGAGAGACCCAGACCAACTATTTGGAGGAGGAAAATCAAGTGGAATACCGCATTGAGAGAGATACACTCGGAGAAATGAAAGTACCAGCCGACAGATTATGGGGCGCTCAGACACAGCGCAGCAAGGAAAACTTCCCGATTGGGCGCGAACATATGCCGATGGAAGTCATTCGTGCGCTTGCCATTTTGAAAAAGAGTGCTGCAGCGAGCAACCATAAGCTCGGCAAGCTGTCTGCTGCCAAGTCGGATGCCATTGCGTATGCAGCGGACGAGATTATTGCTGGCCGAATTGACGATCATTTCCCTCTAGTAGTATGGCAGACCGGAAGTGGTACGCAATCCAACATGAATGTGAATGAAGTCATCGCTAATCTGGGCAACCAGCTGCTCGAACAGAAGGGCAAGGAAGAACGATTGCACCCGAATGATGATGTGAACATGTCCCAGAGCTCTAACGATACGTTCCCGACTGCTCTGCATGTTGCAGGTGTGCTTGCAGTTGAAGATCAGCTTCTGCCAGCGATTGCTGTACTGAAATCGACCTTTGCAGACAAAGCCGAAGCGTTTAAGGATATTATCAAAATTGGACGTACCCACCTGCAGGACGCTACACCCATTACCCTTGGTCAGGAAATCAGTGGCTGGGAAGCCATGCTGGACAAGAGTGAGCGCATGATTCGCGACAGTGTTCATTATATGAAGGAACTTGCGATTGGAGGTACAGCTGTAGGAACGGGAATTAACGCCCATCCTGATTTTGGTGATTATACTGCCAAGGAAATTGGCAAACATACAGGCAAGGATTTTGTATCAGCACCCAACAAATTTCACGCACTGACAAGTCATGACGAAGTGGTTTACGCCCATGGTGCAGTTAAAGCGCTTGCAGCTGACCTGATGAAGATTGCTAATGATGTTCGCTGGCTTGCAAGTGGTCCACGCAGTGGTCTCGGGGAGATCCGTATTCCGGAGAACGAACCGGGCAGTTCCATCATGCCAGGAAAAGTGAATCCGACCCAGAGCGAGGCACTGACCATGGTCGTGACGCAAGTGATGGGGAACGATGCTGCGATCGGATTTGCGGCAAGCCAGGGTAACTTTGAGCTGAATGTATTCAAACCGGTCATCATTTATAATTTCCTGCAATCCGTACAACTGCTAGCGGACTCTATCATTGCCTTTAATGATAAGTGTGCTGTCGGCATCGAGCCTAATTTGGGTCAAATTGAACATAACCTTAACAACTCGCTGATGCTGGTCACTGCCCTTAATCCGCACATTGGTTACGAGAATGCAGCCAAGATTGCGAAGCTGGCTCATAAGGAAGGATTATCACTGAAAGAGGCTGCTCTGCAAACAGGCTTGCTGACTGAAGAACAGTTCGATCAGTATGTTGATCCGGCTAAGATGATTGCACCGAAAGCATAATTTAAACATCCTAGGAAAATAGATATGAGAGCAAGATGAAAGAAAAAAGCGACCTGCTTAAGCAGGTCGCTTTTTTTATTGGGGGAGTTTGAATAGAAACAATTTTCCCTTAAAGCCACATCTGATCTCACCTCTAAGCCCCATAACATTCAGACTACGGAAAATTAGATCAAAATGCGTTTAACCCTCTAATTCATATACTCGGAATATACGGATTCAGAATAGGTAATATGCGGATATAATGCTTGTCAGACTTCACGTATCCAGATAAACTACAATATGCAGATCTAATTTATTGTTCGGTGAATTGTTTATTTCATTGGAGGTTTCCGAGTTGTCGAAGAAGAGAAGATTTACGATACGCTCCAAAATTCTGTTGGGCTATCTTGTGGTTGTACTGTTATTCGGTGCTGCCTTGCTCGTTTTATCGGCTCAAATTAATGAATTGCAAAAAGAAAATGATTTTATAAGCCACCACGACCTGGAAGTGCATAATCTGACCAACGCCATTGAGAAAGATGTTCTCGACATGGAAACCGGACAGCGAGGATTCATGCTTACAGGAAAAGACAGTTACCTCGATCCCTATAATCAAGCACTTTCGGAGTGGAATTCGAATTATGATCAGCTGTACGGGTTGATTAGTGATAATCCCTCCCAGCAACAGAGTTTGCAAACGATTAATACCCATATTACACGCTGGATTGAAATTGCAGGCGAACCTTCTATTGAATTGAAGAGACAAGGTGATAAGGAAAAGGTGGTTGCGTTTTTTCAATCCGATCCCGGTAAAAATGAAATCGATCTACTTCGGGCTCAACTTTCAAGTTTCCGCAATACAGAGATTGCCTTAACGGAAGCCCGTGTAAATAGTCTTGCTGAACGCAGCTCCACGCTGCTTACGATCATGTACACCTTATGGACTGCGATTGCCGCATTCTCCATTGGAGCAGCTATTATGGTTTCCGGTAATATTGTCAAAACACTACGTGAAGTCAAACAAACGATCAGCGATATTTCCAAGGGTGGCAACCTGACAGAGCGGATTCATGTGCGAACACAGGATGAAGTGGGTGACCTTGGTCGTGAGACCAACCTATTGCTGGATAAGGTGCAGGAACAGAATCGGGTGAAGGATCAGATTACTAGTATCGCCACTCTCTTGCAGAATCCCAACAATCTTGAGGGACTGTCACGCCTGTTCCTGAATCAGCTTGCCATCCTGCTGGAAGTTCCGTATGGTGTTCTCTACTATTGGAAAGATAATCGGCTGCTGCGTGTAGCTGCGTATGCGGCAGACGGAGAAAAAGAGCGATCTCTTGGCAAAGTTTCCCTCGCTCCAGGCGAGGGACTCGTTGGTCAAAGCGCTGTAGAAAAACGGATAATGCGCATGAACGATTTGCCGCAGAACTATATCCGAATCTCTTCCGGGTTGGGCCATGCGTCTGCAACATCGTTGACAGTGGTACCTGTTATCTTTGAGGGCCGAACCATAGCGGTGGTTGAGCTCGCTTCATTAAAACCTTTACAGGAGAATGAACTGGAACAGCTTAAGGAACTAATCGAGATATTCGGTGTTTCCCTTCATTCGACGGCAACACGTATGGAATTACAGCAGTTATACGATGAATCCCAGGTCCTGAACGAAGAGCTGCAGGCTCAGTCCGAGAAACTTCAAGCACAGACTGAAGAGATGCTGTCACAGACAGAGGAACTGCAAATGCAGACGGAAGAACTGCATATGTTAAACGAGCGTCTGGAAGTGCAAAAAAAAGCAGCTGAAACGACTGCCAGCGAGCTTGCCAATGTGGCAGATCAGCTTCGAACCAGTTCGGGGTACAAATCCGAATTTTTGGCTAACATGTCTCATGAACTTCGTACTCCGCTTAATAGTATGTTAATCCTGTCGGAGATTCTGGCCGAGAACAAACATCAGCACTTGAGTAGTGAAGAGCAAAAATATGCATCTGTTATTCATACATCCGGTAAAGATCTGCTTAATCTCATCAATGATATTCTCGATTTGTCCAAAGTGGAAGCCGGAGAGATGGACATTGATCTGGACGATGTTTATCTCAACGTGCTGCCAGAAATGATGAATCAGTATTTTCTGAAAACTGCCGAGCAGAAAGGAATCGACTTCCGTATCCAGATGCAAGGCGATTTGCCGGAATCTATTGTGACGGATGAGATGCGCTTGCATCAGATTTTAAGAAATCTGCTCTCGAATGCATTCAAATTCACGCATGAGGGTGAAGTAGCCTTGACCATCTCCAGAATGAATCTGGCAGGCTCTGAAGCAGGGGCGGCGGAAACGGATGTGATTGCATTCTCGGTTAGTGATACAGGGATCGGTATCCCGGACGATAAGCTGTTACAGATCTTTGATGCATTCAAGCAGGCTGATGGAGCTACTGCACGCAAATACGGCGGAACGGGGCTGGGACTTTCCATCTCACAATCGCTTGCGGCGCTACTGGGAGGTTCCATATCTGCGACTAGCCGTGAAGGGCAGGGAAGCGTATTTACCCTGTTCTTGCCATTGAAACGGGAGGAGCCCGAAACGGCGAGCGCTTCAAGACTGTTTTTGAACGAGGTAGCTACAACAACGCCTGCAGCAATGATGGACTCTTTTTCAAACTCATCGCAAGATGACATTTTACTTACCCCTCTGGAAGAATCGTTGTTGAATGGCCGTCAAGTTCTCGTCGTGGACGATGATATCCGCAATGTGTATGCACTCGCCAATGCACTTGAACAGTATGGCATGCAGGTCATTACTGCACAGAATGGGTATGAATGTCTGGAGATGCTGGAACGCGGGGAAGCCAATCCCCATATCATTTTGATGGATATTATGATGCCTGAATTGGATGGTTACGAAACCACGCGTCAGATTCGGCAACGATTGAATCTTACACAGCTGCCGATCATCGCATTAACGGCCAAAGCCATGAAAGAAGATCGTGATAAATGTATCGCGGCAGGAGCCTCGGACTATATTAGCAAGCCGCTAAATATCAAAGAGGTATTATCCCGGATGAAGTTATGGCTAAGTCCGGAAACACTTGAAATATGAACTAGATATTCGTAAATAGAGCATTCCAAAATGAAAATTTAAAACCTAATGACAGGTTGCAGAGCCAAGGCTGCGATGTTGTCATGGGTTTTATTTTTTTCTCATGTAAGCTATAAAATTAAAAATGATGTTATAATACTTAACAAATCATGCGGTTTTCTCAAAATGGAAAGCATGAAACCGCAAATTTGAGCTTGTTTTTCCATGATGAGAGTATAATATAACATCATTAGTTATATATATGGGAGGTAGTGTCCATGCAACTTACGGTTAAAGAGGCTTTACAGGTATACCCGTTGTCCGAGGCCAGACTGGTTGCCGGCGGGGAAGGGACTTCACGGATGATGAAATCCGTTAATGTCATGGACGCTCCAGATATAGCGGATTGGATCAAATCCGGAGAATTGTTATTCACAACCGCTTTTATCATGAAAGACAATGAGACAGATGCGCTGCGTTTAATGCGCCGCCTGAATGACCGCGGCTGTGCTGGACTCGGTATTAAGCTTGGGCGTTTCTGGCAGTCCATTCCGCAAGGGATTATTGAGGAAGCGGATCGTCTGCGCCTGCCACTATTGGAACTCCCGTTTCAATTCACCTTTTCCGATCAGATGAATGCCTTGTTCAAAGCGGAACACGAACGCAGCCACAGGTTGCTCCATGAAGTCGTGCAAAAACAGAAGAAACTGATGCAGTTTGCATTGCAACAGCAGCAGCATCGTAATGTATTTGCAGAGCTTGCGACCGTTTTAAATTACCCGCTGGCGGTCATTGGCTCTCGGGGGCATGTGCTCTATGGCAGCGAAGGCATTGCTGGTGATGCGTTGGCACAGGGCTGGCCATGGAAATCCGTCATGCATCGCGTGAAATGGAATCAGGGCAGTTGTCATCGTGTTCCGATCAAGCAAAATGATGAAGAATACGGGTTTCTGCTTGTGTTCACAGACTCGGCGCTCTCTCTTCGGGCGGAGGAAGAATTATTCCAACAGGCTGCGGACGTACTGGCTTTTTATATGGATATGACGTATCGCGAACACATTAATCCGACCGTACAGGATGAGATGCGTACCCTGTTAACCCAGTACCTCGATAACAAAATGACTGTAGAGGAATTGACCAGACTTAGTGAGAACAAAGGCGTTCACCTGTTCCAGGGTACGTATCAATGCGTACTCATTACACTGGAACCTTCTGTTTTTGCCGAGGGAAAATTGTTGAAACAAATTCATCGGGAACTGCAATATAATCCACTCATGCAGTTTACGGCTTCACAGCATTTTCAGATGGAAGATGGGATCCTTTCCATATATACATGTCCGACCGGCCGAGACTATGGTGAAGAATTATCAAGTTTTCTATTGAGCCGCTTCGCGGATGTGTTATCTGCCCAGGAGGCAAGAGGGGCATCTGCTCCACGGTTCTGGATCAGTAAGATGAAGCATGAGCCCAAATCATTGCGCGAAGCTTATCAAGAGTGTCTGGATACCCGGCAATTGGCTCGTCGCTTCGGGATGAAAGACCGTGCACTGCAGTTCGAAATGCTGGAGTTCGCCTATGTGTTCCAACATGTCCCGGATAACATTATGGAGAACTACTGCAATAAGGTACTGGAGCCCTTACTGGCCAGAGACGGTGACCCGAACCAGGTATTGATGAACACGCTGGAATCATTTATTGAGAATGACGGACTTATCAATGAAGCTGCCAAGCAGCTGTTCGTACACCGAAATACCATTACCTACCGGATGGAGAAAATCGGAAGCTTGCTTCAGATGGACTTCAAGAAAACGAATGACCTGCTAAAATTAAAACTGGTATTTACGTTCCGCAAGTTTGGTCGTGATAAAACAACAGCACGAGCATAAGCAGCTGCTATGCAATAACTAAATGATGGCTAGGTCCAGATGAAGTGTTTCAAGGCGGAAGCCATGCAAGAATAATGGTTTTGTACATCATTACAATAACACCAATATAGGAGCAAAAGACTGTGCTTCCCTTACAGGATGTACGGTCTTTTTTTAGGTTTTATGACATAGAAACCCTAAATCCCGTGCACAGATAACAAATCCCTATTGTGATGTTATGTTATATTACAAAATTGCGTAAATATTGTTGCTGCATCCTATCTTGAACCTTAAAATGAAAAACATCAATCTACAGAAGACCGGAGGTTCTAACATGAGCGATCTCATTAAACTCGTTAACAGCTGGTCTGTCACGCAGTTCGTGCATACCTTTGGTGGATTATTTGAGGAATCACCGTGGGTGGCGGAACGTTCCTGGACTTTGCGACCCTTTGATTCAATGGAACACATGATAAATGTAATGAAAAATGTAGTCGAAACATCCGAAGACAAGGTCATACTGCAGCTGCTTCGCAACCATCCCGATCTTGGAGCAAGGATTAGCATGAGCAGCAATTCCGTACAGGAACAAGCCGGCGCTGGACTTGATTCGCTCTCCCCGGAGATGTATAGCGAACTAAGCCAATTAAACAAGGAATATACAAGCCGATTCGGCTTTCCGTTTATATTAGCGGTGAAAGGTCATACCGCTCATTCCATACTCGAGTCCATGCGTCAGCGTAACGGGCGAGGCAGGGAAGAAGAATTTCAGACGGCTCTGAAGGAAGTATTCAAGATTGCATCCATTCGTCTGGAACAGTGGCTTGCACAAATTGGCCATGAACATGAATTGGTGGCGAAGACTGCTGCAATGCCGAAACGAACCATGTATTACGGCAAAGGGGATGTATGGTTGTACCGATCCTACGCCAAACCCCTGACCGGCATCAGTCCGATTCCGGAATCCCCTTTTACCGGGCGAAGCAACATTCTGTTTGGCATGAACATAAAGGTAGCTGTGCAGGGAGATGAATTTTTGCCTTCTTTTACGGAAGGAGATAATTCTCTTATCGTTGCCACGGACTCCATGAAGAACTTTATTCTCAAACACGCTGCGAGCTACACGGGGGCTACAGTTGAGGGTTTTCTAGCTTACGTCAGTCAGCGGTTGCTCGAGACGTATTCTCAAATGACGAAGGTACAGATGACGGCAGATCAGATTCCTTTTGCAGATGTTCCCATCGGGGTTGATGGAAGTTATCGATCGAGTGCGCTGGTATTCCGGTATTCCCAGAATGATCGGGCCACAGCCGCAATAGAGGCAGAACGAAATGGTCAACAAATTGAATGGAGTAATCATTTCAGTGGTGTGGCCGATCTTCGATTGATCAAGGTCAAGGGCAGTGAATTTTCGGGATTTATCCGGGACGAATATACAACGTTGCCTGAGGCGATGGATCGTCCGCTGTTCATTTTCCTGGATATCAACTGGCGATACGACGATCCCAAAGATGGAATGGATGATTCCCGTGGACGTTACGTGGCTGCTGAGCAGGTAAGTGATGTAGCTGCTGCTGTTTTCCATGAATGCCGTTCTGCATCCATTCAACACCTGCTGTATCATATTGGACTTCGTCTGTTGAAGCGGTTCGGGCAACTGAGTGAAGTCTCCTTTGAATCCAATAATCGAACTTGGGATACGGTGCTTGACGAAGTGAAGGAAGGAGACGGCAAGGTGTATACCGAGCCCAGACCGCCTTATGGCTTCCAGGGTTTCTCAATGACAAGGAATGATCTCGAATCAGCGGGCGATGGCTCCAAGAGAGAGGGTGGATTATAATGCCGACAGCAGGAGGACGGATAACAACGCATGTGCTGGACACATCCAAGGGAGTTCCGGCTGCAGGGGTTCGAGTTGAGCTGTATGTTTTGCACAAGGATGAAGAGAAGGAGTTCAAGGTGAAAGTGGCTGAATCGGTGACCAACGGCGATGGACGTCTGGACGTACCGTTGCTGGATGCAGGCAAGCTGGAGCAGGCCGTGTATGAGCTTCATTTCGATGTAGAGGATTATTATGCACAGCGTTCATTCGAAGAGTTAGGGCAGGCACTATGGACGGTGGTACCGATTCGTTTTGCCGTATCCGACGCAGCGAGCCATTATCATATTCCTTTATTGATCGCTCCAGGAGGTTACAGTACATATCGGGGAAGCTGAAGAAATTCGAAAGCTGGTTCTGACACAGGGGAGGGCATCCAAATGACAAAGTATGATTCAATCATCCGGGGGGCCCGGGTTGTGTTAAGAGATCATGTTGATGAACTGGATATCGGTATTACAAATGGGAAAATAACGGCTCTGTCAGCGGATCTGAAGGCGGATGATGGAACTGAAATCATAGAAGCAGCTGGTTTGACGGCCATGCCTGGCGTCGTGGATATTCATGTTCATTTCAATGAACCGGGACTGGCAAACTGGGAGGGATTCCGCGCCGGATCGGCTTCTCTTGCTGCAGGTGGGATTACAACCTATGTCGATATGCCATTAAATGGAGTGCCTCCAACGACAAGTCCGGAAGCGTGGGATAAGAAAATGAAAGCAGCCAAAGGACAGTCCTATGTTGATTATGCATTTTGGGGAGGACTTGTTCCCGGTAATCGACAGCAGCTGACCCATTTAGCCCAGTCTGGTGCAGCTGGATTCAAGGCTTTTATGTCCGAGCCGGGCGGAGAAGGGGAAGACATTTTTGCGAGAGCCGATGACCATACCCTTTTGGACGGAATGCACGAAATTGCCAGGCTAAATCATGTACTCGCTCTTCATGCAGAAGACGAAGGAATGGTTGCAGAGCTTGGCGCAAGAAGTATTGCCGAGGGAAAGACCGGGCCAATGGATTATGTACAGTCCCGTCCGGCAAAAGCTGAGGTCTTGGCAGTGAGCAGGGCGCTTCAATACGGAGAACAGACCGGATGCCCATTGCATTTTGTGCATATCAGCACGAGAGAAGCATTGGAATTGATTGCAGAGGCCAAGCGACGTGGGCAGGATGTTACCTCGGAAACTTGCCCGCATTATCTGACACTCACGGACCAGGATGTTGTTCAAATGGGCGCTGTAGCGAAGTGTGCCCCACCACTCCGGAGCCGAGCTGAACAAGAGAAGTTATGGGATGCACTGGCATTGGGACTCATTGATGTCATTGCATCGGATCATTCTCCGTGCCCGCCCTCCATGAAACAGTCCAGTAACTTTTTCGAAATATGGGGCGGCATTTCCGGCGCGCAGAGCACATTGCTGATCATGCTGGATGAAGGATATCTTCGCCGACATATAAACTTGCCTTTACTCGGAAGGGTTCTCGCTTTGCAGCCTGCCAGGAGGCTTGGGCTTGAGAGCAAAGGGGAAATTGCCATTGGCAAGGATGCGGATCTGGTGTTGATTGATTGGAATAAAAGCACCACATTGAAAACGGAAGACCTGCTGTATACCCACAAACAGAGTCCTTATGTTGGACGTACGTTTGCCTGCACCATTGAGGAAGTGTACTGCAGGGGCTTCCGAGTTTACGGTGCAGAAGCAGGGTTGTCCCATGAACCTGCAGGACAGTTTATTGCTCCTGGGTCATATGGAACGATTGGCATGCGCGGAACGGAGGGAGCGTCATGACAGAGTTTGGAATGTACCTGGCATCCGGTACGCAAGAGCCGATTGTTCCTTTGCCTCAATTGGCAGAAGTGAAACTGCAAACCATGCTGGATTGGCTGTCGACGTTTGGTGCTGATGCCAAGGGCGGGGTTACTCGCCTGCTGTACGACGAAGCCTGGTGTGAGGTGCAGCAAGCATTGGCTGCACGGATGCAGGAGAAGGGATTGATTCCCGAGTTCGACCAATCAGGCAATCTATATGGCACGCTAAAAGGTACAGATTCTGAAGATGGTGGTGAACACCTCCCCATAGTGACCGGGTCACATATCGATTCTGTCGTGTACGGCGGCAAGTATGATGGAGCCTTGGGGGTAGCGGCAGGGGTACTCGCCCTGGAGTACTTGCAGCAGCAATTCGGCGCACCGAAACGAACGCTTCAAGTTGTATCGCTTTGCGAAGAGGAAGGAAGCCGGTTTCCATTTGCCTATTGGGGATCACGGAGTATAACGGGTGTCACCTCTCTTGAAGAGGTTCAACAATTGAGGGACATAAACGGGGTTTCATTTTCACAAGCGATTCGTGATGCTGGGTTCGGACCGGACAGCAGCTATAGACCGGCATCTCAAAAATACGGCGCATTTATCGAACTTCACATCGAACAAGGCCAGGTTCTTGAACGGCTGGGTCATTCCATTGGCATTGTTTCCGATATTGTAGGACAAAAGCGATTTAGCATTACAGTCTGCGGTGAAGCGAATCATGCAGGAACTACACCCATGTCCTGGCGGAAGGATGCACTTGCAGGTGCAGCGGAGATGATCACGGCGGTTAGAAGGATTGCTATGGCAGCAGGAGAACCGCTCGTGGCAACCGTTGGGCGAATCACCGCTGAACCTGGTGTAGGAAATGTGGTTGCGGCGCGGGCCGTATTTTCTCTCGATATTCGTCATATTCGGCAGGGGAGCATAGACCGCTGCTGGCACGATATGCTCCAGGAGTTTAGCCGGATAGCATCAGAACTGCAGCTGGAGCTGAACTGGGAAGAGCATTTGTCGGTTACACCGATTCCAATGAACGAACAGATCACATCGGACATTCAGAAGATCTGCGAGCAGGAACAATTGTCTTATATCCATATGCCAAGCGGGGCAGGGCACGATTCGCAAATTTTCCAGCCAGCTTGCCCGACAGCCATGATCTTTGTACCAAGTCAGGCCGGAATTAGTCATAATCCACTTGAATATACAGCTGAGGAGGACTTGATGCGAGGTTTTCGGGTCCTGGTTCAGCTACTCTATAAATACGGTTACGGGAGTTGAGTGAACATGTCCAACTATAGAGAATTGTCCCCGTCCTTGCGAACGATCATGACGCCGGGGCCAGTTGAAGTCGATCCAAGAGTTCTAAGGGCATTGTCCTTCCCGATCCTGGGACAGTTCGATCCGGAGTTCACTTCCCTGATGAATGAAACGATGGCCATGCTGCGTGAGTTATATATGACCAATAATGAATGGTGCTATCCGGTGGACGGGACGTCCCGCTCCGGCATTGAAGCTGTGCTGGTCAGTCTGATTCAGCCAGGGGATAAAGTACTGGTTCCCATTTACGGGCGATTTGGACATCTGCTTGTGGAAATATCAGAGCGCTGCGGTGCTGATGTTGTATTTATTGAAACAACGTGGGGCTCGGTATTTGATCCCGAAGAGGTAATCAAGGCTATTCATGTCCACAAGCCAAGCCTGGTCGCAATGGTTCATGGGGAGACATCCACTGGACAGATGCAGCCACTTGCGGAGATCGGCAAAGTGTGCCGTGAATTGGATATTCTCCTTGTCGTTGATGCGGTCGCTACAATAGGCGGTACACCCGTTGAGACGGATGCCTGGCACCTGGATGCAGTGATGGGTGGAACGCAAAAGTGTTTGTCCGTTCCTTCCGGAATGGCACCATTAACGTACAACAGCCGCGTTGAGAAAAAACTGATGAGCCGCAAAACCGTCGAACGCGGACTCCGTGACGCAACAAGCGCGAGGGCAGAAGGGCGAACCATTGCAAGCAACTATTTCGACCTGAGTCAGCTGCAGGATTATTGGAGCTCTGCACGTTTGAATCATCACACGGAAGCAACTTCGATGCTCTACGGTCTTCATGAGGGGCTGCGCATTCTGCTTCAGGAAGGACTGGATGCCCGTTTCCAGCGGCATCGGATCAATGAACGCGCGCTGGTAGCCGGAATTCAGGGTATGGGACTTCAGCTGTATGGAGACCTGAGCAGCAAACTACCGGTAGTTACGTGTATTAACATTCCGGACGGCATCGACGGAGAATCGGTCCGGAGTATGCTTCTGGAGGATTTCGGGATTGAGATCGCCAGCTCGTTCGGACCATTGAAGGGGAAAATCTGGCGGATCGGCACGATGGGTTTCAGCTGTCAGCGCAAAAATGTACTGCATGTGCTTGGTGCTCTGGAAGCCGTGCTGCTGCGTCACCGGCATGGATTACCTGCGGGTGAGGCGGTGCAGGCAGCACTGGACGTTTACGCGGGGAAGGAGGGAGCCTTATGCTAAACCACATGCCCGTTTCCAGAGAGGTGATGGTCACCTCTCCGCACTACCTGGCGAGCGCGGTTGGAAGCTCGATTCTTCAGAAAGGCGGTAACGCTTATGATGCAGCCATTGCCGTGAGCGCTGCTCTTGGCGTAGTTTATCCACACATGACCGGACTTGGAGGCGATGCCTTCTTCCTCATCCACGATGGGGCCAGCGGTGAGATTACCGCCTACAACGGGAGTGGTCGTTCAGCGGCAGGCATCCATGCCGACACGTTCAAGGCGATGGGCATGAATGTAATTCCTCAGCGCGGAGTGCTCAGTGCAATTACGGTTCCAGGAATGGTGGATGCTTGGTGGGAAGTCTGGTCCCGCTACGGCAAACTGCCGTGGGAGCAGCTGCTTGAACCGGCAGCGCGGTATGCAGAGCAGGGATGCCCTGTATCCCGCAATCTGCGCCTCTGGTTGGAACGAGATGAAGACTTCATTATGGGGCACACACCGCTGCGAGCGGTATTTGCCCCTTTTGGTACACTTTTGCAGGAAGGTGAGCTGCTCGTCCAGACTGAACTCGCCGCCTCCATTCGCCTGATTCAGGTGGGGGGACGGGATACTTTTTATACAGGAGAACTGGCAGACCGCTTAACTTCGGCCATTCGCGAGGATGGCGGCATGCTTGCACCACAGGATTTTGCAGCTCACAAAGGGGAGTGGGTGAAGCCTGTCAGCACCGGGTACCGTGGGTATGAGGTGCACCAGATGCCGCCCAACTCGCAGGGCTTCTCCATGCTGATGATGTTAAACATGCTCGAACATATCGATCTGTCATCCGTAGCACGCACTTCACCGGAGTTCTATCATCTGATGGCCGAAGTGGTGAAAAAGGCATTTCGTGATCGTGATCGATATCTGACCGACCCGGACTTTCGGGAAATCCCGCTGAATCATCTGTTATCCAAGACTTACGGGGATGAGTTATGGAATGAGATCCAATCTGCTCCTCCGGTAGCACAGCCTTTTTTGTCTAAGACGATTGGGCAGGATACAGCCTACGCGGCTGTTGTTGATCAGGATGGCAACGCCGTTTCGTTTATTCAAAGTCTGTATTTTGATTTTGGTGCAGCCTACGTTCCCGGAGACAGCGGTGTGATCATGCAGAATCGGGGGTCCTTTTTCTCCCTTGATCCGATGGATGCCAATGTGCTTGAACCGAATAAACGCTCTTTCCACACCCTTATGCCGGGTCTTGTCACCCGTAACGGAAAACCTTATATGCTCGTAGGCACACAAGGCGGAGAAGGACAGCCTCAAACGCAGTTATCCGTGCTCACGGGTGTACTCGACTATGGTCTTAACATTCAGGAAGCCATCGGTCTGCCGCGCTGGGTGTACGGACGCACATGGGGCGAAGAAGGTGACACCATGCGAGTGGAAAACCGTTATCATGATGACGTATGCGAGATGCTCGCCCAGTGGGGGCATAACGTGGAAGTCAGAGCGCCTTGGGATGATATTATGGGGCAATCGCAGGGCATCGTTATCCGTGAAGATGGCATGATCAGCGGGGCTGCTGATCCCCGAGGAGACGGCATGGCTATTGGGTGGTAACAGCGGTTAGATGGTAGGTTGTTCCGACCTCGCATTGGTGCAGAGTAACAGAACAGAGACAGATACGGATAGGGGAGATTATCATGGGAACAATCCTGCTGAAAGGCGCGCAGCTCGTCACGATGAATGCAGAAGAAGACGTATTTACAGGCGATCTGCTGATTGAGGATAACAAAATCAAAGAAATCGCCGAGCATATCGACTTTCAGGCAGATCAGGTCATTGACGCTCGTGGCAAGGTGCTGCTTCCAGGCTTTATTCAAACGCATATTCATTTGTGCCAGACGCTCTTCCGCGGCCGTGCGGATGATCTCGAACTAATGGATTGGCTGAGGCAGCGGATCTGGCCGCTTGAGGCAGCACATGATGAGGAATCCGTCTATTATTCGGCGATGCTTGGACTCGGCGAATTGATTTCGAGTGGAACAACGACCATATTGGACATGGAAACCGTGCATCATACGGATTCGGCTTTTCAGGCGATGGCACAGAGCGGTATTCGGGTTATTTCAGGCAAGGTCATGATGGACCATGGCGATGAAGTCCCTGAGCCACTGCGTGAAAATACAGCCACTTCGCTGCAGCAAAGTGTCGACTTGCTGGAAAAATGGAACGGCTTTGGAGGCGGACGTATTCAATATGCCTTTTGTCCACGTTTCGTCGTTTCTTGTACAGAAGAATTGTTGGTAGAAGTACGTGATCTGTCGAGCAAGTACCATGTGAAGGTGCATACGCATGCTTCGGAAAATCGCGGCGAGATTGAATTGGTCGAACACGAACGCGGCATGCGTAATATTGTCTACCTTGATCATATCGGTCTGGCAACTCCGCGTCTGGTGCTTGCGCACTGTGTGTGGCTGAGTGAAGAGGAGAAGGAAATTATTCGCAAGCGTGGTGTAAAAGTCACCCACTGTCCCGGGTCGAATATGAAATTATCCTCTGGCATAGCTGAAATTCCTGACCTGCTCAACCGCCAGATCGCTGTAGGTATCGGTGCAGACGGTGCACCATGCAACAATAATCTGGATATGTTTCAGGAGATGCGCCTGACTGCACTGATTCAAAAGGTTCCCCATGGACCAACAATTATGGATGCACGTACAGTGCTGCGCATGGCAACCATGGGGGGTGCCGAAGTGCTTGGCTTGTCGAAGGAAATTGGCAGTTTGGAAGTTGGCAAAAAGGCAGATATGGTGCTATTGGATCTGGATGATTTCCATACGTACCCTTCCTATGAGACGGATGTCTATTCCCGTGTAGTTTACTCCGCAACTCGAAGCTGTGTGGACACAGTCATCATTGATGGAAGCATTGTGCTTAAAAACCGCAAAATCCAGACAATCGACCGTGGCATCGTACTTCGTGAATCGGATAAGAGCATTGCACGTTTGATGAAAAGAATCTGACCTATGCAGCGTTTCAGAAAATCTGTGAGTTTGAGTGGATATAAAGACTATTCGGAAAGGTGGAGACGAATATGGATATGCATGATCTGTGTGCAATTGCGACCCGTGAAGCACGCTGTGTACTTGCGACGGCGGTCAAGGTGGAAGGTCATGCTTACCGTAAGCAGGGAGTCTCTATGCTCTTGACCGAAGATGGCAGAATGTATGGCAGTATCAGTCCCGGGTGTCTGGAGAGTGATCTTCAGGCACGTGTGGAGCGTGTGCTGGATACTGAACAGATGGAATTTGCCGAATACGACATGCGACCTGAGGATGATCTCTCCTGGGGCGAAACGATTGGCTGCGGAGGCTTGATCATCATTATGCTTGAACCTGTCTGCAGGGAGCTAAGGACCGTAATAACAGAAATGAACGCGTGTTTCCAATCTGGCTCTGCTGTGGAATTGACCCGAACCTTTCTGAATCAGTATTCCTGCATTCAGTATAGGTGGAAACGGGTTATATCAACAGGTGGAAAACATGATTTAACCTTACGTCCATTGCTGGTGACCAACGGGGGCGGTACAGAAAAGTCCGGCCGGCCGCTGACCAATGAACAGGATGCCTTTCCAGATGATATAGATAGCACGATGGATTCGAATCCGGATCGAGTTGATATCCCACATCTTGCCCTTGTCCCAGTCCCCTTGATCGATGCAACCAATGTGTCTTCCAGTTCAGCACCGGCAGAACGTGAGAAAACCGGGGGATCAACGGAAGCTGATGATTGGAACCTGCCGTCGCAGATGACTACGCTATACACGCCCAAACCTCGTCTGATTATGATCGGAGCGGGCAATGACGCGATTCCTGTAGCCAGGCTTGCCAGAGCAGCAGGATTTCGCGTGATTGTAGCCGATTGGAGAGAGGGCTTGTGTACTGCTGAACGATTCCCGAATGTTGAGTTCGTTCTTGGTTTTCCCCGTGAGATCATACCTGTGCTGGATATAAAAAGCGGGGATTATGTTATTCTGATGAGCCATCAGTTCCCGCGTGAACGCGAATTCCTGGAGCTGATGTCGGACTGTGACTATTCTTACCTCGGCATTATGGGGTCCAAAACACGGACAGCACGCCTGCTGAACGATTTGCCGCCACTTCCGCATGTTCATTCTCCCGTTGGCCTGAGTATTGGAGCAGATGGTCCAGAGGAGATCGCCATTAGTATTGCTGCAGAACTGGTCGCCTGCAGACGTGCTGTGTCCACTGGAAATCGTTCAGTCCAAAGGGGGAATATGCATGCGAGTGACGGGCATTGTGCTCGCGGCAGGTAAGAGCACCCGCCTTGGACGAGATAAGTTATCGCTTGCCATGCCGGATGGGAGAGCATTGGCAGCCTGGTCACTGCAGGCGGCATTGGATTCTGAGCTGGAACAGGTTATCTGTGTGGTGAAGCCAGAAGATTCCTTGGCATGGATTCCCGAAAACTTGCTTAACTCAGCTTCCTACAGCTACAGGCCGGGGACAGGACTTCGAATTGCTCTTTGTACAGATTATGCTTGTGGCATGGCGGCATCACTTCATTGCGGCATAAAGGCAGCCATGGAATACGGTATGGAAGGAGTTATGATTCTTTTGGGGGATCAACCTTTATTGAGGGCACAGGATATTAATCAGGTATCTGCGGCCCTTGCTGCGAGCAAACTGGCTGATTACGCAGCTGCTGCAGACAGTGAGGGAAGCAAGCCGCCTGTAGCCTTCCGCTCCCATATGGCAGGACACCTCCGATCCCTCCATGGAGATGAGGGTGCTCGCAAAATTATGAGTAACGGCAAATACACGGGTATACAGGTAGCTTTGCCTGAGTTCTGTTTCTGGGACGCTGATACCGAGCCGGAACTAAAACGCATTATGGATTTTGTAAGTGAATCAAATCTGACGAATTAATGTTTGTGCAGGATACAAATCCATAAATAATACTGAACAGAATTAGATACTCCTTGTGGATTATATCTTGACATGAATAGGTCATCCAGACAGTTGGGTGGCCTTTTTTGATGTTATTTGTATCGTTATTCTAGAAATCAAGTGTGAGGTTCTGATCATAATTAATGCATCAAGCACAAAAGACATGATGTATTTATACATTTATCCAAAACGATGTGAAGGTAATTGACGTAGTCCCTTCAGTCCCATATGATTTGAAGAATTATTTGGATCATGCCGCATGAATTTGCGCCATGAGGCCACGCCTGGACGGAATGGATCCAGCGATGCCAAGTGTTACTTGGTGACATCCAACGTCCCGAAGATTGAAGAAAGAGAGAGGGGATGGAACGATGGTTATACCAGCGTATGGATCAGGAGCGATGCCATCGGTATGGCAGCCTGGAGATCTGGAAGAACTCCAGATGTTGAAGAACAGGTTGAAGGGACGCTATTGTTTTGCAGCAGGCGCAACATTGCTGCGGACCCAGTGGGAAGGCGGCCTGGTCCCCGCACCGGAGCATATGATTAGCCTGGTTCATATTCCGGGTGCAAGTGGAGTACATGTTGATGGAGACCGAATCGTCATCGGGGCTCTGACCCGATTGAATAGTTGTGCCAAGGACAGGTTACTGAGCCAGCTCCCGTTACTGCAAGAGGCTGTAAATAACATAGCAGCCCCGTCCATTCGAAATGTAGCAACAATCGGCGGCAATATTGTGTCAGGAGTGGGGGATACCCTTCCCGCATTGCTTGTATACAACGCAGAGTTGCATTGGCTGACGGACGCAGGAATGGAGATCCGCTCTCTGGCCTCCTGGCTGAATGGTGGACGCGACGGCAGTCGCAATCCAGATGATGTGTTAATCTCCATCCGTATCCCGATGAACATGTTGTCCAAATCAGATACTGATTTCCAAACACCTGGTGAGAGAGAAATTGCATTTTACCGTAAGGTGGGTCGGCGGGAGACGTTCAGCGCGTCTCTGGTGACGATCGCTTTTCACGGTGAGATGGGTTCAGATGGTCGATGGAATAAGGTTGCGATTGCAGCAGGCGGGGGTTCGGGCATGGCCATGCGCCTTCCGGAGTCGGAGCAATTGCTTCGCAGCGGAGAAGCTTCCATCATGCAAGCCACAGCTCTCGGAAGCACTGCAGCTTCAGAATTCGTGACTTATAGCGATGCATTTGCTACTGAACATTACCGCAAGCAGACAGCTGGTAATATGTTGGGAGCTGGGCTGTGGGAAGCACTCCATAGGTAGAATTGAGGTTGTTCAATCCGAACAGCGGTCAAGTGTTGAGTATTCTTTTGTCGTATATAGATGGTTCAAATTCATTCATGAAAGGGGAGAGAGACCATGCTGCTGAATCGGGAACATAGCGGTAAACGCTGGCATCTGCGACCCGACGGGGTTCCAAAAGTAACCGGGCAACTTCAATATCTGACAGATATGACTCTACCCGATATGATCCATGGAAGAGTTCTGCGCAGCACATACCCGCATGCACGCATTTTGTCTATAGTCACCACTGAAGCAGAAGCAATGGAAGGGGTATATGCCGTTCTGACATCCAAGGACGTACCCGGATTGAATCGGTTTGGCATCGCGACGCCGGATCAGCCTGTATTTTGCGAATATGTCGTACGTTATGTCGGTGATGCCATTGCTGCGGTCGCTGCGGATTCCCCGGAACGGGCGGCACTGGCTCTGGATGCAATCCGCGTTGAGTATGAGGAGCTTACTCCGCTGGACAGCACCGAGGCTGCACTGGCCCCTGGCGCTCCAGAGTTGCATGTGCATGGCCCGGGCAATGTTCTTCATCGCACCGAGATCAAACGTGGTGATACAGAGAAGGCCTTTGATGCGTGTGAACATATCGTCACGGAAACGTACTATACGCCTCGTCAGATGCACGCGTATATGGAGACTGAAGGTGGTCTGTTTGTTCCAGATGAAGGAAGGCTTAATGTCTACGCAGCGACCCAGCACGGGTACAAAGACCGGATGCAGCTTGCGCGGATTATCGGCTGTCCTGAAGAAAATATCCGTGTCGTATCGTCTCCCATTGGTGGCTCTTTCGGTGGGAAAGATGAACTGAACGTACAGCCTTATGGTGCACTTCTTGCCTTGAAAAGTGGACGCCCTGTAAAAATGCACAATTCCCGTAAGGAATCCGTACGTGTAGGTCTGAAGCGGCATCCGATGAAAATCGAAATGCAAACCGGAATCAGCCGTGAAGGCATCATTCAGGCTCACCGGGTCCGCATTACAGCAGATACCGGAGCGTATGCCACGCTTGGAGCACCTGTGCTGAACTTCTGCACGGAGCATTGTTTAGGACCTTACTCCATTCCAAATGTGGATGTGGAGGGCGTGTCGGTGTATACCAATAATGGACTCTCGGGGGAGTTTCGTGGATTCGGCGGCAATCAGGCTATCTTCGCGGTGGAAGGACAGATGGATCGGCTGGCGGAGATTATGAACATGGACCCCTGGGAGTTTCGGAGACGGAACATGAGAGAGAAGACTGACCTAGGACCGCTGAATCAGCGGATTCTGGTTACAGATGGACTGTCACAAGTATGGGAAGCGATGGATCGCTCAGAGCTTTGGCAAAAACACCAACATCCTCCGGCCGATCACTCTCTGCCTCCATGGATCAAACGCGGAGTGGGGGCAGCCCTCGCCATGCACGGTGCGGGACTCGGTTACGGCATTCCAGATCCGGCGGGAGGACGTCTATCCCTGAACGCCGATGGCAAGATTGAGGCAGCATTCAGTTACGAAGAGTTCGGTCAGGGACTGATTGCTACACTGGAAATTATGCTCTGCGATCTGTTTCAATGCAGCACTGCCGATCTCAGCATCATCATTGGCGATACGGACCGTGTTCCTCACAGCGGCTCGAGTACGGCTTCACGTTCAACAACCATGGCCTGGATGGCTCTGCAGCGATTACAGACACCATTCCGTTCCAGAGTTCTGTCGGTTGCTTCTGCATTGTCAGGTATTCCCGTCAAAGAACTGGTGACAGGGGCTGGTGGCGTATGGCGCAAAGGTGCGCTTCCTGAAGATGCAACGGACATCAATTCAACGCTGCATTCTGAAAGAGGCGGAGAAAAGGAAGAACAGCTCGGTGCAGCTGCTGAAACATTAGAGCCATCGAAGGATCCGGTGGTATCCTCAGGTTTGGTTATCCCATATGCAGAGCTGGTGAAGCAGGGCGAAGAAGAAGAATGGATTTTTGATACTCATTTCGATTATCCGACCACACCGGATCATGTGGTGGGTGGTCACTATTTATATACGTATGCGGCGGTTGCGGCAGAGGTGGAAGTGAATACCCTGACTGGCGAAGCCAAATTGCTCGATACACGCCATGTGGTAGCCGCAGGTCCTGTCATTAATCCGATGGGCTTCATCGGACAGATCGAAGGCGGGAGTGTGATGGCACTTGGTTTTACATTAACAGAAGATGCGGTCATGCAGGATAGTCGATATCTTACAACCAATCTGGACACATACCTGATTCCAACGATTCGGGATATTCATACCAACCTGGAGGTCGAGGCTATTGAGGACCTGCCGGAAGGTGATCCTTTTGGGCCAAGAGGGATTGGAGAGATCGGATCTGTGGCGCTTGCTCCGGCGATAACTGCAGCGATTCACCAGGCTACGGGGGTTTGGGTGAACCGATTGCCCGTGCCGCGAGAACAATTGGTCAAACCGCTTGATGTACCTTTACAGGAAGGAGTGAGTCCCTCATGAGTGAGCCACTAGGAAACAGATGGACAGCTGTTGTGAATGGGGAAGAGAAGCAGCTGCACATTGCTCAAACGACCCGGCTTGTAGATGTGCTTCGGACTCATTTGAAGTTGACCGGAACGAAAGTATCCTGCGAAGTCGGTCGCTGCGGTGCATGCATGGTGCTTATGGATGGCGAGCCGGTCAATTCCTGCCTGGTCATGGCTTATCAATGTGAAGGAAGCGAGATTACGACCATTGAAGGACTTCATGGTGAGCAGCCTGATAGTCTTCATCCAATTCAGCAGGCTTTTGTTGAAGAAGGCGGTTTCCAATGTGGTTACTGCACACCCGGGATGGTCATTGCCACCAAAGCACTATTGGATCAGCATCCGCAGCCTACGCAGGAACAGATCGAAACGGGATTATGCGGCAATCTGTGCCGCTGCACCGGCTATGGAGGTATTATACGGGCGGTGCGCAAGGCAGGGGAGAGTTGCAGTGAGCCTTATTCATTATCATCGAATGAAATTAAGAATGAGCATACGAATGTCGTGCAGCATGATTAACGAATTGGAAAAGTTTAGACCAGAGAAGATGTTCTCCTTTTCTGGTCTTTTTTGGGTCTACTTCACATGAACTTACGAATGATGCTCGAAGCTCGCGAACCGACAAACAGAGAGGTCGAAATTGAAAAGGGCAGATTTCAATGATTTATATTACATAAATAATATTATGTAAACTAATTATTTTCAATGACCCCTATAAGCTGTATCTATATTGCAAAAAGAATATTAAAGACGGTCAATCTGATGAACGAGTCTGCTCTTATTCAAAAGTATACAAGTATATATTGCGGAATTTCTTCTTGAAATCCTTTCAATACATGGAGTAATCTTACCAAAGTCGTGCTGGAGTAAATCGTTTTCGCTGTAAGGTCAGATAAAGGGCCTGAACGTGAGTAATATCAGCATATATGTTGATTAAGCCTTGTTTGAGGAAATGAAAGTAATGATTTCAGTCTATGTTAACCTGTGCCTGAGAATAATCGAGTTTTGATCGAAAAACGGTATGGAAATTTTAGGTTTATCAACGTTAAAACATTGTTCTTTTTTTTAAAAAGTCATTAAAAATGAGAGTAAATTTCACAACTTATTAACTTCAAATTTAAAAGGTATATATTCCCAGTAGGAGTACATAGACCTGATTATAGATCAATTTCATATGGATTTGCGATGGATTTAGCACCGCTTTCAATGTATGCTTTTGAAAACTGGAAAGGAAGTGGGAAAAATGGAACGCGAACTGGCGTTGGAAATTGTCCGAGTAACAGAATTGGCTGCGTTAGCCTCAGCCCCCTGGATGGGGCGGGGAGACAAGAATAGTGCAGATGAAGCGGCTACTTTGGCCATGCGCGCCATGTTCGATTCCGTGTCCATTCGCGGCACGGTGGTAATCGGTGAAGGAGAAATGGATGAAGCACCCATGTTGTACATCGGCGAGGAAGTGGGTAACGCTGAAGGACCCGAGGTAGACGTTGCTGTAGATCCTCTCGAAGGTACAGAAATCGTGGCCAAGGGCCTGAACAACGCTTTATCGGTTATTGCAGTGGCGGGAAAAGGAAACCTGCTCCATGCACCGGATATGTATATGGAGAAACTGGCCGTAGGCCCGGCTCTGGTCGGCAAGGTCAGCATCGAAGACCCGGTTGAGGTTACACTGGAGAAAGCAGCAGCCGCATTGAATAAAAATATCTCGGATCTGACCGTCATGATTCTGGACCGCGTCCGGCATGAGAGCACGATCAAAACGCTGCGTAAAGTCGGCGTACGGATCAAGTTCCTCAGCGATGGCGATGTGGCCGGTGCCATGGCTCCTGCATTCCCCGAGGCTGGCATTGACCTGTATGTTGGTTCCGGCGGCGCTCCTGAAGGTGTGCTGGCAGCCGCCGCACTCTCATGCCTCGGAGGCGAGATTCAAGGCCGGTTAATGCCGGCCAATGCAGATGAGTTTCAGCGCTGCCTTCAGATGGGCATTGACAATCCTTACAAAGTATTAACGATGGAGGACATGATCGGCACCGAAGATGTCATCTTTGCGGCAACAGGCGTTACGCCAGGTGAAATTTTGGGAGGCGTACGTTATCTTGCTGATGACCGGGCCGAGACGGATTCGATTGTCATGCGTGCCAAAACCAAAACGATCCGTTTTATTCGTTCAGTGCATTTCCTGCCCAATAAGGAAGTGCTGCACAAGGTAAGAGAGCTTCAGGCCACGCCGGAACCTTCGGATCGCATCCAGAGCCCGGCCAAAATAGTGGAGCAAGCCGAGTTTAGCCAATCATCCGTGGATTATGGTGTAACGACTTAAACAGCCCTGAATTCCCTGAGTCTCAGGGTCACCAAACGAACGATGGGTCAGCTGGCAAAAGGACTCTTTTCACAATTTGTCGGACGAGATTTTCGCTATATGAATAATCAAAACAGAAAGAGAATCTGCAGGTTCAGATTCTCTTTCTGTTTTATGTAAAAAGCATTGACAACGGTTACAACACATGAGAAAATGTACGCGCGTACATAAAAACATCTTCTACACAATAACATCATAATTCAATAATGTAAGGGGGTGAAATCCATGGCATCCCGCAAAGAAGTGGCTGACCTTGCAGGGGTCTCCGAAGCTACGGTATCCCGTGTGCTTAATGGCGTTGGACCGATCAAAGAGGAGACTCGCCGCAAGGTACTGGAAGCTTCTGAGAAGCTTGGATATGTGCCCAGTGCAATAGCACGCAGCTTCGCCAGAAGCAAAAGTGGTAATCTCGGTGTTGTTTTACCCTATGTCCCGAAGGCACATTTGTTCTCCGCTTACTTTTTCTCGGAAATGCTAAGCGGCATTGGGAATAAAGCCAGAGACAGCGGCATGGACCTGCTCGTCATGTTCAGATCACCTGGCGAAGTAATGAATTATGCCGACCTGTTCCGACGTCAGAAAGTGGATGCCTGCATTATTCTCGGTGCCAGAGATGACCATGGAGAACTGGCAGCCATGCAGCAGCTTCAGGAGGAAGGACATCCTTTTTGCGTAATGAATCAGCATTTTGCAGGCGAATCCTTCCTGGAAGTGGATGCTGATCATGTAGAGGGCAGCAGGCTCGCAATACATCACCTTGCCGAGCAAGGATATCGCAAAATTGCTTTTCTTAACGGTCCGGACAGTTATTCGAACAGTCAGGAGCGGCTTCTGGGCGTTCAGATTGGGTTAAAAGAAGCGGGAATGGAGCTGGATCCTGGTCTGCTGCTTGAGGGGAATTACAGCAGAAGAAGCGGCGTGGAGGCGGCCGCCACAATCGCAGCGAGGCTAGACGAGATCGATGCGGTCTTTGCTGCAAATGATCGAATGGCTATCGGTGTTATGCACGGATTGCGTGAGCGCGGGATTGAGGTTCAGAATTTTCCGGCATTTGTCGGATACGACGATTCCGATGCTGCCGAGATGTCTGTTCCACCGCTAACAAGTGTCAGGGTTCCTTTTTATGAAATGGGGGAACTCGCGGTATCGAAGCTAATTCATGGATCTTTGGTTGGAAGCGCTTCAACAGAAGCTTCAGGCTCGCCGTCCGAATGGCTCAGAGAATTATTACCCACGGAGTTGATCATCCGGGCTTCTTCGATTCGCAAGTAATCTAGAGCATGATTTGAATTCCAAAAGGAGGAAATAACCATGTCAAATCGTCTACGTGTCGGAATGGTTGGATACAAGTTTATGGGGAAGGCCCATAGCAATGCTTATCGAAGTCTGCCTATGTTTTTCCCGTCAGCACCACTGCAGCCGGAAATGTCCGTAATCTGCGGTCGCAATGAACAGGGAGTGCAGGAAGCTGCGAGCCAGTTCGGTTGGTCCGAAAGTGTAACTGACTGGCGTGAGCTGGTACAGCGTGATGATATTGATCTGATCGATATTAATGCACCAAGTGATGCTCACAAGGAAATTGTACTGGAAGCGGCACGCCAGGGTAAACATCTGTTTTGCGAGAAACCGCTGGCCTTGTCGCTCGCTGATTCAAGAGAGATGCTTCAAGCAGCAGAAGACGCCGGAGTGGCACACATGGTTGGGTTCAACTATCGCTTCTCCCCGGCTGTGCAGCTTGCCAAGGAGCTGGTGCAGAGCGGTCGTTTGGGTAAAATCTACCATTTCCGTGCGTTTTTCCTGCAGGACTGGATTATGGATCCTTCGTTTCCGCTCGTCTGGCGCCTGCAAAAAGAAGTGGCTGGTTCCGGATCGCACGGAGATCTGGGAGCACACTTGATCGATCTCGCACGCTTCCTCGTGGGTGAATTCAAGGAAGTGATCGGTATGAGCGAGACGTTTATCAAAGAACGTCCGCTTGCTTCCGAAATGACTGGACTTAGTGCGAAGGGCAGCTCCAATGCAGATGCGCCGAAAGGCGAAGTGACTGTTGATGATGCCACACTGTTTCTGGCGCGATTTGCAGGAGGAGCGCTGGGCAGCTTCGAGGCTACACGTTTTGCAGCAGGTCACCGCAGCACCAATTCGTTTGAGATCAATGGCAGTCTGGGCAGTGTCCGATTTGACTTTGAACGGATGAATGAGCTGGAAGTGTATTTTACAAAAGATGAAGAGGATGTACAGGGGTTCCGCCGTGTCCTGGCTACGGATCCGGCACACAAATATGCCGAGGCCTGGTGGCCTGCCGGACATACGATTGGATTTGAGCACACGTTTACCCATGAAATGCTGGAACTCGTTACAGCCATCTCCGAAGGACGGCAGCCTTCACCAAGTTTCCATGACGGGGTCGCCTGTCAGGCTGTACTGGAAGCCGTGGAACGTTCCGTCACAGAGCGGCGCTGGGTATCGCTTGAAGAGATGTGAGCTGGGAAGGCAGACGGTACAGATGTAAAGCGACACCAAACTAATCGAAAGCGAGTGAATAGCGATGAGCAAGGCACTGATTGTATGGGGCGGCTGGGATGGACATGAACCGGAGCAGGTAGCAGCGATTTTTGAACGCATTCTGAAGGAAGAGCAGTTTGAGGTTGAAGTTTCGAATACATTGGAAGCTTACGCAGACGCTGAGAAACTGCTCGGTCTGGATCTGATTGTTCCGCTGTGGACGATGGGACAGATTGAACAGGAGCTGGTCAACAACGTATCGGCTGCCGTTCAGAGTGGCGTAGGCTTGGCAGGTATTCACGGCGGGATGTGTGACGCGTTCCGGAACAACGTGGATTGGCAGTTCATGACTGGCGGGCAGTGGGTTGCACACCCGGGTAATGATGGCGTGGAGTACACGGTAAACATCAAGCGCGGTTCGAGTCCGCTGCTGGACCACATCGAAGATTTTCAAGTAAAAAGCGAGCAGTACTACCTGCACGTAGACCCTGCAGTGGAAGTGCTGGCAACAACGCGTTTTCCTGTCGTAGAAGGTCCTCATTCAGCCAATGGACCTGTGGATATGCCTGTTGTATGGACGAAGCGCTGGGGTGCCGGCCGTGTATTCTACAACTCGCTCGGTCATCATGCAGACATCGTAGAGATGGAGCAAGTCACTGAAATGATGCGTAGTGGCTTTAGATGGACTGCGGCAGGCAAAGTAATTGCGAAGAACAACGCAGGGAAAGCAGCTGCAGTTTACACGGGAATGGCCGATAACCAAACTTAATTTTGCTTTCGCTCTATGATAACCAAGTATCATACGAAAAAAAGATAAACTTCATCAGCATTTCACAAATCCGATCCGCGTGAAGGGGGCCCACATGCATGAAAACTATGAAAGTAGGCATTATTGGCTGTGGAAAAATCAGCAGTATTTATATGGAAAACTGTCATCGGTTCGAAATTCTTGAATTGGTTGCCGTAGCGGATATCGACCGTACGAGGGCCGAGGAGCAGGCAGCAGCCTACAATGTTCCCAATGTATACACGGTAGATGAAATGCTGGCCAATCCCGAGATTGAACTGATCATCAATTTGACGATTCCTGCTGTCCATGCAGATGTTTGTCTGCGGTCGCTGGAAGCGGGGAAACATGTCTACGTGGAAAAACCACTAGCAGTCACTCGGGAAGAAGGGCAGGCTGTCCTTGAAGCGGCCAAACGCAAAGGATTACTGGTTGGATGCGCACCCGAAACATTTTTCGGTTCTGGCATCCAAACCTCGCTCAAGCTGGTGGAGGATGGCGTGATCGGCAAGCCTGTGGCCGCTACAGCGTTTATGATGAGCCGTGGACATGAACACTGGCATCCTGATCCGGAGTTCTATTATGCCTCAGGTGGCGGACCGATGTTCGATATGGGACCATACTATCTGACAGCGTTGGTACAATTGCTGGGGCCGATCAGTTCGATTGCTGGCATGACAGGCAAAGCAATGGAAGAGCGTACAATTACCAGCGAGAAAAAGAGGGGGCAAACCATCCCCGTGGACATTCCAACGCATGTGGCAGGACTGCTGCAGTTCGAGCAAGGAGCCATTGGCACGTTGATAACCAGCTTCGATGTTTTTGGAGGAAGTGCATTGCCTCCGATAGAGGTATATGGGACGCATGGCACTCTGCAGGTACCGGATCCCAACACGTTTGGGGGCCCTGTGCGCTACCGGTTGCTGGGTGAACAGGATTGGACGGAAGTTCCGTTACTTCCAGGATACCAGGAGAACACACGCGGAATTGGTGTAGCTGATATGGCCTACGCCGCTCAAAGCGGTCGCGCTCACAGAGCGAGTGGAGACCTCGCCTACCACGTTCTTGAAGCGATGTGGGCCTTCCATGATTCAAGCGATGAGCAGACTTTCTATAAAATGAGGAGCACTTGTCAGCGCCCTGCTGCACTGCCTGAAGGTTTGGCATTATATACACTTGATCAATAATACATCGTTCACACGCTCGATATAGTAATAAAGGAGCCCTGTCTTCCATTGAAGGAAGCAGGGCTCTTTTTGGCATACAACGTTATCTAGGGCTCAAACCCGGCCTGGCTTATCCAGATCTCATGGTCCGCAAAATGCTTTTTCATACGCTCCACAAGGATGCGATAGGCTTCTGGATGATACCAGTCTTCCATGCCAATTTGTTGATAGAGCGATTCCATACCCAGTCTTCGGGTTCGTTTGCCTTCGCTGCCATCGCCCATGAAATAATCATCGATGCATACACGTTGAACTAGCGGCCTCAGGATGGTTGGAAAGTTCTCGCTGCTGGGCAGCACAGGTGCAATCGCAACCTGGGTAGGGATGCCCGCATCCCTTAATTGTTCCAGTGCATGCAATCTTCCAGCAATGGGTGGTGCAGCGGGGCTGAAATGCTTACGGATCTCATCCAGATCCGTTTCGATCGTTATGCTTACACGCACACGTTCACCTAACTGCTGCAGTAGGTCCACATCCCGCGTTACGAGAGGACTCCGGGTCTGAACCAACAGGAAATCCGGCGGATGGTCGATCATGACTTCCAGCAATGAACGGGTAATCTGCTCTTTATATTCTGCAGGCTGATATGGATCTGTACTTGAGGACATAAACAACGTAATCTTGCCTTTCGAGCGAGCACGCTTTAACTCCTTAACGAGTATGCTCGCAGCCTCTTGTTTAACATCAACCCAAGTTCCCCAATCCTCCTTGCGGAATAAGGAAACGGGCATTTTTCGTACATAACAGTAAGAACATGCAAAAGAGCAACCGGTATAGGGATTGAGCGTATGGGTGTAACCGTTGAGAAAACCGGATCCTTTGTTCAACAATGTTTTGGGTGTTTTATATAGCAGATTGGTTTTCATCATTTGGGATGCCTCTGTTCGCGATAATGGGCTGGCGTCTGTCCCGTATGCTTGCGAAATACAGCAATAAAATAGGCAGAATTGGCTATGCCTACACGGTGACCAATATCTGTGACCGTTAGCGAGGTACTCACCAGTAATTCGGCCGCCTCAGTCATTCGTTTTTCCTGAACATATTGCACCGGAGTCATTCCGGTAATCCGTTTAAATACGCGATGCAGATGATACGGGCTTCCATGGCTAATCTGGGCAAGCACATCAAGTGTAAGAGTTTCCGCATAATGAAGTTCGATATAGTCCGTTACCGTAGAGATCCATTCCTGATCAGGCACACGTTCACCTGTAGGCTTGCATCGTTTGCATGGTCTGAAGCCCTGCGCCAACGCTTCATCAGGATGGCTGAAAACCAGCACATTTGTATATTTGGGCTCTTTGGATTTGCAGGAAGGTCGGCAAAAAATGCCTGTCGTCTTGACTCCGTAATAAAATTTGCCGTCGTAGGCACTGTCATTGCTGATAATGGCAGTCCATCGTATTTCATCTATGGGAATGGAATCGGATTGGGATTTTTCCTGACGTTCCATAGGATCACCTCTCGACACATTATACCCTTGTTTGAACAATGTTCAACCGAATTGAACATGAAAAAGCAAGATTTCAATAGCAAGACATCCCGTCTTTCTTTCACATGGAATGAAATATGCTACAATGAGCAGGATGGTGTACATGCGAAATTTATTCATGAAAGAGGTAGGTAAGAATGGTTCGTTTCGGAGTGGTAGGTACCAACTGGATTACAGAAAGGCTTCTAGAAGCTGCTTCACAAGTAAAGGGCTTTGAACTGACAGCTGTCTATTCACGGACTGCTGATAAGGCGAATGCATTTTCAGATAAATATAATGCAGAGCATCGGTTTACGGACTTGGAGGAAATGGCTGCTAGTAATGCGATAGATGCCGTCTACATTGCTACACCCAATACGTATCACGCTGATCAGACAGAGATTTTCCTAAAAAACGGAAAGCACGTGTTGTGTGAAAAACCGCTGGCTGCCAATGCTGCTGAGGTCCGCCGTTTGATAGACACGGCGCGTAATCATGATGTATTGCTGATGGAAGCCATGAAGTCAACGCTTGTTCCCACGTTCAAAATGGTACAAGCGCACCTACATAAAATCGGACCCGTGCGCAAATATGTAGCGGGATACTGTCAGTATTCATCGCGTTACGATAAGTACAAAGAGGGTATTGTGCTCAATGCATTCAAACCGGAACTTGCAAACGGCGCATTGATGGATCTGGGTGTATACTGCCTGTACCCGCTAGTCACGTTATTTGGTGCGCCAAATCAGGTTCAAGCCCAGGCGATGATGCTGGAATCGGGCGTTGACGGTCAGGGTAGCGTGCTTCTCGGTTACGATGGGATGGAAGCCATAGTGACTTACTCCAAAATCTCAAATTCCCATGTACCAAGCGAAATTATGGGAGAGCACGGGAGCATCATCATCGATAAGATTGGCTCCCCTGAACATGCGGAAATTCGCTACAATGACGGTACGGTAGAACCATTGACCGTCGAGCAGACCTATCCGGCCATGTATTATGAGGTAGAGGAGTTCGTTAACCTGCTTCAGCAGGGAAAAACGGAATCGGAGATGAATACCTATGAACGTTCCTATACCACCATGCAGGTGATGGATCAGATCCGCAAGCAGATCGGTCTGGTTTTCCCGAACGATTAATTCGAGAACAAGAAAGTGAGCTGAGACGAGATGAGTAGAGAAGAGCTGAGCAACAAGGACTTAAGCCTTGAACTGGAGCAGATTATTTTTATTGGAAGGACCTACGAGGAATATATGCTGATGTTCGGCCTTACCCCGGAAGATCTCAGAGGCAGATCCATTCTGGATTGTCCGGGCGGAGCTTGTTCATTTAGCAGCCATTCCCGCAGACAGGGTGCGGATTCCATGGCATCGGATATTGCCTACCAGTTCGCGATTAATAATCTGGAATACAAAGGGCAGCAGGACATTGAGCACACCATCAAGCAATTGGAACAGGTGCGTGAAAGATACAGATGGGACTATTTCGGTTCGATTGATGGTTTGAAACAAGCTAGGACACGTGCACTACAGGATTCTACGGCAGATATGAGAGAATTTCCTGATCGCTATGTCTATTCTGAACTGCCCGTCCTTCCTTTCGCTGATGAACGATTCGATTTGACGTTATCCGCGCATTTTCTGTTTACGTATGCAGATCGATTGGACTTCAATTTTCATGCGCAAACCATTCTTGAGCTGCTGCGTGTAACCAGATACGAGCTTCGGATTTTCCCTACAGTAGGGCTTTCCGGAATACGTTATGAGAAGATGGATGAGCTGAAGACTCTGATTGAAAAACAAGGCTGCACGGTTTCTGAAGTAAAGACGGGGTATGAATTTCAACAGGGTGCCGATACCATGCTCCATATTGTGAAAACCAGCTTTTAAAATTGGCCATTCACCATCCTGGCTTAGGACAAGGTTAGCGGTTGCGTTATGGGGTATATTTGTTGTAGCATGGCAAACCTCGTTATAATGAATGAAACACCAGAAGAGGGTAGGAGGTTTATCGGATGAAAAAAGTACTCATACTTGGCGGGACACGATTCTTCGGCAAACGTCTGGTTGATCATTTGCTGTGGGAAGGCCAATCGCAAATTACGGTTGCGACGCGTGGCAAAACGAGCGTGGACTTCGGGCCAGAAGTGAACCGGATCAAGATAGATCGGGAGGATCCGCAATCTCTGGCTGAGGCAGCAAAGACCGACATGTGGGATGTGGTGTACGATAATATCTGTTACTCGCCGGATGCAGCGAAGTCGGCATGTGAAGCATTTGCGGGACGCACCCAAAGATATGTACTTACATCGACGCTTTCTGTGTATGGCGATCCCAAACCCGGTTTTACGGAAGCGGATTTTGACCCGTACACGTATCCATTGAAATATGGGAACCACGAAGATTTTTCATATGGGGAAGGTAAGCGCCTTGCTGAAGCAGTGTTCTTTCAGGAAGCGAGCTTCCCGGTTGCGGCGATGAGAATTCCAATTGTACTTGGAATTGATGATTATACGAGAAGACTGCATTTTCATATTGAGCATGTGCAAAAAGGCAAACCGATCGGTATGCCGAATCCGGAAGCCGAGATTGGGTTTATCAATTCAACAGAAGCAGCAAGATTTCTCGCCTGGCTGGGGCATTCAACGATTACTGGACCCGTGAATGCAGCATCGAAAGGCTCCATTACGTTATCTGCCATGATGAATCTGATTGAGACCGTTACAGGCATGCAGTCCCAGGTGTTACGCCAAACCGCCGAAGAAGATATGTCCCCCTTCGGCATCTCGGAATCATGGACGATGGAGACATCCAAGGCAGAAGAGGCCGGTTATACGTTCGAAGCTCTGATGGACTGGTTTCCAGGTCTTGTTCGCGAAGTGGCCCTGGCCCTTCAGTCTGAGGGTTGAACCCCGGACCAAATTCAAGTACCAAAAACAGGACGCACGGGAGTGAGAAGCTCTGTGGCGTCCTGTTTGTGTATTTTGTGAGCACAAAAATGATTAGTTCCTTATGCAGCTTATTTTTAATCCAAGTGATCAGTTAATAGCGGGAGGTACAGAAGCTGAAGCACGAATGCGCAGTTCCGATGGCAGAATGACCGTTTGGGATTCAGGCGGTGCCGTTCCCTCAATTCTGTCGATGAGCATTTGCATGCCGATCGCACCAAAGTCATATGCAGGCTGCGCTGCTACGGTCAGAAAGGGATCAAAAGCGGAAGCCAGATCCAAATCGTCAAAACAGACGACAGATATGTCTTCCGGTACACGAAGCCCTCTTTTACGCAAAAGACGAATAACTCCAATGGCCAGCATATTATTGGCAGCAAAAATAGCTGTTGGTTTCTCCGGTTGTGCAAGTAATCGCTTGATTCCAGCTTCGTCACTGAAATCGCGATAACCGGTCCGAAGGACAAGTTCCGGATCAACAGGTATTCCTGCTTCCCGTAAGCCCTCTACATAGCCTTCTTCCCTTAGTCTGGCAGTAGAAACCTCGGAAGAACCGTTGACGAGAGCGATGCGCCGGTGACCCAGCTCCGTAAGATACCGGATTAAGAGAAGCGCGCCTTCCCGACTATCCCCGGCAATCACATCCGATGTAATACCAGGCACGGTACGATCCAGAATGACGAATGGGATGTTCCTCTCCTGTAACTGCTTCAAGTGGTCAATAGAGCGATCCCCCGCAGGTGCAAAAAGTACACCGTCCACGCGTGTTGACAGAATCGTCTCCACATAATTCTTTTCCTTGTTGTAGTCTTCATCACTATTACTGAACAAGAGCCGATAACCGCGAGCATTGGCTGCATCCTCGGCTCCTCGGGCAAGTGTGGTATAAAAAGGGTTGGTAATATCTGTGATCAATAGAGACAGCATCTGTGTTCGCTGAAGTACTAGACTGCGTGCATTCGAATTGGGGATATATCCGAGCTCATCTATGACCTTCTGCACACGTTCTCTGGTGGCCGTACTGATTCGACCTGTTTGATTAATCACTTTGGAGACCGTCATGGCAGAAACGTTGGCTTTCTTGGCAATATCATAAATAGTGATCAATGGAATCTAACCTTTCCGCAACATAGTCTTATCATTTTATAGGAAAATGCCAATTGACAGCAATATGGGTGCATGCTATGTTAGGGTTACCGATAACCCAGACTTGGAAATGAACCTTTTTTATTTGAATAAAACTTCATATCACCGTGTACTTTTCTGCTCTAGCGAGTTCTGTTCCGCGGCCATGGGGACTACATATTGAAATCGATAAATAGAGTGGATTTTGTTAAATCGCATTATGTAAACGCATTCAATTATTCTGAATCTCTTGCTTCGGGCTGGCGCATCAATGGGTATCGGGCCAACTGAAGCCGTGGTCTGACTGCTTTAACTGCATCCTGACAAGACAACGTGTAATCAATTCGTACCAATCCAGAAAACATTTGAGGAGGACGTTTAGTATGACACATCAGGATTACCGTTATAAACAGGCATTTCCCAAGATTGGTATTCGTCCCACTATTGATGGCAGACGCAAGGGAGTCCGGGAATCACTGGAGGAACAGACGATGCGCATGGCGACATCAGTTGCTGAGCTGATCTCTGCAGAGCTTCGTTATCCCGATGGTACCCCGGTTGAATGTGTTGTTGCCGAGTCCTGTATTGGCGGTGTAGCTGAAGCAGCAGCGGCAGCAGAGCTGTTTAACCGTTCCAATGTTGGTGTTACGATCACCGTCACCCCTTGCTGGTGCTATGGTACGGAAACAATGGATATGTCGCCTTCGATTCCTACAGCCATCTGGGGCTTCAACGGTACGGAACGACCGGGTGCGGTTTATCTGGCAGCTGTACTCTCTGCCCATGCCCAGAAGGGGATACCGGCATTTGGAATCTATGGGGAGGATGTTCAGGATGGCGGGGACACCACCATTCCTGAAGATGTTCGTGTGAAATTGCTTCGTTTCAGCCGAGCCGGGCTTGCAGCGGCTACAATGAAGGGTCGTGCTTATCTGTCTATTGGTTCGGTGTCCATGGGGATTGCAGGCTCCATTGTGAATGATTCGTTTTTTCAAGAATATCTCGGCATGCGGAACGAATATGTGGACATGAGCGAGTTGACCCGGCGGATTGAGGAAGAAATTTATGATCCCGAAGAATACAAGCTGGCGCTGGCATGGGTGAAAGAGAATTGCAGTGAAGGACCGGATAATAATCCGGCTCACCTCCAGACCGACCGCAAGCGCAAAGAATATGAGTGGGAAACCGTTGTAAAAATGACTCAAATCGTACGTGACCTCATGGCCGGCAATCCAAAATTGGCAGAGCTTGGTTTCACAGAGGAATCGATGGGTCACCATGCGATTGTATCCGGCTTCCAGGGGCAGCGGCAATGGACGGATCACGCACCTAATGGTGATTTCCTGGAATCGATCCTGAATTCATCCTTTGACTGGAACGGTACACGTTCACCTTATCTGGTTGCCACAGAAAACGACAGTCTGAACGGGGTGTCGATGTTATTCGGCTCACTGCTCACCCATACGGCGCAGATTTTTGCGGATGTACGGACCTACTGGAGCCCGGATTCGGTTGCACGGGTTACAGGACACCAATTGGAAGGGAAAGCAAAGGACGGGATTCTGCATCTGATCAATTCGGGCTCTGCGGCATTAGACGGAACTGGACAGCAGTCAAAAGATGGCGAGCCGGTCCTCAAGCCGTTCTGGGAAATTACAGACGCAGAAGTGCAGAGCTGTCTGCAAGCAACATCGTGGAGACCGGCCTCGGTCGAATATTTCAGAGGCGGCGGATATTCCGCTGATTTCCTGACCAAAGGCGGCATGCCCGTAACCATGACTCGGCTGAATCTGGTCAAAGGTCTCGGCCCTGTACTACAGCTCGCGCAGGGATACACCGTGGATTTGCCTGAAGAAGTGCATGATACGCTGGATCAGCGGACGGATCCGACGTGGCCATCAACCTGGTTTGCCCCGATTTTGACCGGAGCAGGAGCCTTTACCTCTGTTTATGAAGTGATGAATCAGTGGGGCGCGAACCACGGCTCTATCTCCTATGGACACATCGGAGCCGATCTCCTGACACTGGCTTCAATCCTGCGGATTCCGGTGAGTATGCACAATGTCCCTGAATCCGAGATATTCCGTCCGCGAGCCTGGGGATTATTTGGAACAAGTGAACCTGAAAGCGCTGATTATCGCGCATGTAGCGTGTTTGGACCTTTATACCGATAAGCCAGCATGTCAGACGCCATGTTCAGCCTGACCTGAACGTGGCGTTCTTCAAAAGAAGGAGGCATGAGAGATGGGGACTCAGGCAACACATGTACTTGCTGCTGACTATGGTGCTGGAAGCGGCCGGATGGTCAGAGGTAGTTTTGACGGAAATAAGATCTCGTTACAGGAAGTGCATCGATTCAGCAATGACCCCGTGCAGCTCCGAGACGGTTTATATTGGGACTTTCTAAGACTGTTCCATGAACTTAAACAAGGTATTAGGAAGGGTACCCAAGAATTGACTCAACCGGTACGTTCGATCGCTGTGGATACCTGGGGTGTTGATTATGGCCTGGTGGATGGCGCAGGAAGATTGTGCTCGAATCCCCGTCATTACCGGGAACCGCGTAATTCAAAATGGATGGAAGAGACTCTGCATATTGTCAATGAAGAGGAGCTATACACCATGTCCGGCGTTTTGCCACAGCAAATCAATACGGTATTTCAACTGATCGGAAGTTTGCGGGAAAATGCTGAAGGTTTACGACCGGATATGCGGATGTTGTTCATGCCAGACTTGTTTCACTTTTATCTCTCAGGCCAGCAGGCTTGTGAATATACAATTGCTAGTACGAGTGGTTTATTGCATGCAGGAGAGGCCCAGTGGAATGAATCATTGCTTGGCCGTCTTGGTGTGCCTGAAACATTACTTCCGCCCCTGGTACAGGCAGGCACGGTGCTGGGACAGCTGACAGATGATCTTCGCGAGGAGCTGCGGACCGGACCGATGCAGGTCATATCGGTTGGCTCACACGATACTGCATCTGCACTCGCAGCCATTCCTGCATCAGATCCTAATTTTGCTTTTATCAGCTGTGGTACGTGGTCATTAATGGGTGTGGAACGCGATACCCCCATACTCGATGAGCAGAGCCGCAAACTGGGATTCACGAATGAAGGAACGGTCAGCGGCAAAGTGCGAACCTTGAAAAACCGATCCGGTCTCTGGCTTTTGCAGGAGTGCAAAAGGCAATGGGAACGCGAAAACAAAGCATTCACTCATCAAGAACTAGTTCAATTGGCCGACACGGCTTCAGCACACCAATGCTTTGTTCTGCCGGGAGATGCAGTATATTTACCACCAGGTGATATGCCTGAGCGAATACGTCGTCAGTGCAGAACCAGCGGGCAGACCATTCCGGACTCGATCGGGGCAATTGTACGCTGTATTCTGGAAAGCCTGGCGCTGGAATTCAGACAGACTCTGGATGAACTGGAGCTTGTCACCGGGAGCAGACCTCATGTGATTCATATGGTCGGTGGTGGTGTGCAAAATCGTCTGCTATGCCAGTTCACGGCTAATGCAACCGGAATCCCGGTAGTGGCGGGTCCAGTGGAGGCAGCTTCGGCAGGGAATTGCATGCTGCAATTGGTGGCGCATGGCGAAGTGAGCAGTTCGTCCGAGGTCAGGGACATCGTAGCCGCTTCTTACTCACTGGAAACGTATGAGCCTGAAGATAGGGAACCATGGCAGGAAGCCTATGAAATCTATCAAAGTCTGAATCAGCAGTTAGCAAAAGGGTCCAACTAAAAAGAATAAGAAGGAGTGGGGAAGAACATGACTGAACAGCAGGTAAGAGAAGAGCTGACAAAATATGCGCGCAGATCGGTTGCACAAGGTCTGGTGGTAGGTCCCGGAGGGAATTTGAGTGCTCGTGCAGAGGGTACGATGCTGCTCTCTCCGAGTGGTTATGCACTTGAGGATATCGATCCCGACGAATGGATTGCCGTTGATATCACGACAGGTGAGACACGTGCCGGATCGACACGTCCTTCTTCCGAAGTATTGATGCATCTGTACAGCTATCGCGTAAACCCTGACATCCAGGCGATCGTTCACACTCACCCTGCATACACCATTGCACTGAGTCTCGTGTTCGATGAGCTGCCGCACCTTTTCCCCGATCAGTCTGCACTTGTAGGAGATATCGGGTTTGTTCCGTATGTTCTTCCCACAACCAAACTGCTTGCCGATGCAGTGGCAGCTAAGGTAGAGGTTCATTCAGCGCTTATTCTCGTGAATCACGGGCTGGTTACTACGGGAAAAAATTTGCGGGAAGCCTATTACCGGACCCAAGTGGTGGAAGAGAGTGCGAAAGTGTATATGATTGCAAAGGCAGCGGGCGAACCCAAAGTACTTACCGCTGAACAATACAAGGAGATTCAGTCGCTTGAAAGTGAAGCTTATCGTGTGCAGCTGTTACAGCAGCTCAAGTCCTGAGGTCTCAGCAAGCGCTTTCGTCAAAACATGACATGAACCACTAGATACTGCAACTTTTTCCGACAACTATTGCATATCCTGAAATACCGAGTATAATACTTGGTAAATAGACGAAAAGGGGATGCAATAAACGATGAAAACACACGCTGAATTGAACTCACTTCTTGTTGACGATTATCTGGATCTCCTGAACATAGCGGCACAGTTAGGCGATGATGAATGGAAAAACTCCATTCTGCAAGCTCTAAAAGAAGAAGTGGATGCTAATCGTCATCTGGATTCCCAAGAAATAAGGCAGGATCTCTGGAACCAGTTTGAAGGCATTAACGAACAGATGCATGATCTGTTAATGCAGCTCAAGCATGCGGATTCTCCGGAAGAGAAAGAACAAATTATTGAAATGATCTGGGGTCTGAAAGTAGACCGTAACGCCATAACCCGAAAACTAGAAACCATAAGTCGTGCCCGTGCTGGTCAACAGTAAGGGATAACATCGTCATCATATAAAAGCCCGCTTGCTGACCCTTGAACTGAAAGGGAGGCAAGCGGGCTTTACTGTTCACATAGAGGTTTAGAACTGCTTCGCTACCTTACGAGCCTGTTCAATCGCATCTTGTTTAATCTGATCAGCCCGTTCCTTGAATTGATTATGGCCTTCCACAAAAATTCCTTCCAGTTTGGGAACGCCGAGGAAGGACATGATGATGCTCAGATAACGATGCCCGGATTCGGTTTGTGCCGCAGGTCCTTCGGAATAAATGCCGCCGCGGGCCTGAATATGCAGCGCTTTTTTATTGGTCAACAATCCGACTGGGCCTTGCTCCGTGTAACGAAACGTTTTGCCAGCCACGCAGATGGAGTCGATATAAGCCTTCATGATCGGAGGGAACGAGAAATTCCACATGGGTGTAACAAAAACGTATTTGTCTGCTGATGCAAATTGATCTGACAGTTCGTTCAGACGGCTAACTTTGGATTGCTCTTCCGCAGTCAGCTCACTGCCCGATTGGAGTTTTCCCCAGCCACTGAATACATCTGCATCAATATGCGGGATGCTGGATCGGTACAGGTCGAGATGTACAACTTCATCCGAAGGATGGCTCTCCCGGTATGCTTCTATGAATGCTTGACCTGCAGCCATACTGAAGGAGGTCTCATGATCGTGAGGATGGGCAGTAATATACAATAGGGTGGGCATGCAATTCGTCCTCTCAGTAATGTATTTTGGTGAAGAATGATTTCCTAAACGATAAAGCGACCGCAGTAGTATGCATCATGGATCTCTTTTTAATCCTTGATTCGGGTATCTTGCCTAAAAACAAGCTTCAGAAGAGGAATAGTGACCTGGTACTGAATGATGTATAATGAACAGGACAAGCAGCGTAATTATTGTGAGTGAGCAATGTGAGAAAGAATTTCTAACGATACCATGGATGAGTGAGATGAGCGCAAATGGGAATGGATCTGGAGAAACAACGATTAAGCATTGAAGCAGCCAAATTGTACTATCAGTCGGATTACAGCCAGCAGGATATTGCCGTCAGGCTGGGCGTGTCCCGTCCAACCGTATCCCGGCTGCTCCAGTATGCGAAAGACCGCGGTTATGTGCGCATTGAAATTATGGACCCGCTCGAGGACATTGATATCATTGCCGGAGAACTCAAAGCCAAATATGATCTGGATACCGCACTCGTCTGTTTTGCTCCACTGAAGAGTGATGAAGAAATACAGAAACATATTAGTAAAAGAGCAGCTGACTATCTGCAGGATACTGTTCAGGATGCAGACATTATTGGTGTGACCTGGGGAACGACGATGTACGCGGTAGCCAAACAGCTTCGAGCCAAGCAGGTCAAAGGTGTTGAAGTGGTGCAGCTAAAGGGTGGCGTAAGCCATTCACACGTGAATACGTATGCGGCAGAGATCGTGCATCTGTTTGCAGAAGCGTATCATACCGTCCCGCGATACCTGCCTTTGCCCGTGATTTTCGACAATATCGAAGTCAAAAAAATGGTGGAAGCCGACCGACACATCGGACGAATCGTTGAACTCGGCAGACAGGCGAATATTGCCATGTTTACCGTGGGTACCGTAAAGGAAGATGCACTCCTGTTTAAACTTGGATACTTTAACGAGGAAGAACAGCGATTGCTGATGAATTCGGGTGCAGGCGATATCTGCTCACGATTTTTTGATGCGGAAGGACAATTAATCAGTGAAGAAATCAACAGCAGAACCGTAGGGATTGACCTGGCCGAATTACGGAATAAGGAAAAATCAATCCTTGTTGCCGGGGGGCAACGTAAAATTGAAGCCATTCACGCTGCGCTCAAAGGGCATTATGCTAACATTTTGGTAACAGACCAATATACAGCGCAGGCTTTGCTCCGATTCTAGTTCAATATGATGACAACATCTGCCACGGAAATTCGGCGGATGTTTTGCTTTTTTAGGCAGAAGCTATAACCGTTGTTTCGCTTACTAAAGCGGATGAACAAAAGTTCATATTGATTTTTACATATGTTCATGTTAGTGTAAGGCTATAAATAATCAGTTCAGATAAGGGAGAGATTCAATTGACTTCAGCTCAATTAGCCAAAATGATCGATCATACCTTGCTTCGTGCGGATGCTGCGCAAAGTGAAATGGACAAACTGACCGAAGAAGCGAAACAGTATCAATTTGCTTCTGTATGTGTGAATCCGGGTTGGGTTTCTTATGCAGCAGAGCAGCTTCAAGGCAGTGGCGTGGATATTTGTACCGTTATCGGTTTTCCTCTTGGAGCTTCGACTTCTGAAACCAAAGCGTTCGAAACGACAGACGCTATTGCCAAAGGTGCAACAGAAGTTGACATGGTCATCAACATCAGCGCGCTGAAAGATGGCAGAGACGATTACGTTGAGCAAGACATTCGTGCTGTTGTTCAAGCCGCTGCAGGCAAAGCTTTGGTGAAAGTCATTATCGAAACTTGTCTGCTTACGGATGACGAAAAAGTACGCGCGTGTCAGGCAGCCGTGAAAGCTGGTGCTGACTTTGTCAAAACGTCAACGGGATTCTCCACAGGCGGAGCAACGCCGGAAGATATCGCATTGATGCGTCGCACAGTCGGACCAGATATGGGCGTAAAAGCATCGGGTGGGGTACGCAGTCTGGAAGACATGCAAAAAATGATTGAAGCAGGAGCAACTCGAATTGGAGCAAGCTCAGGCGTGAAGATCATGCAGGGTGGACAGTCCACATCTTCTTATTAATTCTAAAGGTTAAAGATCTGTTCTCCAGAATCCGGTATTTGCCGGCTATGGGGAGCAGGTCCTGACCCTTATCCAATGAATTATTTGTAAGCGCTTCACAAATTTTCTGAAAGTTTAATCTTACCGTATGAGCCTTTGAGTTGAAACGAACATCTGGCTTAACTACCTTCAAAGGAGAGATACAATGAAATTTCTGATTGCCATTCTGGGTTTACTCGTTGTGTTTGGACTGGCTTATATCGCAAGCAACGGTAAAAAGAATATTCGTTATCGGCCGCTGGCCGTCATGATTGTTTTGCAGGTGATCCTGGCTTATGCTCTGTTGAATACAGGAGTGGGCACATGGCTGATTGGTGGATTCGCGACCGTATTTAAAAGTTTGCTTGATTATGCGAATGAAGGGATTGCGTTTGTATTTGGTGATTTGACTACCGTAGGTGCAGAGACCGTAGGAACACCGTTCTTCCTCAGCGTATTGATGCCAATCGTTGTCATCTCCGCCCTCATTGGGATATTGCAGTATATCCGAATCTTACCTTTTGTTATAAAATATATTGGTCTGGTATTAAGCAAAATCAACGGAATGGGCAAACTGGAATCATATAACGCGGTTGCTTCCGCCATTCTGGGGCAATCTGAAGTATTCATATCCGTTAAAAAACAAATCGGTTTGCTGCCAAAGCATCGGCTGTACACGTTGTGTGCCTCAGCCATGTCCACGGTATCGATGTCCATCGTCGGTGCCTATATGTCCATGATCGATCCGAAATATGTGGTTACAGCGCTTGTGCTGAACCTGTTTGGCGGTTTTATCATCGCTTCCATCGTGAATCCGTATAAGGTAACCGAGGAAGAAGATATATTGGAAGTGCAGGAAGAGGAAAAACAATCGTTCTTCGAGATGCTCGGTGAGTACATTCTGGACGGATTCAAAGTGGCAATCGTTGTTGCAGCAATGCTCATCGGATTCGTCGCCCTGATAGCGCTCGTTAACGGGATATTCAGTGCTGTTCTCGGCATTTCGTTCCAGGAACTGCTTGGTTATGTGTTTGCACCCTTTGCGTTTATTATGGGCGTTCCCTGGAAGGAAGCGATTCAGGCGGGAAGTATTATGGCAACCAAAATGGTGTCGAATGAATTCGTCGCCATGCTGGATCTGACCAAACAAACTACGCTGTCTGCTCGTACAACAGGTATCGTATCCGTCTTCCTCGTATCGTTCGCCAACTTCTCGTCCATCGGTATCATTGCTGGTGCGGTGAAGGGACTTCATGAAAAACAGGGCAATGTGGTGGCCCGCTTCGGTCTGAAGCTGCTTTACGGTGCATCGCTTGTCAGCGTGCTGTCTGCGATCATCACCGGACTGTTCTTGTAACCCGGATTATTGGAAGGAGTGCGTAAGTTATGTCAACATTTAAAAGAGTACATCTGATTGTTATGGATTCTGTAGGTATCGGTGAAGCGCCGGATGCGGCAGAATTTGATGATTACGATGTGGATACGTTTGGTCACATTGCACGTGAACGCGGAGGTTTGAACATGCCTAATATGGCAAGTCTCGGACTGTCCAACATTAAAGAAATTGAGGGCATTCCTGTCTCGGATTCACCTAAAGCGTATTATACAAAAATGCAGGAAGCGTCCCGGGGCAAAGACACCATGACAGGCCATTGGGAGATCATGGGACTCTATATTGATACGCCTTTCCGCGTATTCGAAAACGGCTTCCCGGATGAGCTGATTCAGCGCATTGAAGAGAAGACAGGCCGTAAAGTCATTGGGAACAAGCCAGCCAGTGGCACGGAAATTATTGATGAGCTGGGTGAGGAGCATGTAAAAACAGGTGCCCTCATTATATATACTTCGGCGGATTCCGTTCTGCAGATTGCTGCACACGAAGATGTGGTTCCATTGAAAGAGCTGTACGAAATCTGTGAATTCTGCCGGGAGATCACGCTCGACGATCCATACATGCTGGGCCGCATTATTGCACGCCCGTTTGTTGGCGAAGTAGGGAATTTCAAACGTACTGCGAACCGTCATGACTATGCGCTCAAACCGTTCGGCCGTACAGTTATGAATGAGCTTAAGGACGGAGGATTTGACGTCATTGCCCTTGGTAAAATCGCAGATATCTATGACGGAGAAGGGGTAACCAAGTCTGTTCGCACGGTGTCCAACATGGACGGTATGGACAAGTTGTCCGAAACGATGGATGAAGAATTCACAGGTCTCAGCTTCCTGAACCTGGTTGATTTCGATGCATTGTTTGGTCATCGCCGTGATCCGCAAGGATATGCTCAAGCCCTGGAGGATTATGATGCGCGTCTGCCTGAGATTTTTGACAAAATGACGAACGATGACCTGCTGATCATTACAGCTGACCATGGTAACGACCCAACGTACCGTGGTACGGACCATACACGTGAGTATGTACCATTACTTGTGTATTCCCCTCGCTTCAGCAAGGGCAAGCAGCTTGAACTGCGCAGCACATTCGCCGATCTTGGCGCAACGGTTGCTGACAACTTTGGTGTTAAACTGCCGGAGTACGGTACAAGCTTCCTGAAAGATTTAAAATAAATTTCCGTAGTCAACGGAAGCAATAAAGTCGCTAGATAAATTAATAAAGAATGGTTCAGGTAACCATGGAGCAGCTGCGGCCGCTCCGGTTCCTGGCCATCACTAAACCAATGGATAAACTGGAGGAGATTTAACCATGAGTACACATATCGGAGCCAAACCTGGAGATATCGCAGAAACGATCCTTTTGCCAGGAGACCCGCTGCGCGCAAAGTTTATTGCAGATACGTATCTTGAAGATGTGGTTTGTTACAACGAAGTTCGCGGAATGCTTGGTTTCACCGGTACATATCAAGGACACCGTATTTCGGTACAAGGTTCAGGCATGGGGATTCCATCGTTCGCCATCTATGCCAACGAATTGATCAGCGAATATGGCGTCAAAAACCTCATTCGTGTGGGAACATGCGGAGGTATGCAGGAGCATGTACGTGTTCGTGACGTCATTTTGGCACAAGCTTCCTGTACGGATTCCAGCATGAACAAGCTTGTATTTGGCGGATATGATTTCTCTCCAATTGCAACGTTCTCCCTGTTGAAAGAAGCATATGACCGCGCAACAGAAAAAGGTCTGAAGATCCATGTCGGGAACGTATTTAGCTCCGATTCATTCTATCGCGACGATCGTTCCGTTACAGAAAAATTGATGCAGCACGGCGTACTGGGTGTGGAAATGGAAACGACAGCCCTTTACACCATTGCTGCCAAGTTTGGCGTGAATGCATTGACGATCCTGACTGTGAGCGACCACTTGTTGACAGGCGAAGAAACCACTGCCGAAGAACGTCAAAAAACGTTCAACGACATGATGGTTGTAGCACTTGAAACAGCAATCACGCTGTAAATTACGCTAATATCCATTGATTTGAATTGAAACTTTGTTATTAGCACGTAGTGAAGGAAACGGATCCATTTTGAAGATGCGAAGCGCCTCGACTCTATCTCAAGGTTTTCACCACAACAACAAACAAAATTACACGATAACGGAGAGGGCAGAAGGAACCTGAAGAAGTGAAGCGTCCGCCTTTATCACCGGATTTTCCCCTTATAAAAAGGGAATCGAAAAATCTGGGGATAACAGCGGTCGGAAGGTTGTTCTGCCATCGGAGTGACCGTGTAAATACCCACCACAACAAAGGAGAGATCATCATGAGAATGGTAGACATTATTGCCAAAAAACGTGACGGAAAAGAACTGACAACAGCTGAGATTGATTTTGTTGTTCAAGGATATACACAAGGTGATATCCCGGATTATCAAGTCAGCGCCTGGGCGATGGCAGTATTCTTCAAGGATATGACCGACAAGGAACGCGCAGATCTGACGATGTCGATGGTAAATTCGGGCGAAACGATTGATCTGTCCGCCATTGAAGGCATCAAAGTAGACAAGCACTCGACGGGTGGCGTAGGCGATACAACAACATTGGTTCTAGCACCGCTTGTTGCTGCCCTGGATGTTCCCGTAGCCAAAATGTCCGGACGCGGTCTGGGCCATACAGGCGGAACGACAGACAAACTCGAATCCGTTGCCGGTTTCCACGTAGAGCTGGAGAAGGAAGAGTTTATCAGGCTCGTTAACGAACACAAGGTAGCGGTTATTGGTCAAAGCGGAAACCTTACGCCTGCTGACAAAAAGCTCTATGCACTCCGTGACGTTACAGCAACGGTCAACTCCATTCCACTGATCGCCAGCTCCATCATGAGCAAAAAAATTGCAGCGGGTGCAGACGCCATCGTACTGGATGTGAAAACAGGTGCGGGTGCCTTTATGAAAACAACCGAAGATGCAAAAGAACTGGCACATGCCATGGTAAGCATCGGTAACAATGTTGGGCGCAAAACGATGGCGGTTATCTCCGACATGTCTCAACCACTCGGATTGGCCATCGGTAACGCCCTCGAAGTAAAAGAAGCGATTCTGACGCTGCAAGGCAAAGGACCGAAAGATCTGGAAGAACTGTGTCTGGCTCTTGGACGTCAAATGGTATTCCTCGCTGGCAAAGCAGACTCCCTGGAACAAGCTGAGGAGAAGTTGAAAGAAGTGATCCAGAACGGGAAGGCACTGGAGAAATTCAAGCATTTCCTGGCAAACCAGGGTGGCGATGCATCAGTTGTAGATCATCCAGATCGTCTGCCACAAGCGAAATATCTGATTGAAGTCCCGGCTGATCAGGATGGATATGTTGCCGGAATCGTAGCTGACGAAATCGGAACCGCTGCGATGCTGCTTGGCGCAGGGCGTGCAACGAAAGAATCGGAGATTGATCTTGCCGTAGGATTGATGCTTAACAAAAAAGTGGGCGACCCGGTCAAAGCTGGCGAGTCACTGGTAACGATCCATGCCAATCGTGAGGATGTGGCAGACGTGATTGCCAAGATCAAAGAAAATATTACGATTGCAGATCATGCTGATGCTCCTGTGCTCGTTCATGATATCGTAACGGAATAAATATCAGGTGATGCCAAGAGGTTTTTCATATTGAACCTGAAACCGAAGAACCCGAAGCCATATTTTTATGGTTTCGGGTTCTTCCTTGTTTTTGAAAGTGAGAATGGATCCAGAACTTAAACTTAAACTTAAGCTTAAGCTTGAGCTTGAGCTATCCCTCTCTTTTGCCCTTCAGTTTATCATAGGTCATTACGGAATCCGCATTGGTATAAATATACGGGGTGGATGGCTCGGAAACAGGAGTTATTTTCGTTGCCCGAATCTCAATGGTGTCCTTGCCATTTACCTGAGCGGAACCGATGTTTCCGTCTATTTGTACCCAGCTGTCGGTTGGGAATGTATCAGCGTCAGGGATGTGAATCATGACTCCAAAGGGCGCCGCATCTGCAGGACAACACATGACAAGGAAACGACCGAGCGCAAAGTGTGATTCGTGATTCATGCTCTGATCACGATAGACAAATCCAGTGAGGGAGATCTCCTTGCCGGCGAATTGACGCTGAAACATGTCGATGGTCCCAAGCGTTTCTGAAAATATTTCTGGATATACTTTGATGATCGATTCGGCATACAATTTTTCGGCCAACTCAGCGAATTCACGGCTGTATTCATCGGGAGGAATGAATTGCACTTGCACTTTACTGGCTGACCCGGAAACAACGGTCGTCTGAATTTGTGCAAGATCTTGAATATCCAATTTGACCGTATCTTCGGGTGCAGGCTCTTTACGCCGGATTTCTGGCGGGGTGTAAGACAGCGACATGCCTTTCTGACTAGCCATCGAACTGCCCAGTGCCTGATCGGGCAGCAAAAAACCGAGCAGTAAGGGAAACATAATCAGACTGTAGGTCATCGAACTGCGAAACCACCCGGACGGAGGAGGGTGCTCACAATCACAATGGACTTGACCATGACCAATGAGTGCATGCCAAGCCATAACGACCGCGATGAACAAAAGCGGTATAGGACTGCATAATAACAGTCGCTGCATCGTAGGGGCCAGATAATAGTGAAGAGAATCATTTGCGTTCAAATGGAAGATGTATACGGCAAGACCACCAATCCAGACGGCACGAATCAATGAGTGCCATTGAACGGCATGTCTTCTGGAGCTGGGAGTATGGATTTGAAAGGATGCAGGATGAGTCATCTAATCACCTCTTATCATTATTGAAGTGAACATATATGCTGCAGAATTTAATTTTCCACTTGCTTCATGATGTATGAATACCGGAATGTAATTTGTTTTTTATCCTATACCAGAAGGTTTATCAACCACGATCCGGCGAAGACGAGAACAATAATGGCCATGCTTAACCCAATGACAAACCTTGTGCGGAAGGTGGAAAGCAACATGAGTGTGCTCTTAAAATCAAGCATGGGCCCGAGAACAAGAAATGATAAAAGCGGTCCCAGCGCAAAAGTATGAGAGAACGCAGAAGCCACAAAGGCATCAGAGGTCGAGCACAGAGATAATACATATGCAAATCCCATCATAAATACATAGGAGGCCACAGGGCCGTTCCCAAGTGCAATCAGATCACTGCGGCTGATAAACGTCAGAATGCAAGCTGTAATCAGTGCACCAATGACCAGGTACTTACTCATATCTACAAATTCATCTCCGGCATGAATGAAGAAGCTGCGCCAGTTTTTCTCATGGGTATGGTTATGATCATGCCCTTCGGCATGCGTATGGGGTTGGGCCATTTTGAATCCAGGATGAGTCTTGACCTCTGTCACGGCAACCTTTGGCTTACGTAAAGGATTCTTTCGAACAAAAAGATAGACCAGCCCCCCAATTGAAGCTGCGACGGCAAACGCCAGTCCCATGCGGGCGATTGTTATTTCGGGATGGGATGGAAAAGCTAGTAAAGTTGCGGTAAACACGATCGGATTAACAACAGGACCACTAAGAATAAACGTTACCGCGATATAAGCTGGCATTCCTTTATGCATCAACCGTCGTACTACTGGAATCATGCCGCATTCACAGATAGGGAATATGATCCCGAGCAATCCAGCCACCAGCACACCGCCAATGGGATTCTTTGGTGTGAGTTTGCGTACCATTTCTTCGGATACGAACCATTGCATGAGCGAAGACAGTAGTACACCGATCAGTAGAAATGGGACTGCTTCAAGGAAGATGCCTATGAATACTGTTTTCATATTTTGCAAAGCTTCACTGTTCCATGCCTGTTTGAGATCCGGAGCCATTGTAATCATCACGGGAACAAGAAAGGCACAGGGAATAAGGAATGAGAGGAGCTTCAGATTGGCCGCAAGCTTCATTAGGCAGACCTCCACAACCGGACTTTTAATAAACTATATGCCTGTACATTCAGCAACATACACACGCTTTGCCATTTTAATCATAATTGTTACGATTTAATAATTCTCTTTACCAGAAAGTTGACAAACGAAAGAAGGGTCATGTATAGTTTGACGTGTTAATAGTAAATATTACGATTAAACCAAAGGAGGCACTACCATGAGAGTGATTGTAACCTTAGCCTGCACCGAGTGCGGAGACCGCAACTATACGACAACGAAGAACAAGCGTAACCACCCTGAACGGATTGAGTTGAAAAAATACTCACCGCGTTTGAAGAAAATGACCATTCACCGGGAAACAAGGTAAATTTTTTTGTCTTTTCTACATCGTAATACTTACGAAAAGAGGAAACGTCATGATTCTATCCTCCATGCGCGATGTGGTCTTTGGCTATGGCAAAGAGCCTGTCATTGACCATCTGTCGCTGGATATTCACGTGGGTGAGTTCGTAGGCATTACCGGCCCGAACGGTTCTACGAAAACAACCATGCTGAAGTTGCTGCTGGGGCTGTTACAGCCCTGGAGCGGCACGGTACATATGAATGTTCAGAACATCCGTGGCAGCAAACTGGAGATCGGATATGTGCCCCAACAGGTGGCATCGTTTAATAGCGGATTTCCCAGTACAGTCATTGAACTGGTTCGATCCGGATGTTACCGCAAGCTTGGTCTCTTCCGCAGATTCAGAGCTGAACAGGAAGCTATCGTGGAGAGAAGTCTCCGAGAGGTAGGCATGTGGGAACACCGGAATACGCGGATAGGTGAACTGTCTGGTGGGCAGAAACAGCGAATATGCATTGCCAGAGCTTTGGCAGGACAGCCCCAAGTGCTTGTACTGGATGAACCCACAACGGGAATGGACCGCCGCAGCAGGGAAGGATTCCATAATCTGATGCGTCACTATGCAGATGTGCATGGGCTGACGATTATTATGGTGACACATGGTCTGGAAGAGATGGGCAACCGATTGGATCGAACCATTGTCCTGGAACGGCAAGAAAGCGAGGAATGGCAGTGTTTGAGTACGAATTCATGCAGCGTGCTTTCTGGGCAGGCGGACTGATTGGAATCATAGCTCCCATTCTGGGTGTTTATCTGATGCTTCGGCGTCAGGTATTAATGTCGGATACATTGTCTCACGTTTCACTTGCCGGGGTTGCACTTGGTTCAGTTTTGAACCTTGATCCAGTCATTTGTGGTTTTGCCATCGCAGTCATTGGCGCACTGCTGGTGGAACAATTGCGGCGTAATTACCTGACTTACAGTGAGGTCCCTGTAGCGATCATCATGACGTCAGGCTTGGCGCTAGCTGTTGTGCTTATGAGTCTGAAATCCAGTCTGTCCAAGACGTTTAGTTCCTATTTATTTGGATCCATTGTAGCTGTTAGCGATACACAGCTATGGATGATGGCGGCGGTGTGTGTGACCGGTTTGATTTTTTTCATTGTACTACGTAGACCTTTATACAATTTGACGTTTGATGAAGAGACAGCTTCTATCGGAGGCATTCAGGTCAAAGGTTTATCGTTTGCATTTGCAGTACTTACGGGTCTGACGGTTGCTTCAGCCATGCCCATTGTCGGTGTACTGCTTGTATCTGCCCTAATTGTGCTGCCGGCTGCGCTGGCTCTGAGAGTCTCACGCAGCTTCGCAGCAGCCATAGTGATCGCCGTCCTTACCGGGTTAATCGGGATCTTCGGCGGGTTGACAACATCTTACCACTTGAATACACCCCCAGGAGGGACGATCGCCCTCATTCTGCTGGCCTTTCTATTGACTGGAATATCAGCACAGAAGCTGATTCAACAATACAACCGTAAGCGTCATCGCAAGGAAAGAAAGCAGCAGCACGCAATTATATCCATACAATCAAGGGAGAATATACCACATGAAATTCAGTAAAAGATCAACATTGGGACTATTGTTCAGTCTCACACTTATTGCAGCCGGCTGCGGTCAAACGAAAACGGCATCCGAATCGGATGCGGCTTCGGCAAACGCTCCGGCAGCGACTGAGAAGAAGTTGGACGTACAAGTCAGTTTCTACCCTATGTATGAGTTCACCAAAAATATAGCAGGCGATCTGGCTGATGTACATACACTCGTTCCAGCCGGAATGGAGCCCCATGACTGGGAGCCAACACCCCAGGATATAGCAAGCATCGAGAAAGCAGATGTACTCGTCTATAATGGCGCTGGTATGGAATCATGGATCGATCAAGTGAAGAATACTCTGAGTAATGACAAGCTTGTACAAGTAGAAGCAAGCCAAGGCATTGATCTGCTTGAAGGCGTAGAAGATGGCCATCATCATGGGGAGTCAAGTGCAGATGAAGCAACTGCAGAAGAGCATGACCATAATCATGATCATGGTGAAGAAGCAGCCACTGAAGAACACGATCACGAGCATGCCAATGAAGCCGCTACAGAAGACCATGACCACGAACATGATACTGAGGCAGAAGAAGGGCACACACATGATCATGGTGGACTTGACCCGCACGTGTGGTTGTCGCCTGTTCTGGCCATTCAGGAGGTGCGGAATATTGAAGCAGGACTGGCGAAGGCTGCACCGGAGCATGCTGAACAGTTCAAGCAAAATGCTGATGCGTACATTGCCAAACTGGAAACATTGGATCAGGAATTCAAAGCAGCTGTGACAGACAGCAAACGAAAAGATTTCATTACTCAGCATGCAGCGTTCGGGTATCTTGCCCGGCAGTATGGACTGAAACAGGTGCCGATTGCGGGTTTATCTCCAGAACAAGAGCCTTCTGCAGCACAGATGGCATCCGTTATTGATTTTGCCAAGGAACACCAGGTCAAAACGATTTTCTTCGAAACTCTGGTATCTTCCAAAGTATCCGAGACCATCGCCAGTGAAGTCGGTGCCCAAACGGCTGTGTTGAACCCGATTGAAGGATTAACCGAAGAGGAGATTGCAGCAGGAATGGACTATATCAGTGTTATGAAGCAGAATCTGGATGCCCTGGAACGGGCACTGAATGAATAAACATAAATCCATTTGATGCCAGTCATCGAAAGAGGTACAATGATACAACATGCTGAGGAATGGCGATGCCATTCCTTTGCCTTTTGCCACGCAGAGAGCACAGTGATGTGCTCTTTTCGTTGTATAAGGGGACCGGAGAACGATTGGGGTTACAGGAGGAGAAGACGCATATGGAACGAAGTGAAGAACAGGAAATTCTGCTAAGTCAGCAGCCACCCCATCTTTGGAGAAGACGCAAGCAGGAGCTTATGCACTGGACGGAGCGTGAAAAACATACGATATCAGCGAAGAAAACAGTGGTGTGGAACGGAGTAGAAGTGGATGCGGAGCTGCTCAAGGCACTATCCTTGCTTCAGCAAGCTGGTGTAGAGACCGAGTTTTCGTGTGCAGGTGTTAGTCCGCTTGATGAACCTGTAGACCATTCGCTGTATGCTTATGTTACACTAGTGCAAACTGAAACTGCAGATCAATTTGTTCAATATGCGCTGAAGCGTATGCGAAATCGACTGCTTGTTACACTGGAAGTAGAGAGGGGACGGTATGATATGTCTTCTTTTTTCATAGGACACAATCGAAGTTTCTGCTGGTGGATGGAATATTGTGCTGCCCATTTCATGGAACGAAACGAGTTGAGCTAAGAAGCGTAGTATAAACGTTGGGAATTGTTACTCGGAGACAAGGAGGGATACAGAATTGAATAAATGGCTCAAAACCATATTGTTTCTGGTGGCTTCCGTTTTTCTCACACGTTTTATTCCGTTTTCTTCGTTGTTCCGAAATCTGGATACGATGATTCATGAATTCGGCCATGCGTTGGTCACCCTGCTATTATCAGGAAAAGTCCTGCGTATCGAATTATACGCGGATCACAGCGGCGTTACCTATTCATCCATGCTGACACCAGGCAGATCCATATTGGTGTCTCTGGCAGGATATATAACGGCATCACTATTTGCCTGGCTACTATTCTACTTGTATCGCAAAGGCTTGCACATCTGGGGTTTGGGCATCATGACCGCTGTTGCACTTGTATCTCTTTTGTTATACGTAAGAGGAGAGTTCGGGATGTTATGGCTCACAGGGTTCATTGCCCTGAATGTCGTGATGATGATTTTTGGCGCCAAAATAGTGAAGTTCTATTATCTGTTACTGGCTTTCCTGACGCTGGAAGAGTCCGTGGTGAGTGCCATGTATGTCGGACTGATGTCCTGGACGCAGCCTTCACGGGCAGGAGATGCAGCCAATCTCGCACAGCAGACTTTCCTGCCGGCCCTGTTTTGGGGAACCCTATTTGCGTTATTTTCTCTCTGGTGTGCGAAGGGCGCCCTGAGTCTTTTTTTCCGCAAAGAGGGTGCGGTACGCAAGCCACGCTCACGGGGATTACGTCAGCGAAACGTTTAAACGCAAGACAAAGGCACTTCCTTTAAAATAAAGGAGGTGCCTTTTCCTTTACGTAATGAATTTGTCTCACCATTAGTCGCCAAGGTTTTCCCATAATACGTAGAAATAATGGAGCTCTTCCATAATCGCCTTATCATCTTCGGCGGCAACCCCACCTTTAATCCGTGAGAGTGTACCCAGAATATCATAAATCGTTTCACGCTCCACGCTGAACTGAATGCGGTTGACGATTCGATCCCAGGCCTGCATCGCATAATCAATTTGAGACTTGGCTTCAGTCCACTGTTTCCCTTTCACCTGCTTTTCCAGCGTTTGTACGGATTCCAGCAACCGATCATCTGCGCCAAAGGGCTTTTTGAGAAAGGGTCCACTGACCATGATAGCCACAAACAAAATCAGTAAAAAAATTGGAACCACATACAGCAACCAAAAACGGGTTTTCATTCAGCCGCCTCCTTGCAAATATTGAACGTTAGAAAGGTCCCTTGTAATCGCCCATATCCGTTTTTTCTTGAAATTGATCTTTGAAAAGGTCGATATACAATTTATCGTTAGGCAAAATAGCCGCGAAAGCAATGTCCTGGACCGTGATATTTTGCTTTTTCAACTGTTCCGTTAGCCAATTTATATCCTTGTTTCGCTCCTTCAAATTCTGCTTGATCAAGACACCATCAATGATCAGTTCGGTCATCAGCTTACTTTTGGGTGGGTGCATATGCATGTCTTTGGCAGTAACAGGTTGATTCTCAGGTTTTAGTACAACGGAGAGACTACCATTCGGTTCAAGAATTGCGTAATCCAATGTCGTAATGTCAAACACATCTTTTTGCCGCAGCATCATGGTTAGCTCGTCAAACTTTACACGCATTTTATGGAGATTCTGTTCCAGGATTTTGCCGTTCTGAATCACTAAAGTGGGATCGGAGTCCATCAGTTTGGAGATGGTTCGATTTTTTAAGGTAATGAATTGAAAAATGATCGTTATTATGGTGAAAATGGTCAAAGCCACGAAATGAATCCATGCTTTAGAGGATAAGTCGGTCGCAAAAGTACCTGCAATGGAGCCGATGGTAATGCCGTTAATGTAATCAAAATACGTCAGGTTGCCCATCTGCTGTTTGCCAAGCACTCTTGTATAGATGATCAGGGTCAAAAAAGCGATAATGGAGCGTACAGCAACAACCCATGTTTCTTCCATCATGTATGTATCACCTTCCTTCGCTTGGCAAACGGGTGCATGTCATCTGTTCTTTCAAAACGACTAGGCCGCCAAGCATTTTTTTGGACTAATACAAGCTTTTCCTTGGCTGGATGATCTTATTCTGAATACGCAAAAACCCGAAACCGGGTTTGCACTACTGGTTTCGGGTCTACATGCGATACATCAGCCAAATTTGGCTAGTGTAGCTTATCGTTTATATTCAAAAGTTTAAGAGAGCATTCATACGCCAGCGTATGCCATAAATCCACCATCGACAGGGATGACGGTGCCTGTGACGAATGCAGACTGTTTCTCATCTGCCAGCCACATTAACGTACCGAGCAGGTCTTCCGGTTTGCCAAATCGGCGCATTGGCGTATGCGCAATGATTTTGCTGGAGCGTTCCGTAGGAGAGCCATCCGGATGAAGCAGCAGGTTGCGGTTTTGCTCTGTCAGGAAAAATCCTGGTGCGATGGCATTTACTCGAATACCCGATTCGGCAAGATGCACGGCAAGCCACTGTGTAAAATTGTTGATTGCCGCTTTGGCTGCACTGTACGCTGGAACTTTGGTCATGGGGGACGGTGCACTCATGGACGAAATATTAATGACAGTAGCGGGAACATCACGCTCAATCATTTGCCTTGCAAAGATCTGGGTAGGAATAAGAGATCCCACAAAATTGAGATCCATCACCTGACGGAACCCATCCACACTGACGTCAAAAAAAGTAGTAACCTCAGGCTGTTCGAGATCCTCCATTCTGAAAATTTCATTGGTGGTATTGGCACTGGCATGATTACCGCCTGCACCATTGATCAGAATATCGCAGGGACCCAGCTGTTCCAGTACAGTCGCCGCAGCGGCCTTCACACTATCCGATTGGGTTACATCACAAGCAACGGCAATGGCTATTCCACCAGAAGCTTCAATTGCTGCAGCAACTTCTTCGCCTTTAGATACAGTACGATTGAGAATGGCGACACGGGCCCCGTGTCGTGCAAGTTCTTCAGCCATGGAACGGCACAACACACCGGCACCACCTGTAATTACAGCCGTTTTGCCTTTCAGACGGGAAGATGGTTCAGATAAATAGTTGCTCATGCTTTTGCCCTCCTTTGCAGAGAATCCCAGACGCCCCAGAGATACATAATGCCCAGAGCGCGATCGTAGAGACCGTAACCCGGTCTGCACTGTTCACCCCAGAGATGACGTCCGTGGTCCGGCCTTGCATATCCTTCAAAACCGATGTCGTGATAAGCCTCAACCACACCTGCAATATCCACATTACCATCCTGGCTGCGGTGTGAGGTTTCAATAAAGTCGCCATTTTCATACACTTTGACATTGCGAATATGAGCAAACGGAATCCGGTCCCGGAACTCATGAATCATGCCGATAATATCGTTCGCCGGGTTCGCTCCAAGAGAGCCGCTGCATAAAGTTACACAGTTGGAAGGGCTGTCATAAAGGTTTAGATATTTGCGAAGATTATCCTGGCTGATAATAATTTTCGGTAATCCAAAGATAGGCCATGGCGGATCATCCGGGTGGATAGCCATTCGAATGCCGAGCCTTTCCGCCGTAGGAATAATCTCCTGCAGGAAATACCGGGCATTCTCCCACATATCTTCCTCTGTCACATTTTTATAGGCTTCAAAGAGACCTGTTAGGTACTGCAGCCGTTCAGGTTCCCAGCCAGGCATGGTTAATGCGGAATTTTCAGTAATACGCCGAACGAGCTCAAGCGGTTCAATATCCGCAAGTTTGCTGCTCTCATAGAAGAGGGCTGTGGAGCCGTCTTCCATTTCCTTATGAAGATCCGTACGCAGCCAGTCGAAGATGGGCATGAAATTGTAACAGATGACTTTTACCCCAACCTGAGCGAGCTTTTCCATCGTTTTTTTGTAATTGGCGATGTATTGGTCCCGTGTAGGCAGACCCAGCTTAATATCTTCATGAATATTGACACTTTCCACCACATCCAGATGCAATCCTGCCTGATCCGCAGCTGCTTTGACAGCCAAAATTTTCTCCATCGGCCATTCATCACCTGCTGGTACATCATGCAGCGCCCATACGATGCCTTCCACACCCGGAATCTGCCGGATATGATCAAGCGTCACCGTATCATTGCCTTCGCCAAACCAGCGAAAAACCATTTTCATCACGTTCACCTCATCAAGTGTAGTTAGAAGGAGCAGGACTTGTCATTGTTGAAAATAAGAAGGGTACGTATCCCGCAGGATGGCCAAATCCGTGACAGTCAGATGAAGATGCTCCTGCATAATTCGCTCTGCCGTCTTGGCATCATGCTGCCGAATGGACTCCACCATGGACCGGTGCTGATGGATCAAGTGGTCCCACTGGTGATCTGATGACAAACGAAGCATGCGGCTCCGATTAAGGTGCACGTTCATTTGCTGGATCACGGTCCATGTCTTGCTTTTGTTACAACCTGCAAAAAGGGTGCTATGAAATTCCTCGTCCAGTTGGAACATTCGTTCATCATCCGGTTTGAGCAAACATGCCTGCTGCTGAGCAAGGTTTTGCTCCAAAGCCTGCATCTCCCGATCTGGAAACTGCAAGCATGCAAGCCGAATCACGGCTCGTTCAAGCTGTTCGCGCATGAAGCGTGCTTCCTCTACGAGATCTACCTGAATCAGGGAAACATATGTACCTCGCTGGGGATACACTTCAAGCAGACCTTCTTGAGCAAGCCTTACAAAACTCTCCCGAACAGGGGTCCGGCTAACCTGGAACTCGAGCGATATCTCCTTTTCGGAGATGGCCGTTCCCGGAGGCAACTTGAGACTTAGAATCAATTGCTTCAACGTGGCATAGACCACATCCCGTGTCGAGGAGGACTGCTTACTCTTGGACGACAGACCATTTATGGAAGATGACAAACCGGCTTTGGATGAGAACTTTGGGGGATATTCCACAACTTCAACTCCTTTATTGCCATACTACCATACAAGTATGGTAGTATGGAAGCGCTTTTATGTCATTTTAGACGAAAGTGTAGAATTATTGAGATTTGTTCACGATGAGGGTACAATAATCATATGCGTTTAAATGTTTAAACCAACTGACAGTTAGGAAAGAGCCAGTAATATAATAATGAACTGATCGAGGTGAAACCATGGGACAAGAAGCGTTAACCATTTTCCATTCCTGCATTCCTTTGTTCCAGGTGCTTAGTGATAACCACCGCCAAGGAATCTTACTCACACTAACCGAGCGAGGCCAGATGACCGTTAATGAAATCACCGAACAATCCAGCCTGTCCAGGCCCGCGATATCCCACCATCTCAAATTGCTGCTTGAAAAAGGGCTAATCTCGGTAGAACAAAAAGGCACTCAGCGTTATTATTCCGCTTCCTTGAAGCCGTCTGTCGAGCGGTTGAAAGAACTGGTTGCAGCGCTGGAAAAAGAATGTCTGTAGCCAGTAATTACACTCGTTCATGTAAACAGGCATGCAGCCTCGTCAATATGTTCGTTCGTTTAAACCTTTCATCAATAATATGTAGAGGAGAGTTGAAATATGAGTACCCTGCGTGAACTAGACAGTCATGAGGTAAAGCTCATTTTGGAGCAGCAGCATCAGTTCTTCCACTCGGGAGCCACGTGTTCGGCAGAGACCCGGATTGCACGTTTAACTAATCTGAAACAGGCTATTCAGAAGTATGAGTCGAGGCTAACTGAAGCACTGTATCAGGATTTGGGTAAAAGTGAGTTTGAATCATATACGACCGAAATCGGTTTTATGATGGACAGCATTACACACACAATACGAAAAGTGAAGAAATGGGTTAAACCCGTCAAAGTAAAAACCCGCGTGGCCCTGATCGGCTCCAAAAGCTACATTATTCCCGAGCCATATGGCTCGGTATTGATCATCGGTCCGTTTAACTATCCGTTTCAGCTTCTGATGGAACCGTTGATTGGTGCCATTGCCGCGGGAAATACCGCAGTGTTAAAAGCATCAGAAAACACGCCAGCCGTCTCAGCAGTTGTTCGCGAAATGATCGCCTCGGTTTTCGAACCAGCCTACGTACATGTGGTGGAAGGAGCGAAGGATACAACAACAGCTCTTATTAACGCTCCATTTGACTATATCTTTTTTACTGGAAGTGTGCCGGTAGGAAAAATTGTCATGGAGGCAGCAGCCAAAAATCTCGTTCCCGTCACGTTGGAGCTTGGTGGCAAAAGCCCGGTCATTGTGGACGAGAGGGCGGACATTAAAGTGGCTGCCCAGCGCATCATATGGGGCAAGCTGCTTAATACAGGGCAAACCTGTATCGCACCAGACTATCTGCTTGTGCATGAACAGGTGAAGGAACAGCTGATCTCTGAGATGAAAGAAGTGGTAAAATCGTTCTTCGGTACAGACATTCAGCACAATCCGGATTACGGACGAATCGTCAACCAAGTTCATTTTAAACGATTAACGAACCTGATCGAACGGGATCAAGATAAAGTGATCTATGGTGGCCATGCTGATGAAGCGGATCGTTTCATTGAACCCACATTCATTGATGCCGAGTCATGGGAAGCTGCCAGCATGGAGGATGAGATCTTCGGACCGATTCTGCCGATCATCAGTTATGACAACATTCATGAAGCGATTGCCGGAATTTTAAAACGTCCCAAGCCGCTGGCCCTTTACCTCTTTACATCAGATGAACAAATTCAGGAGAAAGTGCTGAGTGAAGTATCTTTTGGAGGCGGCTGTATTAATGATACGATTACCCATGTAGCCAACCCGCTATTACCTTTTGGAGGTGTAGGGCACTCGGGAATCGGTTCTTATCACGGGCGCTATAGCCTCGAAACCTTCTCCCACATGAAAAGTGTGCTTAAAAAAAGCACGAAACTGAATTTGTCCATTTTGTACCCGCCATATGAAGGCAAGCTGAAGACGATTAAACGACTGTTAAAATAAGATTCGTGCATATATCCAATAAACGGCTTCCAATCTCCATGATATGGATCAAAATGCTTCTATTCTTCTATAATTGCATGCTACTCTGCTTCGCGATACTACAATCGGACTCACTGCACGACGGGTTGTTCCTGTCTGTACCGTGACGGAGACATGCCTGACCAACGCTTGAATTGGCGGCTAAAATGGGCAATATCCCTGTACCCGAGCATGGCTGCGATACTTTGAACCGACAGTTTCGGATTTCCAAGCAGAACCTTCGCTTCGTGCAGAACCATTTCGGAGAGCACTGCCCGCGGAGACTGACCGAATACCTGCTTGAACACACGATTGCAATGCGAGGAGCTGATCCCCAGCTCGGCTGCAATGTCGTCAATTCCATAGTGGGTATCCGATTCATGGCCTTGTTTAAACTGTTGGCTCACCAGTCCTTGCAGACGATTGCGAATCTGGTGGGCCAGTTCAATCCGCTCGTATCCTTCATTAAACAGGTGCGCAGCCTCGTGGGAGACAGCTTCCCACAGGTGGCCGAACAATTCAAACACGGCGGACTGCAGCTGCATGCGCTGTACCATCGTATTTGAAGCTGTATCTTCATTTGTGGAACTCATTAATTTCCGTAGGACTGGCTCAATTTTTAACGTAACCGGGTTGTCTGCATGAAAGAGAACCTGCTTGATTCGGGCAAGTAATGAAAGGAATAATTGATCATCGATATCAAAGTGCATGCAGAAATAGGTGAATCCCTGGCCGTTCTGGCTTTGGCTGGAATGAACGCTTCCCGGAGGAATCAGGAGCAGCTCGCCAGCCTTTTGTGTATACAACTGACCGTTAACCGTCATGTGCTGCACACCCTCTGTCACATAGTTCAGCTCGTATTGGGGGTGTTCATGCGCCGGGTAATTCCAGTCTGTTCCAACACTCCGCAGATGAATGGCGAACAGATTGACGGTGGTTTGCACATCCGGGTAGAACACTTCATGCACACTTTCACCAAGAGCGGGAGGCAAGTACGTAGAAGTCATTGGAAACCTCCTTTATAATAGTATGAATCGAAATGACAGGCTGGATCTAACGGATCGTTTGCAAACATTCGAAAATGTAATCGCTTTAATTTATTATAATACAACAGCTTGATTTGGGTAAATATCCGATTGATTTGTCCATGGTCTAGGGCAGAATGCCCGTGGTAGGATGAGGCTATGAAAACGCATGCAAACCATTTTGAGAGGGGTCATCGTTCATGAGCACATCCAAATCGATTTTTTATAACGCCCATCATTCACCGATTGGGGCTTTTGCAAGTTTTACACTTGGATATAAGGGTGCCAAAGGTGGTCTCGGCTTAGAGCTGGGAAAACCTGCAGACCAAAATATATATATCGGATTACAATCCCGTGATGGTGGACATTATGAGGCACTGCCGTTCTTCGAAGCGACCGAGGATGAGAGTGTACGTTACGATGTCGAAAAACTGGAAAATCCGGATAACGCTTCAGGAGATGAGGCAGGATCAGCGTCACAATCAGCAGCTTCAACCCCAACTCAACGTCCCTTGATCTCAACTTTTCGGGATGATGAAATTACGCGTGAATTCAAGTCCGGAACCGATACGTGGACAGCAGGAGATCTTACCTTCCGGATTTATTCGCCTGTACGTCCCGTACCCGAACCGAAGAGTGGTGATCTCGAAGAATTAAAAGACGCTTTGGTGCCAGCGGTTCTCGTGGAGATGACAATTGATAATACGCAAGGGAAGCAGGCACGCAAAGCATATTTTGGCTATCAGGGTAATGACCCGTACTCTGCGATGCGCATGATTGGTGGACCTGAAGGTGGAAAGCTTACAGGAGTTGGACAAGGCAGGCTGACAGCGATTATGTCTGCTGATGACGGTCTGTGGCCAGCTCTCGGGTTCACATTGGATAAAATTTTACAGGAAAAACACGTGGAGAATTTGGCCTTTGGCCTGGGTGGTACGGCTGCACTGTTGATGGAGGTTCCAGCCGGAGAGAAGCGTACATATCGGTTTGCGGTATGTTTTTATCGCGGTGGAATTGTCACTTCGGGTTTGGACACGACGTATTGGTACACCCGCTATTTCGAGGATATTCAAGAGGCAGGGCAGTATGCGCTGGATCGTTTCGATGCACTGACCTCTTCTTGTGTGGAGGCAGAACAGCGTCTGGGAACGGCTGCCTTGTCGGATGATCAGGCATTCATGCTCGCTCATTCCATCCATAGTTACTATGCAAGTACACAACTACTGGATGCGGATGGCGAACCGTTCTGGATCGTCAATGAAGGGGAATACCGGATGATGAATACCCTTGATCTGACAGCAGATCAGCTGTACTTCGAACTCGCTTTGAACCCTTGGACGGTTCGTAACGAGCTCGAGTGGTTTGTTAAACGTTACAGTTATACCGATCAGGTTCGATTCCCTGGGGAAGAGAAGGAGTATCCAGGCGGATTGACCTTTACCCATGATATTGGTGTAGCCAATGTATTCTCTCGTCCGGGACATTCAGCTTATGAACTCGTGGGGATTGACGATTGTTTCTCTCAGATGAGCCATGAGGAACTTGTAAACTGGCTGTGCTGTGCAACGGTGTACATCGAACAGACCAAGGATCAGGTATTTGTGAAGGAAATGCTTCCTGTGATTCGGGATTGCTTCGATAGCATGTTGAACCGGGATCATCCGGATGAGGATCAGCGCAATGGACTGATGGGACTGGATAGCACCCGAACCAAAGGCGGAGCAGAAATAACAACTTATGACAGCCTTGATGTATCGCTTGGACAATCGCGGAACAATATTTATCTGGCGGGCAAATGCTGGGCTGTATATGTGGCTTTGGAAAAACTCTTTGCCGCTGAGAAGCTCCCTGAGCTATCTCTTCAGGCAGGACGTCAGGCTGACCGATGTGCAGCGAGTATTGCAGCCCAATTGACGGAAGGTGGCTACATTCCAGCCGTCATTGCGGAAAATAACGATTCACGTATAATTCCGGCAATTGAAGGTCTGGTATTCCCTTACTTTACAGGTTGTGAAGGTGCTCTCGATGCTAACGGCCGGTTCGGTCCTTACCTGCAAGCACTCCAAACTCACCTCAAAACTGTCCTAGTACCAGGTACTTGTCTGTTTGAGGATGGGGGATGGAAGCTCTCCTCGACAAGCAATAACTCATGGTTAAGCAAAATATATCTGTCCCAGTTTATTACCAGAGAATTACTGGGCATGGAGTGGGATGAATCCGGTCAGGCATCCGATGCGGCGCATGTGAACTGGCTGCTGCATCCGGAAGAGTCGTACTGGTGCTGGAGTGACCAGATCCTGTCCGGTGTTGCCGTGGGCAGCAAATACTATCCGCGCGGAGTCACATCCATTCTGTGGCTGCTTGAAGGCAAGGGCACTCGTTTGGAACAGATCTATGCTAGCAAGGAGGCGGTACAATGAGTCGTTCAGTCATTCAAAAAAGCTTGGTCGGCCCCCAGTATGATGCCTGGCTGGGATATCTCTCAGGTGATTATAGTCGTCAAGGGGCTAGCATTAAGGCTGCCCCAGCCTGGGCGGAACGAATATATGCGATTGAGAATCACAAAGTTATCTCTACCGCTCTGGGAGAACTAACTCAGGGACTGGAGAAACTGTTTGGTGTGAAAGCGAAGACTGTAACAGCTGTCAACCAAGCGGATGAACAGGCTTTGAATGCTCCAGGTGTATGGATTGGCACATGGTCAGAGAATCCATTCGTTGCACAAGCCTTTAGTGAAAGTGAGCGTGCTGCGGTTCAAGGCGAAGGGTATGTCATTCGAGAAGACGAGGAACAAGGCAGGCTTTGGGTTGGTGCAGAGACACCTCAAGGTGCGTTGTATGCTACATTCCATCTGCTTAGGGAGCTGGTTCTGGACCAAGGCCGTTCAAGTGAAACAGATCCATCTGCGAAAAAATGGAGCTATATTACCGAGCAGCCCCGCAATGCACTGCGAATGATCAACCAGTGGGATAACGTTGACGGCAGCATTGAACGTGGATATGCCGGCGAATCCATTTTCTATGAAAATGGAGAATTCACACGTGATATCGGACGCATTCGCGATTATGCACGGCTGCTTGCCTCCACCGGTATCAATGCCATATCGATCAACAATGTCAACGTGCATCAGCGTGAAACGCTGTTTCTGACGGAACGCTTTTTGAGCGATGTTGCCCGGGTGGCATCCGAATTCAGAGACTATGGCATTCGACTGTTCCTCAGTGCCAACTATGCTAGCCCGATGGAGGTTGGCGGATTGCTTACGGCAGACCCACTGGATGAACAGGTACGCGAATGGTGGAATATCCAGACCGCCAAGGTATATGCCGCTATCCCAGATTTTGGGGGTTACCTGATCAAAGCAGATTCTGAAAACCGCCCAGGTCCTTTCACGTATAATCGGGACCACGCCGATGGAGCGAACATGCTCGCTGAAGCGCTTCGTCCATTTGGAGGGCTGGTTATCTGGCGCTGCTTCGTCTATAACTGCAAGCAGGATTGGCGTGATCGTTCCACGGACCGTGCGCGGGCTGCATATGACCACTTTAAGCCGCTGGATGGACGATTTGCAGATAACGTCATTTTGCAGATCAAGAATGGTCCGATGGATTTTCAGGTTCGGGAGGCTGTTTCCCCACTGTTTGGAGCGATGGAGAAGACGAATCAGGTCCTTGAATTTCAGATTACTCAGGAGTATACGGGCCAGCAGCGGCACTTGTGTTATCTGATTCCACAGTGGAAAGTAGTTTTGGATTTTGATACGTATGCCAAAGGTCAAGGATCGGAAGTTAAACGTATTGCAGATGGATCGCTGTATAACCGGCCTCACAGTGGTTTTGCAGCCGTATCCAATATTGGTGCAGATGCCTGCTGGACCGGACACCCGCTTGCCCAAGCCAATCTGTACGGATATGGCAGACTTGCCTGGAATCCGGAGCTGTCTTCTGAGGAGATCGCCGATGAATGGGTCAGACTTACATTTGGTCACGATGAAGAGGTGGTTGGGCAGATCTCCGGCATGCTTTTAAACTCTTTGGACATTTATGAGAATTATACGGCACCACTCGGAGTAGGCTGGATGGTTAATCCGGATCACCATTACGGTCCCAACGTGGATGGTTACGAATATTCCAAATGGGGAACGTATCATTTTGCCGACTGTCATGGCATTGGTGTAGATCGAACCGTGAAAAGCGGTACAGGCTATACTTCGCAGTATCATCGGGAGAACGCTGAACGATATGAATCTGTAGAAACGTGCCCCGATGAGCTGTTGTTGTTTTTCCACCATGTTCCATATACGCATGTGCTGCATACAGGCAAGACGGTCATTCAACATATCTATGACACACACTTCTTAGGTGCTGAGCAGGCAGAAGTTTTGGCAGATACATGGAGAAAGCTTGAGGGCAAAATAGATCCTGAAATATTTGAAAAGGTTGCTTCGCGTCAGGAAGACCAGGCTGAACATGCGAAGGAATGGCGGGATATGATCAATACGTATTTCTATCGCAAGAGCGGTATTGAGGACGAACAGGGGCGAACCATTTATTAATAGAGCCGGGAAACACACATACCGTGTCTTCTTAAATTATAAGGGACATCATCAGCAACCATGAGGAGGCGGAAACGTATGGGACAGCATCAATTACCAGAGTCCATGAAAGCAGCTGTAATGACTGAACCGGGACGAATCATCATCGAAGAACAGGTTGTACCACAGCCTGCAGAGGACGAAGTTCTTATTCAGGTCATGGCAGTGGGCGTCTGCGGGTCGGATGTACATTATTTTGAACATGGAAGAATCGGCAGATTTGTAGTAGAGAAGCCGATCATTCTCGGGCATGAATGCGCAGGTATCGTTGCCGCTGTAGGCTCTACCGTAACGCGGTTGAAGGCTGGGGATCGGGTCGCTATTGAACCAGGCGTCACTTGCGGACGCTGTCCGGCTTGTAAGGAAGGACGATATAACCTGTGTCCTGATGTACAATTTCTTGCAACGCCTCCGGTGGATGGTGCATTTGTTCAGTACATGACCATTCGAGAAGATATGGTTTTTCCGATCCCGGATCATCTGTCCTTTGAGGAAGCAGCCATGAACGAGCCATTTTCAGTGGGCATTCATGCAGCACGTCGCAGTAAGCTGGCTCCTGGAACAACACTTGCAATTATGGGCATGGGACCAGTCGGACTGATGGCAGTGGCTGCTGCAAAATCTTTCGGTGTCGACAAGATCATTGTTACGGACTTGGAAGAGGTCAGGTTGGAAGCCGCTCGCCGGATGGGAGCCACGCATACCGTTAATGTGCGAAACGAAGATGCAATCGCAGTCATCCGTGAGTTAACGAGCGGGGTTGGCGTTGATACAGCGTGGGAAACTGCAGGGAACCCCAAGGCACTCCAATCTGCATTATATTCATTAAGGCGGGGAGGCAAACTGGCCATCGTAGGCTTGCCGGCACAGGACGAAATTGCACTGAATGTCCCTTTTATCGCGGACAATGAGGTTGATATTTACGGTATTTTCCGATATGCCAACACGTATCCGGCAGGTATTGAGTTTCTAAGCTCTGGTCAGCATGATGTGATGTCCTTGATCACTGACCGCTACACTTTGGATGAAACTCAACAAGCGATGGAACGGGCACTTCACAACAAGAGCGGCAGTCTGAAAGTGATGGTATATCCAAACGGCATGTGAGTCGGTGCGAAGGAAGTCCCGATTTTGGGGGCTTCTTTTTTTGTTTTTTTTCGCCAATAAAGATGATACAAGCTTCCATAACGTGGTATAATTCATGGAGATTTTAATATATAAAATATTACAAACCACTCAAGTTGGTAAGCTACTTAGCGAAAGGAACTGAAGATTGTGAGAACACATGAATTTACGATTCACTCTGATTTTCACCGGGATGATTTGATGTCTGTATCTTCTCAAGCGTCACGTTTTGCCTCGGATATTTCATTGTCGTTTGTGGGGTCTGATCATGAGCATCGTGTAGATGTCAAAAGCCTGCTTGGTATGGCGCTTCTTCCGATCCGTCACGGCAGTGTAGTCAGATTGCAGACAAGAGGAAGAGATGAATTGGAGGCTCTGGAGTACATGCTGAATGTACTGGAGAAAGGTATAACGTAAAGTTAAATCAGGTGTGGATTGTGGCGTATTGTAAATTAATTTATCGTTTCTTCAATTCCTGCTGGTACTTTGTCCAAAAAAAGAGTATAATAAAATTTAGTTCTATTCAAGGAAGTACCCATTTAAAGGAGTGTAAATAGATTATGCCAAAAGCTGATATCCATCCAAAGACACAAACCGTAATTTTTTACGATGCAAGTGCTGATTACAAATTCCTGAGCTCTTCGACTAAATTCTCGAACGAGACTATGGAATGGGAAGACGGTAACTCTTACCCAGTAATCCGTGTGGACACTAGTTCCGCATCCCACCCGTTCTTCACTGGTAAACAAAGAAACGTGGACATCGGTGGTCGTGTTGACAAGTTCAACCGTAAATACAACCTTAAAAACTAGTCTGTCCATAGATGACAAGAAAAACCTCGGGAATTTGTTCTCGGGGTTTTTGTTTGTTTCAAGAATGGGAATATGACTGCATATGAACGATCCAATTCTAAACCATTTTATTAAGGATTGCGCTTACATATCAATCAGAGGTAAACTAGGAAATAGAGTGAAATCATATTGGAGGAGGAAATAGAGATGAGTAGTATTACACATATGGTGACGTTTACACTTTACGATGGCAAGGATACACCGGGGGCTGAAGCTTTTTTGAAGGAAAGTGCGAATACGCTTGCATTAATTCCGGGTGTGGAGAATTTTCAGGTACTGCGCCAGGTAAGCTCCAAAAATGAGTTTGACTACAGTTTCTCAATGGTTTTCGCCAATCAGGCGGCTTATGATGCTTATAATGATCACCCGGTTCACCGCAAATATGTGGAAGAACGTTGGGAAAAGGAAGTTAGCCGTTTTCAGGAAATTGATCTGATTCAGCATGAGGATCTGGCATAAAAGACAGCCCTTATGGCAAGCAAATGGAATATTCGAAATCGTTTTAGTCATGAAGAATTTTATATATTGGTAGATCTTGAACCAAGGAAGGTGCTGTCTACATGCAATTGGATCTCACAGGCAAGACCGCGCTGGTGACTGGCTCCACTGGACAACTCGGGAGAGTGATCGCCCGCACGCTGGCCGACTGTGGTGCAAATATCGCGCTGCATTACATAAACAATGAAACGAAAGCACTTGAACTTCAACGGGAGATTGAAGCGGGCGGGAAGCGAGCAGTTATCGTTCAAGGAGATATCACGAGACAGGAAACTGCTATTCAGATGCGGGATGGGATTCAGTCCAGTCTCGGCGGAGTTGACATTGTGGTTGCCAATGCAGTCATTCAGTATGAATGGAAAACTGTGTTGGAACAATCTCCTGAGGACTACATCAGTCAATTTGAATCCTGCGTAATGCAGAGTGTGTACCTGGCCAAAGCCTTCATTCCTTATATGAAAGAAGCCAAAGGCGGTCGATTTATCGGCATCAACACGGAATGCGCCATGCAGAACTTCGCGACACAATCTGCTTATACTGCCGGCAAACGTGGGATGGACGGGTTGTATCGGGTACTGGCCAAGGAAGTCGGTGAATATCAGATTACCGTGAATCAGGTCGCCCCAGGCTGGACAATAAGCGAGCGTGACCGCAATAGTGAACCTGGACATGATGCAGTTTACACTCAATCGGTTCCACTGAAGCGTCGGGGTGAAGACCAGGAGATCGCCAATGCAGTTGCATTTTTGGCCTCGGATCTGTCCTCTTTTATCACAGGTGCCTACATTCCGGTAAGCGGCGGTAACGTTATGCCTGCCATTTAAATCAACCAAAATGAATTGGTCTAAATATTGAAATTATGGATAAACAAATAGAATGCTCAAACCACTCCTACATTGCTCCGTGTACACGGAAGGTAGGGGTGGTTTTTCTGTCTATATATCCATAAATACATATGAAATTGATTCGATTTTCAAAAGAACGGGGTATAAGAATAGGTATATTAACGGGGTGGAAGGATAACTCAAAATAAGCGATTAAAGGAGATCTGGCATGAAAAAAACAATCGCAGACGTACTTGTCGAGGCATTATTAAATGCAGGGATCAATCGAATATACGGTATCGTGGGAGACTCCCTGAATGCAGTGCTGGATTCTATCCGGCGGTCCGGCAAAATTGAATGGATTCATGTTCGCCATGAAGAAGTGGCTGCATTTGCCGCTGGAGCTGATGCCGAGGTAAGTGGAAGTATCGCTGTCTGTGCAGGCAGCAGTGGGCCAGGAAATATGCATTTAATTAACGGCTTGTATGACTGCCACCGAAACCGGGTGCCGGTACTGGCCATTGCTGCTCATATTCCAAGTGATGAGATTGGCAGTGATTACTTCCAATCCACTCATCCGGAATATCTTTTTCAGGAATGCAGTCATTATTGCGAGGTCATTACTACGTCCAAACAAATGCCTCGTTCCGTTACCATGGCGTTGCAAACTGCGGTGGCGCGTTCCGGGGTATCGGTCATTGTCTTACCAGGAGATGTAGCTGGTCTTGAAGCAGCCGATCTGCCTGTACCTGAACATGTCTTTCACGTGACCAAGCCAGTGGTGCAACCTTCAGAACCGGAACTGCGGAAATTGGCAGATTATCTGAATCAGGATAAAAAAATTACGTTGCTGTGCGGGGCAGGATGCGCAGGTGCACGGGAACCTCTTATGCAGCTGTGTGATCGACTGAAATCTCCGATGGTCATGGCTCTTCGGGGCAAGGAACATTTGGAGTATGATAATCCGTATTCCGTAGGGCTGACTGGATTGATTGGATATTCATCCGGTTATCACGCCATGATGGACTGTGATGTGTTATTGATGCTGGGAACGGATTTTCCCTATCGTCAATTTTACCCGGAGAAAGCGATTGTGCTTCAAGTGGATATCCAGTCCTCTCATCTGGGGCGGCGCACGAAGGTGGATTATGGATTATGCGGGGATATCAAAGCGACCATTGAGGCTGTGCTGCCTTTATTGACGGAAGAGCACAATGACAAGCATCTGAGAAAAAGTGTGGACCGTTACATGAAAGTACGCAAGGAACTCGATGAACTTGCCATAGGAAAACCGGGGAAGAAGCCTATTCACCCGCAGTACTTAACCAAAGTCATTAGTGATTCAGCAGGTGAAAATGCGATTTTTACGTGTGATGTGGGAACACCGACGGTATGGGCGGCAAGGTATCTGGAGATGAGTCCCAATCGAAGACTGCTCGGTTCATTTAATCATGGTACCATGGCAAATGCACTTCCACAGGCGATTGGAGCTCAAGCAGCCAATCCGGGAAGACAAGTCATCTCATTGTCCGGTGACGGTGGCCTTGCGATGTTAATGGGGGATCTGTTGACATTGAAACAGCATAACCTTCCAGTGAAAGTTGTCGTGTTCAACAACGGAGCACTGAGCTTTGTGGAACTGGAGATGAAAGCAGCAGGATTCCTCGAATCCGGCACGGAACTGGTGAATCCCAACTTTGCCATGGTTGCACAGGCGATGGGCATGGAAGGGATACGGGTTGAAGATCCTGCCGAACTAGAGGGAGCGGTAGAGCGTGCCCTTCAGCATGATGGTCCTGTCCTGATTGATGCGGTTGTGAATCGTCAGGAGCTGTCCTTGCCTCCGAAGATTAACATCAAACAGGCGGAAGGCTTCACCTTGTGGATGATGAAGGCGGTTCTCAACGGACGTGGCGATGAATTGATCGAACTTGCGAAAACCAATTTGCTTAGATAAAGATGTGTTTGTTTTTAAGCTTGAAATATACATCTCACATGAATGGAGAGCATGATATTCACTGAATTATCAAAGCTCTCCTTCGCGAGATGGCAGGGATATGATCCATATCATGGTATGCACACATATGATTTGGTTTGTTTTTATGTCGTAAGTCTATTAAAATAGGTAATGTCAGGCAGGATTTATGTCAGTTTTAACCTACATATGTCGCAAATTGTTGAATTACGCTTCATATCCATGAGCCGATCCGATGACAAGATGACTAACACAGATGGAGGAGATCAGAATGAGTCACACAGGAAAAGTAGCCATTATTACTGGAGCAGGAAGTGGATTGGGTCAAGCAGCTGCACTCAAGCTGGCTGAAAAGGGCGCATCCATTGTGGTTGTTGATCTCGTCGAAGAGACCGGTCAAGAAACAGTTAAACAGATTGAGAAGCTCGGAGCCAAAGCTATTTTTGTACAAGCAGATGTGAGCAAGGCCAGTGACGTTGAGAATTATGTGAAAAAAGCAGTTGAAGAGTTCGGACGAATTGATATGTTCTTCAACAATGCAGGGATCGCAGGACCTGGAGTTAAGCTCATTGAACATACGATTGAGCAATTCGACAAAATTATCGATATCAACCTGAGAAGTGTATTTTATGGACTGAAATATGTGATTACCGAAATGCTCAAAACTGGTGGTGGTGCCATCCTGAATACGGCTTCGACCGCAGGTATTGTTGGTGTTCCGGCAGTTGCACCTTACGCAGCTACCAAGCACGGCGTGGTAGGCTTAACGCGCACCGCAGCCATTGAATATGGCAAAGACAATATTCGGGTAAATGCGATTGCGCCAGGAACGATCGAGACGCCAATGGTCATCCAATTCGGCAAGGACAATCCGGAAGTGTTCAAAGCGACCGTGGACAGCATTCCGTCCGGACGCCTGGGCAAACCGGAAGAAATCGCTAACCTGGTTGCCTTCCTGCTTGGAGATGAAGCTCCCTATATTAATGGTGCCGTGTACCCGATCGATGGCGCTGTAACAGCACAATAATAGTTGAATAAGTAAGAAAAAGAGAGGTCCTGTAAGTATACAGTCCCTCTCTTTTTGCTGTTGTCTACAAACTCAATTACACATCTTTTTTTCATGCAGCGTTATTTGCGTCTATTTGTGAAGGTTTAAGTGAGGTAGGACGATAAGAAAGCATCATGATGATCAATGCAATAGCTACACCGACAGCTCCAATCCAGGTAATGGATGACAACGAAACCGAGTTGACGGCGATTCCGCCAATTCCAGCACCGGCAGCCATTGCGAGCTGCATCACCGAACTGTTCAGACTCAGCATGATGCCTGATGATTCGGGTGCCATGGTAACCAGATTATATTGTTGAGTTGGGCCGGAAGACCACGCTGCAAATGACCAGAGAATGAGGATGGCGAAAATGGTCACAGAAGCGTGGGCCGTCAAGTTCAGCATCACCAAACTGACAATATGCAGTGCCATACCGATGAAAAGAGTACGTTTCACCCCTATACGATCCGCGCTGTATCCCCCAACTTTGGAGCCGATCAAACTTGCAATGCCAAAGGCAAGCAGGGCGGAACTTAGCATACCTTCACTCATGCCTGCGACAGAGACCAGATAAGGTGAAATGTAAGTATATGCAATGGAGTAACCACCAAGCCAGAAAAACGTCACCAGCAGCGCCAATCCAATTCGAGGTTGCTTCAGCAGAGATAACTGTTTTTTCAGAGGGACAGGTGCTTCTCCTTCCGATGATGGAATGGATAATGCAATAACAATCATGGCAATCACACCGAGTACGGCAATGCCTGCAAAAACAAGTTTCCAGTCCCATGAGGCTGCTACGACTCTTCCCAAAGGTACACCAATGATCAGAGAGGCTGTGAATCCAGTGATGACCGTGGCGATAGCACTCGCTTGTTTGCCTTCAGCAGCAACTTTGGAAGCAACCGTCAATGCGGTTACTACAACAACTCCGGCCCCTAGAGCCATCAATACACGGGCGGCGACGAAAAGCTCATACCCTGGCAGGAGATAAGCGAGAACATTGGCTGCAACAAACAGACCAAGGAAGTAGAGCAATAGCTTGCGACGATCGAAGCGGGAAGTCAAGGCAATGATAATCGGTGTGCCAAGTGCATAAACAAGTGAAAATATGGTGATCAGCTGCCCGGCAGCGATTAACGAAATATGCATGGTATCAGCAATACGATCCAAAATACCCGCGATGACATATTCGGAGGTTCCCACAAGAAAGCTGACTAAGGCAAGTACATAGATTTTCCAGGTGTTGGACATGAGAAAATAACCTCTTTCCTATTTTAATTTTATATTATTAGAAATATAGAAATAAAGACGAGACAAACAGCTTCAATCATTTTTTATCGACCAGGGGTTAGGCTCTATATCTTATATCTGTTTAATTGTATTATTCTATATTTCTAGTTTTATTGAAATATAGAATAAAATTTTTATCTGTTCAGCAGATAGGGAGCAAATTTTTGAACTGTGTCTGTATTCAAGCTGTAGTAGATGTAGGTTCCTTTCTTTTGAGATGTAAGCAGACCACAATCAGACAACTGCTTCAAGTGATGAGACAACGTGGAAAGGGCCACGGTTACAAGTCGATTTTCCAGATCAGCAGGACACAGATTGCTTTCAGCAGATAAAATCTGAATGATTTTGTACCGCGTTTGCTCACCCAGTGCTTTGTGAATTTTGACCGCTTGTTCTATTCCAGTCGATGTATATTCCATAACGATCTGTCCTTTCGTCTTTATTTCTTATTTCTAGTAATATTGAAATAACTGTATCACTGATGTATTCAAAAGTAAACTCCCTGGTTTAAATTCGTTACTTTAATCATGTAGAAATGATTTGAGTAAATTGAATTTAGCAGGGAGTTTAATAAAATCTCCAAGACTTTATGTGCGATCTAAAGCATCGACATAATCTTTGGCATCTTTGAGGGAAAGGTCTCTGGCTTCGCGCAGCTTTTTGATGGCCTTTATCTTTTGCCCTTGTTGTATAAGTTCCAGCAACTCATGATCAAGCCGGGACAACTCCGTTTGTGTATCCGGAGCAGACGACAGGGTCGAAGCTAAGGATGAATAATTCACGTTGGAACGCGGCGTCATGCCGGTGCCATTTTCAATCCGCTCCACATCCCGTTTGAGTTCATTTAGCTGGCTTTGAAGACTAAGAACTCTAATGGTTAACACCAGAACTAGAAGCAACAAAACAATGAGTATTACAGTGTTGATTTCCATGATGCAAAAAGCCTCTCTTTCATTACGCTTATGACTTGATTTATTTGAGTTGCACTGGAATCTCCTTGACTCCACGCACAATCATGCCAGGTCTCCACTCCAGTTGAGTAACGTCTGTCTGAAGCTGTATCTCGGGAAAACGGGCGAGCAAGGTATGGATGGCAATCTCGCCTTCCAGACGTGCCAGGGGCGCACCAAGACAGAGGTGAATGCCTGTCCCAAAAGCGAGATGCGAACTCTTTTCCCGTGTGATGTCAAAGACATCTGCATCTTTGAATTTGGCATCATCCCGATTCGCGGAATCAAGCGCGACGATCACAAGCTCACCTTTGGCGATGTTCTGTCCTCGAAATTCAATATCCTCCAGCGCCCAGCGGGACGTACTGAATTCGACAGGACCGTTGTAGCGAAGCATTTCTTCGATTGCATTATGAATAAGCTCCGGTTGTTGAATCAACAGATCACGCTGTTCGGGGTGTTCCAGTAGGGCAAGCACTCCATTACCGATCAGATTAACAGTAGTTTCGTGTCCCGCAATAATGAGCAGGGAAACTACGCCGAGCAATTCATTTTCAGTCAGTTGTTGTCCGGATTCTTCTGCGATCACGAGCTGACTGATCAGGTCTTTGCCAGGATTCTCTCGCACTTTTGCAAACCAGGCAGTGAGATACTCGGTGAACTCCCGGGCATGCTGTTCAAACATCTCGGCGTGATCCGAATTCGACGCATCAATAATGTAATTGGACCATAAACGGAACTTGTCCTGATCTTCAAGAGGTACTCCCAAAATTTCACTAATGACAATAATGGGGAGTGGAAAAGCATACTCATCAATCAGGTTCATTTTGTCCCGGGATCCAATGTTATTCAGTAAGTCGTCTGCGATTTCCTGGATATGGCTTCTCATGTCCGCAACCAGCTTTGGCGTGAACGCTTTCTGTACAAGTCCTCTCAGACGGCGGTGATCCGGCGGGTCAGAAAATAGCATGTTATTCACAAAAATGGATTGATTCTCAGGACCGTACCGTTTGGCGACATCCTTACTGAAGCGAGGGTCCTTAAGCACTTCGGCTGCGTCCTCGTAGCGGGTAATAATCCATCCGAACTCACCATGAGGAAACATGACTTTGAAGACAGGGTCCGTCTCTCTTAATTTTTCGTAGACAGGATAGGGGTTTTGCGTAAATTCCTTGGTAAAAAACGTTGTTTGTGGAGTTTCGTTCGTGTTCAATTCAATTCTCTCCTCTCATCCAAGAGCTCAGATATGAATTCCTTTTCCAAAGTATGCACACGTTTAATTCTATGGCTTAATTTGCAAAGCATGCACCTTCTACATATTCAATAGAGAACGACAGAAACCTTGTTTTTGTCCATATTATGTTATTTGCAGCTATAATTATAGATAATGATATCAAAGTTCGTTCAAATTTGCTTGTAAAGGAAGGAAAATAGAATGGTTGGGAAGAAAGTGTATATCTATTGAAAGCGGTTTAAAAACAATGAAAAAGAGGTGAATTCTGCATGACAGACTTAAGGCTCCCACTGCATCAACACCAGATTCCTGCAAGTCCTCTTGTGCTTGGATGCATGCGATTCGGAGGGGAATGGGATGGTTTGCCCATCACTGATGATCTTGTACTCGAAGGGCACCACGCTGTTGAAGCAGCTCTTGAGATAGGCATTAATCATTATGATCTGGCCGATATCTATACACGTGGCAAAGCAGAACATGTTTTTGGGCGAATACTATCAGAGCGGCAAGGATTGAGAGAACAGATCATTATTCAGTCGAAATGCGGCATACGCCTGGTGGGAGATGACGAAGGCCCACAGCGCTATGATTCTTCCGGAGCACATATTCAAGCCAGTGTTGACGGCATTCTTACACGCCTCGGGGTAGATTATTTGGACATATTGCTGCTCCATCGCCCGGACCCTCTTGCCCATCCGCAGGAGATCAGTGAGGCACTTGCGAGGCTCCATCATTCAGGAAAGGTCAGGCATTTTGGTGTGTCCAACATGGGTTCAGAACAGATTCGTCTGCTTCAGCTGAACTGTACCGTTCCTCTCATAGTGAATCAGCTTGAGATGAGTCTGGACAAAATCGGATTCGTCGAAGCAGGGGTTACCGTGAACCGTCCACAAGCCAAGGATAACGTTTTTCCTTACGGTACGATGGAATATTGTCAGGCGGAGCATATCCAGCTGCAAGCATGGGGGCCGCTGGCTCAGGGAAGATTCACAGGCAGGGTGGTTGAGGGGCAAAGACCCGAAATTGAACATACAGCCAGAGTTGTTCATCGTATAGCCGGGGAACGTGGTGTTACGGCTGAGTCTGTAGTGCTCGCCTGGTTAATGAAGCATCCCGCCGGTATTCAACCTGTCATTGGTTCAATACGACCGGAGCGTATTCGTGCCTGCCGTGATGCAACCCGGATTGAATTGACAAGATATGAGTGGTATGAGCTCTATTCCGCATCCTGTGGACGAAGAATGTAAGCAGGAAACATGCGAATGGTAGAATGTAGAACCATTTTTTTCGATAAATAGTAGTGAGAAGGATGAAACGCAGGCTGACAGTCTGTGTTTCTTTGCGTTGTTCGCATTCTTTGGTTAAACCATCATATTGTTAATGTAATGATATTAGTAGTTCATAGGACCTTTTATGCAAAAGCCTTGAAAGAATCTGAGTTGGAGGGAACATGATGCCGATACAACGGAATTAATGACTGGCCTCTTTGTTCATAAATGTGCTATTTCCATGTCCATCGACTTAGTACAGAGTTCGGATAAGAGGGACGTTTCAACCATTTTTCTCGGTTTCTAGGGTAGTTGAGAGACCTCTGTGATAAAATAATAGGAATAAGAACATACGATCTGTTTTGTGAGAGGGGATACTGTTGACGATGGAAATGCTTAAACCACCTGCCGAGACACTATACGAGGCTGAGTTACGCGCACTTCGGGAGGAAGATACGGGAAAGCGGCCTCCCAATTGGCTACTGTCCCCGGCATACGTGCGGGATTTCATCATTGGCAGGGACAAGCCTGCAATTCTGGATGGGGAGGCCATTGCGATCACGCGTAAATTTTACGGCAATGACGTATTAATTGAACGCGCAGTAGTAACGCTGGCGGGCAATCGTGGGTTAATGCTGGTGGGAGAACCAGGAACGGCCAAGACGATGCTCAGTGAACTGCTTACCGCAGCAATCTCGGGAACCAGTCTCAATACCATTCAGGGGACGGCAGGTACAACGGAAGACATGATCAAATATTCGTGGAACTATGCCATGCTGCTTGATAAAGGTCCATCCGAAGCGGCGCTGGTACCCTCCCCACTGTACAGTGGCATGAAGAAAGGCATTATCACCCGTTTCGAAGAGATTACACGTTGTCCCGCCGAAGCACAGGATAGTCTGATCAGTATTTTAAGCGACAAGGTGATGAGCATTCCTGAACTGGATGGCGGTGTTCTGTTTGCCAAACCAGGATTTAACGTCATTGCGACAGCGAATATTCGTGATAAAGGTGTTAACGAGATGAGCGGTGCACTGAAACGCCGTTTCAACTTTGAAACGATCAAACCGATCAGCAGTGTAAAAATGGAAGCGAAAATTATTGAATCCCAGGCACGCAGCCTGTTATTACATAGTGATATTGACATCGAAATTAATCCGGATGTAGTTGAACTGCTTGCTACAACTTTTATGGAGCTTCGTACCGGAATGACACGCGAGGGGTACAAGCTGGATACGCCCCAAGCTTCCATGAGTACCGCCGAAGCCGTATCCGTTTACGTCCAAAGTGCAATGACCTCGTATTATTACGAAGATAAAGGGATTGCACTGGACCGGCTGGTTCAGAACATGCTCGGAACCATCGCCAAGGAAAATGACAAGGATCTGTCCATTCTCAAAACCTATTTCTCCAAGGTCGTGAAAGAGCGCTCCAGGGAAGAGGGCATCTGGAAGGATTATTATGAGGAGAAAAAATGGATCGGGTAAAACACCAATTGGAGGAGCTGGACGTTAGCCAATTACAGATCCTGTTTGAATCTCAGGTGTATAACCTGAACAACGGCATCATCTATTTTCCCATAAGGCACCACAGCCCGGTGTGTTCTTATCATTTGCTGCAGTTGATTGAAGCGTACAAGCCGGACAGCATTCTGATTGAAGGGCCTGAGAGCGGAAATCCATTCATTTCCGTATTGGCCGATAAAGCGACGCTTCCCCCGGTCAGTCTGTATTACACCTATGAGACTGAGGATGATCGGGCAGCATGCTACTATCCCATGCTGCGTTACTCTCCTGAATATGTAGCTTTGCGAGAAGCATCCCGGCTGGGCATTCCGGCTCAGTTTATTGATCTTGATTACTATCATTTCTCTATGGAAGAAAAATCAGAACAACGGGAAATATCCATCCAGGATGAAACACTGCTGGCTGGTTCGGACTTTATCGACCGTTTGTGCCAAAAAACGAACTGTCGCAGCTTCGATGAACTGTGGGAGAAAGTGTTTGAGATTGGCGGCCTGGAGAAATCAACGCAGGAGTTTGTGCAGGATGTATTCACGTATTGTACGTTATCCCGCATGTGTTATACAACGGAGCGACTAAACCGTTCTGGTGACCTTGCTAGAGAAACCCATATGCGAACTTGTATCGATAAGGCTTCCCGGAAATATGATCGTGTGCTTGTCATTACAGGTGGATTCCATACCTATGGACTGCTGGACTTGAAACTTAGCGCAAATCAGAACAAGGCTGTGCCCGATAGCATGAGTTCTTCACCGAAGGATTCGGTCCATCAACAGATGTATCCCATGGTATATACCTTTGCGGAGGCGGATCGTCTGAATGGCTATGCGAGCGGAATGCCTTATGTGAATTACTACGATATGATCTGGTCCCAACTGCTCCGCCAGAAAAATGCGGCATATAACAAGACGGCAGTTGATCTGCTGTCCCAGCTTACTCGTAAACTGCGCGAAGGTCATGAGCATGTATCAACGAGTGACGCGATAGAAGCTTACAGCATGATTCAGGGCCTGGCGACACTTCGTGGCAAAAGGGAGGGCGGTGTCTACGAGCTGATGGATGCAGCTCTCGCTTCTTTTGTCAAAGGAGAGCTAACGCTCGCTACAGAAAAACCTCTGCAGGAACTGCAGCGTCTCCTTACGGGTGATGTAATTGGGAGTGTCGCTCCCAATTCGTTCAGTATTCCGATTGTTGAAGATTTCAAAGCACGTTGTGCCGTGTCGAAGCTTCATCTTCGGACGACCGGGCAGCACAAGAAGGTGCTGGACCTGTATGCCAAACCGGAGCACCGGCAGCTTAGTCAATTGTTTCAATGCATTACTTATCTGGTGCCGGAATTTGCGAAGCGTCAATCAGGTCCGGACTGGATTGCACAGCGAGACATGAACCTGGTCCGGGAGACGTGGATCTATACCTATTCGTCCAGAATTGAAGCAAGATTAATCGAAAATTCCCTCTACGGTGGCACGATTCAGGAAGCAGCTACTCGGAAAATGGCAGAACATATGCAGCATATCCCGGATCACCATAGCGGAGAACTTGCGAAATCCATGCTCCAGGCACTGCTAATGGGGTTGCAGGATACGGCAAAGCAATTGTATGACCAGGTGCGTTCTGCGTTAAGAAAGGATGGGAATTTCCTGTCCCTGTGCGGGAGCCTTCATATTTTGGATCGAATTCATCAACACCGAAGGTTGCTTGGTTTATCGGAAGACAGCCATCTTCCCGAACTGGTTGCTGAAGCCTATAACAATGCCGTGGATAAGCTGTTGCAGCTCTCGAAAACAAATCCGGATGAGCATAAAGCGATTATTCAGGGACTGAAGCTGCTCGCGATGCTTGCTGAGTCCTCTGAGGAACGTTATCAGGATGAAACATTCAGGGCTCACCTGAATGAACTGCTGGCAGACCACAAGCTTCCGGCTCAACTCGAAGGGGTATGCCTGGCCATATCTTCGGGTCTCGGTGACCGGTCAAGGGAAGAGATTGTTAATCGCGCTCGGGGATACATCCGTGGAACGCCGGAACAAATGCGGCAGACAGCACATTATTTACAGGGCGTGTTTGCCGTGGCACGAGACGCTTTTCTATACGAAGATCAGCTGTTATCAGAATTGAATTATATGATAGAGCAGTTAGATCACGATGAATTTATCGTCATGATCCCGGAACTGCGACTTGCTTTTACTTATTTCACCCCCATGGAGACGGCACTGATTGCGGATCGGGTTGCGAGTTTGCATCAGGTGCAGGCCGAAGAGATGTCCAAGCCCGGGGTAGACGAACAAATGCTAATTCAGGCGAAAGCATGGGACGATGCCATTCGGAAGGAGTTTGAGGCATGGAAGCTGATTTGAACAGAGGCAGTACATCTCCCGATCATGTGAAAGAGACTCCGGATCCGAAACAGGCGGAAACCTTAAACCGGTGGCGATTGATCCTGGGCGAATCTGCAGAAAAAGGGTTGTCGAATACAGAGGCTTACGATGCGGATCATTTTGCTTACACCGAAATCGATGAAATTTTGGGTTATCTGTACAATCGCGAGTATGGCGAGGAACAGGGATATCGAAAAGAAGGCGGACGTGGTTCTTCGGATCTCACGGTCCCCAATTGGCTGCATAGGGTCAGGGAATTGTTTCCCAAACCAACCGTGGAATTGCTGGAAAAACAGGCATTGGACCGTTACGGTCTGACAGAGCTGTTAACAGATAAAAAGCTGCTTGAATCTCTCGAACCCAATATGAACCTGCTGAAAAACATCATGCAGTTCAAAGGGCGAATGAAGGGCGACGTACTCCGAAGTGCGAAGGAAATTGTGCGAACCGTAGTTGAAGATCTGCGCCGTAAACTGGAGTCTCAGACCAGAGCCAGTATCATGGGGAAACGCAGCAGGTACACGCCCAGTTCTGTACGATCCTTGCGCAATCTGAATTTCAAACAAACCATCACCAAGAACCTGAAGAATTATGACCGAACTAACCGCAGATTTGTGATTGATCGTTTATATTTTGATGGTAACATCCAGCCGCATAACAAATGGAACATCATCATCGCTGTGGATGAAAGTAGCAGTATGATGGACTCGGTCATTTACAGCTCGGTGATGGCTAGTATCTTCTATCGCTTAAATGCTTTGCGTACCCATCTGTTTATATTCGATACCCAGGTTGTCGATCTGAGCGACAGGTTGGAAGATCCGGTAGACGTGCTCATGAGTGTACAGCTGGGTGGAGGAACTCATATTGCCAAGGCGCTGCGTTATGGAGAAACGTTGATCGATAATCCAGGCAAAACGATCTATATCCTAGTGAGTGATCTGGAAGAGGGATATCCGATCCAGCAGATGTACAAGGCGTGCAAAGATATCATCGACGCAGGGTGCAAATTGCTTGTCCTCACAGCACTCGACTTTAATGGGGATACCGTCTACAACAAACATGCTGCACAAACGTTAACCAATATGGGAGCGCATGTAGCTGCGATTACTCCCAATGAATTGGCAAATTGGATTGGCGAGATTATGACGTAATTTGAGGATATAAAATGAGACTTAAAACTAAAGGAGGAATGCGTAATGCTTACAACAGACCGCGCGGTTGAAGCACTGGTAGAGAAGTTTGCTGAGATGTGCTCGAAGGATTACTCACTCAAAACAGATCGGAGTCAAGAAATCACTGATTATGTCCTGGGAATAACGGACAAGTTTCCTGAAATGCTGGGAAATTCGAGTCACTATGTGTACTATACGATTGATGCTCTCATGAAACTTGCCAAGAAAGACGATGGAGATGTATTTTTTCGGGCGGGGGCGATTGTCATTCATCTGGAATCCCAATATTCCAGACGCAATTCGTGGAGTACAGATGGCTTCACCGTCTGTCTCGGCAATGATTCAGAAGCTTACGGATTAAGCGGAAAGAGCAAAAGTCAGGATCGGCTGGGTGGTTTGCGGTCCCGGTTGGAGAAAATCCGTCAGTTTGCCGGAGAGAAGGAGATTGTAGAGGAACTGAAAAGCAGGCTAAGCCGTGTTCAGTTGTTTGTTGATTCCAAAAAAGGAAATGGCTACGGAAACCACCAAAGTGAAATTATTGATGCTTTGCTTCTGTTGAAACTGTATTCCCAGTTGAATGGCATTGCCACACATCCGGCACAGGTACATTTACTCAGTCAAAATCTGCATGAGTTGCTTCAACTGGTAATAGCTGATGATGCAGAACAGCTCCGTCCGATGTTACATAAGCTAATAGAGCCGTTGGTTGTTTGCACCATGCAGACCCGGTCTAATCGGTCCGTTCATGATCTGGATCCGGAATTCCTTCAACAAAAGCGGAATCGACTAATTGCAGAGCATTATCCCAATACTTCATTGAATAAAAAAGAGCAATTGTCCCAGAACGTGTTCCACCAAACCATGGTATTGCTGAGCAATTCGTTATTATATCTGATTAATATCAGCGGGGGCAAAGAGCGGTTTCTTGAAAACAAAGGCGACACGGGTCATGCGCTACTGGAAGCAATAACGCAATTGCATGAGATCTATCCTTTTGAAATGCGCATGTACCTGCTGAGTATGGATTCCAGAACCAAGAATGCCGATGCGCTGCTTGCTGGTCTGCTTCCTCTCGAAGAACCTTACCAGTTGATCGAGCTAATGCTGAGCGAGCTCAACATGTATTCCATATCCTGGCATTCTCTACAGTCGGCGATTACGAGTGAGCCCGATCAATCCAGACGAGCATACCAGATTCTCAAAACCCCATATCTCAAGCTGATTATACAAAAGATATTGGAGGATCAGGGTCTAGAACTGCCTAACGCTGACGGAACGGTTGAACAAGCTGTCTTTGCCGTACTGCGGGAGCCTTTGGATGGAGGTCGCAGCGGTCTTGCGATCGCACGGTATCTGGAAGGCAAAACTCCGTTTGAGGAGTACTGGAAGGATCCAAACAGCCGTGGTCTGTTTAATAACCTGAATCGTGACAAAAAGCGCATTCAGAGCCTGGTTGCCATTAGTTTCCTGCCTGTGGATTCGGAGGCGATGCGCCGGTTCGTGATTCTGGCAACACATCCGGAGTGGACGCTGGACATTGTCTCTGATATGTATCGGTCATACGCGTTTAGTGGAGAGAAGCTGCTTCAACGTTATGGACAAGATCCGGAGGTGCAGCATGAGAAATTGTTAACCAGCCTGATCTCGCTCAATGGCATGACGGATTACAGATATATATCCATGCCCCAGGAGGAGTACCGCAGGATCATCCAGCAAAATCTGGACTATGCCCTGGAACAGTATAAGAAGCTTCCAACGGACACTCGGGTGTTGATTTTGGAGATCACCTTTGAACAGCGGAGCGAACTCTCAACGAACAAGCTTGCCGAAGCGATTCGTGCCGGATTGCAGGATTCGTCCAAAAAGGCAAACGGACTCGCGTTATCCGAATTTAATCGCTTGCCAGACCCCGACTTATTTACGAACATATACCGCTCAGAGAAGAAAGCAGGCGTGAAAGAAATGGCTCTCAGCGCCATCCGCAGCTTGGAACAGAATAAGGATCTGTACCATGAGCTTCTGAAGGCTGAGAAGTCAGAGGATTGGAAGAACCTGATCCAAATTCTGCTGGATACCGCGGACCAAAGTCCTGAATATGCCCACGCAGCACTTGCTGATCAGGCGGATGCCAAAAAGCTCGCTAGGCTTGGCTGGCTATCCCTGAAGGATCTACCTTCTCTTATTCGTTTCGGGGACAATCAGCCTTTGGACGAACGAATCAAGCAATACATCCTGGTGCAATCGGTAGATCATACAGCTGCGCCGAACGAAAGGCTGAAGGAACTGCGTGAATACGTTAGCGAAGAATCGTTAGCGCGATTTGCAAGTGAACTGCTCCAGTTGTGGATCCAGGACGGTGCGCCTGCCAAAGAGAAGTGGGTGATGTATGTCTCGGCACTCTTTGGCGATATCCAGATCGTGAACATTGTAGCCCCTCAAATTAAGGAATGGACGGAAAACAGCCGGGGAGCCATTGCAGCAGACGCTGTAAAGGTACTGGCTTATCTGAAAGAGCCATCTGCGCTCATGGCCATTGACAAGATTAAACGAAGCGTGAAAAACAGGCAGGTTAAGGGCGCTGCAGAAGAAGCGCTGCAGCTAGCAGCCGACAATTTGGGACTTACCCCGGAACAGTTGGAAGATCGGCTTGTCACTACGCTCGGTTTTGACGAGTCAGGAACGATGCGGCTTAGTTACGGAGAGCGTTCCTTCCTGATTAAAGTGAATGGGGATCTGCAGGTGGTTGCCTTGAATGAAGAAACTGGTAAAACCGTGAAAAGCCTGCCTGCCCCTGCACAGAAAGACGATGCCGAACTCGCTGCACAGTCCAAGGCACGTTTCACACAGCTGAAGAAAGACCTCAAAACGATGGTCGGCATTCAGGCGGAGCGCCTGGAAGAATCACTGTCCAAGCAGCGTCTGTGGTCCGCAGATGAGTGGAAGGCGCTGTTTGTTCAAAATGTAATCATGCAGAAATTCGCTGTAGGTCTGATCTGGGGCACGTATCAAGATGGACAGCTGATCAGCACCTTCCGCTATATGGAGGATGGCACATTTAATACTGTGGATGAGGATGAATACGAACTGCCTTCTGATGCGCAGGTCGGACTTGTACACCCTCTTGAACTTGAAGCATCCATTTTGGAAGGCTGGAAAACACAGCTTGAAGATTACGAGATCAATCAGCCTTTTGAGCAGCTTGAGCGTGAAATTCATTTGCCTGAGGAAGAAGATTTTAAGCTTGAGGAATATAATCGTCTTCCTGAAGCAGAATTCTCACCAACTGCTTTCCCTAAAGCACTGGAGAAATACGGTTGGATTAAAGGGCCGGCAATGGACGGCGGCTGGTATCACGAGTTTTACAAAGAATACGATGAATTTGTTGCTGAATTGCGCTTCAGCGGTACGAGTATTTCCTATTATGAGGGAATGGATAATATTACGCTGGAAGACCTGCATTTCTTTAGACCGGATAGCAAGAAAAACTATTATTATGGCAACAACAAGAGCATTGCCTTGGGACAAATTCCAGGTCGTGTCTTCAGTGAAACGCTCTACGATATCTTGAGAGCGACAGGGCGTTGATGACGTGAATGACTTTGAACATAAATTCAGGACATTCGTGAAGCTGTGTACCGAAGATTTTCTTATACGGCATGCCAACAAGGGATTATACAAGCGGTCTTTAAAAGATATGGATAACGGTGTGAGTGTGCAATATACGTGGAATGCATCCTCTGTGAGCTGCCAGTTGAGCGATGGAACCCTGTGTACGCTGGAAGATACGCTGGATCATTGGGCGTGTTCTTGTCCGTCAGATCATGTCTGCAAACATGTTCTGATCTCCATCCTGTATTATCAGCGTGAGCATCAGACGGACGAAGATGCTGCAGGAGCTAATAAGACAGAGGTGGAAAAACTTGAAGCAGGTTCTGACGAGTCCAGTGTCAATTCCCTCGGTAGAGGAGAGGAAGCGGTATCTCCAGTTATTGACCCCCGTTTCCGCTGGATGACGGAGTATGACCTGTCCACATTAATGAAGTCGTACAGCTCTTCAATGATCGAAGAGGTTTTGTTCAGGTTGCGATACCCCGAACAGATTGAAATTTTGGAGGATTCACTCCTTACGGTACGGCTTGTAAGACAAGACATTGAGGTTTCTTTTACCGAGGAACCGAGCCTGGCCAAGGCTCTATGCAAGGTGAAACAGACCGCTGGAACCATGGCGAAGCTGGAAGCTTTACTGCGATATAGAAGACAACAAAATGTAGACGATACGGAAGCATTAAGCGGAAAGGTATATGAAGCCAAGTTTTCCATTCAAACCGTTCGCGAAAGTCGGGGCATACTTGCTGGTATGTTAAACACAGGACTCGCCAGGCTGCCTCAAACCTATATGGCTCAGCTCGAGACATTGGCTATTGCGGCTCATAGTGGCAACCTTCCTGACGTTGAGCGCAGTTTACGAGGAATTCAGGGTGAACTGCAGCTGTTTTTTAACCGGCATATCCGTTTCTCCATGCAGTCCATGCTAGATCGGATCACCAAACTGTATCTCGCGCTGGAGGTGTTGGAGCAGAAGAATGTATCTGCGTTTAAACAGAGTCAGCTCATAGGCAGTTTTCGCAGTAAATACTTCACGGTTCCGCAGCTGCACTTGTACGGTCTGGGGGCGGACGCTTGGGAGACTCGGTCCGGTTACCGCGGAATAACGTATTATTTCTACTGCCTCGATGACCAGGAGATGTATACGTATAGTGATGTCCGAGCCGTTTATTATGACGATCAATCGTTCTCCTACTCAGAGCACTATGGAGCATATACTCCCTGGTTATCCAACGTAACCTTCCGTCAATTCGCTGGGGAAGAGCTGCAATTTCACACGGTAAAAGTGAATGAAGACCGCAGGCTATCCTCCGGAGAAGGCGCGAAACTAGAACTAATGACGCGAACAAAAGTGGAAGATGTGAACCTGGGCAAATACCTACAGGATGTATCTTCTGTACTCCTTGAGGATTCCCGGGTATTTGATCTCTTCACACCACCGAAGGAGCGTCTTGCGATCCTTCGGGTGGCCCGAATCGTAGATCACAGCTTTGATAAACAAACCCAGAATCTTATTCTGACGGTTGAAAGTGAAGACGGAGAGCTGCTTCCCCTGACGTTCCCTTATTCAATGGACTGGCAAACGATGTTTCAGCGTCTGGAGTCAGGATATGGAGCCACATCACTCGAACACTTTTATGCTTTTGTTCGAATTGAACAGAGCAAGTTTTATCCGATCAGTTTCCTGAAGGGTCAACAGGTAATCAGCCTGAAAATGGATTTGGGTTACGGAAGGACGGGGAGACTTGGAAGACTATAGTCAGTTCATACAGCAGGTAGGCAGTTGGGCAGAAGAACTGCTGCTGCGGGGAATATCCCAATTTACACTGAGGGATGTGGAAGTACTGGAACAGTTCCTCGAGGAGACCAAGCGGTTCCAACTAACGTTTCTTCAGGAAGTGGTTGAGCCAATGATTATGGAAGGACGTCATCTGGCTCTCGGAAACGGTGATGAAGAGCTCTTGCTGCGATATTATTGCCGGTTAACTCAATATGTGCAACTAAGTGTTCAGGAAACATCTTGAAGCGCACTGAAAGATTTGTAGAAGCGTATGCCTCTGCAAATCTTTTTTTGTGGATTGTGAGTAAATTGGAATTTTAAATCGAATTTAAGTAGGAGTGCTATTTTAAGCTAATGAGAGGAGGAATGAACATCGATGAGTGAGGAACAGATCAGGGAAGCAGTCGCAAGGCGCGATCCTGGTGCCATGACGTGGATTATGGATCATTACGCGGGTTTACTGTGGAAGATCATTTATTCCATATTACATAAGGCATCGACAGAAGATATAGAAGAATGCGTGGCAGACACCTTTTTTTCTTTTTGGCAAAATCCACTAGCATTCCAGCCTGAACGTAGTAGTCTAAAAAATTATCTTGCAACCATCGCTAAGCACAAGGCGATTGATCGATATCGAAAATTGAACCGAAGGAGTGAACTTCTGTACGAAGAAAGCATCCATGTTGTTGAAACAGAAGATACACTCTCTCAAATCATCAGCCGAGAAGAACAGAATGATTTACAGCAAGCCATTGAAGCGTTCCCTGAACCGGATCGAGAGATTATGAAACGCCGGTTTTACGATGGGCAAAAGCCTAATGAAATCTCAGAAGCATTATCCCTACAAGTTAGACAGGTCCACAATAAAATTTACCGTTCTAAAAAGCACCTGCGAGATTGGTGGATGAAAAGAAAATAAAGGTGGTGATTTACATTTCACGTTCAAAGGATCATTTAACTGAACAAAATCTAATGAATATCAAGAATATATTTTATGAGAAGGCTGGGCTTCAAGTAGATGCTCAAAGTCAAATGAAAAATTCGAAAACATCCTCGAATAGTAAAATGAGACATAAGATCATCTATATTTCTGCTGCGTCCGTTTTATCCTTAACGGTTGTTACTGGTGCAGCAGCAGCCTTAGGGGTTATTGATCTGTCATCCGTTCTCCGCTTTCTGAGTGCGGATCGTATTAATATCCTTCAACCAGTAAACAAGCTAAGTGAAGATCAAGGCATACGGATGCAGACACTTGGTGCAGTGAGAGATGGAAATACTGCGGAAATATATGTTTCTTTCACGGATCTTACGGAAGATCGAATTGATGCCACACTTGATATATATAGCTATCATGTATCTGGTGGTCAGGCAAATAACGCTCAGATCGTATATTATGATGCCGAAGAAAAAACAGCGGTTGTACGATTTCTGATACAAGGAAAAAAACTGAAGAGCCGGATGACGTTGAGTGTAAGTTCATTTTTGTCTGGTGCATCCAAAGATGAGAATTATGATGTACAACTTAATCTTTCCAGTCTTTTAAGTACGCATCAACAGAATGACTACGTTACCCTGAATCAAATGAAAGACGATATCAGTGGGTGGAGTGGAGAATCCTCAAAGATATTTAATGAAGAGGGCTCAATTCATGTACTGCAACGTGACAAAACTCATATTCCTTTGGAGGGAATGGATTGGTTATATATCTCCAATATAGGTTTCGTGGATGGAAAACTGCATATTCAGGTGAATCCCAACATTGAAATGGGCAGTTACAATTATGGTCATTTTTTCTTTACCGATAAGCAAGGTACTCCACAAAATATTCCAATGAATACGATTTATTATGGTTCTTTTATGAAAGACGGTATCGGTTACGGTGGAGACTATATAGAGTATATCTTCGATATATCCGATATCAGTCAACTCGAAAATCTTCAGCTTAAAGGGAAGTTTACTACCTATGATCAGATAATTAAGGGGCAGTGGGAAACAAGTTTTAATTTGAAAGAAGAGGCTTTAAGCAAAACGGGGGATGCTACGGTCCATCTTGATAAAGATACAGATGTCAAAGTAACCGTTTCTTCCGTAGGTGTAACACTGAAGGGTATGGATATGAATCGAATTCCCCTCGAGGATCTTCGTCTGGAGATCTATTTAAATGATGGTACACAGATTACACCAAAAGGAGGGTTTGTGAGGATTGAGGATACTATAACGAAATGGATATCGACCCAGACCATTCCGATACAAGAGGTTAACCACATTATGTTTAACGGTCAGAAAGTAATACTACGCGATAAGATCTCTTAATGAGATGTTAGCAGTTTTATTCGTTCAGATGTCATATCCCGGGTTATGATGCATACCATTAGGCGAATGCGGTCATAAGGGAGGAAACAGATATGTCCATGAGCGAGCCGCTGTTAACTCAAATTGTAAAACAACAACTTCCGGCTGGCGCTGCTGTTGTTACTATACTTAAACCTGTCGAACATCCAGCTATTTATGCAGCAGATCTGACCGGAGACGGGATGCCGGAGATTGCTGCGGTATATAAACTGGATGGAGAATTGACATTGTTCATTTTGAAATTTGTGCAAGGTCAGTGGACGAAGATGTCCGTCACCAAAGGCATGGGATACAATGTAACCTTGCTCACAGCTGCACCTGTGACATCTACTGCAAGAAACAATCTTATCGTTGGCTGGCAGCTCGGTTCAATCTGGTCCAAACTTGCTGTATATGAATGGACGGAGTCAGGGTTAACTGATGTGGCACCAGAAGATCTCTATTTCAGTCATGCCGAGATTATTGATATGCCAGGTCAGCACGGAAGAGATGGAAAAGTAGAGATTGCCCTCTGGACACATGATACAGGGGAGGCTTACCGGGTAGACATCATCCGGTGGCAAAATGGGAAATGGGTACCCGCCACGGATGTGTACATGTATTACTTTCCCAAGGTCGTCCATTACTATGAACAACTAACCCAACAATATCAGGATTACACCTTTTACTGGTACTACCTTGCCGATGCCCAGTACCGAGCCGGTTTATTGCCTGCTGCACTGATGTCGGTTCAGAAAGCGCTAAGCTTCCATGAACCGTATCCATCGCGTGAAGTGCTGTTTGAGCTGGAGAAACGGATTAAACAGGGCATGGGAGGCAGTCATGTCCGTGAAACGACGTGGTTATTCCCCATATCGGTAAGAACCGTTAGTGGAACCAAGTGGGGGTATATGGACGCAGAAGGTCGTATCCGACTAGAACCTGTGCTTGATGATGCACGTGATTTTCAGCCAAATGGTCTGGCAGTCGTTGTTAAGGACGGAAATGCAGGCGTTATTAATCTGAATGGGCAGTATGTGGTTCAGCCTGTATACGAATCCATTAATGCGTTCGCAGAAGAACGGGCAATCGTCATAGATTCTCAAGGATTCAAAATGATCAATGAACAAGGTCATGTGCTAACCAAACGGGCGTATCCGTTTATTGCGGATCTGAAGGAGGGGCGTGCGCTTTTCTATGATACTTCCGGAGGTCAGACAGGCGGGGATGTCAGTCGTTACGGCTACCTGGACGCTGCTGGCAATGAGGTGATCCGGGCACAATTCGTATCAGCCTACGATTTCAGTAACGGAAAAGCCGTTGTTCAGATCAAAGACAATGAATTTGCACTCATTGATCGTAATGGGCAGAGACTGGCGACATATCCTTACGTGTATGTGGGTCCTCTCGGAGATGGTTTACTGGCATTTCAGAGGGAAACCTCGGGAAAATACGGGTACCTGGAGGAACGTGGTCAGGTCCACATTGAACCGAAATTTACTTCAGCCTTTCCTTTTAGCGGCGATCACGCCATTGTGAACACAGCGGAGGGTTACAAGTCGCTCTATGGTGTAATCAATTCGCAGGGAGCATTTGTCATACAACCCGACTACAATGACATTCGAGATCTGGGAGAGCAGCGATTTGCGCTGGGGCAAGCGATCGACCCGGAACAGCCTTACGTAGGCTCTCTGTATGCCATTGCAGATGTCACCGGCAGGAGACTTACGGAATTCCTATATCGTGATGTCAGCAATTATCGAGGAGGCTTAGCTTCTGCATCAGATGGAAGACAGACGGTTCTTTTGGATCTAAGCGGGCGACCTGCACCAGGTTTTCCTCGTGTGGAAGGGTCAGGTACACTCGAAGTTGTGGCACCGGATTTAATCAAGGCGAATGTAGATCAGCGCTTATCCTATGTCAATCGTGCCGGGCAGATCATTTGGCGGCAAAATACGATCGTTCCGCTTCATCCGCCTTACCGTGTACGTGAAGAGAAGTATAAACCGAATCCCGATTACCTCGTCTACTACCCGCAGGTGGAAGGATTAGCCGATCAAGCCGCACAACTAGCACTTAATCTGAAATTGAGGACCTTGTCTCAGGTCAAAGCGATACCTGCCGACCAGAAGCTGGACTATAGCTATACAGGTGATTTTGAACTTACGTTCTACCAGCAACAGCTGCTGCAGCTGCAGCTCACGGGGTATAACTATCCTTTCGGAGCTGCACATGGCATGCCAACGATGATCTATGCCATTATTAACCTCACTACTGGACAGATGTATGAACTGAAGGACTTATTTAAACCCAATAGTGACTATGTGAAAGTGTTGAGCCAGATTGTGGGGGATCAGATCAAAAATGATCCGCAGTATTCTTATGTATTTCCGGATACCTATGAAGGGATTAGTCCGAATCAGCCCTTTTTTGTCACGGCAGACGCGCTGCATCTATATTTCAATCCTTATGATATTGCTCCTTATGCGGCGGGATTTCCAACGTTTACGATTCCTTTTACTCAGATCAGAGATATCATTAATACCGAGGGCTCGTTTTGGAGAGCGTTTCACGAGCAATCGTAAACCAATCCATTACCTCCGTAACCTAATGCCTACGAATGGTGTTTAGATATGGGAGGGGATTTAGATTGTTTGTGTCCGATTTCACGGCTTCTGCGTAAATATGTCCCTAGATCTTTGCCAGGGTGCTTCTATATAGTGTCGGTTGCGGTTTACTAGGGTCGTGGGTATTTGATCAGATGTTTAGAGACCACATCGTTGCGACATATCATCTGAACAGAACGATATCCATGGGCTATTTGCTCTTGCGGGAGTGATTTACGCCATAGTAGAACAGAGGGTTTTGCAAAGGTATAAGGTGAGCTGAAAAATCATCGAAATTAGTAAAGAAAGTTTGGAGGAAACATTTTGTACAAAGCAGGTTTTTGGATAAGGCTCGGTGCCAGTATTTTGGATGGTATTATCATTGCATTGCCTTTAATGATTATTGCAGGACTCATTACAGGAAACTTTGATAGTGATGAACCGATCGCCAAAATATTAAGTGCATTGTATTCCATTTTATTGCCAGCATTCTGGTACGGTAGAACCATTGGAAAACGCATCTGCGGAATTCGAATTCGAAAATACGATACACATGAGCCTCCTGGAATTGGAACCATGCTTATGCGAGTAATTGTTGCAGGACTTGTATATGGAATCACATTGGGCATTGGTTTCATCGTAAGTGTGTTCATGGTGGCGATACGTGAAGACAAACGTGCAATACATGATTTTATCGCAGGTACCGAAGTCGTCTGGGACTAAACATGAAAATTCGAGCGAGATCAGGCGCAATATATTCTTTATCATCGGATCCAATCATATCCCTTGTCACAGACCATGGCGGTATTTATGGTCTGTTTTTTTGTGATTTCAGCAGTATAATCACAAACCCGCGTTGTGCTTCTTACGTCCGGAGAACTGCCGGATATGATTGAATACGAGTGGAGCAATTATCCCGGTGGGCCGGAGAAAGAGATCAAAGCCGGATATATTTTGCGATTTAAACGATGTTATTGATCAATACGCACCTCATCTGAAGTAGTACCTGAACGTGCATCCGGACATTGATATGCAGATTCGCACAGCGAGTGGAAGTTATTACGCGTTTCCCTTTATTCAGGGAGATGATAAGCTGCGAACCTATCAAGAGCCGATTATCCGAAAAGACTGGCTGGATGAGCCTGGACTCGATGTAGGGACTACGATCGACGAACGGCATACGGTGCTTCAGGCATTTAAGGATAAGAAGGGAGCCGGGCAGGGATCGGCACGTGGCGCAGGTAAGCATTCATTTAATGGGCATACGCGATCCAATTATTTTGATTTGGAAGTAACAAAAGATGGTATTAATTACCAATATGTCATAAGTAACGTGGCCAGTCAATAACAGGCTGCCTATAAAACATTTGAATTTGAACCGGTTCAGGCCAAATTCATTCGTTATGTCGGGCAAGGAAACAAATCCAATACCTGGAACAGTATTTTGGGTGCATGAGGATTAAAAATGACGTAGGAAAGAATCAAAAGAATATTCGGTATTAATAATATGCGCTCACTATAAAACTGTAATGGGTGCATATTATATTTGGATAGATTAGATTGGATAGCTGAATTGTGGAGATAATACGATATTAGAGATGTTGTTGTGATTAAAATATGGATCACATATTTATCCATATGAAATTGAAAATTTCTCGGGGGTTATAAATAACAAAAGCCACATTTATCCATGTTAAAAGATCGAAAGACGGTATGATTTGAATTGTAGTTGAATTGTAATATAGGAAAGACATATTTATGATGAGTCGTCAAAAACTTTAGTACTGTTTCACAAAACTCGTATTTTGTACATATGTATATCTCCGATGTTTCTCCACTTAACTATTGTATTAACAATCATAATGTCTGAGGACAAGAACATTGTTTCTTAAAAGACAAGAACATTGTTCCTTAGGCTTAAGTTCCTCTTTCTCACCTTCTTAACAAGAACAAACAAAAAAACGTTAATCAATTTTACCACGAAGATTAACGTTTTTAAAAATTCAATTTTTTCACATATGCTTCAACTGATTTTTGGAGTTTAATAAGATCCATATCTGGTTTGCTTCCTCTGACCATCAGTGCAACTGCATGTGGTGTATACGAGTTCATTGCTTTAATGTTGCTACGAGCAGTCTCATTTTGGTTAGGACAATCGAATTTAATCGATATAGACTCATTACTTTTTGAAAGGTGATACTCAATATAATTTATTTGCTTGTTAATGCTACACTTGAGAGCTACTTTCGGAAATGATTTATCTCGCATCTCAAGAATTTCTCCCCATTTAGGAACATTGATTTTCTCACTTCTCTTCCCTGCTATTTCAAACCAAGCTCTGAAGAAACTCTCACTAAATTCACTAACCAGTTTCTCAAGAAACCAAAATATAATATTTCTATCAATAGTTCCATATGTCAATTTTTGAAACGTTATAAGTTGTGTTACGAAATATTCTATGTGATCTTCAATTAACATAGGAGCAGTATTCGATGTTAGGTCATCTCTTGTAGGATCAAACCCATAGAAAAGCACTTCCTTCAGTAAAGATTTTCTCCAAAAAACATAAGCATATGCATAGGGACAAATTAAAGGAAATTCCGCTAAGTCATCCTTCTTTTTAAGTTCCAATAGTTGATGGATGCAATGATGATGGTTCCGAAGAATTCCTTGAAGTAAATTCTTCTCAATTTTCTGGAAAGTTTTTGAGCAGATTTTTAATTGTTCTTTTCGAAAGAGATTCGAGTGAAAATAATTTTGCTGAATAGGCTCGCTTGAAACAATATGTTTAATTTCTTCAGGTTCTTCTTCAATTAACATTTTTAGATTACAATGATTAGGATGGACAATCCATTTTGTCTCCAAGTTTTCTTGATTCATGTTCGATTGAATCCAACGCAGAACTGCTTGGTTTATATGTTCTGCCCCCATCCATTCGTTCCAACTAGATTCATGAAATATAGCAAGCCTGTGGCCGCACTTACATTGAAAAGCACAGTCTAATCTTTTATTAGACAAAAGAAAGGGTATCCCTTCTTTGCAATTTGGACATATATTGTTCAATTTAAGCTCATGAAATACGCATTCATCAAGTAACTTGAACTGGTGTAACCAAGAGTGAAATCCCCCCTCCAAACACTTTGAACACCAATGTAAATCTTTATAGAACCATGGATCTGGACTATTAAAATAAGCATGAAATGGTGAGATCAACGACTGAATAATTTTCTGATTGTGCTCCTTTAAATTAAAACCAAGTATTTCATCTAGTAGATCTAAATTAAACCCAGTCAAGCACATAAGTTCTCTGTGAACGTCACCAATATGTTGTTTCATACCTTTAACTTGAGGCGTGCCAAATACATGTAATATCTCGTTTCGACCTACGAGATTAGCTAAAGATACTTTTTCAAATATTGACCAAGGTGATTCGTATTCATAAATCCAATCCTTTCTCCACACGATATTCATTTTGTACCTTCCTTAAGTGCTAAAGCCATATAGATTTCAGATTCGATATAACCCGTTATTTTAATGGCCTCCAACCATTGTTGTGAAGTAATCCATTCAAACTTATCCCCGTGTGCTCCGTAAATTTTCAGAGCGTTTTCCACGGCATAAGTAAAATACTCCATAGGAATTTCAAGCTTTGATGTTACACCATGTTGCTTGCGAAGGTCCATAAATTGTCGATAAATAATATCAGCATCTTTCTCTAGACGCTGCCCATTAGCATATGCTTCCGGAAAAAAGTATTGGGTAAAGCTACAATTACTGTTTTCCGGGTATTCCGAAATTTCAGATGAATCGTAGCAGCGAAGAATACTTTTGATGTCTCCTAGTGAAGTGATACCGAAGAAACGGTGCTCATGTGTCATAAATCGCCCGATAATTTGTGACTTTCTTTGTCCAAGAAAAAAAGTCCTCCTAGTCAGTAACTCTTCTTGCCCTACACAGATCACTGACATACTGATCCTTGCACGATCAAGTTGATTGTATATGTCTATTAGCCAATGATAGTGAGCTTCGGTTAAATTTTGTCCTTCATCCATAATGACGATGACCCTCCTTGTGCCAGATGTCTCCGCCTTCTCTTTTAGCAAATTAACGATTTGATTTCTCATTTCACCCGGTTTTCTTCGTGCTATAAACGGAAAGTTGAAATCATACAGGAGATCAGAATAAAACTTCTCTTCGCTAGGAACCCTGTATGAATTACTGTTAGCAATAAATATAGGGATTGGTGATTGAAGATAATTTGGTAAGTTCTCTATTGCAAACTTCAATGCTGTTGTTTTTCCTAAACGGGGGCGCCCGTATACAATCATTCCAGGTAATCGATTCATTACAATTTTTTTAATGTTTTCCATTAATCGAAGCACTTCTTTAGTTGGGAGCTTGTAGTGTCCCACTTCAATGGGGTGTGTTCCTACAGGTACAACTTGTTTACTCATTACTGATCTCTCCTTAATTAATACATTTTAGTTTTAAATTGTTTTGCTAAACGATCGTAATTGCCCATTTCATCTAGCTTTTCTCTATTCATTTGTTCTTCGCGTACTTTATCCAGCATTTCATGCTGGACTAAAGCTTCTTCCAAAGCTTGTTTTCGATCACTTGGTGAATTATCCGGTTTGTACGTACTCTCTTCCATTAGTTTGACATGTTTATTTACCATCTTTTTTGATTTTTTTTGATTCATAATATATTGAGTATAAATATAGATAGGATCATCCCACGTTGTTAAATGAATCAAACCTTCTTTTACTAAGGAATTGATCGCTTTTCTTGTTTGTAATGAGTGTGGAGTTAAAGACCACCTCCCACTTGCTGTCAAATATCCGAACTCACTTCCATCCGGTAGAAATGCTTTTAGAGTCCTTAAATCATCAACATTCACATGAAGGGTAACCTCCGTGTTTATCAAAAATGCTGAATTTGCAAGTTTATCACTTCGATAAGGCACCCCTTCATATTGAATATACGGTTTCTTACCTGATCCCAGTGACCCTCTGATAGTTCGTTTTTGTATCGTTTGCATAAAGAGTATCTCCGATCGTTTATCTTCCTCTAAAATTCGTGGCGTTAGCCCAGAAACATTCAATCTTTTCTCAAGGAGTTCTAAAGGAGTCTGATGGTATATTCCACCGTGAGGTGTCCCATTGTAATTTGAGATTAATACATCAATGAGCTGTTTTAAGTGCTCATATGTAATGTTCAGTTGAATAGCTTGTTTTTCAGGATCTTTTCTTCTCGGATCCTTTGGTCCACTTCCTGTAGTGTTTGGCAAACGATGAAATCCATTTTCCTCTAATGTTTTGAAAAAACGTTCTATAATCCCCCTTCTCATAGGGAGAGCTACCGGTCCAAAATTCATAAAACAACCAATTAAATTCTCAAGGCGATCTTTTACCATTCGAGCATAATGAGATTTAGCATTATCTAAACAAATAACATCCCACACAGCCCATGCTATTTCTGGAAACTTCTCTGAGGGAAATCCCCCTATTGGATGATAAGACAACCCTGGAATCGTAAGTTCTAGTCGTTTATGTGGTTTAACAGCATTTCGAGCACATTGCATAAAATCACTTGCACTATATTCATGACTTAAACTGATATGGTATCCCAAAATACTCCTTGTTGCTACATCAATGATCGTTAGAACCCAGAAACGTTCTAATACTTTTGTTACGATATCCCCTTCAGGAGTGTGCATTTCAACCACAAAATAACCATCAATTCTATGGGCATCAAATTGGACTTTTTGAAATGGAAATAAGTTTGAGAGTTGATTCTGTTGCCCTTCTCCAACGTGTCTCGCTTTTTGTAGAGCGTCGTTGCCAAATCGTTCTGCAGATCTCGTGAAATCCTCATAACTAATACGTCTAACATAACGCTGTACTGCTTTGTATCCCATCCACTCCGTATTCAAAGGGTAATCAGCTTGTGTAATTCCTTTCTTACGACATTCTTCAACGAAACGTTTGTGAATGTACTTTACTTTCATGACTGGCTCTATGGAACGTCCCTTTCTTCCACGGAATAGATCCTCTATGAGTTCTTTAAGATCAGGGTATCTTTCAAGGAAACGATTAAATTCACCAGTCCTCCGCATTTTGTTTTGTTTCTTATTGAAGACATTCAATTGATATTCTTTTACATTTTTCTGGGGAATTAGAGCTCTAAACCCCCAAACAATACCCATCTGATCATATTGCATACATCGTTTGACGAATCTTCTAACGTTTTGACGTACTATTCCCGTTTCTTGCTTGATTTCTTCTAAGCTAACTCGCTGAAAATACATTGTCACAGCCTTTTTACGGTTATTATAGATAAAACGTTCTATTTCAGTTAGGGAAGTTTCATCCACCGATGGCCATAGTTCTAAGTTCGTTTGCTCAGTTGCTAAGCCGATTTGTTCATATACCCGCTCTCTGCTCACATTTATACACCTCCAAATTTCTTCCAAAGATTTGATCTTCAATATTTGCACACACATGCCCTTCATAGTACAACCATTTAATTGCTAGGTTTATCTGATCTTCAGGATAATGTGATAAACCTTGAAATATATCTGAAATTTTTTTTCGGTCTAAGGAGATACAGTCTAGTACCTCTAACGTACATATTGGCTTTTTACTGTTGAGTACTGCTGATGTAATAGCAATCCTATTCTCAATGGAATGTCTCCCCTTTCTAATTGTTTTTTCTGTGCGAACCTCATAGGTCACATTATTCTTTCTACACCACTCTTGTTGGGCCTCAATCTGACGTTTAGTTCGATCATACTTCGGTTCTGTTGAAGTAAGTTCTCTTTCATATTTAACTTCGACAAACGTTTCCGAATAATCTCGATTTAGAATCCACATATCAAAGATTGATTTGTGAATTCTTTCATTTCGTAGATATGTTACCTCTAAAGGCTGCTCACAATATGTAATTACATCTGAGTTTGTTTCTACGGTGAGCCAGTGCTCAAACTCTAGATCACTATAAAGCTCAAGAGTACGTTTCCCCACTTTATTTCCACGTGGAATCCAATAATTGCTTCCGTATTTTTTACCTCGCGGAACCTTGATTGGCTCGTACTTCATGAATTCATTTTTGTTCAACATGATCATCCCTTCATTCTTGTTCTAATGTATGAACAAAAAACCAACTTTTTATACTTGCCTATGTATAAGTGCTGTTTCTCTATGAACATACTAGGAAGTAATAGACTAGTAGATGGAGGAGGAGTTTTGGATGTCTGAAAAAGAGTTCTATAAATGGCTCGGGGGACGTCTACGAGAACTTCGTAAGATGAGAAACCAAACACAAGAGGAGCTTTGCCAAGAATTTCATCTTGCTCGATCTTCTTTAGCTAACATTGAAAGGGGTGGGCGTGTAATTAGTGCTTACAACCTCTATTTACTTCTAGGAGTTTTGAACATACCACTTGAAACACTTTTTAATGGACAGCTTCAAAACGATTCTAACAAAGAAAGTAACCTTAGGAATGTATAAAATATAAGTATATTGGGAACAAAAGCTGTAAAAACGATACCAAAGGTGTGATAACTATGAAAGTTCAGGAATGTAAAGACCTAGAAAAATTATTAATCCGATTAGATAAAGTACCTCCTTCAGTACAGAGTTTCATTAAAACTAAAATAGACAATGGCCTGTCCCCTTCTTCTGCTTTAGAATATGTAAGAGATTTTGGTATATTCTTTAATTGGGCATCGCCAAAACTATGGCCAGATGTTGATATAAGTGTACTGACATTACAATTTTTAAATGATATAAGCCCAGATCATGTTCAACAGTATATGAATTACTTAACATCGTCTAGGAACTTACAATATTCATCGATGCTGCGAAAGATGCACTCGTTAAGGTCGCTGTTTGGGTTTCTACATCAAGAATTTGGGAACGACGGCTACCCTATTCTGAGACGTAATGTTTTTGCTTCATTTACCATGAGTAGACCTAGGAATCATAGTGAAGTTGCACATCAGTTGCAGAAAAAAATTTTACGTGCCAACGAAATCCCCGCATTCATTAAGTTTGTTCAGGAAGACGTAACAAAGATGAACAATTCTCAAGCACAATGGTTTCACAATCAAAACCGTGATCGCGATGTTAGTATGATCACCTTGTTATTGGAATCTGGAATATTAGTAAGCGATCTTGTCAATTTGGATCTCAATGATATCTGCTTACAGAATGGCTATATTATCGTGACTAGGCAACACTCCCAAATAAGAACAAAACATCGCATTTTGTTTGGAGAAAGTGCCAAAACCTATTTGCATAAATATTTAAGAGATAGAATTGACACTTATGCTCCTAAACCTGAAGAACCAGCCTTATTTTTAGCTAAACCTAACGGAGAATTGTATGGCAAACGAATTTCAAAGCGTACAATTCAAGTTATGGTTAAAAAATATGCTTCAAAATTTGGAGCTTCAGAAGTTACTGTTCGCCAGCTTACACATTCTTTTGGATTTCAATATGCAGAAAGAAATAACATACGTAATATGAAACAACAGCTGGCTCAACGGAATATTGAATCTCTCGAGAAATACTTCATTTTGTCGAGCCTACTTGAATGAACAATAATTACCCTAAGCCTTGTTAGCATTAAAGCAAGGCATTTTTTATTTCTAGGTTATTTGATTTGTTTTGTAATGTTCTTCCTAAGCTGCTTGAGTTGTTTCAATCGATGGTGGTATTCCTCCACATAATTTAAATTTCTCTTTTCTAGGCTTACCAAAGTAGCGACACTCACCTCTTGATATTTTACTGAAATAATTAGAATTGCTTCTTGATAGTTATCAATATGAACAACAGGAATCTTCCACTCTCCTTGATTTCTAGCCATGTCAAACCACCTTTTCTTGATCACTTCCCGATTGGTATATAATCTTCCGTTAAACAAAATTCCTTGAGCTGTTATGGTAGCAATTCCAACATCTGCTTTTAAGTGATTTGTCATCCTCTACACCTCCTTTATCATTTATGCCCAGACAAATTGATATATAAACTTATCATTTTAATTAAATAATCTATATACATTAATGTATCGGAGGTTTCCCATTGTTTAGACTGAATTAGAGGTGTGGCAATGAACGAACCTGTTTTAAGATTAGTAGGACAACGTGTCCGCGAATTAAGAAAGAAACAAGGATATTCACAGGAAGAATTAGGCGAAATGGCTGGTTTTCACTTCTCCTACATCGGGGGCGTCGAACGTGCTGAGAAAAATATTACCTTGTTAAATCTTCAGAAAATTGCGGATGCTCTTCAAGTCAATGTCCATGAACTCTTTTTTTACAGCAAGTATGTTAAGACTGGCAAAAATGATAAAGAGAAATTGCTAAACGAAATTAATGAGAAGCTTTGGCCTATGAAATCTTCCGATTTAAAAAAGGTTAACCTGCTCTTATCTGAATTTTTCGATAGTTAACGCAAAAAAACCGATGTATCTGACATCGGCTTTTTTGTGTTTCATTTATTCCTTCCAGGCTGCTTCACTTTGTATGTTAATCCAAGAGTATCTATTATTCTGCTGTACTAATCCCTCCATCATATTACGCTCACTCGTTAATGTTAAAAGCAAATATTTCGTTTGGATGTTCTGAACATTTAGAAGCTCATACACTTGTGATAATGAGAAGTATCTTCTAGCTGCATATAATTTTACTTGCTCCATATCAATCTTTCCAATCCGTTGTATCAGATTTTTCCCTCCTAACCTATATGCAGCATCAGAATCAATGTATGGATTTGGAATTACTACACTTAGCCTCCCTATAGGTAAGGTTACTTTGTGCTGGCTCTTTCGTAGCATCTCCTTAAATACCAGATTACGTATGGATTCCCACTGTTCAACAAAGCTAGAGTAAATCCTTTTATAATGTTTCCATTGATCTAAAAGCCAGTATATGTTGTTTTTTGTGATGTTCTTTCTATACGCACAGAGTTCCTCTTCTCTGTGGCCACTATTAGCTCTAATCGGAGAAAATCTTAAGTATTGGTTGCTAGCTGTATAGAATTCTTGAAGTGATAATTTCTCTGACTCATTTAGGTTGTTTAATTTAATTCGGACCACCTTAGATAGAACACCATGATTATCAAATAAATCAAACAATTGCTGATTTTTCAGATCGTACTCTTTAGTTGCAATAAATTTGCCAACCACATTTTGTTCTGTCCACTCAAGTCTCTGAAGTCCAAGGGATGATTGATATTCACCTATGGCTTGTCTCAGAAATTGTACTTTTGCACCTGAACTGTGCATTTGCTCATAGTTTGATGATTGAACAAAATGAATGATTTTTTCTATGCTCACTAATCTATTCTCCTTTGCCTCAGCAATTAGTGAGTGGTATTGACTACTTTTATATATTTTATTCAAAGTAAAGAGTAGTGAGTATCGGAATTGGTCTCAATATATGGATAAATGTGTCTATCTTTATCTATATTCCTCGTAATTTTTCTCATTTCATATGGTTTAATATGCCAACTGTATGAAGATATTTCTGCTATGGAGTACTGCCTGATAACCCCAATTATTAAGCAAAACATCCAATCCAAGGTTTTTAAGCGTACTAAATTATTCATTTAAACTTGTAGAATTCAATTCAACTAAGCAATTGTTGTTGCCTTTCACCTAGCATTATTTTATAAAGCTAAATGAGTTCTGAAATTTTGTGTTCCACACTTGCTTGAACGTTATTAGAATTATTTTGTTGAGAAACTTTCTATTTCAAAATGGGATTGATTGAGGAAAACATCAACATGACGTAATACTTCCAGTATCACATATATCGAATAAAGCCAGCATTTAAATGCTGGCTTTTCATTACAAATCGTTCATTTATCTTTGAGGAATGATGGCGTACCATAGTTTGCCTTTCGCTGGTAAACAACAGTTACTTCGCGATCAGGACCACCATCTAACGAAGGAGCCATGAGTTTCACTTTCGGGAGGTCACCAACTTGCTGTTGTTTAATAAACTCTTCATTCGTTTTACTCATTTTAATCCCCCATAGAGATAATTTAATGTGGTGGTCAGTTCTTGATTTTCTTCATTTAAAGTAGCAAACTCTTCAATCGAAACTTCGTCCTGACCTCGGATATGAAGAGTGACAATTTACCCAAAGGATAACACAATTCATATGCAAATGACACTCTGCCATAATAATTGAATGTCAAATTAAACAAAAAATACCGACCCTTCAACTTCAAAGGTCGGTTTACCCATTTGGGAGAAGAAAACAATGGTTTAAATGCATTATATCCACCCGGGTCAAGAATCAGTGCGCGCCCAACTGCTACAAGCCGAATTCCTTTGTCTATCGCCTCAACAACCTGATCTGCCTTCTTGATGGAACCGACACCGATCAAAGGCATCTTATGGTCAATTCGCTATTGAAGACGCTCAAGAACAGGTTGGGTCTCATGCTCATTACAAATGGATTCTCGCCAAATTTCATTCAGAGGATGGGTATAGTCCAGATTTTTTTCAGCCAATTGATCAACCAACTGGAACGTATCCTCTAACGTAATAACCGGTTCTTCTGGAGAAATGCGATAACCGACAACAAATGGTTTACTGGAATGTTGCTTCACATTATCAAGGACAGAATCGACAACTGCCCGTGGCAAGTTCATTCTATTTTCAGAGATCCACCCCAATGATCTGCCCGGCGGTTTGAATGAGGGGAGAAAACTTGCTTTGGATCCTTTCTTTTGTTTTCTCATATTTCTTCATTATAATCATTCTCCTGACTAACCAGTTTTATGATGAAATATATCGTCCACAAAGTGAATTTGTACAATTGTGCCGTTCCATGATGTGCACTACAAACTTTCTCTTCTGAACTGGAATTAATTCAACTCTCTTACCGCAAAGGGAAGTAATCCTTGTTCAAGTTTGGCTTTGTGAGTCTCATACTGTGGTGGTAACATTAAATGAGAGCCCATTGTGGAGTTTCATCATGAGCGAAACCTGGAGGATCTGTAGCATTCTCGAACAAGATTTCACCATGCTCTCTGAAGTAGATTGCATTAAAGTAATTACGATCCTGTACAAAGGTCACTCCATATCCGTTGTTATGCACATATTGCTGCCAATTGATTTGATCCTCATCATCCTCTGCTCTCCACGCGATATGATGAACTGTGCAACGCCCATTTCTCCACGCTGTACAGCAGACATCTTAAGATCAATTACATTTTCAATATCCGCTGTCGAACGATAACAAGCAATATCATCTTCACGTCCTTGATAAGATAAGTTTTGAGGAGCATCATGCCAATACTTCCAAACGAAAACTATTTCACAATCGTGCGGGTATAACTTAAAATTAAAGTATTCAAGAAAAATTATTAGCATTAACGAATCCATAAGATTCAAGCCTATCTCTTTCTTCATCCTTCATCACTGGAACAGCCCACACTAAAGAAAATTTTGCTCTGGTGTTAGCAACATAACCTATCCTTCCAGCTTCAAGCTCTTTATCAATCCACTTTTTCCAATGTCCACTTCCTGAATTATGACTGCTTGAGACTACCATAACACTTTCAAAATCTTTACCTTTAGCCGAGTGGATCGTATTTATTGATATCAAATTTAAATTATCCTTTTTGTTATATTTCAAAATTTTGCTTTTAGCAGTACCTCGGGGAGCATTTAATTTAGGTAGTGTGCTGAAATCTCTGTTTTCTTTATCATATTTTTTTAACTTTTGATAAGCTTTATCTAGTATCTTATAGGAATTTTTATTGAAATTTTTATACCAAGTAGTATACTCAACATTGTCAAATTTCGTTAAATCATCATATGCTAAGCAACCTTCTAGAAAGTCTTTAATAAAAATTCTCCATCTAAAAACAGAATCGATTGAATTTGGACAATAAAAACTGTGTTTTGCTCTAGCACCACCAAACCATTTTTGTATATGCTTGCTTGCAAGTTCAAGAGCAATTAGTCTTGAACTTGGTGTATTTTGAATCCAAAGTTGTAAAGAATCCAAAATTGGATGTTTACTCATTCGAGAATCGTTTTCTAAATCTTGTTTCATTGTCAGTTGTCTTACCAAAATAGCTGATTTTTCAAAAGGAATATCTACATTTTTTAGAAACTCAAGATATTGATTGATTATTAAAGATCGATCAGTGTATTCCAAGTAGCAGACACTTCTCTCCCCTAACTTATCTATTTCATGACCACGGATAGATAATGTGATGCCTAACAATTGGTTCGATGTTTGTACTATTGAATTGCAGCTTCTAAAGTTATCTGTCAGGAAATACTTTTTGAAGTCAGACAAAAATTGCTTAGTGGTGTTAGGATTCGCATTTTTGAATTCGTAAATTGATTGATTTAGATCTCCAATAAAATGTAGAATGACACCACTTGCCTTTAATTGATTGAGAATTTTTATTTCAACCAATGATAAGTCCTGACATTCATCTATAAAAATGTAAGGAAATCGTGTTGCTATTAGTTTTGCAATCTTGGGATTTTTTGTTAAGACGTTGAACGCCATATTGTTGATGTCCTCAAAGTTCGCGAAACCATCTTTTAAAAAATTTTGTTTTACTTTGATTATCTCATCTCGTATATATTTGATTCCTAAGGCTTGATTATTGCCAGTTTTTTCTCTATAATTTCGAATAAACTTTTGGAATTCGGCAGACTCATAATATTCTTTCAATGTGAACTTGTTACTTTCAGAATTATAAATAATTATATCTTTGTTTTCATGATCATAGTAAATTTGGTTAGCATAAGAATACTGATGAGTTGTATTACGATTTGTATAAGGAAGCTCATATTTTTTTAACCAGTGATTATCAAATATCTCCATATTTTTATCTATTAACGTATATGAAGTATCACCAGATCTATTTTTATGTTTCGAATATTTGTATCCAAAACGTTGTGCAATAAACCCATGTATAAATCCCGATAAAGTTCCAATATGGTGAGGATATAAGGAAGTTAGATCAGAAAACATTCCCACTCGTTTTTTTATAGTGTCCATAGCTTCATTAGTAAAGGTGAGCACCGCAATTCCTTGGTTCCTATAGTCCCATTTACTTATTTCATAAGCAGTTTTCATGCCAACAACTTCGGTCTTTCCGCTGCCAGCACAAGCTTCCAAATAAATGTTTTCAGTTAAAGGAGAAAGAACATATTCTAACTGCTGTTCAGTTTTCTCCTTTACTTTAGTTTCAATAAGTGAAATATATGCATCATTAATTTCATGTTTATTTCCACATAAAGTTCTTATTACTTCTTGTTCCATCCTATATTTATTATCCATTTATTTATTCACCGCCACATGACCAGAGAATAGCCTTTTCTATGTAACTTGGAACTTTTATTACATCACCTATATTTGAATAAACGCTTTTGATATTGGATTTGGTATCATCAACACGGTCCCATTCTTTATTTATTTGTAACTCTAAGTAATCTGTCAATTTCTGTGCGTAAACGCCTTTCCCAACCTCTTCAACATCTATATGCTTAAAAATGTATTTAGCATCCTCTGCTAATAATTGATCGTTTTCATCGTACAGATTGTTTTTCAATGAAATTTTTTCGCAACGCGTTTTTACTTTTCCGGGTTTTGGCCATAAATTAAAAAGCACTTCAGCCATCTGACTAGTGTTTTTTTCAATAGCTAAGTCATATTCAAACGTCTTTAAAGGTGAGTGAAACAATCTTCCCCAAATGCTGTTATTAACTTCCTCAATTAGTAGTAATGCGCTATTTGCACCTAAAGGTTCTTCTCCAGGTAAAGGAAAAATGTCTACGAGTGTGAATAACGGTTCTTGGTCTTCATCTAACTTTAATACACCATTTTTATCATAAATATTTTCTTTGGTTTTAGGAGGATCATTATCTGTAATTCCAGAGCAGTAGATTGGTAATTGATTCGAATTTGTGGAACTGTCGAAATTTACAAAGAGCTTCATGAAATGTTTAAAGTTGATACCATTGATGTTGATTATAGATACACCTGCTTCTTCCAAAGAGTTGGGCAACATTCTCGTTGTCCCAGTCAAGTCTTTATTATGTCTTGCCAATACTATCTTTGCTAAAGAGGGAATTAGCATTGCTTCACTTATACCTTCCACCAAAATGATTCCTTTAGAAAAAAGCAACGTAGACTTTGTAACATCAAGCCACCGGTTAATATAGTTTTTACTTTCACCCAAATTGATTTCTTTCAATGAGGTCGCAATAATTTTTTCTTCCTTTTGAGTAATATGAATTAAATTGTCCGTATTTATTGAAGAAGCAAGCACTGGTGAATGGGTTGTAATAACAACTTGTGCGTGTTCAAGTTTACGTGTTATCTCTTCTAAATATTTTATGAATTTCACCTGAAGTTGAGGATGAAGGTGTGCTTCTGGTTCTTCAATTAACAACACGGTCATCATATTGTTATCTTTTAATAATTCGAGTTCAGCAAAAACAGTAGCTATGTACAACAGATTATTATATCCCAAACTATTTGTAGCAATATCTCTGTACTTATCTGGATCATTCTGCTGGATGCCAGGGAAAAAGACCATTTTGATACTTTCTACTATCTTATTAAAAGTCGTTTCTGCGAATTGCAGATTGATACTCTGACCTAACCGTTGTCCTAGTGTTTCCTCAAGTTTTGTATTTATTTTTTTCTTTGCTGATTCAATCTCATTGTATTTATTTTCAGAATTATTTGTAATTTGTTTATTAAATTCGCTTACGCTCTGCACGAGTGTATCTTTATTGTTACCATATTGCTTTTTTAAAAGTTGTGCCAATCGGGATCTCTTACCATTAACGAGTTTTTCCTCTGCATCTCTAAGAGGCGGTAGATATATGCAATCAATGCATTCAAATGTTTCTTCTTCAAAAATGCTAGATTTGGCAGCACCACCCCATATTTCTTTCTTGTAGTAGCCTTTTCGATTAGGATTCGCGTTAATCTCTAGATGCAACTGTGCTTTAAAATCTGCATCACACCATGATAGAAAAGTTACTTGTTCATCTGAATTAAGAGACTCAAATAAAAGATCGATTCTAATTTCAGGAGCGGAGTATTTATTATCAAAAGAACGATAAAAGTCATCCTCATCTATATTCATATATGAGAATTCATTTTCTCGTAAAGCAAGTCTCAATGCATTAATAATAGTGGTTTTGCCTGAGCCGTTTTCCCCAACAAGTACATTAAGTCCTTTGTTAAGTTTGATTTCAGATTTCTCTTTAGTATTCTTATACCCTGAGATACTCAACCTAGATATATGCATTTGAATGCCTCCATTAAGTTATAGTCAGTCTATATTAATTTAAACATTCCCTTGACAAACCTGTCGAACGCCCCAGTGTTAAGTGAAACTCAAATTAATGTTTCGAAACATTAAAGATAATTCACTTTCACCGGTTTCTTTCGAGAGGGTTATAGCATTCATTAACTTGAATGCTATAACCCTCTCCTTTAAAATTAGCGGCTTCAATGGGAATATATTCTTGTACCTCGACATTTTACTCTGAACAATAATTTTTGATTTCATTCGTCTGTTATCAGGCTGATAAATCACCATTGTCAATATTGAGTAAATCCAAGTTCTCGGTTAACCCAAACTATGGTACCTCGCTTATTATGATGATCGAGTTGACAGTCGAAACCATGCTTTCTGTAGAAATGTTCCGACCTGTCGATGTGATCTCAGTCTACTGAGGAAATCCATCCGGTAATAACTTTGTTTTGCATCTCATGGACTATTTTTATTAGCCCTTCCATCATGATTGACCCGTAACCCCTATTAACCCGCTCTCCTTCAATCTTTATATCTGCAATATCCATATGTTTGTTCTCAACATGTACGTGGACGTTCGAATCAGGTACTTTTACCCCATCTTTGGAAATGACCTTCACCCTAAGATGAATGTTTACATCATCCATCCCGTCACCATACATTAAGCGGTAAATCATGACACTCTCCCCAAATTGGTTCTGGGCTACATGAATGATCTTATGTCCATACTTTTCGAGATCAGTCGTGTGCCACCTGATATCATACTCAATATCGCCCTTTTTCTTCAACGGGAGCGGTTTGTATTCTCTATTCAACATAAGAAGCAGATCGCTGTCCCCAAATAAATCCTTTAGTATATCGGTAAGCTGCTTTGAGCTTTTCTCATCAAAGGGATTATTTTTCTTTGCCACTTTATCACTCTTTTCTTCGTAGCTATTCATTGATTCTATAATAGTAAATATTCCCTACTTCCCATTCGAACTCCTTTATCATTTCGACTGAATTCTACATCATGGATGAGCATCTTTCAACTTTTACCCTAACTTGGAAGATGCATTGTTTATTCGAAATTTTATAAAAATGCACTCGGCAATGCTAAACAGATCAATGGATTATTATTTTCTATTTGGATTTCATAAATCACTCATGTTCCCAAATAAATTATTTCTGTTCAGAGAATATAAAATACTTAAGACTAGTTAAAGCCCCAATCTACATTTTGATTGGAGCTGCTCTAAAGTTACATCTGGGAAGACTGGGTAGAGTGGGTTCTTTAGTCAGACTGGACAAAACCTTCAACAAAAGAAGTCATTGCTCTTCGATACCCTATCCTAAAAGGTAGTGTATCTCCTGTTAAGCAAAGAAAATCCGATGGTAGTCGGATTTTCTTTGCTTAATTTTAATAGTCGCTCACTCTGATATGGCCTGAGTATACATTCTTAATAGGGAAGTCAGTCTGTCCACATTTACAGTTGTCACTTGAGTTTGTCCCTTCCAATAAAAGAATGTTGCCTAAAAACAATGTGGGTTACCAGTTAGCAAGGATCTCATAATCTTTAACCGTTGCATAAGGTCTTAATATTTTGTCCTTATCCAGCTCGGCTATCGACTTTCCTTGTTTGATTCTTTCAACCCAATCATGATTAGCCAAAGCTCCTTTGCCTAATGTTACGAGATCCGCCTTATCATGTCCGATAATTTTGGATGCCTTTGAAGGGCTCTCAAGTTGACCATTAGCAATAATTATCGTTCTTGCGTATTTCTTTGCAAGTTCCACCAGTGAAGGTTCTTCCTTCTCAAACGCAGGTTCCCAAGCCTTATATTCGGTTACATGAATGTAGTCCAACCCGGCTTTTCTCAACTGGCCGAAAATGACTTTAGCATCTTCCTCTCCGCCAGCCCATTTATGAGCATAATCATTGACTTTGACTTTTGCTTCAAGTCGGACTTTCTCGACACGAAGAAGCCTCCGAACCAGCCAGCCCGCTATTTTGCTTTGTGTAAAGAAGATCTTTATCGGCAAATTCAGGTTTAGGTTGTTATCCTTTGTTTTACTTAACATAGCCCCATAAAATTTTCGAAAAAAACCTCCTGGAAAGAGATCCAAGAGGTTGATAATAAGATTCTTCTCAACAGTTATAGTATATCTTGGTTCTTCTAGTCTAAGTCTGAACCGTTTGATTCAATAACTTTCTTATACCAGTTAAAGCTCTTCTTTCTTATTCTTCTTAGAGTTCCTTGGCCAGCATTATCTTTATCAACGTAGATATATCCGTACCGTTTTTTCATTTCTCCCGTAGATGCGCTAATCAGGTCAATAGGCCCCCAGCTAGTATATCCCATCAGATCAACACCGTCTTGAATTGCTTTGGAAACTTGCAAGAGATGCTCGCGCAGATAGTCAATCCGATAATCATCATTAATAACATCGTTTGCTTCTACCTTATCTATTGCTCCCAGACCATTTTCCACGATAAACAACGGTTTCCGGTAGCGATCATACAATAGATTTAGAGCAATTCTTAAACCAAGCGGATCAATTTGCCAACCCCATTCCGATGAAGGTAAATATGGATTTTTCACTCCACCGAATAGATTGCCGGCCGTCGTTTCTTTCCCATCCGGATTTGCGCTAACTGCACGGCTCATATAGTAACTGAAACCAATGTAATCCACAGGATAACTCTTTAAAATATCATCATCCCCGGCTTCTGTTTCAAGCACCACGTCATTCTCTTTGAAAAATTGTGCAGCATATGAAGGGTATCCCCCTCTAGCTTGTACATCTCCGAACATCAGGATTTCCCGCTCTCCTTGTAGCGCAGCAAAAACATCTTCAGGGGCACTCGTTAACGGATATGCAGGAATATAGGCTAACATACATCCAATCTGAGCCTCTGGCATAACTTCATGGCATGCTTTAACAGCAAGAGCACTCGCAATGAACTGATGATGTGCAGCTTGATATTGAAGCTGTTTCTTATTTTCTCCTTCACGTGCGATGATTCCACCGCCTGTAAAAGGATAGTGAGCAAGTATGTTTATTTCATTAAACGTCATCCAATACTTGACTTTTCCCTTGAATCTTTCGAACAGAACTTTTGCATAACGTTCATAAAATCTAATGATCTTCCGACTTCTCCAGCCACCATATTTCTTAGATAGTCCTAATGGCATTTCATAATGAGAGATGGTAATGACAGGTTCTATGTTGTATTTCAGCAACTCGTCGATTAACCGCTCATAGAATTGAAGTCCTTCTTCGTTAGGAAGCGCCTCATCTCCCTCCGGAAAAATCCTTGACCACGCAATGGATGTACGAAAGCAGCGGAAACCCATCTCTGCGAACAGTGCAATGTCTTCTTGGTAACGGTGATAGAAGTCTATGGCTTCATGAGAAGGATATTTGCCTTCGGGCACTTCCAAGATTGGACCTGTAATCCCATGCGGCAATACATCTGCCGTGGACAATCCTTTTCCATCTTCCAAATAAGCCCCTTCGACCTGATTGGCGGCTACTGCGCCGCCCCACAAAAAGTTTTCAGGAAATGTGTATGGTACAGTTTTCAAAGTATTTCCTCCTCTCTTCTTGTTAGACAACAAGCGTTAGCAATTTATCTTGTGCTGTAACCGAAGAATTTGTTGTTTCAATAACGTCCAGGTAGTCGGCAGTATTCGAAATAATAATAGGGGTGATCGGGTTGTAGCCCGCTTCCTTTATTTTCTCCAAATCAAAATCAATCAATAGATCTCCCTGTTTGACCTGATCTCCTGCCTTCACTCGTGGCGTGAAATGTTGACCTTTTAATTGAACGGTGTTGATGCCTACATGAATCAATATTTCCCCCCCATTCTCGGACATTAGAATCACGGCATGTCCTGATTTGAGGACGGTGCCCACGATGCCGTTCACTGGAGACAGTACTTGCCCAACGGTCGGAACAATAGCGATCCCTTTCCCCATAGCACCTTCCGCAAATGCTGGATCGGGAACTTCAGTCAATGATTTTACCTCTCCAGTTAATGGGCTGAGAAGTACTTCCTTTTTCAAAATCGGTTCAACAGGACTTGCACTTACTTCAGATTGATCCATGTTTTTTTCATTTTCAGTAGTGTTCACCGTGACTTGTTCATTCGCTGCAACTTCTTTTTTGTCTTGGTAACCAAAGAGAATCGTCAGAATCAAGCCCATTGCCATCGAAACGGCGATTCCAATTAAGTAGTAACCAACCGGTTCAAATGCACCAATGGAGAAAACATTCTGGAAAACAAAAGCTGTAGCATACGTATGGAATGCACCATTAATGGCCCCACCAATAGCTCCGGCAATAATGACATACGGGATTGTACGTTTGTAACGCAGCAATATTCCGTAGACCGTTGGCTCAGAGACACCGGCTAGCAATAAACTTAACGTAGAAGAACCGGCAATGGATCTTAGTGCCTTTTCTTTTTTAGACTTAAGGAAGACAGCAAGTGCTACACCAGCCATGGCAAAGTTGGAGGCTGCCCACATTGCAAGAATGGGATCTGTTCCATTCGTTAGGTTCGCTAGAACGATCGGAATGATGCCCCAATGAAGACCGAAAACAACAAGGAAAAAGATTAATCCACCAATGACAGCGCCTGTTAACAATCCACTTACACCCATAAGATAATTAATGGCATCTGCGATAGCGTTTCCGATGTACACTCCAAACGGACCAAAAATCATCGCGGTGAGTGGCACAATAATGACCATACACAACAATGGAACCAAAAACGTCTGAAGCTCTTTGTGAATGATTTTTTTAAACCATTTTTCGACGTAAGAGAAAATCCAAATAGCAACAAATACCGGGAAGACCGTTGCGGAATAATCCATTAAAACTACAGGGATACCCAAGAAGGATGAAGTATCTCCATTGGCCAATAACCCAGTAAAGTTTGGTTCCATTAACGATGCACCGATCACTCCACCGACGTAAGGATTAGCACCAAATTTGATGGATGCAGTGACACCTAGGAATATAGGCAAGAAATAAAAGACGGCATTCGCTGCTGCAGCCAAAATAAGATAAGTTCCACTTTCTGCAGATATCCACCCAAAAGAAATGAACAGAGTTAAAAAGGCTTTAAGAATTCCGGCCCCGGCCATTGCAGGCAACAGTGGAGACAAACTCCCGGAAATTACTGCAAAAATTCTGGACATCAACTTCTCTTTCGGTAGTTCCGCATCTGCGGAGTCAGAATTCCCATGATCCAAGTTGCTGGTCTTCTTGATCTCTTGGTATACATGTGAAACGTCATTTCCGATAACCACTTGAAATTGACCGCCACTTTCGACAACGGTCAGTACACCTTCCAGGCTTTTCAGCTTCTCTTTATCTGGCAATTGGTTGTCCTTAAGATTAAATCTTAACCGAGTTGCACAATGGACAAGATTGGATACATTCTCCTCCCCACCAATATTTTGCATAATGTCCTTTGCTAATTTTTCGTACTTCATCACATTGCTCCTTTTAACTTATTCTGGGTGTATATAAAATAAAAAAACCTGAATAGGTGAGGAAGCACACCAATAAAATGTACTTATCACTTATCCAGGCTTTGCCCAACGAATGGTAACAACCCTGATCTATATTGTAAATATTAGTTCCTGCTGGTCACGCGCCTGATATGGAGCATGAAATAAACCATTTCAGCTTCGGTCGTTTCAATCTTATACTCTTCCTGTAAGTAAGTTCTAACCTTCTCACTACAGTCAAAAGCTTCGGGATATTTGGAAACCACTTGTTTGTAGAGTTCATCATCTTCGCTCGGAATCGTCTCATTACGCATAGTGCGATACGAAAAATATCTCAAATGAGTCACAAAGCGACTGTAGTTTAACGAATTCTCATCCAATTCGATTCCGTAGTGAAGGGTCACTATATTAAGGATTCCCTGAACCATTTGGGTAACGAGCACGGTCTGTTCCATTTCCTGACCGTCCTGCTGTCCATTCACAAAATGCATGGCGATAAAACCAGCTTCATCAATAGGCAGCGTAAACCCGGTTTTGTTTTCGATAATTTGTAGAGCATGCAAAGCAGTTTGATACTCTTTCGGGTAAAATTTTTGTATCTCCCAAAGCAATGCATTTTTAAGGCTCATTCCCTGTGCAGAGCGAGTTATTGCATAACTAATATGATCGGTGAGAGCCAAATAAATATTGTTGCTAAAGGAAGTTTGCAGATCGCTCGCTGCGTATCGAATAATCTGATCCGTTAATTCCAGATGCTCTGGAGGAATTTCACTTAATAATGTTGAAAGCCGTTCAGATAATTCTTTGGTCTCCATTACAAAAGTTTTTTCAATTCTAGCCAGATCTATATCTTCACCTGGATTTTTATGGTATGCCAGTCCTTTCCCAATAACAATAACCTCGGATCGATTGGGTCCTTCAACTAGAGCAACATTATTGTTAAATATTTTTTTTATTCTCAAAATCTCGCCCACTTTGTTTTTTTTAATAACAAAAAAGCCTAAACAATCCAGAACTAAATATCACTTAGCACGGATTAGTTTAGGCTTTGCCTGCTGTGCAGTAACAACCCTAATATTTATTGTAAACACATTATATACGATTTTAAAAGCGCTATCAAGGGAAAATTCAAATATTTAATTGGTGCCTCATACTAAATGAGAGCGAGTTACTTTACATATCATTGATCAAACTCCCTACTTCATTGTTTTATTGAACAATGATTCAAGAAGTTCATCAGATATTATAATCAAGTTTCCGGTTCTTAAGATATGAAAATCCCCATACAACAATTGAAGCTGGGACTACACAGCATCTAGCAAGTCCATTGACCGATACTCCACAAATAACTGTTTAACGTTGATCCATAAGTTCCGCCGAAAAATGTGCTAACCATGAAGTCAGTATTAAGTCTACTTTTAGCACCTTTATCTAGCGAATAAATGCGAGTTAGATTCATGACTTGGGCGCCTTGAACGCCCAACTCCACAAGTATAATCCTCAAAATTAGAATGAGAACACTGACGATCCAGACAAATAAAGCAAACAAAAGCAAGAGAATTAATGTCATGATGCCGATGACCTGCGATGGCATAAACAGATCAATAAAGCATCCAATCCATGGCACACCCAAGGCTCCAACCACACCAACTAATCCAAACAGACAGTCTGACTCGAATAATGATAGGGATACCCTTCGAGCAAAAAAAGAGAAGTCCAAAATAGGCTAAAAGCAGCCCCTATAAAGTTACTCCTTTTCCGTCATATATATGTGTGTTAATTAAATAGTAAACTATAGGAAAGGAAGCAGATATAAAGAAATCGAAACAATAATATCGTTATTTTAAGCTTCACGAAAAAATACAGCAGACACTCTAAAGTGTCTGCTGATGTCTGCTTAATGAAACTCTTTTCACGATTTTTAAGTTATCTCATTGGTAAATGTTCGATTGACTTCCTGATTATTCGCAGCAAAAAACTCCGAAGCAGTCGTAGCGCAATACTATTTCATAACGGATATCTCCTAAACCAGATATTTTTCAGCAGGTGTTTGTATACTCACGTTATGCTTACCGCTTCTGTAGTTCTTCGGATTGTTCGAATCTACGGTTAAACATTTAAGAGCCTTTTACTTTGGAATCCGAAGCACAAGTTTGGTATTTTGATTAGCCGCTGACCTCAGAACCATAGTTTATTTACCTATGTGGATGATTGCTAGGTAAGACATCTACTGTTTTTTGTAGACTTGTTTTACGTAGTAATCTTGGTGTCGCTCCATAATATTTTTTAAACATTCGACTAAAATATCCAACGTTTTCAAAGCCTGTTTGTGAGGCGATTTCGGTAACATTTTTTTCTGAATTTAAGAGTAATTCTTTTGCTTTTGATAATCGATACTGTATTAAGTACTCAACTGGGGTGATGTCAGCACCTAGTTTAAAACAACGTAATGCCTCACTTTTACTTACTTTCGCTGCATCTGCAATATCGGTAAGGCGAACTTTTCTTTCATAATTTTTATATATGAAATCTAACATCAGTTGCAGTCGGGTTTGAAGAATATAATAATTTGAAGAATGTGATGAATTTTCATAAGACTCTTGATGCAAGTACAGCGTCTTCCATATGGAAGACATTAATACCTGAAGATCAAGTTCTTTTGTCATATTCTTAGAATTCATTAATTCAAACACTATGTTTAAAGAATGAAGAATCTCGTCTTGCCATTTCACTTTTCTATTTAAGAAAAGTCCTGAAATCGTTGAAAACATTATGGGTTGCACAAATTTCTGAAAGACAAGATGATTTCCACCTGATATGAATTCCGGAGAAAAAACGATATTTGGAACCAACGCCCTTTCTATAGCTTCATAACCATGAATGACTCGAGTATTGACGAAAATCCCATCCCCTGCTTCAAGTGTTCGTTTGTTCCCACCTATCCAGTAATCAACTTTCCCTTCTTGAATGAGAGCAAACTCTAACTCAGGATGCCAATGACGGTTAATGGTTTGATTATGAAAATATAACGTATCGTCTAGATAATATTGAATGGGGAAATTGATTGAACCGTGAGTGGCAACTTCCCTATATTGTTCGTTAGTTAATATGGCCCCCTGCAATCCAAACACCTCCTGAAATTCGGCGATATTGTACTACAAATTCACTTTATACTGCAAGTATGTATTGAAAAATAGAGATAAATTAATAAAAAGAGTTTAGAGAAACAATAATTCTAATTATGAATGAAACGGAGGCAGTAACAAGGTCAAGGTATATCAGTAACGAATATCAGAATCAAAAAATACTAAAGATGAGGTACTCTTGTGGAACAATATAATAATAAAACAATAATTCTTAATATTAACAAGTGGAAAATTTCTTTGTTTGTTTTCTTTGCTCTGTCGGGAATGGCTTTTTCTTCGTGGACTTCGAGAACACCTGAGGTAAGAGATATTCTTCATGCATCTACGTCAATAATGGGCTGGATCATTTTTGGAATTGCGGCGGGCGCAATTGTTGGTCTTGTATCTGCAAGTTCGGTGATCCGTCATATAGGAGCACGAAAAGCAATTGCCTTAAGCGTTATCATTTTGTCTTTAGGATTGCTTATAGCGGGTTTTAGTATTCTATTGGCTATAAAGCTGCTTGTTTTCTCAGGTCTTGTTGTTTTCGGGCTTGGTTATGGAATTATAGACGTAGCTCAAAATGTGGAAGGAGCAGCACTTGAGCGAAGTACCAATAAAACATTACTTCCCGCTCTTCACGCATCGTTTAGTGGAGGTACTCTCTTAGGAGTAGGCTTAGGCTCACTTGCCATATCGGTAAAAATTCCTGTCTTTATACATTTTATAATCATTGCTTTTGTGATTATCTTGTTTGGAGTTATTTGTATAAAGTATTTACCGACGGCTACAGGAAAAGTAGACCTAATAACTAATCATCATTCAGTCAGTTCTCCACAAACCAAGGTTAGCATCTTCAAAGAGTTAAGACTAGTTTACATTGGTATTATTGTTATGGGAATGGCTTTGGCAGAAGGTACGGCAAATGATTGGTTACCCATTTTATTTGTAGATGCTTACCAGGTGACTCATGTTACAGGTACGATTGTATACGGTGTTTTTTTATTAGCTATGCTAATCGGCCGAATGTCCGGTGGCTTCTTACTAGACCGCTTTGGCCGAGTTCCAATAATGGTATCAGCTGCAATCATAGCCGTATCGGGATTAGCTGTTGTGATACTTGATATTAATTTCTACTTTGCTGCAGCAGGAGTTTTTTTATGGGGAATCGGTGCATCTTTAGGATTTCCGGTAGGTTTGTCCGCTGCTGGAGATAATCCCAATGGTGCAACAGAGAGAGTTGCTTTCGTTTCCACGTTAGGTTATTTAGCTTTTTTGGTTGGGCCCCCTTTCATTGGACTTTTAGGTGAATCAGTAGGGCTGCTCTATGCCCTACTTGTAGTAATAATTGCTGTATTGATCGCTGGATTGTTCTCTCCAGCTGCCAAGAAAATTGAAACTAAATCCTCTTAAAAGTTAATATCTTAAATAATTATCTAGATAAAGACAAAAAAACTTCATAAAAGTGGTGACCTTTTCCCGAGTGGATTCCGGAAATGGTCACCACTTTTGGTTTATGAAATGATATTCTTCGTTTTTAGATGTTTCAGAAGATTTTTTTCGTTATGAAATAGCATTAACAATCTCATCTATAACCTGTTTGCAAGTTTTAATTTCTTTGATCCCTCCTGCCGATGGAGAGATGGAAATTGTACCAACCTCCAGATTACCGTCAAGTAATCCCGTTTTAAACCCATTTTTTATATAAGTTCCAGCTTCAGCGTGTTTTCCTTCTTTAATGAGTTGAAACGCTCTCTTTCCTCCAATTGTAGGAACGGTTCGTTCATTAGCTCCTTCAAGTCTAAGGAATTCGTCACTAGTAACTTGAAGAATTGCTTGCTTGGCCGCATCACTTGCTGGATTCTCATGAGTCGCTACAAAACGAGTGCCCATGTATACTCCTTCTGCGCCTAGATTCATTACAGCTTGTACTCCTCTGCCATCGATAATTCCTCCTGCTGCAATAAAGGGGATATTTAAAGAATCTGCAGCTTGAGGAACAAGTGTGAACAGACTAATTTCATACTGGCTAATATGACCTCCTGCTTCATTCCCAGTTACAATGAGGGCGTCTACTCCTGCAGTCTCAGCTTCAATCAAATTTTGAACTGTGGGGTTAATTGGGCGATAAATTACTGTGAAATCGTGTTTTTTTAGTTTCTCTATTTCGTTTTGATGCATTATAGTTCCAATAACTACAACAATTTTTACATTCTCTTCAACTAAAACATCAAACAACGCGTTAGTGAATAAACTTGTCCCATTAACATCGAAGGGTAAAATGTAATTGACTGCAAACGGTTTATCCGTCAACTCCCTTACTTTCCTGATCTCACTTCGTACACCTTCTATAAATTCATCTAAACTTTTCGCCGAGTTGTGTTGACCAGCATTTGGCCCAAGAACTCCCATTCCTCCAGCGTTTGAAACTGCAGCAACAAATGTAGCCGAGGTAACCCAGCTCATAGCTGCCGATATAATGGGGTATTTAATCCCCAGTAATTTGGTTACTCTATTCATAAAAAGACTCCCTTCATATCATCGAAATAGTGATTGAGTTAGTAATGGATGTCTCATATAATAAACAGATCTCTTTGACATTGGAAGTAGGCAAAAAAATGTGACCTAGTCACTTTTTTAGTACTAATGGAGAGAAAGGAAGATATACTATGGGCCGCATCTGTAAGGATGGTATCAACTCTGATTTAATCAATGGAGACTCAATTGTATATGGAATAATTCATACCCAACATGTACTTTCAGGAAGATGGAAGCTTATGATTCTTTGGCTTCTCTCAACACAAAAGCGACGTTTTGGGGAGATTAAGTCCATATTCACTGACATTTCACAAGGCTCCTTAACTAAACAACTAAGGGAATTAGAGAAAGATGGGTTTATTGAGCGCCATGTTTTCTCAGAGATTCCGCCCAGAGTGGAATATTCATTAACCGAAAAAGGAATAGATTTTCTTCCTATATTAAAAAGTGTAGAACAATTCGGGGAAAAGCATGGGCGAGATTCTCTTAACAAAAAACAATCTGATGATTTGACCTAACCTACCACCGTTAAGTAACAGCCTAGTAAGCACTATAAAATCAATAGGACGTATAAATTTTCGGTTACGAAAACACCAAAGAAATTCACTATCTCACTATTTAAATTGGCGACTTTCTTAAACTTTAAGATGTCCTCCCCGTTGTCTTCTTTTACGATTACAATGGGTACATTTTAACTTGAGGTTGGAAAATCGGAAATAACGTTACTGGAAAAATCGCTAAAGTGATGAGTGGTAAAACTAAATCCGCCACTATGTAGTTAAAAAGTCTACCAACAGTTTTAGTAAACTAATGGTAGACCCTAGCTTATAATTGGCTTTGTTCGGTTCAAATGATTTTCAAGTCCAACACTAACTAGTGATTCAATCTATAATAGAGATCATTCCAGCGGATTTCATTCTCCAAGGAATCCAAAGTGGTCGAAGTGTTGATAACTAGGCATTCAATTCCTGCCATGCGCGCCCAATCTTTAAGCTGCTCGCTCGTTACATGGAAAGAGAATCCAAAGTGATGTGCGCCCCCTGCAAGAATCCAAGCCTCTGCCGCTTTAGTCAATGACGGTTCGGGTTTCCAGAGCAAGCTGGCTACGGGAAGGTGAGGCATGCGTTTTTCATTCTGTACCGCATTCACTTCATTAACGATCAAACGGAAACGGTCACCCATGTCCACCACGGTTGCGTTAACCCCTTTGCCGCTTGCTCCATTAAAGATCAGACGGGCGGGGTCACCCTTACCGCCTACAAATAGAGGGTGCACTTCAATTCTCGGTCTGTCTGCTGCTAGTGTCGGGCATATTTCCAGCATATGTGAACCCAGTACCATCTCGTTACCTTTTTGCAAATGATACGTGTAATCTTCCATGAAAGAAGTACCTTTGTTATCGGCCATCATTTTCATCATCCGTACCAAGGCTGCCGTTTTCCAATCTCCTTCCCCGCCAAATCCATAACCTGCTGCCATTAGACGCTGTGCCGCCAACCCGGGCAACTGTTTTAAACCATGCAGATCCTGAAAGCTGGTCACAAACGCAGTATAACCACCTTCATTCAGGAATTCAGTCAGAGCAATTTCCATTCTTGCCTGTTCACGGATTGCCTCTCGTTCAGCTCCTTCAATACGACCGTTATCGGTGAAATCATACAATTCGGTATATTCATCCATCAGTTCCCGTACCTTGGCTTCACTCACTTCTTTAACGCGTTCGGCTAAATCACCCGCTGGATATCCGTTAATAGTCCACCCGAATTTTATTTGTCCTTCGACTTTGTCCCCTTCAGTCACAGCCACATAGCGCATGTTATCACCGAATCTGGCGATTTTCATAGTTTGGCTCTCGGTGTAACCAGCGGAGGTCTTCATCCATGCACCAATTCTTGTGCGAACCTCTTCATCTTTCCAATGCCCTGCAATAATTTTTCTTGCCGTTCCGAGGCGTGCGCCAATAAAACCAAACTCCCGGTCGCCATGCGCCGCTTGATTCAAGTTCATAAACTCCATGTCGATGCTGTCCCAAGGAATGTCCACATTATACTGGGTATGCAGATGAAGCAACGGCTTGCGCAATTGATTCAATCCAGAGATCCACATTTTAGCTGGTGAGAAGGTATGCATCCATGTTAGGATGCCCGCACAGTTTTCACTGGAGTTTGCCTCAAGACAAACACGGCGAATCGCTTCAGGAGTAGTGACTACTTCTTTGAATTGAATGGAGTATGGAAGGTTAGCCTCATGATTCAATTCAGCAATCATTTTTTTGGAGTTACTCTCTACTTTGGACAATACATCATCTCCGTACAAACCTTGACTTCCTGTCACGAACCAAAATACATAAGGTTTAGCATGCAACATATCGTTATCCTCCACTTAGTTAGATTTAAAATTTAATTCAATTTCATATTGAACGGTTTCTCCTGGCTGAAGCATCCTTAACGAATCGGTCTTGCGCTCCTCCGCTCTACCTTTGGTCCAGCAATTGGACGGTTCTATTCCCAGTACATGCTCACCAGCACCTGGCATTCTCCACTGTACCAATCTGGGTAACGTTACTGGATCCCACTTCAATTCCACGGTGAGGCCCTGTGAAGTAGAATTAAAATCGTTTACAGGGAATGAAGGACTAATAATCTGGACACTGATCTTCTCTTGCTGCTCTAATGGTTCATGGTAGTAAACTTGTTCCGCAAAATGAGGATCTGGGGCCTGCCACTCGTGTAACCTGGACATATCCATTCCTGCATCACGAAGGGTAGATTTACTTTCCGGCAATACAATGATCGTATCTTCCATTAGCAGAGGAAAACCGAAGTTAAAATGATATAGCATCATGTGCGGCACTGGTTTGAAACTTACATTTTCGACCGTATCCATAATCTTCAGACGGTTCTCTCCGAGCCTGCTTTGGATTGTCCGAGTTAGTCGTAGTGTATGGCCGAAAATCGATGTTTCCTCCAATACTCCGCGAGTGAACATCTCATAATCGCTTCCATGCCATTCTGCGTGATAGGAAGTTTGACGGGCTGGAGTGTGATGAATTTGTCCGTGCAAGCCAAATGTTCCATACTCATCCTGTCCCGATGCTCCTACCTGTGATAAACCACAAGTCATCAGCAAACCGCCTGAAGCTGTGCGGAGCCAGTTATTTCCTTCTGCGTCATAGTAAGAAGAATGGGGATTTCCATTGCTTGCAGACCAGCTAACCGGGATACCACAAAATTCAGCTAACGAGATATCCATCCCTTTGCTGGGGTTAACCCAATAGGAGAGTCCGGCGCCCGTACGCACTTGAAACGCTTCTTGACCTGCCTCCGGTCCTTCCTTCATCACAAAACGCTGTACTCCTCCAAGTTGATCTATTCTGCCAACCCTAGACTCCAATTCACGCCGGGTCCATTCCTTGCCATAAAGTCTTACCATCACTGTAGCTCCTTCAAATTTTGGTTGGTCAAGTTCTAGGCTTTTCCCGCACTCCCGAAAATTCTCATTGTTCGTACAATATCCTCCTGAATGGCCTCCATTGCCCATTTAGAAAGATCATGGTAGTAACTTTTTTTGTTTTGATCGCTATTTGCATTCAATTTCGACTGAATTATATTGGCCACCTCAAATGCCATGTTAGAATAGTAGTTAAGCTTGCGAATTCCGCATTGTATGGATTTCACATAGGCTGCCTCATCCAAACCGGATCCTCCATGCATCACCAGCGGCATGCCGGTTATATCCTTAATTAACTGCAGGCGGTCAAAGTCCAGAACCGGTTCTTTGGTGTAGACGCCGTGTGCGGTTCCATAAGCGACGGCCAGTGCATCGATATTTGTATGTTCTATAAATGTTCTGGCTTCCTTTGGATTGGTGTAGATATCATCCGAATCATATTCTTCCTCTTCTTCCTCATCCCCGCCGCCCTCAGGGCGAAGTATCTTGCCAAGCTCGGCTTCTACGGAAACACCGAGAGCTCTTGCAATTTTGCTGATCTCATTCGTCTGTCTAATATTCTCTTCAAGCTGCAAATGTGCACCGTCAAACATGATAGAGGAAAAGCCAAGTTTCATCGCATGGATCAGAATCTCATGATCTTGCCCATGATCAAGATGCACAGCAACTGGAACCTTGGCTTTTCTCGCGGCTTCTAGAATAATCGGAGCAATAACCTCAAGCGGCACAAGGGGAATATGAACTTCAGCGAAGGAAACAATTACCGGCGATTGTGATTCTTCTGCGGCGGCAATGATGCCCCGGATCAATTCCAGATTAATAACATTGTAAGCACCAACGGCATAATTCTTGGCTTCAGCATCTTTCATCAGCTCATTCAGAGTAACTAAAGGCATTCTTATACATCTCCTGTCTACTTTTCGTTCAGTCAGAAATCTACCTTTCCATGGCTTCGTTTGACATTACTTCGTTAACCGCTTGATACAAGCGTTTATATTTGGCGTAATTCTCGTCATATTGCTTCCGATTTTTTGCTTGAGGATGAAATGTTTTATTCACTTTCACCAAACGTCGTGTAGCTTCCTCATAAGAAGAGAACTCACCAAGCGCTACTCCGCAAAGGATGATGGTGCCTAATATTCCAGCTTCATCTATATCAAGTGCAACGATCGTTTTATTCATAATGTCTGCTTTGATTTGTAACCACAGATCTGACTTGGCCCCGCCACCACAAGCTCGTAATTTATCAATCCGGATTCCCGCTTGTTCCAGGCATTCTATATTTTGCCTCATCTCATAGGTAACGCCTTCCATTAAAGCTCTAAATAAATCTGACTTCGTAGTGTTGAAATCAATCCCTAGTACAGCTCCTACTGCCAAAGGGTTCATATACGGAGTGCCTGATCCTGCGAAGTGCGGCAGCACCAGAATATTGGTGGGACTGTCACTAACGTTCTCACTCATAATGTCATATACACTTCGTCCCGTTAGATCCGCTTCCATTTTCTCTTCATAGCCAAACTGATCTCTATACCATTTGAGTAAAGAACCCCCCGTAAAATTAAAAGCGTAGGTTGCATATTTTCCTTTGATAAATGGAACCAGAGCTAGATTGCTGGATGCCATATCCTGTTGATTTATCGTCTCTTTACTAAAAACCGGTGTGATACACTCTACTGTTCCAATTCCATCAACAGCCGAGCCTTTTTCTGTTATCCCCGCTCCTATAGCAGCGCACACCTGATCATGCCCGCCTAATACCAGTTTGAAATCAGAAGGTAACCCGAAGTTTTGTGCTGCCTCCAGCGAAATCTGACCGACTACTGTTCCCAGAGCTGCAATCTCCGGAAATATCCTTTTGTGTAAGCCAGCCACCTCTATAATATGTTCATCCCACTGGAGCCTACGGACATCAAATGCCATTGTTCTGGAGGCCAAAGAATAATCCAGAATAGGGCCGGCACCCAGCTTGTAAAGAATATAGGAGCCAAAAGGAAGAAACGTATGAATCTTTGCATAAATATCCGGCTGCTCCTCCCGGTACCACATCAATTTAGAGAGCGTATACATTGAATGAGGCTTCAAGCCTGTTTTATGGATAATTTCATCCGCTTCTATTTTTTTGATAAACGCTTTTAATTGCTCATTTCCCCTGCTGTCGATATAAAGCAAGCTGTTCCCAAGCTCTCTGCCTTCCTTGTCGATGAGAACTGCAGCTTCTCCAAAGGAAGAAATTGAAATACCAGCGAGATGAGTACTCCGTTTGTTATACTCTCTTATTACAGAATGCATTATGGATTGAACTGCTTCCCAAACAATCTGAGGATTCAATTCAAAATAACCGCTTATCGGCGACTCCATACTGTATTCCTCATACGCTTGAGCCATCACATTACCATCAGAATTCGTAATTATGCACTTCGCTCCTGTCGACCCAATGTCCAATCCAATTAAATCCATTTCAGCCCTCCTTCGCCTCCCTACTACTCTATTTTAGAGAGGGAACAGATTGACTTCTTGCTATAACTTGCTGAACCATGTATTAAAAATTGTTTATTCTACCATTACCAGCCGACACAAGGCGGGAACACCCACGCAGTTACTTGACAAGCTTCATTGGGGATCTACATGTAAATGGCTATGCCGGCTATCATAAGTTGCAGCTGAAGAGAACGCAGCGGGGGAATTACCTACAGCTTGAATCAGTGGGAAAACAGGGAAACTTACAGTATTCATGAAAGAAGGACGGCTGGAAATCGACACAACGTAAAATAACCCACATCCTGGTAAATTAGGTGTGGGTTATTTTACGCTTATTTTGATATTTGCACATCCTGCCAGTTAGCATTATTTAGAATCTCCGCATTTTTCCCAAGGAATGCCTTACCTGCTTCTTCATCTCCCTGCAGGTGGTACATCATCCATGCTGTCAAATATCCATCAGAGTGTACCAGCATATCTTCATGGTCAGCATTCACTGCCCTGGCTCGGACTTTCAAAACATCATTGGTAATCAAATCGTAGTTTTTAATAAGGGATGATAGCGGTGCTACTCCTATTCCGTTATCCTCTCCCGTATCATTTTTGAGAGTGCCGGCTGTCATAAAATAGGGGATGGTGATTTTACTTACATCGTAGTTCCACCCCAATGCTTTCGAGAGTTCAAAATTTGCAGCACTCCCTGTAAAAATTGTTTTGTAGTAATGACCGTTTTCTTGAGCGGTTACGGCGTTGATGGCTCCAACACCACCTTGAGAATACCCTGCTATCCCAATATTGTTAATGTCTATTTTCCCATAGAATATATTATCGGCATTTGAATTTAATTCGAGCATTAAGTCAAGGCTTTCTGCGTTAAACTTACCACTACTAGACATACGGTCTTCATTCCCCACAACTACAAATCCCCATGTCGCAAGATGCTTAAAAAAGGGTTCGTATCTGCTCGCACTCATGTCGCTAGCATTTGCAATCACAATTAGAGGATAAGTGTGATCGGTATTTGTCAATTTAGTCGGGTACCAAACTTTAGTCTGAACACCTTCATCATCATTTGAATCATATTCAATAGTAGAAACATCATACGTTCCCATTTTGATATATTTTTGTTCTAACGGACTTTCAGTCTTGTAAACATCAGAATAGCCTTCATCTAAAAGTGGCTGCGTCGATTTCCATTTTCCATAAATAGTCATGGAAACCACCATTATTACTATTATTCCCAAGATGATTAACAAAATTTTTCCTATCATCTTCAAAAATCTCCCTGTATTTTTCATAAACTTGTCCTTATCTGCTTTCCCCGTAGGTACAATATTCTGAAGACTATCAATATTCTTTTTCTAATAATTCAATTCCATATTGTTTGATATCACCATTTACTGCATCAAGTATCCAATCACTTATGCTCTTCTTACCATTTAATTTATCAAACACATTACTTGAAATGATTGTGTGTTGTGTCAGGTTTAGCTCCTTGTTATAAGACAGGCCATCCCAGATGTAGATTCCCACGCCTGGTATATTGTTTTGAAGCCCTTCAACCATCGCTTTCAGATTTGACTGAAAAACATCACCACTTTTATCGGTTGCCGACATTTCTCCATGATCAAGATATGCCTGCCACTTCGCCAGCTCCCCATCTCGCACAGAACTATCAAACAATATTTTCACGCTATCTCCACGTTTGTCAGATAATGCCGTCAGGCTGTCAAGCACGATATTGTCCGTATTGAGACGTTCTGATATTGGTTGTGGGGATTTCCAGACATTCTCAGATATATCCTGCCAATCATCTGTGAGCAGCAAAGAACTGTCAACAGCAACTGTAACATTTGAGGTTGATGGATAATAATCAATAACATCATCTGCAAGTAGTGATGTTCCAAATCCCCCAGCAGAAAATCCAGTAACAAGGAGTGTATCCGGCGTGCCAGTATACTTTACTGCCTCTTTCATGAAAAGAGAGAAATTAGTATAGCCATAATGATATAACGTTTTTGAGTTCCCCTTGTCATCCGAATAGGCATATTCACCTGTTCCTGAATGAAAATCGCCTGTACTGTATGGAAGAACAAGGATTGTCCAATCTTTAAATGGGTTATCTTCTGTATCACTTGCAATTCCCATCTTAGCGACGAAATCTTGGTTTTTTACCACATCTGCATAAAAGTCTTTTGGATGCGCTGCAGTGTATTCATTTATACTTGCTCCACCACCAAAGAAATACACCATAACCTTATTTTCGCTTCCTAAACGAATGAATCCATTCCATTCGCTCCCATCAGACGATTTTGCCTCTTCCGGCGTAATAGCATACCACTCTCCTACTTCCGGGCTTCCCTTCAATTCCGGAAAGCTGATTAGAACGGAGTTTTTTAGCATAACAAAAACTACGATAGCCAAAACCGCAATTACTATAAAAATGCTTATCATTGTATTCCGCAGAATATGCCGTTTCTTTCCATTTGACTTTTCCATACATTACTCCCTTGACAAATTGAATTGTTTATTATAGTCTTCTTTCGTTGTGACAATTGTATCAACCTAATTGACTGATCGTCAATGCAGCCACCAAAAATGAGACAAAAGCAAAGGAATGTATCATCATTAATAATCAACAGAAGAACCGATATGTCAAAGAACAGATTACGACTACACTCATTCAGCTTATGCAGAAACGTACTTTGTCTGACATTTCCATCAGCGAAATAACAATGAACGCTGAGGTTGGCAGAGCATCCTTCTATCGTAATTTCTCTGATAAAACAGATGTCCTCAGACAGCACGTTATGTATCTGACACAAAAATGGGGATCTGAATTTGAAAGTAACCCAAACTCCAATCCGCAGAACCTTTTTGGCAGTCTGTTTCAGCACTATAAGGACAACGACAATTTCTATCTGCTTTTGTACCGTAACCATCTGACAGAATTGATTCTTGATACCATTTTGGATATCTGCGGCCCCAAGGGTGAATCATCAAACATAGATGCCTATAGAAAGTCTTTCTTTGCCTATGGACTATATGGCTGGATTGTAGAGTGGATGATGCGGGGCATGCAAGAATCTGCTGATGAGATGAATACTTTACTTACAACTGCATTGCAATAGGCTCAAGAAATGACATAAGCCTGTGTTGCGTTCTATGGTGTGGCTTGCTTGAGTTTGAAGACGAGTCCGAGTAATACTGCTAAAATAAAGACCAACCTACAAAGTGAACTTTGGAAGTTGGTCTTACGTTTTACTTCAATAAATTAAGTACCTGTTTAATATCTTCATCAACATATTTGTGATCTTGAACTTTGTCATCGTTCTTCAACTCCAGCTTCCCATGCTTGGACTCTATTCTAAACTGTTTTGGTGTCATTCCATATTGCTCCTTGAAGCTGGAAGCGAAAATCTGGGAATTAGCAAACCCATTCATCATTGCAACGTCAATTACTCTTTCATTGGTGTGCAGGAGCATTTCATAAGCCTTTCTTAACCGTACATATTTTAAATAGGATTGAAAACTCATCCCCATCTTATTTTTGAAGAAATGAGAGAAATAATACTTACTTAGATACTCATGATTGGATATTTCCTCCAAAGTTATCTTCCTGTTATAGTTTAGATCGATATAATCTAGGATTCGTTCTAACCTTTTCAGATTGTCATTTGATTTTTCCAGATTTTCTTCATCAATCATATTTATTTCAAATTCTCTGATAAGACTGAGGATAATTTGCTGTAGGATAATGGAAATTTCAATAATAAATCCTGTCTCTTTAGTATGAAATACTCGTAAAATATTTATTAAAAAACTTTTTAATGTAGCATATTTGTCCAGTGATTTTAGATCCGTAACACTATTACAAATAAACTCCATTTTCTCAATTTGGGGATGAAGATTCTGGAACATATTCATATCCATTTGTATGATCACGGCTAAATTTTGATAATCCGTACCCGTAAAGGAATGGACATTATTCGAGTTAATCAAGATTAGATCGCCTTTTTGCATACAATAGTCATGGGTTTCCACATGAACTTGGAGATCGCCTTTAACTAACATGATAATTTCCAACTCTTGATGCCAATGTAAAGGAACAGTTTCTATTCGACAAACGTACATTTTGATGGACAGGTTATCTGTATATTTGATTAATTCTTTTTTGTATAAGTACTTCATTTCTCTCATCCCCTAAATAGCTTTTTCGGGAATATCTGTCGTTAAACCTGATGAATGTTATTTTATTTGGCTTAAACGTTCATCCATTTGATCCAAAATATGTGTAGGCAATGAATAGAACGCTGCCAAATCCCGGAGGGAGGAATTACCCATTGAAGCGCCCAAATCATCCGGATTGACTTTAACCTGTTCAGACATCATTGTCCGTATGAGCGGTGCAGCCTCATCGTGGTGCAAAAGTTCAATTAGTGGAGTTTTCGTGCTAAATATCCTCAAATAACTCTTGGTCGGAGAATAGCTGATCGAATAGCTTCCACTGAATAATTCCAATAGGACCTCTTCCTCAAGTTGTTCTCCGGTTATGTCAGTAAACTCCCAGGTAACACCGTTAATTTCTAAATCCTTTAAATGGGCATGGGGTAATCGTATACGGGCAGATGCATTGAAAGGAATATCAAAAGTAAAATCAAGCCTTCCTTCCTTATCAATCTCCCATCCGCTACGATAGGTGCCCGATGCGGTTTCAACTGTTGCTTTCACCCACTTCAGCCGGTTATCCGGTTGCGGGACGAGCTCCACGCGCTGGAAACCCGGGGCCTCCTCAACGGGATTAATTCCCGCCATGCAACGATACATCCATTCTACGATTGCGCCGTAAGCATAATGGTTTAAGGAATTCATGCCTGTACCGCTAATCGTTCCGTCTGGTAGAACTGAATTCCACCGTTCCCAAATGGTCGTTGCACCCAGCTTCACGGCATAAAGCCAACTCGGGTAGTCGTCATTAAGCAGTAAAGTATAAGCAAGATCATTACATCCATGATTTGTCAGTACATGATTTAAGTAAGGTGTTCCGACAAACCCTGTTTTCAGGTGATTACGGTCAGCTTTTAAACGCTTCCGTAGAGCCTCAACCACTTTGTCGATATAGTCTTTTGGAACCAAATCCATAAACAGCGCAACAGCGTATGCAGTTTGTGTATCGATCGCCAACCGGCCTGTTATAGTAAAAAATTCCTCCTGAATTGCAACTTTAATTTCCTTTGAAATACGCTCATAGTATGCCGCTTCTGCTTCCTGCCCTAATACCTTCGCTGCTTTGGCCACAATGTTTGTTGAATAACAGTAGTAAGCAGAGGCGATGAAATCCTTATCGGTTCCGCCGAAAGGAGAATCCGGATTGCTGCTGTCTAGGGAAAGCCAATCTCCAAAATGGAACCCTACCGTCCATAGTCTACGTCCCCCTGAGTCCGTATCTTTTTTTATAATGTAGTCGGCCCATCCTTTCATGCTTTCAAACTGCTGCTGAAGAATGGTCACATCTCCGTAATGTAGATATACATTCCATGGAATAATTACGGACGCATCTCCCCAAGCGCTGGAACCACCCACACGAATATTAGCAGCAGGAACAACCACCGGAACCTCTCCTTGGCGTTCCTCCTGTTCACTTCCAAGGTCAAAGCAATACTTGTTGAAAAAAGCATAGGAATCCATATTAAAACAGGCGGTACCAGAGAATACCTGAGCGTCCCCCGTCCAGCCCATTCGTTCATCCCGCTGAGGGCAATCTGTTGGAACATCCAGGAAGTTCCCCTTTTGTCCCCACTTTGCATTCTGAAACAAGCGGTTGATCAGAGAATTGTCGGTCTCAAAATGCCCTGTATCATCAAGGTCCGAATAAAGAACACATCCAGTAAAATCCTCAGAATTCAATTGTCCGATCCAGCCTTCAACCTTTACATATCTGAATCCATAGTAGGTGAAGTAAGGACGAACGATCGTTTCCCGTCCATCTGCCGTAAATTGATGTTCCGCCAATGCGGTGCGCAAATTATCTCGGTAGAAATTTCCTTCCTGTAGCACTTCGCCGTATTGTAACCGAATGATACTTCCTTTGGGAGCGTTGGTCCGATATTCGATCCAGCCTACCATGTTCTGCCCCATATCCAAGACCGTCTCGCCCGCTGGAGTATGAATCACTTCGAGAGGCTTCCTTTTCTCCTTGATCACTACAGGAAGACTAAGCCTGGCCTTGAGTCGATCATAGCCAAGTTCAACTTCTCTAACGGGATAGTTTTCAGAGGCTTGAAAAGTTGCATCATAAATTTCACCGTCGTATAAATTTCCCGATATAATTTGACTTTGTTCCGCAGTCCATGAGTCATTGGAAACAATGATCTCAGTTGAGCCGTCCCTGTATGTCACAACCATTTCATATAGAAGAGCAAACGTATTACCGTAGATCTCGCTCGAATGGCCGTCAAAACCAAAACGCCCTTTGTATAAGCCATTTCCAAGCCTTACCGATATCTCATTCTGACCTGTTTGCAGAAGTTCGGTCACATCATATGTTTGATATTGCAGCCATTTATGATAATTATTGAAGTTAGGTGTCAGAAATTCGTTTCCGGCTTTTAGACCGTTAATATATATTTCGTAAAGCCCCAGTCCACATACATAGACTCGAGCCGAAGCAACGGGGCCTTTCAGCAGTAACGATTTTTTTAAAATCGGATGAATGGTCTTATTGAATTTTGGAGTGATCCATGTCCCTTTCCACGCTTCGTTCAGCTTGGCTGTCTCAAACCACGCAGTCTCACTTGTGGCGTGTTCTCCATTATCCGCCCATACCTCCACACGCCAAAAATAGCGGCATCGCGGTATCAATTCTAGCGGAAGCTCAAAGGCAAGACTGTTGATATCCTTCCTTGACCCGCTGTCAAATATGACATTTTGGAATTCATCGTCAAGCGCCACGACATACCGGGCTGCCACTTGCTTCTGGCCTTTCGTATCGGTTACAGTGTATGAAAATCTCGGTCTGCCTAAATCAAAGCCCAATGGATTCACCACACGGTTGGTTTTTAAATGAATAATTTTCATGAGAACCTCTCAGAATTAGTTTTTTTAATATCCATCACACACATCACTTACCTAATTATAGATTGGCGCATTTAGGCGACGATATAGAGGAATACAAGCATACATATCGTATTCTTAATATGATTGGGTCAGCATAGCTAAAACAAAAAATGCTGCCGTCAATGGGTAATGGCAATTGAAACCGTCAACCTTGTATTCTTTTTAACGCTTCTATAAAAACTGTTTTCTGATCCTTAAGAAAACTGTAAAGGTTATTAAATCGTATGACAAAAAAACAGTTCCCCATCCGAATCATCTGGCGATCCAGGATGGGGAACTGTTTTTGCTTATCGCTTACACTACAGGTATTTCAATCGTTACGCTTTCTGATTTCTCAGTGGAAATAATCAGCGTAGCAGTTCCTTTTTCCACACCAGCCCGAACGACGACCTGCATTCGACCGTTGTAAGTCTCATGCATCGAATCGAAATAGTTCTCTTCCGTTCTCGCTCTTCCCGTTCCACTGCCTTGAATGACGGCTGGTCCCTCTATGGCAACTGTAACTTTCCGCTGCACCGCCGTATTAAGGATTCCGCTGGCATCAACAAGTTCAATGTTAACGTAGCAAAGATCGTTTGACCCTGCACGCAGATCTTCGCGCTCCTTGGTCACTTTCAGTTGCGGTGCTCCGGCCGACTTCAGGTTGTAACGTCCGACTTCCTTGCCTCCGATGTAAGCAACAGCTTCAACTTCCCCTGGCTCAAATGTGGTATCCCACTTGCAGTAAAATTTCTTGAAATCGTCTCCAACCGTCTTCCTGCCTTGAGATTTACCATTGATAAATAGTTCTGCTTCCTCAGCATCCGAGTATACCTCAACTACGACTCCTTTGCCCTCCCAACCGGGCCATGTCCAGCTGCTTATGGAATCCGTCCAGCCCCATAGGCTCAATTTTGCATCTCGACCATAGTACTCAGGTTTCTGCACGGCAATGTAGGGCTTGTGACCGCGTCCACCCCACACAATCTCACGCCAATAGGAAATCGGAAGCCGGTGACCCGTAATATCGAAATCCCCGGTCTGGGCGGTAATCCATGGATATGGAGCATAGACAATGATGCCTGGGTCTCCTTCATAACTGACTTTGCCGATGCCAACCTCACCCAGGTAATCCCAAGCGGTCCACGAAAAGTCTCCCAATACAAATCCGTTATTTTTCACAATTTCCCATATATGGTCCAGTGCTGCCGGATGTGACTCTGCGCCAACAAAGGTTTTATTGTTGGACTTCTCGTGTTCAATGAGGTACCGTTCAGGTGAATAATTGTAACCTTCGATGTCTAGCACTCCCAGTGCTTCCTCGATCATGTCTTGAATGATGTTACTTGATGAAAATTGACCCATAAGCGGTCCCATCGCTTGCATAACCTGATTAATCTCACCGCTATCCAGCGAACTGCTTAATTCAGAGAATCCTTGGTCAACTGCGATTTCTTTGATCCTTCCCAAGGTGGTCATGATTGGATTCACGCCATTGGTGATGTAACGGGTGTCATCCAGTGAACGAATCTTCTCAATAATTTTTCGGCCCAGAATGTTACCATGTCGAGAACCAATTTCCGCAAGTTCATTACCGATCGAATACATGATAATACTAGGATGGTTGTAATCCTTGCCAATCATGCGTTCCACGTCCTGTTCCCAATGCTCTATAAACGTTGTGGCGTAGTCATAATCGATTTTGCCGTGCGTCCAACAGTCGGTCAATTCATCCATCACAAGCATACCGTGCTTATCGCAAGCATCCAACAGCGTTCTGCCCATCGGGTGGTGGGCAGCGCGTATTGCATTGTAACCTGCTTCTTTTAGCTTACGAATCCGGCGTTCTTCGGCGTCTTTGAAGGCAGCGGCGCCAATGACTCCGTTATCATGGTGAATGCATCCTCCCTTTAACTTCAACGTCCTACCATTGATGCGCAGGCCATGAACGCTGTCCAGCTGCAGCTTGCGTATACCAAATGTCGTGATGTCTTCGTCCACAACCTTGTCGTTCAACTTTATGACTGTAGTACAAGTGTACAGATTCGGGTTATCCGTGTCCCAGAGTTTAGGAGACGACAGTGTTATTCTCTGCCAGGCCGATATCTCACCTCGGGATGCTACTGAGAATTTCGTCGCCTCCTCGCTTACTACTTTTTCTTCAGCGTCCTTGATTGTGGTGATTGCATAACCGGTGTGCAGTCCCAGATTCTCATTTTTGATCGCGATCCCAATTTGGAGTACGGCCAGATCCGGTTCTGCATCTACTGTTGTAATCCGAACGCCGTCCATGGCAATATAAATCGGTTCCGCTTTCATCAGTTTGACATTACGGTAAATCCCTGAGCCGGTATACCAACGGCTATTGGGTTGGGAGCCGTTCTTCACCACAAGCTTCACTTCGTTCTCTTGTCCGTAGCGAAGAAAATCGTTGATCTGCACATAGAAATTCGTGTACCCGTAATCATTTTTACCTGCCAGATCACCGTTAACATAAACGAAAGCATTCATGTAAACGCCTTCAAATTCTAGAAAGACAACTTTCCCCTGATCCTCTTTTGGTAAAATGAGTTTCTTTACATACTCATAATTTCCGCCTTGAAAATATGCTCCTCCTGAACCAGCAGGGTTATCTGCGGAGCGCTCCGTCAAGATCATCGCATCATGGGGCAAATCCACATGCTGTAAATTTTTCTTAATACCCTTCGTAGAAGCTTCAATGATGCTTATATTATTTCCGAATGTCCAATCTTTGTTAAAATCCAGCTTTAACACTCGCTTCTCCTCCATTTCACTGAGAAAACTGCATCAACATGATTACTAAATCTGAATTCATTATAGGCATCCCCTAGAATAGATTAATATAACGGAAATGAAACTCTGATAGCGCAATTTTAACTATTTCTAGTCAAGCCTCTGCCTTGTGATTTGCTTATCTAGTACTAAGTGTTTTACCGACTTTTGTCACCACAAAAAACACCCTAAGGTGTTTTTCGGTTTAGTCAGATTAATTAAATGAATTAATTTCAGTTTAGAGATCTAGTTTTGACCGATCCTCCAGCGGCAGATACCGCAACTTTGCATCTACCATATTTTTATTTAAGAGAATTTATACCTTCCATCGTTTGTTACTTCAAACTTATTTCTCTTAATTTTGTAAGTAGAAGAAATATAAAGAATATCAGATTTTCAATACCATTGATCCGTCAGCACCAAAGCTTAAAGGTAGCGTCCGGAAACAAAGTATCTGGTGCGCTTTTCAGAAGGAGGTCCTCACTGAAATACTCTGAGCCTACTGCAACCAGATACGTGAGTGCAAGTCCGCCCTTGAACAGCAGAGTGACCATAGCGTACGCTGCTTCTATAGCGAACTCCAAATGTTGTTCTTATTTATGTAAACAGGATTAAAAAACTCCCGAGGACTCGTAGAGAGCGCCTCGGGAGACGGAATTGTGCTGCTAAAGGCATTGTGCTGTCTTTGGCTAATAGGTCATTTATTAAATATACTTTGGAGCAACTCAATTTTATATTTTTCGCCCGCTTCGTTATTTTCGATATCAGCTACACTAACAGTCTCGCCGTTTTCATCCTTCTTCTCTACTGTATATCCGTGATTAGTATCGAAGTATTTAATATTTGTATAAATGCCTTCCTTCTCCAATATCTTTGCATATCGTTCGCCCTGCAAATGAAGCGGGTCTTGCTTTCCAAGGATAAAATAAGCAGGGGGAAGCTTCTTGAGTTCTTCCGCTGAAGCATAGGGAGGAGATACAATTGGGTCATCAGTGGGAACATCAGGAAAGAAGGTATCATGGAGCTGTCCAATAAACCCACTAAAAATTCCTAAATCATCCTCTTTAGGTGCTGTAAAGTCAAGAAAGGGCATTTCAAGGAGTTGCGCAGCAACTTTAATGTTTTCTCTTGAAAGAAGCAGCGCAGTACCGGCAGTAATGTGTCCCCCAGCACTTCCTCCGCTAATGACAATATTGTCAGGTTGAACTTTCAAGGATTCTGCATTTTCCTGCAGCCATTTTACCGTATCAGCCATTTCTTCCTGTTGGTAAGGGAATGGCTCTGTTTGAAGCAATCTGTAGTTAAGATTGACAACGATGCAGTTAGCTGAGTCTGCGATCTTTTTATTAAATTCATCTCCATCGATTGCATCAAAGCTGATCCACGCACCACCATGCGCATAGACAAACACCGGAAGATCTTCCGTACGTCCTTCTGGTTCATACCAGATGGCTTCTACTGGATCCTTACCATCTCGTTCAATAACTATTCTCTTACCCAAAGTATCCTTTTCATTCGCTTCTTTTCTGATTGTAATAGCGTTTTCCCTTATTTTCATAACGCCGAGCTTACTCACTTTCGTTCCGCCTGCGGTATTAAGCCAATAATACGCTAAAGCACCGATGCCCGCGATTGCAATAAACGCGATAAGGATAGCAACTCGGTAACGCTTGAAAAAGCTTTTTTTTTCTGAAGTATGTTCTGGAATTCCATTATTTTCACTCATGTAATAACCTCTCTTATTTTGTGAATTGACGATAACACTTATGCTTAGCTTGAAGTTCATTAACTCTCGCTTCAATCACTTTTAATTCATAGACAATCCTCCTAACCCTTTTAGTTTGATTTTTTCAATAAGGTGTTTCCGTATCTTTGTTCTTTCATATTTTATTAGTGGAACCTAAACTGAAAATAAACTGATGTAAAAGGGTGCAATTGATTCACAACTCATAGGTATAAGTAAGACGCGGAAGGCATAAGGGGATTAAGTCACCCTGACAAAAGGCAGTTCCCTTTTGAATTCAAGATAAAATCAGGATGGGCAACTGCCTCATTCATAAGTTAGCTCTTTAGTTTTAACGTCCATATTCCTTGTCATCTTTGTAAGCGACAGCTTCAAGCGTACCCGTCTATGAGATCCAATGCTACAGGATGCGGTAGCTACTTATTGCCATGTAACTCCGAAAAAATTCTATCGAGCACTCAACCGGACAGGTCCAAGAAGACCACTCGGTTCATGCTGTGCTACCCGGGAACAGAAATCCGTAATCTCTTTTGAAAGCGTATTGGTTACTTCAACAGAAATGGTATTTTCTCCTGATTGAATAAGCTTACTTACGTCAAAACGGTAGGGTGCGCTGATCCGGACACCAGCGGATGTGCCGTTTATGAACACTTCCGCTGTTTCAAATACTTTCCCAAGATCAAGAATAAGTTGTTTTCCGTTAAGCCCATCGTAGTTCAAAAATGTTTCATATCGGAACGTCCCTGAGAAGTCGGGTAGAAGACTAGGTACACTTAGATCGGTCAACTTTTGATGCTCGGCCCATGGGGTAAAGTGAGGATATTGTTCTGAGATTGCTGTCGAGATAGACCACAATGATTCAATCAGAATCTCCTCACCATCTCTTTTCAAGCCCGGCGCTGTCTCGAATGGTTCAAAGCAATCGCTTGATAGCACAACAATCGCCTCAAATGGGGACAGCTCGAGCGAGATTCGGGTAGAATCACCTTCCTGAACACTGCACGTATGGATAACCTTATTGGAATAAGCATCATAGAAGACAAGCGAACCCTTAACCGGTAGAATCACTTCCGTACATATATCCTGAATGGGGTGTTCATTGAAGAACATAAATACATCCATATCCTGATGCCGTACATGATAGTATCGCAGAAACGGGTAGCTGCCGTCCGTGAGGATATCTGTAAACCCGGAGCTTTTTAACTTCTGCGCTAAATCTTCAAGTGCAACTACTTTTACATGTTTGCATCGTTTTAATTGCTCTACAAGTTCCCCTTTCCCACCCTCGCTCGTTCTTGCTGGTAGCCCGCCCACAAAGAAAACCGGCAAACCTTTCTCCGTTAATTCAATAAACCGCAGCAATACTTCACTCGGAAGTGCTTCACTGTATGGAACGATTAAACAGTCATAAGTTTCGCTCAACAACGTCAGTTTCTCGTTCTGAACTGCTGCATCCGCAATGATCGAATCACACGGCACGACATCGCAGTCAATCTGCGCACGCATTAGTTCCTTTACCGGTTTATGAAAATACATATATTGTCCTGACCATTCTGCCTCCGCATGGTACAAAACCGCCGCCGATGCGATGTGCAATCCGCCGGTCAGGAGATGAGACATGCGATTAGTATAATGATTTAAATGTTTGTAATAACGATATTGCGGATTTTTACCTCGTGCATACATATGCGGCGGACAATCCGGATCGGGGAACTCCTTTGGAGAGAACGCATGAGGGACGAAGTAATTAACCCCACGTACGAGCATGTGGTCAGTCATCCACTTCATCAGCTTCAGACCTTCGGCCCAACCGTAAGCACCGAATACTTCAGCCATGGTTCTGCCTTGCTTTTTCGGATCGAGATGGGACAGCGATGCCGCCATCTTGGCAAGACCATAGTTGAAAAACTCGTTGTCTGCTTCACCCGCAACCCATGCCGACGGGATTTCATCAAAGCCGGGATTAAGCTGCCACAGTACGACATCCAGCCCCGACATGTCCTGTCCCCCCAACGCTCTGAAGAAATGCCCGCTACCGACACCCAAACGTGCGTGTGTATTGTTGTCTTCGATTACATGACCAATATATTCGATTTTCCGTTCTCTACACCAATCACCGATTTGCTCGGTGAAGTGTTCGGCATATAGCATGCTTACCAGATTCATATAACAATAGCGGGTCTTCGAAGTTGCCTCCTTGCTGCCATTTTGCCATAGCAAGGGTAAAAGTGTTTTATAGTCAGAACCCAGTTCTTGCTCAAGCAGCCGTTCCATCTCAGGGCACCATGGCAAATCTGCCTTATCTTGCCCAACGGTAATCTCATAGTTGGTAATAATTGCATTCTTTCCACTGTAGAAGCCCGGCTCATCCGAAAAGAAGCCTGCAAAGGTATTCCCGAAGTATTCCTGGTAACGTGAGTAAAAGGCTTCATACACGGTATCGATCAAGACTTTGGTTGAATCCTTTATAAGCGGATTCAAGTAATCCCGCTTGGAAGGATCTCCTCCGATGGCATTCTCAAAAACCGTAAATATTCTCCAGTATCCTTCAGGTACATCCCAATACAATCTGCCGTTCACCACCCGTGAAGTCAAATCAATAGCCTCGTCTAATAATTCGCCTGTAACAGAGTTCCGCTGAACCGCAATGACAGTCAGGTTGGACGAGGCGGCTTCATAAAATCCGGGAAGATTGGGAACGGCCACAGCAAATGATGAGCCCGCCTTTGGTCCTAGAGCATCAATATGCAGTTTGGATAGAAAAACGCGGTGCAATTCTTCCGGCGCGTCCTTTAACCGGCCGGCAGCGTGACCTGTTGGAAAGTGATCGTCATCGAGAACCCATACTCGCATTCCTCGTGTCTTGGCTTCTTCTATAATTATATCCATGTCTCTCCACCAGTTCGGTCCAAGAAAGTCGGGGTGCGGACGTGCTTCAACACATACCGCACCTATACCCGATTCGTGAATCCGGGCCATTTCTTCCCGAAGAACCTCTTCATCTTCCCCATGCTGCCAAAAAAACGGCAAGATATAGTTAGCTTCCCTTCCGGATAGAACATCATTTAATTTATTTGGCACTACAAGACCCTTCCCTTCTATTTTTAACTCATTGATTTCGATTCGATGTAAATAAGTAATGATCTCGCTATGTTCTTTTTCTGAAAAATCGCAGTAGAGCAAGTTTTACGGTTTTACAGCCAGAACCTACTTGACAGACAATCTTCTGAATTACCTCCCACAAAAATTTCAAATTCTCCTTCTTCAATAACATAATTCATACTCATGTCATAGTAGCCCATTGCCTTATAGGGGACTAGAAAATCGACTCCGCTTTCCACTCCTGCCTGCAATGGAATCTTCGTAAAATCAACCAGCTGTTTTACAGGCCGGACACGCTTCGCCACGATATCGCGGATATAACACTGAATAATCTCAGTTCCATCGCGATCTCCGGTATTCCTTACCTTAACGGACACTCTGATTCCTTCATGCTCTTTCCTCACCTGCAGATCCGAATATAGGAATGTTGTATAGCTTAAGCCATATCCAAACGGATAAACCGGCTCAAGCGGTGTGTCTAAATATTTTGAAGTGAATTTACTCTTTCCTCCCGGGCGACCGGTATTAGTATGTGCATAGTAAACCGGGCATTGCCCGCTGGAATAAGGAAAGGTTGTGGTTAATTTAGCGGATGGATTTATTATCCCGAACAGTATATTTAAGATGGCATTCCCTGCTTCTACACCCGGATGCCATGCCTCGACAATTGCATGTACGTTGTCCGCTACCCACGGGATTGCTAGGGGCCTTCCATTAAACAGAACGGCAATCACCGGTTTACCTGTTTCTATTAATCTCTTCAATAAATCGATCTGTTCTGTGGGCAGCTCTATAGAAGCACGACTGGCCGCTTCACCACTCTGATTTTTGAATTCTCCAATAGCAGCGACATAAACATCGCACTCTTCAGGAATCACTGTATCTTCAGCCATGTAAATAAAGTTAATTCCTTGAGCCTTGCAAGCATCGACAAGGCTTACACAGTCTTGTCCGTCTGCTTTGATGGCCCAGGCTCCCGTCATCTCCTCCCGGTTATTGGCCAGCTCACCCATTAAACCCAACTTCACCCCATTTTTTAAAGGCAGCACATTATCGTTTTTCAGCAGAACGATGGATTTCTCTGCAGCTTCTCTTGCCAGGGAACGGTAGGCTGGCTTCAATATAGCAGCTTTCTCACGTGCTTCCGAAGTACGGTACGGTTGATCAAATAATCCCAGTTCAAACTTAATCCGCAGGATATCAGCCACAGCTCTATCCAGCACATGTTCTTCCACATCACCGTTAGCAATCAGTTCAGCCAGCGTTTCAATGTAAGCATTCGAGGTCATATCCATGTCGAGTCCGGCTTCAATGGCCTGCTTAGATGCATCTGCTAGGTTCTCTGCAATTCCATGAGTGACACATTCTGCAATGGCATTCGCATCGCTAATGGTCATTCCGTCAAATCCCCATTCACCTCGAAGAACACCTGTGAGGAGCCATGAATTCACCGTGCATGGCATTCCATTAATATCATTAAAAGCGGGCATGACCGCTCTTGCTCCGGCTTTAATACAAGCCTCGAATGGCGGGAGATATTCTTCGAATAAACGCTGCATCGATATATCCACCCGGTTGTAATCTTTCCCCGCCTCCGCTGCACCATAACCGGTAAAATGTTTAACGCAGGCCACCATCGCGTCTTCCTTTGTCAAATCATCCCCTTGAAATCCATTTACTTTTGCAGCACCGTAAATGGATGACAGTAAAACATCTTCTCCTGCCCCTTCACTGACACGGCCCCATCTGGCATCCTTTGCTACATCCACCATTGGAGCGAATGTCATATGGACACCGCCTGCAGTCGCTTCTTCTGCCGATATCCTTGCTGTTTTTTTCCATAATTCAGGCTCCCACGCGCAGCTTTCTGCAAGCGGAATTGGTGTTACGGTGCGATAGCCATGAATCACATCGTATCCGAACAAAAGTGGAATACCTAGACGCGTTTCAGTTACAGCTATTTTTTGCAGCTCATTAGCCTTTTTCGCATCATTTAGTCCATTATAGGAACCGATTTTGCCTGCTCTTAAGTCTTCCTCGCGAAAATCCTGTTTAGCTGTACTCATCATGATCTGGAAATCGGCTTTGCTGATCCTTCCGTCAAACACCATATTAACTAGTTCTTCGAAGCTTACATCAAATGCTCCTACCAAAGATGGTCCACACTGCTGAAGTTGTCCAACCTTTTCTTCTATGGTCATTTTAAGTAATAAGGATTGAATTTCATTTTCGTAATTCTTCTTCAATTTGATTCCTCCGGAAAATATAAATTAAATTTAGCTACCAGTCATTACTACATATACATTGAGTTTTTCAAATTATTTATAAATAACGACCATGCGTCCGTTTCCATCGCTTCCAGTACTGCTGATTTCTTTTTTTTCTTCATATGAACTTTGGCCCTCCCATTCCTGAATGTACTTACTCCTTCACAGCACCAATGACGATACCTTTTGCAAAGAATTTTTGGAGGAAGGGATAGATCAGCAAGATCGGCAAAGCTCCGATGAAGATTTGTGCAGAATTCAGGGACACGGCATTGAATTTCGCGGCCTCTTCTGCATTCTTGATATCAATATTCGGCATGGATATGGCAGCTTTCAAAAACGTACTCAGCGGCACGTTCTCCGGCTTCATATAGATTTGACCGGATAACCATTCATTCCATTCGCCTACCACGGTGAACAGACCCACGGTCGCCATGACGGGCAGCGATAAGGGCATCATCACTCTTAGATACACTTTCCAGTGCCCGGCACCGTCGATAAAAGCCGCTTCTTCCAGCTCTTTCGGCAATGCCTTGAAAAAATTCATAATCAGGATGATGTTAAAGACATTGACCATCGTCGGCAGGATCAGCGCCCATATCGAGTTATACAGACCGATTTTGGTTACTACCAAATACGTCGGGATCATTCCCCCGTTAAACAGCAAGGCTACAATAAAAAATCCGACAAACCATCTGTAACCTGCAATCCCGTTTCGTCCTCCGCCTTTGGAGAGCACATAGGCTGCCATACTGGTCACCAGCAGTCCCAGTGTGACACTTAACAAGGTCCGCTCTACCGAGATCCAGAGGGAACGAAGTAATTGGGTATCTTCCAGTGCCTTGCTGTAGGAACCCAAGTTCAAACCAATCGGCCAGAACGTCACTTTATTGGCGGATACGGCTGCACTGGAACTTAAAGATACAGACAACACATGCAGAAAGGGCAGAATGCACATCACGGCCAGCATGATCATGACCAGATTGTTGATGAGTTGAAATGTACTGAATTTGGCTGTTGTACGCATAGGTCCACTCCTTAGAAAATCTTGTAACCTGCAACTTTGTAAGCGATCCGGTATCCGACTAGAATCAGGATCAGGCCCACCACAGACTTGAATAATCCGATGGCTGTACCGAAACTGTAGTTCCCACCGATCAAGCCAATGCGGTACACAAAGGTATCGATGATATCGCCGCTTTCGTAGACCAGCGGATTGTACAAGTTGAAGATCTGGTCAAAGCCTGCATTGAGCACGCCGCCCAGAGAGATCGTCAGCATGACACAGATGGTGGGGATCAGACTTGGGAGGGTGATATTCAACATTTGTTTCAGTTTGCCCGCTCCGTCGATTTGAGCGGCTTCATATAGAGCTGGATTAATGCCAACCAGAGCCGCCAGATAAATGATGGACCCGTAGCCGAATTCTTTCCATGCGTCCGTCAATAGCACAATGGGCACAAACCAGTGGTTGCTCCCCAGGAAGAACACAGGCTCCTGCCCCAAGGCTTTGAGCAGCTGGTTCACCAATCCATACTCCGGATTCAGCAGCTGGATGAAAATGCCCCCGAGCACCACCCAGGAAATGAAGTGAGGCAGAAACACAAAGGTCTGAACCGATGTGCGCAGAAATTTATGTTTCACTTCATTGATCAACAGCGCAAACCCAAGCGTACTGATCATGCCGATGACTAATTTGAGGAACGAAATTTTCAGTGTGTTCCAAATGACTTGGATGCTGTCGGGATACTCAAATAAAAACTTGAATTGGTCTAACCCGACCCAGGGAGAATTGGAGATCCCCAGATAAGGCTTATAATCCTGAAAGGCCATTAAGAGGCCGCTCATGGGTACATAGACAAAGATCGCAGTCAGTACCACCGCAGGCAGGATCATCAAATATAATCCCCCGCTACCTTTTGTTCTGGATAATTTCATTTTTTTTGCCGGTACAGCAGTATTCATGCCCATGATCTAAATCCTCCCAGCTGATTCTTATAATCCATGTTCATTTTCATTATAATTTCTGCCATTTCGGCTTGATATAAAGCAATGCAAATACCAATAACGCATTCTAAATATAGAATATGCAGAATGCTATTTAAAGGAGTAGCAGGCTCTAATCTGCGCCAATGACGCTATCTTTTAAAATCATAAAATTTACAATTTAAAACAGAATGAACAACAAAAGCTGACGTCGACTATGTGTCAGCGTCAGCCATAAAGGTTATTCCTGCTTTTTAACTTAATCCATTACGTTGAAGTAGATTTCTGCATATTCAATTGATTTAGCATGGAATGCTTCAGCCTCTTCTGGATCATCATCTAAACCATGAATTGATTTAGGGAACGTGAATAAATCATTTTGGATAGATTTCTTATCTAGATGTTCTTTTAGAATTTTCCCATGTTTTGGATTTACTGCGGTATCTCTCTTAGAGTACCCCATCACCGTTGGGACTCCACCATACGTTTCTACGTAATACACTGGCGACATGGCTTGTATATGTTTTTCCTTTTCTTCTTCTGTCAGATCCGGATTATTTGCTGCACCGGTCAATTTTAGTGTAATCCCTGAACCCATCAATGCTGCATGCGCCTCGTGATCCTCCCAGTCTTTATCTCCTCCGAAAGCTGAAAAATGCATATCTACTGGACCTACCAGATTTACTACAAATTTTACTGGCAAAATCTCTTCTGTTTCAAAATACGGCATATCTGTTCCTCTTGAGTATGCATAAAGCAGAGCAAGATTTCCTCCAGCTGATCCACCGTACGTAGCCATTTGAGTTATATTCCAATTATTTTCGTCAGATAGTGCTTTTAACTTTTTAACACTATTGTGAATATCATTCAACATATCAAAAACTGTCGTCTCTGTTTTTTGAGTTTCTGGATTAATGTAGGTATTATGCATATTAATGGCAATGGATATATATCCTTTGGAAGCATACATCCGAGCAGTACTCTGCGTGGATTCTTTCCCTCCAGATACCCATCCACCACCATAAAGAAGGAGGAAAGCTCCATTTTTCTTACTCGTATCCAAATTATCAGGTATATACAAATCCATTTGATTTCGTATATCTGAAGGATTAGAACCATACGAAACATTCCTCATCACAGTATAAGCAGCTTCGTTCTCATCCGAAGGAATATCTCCTACTTGTCCGGAAGAAAAAAATACTTCATTAGCCAATATGGATTGTCTATATATTGAGTCAACTTCCATATTGTAGACATATGTCGATCCATCCCCTATAGCGATGAGCCCTTTTTCATGATCAACCGAGTAGTCCAGCACCTTATTGGCCGTTTGTTTCATCATGTATTTGAACACGTCATTTTCTGCCAACGCATGATAAACTTTATCGGTAATTTTATGAGCAACTCTTACTTTTCCATTGGGATAGAACGTTAAACTGGCACTTTCATAAACCTCATATACTTTCTGAATATTATCTAATGTCTCTTTGCTGTTATCTGATAAAGATTTATAAAGACTAATTGCTAAACCTCCCAGTTCAACTGACTGGTTCATATCAAGCGTTTTAGAAAATGCTTCTGCAAAAAATCTATCTTCATTTACAGTAAACAGATTTTTTCTCATCTTCTTTTGGATGTATCCGTAATCCGATACATCCTCCCCCTTGTCTAATTTTTGTAAAAGCAGATGTTCTTGCAACGATACGATAACGTGGAGGACTCCCCGATTGTTGCTTCTTAATTTCTATAAAAAGCGAGGTTACCGTATCCAAGCCCATCTTATTCGAAAAGTATTCCGTTCTTATATCATAGATCTGAAGCATATTGGCTCCTCTCGATTACTCATGTGTTGATTTCGTCAAGAACCTTATGAATCGCTTGATAAGGATCTTCTTTCCAGCCCGATTCTTCATCGAATAGCATGGTCTTTTTGTCTTCTACGGTAAATGCCGGCCAATCCAACTTTTCTGTTGCCGGGGAACCGGTACGGGCGAAGGAGGCCAAGGCGTGCGCCATTGACTTTGAAAGTCGTTCGGCTTCTTTATGATAGACGGCACGGAAAATCAACGGTAAATCAGCTGTGTGCCAAGCGCAAGCCAGCACCCCCATTCCTGGCATCGGAGAATCATAGGTCGTCATATAATGCCAAACCGGCGCAACCTTTTGCTCTGCCTTAGCCATGGCATTCTTATAAGCACCGCCACCAAGGAAATGACACATGGAAATAATTTGCACCAAGATTTTCCATGGTTGTTTCCGGTCTTCACATGCATCGCGAAAGGTTCGAATCACCGCATCCACATTATCTTCCGACAGGCCTTTTATCCTTTGAACCTCAGCAAAGCTCTGCTTAAGCAACTCTATTCTTACCTCTTCCCAGGTCATCATGGGATCCCTTACTTCCATAGCCAGTTCTTCCTCGGAAGCACCCACCAGAAGCGGCACTTCCGCTGAACAATCAAATGTTTGATAAACGCGATCCGGATTGAAGGGAATGTGTACACCGTCGGGTGTTGGATAAAACGGAGTGCTTTCTTCCTGCACCAATCTCATTCCGCGAATGGTACCTATCAAGGTTTCTGCCGGTACTTCCAGAAGCTTTCGCCAATTCTTTTTAGCAATGCCAAGCTGCTTCAACACCTTCAGCGTTTCAGCCGTACCCTGTTCTTTTGTTTTGGCTCCGATCTGAATCGATCCGCTAACGATGATTGCCTTTGAGTAAAGCCCTTTGGCAGCAGGCATCGACATCAGATGCCCGATTTTTATTCCGCCACCGGATTCGCCGATCAATGTAACATTTGACGGGTCGCCACTGAACTTTTCGATATTACTTCGTATCCACTGCAGGGCCATAACCAAGTCTAGCTGTCCTGCTATTCCGGACTCCGCGTATTCCTCATCAAATTCTCCAAGATACAATCCTCCGAACAGATTCAATCTATGATTAACTGTCACGATAATGATATCTTCCTCGTCCGCCAATCGGTCGCAGATTGCCGCCGTTACCGCTCCCGAGCCGGACATATAACCGCCACCATGAATATACACCATAACCGGCCGTTTTCTCTCATCAATTCCGGGAGTTACCACGTTGAGAACCAAGCAGTTCTCATCGCAATATTCTTCACGCTTGTCATAAGGAGTCCCGCCGGAAAAGTGTTTACCGTATTCCAACAGCACTTGTCTCACTGCATCAGGCAACGTATCCAGCGAGTTCTGTTCCTGCATTGCGATCGGACCAAACCGGGTACAGTCTCGTATTCCGTCCCACCTCGTAGCTGGTCGCGGTGCTTTAAAACGGTACTCTCCATCACAGCGATCACCGTAAGGAATTCCTAAAAAAACGCCGTTTCCATTTCGATTAAACCCCATGATTTTTCCGGTATTAATCTCTATGACCGGGTTAACTTCAGTTACCTGTGACCAACTTTGTTCTACAGGTTTCATATTCTATATCCTCCTGTCATTTGCTGAGAATAACCTTCGTATAGAAACCGAATCGTTTTTCTTTGAACTGTCAATTCAGGTACTTAAGAGCAGGTTTTGGCAAATTGCTGATGATATGTTTCTCTTTACTATAATGAGCGAGCTGATTGGGATCACCCGATTTGTATACAGCCATGCTCGGATAGGCATATACAGGTCTCTCATACTCGTATTCATCCAAAATAAAGCCGTTCACTATCGAACCATCTTTGAAGGCAACAGGCAGCAACCGTTCCGGAGCGATTCCTTCTTCGACCCAAGCAGAAAGCGCAGTTAGCGCATCATGTTCTCTATCCTTGGGCGTTGCCCGGATTCCGATTCCAATATCCTGAACACCTGGACCATCGAAGACATGGGCAAGCCCCGGGATGATGAAATACCGGAAGAACGATTGTGTATTTTCTAGGCCGTTCTGTGCTTCGATCACCCGCTCGTAGTACTGCAGGGAGTCCGTGTACGGGATAATCGGATCGGCCGTGCCGTGAAGCATGATAATTTTTCCGCCCGCGTTCTTATAATCCTGCAAGTCTGCGCTATTTGCATTTAGAATTGGGGCCAACTGTTCGTCAACAAAATCCACATCGCGATTAAAATCAAACTTCGCGAAGTCATAGTCTTTGCCAAAAATCCAGCGGAATAGGTAAAGAAAACCTTTAGCAAACTCATCCTTATCACTTTGAGCGGAAAGGCCCAAAGGAAAACGCTCACTGCCCGGTACAACAACCGGAGCAAAAATCCGTTCTCCCGTTACAGGGTTTACAGGACCGTTATAGATGATTTGCATTGCACGGATCTGTTCATCATTCAATAGCTTACCGTCTTTAAAAATATCCGTATTAACGGTTATCCGATCAGGCTGTGCAAAAAAATGGTCTCCTGGAATGCATCCTCCTTCAGCGCCGTAATGCACAAGGATTTGCTCCGTAACAGTTGCAGCCTGTTGTTCGTCAAACCCTGCATCCGGATTCTGCGTTAGGGCAAGCCAATTCCATATGAAAGCAATGTGTAAATGGGTACGATTATTGGCTGGTGCCATTACTAGAATCCCATTGTAATCTTCAGGATACCGTTGTGCCTCCATTAATCCTTGCTGACCACCAGTGGAGCCTCCTGTAAAGTAAGAAAATTTAGGCGCTCTGCCGTAAAATGCTTGAATGATTTCCTTTGCAACAACGGTCATAAGGTGCGTTGCACGGTAACCGAAGTCAACCCACCTTTCCGGCTTACCGATAAGCATGTCCGGGTCCGGGGCGGTTCCCATATCTGTATTGGCTGTAGCATATCCTCGACGGATTCCATTAATCAAAGACAATCGGTTCATGGTGCCTGCGTGGCCCCCGTTTCCAGTCCCCAAGAAGTTACTGTTCCAATTGGTGAGCGGCATCCATACTTCGATCAGAATATTCGATTCGCCTTCCGGACTCATTCGGACGCAGACGCGACAGTGCTCCGGAAGCGGTTCCAATGGGAAGCCCAGACCAAAATCAGGCACGCCAGCTGGCACAAACTCGATTTGCGTAATTTCTCCATTTGTAATTTTCAGGGATTTCAGTTTTCCTCTTGCCTCATCTTCAGTACACATGTTGGTGCCCCTTTCGTCTTTTCTTGAAAAGTACAGAAGAACGAGCTGCTTATCCCATGCCAAATTAACCACGAGTCCACGCTTGACTTAGGATAAACAGATCTCAACATCCATCTCCAGCATTTGCAGACCTTCTAGCCTGCCAAAAGTCGCGCTACTGACTGCCATCGATGATAGAGAATGTCCTCGCAGCAGGTCACAACGCGACGAGCAGGGAAATAACCGATTAAATTGGAAGCCAGGGCTGTAGCACCAAAGGCACCTGGAATGTAGCCTGTAATCAATTAGTCTAATTATAAGTTGGCGCTTCCCAAGGATGATATAAAGGAATTTAAATATGAATATCGCATTTTAAAGTTGAAAGAATAACTGGTGGAAAATGCAGGCAGTCCATTTTTGGTGAAATCAACAAGTATGTAAAAAGAGGTTCTCGATCTGCTCGAGAACCTCTCTACTTATTATTTAACCGAATCGTACCATTCATTGACTTCGTTTGTAATGGTATCTCCGCCCGAAGACTTCCACTTCTCTACAAATTTATCAAACGCATCAATCGAAGACTCTCCATAAATGATCTTCGAGAATGTCTCCATTTGCATTTTTTGCAACAGCTCATTTCTGGACGACATAGTTGGCGTTACCGGTCCCTTGTAATGTTCCTTTACGCGCGAAGATTCTCCATCCATGGACAGAAGCATCGCATCGTACACGATTCTTTGTAATGGATTCGTGTCATCTGCAATCCCAAGAGCTTGCATAAAAGTTTGATCTTTCTTTGTGAGTTCTTCTTTCTTTGCTACTTTTACTATTATTTCCTTCATCTTTGATGAAACATCCGGCATGCCCCCAAAAATGTAACTGTTCGAATCAATCTTTCCACCGGGAATTTGCTTCTCGTCGGTCACAATCTTTCCATCTTTGACAACATACTGATAGCCCTCTTGAAATCCTTTAAAATATTCAAGCGGGTTATCGGATTCGTAGACAGCATACATCGAGTTCATATAATGAAAGAAAGCTTGAAGCGCTTCATCCGAAATATCTTTATTAATCATAATTCCGCCGGACATCGTAAAATAGGTGTGCAAAGCTGGACCATTGACCCCATTAGGCAGCGGATATGGTTTAAACATCGCCGTAGGGTTGGTCGCAAGCAACATGGAACCAGGATATTGGATGAAGAAAGAGGGAGCTGCAACAATTCCAACCTTATTGGATGTGACCGCGGTGACAATTGTATTTGGGTCATGTAAGGCAATATCGCTCGCAAAATACCCTTTATCCTTCCACTCTTTCATCTTCATTAAGCCCTGTTTGACCCCCGGTAAAATCGAACCATTTTGAAGCTTGCCGTCTTCTCCTGGATACCATCTTTCCGGCATGGCCCCGTAAAGTCCAAAGATCCAGGACCCGTCTCCAAGGAGACTACTGGTCATCCTATCCTTCATGGCAAAATCCAGGGCATATGTATCCTTCTGCCCATTACCGTCGGGATCCTGATTGACGAAAGCATCCATGACCGTTTCCAACTCTTCAATTGAAGTAGGTGCTTTCAACTTGAGTTTGTCCAGCCAGTCCTGACGGATCCATAAAACGTTGTTTGCTTGCCCATAATCTGTACCAGTTCCAGGAATCGCCATCTTTTTGCCGTCTCGAGTGACCGGTAACCAGGGATCCTTTATATCGGCTAACGCCTGTTTCCAAGTTGGGGAGGCGTATTTCTCGAATACTTCTTCCACTTCCATAAACTTGCCCGAATCGATGAGAAGATTGGTGTTATCGGGATTAGCCGAGCTTATAATATCCGGCAATTCGTCGTTCGCGGATAGCATGAGTTTCAATTTTGTATTATACGAACCATCCGTACCGCCTCCTGTCCATAAAGCTTTAATCTTTACGCCAAACTTGTCTTCGACCCAGCGGGTGAACACATTGTCCGTAACGGATTCCCCTTCTCTATATTTATAGCCCGGATTTTCTCCCATAACTGTGGTAAACGACGCTGTTGGCTCAATCTTGCCATTCACGATATTCAGCTTCTTCGTTGTTTCCAGATTTGCCTTTCCCTTCTCGGCCTCGCCGTTGTTATTGACATTGCTGCAACCGATTAGCGCAGTAGTAAGTAAACCAACAGAAAGAACGGTAGCTAACCATTTCATATTCATTCAACCCCCCTATTTTTTTGGTTACGCTTTCATTATAGAAACATGATGTCACCTATGAAATAACGAATAAGCAACATCCGATATCTTAATCCAAACAACAACTTGGAAGCACCAGAACTGGTATTGCTTTTGTATAATAGTTTAAACTACGAAGGGCCAAACAGCGGGATTATGTAAGGAGCAAAATATCGGTTATTTTTTATCCCTACTGATCCTTCTGCCAATGCTCGCAATGCTTTTGTGACGTAGTATCGGATTTCTTCGTAATTTACTTCTAAATATCGTGTTCACCCTTGGGAGAGTCCGCCCGCTATAAATAAATAATGAGTGTCCTTATTTGCCCACTGATAGCGCCATAATCGTCGTATTACGGTTAAAATACCTATCTCATTTTATATTTAATTGAGACAGAATGAGAACAAACAAAAAAACTGACGTCGTCTGTGCGTCAACGTCAGCCATAAATGTCCTATTTTTCTGCAAATTCTCATACTTTATCTCGTTTCCTTGTAAACCATTATTACAATTGAATTATTCAAATCTACCCTTCTAGTAGGTCTAGACCAGCATTGTACACGTTACCATTCACGGCACTCCACAGCCAATCTCGCAGGCTTGTGCCATGTTTGACCGGTCGATAAAATTCGGGGTCGTGAATTAGGGTATGAACTGTACCCATAGATTCCGGGTTCATTTCCCCAATTGGGTTGTCGAACAGGAAAATTCCGATGCCGGGGATTTCAGACTTCAAGGTATCCACCATCTCCTTGAGATCCTTCTCGAATTGCAGACATTGTTCCCGCTTCACTTCTAAGGTGCCGTGATCAATATAGTGTTGATACATAGCAAAAGCAACATCTCTAATGGAGTTGATATAAAGATATCGAACGGTATTACCCTTCTCGGCATAGAGGTTACGCATCCATTCAAGACAGATATTTGGACCCTGGAGAGGCTCCCATATCCGTTTGCTTGCCTGCCAGTTGTTCTGTGCTATTGTCCTCCATTGATCATTAAGTAACAAAGCACTATCAGGGCAGCAGGTTACATCGCTGCACTCCGGAAAATAACCCATGACATCCGAAGCTAAGGCTGCAACACCGAAAGCACCCCCACTTGTTCCCGTAATCAACAGTTTTGTCGGAGCAGACAGATGCTTCGTCGCTTGCTCCATAAGCCCACTGTAATTGGAGTACCCATGATGGTGCAGCACAGCAGGTGAGCCGTCCGTTGTTGTATAATGAAAATCACCATTTCCCACATGAAAATCCCCTGTAGCGTAGCTGACGAAGATGCAACTCCAGTTTCGAAAAGGGTTATCCTGTGTGTCATCAAAGATACCGCGATTAAGTGCCATATCCATATATGGCAATGATTTGTCGTCAAAATAAAAGGTTTCTCCTTGCACAGCTAACCTGGATGGCCGGGCAGCTGTATAGGCATTTATCGATACCCCTCCGCCTAAGAAAAAGACGATGAGACCAGGCTCCGTTCCTTTACGCATGTAGCCCCAGTAAGGTGAACCCCCTGCACAAATAGCTCCGGGAACGGGGACTCTGTACCACTGTCCGGAAACCGGCACTCCCTCCAACACAGGTAACTGATGTTCTTCAAGATATTTTTTATACCCCTCAACATTATCCAACATAGGATTCTCTCCTTTAGTTTAATACATTCCATTCTTAAACAACGGTTAACTCTGTCGTAAGTGGCCCTATAATAAGAAAGAAATCCATCTCAATCTAATCTTCATACCCCTTACTTGATACCGTTTTCACATAGAAACGTAACCGCAGAATTAACTTCATTATAATTTGGCACATTTATGCTTTGAAATATATGAATACAAACATAGGTATCGCATTCTAAAGTAGTTTTGTTCATTTACTATTGTTACATTTCTTATGCGCCATACCTTTACACTAAACTCAAAAACAGTATAAAAATGCGGTGGTGTATCATCCACCACCGCATTTTTAACGTTAATTGTAATATGTTGATCCTTAAACTTTTAACTATTAAATGCGTATTTCATGTTTTTCTCCATATCCTGATATATGGAAGTATTCACGCCATTAAACAGCCGTTGATAGGCCCATTTATAGAACCGCATCCGTCCTCCCACAATTACATTATTAATATTAAGTTTATTTTAGAATATGCTCTTAGCATCAACATTTAGCGCTTCGTCATGAGCACCAAATTTAAATCATTCTCACCGGAACCAGGCTGTAGAATTTTTTTGCCCCTTTCCTTGTCATTTGCCACTGCAAACAACAAGATCTGAGTTTTATTTTTTTCCATACTGTAAAAAGTCAAATCCTGCTTTCTTGAACTCCTCAACAATAATGTCTGCGTGTTTTATTTTCTGCTCTTCGCTCTTGGCTTTCATTACAAAATGTGTGTACTCTCCCTTACTCGGATTCCACTTGACTAAACCTTTTCCATTGGGAGATCCTGTTTTACTGAAATTGATTAAGTAGGAGGATGCTATTTTTCCTACGTTATAATCCTTCTTCTGCCAGAAGGCTTTTCTAAAATCAGAAAAGTAATTCAGGAAATAAGGGATTTCAGACCCGTGAAATGCCCCTAAATTTACAGGTCCAGGCATAATGTGATTGAACTCTAGAACATATGTCTTTCCTTTTGAACCTCCCTTTTCCCTTGCAATAGCAACACCGTTTAATACCGTTGCCAGCACTTCACCTTCGGTCGCTTCGGGAACAGGAACCATAAATGAAGTAAACAAACCGTCACCTCTCATACTTTCATCAGTCCCGTTAATATCATTCCAAACTACTCCAGTTATTAAATCTATATCTTTTGCCATGCCGGATTCCAGAGCTTCTCTGAAATTTTTGGTAACATAAGTTCCGTCAATACAAGGTGCTGCGAATAAACCTAAATTATATACTTCTTCGGTCGACATATTTCTGAGGGCTTCCAAGCCTCCTGCATTCTCTACAATTCGATCACCATTCAACTTTCTATCACTCAATTTAGGGTACGTATTGATGATATCGAGAGGATAACTCATGCTGAAAGCGTGCTTGAATAACCCTTTGGCTTTAGGGGATACCAATAATGTGTTTACCAGATTCGCTCCAGCGGAGCCCCCCATAATTGTTACATTATTCGGATCTCCGCCGAACGCACTAATATTGTCATTTACCCATTCCAATCCTTTCACCACATCCATCAGTCCGTAGTTTCCGCTAGAGTTCTCAGGATCTTCTTCAACTAAATCGGAGGACGCAAACCATCCAAATACACCCAAACGATAATTGACACTTACAAATATAACATCTTGTGATGCAAGATGTTCTCCGTCTATAATTTCGATGTCCGACCCGCCTCCGACCCAACCTCCTCCGTGAATGTAAAATACAACCGGCATATTTGCCTTCATTCCCGTTTTGCTGTTAGTCCATATATTTAGAGTCAAGCAATCCTCGGATACTTTGTCTGAAACCATATATTCAGGATAATTTGTGTAATCTTCTTTATTTATTTTTTGCATACATGAAAATCCATATTCTCTCGTCTCTTTTACACCAGACCATGCTTTTACATCCTGTGGAGCCCGCCATCTGTTTTCTCCAATAGGAGGCGCAGCATAAGGGATTCCTTTATATATTGCCACTGAACTATCATTTGGGGAAAGATAACCTCTAATTTTGCCGCCAGTGACATGTTTTGTAATCTTGTCAGGTTTGAGAGTATTATTTTCCTCCCCTTTTGTAATTCTCTTGTAATTAAGATCTCGGATTGATTGCTCTTGATTGTCGTTTGTGACTGCCAGTGCGTTGTTGGGTACAAAAACAGACAGAATCAACATTGCGCTTAAGATAACTACTATCACCTTTTTCACGAGCATTACCCCTCTCTCGGATTACCTTAATCAAACAACATTCCACCATGGTTAATACAATCCATGCGCAAAATGGGCTGCGCGGTCGTGATTAACCCTACAACAAGAACGACTACCATTTTGATCTCAACATTCCTCCCTTTATTTTTGACAGATTTTTCTTACGAGGAACTCGTAACCAACCATGAAAAACAATGTATACATGCTAAAAAAAGGTGTGTTATCACCCCTCACGATTGAGTTAACTTCATTATAATTTGATGCATCTGACCTCCGAAATAAAGGAATACAAACATAGGTATCTCATTCTAAGTGTTCTAATTATAGATTGTAATTACCAACGAAAATTAAAGCTGGCCATGAACCTTATGGACATCCAGTACAGTGTGCATTTATATCTTTAATGGGAAGTTTACATCTAGATTTCTAAGAGTACTTATTCGATTGCATCAAGCTTTCTAATGAAAAAAGGCTCCTGAGCAATCTTTAAATTGCCACGGAGCCTTTCGATTTAATTTTCATTCCATCACAATTCAATTTCCTTTTCAACGTTCCAACCCTATATTTAGAACACTTCCATTCACGGCATTCCACAGCCAATCACGAAGACTGACACCATCTTTGACGGGCTGAAAAAACTCGGGAGTGTGAAGAAAGGTATGCTGTGTACCCAGGAGCTCCGGATCAAGCCCCGTATCGGGGTTATCCGGCAGGAAGACACCAATGCCAGGGATTTCGCTCTTCAGCACATCGACCATATTCCTGAGATCCTTTTCGAATTGTAGACTTTGTTCCCTTGTAAGCTCCATAGTGCCGTGATCCAAAAAATGTTGGTACTTTGCCAGAGCACTATCCCTAATGGAGCAAATAAAGAGGTACCTTACGCCGTCACCCTTCTCAGCATAAAGGGCGCGAAGCCAGTCAAGGCAAATATTTGGCCCGTGCAGCGGTTTCCATATCCGTTCATTTGCCTGCCAGACATGCTGAGCAACTGCCTGCCACTCGTTATAGAGCAACAATGAGCTATCCGGACAGCAGGTCACATCCCGGCACTCCGGGAAATAATCCATGACATCCGCAGCCAAAGCCGAAGCACCGAAAGCGCCTGCACTGCCGCCGGTGATCAGCAGTTTCGTGGGAGCTGATATAAATTGAAGCGCCTGCTCCATAAGCCCCCGATAATTGCGATAGCCATGATGATGCAGCACAGCAGGCGAACCGTCTATTGCTGTATAAGGGTAGTCGCCATTCCCCACATGGAAATCACCTGTTGTATAGCTTACCAAGATGCAGCTCCAGTTCCGGAAGGGATTATCTTGGGAAGGGTCAAAAAGGCCTTGCTTTACGAATGCATCGATGTACGGCAACGCTTTGCCGTCAAAATAAAATGTCTCCGAAATCTCATTTAACTTATTGGGACGTGCCGCCATATATGCATTCAGCGATACACCTCCACCGGAGAAATAAACGATAAGGCCCGGCTCTGTTCCTTTCCGCAGAAATCCCCAGTAAGGCAAGCCATCTGCACTAATTGCTCCGGGAACCGGGAGCCTATACCATTCTCCGGCTTCAGGCTTTCCCTCTAATATCGGGAATTGCTTCGGCAAATATCCCCTTAACTCTTCGTCATTATCAAACATATGACAGCGCTCCTTATTAGATTAATAGTCGGTTTTTGATCTCACCCAGTGCATCCGCAAGATCCGGTCTTGCAGTCATTACTGTACGAAGCGTATCGGCCAATTCCTCAGGATGAAGCTCGCCAAACTCCGACAGCTCCTCAAGAATCTCCTGACAGTTCATAGCAACCGAACCATAAACGGTATCGTCGATGCCAGCCTGTCCGGGAATCAGGAAGCCTTTTCCCGCATACCGCTCAGCCATGAGCGCCAGTTTTCCGGCGGTCAGCCAGTTTGTTTCTCTGGACGACTTCTGAAGCTGAGCCTGTATATAGGCGGTCGCGTCAATGGAACCAAGATCCATTTTTTTATAATGCCCACCCTCTGCTTCGACATTGCCTTCATCGAATACGAGTATGTTGAAGCGTTTGCTGAGATCGAAGGAGAGCTTGAAATTTTCTCCTGATGTTTGCGGGGGCGGACAAAGATGCTCAAATAAATCACCTGCAGGAAGCATTTCAGCCATTGATCGCTGCAGCTCTTCTTCGAGCGGGAACTCTGACATACGGATACGGAATCCGTCGGGAAGGGACTTGTCAAGCTCGGCATATGTGAATCGTTTGGTCAGTTGATCAATGGGTACCAGCAAGTCAGAGGTAAAATGAGAAAATAATACCGGACCGGTAAAACATCTTGCCATGCAGGATGGAGATAAAGCCTTCCAAATCTCGCCGTGTGAATTCTCCTGGATCTTTGCCAGAATTGGAGCGAACTGTCCGAATATCGCACCGATTATAGGCACTGGAATTAATTCCAGACAGCGAATGAAGTCTTTTCGTTCGTCTGCGGTTAGCGTTTCAAGAATCTCCTTGTTATGTTCGTTTGCTGACTGAAGATACTTCATGTTAAATAATATATTGGTAATTCCGCTAAAGGAAACAGAGCAGCAGATACCAAGATGCAGAACAGACAACATCTGCGTCATATAGCCGCCGGCGCTTCCCCCACTGACAACGATCCGTGTCCGGTCCATGTCGGGCTGCTTCCTGACGGCTGATAATGCGGCGCTGTTGAAAATCAGGTCGTCATCGATCAGATTCCCATTATATTCAGACTGAAAATCAATCGGTGTCGATACAGCCCAGCCTTTCCTCAAATAAAGGTTCAACGTTGCGTCATTTTCGGGCATTTCATAATGCGCGATGAACACCAGCGGTTTCGGAGTCGGCCCAGTTTCCGGAACATAAATACGAAGGGGACGCCGGCGCACATTGCCGTTTTTTGAAATGAAAGGAATTTCAATATCCCGTTTTTCAACGGAGAAAGGCAGGTCCTGTTCTTTTACATTGGCTTCCGATAATAGTGCCATCATTTTTCGGATATCACGTTTCATGCATGTTCCTCCTTCGCTCCATGATTAATCATAATCTTCAATCCGCCATTCGTCTTTCCAGTCCAGATAAGCCATCTTCCCGTCGAACCGGAACGGTAGCCAAACATAATCTGCTTTATGTGTATTCTCATTCACATTATAAGAGGAACCGGTAAACGTAACTGGTTCATCTTGGCGGTCTGGATTAAAATACCGGTCATAGGCGTCAGCCAGAACGTCATATGAAATCATGCCTTCTTCATCAGTAATCCAGCGGTCAGCCAAGGCGATATACAGATCTTTCTTCTTCGGATGCTTGAATACCGAAGAGATCTGGGAACAGAAGGAAGTATTTGAGGGATCATTCACATGCGGATTACCCAGAATTTCGAATGGGCCGTGGAAGGACCGTGAACATGCAACTTCTGAAGGATTCGGATTATAGCTTGTCGTACCTGAGGTCACCAAATAATGCAAGTTTCTTCTTGTAAAATATGCCGGGGCCTCGCGGACGTAAGGCGGATAAAAATTGGGGAAATGAGTTGAATAAAATCCCGTTACACCTGTATAATCCGCGGTCAAATCAGCACAAATCAATTCACTGTGAACCCGTTCGAAGTAATAATACGCTTTCCCGTCCCGTGCAACTGCCAGGTCGAAATCACCAGCACTCATATTTAAAGGGCGGAACTTGGTTTTAATCATCATATAAGGCCCTAGTAATTGATCTGCGGACATGATGGTCAGAGTCTGGGTGCTATCCTTTTCCATAATCTTGAGGAAGCAAATATATTTCCCGGTATTCTTGTTGAAAATAATGTGTGGACGATCCATATAACTGGCTGGATGAAGAGAAGAAGCAGGATCATTTTCCACTGGGGGAATAATCAACCCCTCATCTTGCCAATTGTAAAGGTCCTTGGACGAATAACAACGGACTCCCCAGTGCCAGATTCCGCTGCCCGGTGTTGTCTTCTCCTTATTCTCACCGTACCAATAGAACGTATCATTCTCGTAAAAGATAGAACCTGCGTGAGCTTGAATTCGTTTGCCTTCCGTATCCAGCCAGATTTGCCCCGGTCTAATTGATGTTTGCATAGATAATTTGGATCCTTTCTTGGTAATAGATTTTAGTCATGTGTTGACAAATTCTATACTTTCCTCACAGCTTAATTATAGGTTCCTGTATTTAGCTGTTGATATATAGGAATCCAAACATAAATATCTCATTTCTAATCTAAGACGGAATTCCAGTCTATAGACATTGCCAGCCGACTAACAGATTCATATAATGAGGTTACCTCAAGCAGAAATGGGAGATTAGCAACCAACCGGAGGAATAAAATTATGTACCAACTACTTATTGTTGATGATGAGACCTCTGTCGTAGATAGTCTGGCTATGACTGTACAATGGAAAGAATATGGAATAGAAGAGGTACATTGTGCATACTCTGCGCAAGAAGCGCTGCACATTGCGGCCAAGTATTCGATTGACATTATGATTACGGACATTCAGATGCCAGAAATGTCCGGATTGGAGTTAATCGAAGTGATGCAGCATTATTCACGCAAAATCCGCTGTATCATCCTTTCGGGACATGACGAGTTTGAATACGCCAAAAAAGCCTTAGCTTTTCAGACACAGGATTACTTGCTTAAGCCAGTCGATTATAATGAGTTAATTAACTCGGTTAAGAAAGCAATTCATAATGTTGAAGAGGAATGGAAGGAAGTCATATCCTTCCAGCGTATTAAGCAAACCCTAGAGGCTAATCTCCCACTGATGCGGTCACAGCTGCTTAACGACCTGCTTAAGAACAAGATCATCCGCCATGAGGTTTTGGATGAGAGACTTGCTCTGGTAGGTGTTCCCTTTCGGTTCGATGACCCCTATATGATGATGGTTGTTCGCATGGAGGAGGACTTCTCGGGGTACGACCTCCAATCCTTATCACTCCTTGAATATGCCGTTACCAACATTGCAGATGAAGTGTTCCAAAAATTGTTCACTTTATGGCACTGCGTCACCGAGCAGGGATACTTAGTTTTTCTCATCAAAGGCAACCAGTCAGACGACTTGCACTTGGTGGATTCATTTGCAGTGAAGCTGCAGAACCATGTCCAAAAATTCCTGAAGGGCTCGCTCTCGATCTGCCTAAGCAACATCGCCAAGTTTCCAGACGACCTGCAAAACTTATATTTGGCCGCAATAAACGCCATTAACCGGAATATTGGAAATAATAAAAGTTTCTTCCTAACCATTAATGAAAAAAGTGAGCAGCCTCAGAGCTCCATCGTCAAAAAATTATATGCTCCGCCTGCACTTTCAACACTGCTGGATTCAGGCAGCTGGGACGAGGCGATTGCCAAGATTGATGAATTGCTCATTGTCGGCAGTAGTGCAGACGAACAATCTTACGATCTTTCACAGGATCAATTATTTACAGTGCTGCTTTATCTCTCATCCTCATTCACCATCTGTTTCCAGCCGAATGGATCCAGCTTATATGATCAGATGGGACCAGAATTCGATTTGTTGCTCCGCAAGAAGGGGCATCTCTCAAGACAACGAATTTACGACTGGGCAAGTAAAATTATAATTGCATTAAAGGCTAAGACGTCGACCCAAATGGAGAATGCACAACAGCAGGTTGCAACCAAAGTCCGAACATTTATTCATGAACATTTGTCTGAGGGGATTTCATTGCAAATCATTGCCGACCATGTGGGTCTGCATCCGGTGTATCTCTCCAAGATTTACAAGACGGTTATGAATGAAACGATTGGTGATTATATTTATCATTTCCGAATGGAAAGAGCGGTTCATCTCCTGCGAAATACGGACTTGAAAATATCTGAAATCAGCGACCAGCTGGGCTTTCAGGCAACCCCTCATTTCATCAAAATCTTCAAGGAACATTTCGGCAAGACGCCGCAGGATTATCGGAACCGGTAAAACTTATTTATCGATCACACGACAAAAGGCTCCCAGGTAATTGATTACTGGAGGCCTTTTTTTGCTAAATTGTACCCAGTTACTAAATTTGACCGCCGGGGACTGATAGTGCCTGCTGAATACGTTCCTCCAAAGAGCTGGTCATAATGATTCTAAACTCCTTGATTTCCATTCCGCTTTGGCTAAAAACGAACTTAAAGTGTGTGTGTTTTTGCAAAATCGGCTGCTGGATATCAACCGTGTAGGTTTTCCATTCAGAATCTGCACCTGTCAGCGTTATTGTGTGCAAAAATTCAGCATTGTGGAAAATACTCACTGGAATTTGGGCAAGTTCACTGTTCTCAGCGCCAGCGCGGCACGTCAACTCCACCCGGTATATCCCCCGCTCCTTTAGGTCAGCTCGTATAAAAGTACTCCGTCCCCGAGAGATATCAAATATCTCTCCTGACACAACAGACTCCTTTTCCACTGGTACCGAAAGTATATCCAAGACCACATCGCCTTCCTCTTCCCTGAAGGCAGCCAATGCCTTGTCCAGCTCTGTTTCCATCCCATGCATCCGGTTAAAAGCTGTTGTTCCCATCAAATAGTGGCAAATGTTCATTGCTGAGCGCTGATACTCACCCCGTGTCACGGTTCCCTCCCGCATGGCTTCGGCCGAGTTATCCCCTCGGGCATTCTGCTCGGAGTCACTTACTACCATGAACAAATCGTTCTGTGCCCGTATCATTGCTGCCACATTCTGGACACTCCCCTCTTCTCCTTCGTCATTTCCCTTTGCCCACCAATCGGTCATTACAATCCCTCTGAAGCCCCACTGTCCCCGCAGGATTGTAGTTGTGAGATCATAGTTGCTGGCAGACCAAAACCCATTGATCGGGTTATACGAAGTCATAACCGAAATCGCATTGCCCTCCTTGACCGCAATTTCAAACCCTCGCAGATAAATCTCCCGCAGGGCCCTTTCCGATACCACAGCCTCCACCGTGTTGCGGTGCGCCTCCTGGATATTGCATGCAAAATGTTTAATGGTACCCGTCACATCATAGGGATTCATCCCATGCAGTTGTGCAACCACCATCCTGCCCGTCAGGAACGGATCCTCACTGAAATATTCAAAATTCCGGCCATTCAGAGGATTACGATGGATGTTCATTCCGGGTCCAAGTAGAGTGTCCACATGGTTTTTCCGCAGTTCCAAACCTGCGTACGCATACAGTTCTCTCAGCAATGCTTCATTAAAAGTACAGCCCAGGCAGGTCCCATTGGGCATGGAAAATGCTGTATTTCCACAGTCCATACGTATACCGCTCGGACCATCTGCTGAGCAAGCAAGAGGGATTCCGAAAGCTTCCAACCTCTTTGTCACACCGCCGAATGCGCCGGCTGTACCCGGAGTAACCTTTGGACTGCTCATGCCTTCACCACGCACAATACAACATAAATCTTCATCCGAAAGTTGAGCAATATAATCTTCCATGCTGACCATATTCGATTTGACATCTGCAAGCTTATATCCTTTATCTCCAGTATAAGGAATTTCATTTGGAAGAGTTTCCACGCGGCGCGTCTTTGGTTCTATAGTCCGTATTGGAACCGGTTCATAGATTAGACTGCCGTCAGAGGCACAACGCATTCGCTCGAATGCAACAACCGGTGCCATGGACTCCTGTAATTGTTCCAGTACCTGCAGCTTGTCTATGGCAATGCTCCCGCAGGATTTCGCATCCCTCACATGATCTCCCACATGGAAGATGTAGCTCCCGGCTTCCAATATCCAAGCCGATCTGTACCCAGTGATGCCGGCATCATCATAGGACGCTATTGTTTTAAAATTTATTTCGATTTCAACGGATTGTTTTCCACCCGGAATCAGTTCTTTGGTTTTCGCAAACCCAGCGAGCACGCGGGCTGGTTTACCCAGTTTGCCTTGCGGAGCTTCACAGTAAACCTGAACGACCTGTTTCCCTGGCCTATCTCCGGTATTGGTAACAGTAACATAAATCCGGACACTATCGTTCAAACGCTCTATCCGTTCTGTCCGTGTTTCAAATGTGGTGTAGGACAGGCCGAAGCCAAATGGATACAGGACACGGTCTTTGGCAAAAGTCTCAAAGTAGCGGTATCCAACATAGATATCCTCCTGGTACAAGTTGCGTATTGAACCCCCATGATTCGCCGTGGACGGATAATCCTCAATGTCTCTTGCTATGGTGTCTGTCATTCGTCCGCTCGGACTTATCCTTCCGGTCAAAACATCGAGAACACCATTGCCGCCCTCCTGTCCACCTTGCCAAACATACAGCACAGCCGAAGGTTTATAAATCTCCACCCATTTCATATCTATGATATTGCCTACATTCAGCAACACCACAGTCCGTTCAAATTCTTTACAAACCATTTCTAACATAACTTCCTCTGCTTCTGTCAGTAAATAGCTTCCGGCTTCCGGTTTGTTATCCTGGTCTTCCCCAGCTGTGCGGCCAAGGATGATGATTGCCGCTTCTGACTCCTTGGCCGCTTGTTTAACCCGATCAGCATCAAGCAGCATTTCTTCCTGGAACCACGGTTCCTTACCCCAACCAGCACCTTTATCAAACGGATGCTCCTGTAACCAATCAAGATAAGACTGCTTGACCGCCTGATTGATCTCATAGCCGTCTTTACTTTCCAAAGCCTCTGCAATGCCAACAACATATTTGGTATTGACCAATCCCCCGGATCCGGTACCGCTTTTGTAATAGTTAAACTGTGAACGGCCAAACAGCGCCACTTTACTCCCTGGTGTAAGCGGCAAAGCATTACAGTCATTTTCCAGCAGTACAGCACCTTCTGCTGCGGCCTGCCGCGCTTTTGCAGCGTAGCGCTGCAAGTCAAAGTTTGTCTCATTCATTACTTGCACCCCCCCTATCACATCTTGGTCAGTTCGTTCACAATTTCAATTGCACACGCTTCTCCTGCCGGAAAATGACCGAAGTAAGCCAGTGAATCGTGATTAGTTCCACTGTAGCGGCAAGCTTTAACAGGAACTCCGGCTTTTTTCAGTTGGCCTGCATAATGTTCCGCTTCCAGCCGCAGGCCATCCAGCTCGGCAGTAACGACCAGCGCAGGCGGCAGCCCGCTAAGATCAACCGCCAACATGGGTGAAAAGTATATATTACTTAGTGGCTCTTTGCCCATATAATTCTGAGCCATTAAGCGCAAGGCCCAATCCGTGGCGCGATCCGTTTGTTTTCCAAAAAAGGATTCTCCCCCTTCAGTAACAGGAAACTGATTTATAGACCAAATAAATCCATCGGGATGGTCATCTGTCCACAAAAGTGGCGGATTAATTAAAATTTGAAGAGCGATGAGCTCATTCCGCCCTTCGTGTTTAGCCCGCAGTGTCAACCCAGCCGTCAGGTTCGCTCCGGCGCTGCCGCCGCCAACTGCTATTCGCTTCGGATCAATACGAAACTGCTGTGCATGATCATAGATGTATTTAATGACTTCATAACATTCATTAAAGGCTTCCGGGAAACGGTGTTCTGGCGCAAGCGAGTAATCGAAATCAAATATGACCGCGTCCGATTTTTCTGCAATGTACTTCAACATGTTATCTCTCCCATGGGGAGAACCGGTAAACCACCCACCACCGTGAAAATGAATGTAGCATGGATGAGCCTTTTGAGTGTCCATATTTGTCCTCTGATAGCGCCATAAGCGATTGGTGTTGCGGTAAAATACCCGGTCCTCATATGTAACCTCAATTTCTCCTTCGCAGAGGTTGATGCTGTCTTCGTTATCAGCGTTCAAGTTAACTTTTTCTTGTAAATGACGCAGGACCAACATCAGTTGAGCCGGGTCTTCCTCACCGGAAATTAACTTCCCGATATCTACACCTGTTAATGCTGCAATGTCTACACCAGGTGAATCACCCTTTTCATCCAGCTTGTTTTTCCGCTTCAATATTTCCATTAACCAGGGATCAAGCTTGCCCTCAGGATAGTCTGCACCCTTGCAAACCTTCACCTCTGCACCGTTGACGATTGCAATACCTTCGCCTGCCAAAGTTCTAGTGACTGCTTCTTTGCTATAACTCATTCTTCATCTCTCTCCTTTAAAGATAAATGTCTTTTAATAAGATTGTCTTACTCCTTCACAGCACCAATGACGATACCTTTTGCAAAGAATTTTTGGAGGAACGGATAGATCAGCAAGATCGGTAAAGCTCCGATGAAGATTTGCGCAGAATTCAGGGATAGGGCATTAAATTTCGCGGCCTCTTCTGCATTCTTGATATCAATATTCGGCATGGATATGGCAGCTTTCAAAAACGTACTCAGCGGCACGTTCTCCGGCTTCATATAGATTTGACCGGATAACCATTCATTCCATTCGCCTACCACGGTGAACAGACCCACGGTCGCCATGACGGGCAGCGATAAGGGCATCATCACTCTCAGATACACTTTCCAGTGCCCGGCACCGTCGATAAAAGCCGCTTCTTCCAGCTCTTTCGGCAATGCCTTGAAAAAATTCATAATCAGGATAATATTAAAGACATTGACCATCGTCGGCAGGATCAGCGCCCATATCGAGTTATACAGACCGATTTTGGTCACTACCAAATACGTCGGGATCATCCCCCCGTTAAACAGCATCGCTACAATAAAAAATCCGACAAACCATTTGTAGCCTGCAATCCCGTTTCGTCCTCCGCCTTTGGAGAGCACATAGGCTGCCATACTGGTCACCAGCAGTCCCAGCGTGACACTTAACAAGGTCCGCTCTACCGAGATCCAGAGGGAACGAAGTAACTGGGTATCTTCCAGTGCCTTGCTGTAGGAACCCAAGTTAAAACCAATCGGCCAGAACGTCACTTTATTGGCGGATACGGCTGCACTGGAACTTAAAGATACAGACAACACATGCAGAAAGGGCAGGATGCACATCACGGCCAGCATGATCATGACCAGATTGTTGATGAGTTGAAATGTACTGAATTTGGCTGTTGTACGCATAGGTCCACTCCTTAGAAAATCTTGTAACCTGCAACTTTGTAAGCGATCCGGTATCCGACTAGAATCAGGATCAGGCCCACCACAGACTTGAATAATCCGATGGCTGTACCGAAACTGTAGTTCCCACCGATCAAGCCAATGCGGTACACAAAGGTATCGATGATATCGCCGCTTTCGTAGACCAGCGGATTGTACAAGTTGAAGATCTGGTCAAAGCCTGCATTGAGCACGCCGCCCAGAGAGATCGTCAGCATGACACAGATGGTGGGAATCAGACTTGGGAGGGTGATATTCAACATTTGTTTCAGTTTGCCCGCTCCGTCGATTTGAGCGGCTTCATATAGAGCCGGATTAATGCCAACCAGAGCCGCCAGATAAATGATGGACCCGTAGCCGAATTCTTTCCATGCGTCCGTCAATAGCACAATGGGCACAAACCAGTGGTTGCTCCCCAGGAAGAACACAGGCTCCTGCCCCAAGGCTTTGAGCAGCTGGTTCACCAATCCATACTCCGGATTCAGCAGCTGGATGAAAATGCCCCCGAGCACCACCCAGGAAATGAAGTGAGGCAGAAACACAAAGGTCTGAACCGATGTGCGCAGAAATTTATGTTTCACTTCATTGATCAATAGCGCAAACCCAAGCGTACTGATCATGCCGATGACTAATTTGAGGAACGAAATTTTCAGTGTGTTCCAAATAACTTGGATGCTGTCGGGATACTCAAATAAAAACTTGAATTGGTCTAACCCGACCCAGGGAGATTTGGAGATCCCCAGATAAGGCTTATAATCCTGAAAGGCCATTAAGAGGCCACTCATGGGTACATAGACAAAAATCGCGGTCAGTACCACCGCAGGCAGGATCATCAGATATAATCCCCAGCTACCTTTTGTTCTGGATAATTTCATTTTTTTTGCCGGTACAGCAGGTACAGCAGTATTCATGCCCATGATCTAAATCCTCCCAGCTAATTCTTATCATCTATGTTCATTATAATTTCAGCCATTTCGGCTTGATATAAAGCAATGCAAATACCAATAACGCATTCCAAATATTAAAATTGTAAGGTCTGCCACTCAAAAAAAAGAGAGCTTAATGCAGTTACCTGCATCAAGCTCTCTTTTAATCATCATGATTTATTTGATAGAATCATACCATTCATTTACTTCTTTTGTAATGGTATCGCCGCCTGAGGATTTCCATTTCTCCACAAATTGATCAAACGTATTCACAGCAGCTTCACCGTAAATGATTTTCGTGAAAGCCTCCATCTGCATCTTCTGCAGCAGCTCATTTCGGGATGACATTGTGGAGGTCGTCGGACCCATATAATATTGCTTTACGTTCGCAGAAGCTTGCTTCTTACTGACCAGATATGCATCGTAGACCGTTTTTTGCAATGGATTGGAACCCTCACTCGTACCTGTACTGATCATCAGGGCGCGATCCTGTTCCGTAAGTTTTTCCTGATTGGCGATTTTATCAAACAGTTCTTTATTCTTAATTGGGTGTGCAAGCGCTGCTCCAAAGACATAAACACTCGTGTCAATCTTTCCACCTGGAATTTCCTTCTCATCCGTTAGAATTTTGCCGTCTTTGACGATATAATCATACCCTTCCTGGTACCCTTTGAAGTACAACGGGTCTTCTGACTCAAACACACCATACATTGAATTCATATAATGAAAGTAAGCCTGCAACGCTTCATCTGAAATATCCTTGTTAATTAACGTTGCACCGACGATATTCAAATTGGTGCGCATATTCTGACTGTTAGCGCCTACAGGAAGCGGATACGGTACATATAGTGCATTTGGGTTGCTCGCGAGCAGAAGTGAGCCGGGATATTGCATGAAAAATGAAGGGGCAGATACGATGCCTATCTTATCCGATGTGACCGCTTGCGCAATCGTATTAGTATCATGTAAGGCAACATCGCTGGCAATATATCCCTTGCTCTTCCACTCATTCAGCTTTACCAATCCCTGCTTGATACCAGGCTGAACGGACCCGTATTGGAGTTTACCGTCTTCTCCCGGATACCATCTTTCTGGTACGGATCCGAATAGCCCGAAGATCCAGGAGGCATCTCCAATGGCTGCTCCGCTCAACCTTTCCTTCATGGCAAAATCTAGGGCAAACGTGTCCTTGATTCCATTACCATTTGGGTCTTGGTTGACGAACGCATCCATAACTGTTTCCAGTTCTTCGATCGTAGTAGGGGCTCTCAAATTCAGCTTGTCCAGCCAATCTTGGCGAATCCATAACACCGATTGTGCTTGACCAAAATCTTCATCGGCTGAAGGAATTGCCATTTTCTTGCCGTCACGGATGAACGGTAGCCACGCATCTTCTTTTGCAGCAACCGCCTCTTTATAGACGGGCGATGCGTATTTCTCAAACACATCTTCTACGTCCATAAACTTGCCTGACTCAATTAAAAGATTAATAGAATTGGGATCTCCCAAATTGACGATATCCGGCATTTCTTCTCCCGAGGAGAGCATGAGCTTCAACTTCGTGGTAAACGAGCCGTCCGTAGCACCGCCCGTCCACAAGGTTTTAATCTTTACCCCAAGCGAATTATCAACCCAGCGAGTAAACACATTGTCTGAAATCGATTCTCCGTCTCTAAACTTAACGGCCGGATTATCTAACCTAATCGTCGTAAACGTCGCGGTCGGTTCAATTTTCCCGTTCACAATATTCAGCTCTTTGGTTTCTTTGTTGACCTTGTCATTCTCGCTGCTGCTCTGATTATTGGTATTGCTGCAACCGAGCACTCCCAATGTCAGCATTGCAGCGGCAAGTGCTACGGTCAGCACTCTGTTTTTCATGTTCATACAGAACCCCCTGATGATGTTATTGAATACGTCTTTAATTATAGAAAAATGCTTCCTGCTGTTAAATAACGTATTCCGAACATTCCATATCTCATTCTAAACAGATCTAATATAGTAATATAAACATAGATATCGCATTCTAAAGTTTTATTTAGTTTTCAAACGATACGCATTGCCAGTCATAGCACGAATTCTTATAATGGGGTTACCTCTTTATAAAGGATTTGTTGTCATGTTAAAGCAATACCGGACCTTTCTCAGCGCGGTAATTATTATTTTATTATCAACAATAGTAGTCTTGATGATGTATTCGTATACCGTGGAGACCAGTTTAGATACAGTGAAAAAGGATATTCAAACGAACAACCTGAACCGACTTCGTATCTTGGTTAACTCTTTAGATTTCAATGTTGAACAGCTTAACATGTTGTCTGTTGCTCTAAATGCGGAATCTAAAATGGGATTACTGAAATCTGTGGACATGATGGATAATTACGAACAGGACCAGCTTATACTGGATCTCTCGGAAAAAATAAAGCTGCAGAGCTTTACACAAGGTTGGAATGTCCAAATTGACATTTATTCAACTCTGCTGAATAAATGGGTAGGTTCATCCCAAAACGAGACATCCCCTTCAGCTGACTTGGCAGATGGGCAATGGGTATTGGAAGGGCAACAAAAGTTATTTTCCATGTACAGGAAATATGATCAGTATACGGTTCGGGTAACTTTTCCGAAAGCTAATCTGGAAAATATGCTGGACTCAGCCAAGATAGAAAATAATGATCCCTTCTTCTATTACTTTGATTCCGTCATCATTGCAAACCGTTCCTATCAGAATAGCCTGGTCCAGGAACTGGTTTCCAAAATATCTCCAATGATGATGGATAAAAGCGAAGGAACCGAGTTAATAACAATCGGCAATAAGGATTATATGGTCAGTTTTTTGAAAGCGCAGACATTAGGATGGTATATGGTGGATTATGTACCTCTGGACAAAGCACTTCAACCCATTGTAAGGACTCAATTCTTCTTTTACATCACCTGTGTTCTGTTATTTTTGTCCGGAGTAATAACCCTGATATTTTTCTATCGAAAAGTGCAAGTCCCGATTCTTACATTGTTGAAAGGTGTCCGTCATCTTCAAAAGGGCGACTTCTCGCACCGGATCAGCAGAACGTCCAATACTGAGTTTGCTATTCTGTATCACAATTTTAATAATATGGCACAGCAAATCGAGGATTTGATTGAAAATGTATACAAAGAAAAAATCATTTCAAGAGAAGCATTGGTTAAACAACTGCAGGCGCAGATTAACCCGCATTTTTTGTACAATTGCCTGTTCTTTATCAACAATATGAACCGAATGGGAAATGACGAAGCTGTGAATGCCATGACTCAGAATCTGGCTGAATATTTCCGATATACAACGCGGATCAACGATCCGCTAACCACACTTGAGAAAGAAATTGGTGTTGTCCGTAATTATCTTAACATCCAGAGTTTGCGTATCAACCGCCTGCATACGCAAATTAATATTCAAGAATCCATGATGTCCCTGCTTGTTCCTAAGCTGCTTATTCAACCGTTGGTCGAGAATAGCGTAATCCACGGAATTGAGAAAAAGCAAAGTGCCGGGCTCATACACATATCAGGAACTGATGAAGGAGATCGGTTCTCTCTGGTAGTAGAAGACGACGGGAAAGGCATGAATCCGGAAGAGATTCGGAGCCTGCTGCATCGCATTGAACAACCACTGGATGATACGATGGGCTGTGCGTTATGGAACATACGGCAACGGATGCTTATTCAGCTTGGCTCCAAAGCGAGTTTAAATATCACCCAGAGTAAACACGGCGGAATTCGCATGGAGCTGGTCTGGGATAAAAGCAGTGAACTGGAAGAATAAAGTTCTCATTTCATCTAGGACTTTAAAGAAATTATTGTTTTGAACAAGCTTAGGACAGCTATATAATTGATACTTAACAAAATGAAACAAAGTTATCAACTTATTTTAACTATAAACGAAGTTCCCGGAAGCCGGTTAGACTTTTTTTGGCTTCACTAATCTTTTTCAAAGTACCTATTGAGAAATAACAGAGGAAAGGCAGGAGACGATCTGGTTGTTTGACGATCCAGATCGTCTCCTGCCTTTCTATCTTCCAATCTCATGCTGTAAAACATTGCTCACTGGGGAATCTCTTTAACACTGTCCAACAGCTTGATAGAGTTTCGGTCCTTAAGATTCCTCCCTGTTTAAAAGTTCCAGACCCGCATCGTAAACGGTCCCATTCACACCACTCCACATCCAGTCCCGAAGACTGACACCATGTATGTCAGAAAGAGGAAAATTGAAGTCTAGAATCCTCGTATGCTGAGTACCTGGAACTTCCGGCGCCATCCCCGCTGCGGGACTGTCGGTCAGGAAGAGGCCAATACCTGGGAGCTCTGCCTTCAGAACATCGATCATCCCCTTGAGATCCTTCTCAAATTGCAGACACTGCTCCCGAGTCAGCTCTAGTGTACCGTAATCAATAAAGTGTTGATACTGGGACAGCATTGCATCCCGAATGGAGCAAGTATAAAGATACTTTATATTATTGCCCTTCTCGGCGTAGAGGTTGCGCATCCAGTCAAGACAGATATCGAAGCTATGCAAGGATTTCCATATCCGTTCCTCCGCCTGCCAAATATTCCGAGCGACTGACTGCCATTGATCGTAGAGAAGTAACGAACTGTCCGGACAGCAAGTCACATCATGGCAATCTGGAAAATAACTCATTACATCCGAAGCCAATGCCGAAGCACCGAAGGCACCTGCACTCGCGCCAGTAATCAACAGCTTCGCCGGAGGGGATAGGTGCTTGACTGCCTGATCCATTAACCCCCGGTAGTTGCGGTAACCATGATGGTGAAGTACAGCAGGAGATCCGTCAGGTGATGCATAATGGTAATCTCCATTCCCTACATGAAAATCACCCGTAGAGTAGCTCACAAAGATATGGCTCCAATTTCGAAATGGATTATCCGGTTCATCATTAAATATACCGATGCCCAAGATCAGATCGTTGATAAGCATGGTATCTTCAGAAGAGTAAAACGTTTCCCCTGTTATACCTAAGCGGTTAGGCCTAGCCGCAGTATATTCATTAATGGATACCCCTCCGCCAGAAAAGCAGACAATGAGGTTCGGTTCAGTACCTTTACGCAGGTAGCCCCAGTAAGGTGAGCCTCCTGCGCAAACTGCACCAGGAACCGGAATTCTATACCATTGTCCTTCCTCTGGTTCTCCCTCTAAATCCTCGACTTGACGTTCTTTGGCTAACTTAATCCATTCTTCTTGACTTTTTGTCATGATACCCACACTCCTGAGAATTGTTAAAGGAACACACATACCGGCAGACCTGTCATGCCTCTTGATACTTGAGGACGACCTTGATCAGATCAACCAGGTTCTTTTGCACCCGTGCCCGTGGCAAATCCCCGGACCTCAGCGCTGCTTCAATTGGCGTAACCAGTGTATCATCGGGATTCCCAGGTGCCAGCCAGCTTACCCCGGCGGCGAGTGGAGCTGACATTCCTTCATCACCATAGCCGTTCCAGTCTGTCATGACATAGCCCGTGAAGCCAAGCTCCTCCCGCAGGATGCCGCGGAGCAGCTCCTCATCATTTGAACAGTAAGCACCATTTGCCGCGTTGTAGCCGGTCATCACCGTATCCGGCTTATTTACTTCAAAAGCGGTTTCAAATGCTGCCAGATACAACTCCCGTGCAGTGCGTTCGCTCATAATGCTGTGGTTGGTGTTGCGCATGGTCTCGGCGTTGTTAGCAAAAAAATGTTTCATGCAGCTGGAGACACCGGACTCTTCGAAGCCACGGCTTTCCTGGCCAGCCATACGACCAGCGAGGAACGGATCTTCACTGAAATACTCCGTATGCCGTCCGCAAAGTGGATTCCGCTGCAGATTGAGAGCCGGAGCCAGCAGACAGTGCAGGTTCATGTCTTTGGCTTCACGGGCAATGGCTGTACCCTCGGCATAGGATAGCTCCTCGTTGAAGCTGGCGCATACCGTAGTGGAGACGGGGAAGCCAATGTTGACCTCAAACATGTTGAGCCCATTGTTTCCGTCGGCAAAGAAATAGTCCGGAATCTCATATTTATCCAAGGCCTTTTCATTAAAAAGAGTTCCCGCATACCCGTTATCCTCGATGCCCCATCCAGTCTGTCCGCCTACACTCATCCGGGCTAACTCATAGTCGGTCATCTGGGCCACGAACTGTTCCACCAGCGCAGGATTCTTCGCCAGATCCGGAAAGCGGATTAGACGGTCTGTGGTATGCTCAAGGGGGACATCATCGTTGCCAACAGCGGTACGGCTGTTTTTGAAAGGAAGCTTTCCCTCGCACTCCTCCGCAGTATAAGCTTTGGTCATTTCACCTTGAGGATACGTCCCGGCAAGGTCCTTGGCGGACAGCTCCTTGACCAGGAATGGAGGTGCCACCCTATTCTTTACCTGAGCTACAACGATCTTGTCGGCAACGTCCACGGACCAGACCTTTTTCGCCCTATTGGGCGCACCTCCAAGAAGGAAGCTAATTCTACCCGGTTCGATGATCCACGCTCCCTCAGCTTCGCTGTAGGATTTCAGCCGTTTCTCGCAGACCTCCAGGGGGAGAATCTGAGCCTCACCGGGGAGCAATTCCTTAGTCTTGGCGAAAGCCACCAGACGCTTGTCCGGTTGCTCCAGTTCTCCGCCGTCAAAGTGAGCATAGAGCAAAACGACTTCCTTGCCCGCTCTGGTTCCGGTATTTCTGACTTCAACGTCCATCTGCGTACTACATACATCCGTTTTGACGACTGACTTCAGCTCGGTATCAAAGGTCGTATAACTAAGACCATGACCAAACAGGTAGGCTGCAGGTTTTTGGAAGGTATCGAAGTAGCGGTACCCGACATACAGCCCTTCTTCATATACTGTGGTTGCGTATTGAAATGGGGCTTTTCCGGATTTATTGGCGATTTGATCCTTGGTCAGAAAGTTAGGAGCACTTGGATAATCGTCATAGTCGTAGGCCCAGGTGTTGGGCAGCTTGCCGGAGGGATTGACGGTGCCTTCAAGAATTTCGGCCAGGGCGCGACCACCGGCCATGCCCGAAAGTCCAGTCAGCAGGACGGCGTCCACACCGTATTCCTCAATCCATGTAGTTTCAATGGGATGGGCAACATTCAGAATAGCAACCGTTTTATCAAAGGCAGTTGTGACTCTCTGAATCAGCCCCTGTTCTTCATCGGTCAAGTAATATCCGCCCTTGTCCTTTGGAGCGTCATGGGCTTCACTGCTGCCGCGGGTGATAAATACAACAGCGGTGCCGCTGCGGTCCTTGGCGCGTGCAACCACATCCTCCGGCGGAAAGACATTCTTCTCTTCGGTATAAAATCCATACAGCTCCTGGTTAAGCTCTAGAGATGAGTACTTCTCAATGCCCTCCTTAACCCGGATGCCATAACGGGGATTAATTTTACCAGCACCCAGACAGCCCAGACGGAAGACCACGGCGGCAGCGCCAAAGACGTTCACACAGCTTCCGGATGACAGGGGAAGAGTATTATTATTCTTCAGCAAAACAGCGCCTTCACGGGCAGCCTGCAGCACGATGGCGTCGTGCTCCGGATATTTGACCCCGGGCTCGATGCGGGGCAGAGTCTTCAGCTTGAAGGAGAATTCCGGAATCTCCATACCATCGGTGTCATAGGCGCCGGCATAGCGGACCTCATATTCCTTGTTGTATTCCAACAGGTATTTCCGGACAATGATACCGACCAGCTGACCGAACATCGCCGTAGGCTTTTCGATTAGTGGGGCTTCCGTGGCCTTGCTATCGATATAGACCATGCCGGGCTGCTGAGGATCGATGTGCTTGGAAGATTTAATACAGAAACAGCCAGAATAGACTAAGGAGATCATAGACTCCCGGCGATCCATTTCGTCAAGATTGTACACAGGCTTTTGGAGAAAAGACATAGCTGCCTGGTTGTCGTCATGCAATCCAGCAAGTAACTCAAATGTTCCGTCGTTTGGCATAAAGTTCCCTCATTTCTTAGTCATGGAGCATCCGACTTTCGCCGGATTATAATTTAAAAGTGCATCATAAGTGCTCTCCTGTGCGCTTTTCAACTTAATTATAGGTCCACTTAATTAGTCGATGATATAAAGGAATATAAACATACATATCGCATTTCAAGTTCGGCAGCATGATTGAGTCACTCATTTGCCCTGGCCAATACTCTAGAAGCAATTGAACTAACAATAAAGCAACACCGTAAAAATGCAGCACCTGTTGTATGTTAACAGAGTGCTGCATAACGAAATATCAAACTAATATTTTTTGTCTAATAGATTTAACCCATAACTTTTCACATTACCATTTACAGCGTCATCCATCCATTCAGCAATACTTTTATCATCTGTTAATTTTTTAAATACTTGAGACCCAACTGATATGGTATGTTGAGTTAAATGTGTATCTTTCTCAATCGCTCCTTCAAAAATAAATACTCCAACACCTGGTATTTTTTCTTGAAGATCATTAACCATTTCTTTTAAATCACTTTGAAACTCATCTCCTCTTTCCCTAGATGCTGCATAAGTTCCATTAGTTATATAGCCTTGATATTTAGAAAGCAATGAGTCTCTTACAGAACAGTCAAATAAAATTTTGACTCTTTCATTATAATTTTCTTTTAAAGCAACTAAGCTATCTAGTGTTATATTGTCCGTTGTTAATCTATCAGATATTTCTTGTGGAGCATGCCATATATTCTCAGCAGTCTCATGCCATTTGTCATATAAAAGAAGTGAACTATCTACGGCAACTGTAATATTTTCAGTGTTTGGAAAATGACCAATGATGTCATCAGCAAGAAGTGCTGTGCCAAATCCACCAGCAGAAGAACCTGTAATTACTAAAGCTTCCGGATCATTATCGATGTACTTCAATGCCTCATCGAGCATTTTGGTATAGTTAATATAGCCATAATGATATTTTACATCTTCTGTACCGTCTTCTTTTACATATTCATAGGCTCCAGCTCCAGCATGAAAGTCTCCTGTTGAATAGGGTAGTGTAATTACAGTCCAATCTTTAAATGGATTTTTACTTTGAGTTCCACTAATTCCCCTTTTGGCTAAGTTATCACCGCCTAAGTTAGCTACATTATAAAAGCCATCTTTAATACCTTTTATATTTGGTCTTTCTTCTGTGTAATCATCTATACTAACTCCGCCACCATAGAACTTAATTAAGACTTTATTTTCTTTTCCGATTTTAATATTGCCGTGCCACTGTTCACCCAAAGCGGACAATGCTCCTTTTGGATAAATGTTATACCATTTTCCAACCTTCGGATTATCCATTATTTCTGGAAATTCAGCCGTTATATAATGTTTGAGGGCAATGAATCCACTAACGCCTATTGCAATAATTACCAGCAAAAGTGTACCTGCTATTTTCAGTCCTCTATGTTTTTTCTTTTTTGTATTCCTAACTGTCATAATTGCCTCCTTGACTTTCTGGTGCAAGTAAAAATCTACTTCTCCAGTTTAAAATAAATATAAAAGTACCTGCATATGGTGGTTTAAACTTACCCCTTCCTCTTTTCCTTGCAAGTAGACTCTATATACTGCAATGGCTCTAGCGTAGCAGTATAAAATAAACTGAAGATCAACTGATAAGTTTATTTCAGCAATAAAAGCATTGATCCTTTTAACTGCGGAAGAAAGGCAAAACTACTTTGACATTAGCATTAGGGAATTTGAGCGTTTTTTCTTGTTTTCCATCAACGTGCTTACAAACACATGTGGGAAAGAGATTACCGGGAATCTGAATTAGTATAGTGGTTTACAGTGGTATTGAAATGAGGGGATTCAGTTTAATATTTAGGAAGGCATTGGTATGAATAAATAAACGAACTAACACCCCTAGTGTCGATACAAACACGCGCTAGTCTGTTCTAAGCATTTAACTGTATGAAACAAAGAATTCAGAAAATTTCGAACAAAGCGAGTTTGGTCTATTAAGTCAGCATTTCAGATCATATATTTTGAGAAGAAGCCCAAGGAGCCACTTCTTGTCTATCAATGAGCAAAACCCTGAGGCCAAATCAAAGCCAACCAACATGCTTGTTTATCCTTGATATGTCCTCACGGCCTAGTTATCTCGTCCTTAAACAACCGCTGTATAATAGTTTTCCTGGAGTTCCTTGCCATTTCTCGCTTAGTACACTGGAGATCGCCAACATACCATCCATGATGGAGAACATATAAAGATACCGGACCGTGAGACCCAAACGTTTCTTATTTACTGCTGATCACCTTATGTTAGAGAACTGCCTTAATGAAGCATCAATCCGCTCAATGGCGCTTTCCGGCTGGCCGATCATTGTCATTAGATCCCGAAGCTTGATCATCTTAAAAAATGGGGTCATACTCAACCCTTTTCCCGTTTTCTGCGCCACAATCGCGCTTATAACCGCAATGACCTCTGCAAGTAACTGCTGCACCGCCTCCGGCTGCTTACGCAAATGAGCCATGGTGCAGTCTGCAGACAACATTGTATCCCAGTCTCCGTTGACCCTACTGGAATAAGCAGGGGAACTGAAGCCCTCCGATTGCAGCGTGCCGAACACTTCTGCCAGCCACTCGATGCTGTCCTGTACCCAATGGGAAACACGGCTGCAGTTTTTATTGGGATTGAGATAGCTTTCGCCGGTGCTAAATCCATGCATACCATAAGCATAGATGTGAGACTCAAACATGATGCCGTTAGCAAGCAGCGCCTTCTCAAAGTCCACCGTGTCTTGAACAGACACGATATTGTCATCTCGGGTAGCAAACAAGAAAACCGGACAAGTATCTTTGTCGACATCATTAATCGGCGAAGGCATACCTGGTTGGCACATATCGGCCGTTTCCTGCGACAAAGCTGCATAGCCAAGGATCGCCGCATTAGGTCTGTGTTTTCCTTTAGTAGCTGCACAAGCGGCCAGATGTCCACCGGCCGAAAACCCGAGAACCGCAATTTTGTCCGTCTGCACATGCCATTCATCCGCCCTGTTCAGGATTAGATCCATGGCCTGCTCGTAATCATTCAGTGGATTAGGCCAATCTTTGTGCTCCCCTGTTGAATAACGGAGAATGAAGGCCTGAAACCCAGCCTTCAGATAAGGAGCAGCGACAACCTCTGCTTCCCGGTCGGAGCAGAAGCTGTATCCGCCGCCTGGCAGAATCAGAATGGCGGGGCGCTTCTCCAGCTTGCCGAATTCACCGCCCACGTTTTGTATCCAAGCCGAAAACTTCACATTTCTTGTTTCATTTAAAATTATTTCATGTGTCTTCATATGTTCTCAGACTCCCTTTTCTATAATAATAGATGGTCGTGTCTTGACCCCCGCCAGTCTAAGTACTATATGGATAATACGTGCGGCACTGCCCTGGACTTCATCCCGCGTCAATGTGACAGCTTTGTTGGTACCGGCAAGGGCCGTCAGCACATCCGTGTGATCCGCTTCGCCGCCGGGCATCATCACATCGTTGCCAGCTTTAATGCTCTTTGCTGCCGTGGCATAAGGATACTTTTTTATCCCATGCTGAACACCGTTAACGACCCAGTCTGACATGACTATGCCGTCAAAGCCCCATTCCTTGCGCAAAATACCGGTGATAATGTCCCTACGCTCTGAGGTGTGCACCCCGTTAAGCAGATTGTAGGAGGTCATCAAGGCGTAGGGCTGCGATTCTTCAATACAGATTTTGAACCCGCGCAGATAAATGTCCCGTAGGGCTCGCTCGCTGACGACACTGTTGGAGCGGAAACGGTTGGTTTCCTGATTGTTAGCTACGTAATGCTTGATAGTTACGCCACACCCGGGATGACTCTGCACACCACGCGTAATGGCTGCGGCCACTCTGCCGCTGATGAGCGGATCTTCGGAGAAGTATTCATAATTCCGGCCGCACAGCGGGCTACGATGAATATTAAATGCAGGGGCAAGCCACAGATGCACACCGAATCGCTCCATCTCATCACCTACGATATCGCCGCAAGCCCGGCAGAAATCCAGATTCCAGCTTTGAGCCAGAGCCGTGCCGATTGGCAGTGCGGTACAATACTGGTCAAAAATCCTGCCGCTGCGCTCCACTCCTCCCGATTTCTGAAATCCAAGAGCCGCCATCACCGTATCATCCATAAAGTCAACAAGCGTCGGTGGAATGGATTCTCCCACGGCGTAAACACCCAACTCATCAATACCGTACTGGCGGCTGAGCCGCAGACCGGCTGGTCCGTCTGACATGACCAAAGAAGGAATGCCCTTTTCTTTTAGCCGCGTAGTGGTCTCACCGGCCGCGCCGGCCACCGTGAAGGCTGCGTTGCCGATAACGCTGCCGCTTTCATTGCCGGAGCGGTAATTCCCTATACAGAGCCAGGCCAATTCACTGTCTGACAGACCTTCGACCATATTCCTTACAGCAGAGTCGATTTCTGGTACCGCAGGATTCACCCCTGCAACAAAGTTATCGGCACTAAGAATCAATACCGGAGCATTGGCTCTTTTATCGGATTCCCCGGCATAAGTCCATTGCTGAGCTTCCGGCTTCCAGTCCTCGAAATCCGGCGTGCCGCCTGCGTGGGATAGCTGCCGCGTAATTACCTCCTGGTTCATGCGAACGATGCCGCAAATCTGGGTGTCCCGGCTGCTACTGCCCACACGCAGCAGATAATCTCCTGCTTCCAGCACATCAACCGTACGCTCTGTTTCGTAAGAAGTGAGTTCTTCCATTGCAAAGCTCAGCATTATTTGTTGTCCCTGTCCTGCGTCTAACTCTTCGGTCTTGGCAAATGCTGCGAGCGTCTGGAATGGTTGATCCAGCTTCCCGGAGGGAACCGAGACGTACAACTGAACAACTTCCTTGCCAGAAGTAGAGCCCACGTTTTTCACAGTTACGTTTACGTTGACACGGCTACCATCCAGTGAGGCAACAGACTCAACAATACTGAATTTCGTATAGCTAAGCCCGAAACCGAAGGGGAACAGCGGAGTTTGGGATACACTGTCAAAATACCGGTAACCGACATAGACTCCTTCTCGATAGCGGGTGTCGTCCTCAAGGCCGAAGTCTCCGATTGGAGAATAATCTTCCCAGGCGGCCCAAGTGGTCGTCAGCTTGCCGGAAGGACAGTTTTTGCCAAGAAGCACGTCAGCTAATGCATCGCCGGTGACCACACCAAGTTGGGATAAAATTAGGATATTCGGTACTTCTATTACCGGGGTAAGGTCAACCACACCGCCAACATTCAGGACCAGCATGAATTGTTTGTAGGTATTGGCAATTGCCCTAATGTCGCGGATTTCGGTTTCTGTCAGCAACACGTCACCGCCTACGACATTACGGTCAGATCCTTCTCCCGAATTACGAGAAAGCACGTAGATCGCAGTATCGCCCGCTTCTTCAATCGGCAGTTCATATTCCGGTTCAGGCATCACGGCGCCCATTCCCAGCATGATCGCTGGAACGCCGGTGGCTTGAGCTTTGAACTTGATGCCAGCGACAAACTCCTGATGAGCCAGCTCCTGCACACGATCGTAACGATCCATCCAGTCCTTGGTGGTGATGTTAAACCCAGCTTTCTCCAAACCTTGCTCCACTGTGACATAGAACCGAGAGTTTACGTCACCTGAGCCGGTACCGCCTTTGATCGTCTGGCGCGAGCCACTGCCGTAGAGAGCGATTTCGCCGTTTTTGCTAAGTGGGAAATCGCCATTTGCCTTCAACAGAACCATACATTCTGATGCATGACGTCGCAAGGTCTCAATATGCTCCAATTCATAGGGATATAACTCCAATAACATCGTTCTCCTTTATTTGGTGATCTGTTTAACTTTGTCACTATATAGAGCTAATTTAGGCTGAAGCACACCACTCAATGATCAGGAATCATTTATGGCGGCTACACTCTTTATTATAGGTGAGCGCATTTTGACGAATATATAGAGGAATTCAATCATATGTATCGCATTCTTAATGTGACTTAAGTGATTGGCTCAACCCAGTAGCCTATTACGAATATGAGGAGAATACAGCTGGAAATGCTCAAATGCAAAAAAACAGCTGACGCCGGAATTGTCCGGTTACCAGCTGTTTTTACGTTAAATACATCCAGTTTATCTATAGAAGACTACGCTAAATTTACTGCCTCTTCCCTGCTCGCTTTGTACGATAATATCGCCATTGCACAGTTCTATTATACGTTTTACAAGAGGAAGTCCAAGCCCGTATCCTTTTTTAGCATGAGAAGAATCGCCCTGAAAGAACTTATCAAAAAGATGAGCTTGCGTATGTTCATCCATGCCAATCCCGTGATCCTGGATACTAAAATGAATCTCTTCATTAAAGATGGCAAGGGTAATTTCAATCAAACCATCTGTATGGGAAAATTTAATGGCATTATCCAAAAGATTGATCCAAATCTGCTGGATCACTTCTTCATTTCCACTGTAAACGACTTTGTCTAATTGCAAATTAATGGTTATATCCTTAGCTGACCACTTAGGTTCCATTAATATGATGGTTCTTCTGATCTGTTCATCTAATCTAAACGGATTTTTATCCATTAGAATTTCAAGATTCTCATATTTCGCCAAAGTAAGCACATTGGTGGAGAGCGTAGCTAAACGCTCAGATTCCTTGATGATAATATCAAGATATTCTTGCCTTTCTTCCTCAGATAAAGGATTCTCTTTTAGAATTTTGGCAAAACCACGAACCGAAACAATAGGCGTTTTAAATTCATGGGAAAAGTTATTGATGAAATCACTTCTTAGCGTCTCAATACTCGCAAGTTCTTTCGTCATTTTATTAAAGCTTTCTGACAATTCTTCTAATTCTCCAATTCCTTTCAAATTCACCTTTACGCTAAAGTCGCCATCTGCAACCCTATGGATGGAGTCAATGACCTTGCGTATAGGATTCAATGCTTTTTTGCTGAGAAATGCAGTAAGTGAAGTTCCTATCAATACGCATAGGCCGAAAAGGAAAAGAATTGAAAACAGACGTTCACCTAATCCTTGGCTCGGAGAAGGAGCAAGCGAAATAATATCCAGATTTTGCAGGAGAATGCTAAAGCCGATTAACAGTAGCAGTGTAGCCACCAACACACCGAAAACAAACATGACCAACGTGATCGTAAGACTTATTCGTTTGCGAAAAAATTCTTTCATTTGGTTTGGAGCACCGCCTTATAACCGAGTCCTCTAACCGCGATAATCTCAAACTCTTTCCATTCTCGAAAACGGTTACGCAAGCGATTGATATGGACTGTTAGTGTGTGGTCATCTGTTTCCGATTCCATACCCCAAATTTCATCCATAAGCTGCAAACGGGTGAATATCATGTTTGGATATGAAAGTAATTTAAATAACAGGTAAAATTCTTTTGCTGGAAGGATGTTAACTTCTTCTTCGCGTGTTACTGCCAGCGTATCATAGTCGAGTACAACGTTCCCGATGGTTAGCTTGTGTTCACTGGCAATCCGCGCTCTGCGAAGGAGGGCTTTAATCCGGAGAACCAGTTCCTCTTCATCTACCGGTTTTGTCATATAGTCATCGGTACCAGCAAGAAATCCCTGCCTTTTATCTTTCGGTTCCTGTTTGGCTGTAACCATCAATATCGGGAGGTGTTCCGATAATACCCGAAGTTGCCGTGTCAATTCGTAACCGTCCATCTTCGGCATCATTAAATCAAGTACCACTAAATCTATATGTTGCCTCTCAATGATCTCAAGCGCTTTTATCCCGTCTTCGGCCCAGTATGTTTTGAATCCTCTCGTTTGTAAGACCACACACATTAACTTTCTGGTACTTTCGTCATCCTCTACCACTAATATATTTAACATATAAATATCTCCTTCAATTACTAATAAGTTATCTCATTTTATCGTTAAAAGGTAAATTGAACATAAACAATATCGTTTAAATCAATTGATTTTCAGTTTATTTTGTAAAGGTACATTAGAGCCATTGTAGCATTTACTGACAAGAAAACAGGAGGAAGCAAATGAAAAAATCAAATGATTTAAATCCTACCAGAAAAAAGCACAAGATACTGAACATATAGGGGAACGCTCTTTATCGCTAACGTTAATATAGCAGCTTGTTTCTTATATGTACGTACACATCCATTATTGGCTTCATTCAAGATGCTTAATACAACGAGCAACCGATTAATTCCTATGAACCTTTTAATCCACCTTGAAGAAGAATAAAAATCAATAGCATACTCAATGTGTATTACACAAGTATGCTGAGGAATATCCTAATATAGATAGCTAAATTAAAAAGACCGACGATCGTTCCCTTTCATGGTGGGGGTTATTTTGCAGTAGGCAAGACAATGAAAACCCAATGGCAGTAAAAGATGATGCCAATATGCTATTCGATAGTTGTGGAAAATGGATGCGATCTGATTAAACTCAGTTATATTTAGTGCCTGAGTATAAGTTTCCGGTGCCTTATCATTCAAATGAATCAAGCCATTGTTATTATGGGTAGAAATTAAATAACCGTTCCCAGATTAACTGGGAAACGGCTAAATGTTGTTCATTCATTTTATTTAACTTGGATAGCAAAACTCTATTTAAAGTTCATTATGTTCTCGTCTAATACGAAATTTCAAATATTAAAGATTAATACCTTTCATACTATCCACATCGTATCTTCCCCCTTGAACGGCTGATTCAGGGCTAACAGCTTCAATTCGTGCCAAGTCATCTGATGTCAACGTGATATCCGCAGCACCGGCATTCTCCTCTAAATAATGGACACGTCTTGTACCCGGAATAGGCAGTGCACCTTTAGCGATTGACCAAGCCAATGCCAGCTGTGAAGGAGTACACCCTTTTTCCTTAGCAATTGTTATAATCTCATCTACAATGTCAACATTCTTCTGAAAATTATCTGGTTGAAACCTCGGTAAATATCTACGAACATCGTCGGCAGCGAGATCCTCAAATTTACGTAAGTCTCCTGAAAAAAATCCACGACTTAAAGGGCTGTAAGCAACAAACGTAATACCTAGTTCATTGACAACTGGCAGAATTTCGTTCTCTACTTCTCTGCTCCATAAAGAGTATTCCGTCTGTAGAGCAGAAATAGGATGGACTGAATGAGCACGTCTTATCGTTTGTGCTGATGCTTCGGATAACCCGAGAGAACGAACTTTCCCTTCCTTAACTAACTCTGCCATAGCTCCAACTGTTTCTTCGATTGGAACATTCGGATCCACGCGATGTTGATAGTAGAGATCAATATAATCGAGATCAAGTCTTTGCAGACTATCCTCTACCGCTTTTCTTACATAGTCGGGATGCCCATTCACTCCTTGAAAATTAGGGCCAATTGCGAACTTGGTAGCAACAACCGCTTGATCTCGACGACCTTTCAGTGCTCTTCCGAGCAATTCCTCATTGTGCCCATTTCCATATACATCCGCAGTGTCTAACAATGTAACACCCAGATCCAATGCTCTTTCAATCGTTTTGATTGATTGATCATCATTACTCTGACCATATACTCCGGACATACCCATAAGACCTAAACCTATGGAAGAAACTGTAATATCACTATTGCCTAATTTTCTTGTTTTCAATGCACTCTCTCCTTTGTGTGTGGAATCGAGATAAGCATATCACCATCAAACAAACTTTACAACTTTTATATTTAGTGTTAACTAAGTAACGTTTATAAAATGTTTATTTTCAGTTATACTATTCAAATAAGGGGGTGACTAATTTGAAGGATGAGCAAAAAAAAATGCAGAAGTTTCTTCAAACCCAGGAAAAATTACTTTTCAGATTATTACCATTTATACGAAAGAGTGGATTTCATTCTTTGAGTATGGATGAGATAGCAAAGATCATGAATATTAGTAGAGTTACTTTATATAAGTATTTCTCAACAAAAGAAGAGATTATTCAGATCGTTACCAATACCATTATTGATTACTTTAAAGAGGTGGTCATTGGGGAACCACCAGAAGAAGAAAGTTTATATGCTGTGCGCTTTCAGCAGCTATTTGAACAATCTGTTTCGTTAACGATGTTTGTTACTGAGGAGTATAAACATGATCTTTTTAGTGTTTATCCAGAAATTTACGAACAATTGTTAGTCGTCACACAAGAAAGGGAAAAACAATTGCTCACCTTTTATCAAGAAGGTATGAGAAATAGTGTATTCAATGAATTAAATGGACAAGTACTAATTCTGCAGGATCAATTATTAAATACGATGTTAGATACTAAATATCTGTTAATGAATGGTTTGACTATCGAACAAGTACTTTATGATTTTTACAAATTAAAAAAGGTACAGTTATTTAAACCCGAAAAGCTCGATTTGGTGGATGATAATCTCATCGTTCCTCATATCGAATATTTAACCCAAAAAATTTCAAAAACTTTATTTGACACTAGACAATAGTCCCATTTTGTGAAACATTAGGATATTAAGTCTACGCTGTCTTTCATAAAGCATCACGCTTCCAAATACTCCTTTCTTCTGAAGAGGGAGTATTTCTTCTTATTAGACTTTTTTTCTTTAACGGGATTTTTGGTGAGCTAAATATAAAGGGAACTCTAAAAACGAAAGGATATTCAATCATGTATAGTATCAGCGAGATCGAAAGAATTACTGGCCTTCGGCCTTCTACTCTTCGCTATTATGAACAGGAAGGTATATTGCCTCATGTAAAGAGAGGTACTTCAGGTAGGAGAGAATATTCGGATGAGGTACTCGAATGGCTTGAGTTGGTCATTGCTCTGAAAGACACTGGAATGTCGATCGATGATATCAAGGCTTACACAGAGTTGATTCGGCAAGGTGATGTATCGCTGGATGCCAGAAAGTATTTCTTGTTGGAGCACAAGGCCAAGGTCGAACGGTCTGTAGCACAGACGCAATTCCATTTGGAAAAGATCATTCGCAAGATCGCGATCTACGATGTATTAATGTTTAAAAAGATGAAATAGAAGCTTTGTAAAAAAAGTATTGACTTCAAGTTAACTTTAACATTTAAAGTATGGTTATCAACTTGAAGGAGTGATTTTATTGTCTCAACAAGATAAGGTTTGGTTTATTACTGGATGCTCAACAGGGTTTGGACGTCAGATCGCTGAACAAGCGATTCGTGCTGGATATAAAGTGGTCGTAACTGCTCGTAATGTGGAGCAGATCACAGATATTACTGAAGGTCATGAAGAAAGTACGCTCATGCTCCCGTTGGATGTGACCAGTCCAGATCAGATCCGTACGGCTATTGATCAAACGATTGAAAAGTTTAATCGTATTGATGTCTTAGTGAACAATGCGGGCATCGGATATTTCAGTTCAGTAGAAGAAAGTATTGAAGAGGAGACTCGCCGCATGTTCGAAATCAACTTTTGGGGGCTGATGCATGTAACAAATGCCGTACTTCCTCACATGCGCAATCAAAAAAGCGGACATATTATCAACTTCTCTTCCATCGGTGGTCTGACTTCATTCCCTACGCTTGGATATTATCACGCTACAAAATATGCAGTCGAAGGGATTTCGGAGAGCCTTGCGCAAGAACTTGCTCCTTTTAATATTCATGTGTCTTTGATTGAGCCAAGTGGCTTCCGCACAGATTGGGGCGGTCGCTCTTCTGCGAAGACCGAGACAACTATACCTGAATACAAAGAATCCATTGTGGGTCAAATGTTGCAAGGGATTCAACTTGGGGCAGGTCATGAAGCCGGCGATCCTGTTAAATTAGCTGAGGCACTCATTAAAATTGTTGAAATTCCCGCGCCCCCTCTCCGTTTGCTCCTTGGGCAACAAGCTTATCAAGCAGCCAAACACAAATTTACTACCTTGCTTGAAAGCATGGAAGAATGGAAAGAAACAACACTTGATGCGGATTACCAAGATTAAAAGTTCTATAATTTAATGAGCGTTTCATACTGTGAAAACGGAAATCGGAAAACGTTTTTTGTCCTTCGTTTGGGAGAAGAACGTGTTTCGATAAAATAAAAAATCCCCTTAAAATGGGGCTTCTATGAATGCGAACCTCATAATACAAGAAAACCATCGGTGAAAACTGATGGTTTTTTTAGCATTTTTTTTGATTTGTATTGTTTCTGAAAAACCAATAATGTTTATCATGTGAAAGCCCCCACAGTTGTCTTTTCTGATGAGATCGTAAACTGAGAGATAAAAACAACTCTAGTTGATCTTGAGTTTATTTTATACAGCTATACTTAAGTCATGCAAAACATGAGGAACGTTTCTGGTCAAGTGCATCGTGATTCTAGTAGCTGAATATGCGTCAAAACTAACAAGATTTACAGGAGGAATTAACATGAAAAATCCAATTGATAGCGTGTCAAATGAAATGAACAGAAAGATGATTAAACCTAAGAAAAGAAAAAGGAAAAATTTATTTAAGATTATGGGTATAACTCTACTTACTATAGTTGTACTATTTGGATCCTTGTTTCTGTATGTTAGTTATAATCCAGGAATTATAGTTGGCGGCATACAGAAATTATGGTATGGAAATTCTCCAATTAATTCCTTTGAACCATTGCAGGAACCTATTGAAACAACTAAAGAAAATGGAGTGTATTATGTAAGTGATTTGAAATATGCTGATGTATATCCCAATAGTTTTCTTGATATATCTTATCCAAATGAGGATAAGACCATAGATCGACCAACCCTTATTTATTTCCACGGCGGAGGATATTTTGCAGGTTCAAAATCAATGGGAGATCCATTGGCAGCGAACAATGATTCTAATTATCTATATGATAAGCTTGTATTAGAAGGATATAATTTGGTGAATGTAGATTATGCACTAGTTCCAGATCACCATTTTCCTGTGCCAGTCATTCAAATGAATCAGGCAATCAATTATCTAGTCGACCATGCTGAAGAATTTGGACTCAATATGCATAATGTTGTCATCATGGGAGGTTCTGCTGGGGCAATTATGACAGCACAGTATGGTGCCATCCTATCTAATTCTGACTACGCGAAAACTTTTAACTTCGCAGAATCTCCTAAATTAACTACAGATGATGTTAAAGCGCTTGTTGTTGATGATGCACCGCTTGATATTCCTTCTTTTGATAATTTTTCAATTAAAGTACTCATAGGAAATTATTTAGATGATTCTGTGTTCTTTAATAATAAAGAGATAGCCAATCAGTATAATGCAATTAACTATATTAACAGCGATTATCCAGCGACATTTCTTACGGCAGGGACTGATGATGGTTTTCCTAAGGATATGCAGCACATGTCTGATAAACTGACAGAAGCTGGCGTTGATAATCTGTACTTTTATCCAGACATTAATAAATACGGAAAAACAAAACATGGTTATATGTCAAACTTGAAGAACGATCCTGAGGCTGCTAAAGATAGCTATGAAGCAATGGTGGAATTTATAAACAAATACACCAATAATAAAAAGTGAGGGTTGGAAAATGATTAAAGATCAAATCTAGTATAATAATTTGACTTGATGAATAAAATTAATAAAAAACTTAAAGTCCAGCACAATTATTGCTGGACTTTGTTATTAATAGGCGTAATTGGTATTATGAATGTTTGTATCCATAAAAAATGATTTCATAAGACTAACCAATTAACTGGCAGACTTACTGTTAGTGAATTAGTTTTATTAAACATTCTTATATACTGAGTGAGTATCCCAACTTGAATGGACTTCGCAATAATAAGACTAAGAATGACTATTCCAACGATTAGCAAGCAAACTTTCAGGATTTTCAACATACACTCCTCCCCTACAGAGTTAGCACCTTAATTCAAATCAGCTAACATCTTCAACAGATAACAAAGAAGAATTCAAGAAATCCTTTTGAATGGAATAACATCAATACGGCGTATCACTATTCATTACGTGACGCTTTATCCGAACCTAATGTCAACTGTTCGCCACGTTCCCTTTAACCACTGCATCGGTTCAACAGATACATATTACCTCATAAAGATAAACTAAAAATAAACGAATTGAAATCTTTGGAAGAGCACGTTTTGCTGATATAATTCAGACTTTCAGCCTCACGTACATGAGGATTGCCCTTTGTATGTAGTTACCTCTTAATTTCTTTTGTTCTCTAGGATGGTAGGGAACTTTATGTCACTAAAAATTGACACAAAGTTCCCTACCAATAATCAAAAACTCCTTGTTTTATAAGGGGTTTCTTGGTTGTTAACTTTATGTCGTTCTACATCGGAGGACAAGAACATATACCGTTAAAGGATTTCCACTCCTCAATTTATCTGGGTCCAGGTTAAACAAATAAACAATTAATCTTTTCGGTTTCACGGATTCAAAAATTTGATTTTATAACAAGTATCTAGACTGTTTTTTTGAATATCTTGGTTATTTGATTTTCAGCTGGGTCAAGAACATGTACCGATTGCCGTTTACTTTCCCATTTCCATTCATAATTTATCTGGTCCGGGTTAAACACAAAAAACCGCCAATCTTTTCACTTGATGTCGCTCCAAACCTCTGGAAAACAGAAATTGACCTATATCCCTTTTAAACTTTGTATGTTAAGAGCAATAAAATTCATAAAAAAAGCCCACCACTAAGCTGGTTGGCTCGTTTACTCAAATACTATAAGTAGTTTTGTTTCATTTTTTTGCTTGCCACATAATAACCTACTTCTAGGCCATTCCTCTCGGCGTATTCCGCACCAACGAAGTTTATGCAAGTGACTGACACTGTTTACTGAGGAACTCCAAGAAAGGATTGATTGCAAGTCACGTTGCAAGAGCCTCTTTTAAGTAAACCTTTGATGATAGATAAGAGAGCGGCGTTTATTTAAGAGTGTCTTGACGCGTTCTTCAGGCGAAGAAGCAATAAAAGCAACGAATTCATTCTGGACCTGGCCAAAATTCTCATCCATCATTCTGCGAGTTATGGATTCCAATTGAGGATGTTTCATGTCCATGTCCATTTCCTTATCCAGATCGCCCACCACCATAACCGAATCTTCTACGCTTACAAAAGTGTAATCGGAAGACTTATCTGGTTTATGATGATTGACGATCGCGATGGCTTACTCTTCGGTATAAAAATTAGACGTGGTCTCTCTGCTATCCTCATCAATCAAATACTGCCTTACACAGCCTTTCAAGATGAAATAGCAAGCTGTAAGGTTATCTCCTTGAGTAAATAGAACGGTTCCTTTTGATACTCCTCCAAACGGATTTCGTTCACTATGGCTTGCTGATCTTTCTTACTAAGAGAAGTCCATCTTGACAGGTATTTGTACAGGATATCTTTCATTGTCTCTCGTCTTCACCACCTTCTCCGCTTTTGCTTTCCATGTCCATTTTCTTACGCCTAGAGCCTTATATAAACGTTCCACGTCATAGGCTCCTGCCCATTTTTGCAAATGTTGTATATCTATATATAGGCAGCTGCATAGAGTGTGAGTAAACACTTCACCAAAAGGAGAATGAGTATGTACCATAGATTATTTCATCAAAATCAGTGGCATAATCCGATGCCTAACATCCCGAATAACAACGGACAGGGGCTCAGCCCTCCGTATCGCCATGGAAATGTGAACCTTAGTCACCCTGGTGGAAATATAGAATTGAGAGATTATGGACAACAACCACTTGTAATCAATATTGATCAAGCCGCAAAGTATAATCAAAATTATCGTTCGTCTCTATGGACAGGAAAGCATTTTCAAGTGACTCTGATGAGTATCCGTGTTGGCGAAGATATCGGTCTGGAAGTCCATCCGACAACCGATCAATTCATACGGATTGAAGAAGGTCAGGGACTTGTGCAAATGGGAGACGAGAAAGACAAATTGAATTTTCAAACGATGGCCTGTGAGGACTATGCCGTTATGGTGCCTGCTGGAAAATGGCACAATATCACCAACACAGGCAGTATACCTCTTAAAGTGTACGTGATCTATGCGCCGCCTGAGCATCCTTACGGGACAGTTCATGAAACGAAAGCCATTGCCATGTCTTCTGAAAGTTAGTTGATCGTATTCTAATGCAATACAAATTATAATACAAAGCCTGATTTCTTTTCATTCGTCGTGGAGAAAAATCAGGCTTATACTATGTGAAATTAAATCATTGCAGATCAATACACTCAGTAACGTTATGACTCCGTTGCATTCGTAACGGTCTTCACGAATCTTAGCAAGGCTATTGTCCTGAGCATGTGTACTTGTACCTTGAGATAGTTCATGAACTACATACATTATAAGTTGGTCGGCTGTTTTTTTATATTATTGAGCTATCGGTTCCCGTTAGTTTAATGATTTAATAACGATTAGATAAACGCCTAATCGACAATGAGAACATGTTCTTGTCTAATTCGGTAATCGGTACAAGTTCTTGTCCTCAGTAGCTAGTTCTAGTGCCAATATTTCACTTTTTTTAATACATATCCGTTTATTTTTATTTTTATCGAGCTGTTTATTCCATAAAAAATTGAAAACTGTGCTACAGTACGCTGAGATTTAAATCACATCGTTTTCTATTTTGATGCTCATCTAATCGGCAATCGGACTATGTTCTTGTCCTCAACCAATAGTTCCATTACCGATATTTCGTAATTTTAACACTTGTGTTTACCTTATAAGCGTATCAGTTGTCCCATAACAATTTGAATATTTTCATGTATTAAGGTGCTTAATGAGGTTTTAAGTACATATGGTCATTGTTTAGAGATATATCTAATCGGAAATAGGAACATGTTCTTGTCCCTCTCGGCAATCGGTAGAAGTTCTTGTCCTCAACTGACAGTTTCAGTCTGATATTTCGCTTTATTAATGTCTAGCTGATCGTGTTTAACCTCTCAGCGTGTCAGTTTTCCTTAAACAATTTAAACATTGTTATGTATCATGGTACTTAATGAAGTTTGAAGTGCATGTGGTTAATGTTTAGATATACACCTAATCGGCAATCGGACTATGTTCTTGTCCATTCCGGTAATCGGTACAAGTTCTTGTCCCGAGCAAAGGACAAGAACTTGTACCGATAAAATAAAAAAGCCGCTAAATTAGCGACTTCAATGGGAATATGTTCTTGTCCCTCGACAATAAATACTTTTCATCACCATTTTGCATCCCAAAGTAACGTAATCGGTAACCCTCCTGGAAACGAGCCGCCAACTTGTTAATGAACAAGTCATCCTCAAACTGAATGTGCCCCGTCAAATAGAGTGTAATTAAGTACTCTTCGAACGGAAGATTTCCTAAATACATTTCCTCTTCCTCTATCTTTCCTCGAAGCACATCGATTTCAAGAACCAACATGTGAGAAAAGCCTTGCAACGTTGAATTAATGATCCAAGCAAATTCGAAAGGTTCGTGTATCTCCTCGTCGTTGTTGAGCTTTAAAATTTTCTGGATACCTCTCTCATCTTTAAAAACATACGCAGCAAGAGCTTGATCAAAGCCTGCTTCAGGATCAAACCTTAAACTAGAAAAAACATTGAGATCTACTTGTTCAGCATAATAGGCTTCAGTTAGCCGGTTATGAATTTGTTCTAATGTAAAAGGATTGGGTATCTCTAAGGTCAGATATTTTTCGTATAGTCGCTGTATATCAATCATTTATTATCTCCTCATTATTGGCATGGATAAGAGGGCAAGTTTATTGAAGCGTTAATCTATTCTGACCATCCAGTATAATACGTACGAGATAGATTATCATCAGTCTTAAATTAACCGGAGTATTTATTCAATGTAATCGGATAATGACAATTCTCTATAACTTTGTTGATAAACCCTCTTCGCTGAGCAGCCAGTAAAGTTTCATACATATTTTTACGTCGAACCGGGTTACGCAACTTATTTCCATTTACATCTTCACCTAAGTCGTGCTCTAGGGTGGAATGTTAACCTAATATGTATGGCTTCATCATAGCTAGGATCCACCATGAAACCTTCTGGACAGTCTCTGGGGTCATCTACATAAAGATTGACCCGCTTTGCCATAATTCAAAGTTAGCTCAGTTAATTAAATTGTTGCATGAACTCTGTAAAGTCTGAGGCGATATAAATATCATGAGGATCGGCAGAACGTATAGTTTCTACATAAATAATACTGGGATGAGGCAAGTTGCTGAAATAAAAGCAAAAGAGGTTACCCTCCTCATCTATAGCAAAAGGAAAATGATTAAGAGGAAGACTGTTCTTTTGCTCATTATATACATCTAATATATCAAGATCATCAAATGCGATGAAGGTTAAGAAGGAAGAAAACATAACTTTCTTTCCATTGATATTCAACGTCCGTTGTACAGGCTCTGCACCGTGATATTTTTGAATAAACTTAATGTATTCTGAAGGAAACTGTATACCCCATTTTTCTTCTACTAGCCTTACTGCACGCATATCAACAGAAGAATACTCCGTGCTCCAGGTATTATTATCGACCATATGCTCTACTCCCTACTTATGATTTAAATTCATTGAATCTATTTAACCCACTTGATGTCATCATCTGACCAGTATGTGCTCCAATCGGGGTCATCCACTTGACTAACCTGAATAATTTCTCCCGTATCATTTCTTCTAACAACATAACCACTATCTTTGTGATAATATACTGTAACCGGTGCATTATTCTGTCCTTTTCTTTGATCAACCCAGTCTACAGTCCCTGCCGGTTCATTTGTAGCTTCACTCAGTCGTTGATCATTCCAACCACGTTCAGTAATTTGATCTGCAATACTTTTGCCACCTCTTTTTGTAGGTTCTTGGCTATAGTGAAAGGGCTCTCCAGAATAACTATCCATTGGAGAATTCATCCCATTTCCACTACTTCCACCCGAATCGGTATGAGGTGAATGATGCTGCCTATCATCGATGGACTTTATTCCAACTTTTCTACCGAAAACGCCAAGGAGCATGGAAGTTGTAATATTTGCAGCATACTCTGCCCCGCCCTCTTGCTTCATTTTATCGAACTCAGCCGCTATTGTCTTCTCTGCCTGTTCGCGGGTATCTCCATTGTCCCAACCATAGTTCCATGTGAAGGCAATTCCGTTCCCTATGTCAGTGATCGTACCAATGGTATTATCATACAAAAGCTCCCCCGTGGTATCCAGAGGATGTTCAATAAAATCTTTGCCTAGTTGGAGGATAGAATCCCCAATTGTAGCTACATTCTCCCCAGCCTCATTAAAGAAGGCATTCACATGTTCCTCGATACTTCGTTTAGGAGGTGGATCATTGGGGCCACATACGAGATCGTTGGTACGGGGTGTACCTGGGTTAGCCTGATACTCTAGTAACGAAGATATATTAACCATAGTTGAATCGGTATCCACAAAGCGATCTCGTATTTGTTCCAAGCGTAGGGACACCATGTGGAGCAGCTCCAGAGTGTTATTCAAGTTTTTCTCCGCATAGCGGTATAGATGGGCAAAACGCTCAGCTGTCTCCCCTTCAAATCCTCCAATCAACGGAGTAAGATGGCTGTTTAATTTATCCAGAATTTGCTGCAAGTGCCCGTGTCCTAACTTAAACAGTCCAACCGTATGTGTCATTTGATCCACAGGAATCTGTATCTTTGTCATTGTCTCAACCCTCAATTCTAAATCTATCCTACAGTTTACTCTTTGTTAGATGCTGTTTTTAAGGAGCGATAGTTCTATTTATGTGTAACCTTTTTACTAGAATTTCCAAACGGAGATTATAACAAATTGTAATTAACTCCAATGAATTAAACGAGGACCATAAAAAAGGGACTCTTTTTGGCTCTAGCTTGGTGAGATTAAACTTCGCTAATGTAATATGGTACTTAATAAAGCTTTAAGTGCATGTTATCAATGATTAGATATTCATCTAATCGGTAATCGGACTATGTTCTTGTCCATTCCGGCAATCGGTACAAGTTCTTGTCCTTGGCTTGGGACACGAACTTGTACCGATAAAATAAAAAAGCCGCTAAAATAGCGACTTCAATGGGACCATGTTCTTGTTCCTCGACATTTAGGCAAAATAAAGAATAGCATTAAACATCTTGCGATTACTTAATTTTGACGGACGTCCCTATCGTGTGTACTTAGGAACTCTTCAAATTTAATTACCTCTATATGTACTATTTACATTCATCCATGGCAGCGTCAAGAATTTTGTGTAAACTGAATAACCTCTTTACCACAGGAGTTCCCTTCATGATACTAGTTAGATAACTACCTAATCCGAAATGACACAATGTTCCTGTCCTTTTCGGCACTGGTACAATGTTCTTGTCCTCACAGCGTGAATGATCTTAAACTATCCTGCCCGTTAGCTTAATAAAGGCAACCGATCACTATGTAGGCTACCTCATTTTGTTTATTGAATTATGTTTCCTGTTATCTATCCGATTATCCTTTTATATATATAAAAGCAATCTGTACGTCTGTACATAAAAAAATTAAATCTGTCTGTACATTGACATAAAGTTCCCTACTAAAAAAACACCTCCAAGTTAATTACCATATCTAACGACAAGGTAACCATCACTTGAAGGTGTTTGTACATATCTTAGCGGCGCTCGACGGCTACGCCCCCAAAGACTCCCCACAGGTTTGCAGGGTCATTTAAGTACTTATGTGGAAACCCCAGCTCAATCGCGCTTACCGTGTCGAGCCTTTGCAGTTGTTCCTCCGTAAGCTGCAAATCAAGCATATCCAAATTGCTTTCAAGCTGTCCGGCTTTGCTTGCCCCCAGCAAAATGGATGTAACCGACGATTGTGCTCTTAGCCATGCCAACGCGACATGCGTTGCCGGGGCGTTCACTTCATCTGCTACTTTTTTGACTTCATCCACAATATTAAATACCCGCTCATTCAGCATACCATGGTTAGCCATCATGGTTACCCGCGAGCTCCAGCCTTCGGATTCCTTGCTTTGCTGTTGCAAATCCTCTCTTGAATATTTTCCGGTCAGCAGACCGTTGGCCAGAGGCGACCAGGCAACAACCCCAAGCCCCAGCTCCTGAGCCATCGGAGTGAGCTCTCTTTCCGACGTTCGCTCGATCAGACTGTGTTCATTTTGCAGCGCAACCAGAGGCGACCACCCTCTCAGGTCGGCGATCGTCTGCATCCGCGAAATCTGCCAGGCCGGCGTATCCGATATTCCTACATAAAGCACCTTGCCCGCTCGTACAAGATCATCCATAGCCCGCATCACTTCCTCAACCGGCGTTGTGTTGTCCCAGGAATGCAAATACAGCAGGTCGATATAATCTGTTTTCATTCGCGACAGACTCGTTTCGACCGAGCGGATCATGCTTTTTCTGTGATTTCCACCTGCATTCGGGTCGCCTTGATGCGTATTCATCGTATATTTCGTGGCAAGCACGATACGCTTACGACGCTCGCCCAGAATTTCACCCAACATGTTTTCCGAGCTTCCGTTCGTATATCCACTGGCCGTATCAACGAAATTTCCGCCCCGGTCGAGGTAGATGTCCAGCATGTTCCGGGCTTCATCCGCGCCTGCGCCCCATCCCCAATCCGTACCGAAAGTCATGGTGCCAAGAGCAAGCTCCGAGACGCGTAATCCGCTTTTTCCTAAGAAATAGTATTTCATATATGCCTCCTAATAATAGTTATTCATTTTTTCGAACTGGAAATCTTTCATTTTTTATAAGTAAATGATCATCGTTGGATATGCCGCTTTTTACATGAATCACCCCCTTCAAATAATATCTCTCCACCATGGAACCGATGGTATTTCAGAAGAACCAATCTCAACACTTTCACCTATGCGAGGTACCGCGATGACGACGTTTCTTTCAGCCGCAGCCTTGAGAACACGCTTGATCGGTTCATCCCAGTCATGGAGCGCGAGTGTAAATGCGCCCCAATGAACCGGGAGCAATATGTTGCCTTGAAGTTCAATGTGGGCTTGAACCGTCTCCTCGGGCAGCATATGCAGCGGCCACCACCCACTGTCGTCGTATTGTCCCGCCTCGATTAACGTCAGATCAAAAGGGCCATAATGATCACCAATCTCTTTAAAATGAGGACCGTAGCCGCTATCCCCGCTGTAAAATATCTTTGTATGTTTTCCTTCGATAATCCACGAACACCACAATGTGGAATTTTGCTTGAAAACACCTCGTCCCGAGGCATGCTTTGCCGGGGTACAGCGAAACTTCAGACCTTCAAACCCGGCTTCCTTCCACCAATCAAGCTCCTCAATCTTCTCAGGTGCAACACCCCATCTTTCCAAATGACTGCTGACCCCAAGCGGAACATAAAACGTTCTCACTTTATCTTTTAATCTCCGGATCGACCGGTAATCCAAATGATCATAGTGATCATGTGAGATGAGCACCGCATCAATCTGCGGAAGATCTTCGATTTCAATGGGCAGTTGTTCGCTATAACGTCTGCCGCCAAACCTGTAAGGAGAGGAATAGGGCTCAAATATCGGATCTATCAGTAATAGCCGCCCCTCCAGCTGAATTAACGAAGTAGAGTGCCCGAGCCATGTAACTGCCGCTTTGTTAACATCTTCCTTTGATAAAGGTGTCACGATTCGCTGAATCGGAAGTATTTCTTTCGGCCGTGCCCTGTGATTGCCTTTGATATATTGCCGCAAGATTGGGAGTAAAGCCTTTACGCTATAATCGACACGCGTTTCAACAGGATATTTAAACCTCCCGTTTACGAAGTTTTTGGATGTTAGATATTCCGTTCTTCCCTTACTGGACATAGGTACCCACTCTCGAATGGTTTATTAAAATCAATAAAAATTGAATGTTCATTCATTTTACAATTAAAAAAAGAAGGACTCCTATGCTTTGACAGCGTCCCAACTCGATTGAATCAAGTCCTTCACATTTTTATCACTAAATTCAAACTCTCTTCTGTAATATTGTTTGGCAAGCTCGGTAACAGGAGCATAAATCAAAACTAGCATCAGCATGGTATCGTAATCTTTAAGCACATTCTGATCTTTGCCTTCCTCAATCAATTTATAAAAAGGCTGGAACATCATACTGGAATCTTCAAGATACAAATTCTCGACAAGCGGTGAATTGCAAAATTGTTCATAAAAGAGGAATTCATCTTTATGGTTAAGAATGAATTCAATATAGTTGTTCATAATCAGTTCAAATCTTTCCTTGACCGGCGTTGGATGATGGACACCCTGGAACATACTCGAACTAATCTTCTGCTCGACATTCATAAACAGCTTCCTCAGCATGTCCTCCTTGTTTTCGAAGTAAACATAGATCGTTCCTGGTGAAACCTTAGCCCGTTTGGCAATTTTAGACATGGAAATTTCAGAGAAGCCGATCTCGTTCAAAAGCTGTATGGTTGCTTGAACAATAGCTTCATTTTTGTTTTTATCCTTATATCTCATGGTCGAATAATAAACGATCATTCAATTAAAGTCAAATAGCAGCGATAAGGTCAAAAAATATATAGTGAGATAGGAGAGAATTGGCTTAATTAATAATTTTTATATTCGGGGACTGCTACCACGCTATGCTGCCCGTTAGAATTCCTGTAATACGAATATTTGGAGTTTGAATAAAAAAGAGCGCGTTACGCACGTGGTCATTGCCTCAAAAAGCCCATCTGGAGGTCGCTCTATCATGAAGTTTAAAGCACAAGACAAACTAAATTAATTCATTGAAAACATTACCGTTCATCATTTAGTGATCGGCGTAGATATCGCTCAAGAGACCCATGTAGCCAGGGCCATCAGCTTTCGTGGGATGCTCTAGGGAATCCGCTCCAATTTGGGAATCATCGTGAAGGCTTTGAGCTTTTCAAACGTTGGATTGAGGACTTACTTAAAACCCACCAACTGAACAAAATCTTGGTTGGCATGGAACCCACCGGTCACTACTGGTTCAACCTAGCACGCTGGCTCTCCGATCAAGGTTTAGCAGCTGTTCTAGTTAATCCTGATCTTGTCAAAAAGAACAAGGAAAACTGAGATAATACTCCCTCTAAAAGCGATCACAAAAATGCGCTTGTTATTGCGGACTTGATTAAAAATGTGTACTACTCTCTGTTCGTTTTCATTCCGAGACTTACGAAGAACTACGTATTCTAATGGCTAACCGAGAAACAGTTACCAAGCGCCTCAACAGTGCCGTCAACCGGATTCATCGCTGGGTAGACGTTGTCTTTCCTGAGGCAGGTCTAAGATCCTTACCTGAACCAGTGCAATCGCCACACTCAGACTCTTCCCGTTACCGAGTGAGATCGGTCAATTAACTACGCATCAAGTTTTTGCTGGTTGGAAGCAATATGTGAAGCGTCCATGCTGGAGTGAAACGCGATAAGCTGCTTATTTCACTTGCAAAATCCAGTGTGGGCACGACTCAAGCACTCCGACAACTTGAGCAGATTGAGCATGGGCTCCATACTATTCTCGAACCTATTCCTTACGCAAAAACCCTGCTTGAAATACAAGGCATCCACGTAACAAATCTAGCGGGTATACTCGGTGAGGCTGGAGATCTAAGCGGTTATTCACATGGTAATGCGCTATTACGTCACACCGGTTTGAATCTAGCTGAGGCTTAACTGGTTTTACAGAAACCGCATACATCAACCCTGAACGTGTACAACGGATTATGCAGTAGGAGCAGCTTCAATCTCAATTTCCATTCAAACAAAACTAAACAACCAGTCACCGATTGATTATCGACGACTGGCTGCTTTAAACTTTCAAGGTGTTTTGATCCCAGTCTCATAAAAGGGGGATCAGTCTTCAAAAAACTAACCAGGTTTTTAGTACAGTCCTTCCCGGGCGAGCTTGAACTACTTGCCGTTTTTGGCGGAGACAATGTTATAAGCTTTGAGACGTGGGGCGGACAATCAGTTCGTTAATGGTTACGTTTGTCGGCTGCTGGATTGCAAATAGTATCGTTCTGGCAATGTCGCTTGGGTCAAGTTGACTCCATTCCTGGCTGCCCAATTTCTCCAATGCCGGATAAATGGAGTTATCGGTAATGGTATCGTACAGCTCGGTCTCCACCGCACCAGGGGAGATGAGTGTTGTCCGAATATTTTGTGTGGATCCCAATTCGGTTCGCATACCTTCTGTTAAAATCCGTACAGCATGCTTGGTCGCACTATAAATAGAGCTTGAAGGGAAGATGATATGTCCCGCAATGGACGAAAAATTAATGATATGCCCCTCGTTACGTTCTTCCATATGTTTGTACACTGCCGCTATCCCATAGAGAACACCCTTAATGTTCACATCGATCATTCTATCCCATTCGTCGACTTTTAAATTTTTGAAGAACGAAAGAGGCATGACCCCAGCATTATTAATCAAAATGTCGATTTGTCCATAGACTTTAATCGTTTTATCCGCCAATGCTTCCAGATCAACACGCGAAGTGACGTCAGTCACCATGTAGCTGGCTTCACCTCCAGCGTTACGAATTTCTTCTTGCAGCTGCTGCAATCGGTCTTCCCGGCGAGCGGCAAGCATGACTTTAATATTGTGTTGAGCGAGAAGTTTCGCCGTGGCCGCTCCCATTCCGCTGCTTGCACCTGTGATGATTGCTACTTTTGTATTCATGTGTACTTCCCCTTTGTCCTTGTATTAGCCACTCATCGTCGGCTTGATTCCAGGTTATCAATTAGAGTTTAATATAAGTCAAGTCTCAAAAATTAAATAATTTGCATAGGCGAAATCCCCACAAATTCGTGGAATTTTTGATGATACAGACAATAAGTGGAAATAATAGGGAAATAACAACGGAAAATATATTAGAGTTTACTCTAATATAAGCACCAAAAAAGACGCATTTCCATCCGGGAAACGCGCTCCATCTTAGAGTGAAATGTTGCAAACCAACATCTAGGGCAGCATCTTGGCCAATCCTTTTTCCTGCATGTCATAAAGTGCCAGTTTGTAATTGATTTGCTCCAAAGATTTAATTGTTTCCGAGAGGTCCTTCTCCACTTTTTCCTTGTGGATAAGCATCATTTGTTTACGTAATTCTAGGGTGTTCTCGCCTTCTTGGTATAGACCCACATATTTCCTGATCTCGGCAAGTGGCATGCCCGTCGCTCGCAGCGCCAAAATAAAATTCAACCAATCCATACTCTCTTCGTCATACACTCGATTGCCACTCGAATCGCGCTTGACATATGGCAGGATCCCTTCCCGTTCGTAAAATCGAAGAGTATATGGGGTAATTCCGGTTTTCTCCGAAATTTCTTTAATCGTGGACATCGCATTCTCCTCCAGTCATCAAAGTAAACTCTAACCTTTATCCTTCATTCATTTCCATATTTCTGGAATTAACAACCAACTATTAAGGGGATTTCCTAGTTTAATGGCGGATTGAACAAGCTTTTAACTTAGAGTTTACTATATGGACTTAGATGTATTCTATTCAAAATTCGCAGAAAGAAGGTATTGTGTCTACTACATTATCTACCTCCAAAGCTCTCTTAAAATCGTTTTAAAACTCCTATATGAGCAGAGTTAATTGCAATTTGATTCTAATAGAGGTGGGCTGTTCTGAAAAAAGGTGGAATCTTCTTCTCTTTAACTCAGGATCAATCCCAAAAATAGGCTGAAAATTATGGAGTTAAAGCTAAATTCAATACCAAATTCCCTAACCGAGAAGACTTACAGAACATAACGAAATTAATTACTGAAGGCAGAATTAAACTTCACGCTTCTCTTCCAACAATTCTGCAAATGACTGGCGTATTCGCTTAAATTCATTTGTAGAGATTTTTTTGACATCTGGATATTTCGCTTCAACTAGATCGATCCAATGTACATAGGCAGAGTTTTTGAAGGTATCTACCCAAAACGCAGAGAGTGACTGGTCACTATCGCATTTTTTTTCTTGCAAGGCTAAGATAAAGCTTCTTGTTTCACTTTTAGTCTGATTCCAGAAAGCATACATCAGTTTAAATCATCAAAATTACGTTAAAAATGGTCTAACAGTAAGATTAACTCTTGTGCGGGAATATCCCCTTTTACACTCACTCTTGTAAACTGACAACATCCATCCCGTAACCAAAAAAAGCACACTAAACCTAAACACAAAACGAAATAATAATTAAGCATCATAGTCCCTTATTACATAGTATCATCCAAATTATTAATCAAAAGAATCAGTATATGTATATGAGTTCGTGATACGATACTATCCTGCATTCTTCATCGGAAATATGATTTGGTTTTGTTAAGTTTCATTATTTTTATTGTTCTTTTCCCAAGTGAATTTAAGTTTATTAGTCTTTTCAATAATCATTAAATCGAGTAGCTTTATTAATCTTGTACCTATTCTTACAAGAATTATACAAGCAGCGAGTGTAATAATAATGACTAGTAACCATTCTATAAAAGGAATATAAGAAGTAAATGGTGTGTTTATGTAAACCGGGATAGATTCATCTAATCCTACTGTATTAATAGCAGTAACATCCTTTTAAAGTAAATTATATATATTTAATAAGAAACTTATTATAACATGAGTAATACTTTTTTTAATAAGCCGAAATATTTGTTTAAAGCACACTTCACTAAAATGAAATAACTTTCTTTATGATAAAATCACACCGTTTCTCATCCATCATTTTACCTAATCTAACTCACTTCATCCACTATGGAAATATGTAAAAAGTCACAATAAATGTAGCTAATATGAACCCAATGTGAGTTTAGTCACCCTCAAGCTAGCTCAATAATTATCAGATGAAGGCAGACAGCTACTCATCCCCTTACTTGCGTCACACTCTCTTTATCTTCAAATGATTTAATGGACTGTAGACACGTCCTATATCAAGTATATCCTCTTGTTCTAAGCCTCTTAAATACTTGGAAATTATCTGTTTATCGAGTTGCCCCATGAGTCTACACAAACTATAGATATCAATTTCTTTGTGGAGCTGCTTCTGGGCAAAGTAATGACGACATTCATGAGGGGAACATCTGCGCCCCTTCCTCACTCCAGCATTTTGACAGCGCTCTTTTAGTATCCCTTATTGAACACAGGAGCGGAAAAGCCTAACGGCAGATTGATCAAGGAATTAGTAATCCTCATTTGTACCAGTGACCTTTATATAAATCGCTCCTGTCCTAAGAGTTCATACTTTCTCATGTACTTACGCATGATGTTGCTAATATAAACCTATCGTTGAAAATGATACGTAGAGCAACAGGCAATCTGCGCTATTTCATCATATGAGATATTGTCAGTCAAATTTGTTTCGATGTGATCCATTGCGCTGTTCATCCTCTCTAACCAATCCATCGTTCTCCCTCCCTTCGAGTTAAATATTATCGTAAATAAAAAAGACTTTCCGTGCATTTCCTGCACCAAATTGTCAGCATCATTCGCATCCCCTGAAGATCAATCCCAATAAATCTTGTCTAATTATGTTTTCCCTAGTCACCACTTTAACCTGCTCGTTAGTTGAACAAAAGCAGCCGATCAATCTGATCAGCTGATCTTTTTTAGTTCTATTACGCTATCGTTTCCGGTTAGTTTAAACAATTTTGATCTCTTTCCATCTTACCTACTACAATTTGAACGCAGTCTGATTGAATTAAAACATAGTTAGCTTTGTCATTAGTTTTTGGAGTTACGTTCATTGCTCACCTGCTGCTGCACTGTACTTATTTAGCTATTGTTCTCCGTTAGAGCGTAATATAGTAAGTTCCTAGAACAAATTATATGGCCATAAATGCAGAATGAGCCAATCATGGGCGATGGGCTTGGAGTCAAGTCTTTAATCCTTGTGACAAAACTTTATTTTCGCTCCTTGACTTGGAGCCGACTCCAAGTTATAGAATGGAAGCCATCTGGGGAATATATCCCGCGATTAGGAGGAGACATACAATGAACACGAACAAACGAGAAAATATCGCACTGATTACTGGCGCAAGCAATGGGATCGGGTTGGAATTAACACGGAAGTTACTGTTAGAGGGCTGGCAGGTGGTTGCTTTGAACCGATCCGACTTTCCTGCGGATGATATGAGAATCCAAAAAGCCATCAATAGTGGATGGCTTCGCATTTATAAAATAGCGGATCTTGCCGATTATGCCAGCTTGAGACGTACTTTGGAAGAGATCAAAGGAAAGGAGCGGCGGATTGACACCTTGTTCAACAATGCCGGTGGAAGCTTTAACGAACTGAGCTATTCGAAACAAGGGCGTGAGAAACATTATGAACTGATGACGGTCGTTCCGTATATCATCTTGATGGAATTGAAAGAACTCTTAAAAAACTCTAGCTTGAAAACGGTAGTCAATACCTCATCTGCTGCACTAAACTATGTGAAAGAGTTTAATATCGAAATCCTGGAACGCCCCAAAACCTTCCGCAAACTACTTGGTCCATATGCCACTTCAAAGCTGGCGCTTTCGCTGTGGACACAGGCTATCTCATCGCAGCTTGCTAAAGAAGGCATCAAGATCCGCAGCGTTGACCCGGGTAGCAATAATACGATAAGAAAAGGAAAAAATTCCGGATTACCCATAGTGGTTAAATGGCTAATGAAGCTGTTTTTCTCTCCACCTACCCACGGCGCGAACCAGTTGTATGAGGCGGCCCTCGGTGAACACCGCAATGAAACCGGCGTGTTTTTGCTGAAAGGTAAGACTGCGAAATTAAAATTTATTGATCAATCCCGGAACGTTTTGGAAAGAATTCATGAGATTTATGAACACGAATTTCTTGTTGAGCGTTCCCAGGTTATAAAGGCACACTAAACGGCTAGACATTTTTGATTATGGCCTGTAATCGCAACATGTAGACCCCGATTCGGACCGCGGCAGCCTATCGCCAGGCTGCCGCACTTTCTTTATGAAGCTATCTTTTTCCTTTAGATTTAATGGTATTACACCTAACCCTTTGTCTCACGATGGATGGTACTATGAGATGGTGTAACACCTGCTAGGAATAAAAGAGCCCGAGGCAGGATTTGTGCAAAGTATGGTTCCTACACCATATTCTCCAAGGAGAATTCACTATGAGCTCACACATCTTAGTATCTGAGCAAATCGAATCATGCGAGAACTATCGATTCAATCGGTGATTCGTAAGAAGCAAATAAAGTCAAGCTATAGCCAAACAGTGGGAACGAATTAATAAAGGATCCTCCACCTACCATAATCTCTGCCCTTCCGTTGCTAACGCTATCCAACGTGGAAAAAGATTGGTATACGCGAACCGGATATCCGAGGAAAGAACGGTAACGACACTCGTGAGCCAAATTTCTCCTCATTCATCCAAATTCTTAAGTATCTTTGTCATTGTCTCAACCCTCAGTTCTAGATTTATCCTATAGATTACTCTATGTTATATGCTGTTTGTGAGGAGCGATGGTTCTATTTATGTGTATCCATTGGCAAGAAAAGTTGATCCATGGCATATTTGAATGTACAAGAAAACCGTTCCTTGGAAAAATGTTGGTGGTACTTCCATTTTACCAAGGAACGGTTTCTTTTTGTTTTACAATTTTGGAAACAGGGGCTGTCCCGGTCATTTATATGACTTTTGGGACAGCGCCTTTCTTACTTATGAATATCTGTGATTTGAAGCGGTCCGTCGTTCATTATATAGATCGCTTTCGACTTCTCCGCTTCCCGTCCATCCACTGGTTGAGTCATTGCCATGAGTTTCTCCCCAGGTCTTCATGCTATCGATAATTGGTTCCAGCGTACGGCCGAATGCAGTCAGCGAGTATTCGACCTTAGGCGGGACCTGCTGAAAGACCTCGCGATGCACGATGCCATCCTCTTCCAACTGGCGCAACTGCAAAGTCAGCATGCGTTGGGTAATAGTCGGGAAGAGGCGGCGGAATTCACTGGACCGTTTCGGTCCCTCGATCATATGATACAGCAGCATGCCTTTCCACTTTCCTCCGATGATATCCAGCGTAAACTCGACCGGGCAGCTCTCTTCCCCCGGACATTTTCCGTATGTGCTTTTTCTGTCTCTCATGCTTTCTCCTCCTCTTTGAATAATCCAAGTTCAAACTCCTTGATGCAAACAGTATTATTTTTATGCTGTAGGTACATAAAAGTGACTATATAACATTTATGTTCTTATGCCACATGAATGTGCGTACTTAACAAAGCAGATTCTACCATTCTATAATCAGAGTATAACTTAAATAGGAGGAATACAAAATGACAAATATAGCATCCATGAAAGCCGTAGCCTTGAAAGAATATTTACCAATCGACCGTGAAGATAGTCTGATTGACGTGGAACTAGACAGACCCACGCCGCAAGGAAAGGACATTCTCATCCGTGTCCAAGCCGTCTCTATCAACCCTGTTGACGTGAAAGTCCGCTCGCCGAAAGATCGCAAGGAAGAACAGTATCGCGTGATCGGCTGGGATGCTTCGGGAATCGTTGAAGCTGTCGGTGAAGGTGTGACATTGTTCCAGCCGGGCGATGAGGTCTACTATGCCGGTAGCATCACACGTCCCGGAAGCAATGTGCAATTCCAACTCGTTGACGAACGGATCGTTGGCCACAAGCCGAAAAACCTCGACTGGGCCGAAGCCGCCGCGCTGCCGCTGACGACGATCACCGCCTGGGAGGCGATTTACGATCGCCTTGGCGTATCCAAGAATCCGGAAGACAACGCCGGCAAAAGTATCCTGATCATCGGCGCGGCCGGCGGAGTCGGATCGATCGCCACCCAGCTCGCCAATCTGGCGGGTCTCACCGTCATCGGCACCGCTTCGCGCAAAGATTCGGCCGACTGGGCGCTGAAGCACGGCGCTCACCATATCATCACCCACTATGATGACTTTGCTTCGCAAATCGAGAAGCTTGGACTGGATGCACCCGAATACATCTTCTGCCTGAACAGCACCGACAAGCACTGGGACAACATCGTGAAGGCACTAGCACCGCAAGGCAACGTCTGCTCAATCGTTGAAACCAAAGGACCGGTCGATTTGACTAAGCTCCAAGACAAAAGCGGCACATTCGCCTGGGAATTCATGTTCACCCGCCCTATGTTCGAGACGAAAGATATGGCTGCTCAGCATGAACTGTTGAACACGGTGGCCAAGCTGGTTGAAGACGGCAAAGTAGTGACCACGCTGACCGAACGCTTGTCTCCATTCAATGCGGCGAATATGCGCGAAGCGCACCGCCGGGTCGAAAGCGGCAGCATGATTGGAAAATTGGTCGTGGAAGGTTTCGATAACTAATCGAAAGCTTTGAAGATGACTTCAAGTTAACTTTAATAACTATACTATAATTAAAGGAGTAGAAAATGATGTGTAAGACACGCGTTCTAAGTGCCCCAGGTGCAGGAGTACCTTTCGAAAAGACCACGATCGAGCGGAGAGAATTGCGGCCGGACGATGTTTTAATCGAAATTAAGTTTAGCGGGATTTGCCATTCCGATATCAACAGCGTAAACGGTGAATGGGGTGGCGGAATGTTCCCGATGGTTCCGGGCCATGAAATCGCTGGAATCGTAAGAGAAGTGGGCTCCGATGTTACAAAATTTAGAGTAGGCGATCGCGTAGGTGTGGGTTGTTTTGTAGACTCTTGCGGAGAATGCGAATACTGCCTCAAGGGTGAGGAACAGTATTGTACAAAAGGCGCGGTGCAGACCTATAATTCGTTAGACTATGATGGCAATCCAACATACGGGGGATACAGCCAAAAAATCGTGGTTACAGAAAGATTCGTAGTTCGCATCCCGGACAACCTGGAGCTGGATGTAGCAAGCCCGCTGCTTTGTGCAGGCATCACAACGTATTCTCCTTTGAAGCATTGGAATGTCGGTCCCGGTAAAAAGGTTGCCATTTTGGGTGTTGGAGGGCTCGGCCATCTGGCGATCCAATATGCGCACGCCCTGGGCGCCGAAGTTACGGTCTTGAGCCGCACGATCGATAAAAAAAGCGAAGCCCTGAGCCTTGGAGCAGATCATTACTTTGCCACAAGCGATTCAGAAACATTTACAGCGCTGGCCGGTCGTTTTGACCTCATCTTAAACACCGTGTCTTCGAATCTTGATGTCGATGCGTATTTATCGCTTCTTCGTGTAGACGGTACACTTGTCAATGTCGGCGCTCCAGGTAGACCCGATCAATATAATGTGTTTTCCTTACTTTTGGGTCGTCGCAGCATAGCCGGGTCCCTTGTAGGCGGAATTCGGGAAACTCAAGAGATGCTCGATTTCTCGGCGGAGCACGGCATTGCCCCTAAAATCGAGGTTATCAGTGCCGACCAAGTAACCGAAGCCTATGAGCGAGTTCTCCGCAGTGATGTGCGTTATCGATTTGTTATGGACGTATCCACCTTGTAAGTTATCATAGCCATATCTCGTTAAACTTGAAAAGCCGCCATTTTGACAATTTCTTATGGATATATATTGATGTCTTCTAACATGATTAGGCTATCGATATTTCCACAACACTTGTTGAATGAATTAAATCCCAATCTCTCTATAAAACAGAAGAGGATTGGGATTCTTTTCTTTTGTAAATATAAAATATATAAATAAATCCAATGTTTTGACCTATGATCGAAATAAATATGTCTTTACCATCTCCTCTCGCATACCTACCAGATCGGAGATTTCTCGATAACTGAAATTAAGCTCGTATTTCAAAATGAGCAACTGCCTATAGATTGGATTCAGTGCATCCATCACATGCTCGATCTCTTCTCTCCGTTCCTTACGCAACAGGATTTCCTCCGGGATTTCACTACCTTCCACGGTTGGCTCTTGATCCAACCACTCAATTCTTTTTCGCTTGCGAAGCATATCATAATATCGATTGAGCGCTACCCGGTATAGCCAGGCTGAGAACTTTTCTGGCACGATGGAATCAAGATAAAGGAGCCCTTTATATACCGTGTCCTGAATAATATCTTCGGCGTCACTAAAATCTTGTGAAATATAGGCACTTAGAATTGATTTTAACAATCAGTTTAAGTGAGAGTATAACAAAACAGGTCAATCATGGTTTATCCACTATGATTAACCTGCTCTGCTGTAGCAAAATAAGAAAAACTCATCATTCAAATTAATCTTTGTAGAACGACATTAATCCTCATCCTTCTCAAAGCATCTCCGCTCTTACATTCTAATATGAAAATCAAACAAGTTATCCAGGTAAACCTGAATAACCAGTTAAAAAGCTGATGATAGGAATTACGATGACAGCCGCAGCTCCTTTTGAAGTTGCTTGTTTAAAGGCTTTGTATCGAGCCTAATAAAAATATAACTGGGGGTTTACTATGAACACAATTGATATGTCACAAGCTCGTGAACGTTATAATAATGGCTATAGTAAGAAAGAGATCGCTTCTATGAACATAGAGGCATTTCAAACGGTACTTCGCACGCTAGATGTTGATGATCGCACAGAAGCTCCTTTGAATACAATTATCACGATGTATCCTAACTTTAGTAATAAGTTTGATATTTGTAAAGACGAGTTAGAGTTCAGACTTGCTTTACTGGAACAAGCAGGATTCCTTAGTATCCGTATTAGATCGATCCAGCGGGTTCTTCCATGGATACTCTGCATACTCCTTCGTCGGGAAGCCTTCTAAAGCGGGGTGGGCAGAATCAACAATAATCCCGCAAGGATCTTCCGATGCAAAGTGTGCAGGGCTCCAGAATACAGGATAGAACTTTCCCGGAGTCGCGTTTTTCAACTGACCATCCTTGACTAGAAAAAGGACGCTCCCTCCCATGGATAGGTGTTTTAGGCCCCTCCTTTTGAAAAGGTTTGGCTTCTTCGTACTGGCAGTTAGCTTGATATCTCCCTGATTTGAAACATATCCCTATTTTAATTGATAATCACTGCTGCCAGGCCCTCTGAAAAAGCTCCAACATCTGTATAATTACCCTCAAAGTTTCCTAAAAGAATAAACAACAAATTGTTTATGGAAAAGTAAACCTGCAATAAATAAAAAGCATCGTATGGAACTTTGTTGGGAGTGTAAATCTCAACAAAGTTCATACGATGCATTTCAATACTTAGACTGACAATATCAGCTCTAGATTGTGTTTCACTTCTGTTGCAACGAGATCTACAATGGGCTGAAGATCCCCCTTATCACCTTGTTCTAAAGCTGTGTAATACTCCTCACGATTCTCGTTTCGAATGATAGCTGGCGGAAAGCCCTTTTTCATTAAAATCAAGTTCATAGCAAGTCTACTAACTCTGCCATTCCCATCTGTAAAAGGATGGATCGCCACAAGTCGGTGATGAAATTTTGCTGCTAACTCTATAGAGTGCATTTTCGTCTTCTGAGTATCGTACCATTGTATCAATTCTTCCATCTCTACTGAAACATGAATAGCCGGTGTGTGCTGTTGGATTTTACCTGAGATCGTCAATACATGATTATCTTCCTTCTTATAGTCACCTGTAGAGAAAGTAATGTCCCTAACCCCTTGGAACAGAATCGCATGCAAATCTTTAATGAGACGGCCTGTAATATCCCTATCTTTGATAACTTCCTGTAAGTAATCAATCGCCTCAGCATGATTCACGATTTCAAGATGTTCTCTGAGTGATTTTCCTTTTACGGTTAAACCTTCTCTTAGAAAAAATGCGGTTTCTCTATAAGTAAATGTATTACCCTCTATTGCGTTAGAGTGATATGTCCATTCTTCACGAAATTTTTGATTAATAATATTCATCAAATCTGGCTGAAGTGGTCGTTTATTATCTACTTCTTTACGCAAAGCATCAATCTCTTCAAACATTGCCTTTTTCCTTCCTACACAGTTATGATGTTATTTTATCAAAATCTCGAATCATATTCTGTACAATACTAACTTCGACCAAGACCAAGAATCGGCAAAGCAATCTCCTTAGTTTGCTCAGTTCAGTTCCTTTAATCCCCCGAGTGGATACAGGAGATAAGACATATTCTTTATAACGTTCATTACAACTGTCCCATCCCTAACAAGACAAGATTGTAATCTCTCCTGTTTCCACAACTGGAAAGAAAAGCGGTTTCCTTTCTTATAAAAAAAGCCGCTAATTTAGCGACTCGTAATAAAGGTATTTATCTCTTTAATTGATTGATTTCCTGTTCAGTCAATCCAGTTGCCTTGGCGATCGTAGATATATCCAAATTCAAATCCAACATATTTTTGGCCACTTCAGTGATACCCGCTTTTCGAGCTCCTTCGAGCATTGACGCTTCATCATGCAAATATTTCTGACGCGCTTCATACAAGCGACGCGCTTCGGAATCCTGGCTCAAAAATTGCAAGGTATCCATGGCCTTCTCTAATCCTGGTTCATTCATCTTCAGCACCTCCCAATGTGTAGTATCCACACCTTTCAGAAACAACAACCAGTTCTCAAGACCACCTTGTGACGGAATAACGTCATCTAACTTAGGTAATTCCAGAAAATGAATCTCGATATCGTCAATTAGGGTTAAACCTGTCCGGTCTTCTCGAAGATGAAAAGTACTATGGTAATCATCATTGGCTAAAAAAGCATAGTTCAGGATATTAATTGTGACGCATTTTTTCAACTCCTGGTACTTCTCTCCCTCATGAAGTTGACTGGAATAGCGTTTACTCCAATAAAATAACGTTCTTTTCTCAATGTCGTACTTATTAAATAGCTGCATTTCAATATCAATCAGTTTTCCCTCTGAGGTTTTAGCATAAACATCAAAGATCGATTGCTTATCTAGGGGGTCATCTTTGTCCGTGTAAGGATTCATCAGGATGATCTCTGTAAGTGGTGGATCTCCCGCTTCAGTAAGGACTCGATTCAGAAAAGCCAGTAATACGTCTTTATTATTTTCACTGCCAAAGATACGTTTGAAGACAAAGTCTACTCTGGGATCAAGCAATTCCATAACAGCAACTCCATTCTCTATGCACTTCCATTATACCAAAAATCAATGCATTCAAAACAAATTTCGTGCAGGCATCGACCTATTTATGCCTGGCCAGCATAAGGTTTGTATTCACCAATTGTGTTTAAGGGAACATTTACAGTAGCCATAGCCCTTTTCTTTTGTTCATCATTAACGTGCGTATAAATCATGGTTGTTTCAATCGAAGAATGCCCCATCAGTTCCTTCACAACGCGTATATCTACATCATTTTTCAGTAACATGGTAGCAAAAGAGTGCCTTAATTTGTGGCATGAAAGTTTCATATCACTAACATTTGGATTGCCTTTCTTCAATGCTTCAAATGTGAGATTGACGATTTTCTGTATCTGCCTTATGGAGAGTCTGCGCCCTTTTTGAGATACAAAGAATGCTTCTTCCTGAAGTCTGTAAGGAGAAATCCTCTCCTTTTCTACCTCCAGTAGATAGTTCAGTAATACGTCTGGTACAGGTATCTCATTCCACTTTCGACCTTTCCCAAACACTTCAATCGTTCCTCTAGTCTTTTTCAGATCCTTTAAATTCAACCTGTGAACTTCCACTACTCGCAATCCACAATAGGCCATAAGTAAAAATATCGCAATATTCCTGTTCTTATAGCGACCTTCAATATACTTAAGGCTCTCCGATAGATCCTCTTCCTCAAGATAGATCGGTTTCTTATTTTTTTCAGTTTTAGACTTTTTCACTTCGGCAGCCGGATTTTTTGATGCGAGTTCAAAATCAATCAGAGCCATATAGAATGTTCGAATAGCAGAAAGAGATCGATTACGTGTTTTATCACCAGCAGAACCCTGCTTTTCACTTAGAAACTCCATGATGTGCAATTTCCCTGCATCTTGGGGTAACGATCCATTTAACGAGTCTAAAAAGATCAGGCTTTCTCTCATATACTCTTTTTGAGTTGATGCCGTATATCCGGATTGTTTTAGATAAATTCGAAAAGCCCGAATTTGTTCGCTATACAAATCCTCGAGTTCATATCTTACGCATTTCGCTCACTCCGGTCTCGTTTAAACACTAATTTAGATGAGAATTTTCGTTGAACAATTTCAAAAAAATAGTACATCTATTTAATACTAATTGAAATAAAAGGTCATTTTCAAGAGGGGAGTTCGCCTATAATGAGTCTACTTCATACATGAAAATCAATTTAAAATAAAAGTGCGTCAAATTCATGTTTGGCGCTATTATTATAGCAAATATGGTTCTTAATTTTATTAAGTACATATCACACAAACTTAAAAATTGCCAATTAAATAACAAACAGCCGATTACATTAGTCTGCTACTTTTTTTGATTCTTACACTATTATAGTTTCCCGTTAGTTGAATGATTAACTACGAATATTTAATAAGTATTATCAGCAATTTCGTCGATCTCTGATATACCAACCCGAGAATACTAACTCAGCATCGGCAGGAGTTTTCTTTCGCACTCCATTATGATAATAGAATCCAAAAAAAGGTTACCTTATATACAGCTTAGTGATAAGCAAGTTCCTAACATGAAGGGAGATATTTTTAATTTTATGAATTGAAGAGCAAGATGACGATTAGATATACGCCTAACCGGCAATAGGAACATGTTCTTGTCCTCAACAGCTAGTTTCAATCCGATATTTCGCTTTTTTTACCTAGCCAACTGTGTCTAACCTCTCATTGTGTCAGTTATCCATAACATTGTGAACATTTTCATGTATTATGGTACTTAATAAAGCTTTAAGTGCATGTTATCAATATTTAGATATACATCTAATCGGTAATCGGACTATGTTCTTGTCCATTCCGGCAATCGGTACAAGTTCTTGTCCTTGGGTCGGGACAAGAACTTGTACCGATAAAATAAAAAAGCCGCTAAAATAGCGACTTCAATGGGACCATGTTCTTGTCCCTCGACACCTCCCTATCAAAATGAATTATTTTAATTAACAAAAAATACCCAGTCCTATCAAAAGTATTATTTCTTCACTACCTCCTCTATTTTACTGGAGAGACCTTAATGAAATTCAACAATGCCTGGTATCGGCTAATTGACATACTAAATGCAGGCATAGGGATTTAATAAGAAAAAGGAAAACCTTGAGAATGATGTTCTCAAGGTTTTAATATAGTAATTATTTGTGATAATCATTAACCTTCCCATTTGAGCCATTTGTTTCTATAGTACTTATTAGGATTCAGTCGAATTTTATTAAGATAATCTGCGTAGCGCTTCATATACGGTGTTCTCGCATTCTTCAGCATCCGGCACTTGAAAGACACCTAATAAGCCTACCACCTTCGTGTTACACAATGGAACCAATAGTCATAGATGAATGAAATTAATGGTCTGTTGGCGCTTGGCTCGCCATATCGTTAAGTTGGGTTACAAAAGCTCCTTCCTTCGGACCTTGATTATCACGAATCATTTTCGCTTGTTCCACTAGAACCTCTTCAGCATCCGTACCGAGTAATCTTATTGTTTCTTCAATGAATGCTTCAAGTGGCATCGCATGCGAATTGTTACTAATATCTCCCATGAGTTCCGTTTGAACCCCAGGTGGTATGATTTCTAATACTTTTACTGTTGTATCTTTAAACAAATAACGTTGTGATAAGGTATAGGAATGGAGCGCTGCCTTGGTCGCCGAATACACCGCAGTCGCTGCGTACGGAATAAACCCGACTGAAGAAGTCGTATTAATGATCACAGCTTCTTCTTTAGACTTCAAATGTTCAATTAATGAAGACGTCATTCGAATTGGTCCAAGCAAGTTTGTTGAGACCGTTGAAACCAGAACCTCTTCGTCAATCACACCCGCAGCCTCATCGAAAAGCATGATGCCGGCGTTATTAAATAAGACATTCAAATCAGGAAAGTCCTGAATAAGTTGCTTAGCGGTTGCCTCAATACTGGAAAGATCCTGTATGTCCAGTTCAACTGCAGACATTCCGGTATTAGCACTAATCACTTCCTCTAGACGCTCTTTTCTTCTACCCGAGATGATTACTTTGTTTCCAAGGTTGTGTAGAGCTTCTGCCAATGCACGTCCAATTCCTGAACCGCCACCTGTAATGAAGATCGTGTTTCCTGTAAGTTTCATTTTAAATTCCTCCAATATTTGGTTATAATTATTTCGAAATTGTATTACATTGTTCGATGAAATCGGTATTAACTATTAATCTTGCACTTTAAGATTTCAAAATGGACTAACCACCTTCTAAGCAGTATATTATTACAACAATAGTTGCTTTAGTTGTTCAATTGTATCCGGAACATCATTGAGGAACAACCAACAATGCGGGCCATAGGTTTAAAAAAAGGAGTTAGATCCATGGGACTTAAAGTAAGAAATATTCGTACAACTCGAACAAGAGAATCCATTTTTGAGTCACTTTTTGAACTGATGGAAGAAAAAGATTTTGATAAAATAACAAAAAAATTTAACGGAACGGGCCCAAATCAATCGGGCAACTTTCTATGCTCATTTCCAAGATAAATATGAATTGTTGGATGAGATTATAAAAAAATCAGCGGAAGAACTTATTCAACAACATACTAATGGTGTGTGTACTTTTACAAAAGATAATATGATGCAATTAGTATTCGCAGCATTTGAGTATCATCAACAAGTCAAAAAGAAATGTCGCCGTAACTATAACAGAATTATTCCTCTACTCTCTTCAAAATTAGTCAATGCACTAAAGCATTATTTGAATCTTTGTAAGCAGGAAATATCCTCTGATGAACGTACTTTGTACGTACAAATCTATGCCAACATGATTAATGAAGCAGTTACTTTGCATACTGCTGAATAAATTAAACTAACAGAACAAAGTATAGCAGAGCATATTGTTCAAATGATGAACCTGGACTAATCGAAAAAGTGAGCCATAGTTAGGTAACAGCTGCTTGAGAGTGCAGCAACAAGCCCATTATGTTACGTTTCTCTTGCACAGCCAATAGTGCCAACATAGGATCCATAGAGGGAACATAGGAGACTGTGGTCCTGAGAACCATCAAGCTGGAGTATCAGCGATGAATATCATTTGAAATTTTCCTTTTCTAAAGAGGCTGGGCTGGGCATCTGGAATAGCTAGAAAAATTTCCCTAGTTTACTTCTTCTGCACATACTCCACTAATTCCCTTGGGTTCACCATCCCATATCTCAACGGTTCATTGCCTTTACATTCCTTCGTTATAACCTAAGCTCACGATACTCTGGACTCTGAATATTCTGTCAAAAAAGCGGTTCCAGGCGATCTCTTTTCTGATAGTTAACCATCCAACCTGGGTATTCAGGAGGCAGTATACTCACTTCGTCAAGTTGCTGAATTTCATCATCCGTCAGTTCTAAATTTGCGGCTTCCAGATTTTCTTCCAACTGTTCCAATCGTTTCGCGCCAACAAGAACAGAGGTTACAACTGGTCTTGTCATCAGCCAAGCGAGCGCCACACTTGCTATACTTGTCCCATGTGCTTCAGCGATCGGTTTTATCTTATCAATGATATTCCAAGCTCGCTCTTTATCTACAATCGGGAAATCAACCGCAGAGCGGCGCGAATCCTCTGCCTTTTGATTGTGTCGATCGTAACGCCCTGACAGCAGACCGCCAGCAAGCGGACCCCACACCAGAAGTCCCATCTTCTTTACTTCCATCAGAGGCACCAACTCTCGTTCAACATCGCGGCTGGCAAGAGAATAATACCCCTGAACCGTTTCAAAGCGAGCCAGGTTTTTGCGTTCAGAAATACCAAGAGCATCAGCAATTTTCCAAGCATGCCAGTTCGATACGCCAATATATCGTACCTTACCCTGTGTTACCAGATCATTTAAAGCACCTAAAGTTTCTTCTACAGGTGTCAAGAAATCATCGGCGTGAATCTGATACAAATCGATATATTCCATCTTCAATCTCTTTAAACTTGCTTCCACTGCATTCATAATATGTCCTCTTGAAGCACCGACATCGTTACGTCCCATACCTGTTCGTCCGGCGGCTTTGCTAGCAATTACAACTTCCTCCCGCGCAATACCAAGATTGCGGAAGGATTGTCCTAGAATAATTTCACTTTCACCTTCTGCATAATTATCAGCAGTATCAAAGAAGTTAATTCCGATATCGACACTCTTTTTTATCATCTTGTCGGCTTCATCCTGCCCAACTAAACCGAGAATTTTATGGTTATCCTTTCCACTCGTGAACGTCATTGTACCTAACGCAAGTTGTGAAACTAAAAGTCCTGTATTTCCAAGCTGCTTATATTTCATTCTGTGTATCCTCCTTAATATTGGGCATTTTATAGCATGACAATCATACTCGCTTTGCAATCCACGTAACTGTCCGCTACATCCGTGATAATGTGCCTCTTCTTTTTTTATTTGTCATAAAAGCATGGTGAATACGTGTAAATAAACTTTCATATTTAATGCATATGCATGCTCTTTTCTGTTCCGCGGTTGATAACGGAGCGGCGCACGAACAAGCCAATAATAAAGCCAATAACAGCAATTAAAAGCAAATTCCAAAACACGGTTTGCGCTCCCGCAGTTATCGCATTTGCGATTTCATTCGGCATTGTTGGTGTAGATGAGGAAGCTAAATACTTATTCTTTCCACCTGTTAAAATACTAATCGCTACAGCTGTTCCCATAGCCCCAACGACTTGCATCAACGTGTTCAGGGCAGCTGAACCATGTGGATATAATTCAGATGGCAGCGAGTTTAAGGCGTTTGTTTGTGAGGCTGGCCAAACGAGTCCAATCCCTCCCGCTAGAACCATATGCAATGCAATAATTAATCCAACTGATGAAGCTGGCGTTAATGTTGTGAAGAACCATAAAACCAACATCACAATGACTAAACCTGGAATTATAACCCATTTCGGTCCGTACTTATCGTATAAGCGTCCAGAAACCATCTGGAAAATACCATTTATTGCACTACCAGGTAATAATATTAAGCCTGTAACAAATACAGATAGCCCTGCCCCTGTTTGCAAGAACATTGGCAAAACAATCATTGTGGTCATAAAAATCACTATACACATCATCACTAGGAAAACCCCGACAACGAACATCGGATATTTAAATACACGTAAATTTAGTAACGGCTGATCCTTATTTTGTCGCAATACAAACAAGATAAGTGCAATCACACCAACAATAATCAACGTCAGAGCGACGGAACTTTCCCCCCCATGGCCTCCTTCACCAGCTTGACCAAATCCAAATACGATACTTCCGAAACCAATTGTGGATAAAACTGCTGAAAGCACATCAATACGTTGCTTACTTACTTCTGTTACATTTTCTAAATACTTCATCCCAAACAACATACCAATCACTATGAATGGTAGTAAGGACCAGAAAATAAAGTGCCAAGACAAATACTGGATTATCATCCCACTAATCGCTGGCCCCAGTGCTGGTGCAAACGATAAGACTAACCCAATATAGCCCATCGCTGCGCCTCGCTTTTCTGGAGGAAAAATCACAAGCAATGTGTTAAACATGAGCGGTAATAATAACCCCATACCAATTGCCTGTATAACACGTGCAAACATGAGCATTTCGAAGTTTAAGGATACAGCCGCTAAGAATGTACCTGCCGTTAAACTAGCTGTTGACACGATAAAAAGTTGTCTTGTTGTATACATTTGCAATAATAGACCAGTGAACGGCATTAGAATACCAAGTGTTAGTAAGTAACCTGTTGTCAACCATTGCGCTGTAGCCGCCGAAATGTGGAACACTTCCATTAAATTAGTCATTGCTATGTTTAGAGCGGTCTCGCTAAACATCCCAACAAAACCACAGATAAGCAGCGATGCCAAGATGGCACGTGTATTGTATTGCTTCTTCATTTCACTATCTCCTTGAAATCAACATAGTCGTTTATTTTTTTGCCCTACCTGCACCATAACGACGGTCGTCAGGCTTTATCTTTTGTATACCTATTTTCCAGGAAAGGAAGACCTAAATTACCTCTCAACGTACGGGATTCATATTCACTTCGGAATATTCCCTTTTCCTGCAGGATCGGTACGACCAGATCAATAAAATCATCAATTCCCGAAGGATGTTCTTGTCTTAGAAGCAATACGTCCATTGTGCCCGTTTGATGCCAATGTTCAATCCTATCGGCTACGGTCTCTGCGGATCCGAAAAATAGGGGTTTAGGAGTACGGTATCCTGGGGGCGATAACCTTTGTAACTCCAGAAACTTTTCATTCGCCTCCGTTTCTGTTCTTCCAACAATGATGTGTTGTGAAGGCATAATTAACAGGTCTTCCGGAGCTCGTCCTGCAAGGCCTGCTCTTCTTCTCAATTCCTTACTAAATTGCTTGGCGTAGTTGTAATCATCCCCATTTATGAACACACCTTCAGCATGTTTGGATGCGATATTCATAAACGCTTCAGACGTACCCGCTTGAAAAATGACGGGTCTTCCTTGTGGAGAACGACTAATATTAAGCGGACCGTCAACAGAAAAGTACTTGCCTCTGTAATTCAGTTGGTGCATCTTTCTTGGATTGAGGAAGATACCACTCTCTTTATCACGAACAAAAGCATCATCTTCATAGGAATCCCACAGGCCTTCTACAATTTCGATGAACTCTTTATTCAAAGGGTATAAATCTTCTTTAGACAAATGCCTTCTGCTGTAGTTAGCCAACCCCCCAGAATTAGATGTAACAGCGTTCCATGCCGCTCGCCCGTTACTAATTTTATCGAGAGAGGCCATCTGTCTAGCCACTGTAAATGGATCAGCGTAAGACGTGGCTATAGTCGCAGCAAGCCCGATGTGGCTAGTGGCCATGCTTAATGCGGATAGTATCGTTACACCTTCAAACATGCTTAGAAAATGCGGGATATTTCCAGGCCCTATATGGCTTACATCTGCTAAAAAAACCATATCGAACTTGCCCTCTTCTGCTCGTTTCGCCATCTTGACATAGAAATCTACACTTTCGCTTGCATTGGCAGGCATATTAGGGTGGCGCCATGCCCAGTAACTCCAACCAACCCCTTCAACTATAACGCCGATCTTAAGCTGTTTTTTACTTTTCATTTTTGCTCCTCTTTCTGTAAGATCAAACTCTCTAGCCAATATCCCAATGGCTTTTAATCTCGTAGCCTTTTCGGATTAAAAATCGGAATCATAATTTCGTCCACCCAGGCTTCATTTGCTTTTTCACTTAGTCTTTTGGCCACATTTACAATACTTTCGATAACAAATCGTTCACGGTTGAATGCCTTGGCTCTTTCTTCTTCATATGAATACACATGGGATGCTGCTAATGGCCGCTCAAGTCGTCATGAATTTATCTCCTTTGTCCGTTTGTATGAAAGAGACATAGATCGTTAGCCCACTAACCAATTAGATAAACTTTCAAACATCAAATTATTTAGTGTGCTAAATAATAATTTAGCCTGCTAACTAATATTCAGAAAGTGGAGAGTGCTTAAAACAAATTACTCTCCATTTGCTTCATAAGCCGTCGTAAGAGGAGTCGTTCATCAATTGAGATCGATTTTAGCAACTTTTCTTGATGCTTTTTCCATATAATACGAACGGGCTCCTCAAGTTCCTTTCCTTTATCGGTTAAATAAATCCGCATGACTCGTGCATCTTTTTCATCACGCTTACGATAGATGAATCCGTTTTGTTCAAGTGATTTAACCATGTTGGTTATAGTGGGAGGTTCACAGTTTAATTGTTCACTTAGCTGCATTTGTGTTACTCCATCATCTAAGAATAAACGGTAGAGCAGATTATCTTGTCCGACATGCAGGTTTAGTTCCCTAAGACTTTCGCCGTAATCTCGTCTCATTCTTGCCGAAAGTTTATCGAACAGCTCACGGATCTCACAGTCAATTTCTTTCTCCATGTTGTTCTCCCGACCTTTATTATTGATATTGTTTAGCAGGCTAAATATATCATGTGTGTAGTTCAGCCGTCAACTATTGTTCGTCCGTAAGAGAAAATCATACCCATTATTTATATTTTATTGTTTTTCCTTGTAGTTCCGACTATTCATTATAATTTTAAGCAGGTATAAGGTGTTTTTGGATTGAGTTAACTATCTGAATGGAGGGTACAGTGTAACATATCGTATTTTCGAAAGAGCGTAGATGTATCCGTACGATCCGCAGAATGGAAGCGCGTTAGTCAATGAAACAGCGACAGTCTAGGTCTTTATTTTTTGGTCCTTGGCAGTCCATGTTTCAAACATCAAACTAGCCAACTAACAAGGAACTGGCTTTCAGCCGGTTTATTTGTGAACGGTTTTATTCAAAGCACTCCTTTATACTCTCCGGCTTCTCTTCCATCCCTCTAACACCATCCCTACCTTCTTCTGCTCTTCTAGGATCTTTCCACATGCTTAGCCCTAGACCATGCTCAAGGTAACATAGTCGTATGGACTCTTTGCATCGATGTGGCTTGCTAATCTCCGTATCTGTCCTTCTGACGTTTCATCCAGGTTACTCTTATCAGTTGAGCCATGACGTAATCATAACCTTCTTTATTTGAGCAATTCGGTTATGATCGATGCGGATGCTGCTCCCTGAACTAAAACATCAAGTGAATAAGCAAATTTGGATAATCGTTCACAGTCATCAGATCTCAGCCGCATGGACAAACGCTTGCCTTGAGATCCAAGTAAAACATATGATTCGTTATTTAGGTGACAAATGTTCGGAAGGATTGTCCTAGAATAATTTCACTTTCACCTTCTGAATAATTATCAGCAGTATCAAAGAAATTAATCTATTTTCTCACTCCATATTGCTTCGGCACACCCAAGTGTTCACGCAAAGTATTTCCCTCATAATCAAGATGATATAAGCCTCGTTTTTGCAACACGGGCACAACTTTTTCCACAAAATCTTTTACACCTTTTTGACTCTCTGGCACAATGGAAAAACCGTCCGTTGCCCCTGCTTTAAACCATTCTTCAATGAAATCCGCCACATCTTCAGGCGTGCCAACCACTACAGGGTGATAGTTGATGATTCCGTTTGCCAATACATCTCTTGGACTTAGCCCTTGTTTGATTAGCTCTACTGCTCTTAGTGAGCGTGGGTCGCCTGGATTCGGCGTGGCTTGATATTGTAAAGATTTTGGTAGGGGTTCATTCAAATTCAAGTCATGTAAATTTACGCCAATCATCGCTGACAAATAGCGAATTTGTCCTTCAAATGCATCTTTCCCCATAAAATCTAGTAACTGATGACGGCGGGAAAGTGCTTCTTCATAAGTATCGCCCACCGTAACCATAAAACCAGAAAACATATTGATTTCATCAGGGTTTCTACCGTATTTTATCGCACTTTGTTTTAACAAATTACGGTAATGACGAGCTTCTTCAATCGTAAAAGGGTTAGCATAAACACCGCTGGCAAATTTACCTGCCATTTCCACCCCTCCAAAACTTGGACCTGCCTGAAAAATAGGCGGTTGCCCTTGCGGACTTGGTGGAAGGGGAAGTGGGCCTCGGGTCTGGTAGTATTGACCATTGAAATTTGCAGGGGTTAATTGATCCAGTTTGATAAATTCGCCAGTTTGTTGGTCTGTAATGTAGGCATTTTCGCCAAAACTTCCCCAAAGAGACTGCACTGCTTCTACCATTTCATCTGCCATTTCATAACGAGTGGTAGTGTCAGGCAGAGGACTAGCTCCAAAATTATAAGCAACCTCACGAGTTCCTGTTGTTACCGCATTCCATCCGACACGCCCACCACTTATGAGGTCCAGCGTTTTAAGTTGGCGAGCCAAATTATACGGTAAGTTGTAAGTGGTAGAATAGGTTGCTACCAAACCGATTTTCTGGGTATGCGTGGCAACAGCAGCTAGCATCGTCATCGGTTCCATCACAAACATCGGTGATTTTCGAGCCATATCACCATTTACCCCAGCTCCCACCATCCCAGGTGTATCCGCAATAAACAGCGTGTGAATTTTACCCTGTTCAGCAAGTTTGGCAAGCTCAATATAGGCATTGATGTCGGTGTAAGCCTTTGGATTACTATCATTAAATCGCCAAGAATAACCCTCACCACCATAGCCTGTTACAAACATGATGGCCAGCTTGATTTGCTTGTTTGAATTATCTAAATAGTCGTGCATCGTTTTCCTCCTTTATTTTTTTTCACTCTCTGATTGATCCATCCCACAATATCATCAACTACTACATCTCCGTTTGGTTCAAACATCAAATAATGTCCAAGTTCGCTATAAAGTCTCAAACTTTTATTTTTTGAAGCCGTTTCTTGATAAAAATCAATGGCATCTTTAGGCACAACATAAACATCATCTATCACAACCGCTTACCAGTAAAACAGGTGCGATAAATTTGTCAGTTGTTCATTTTAAATCGTCCTTTCTTATCTTAAAGCATCTACCAGAATATATTTTCACTCAATGCCACTCATTAAACGATCGATAATGATTTCAACCGAATCAATTTGATGGATCATTGAAATGCCAAGCCCCAATGAGGCGAAACCTTTTGATAAATCACCGTATAGCATGCCATTTCTCATCCCCGATGCTGGATTCGATGCTTGGTAAATCTCTTCATTTTTGGCTAAATTGCGATCCAATTCTGCCAATTTATTTGGGAGTTCCCCCGGTAGAGAACGGTAATAGGCAGGTTGCGTGCGATAAAGCAACATATCATTAGCATCTGATTTAATTAAAGCATCTTTAATATTATCAGCCATACGAGACTCTTTTGAGGCAAGAAAGGCAGTCCCGACAAACACCCCTTCCGCTCCTAGAGCCATTGCAGCTTTGGCAGTGCGTTCATCTGTAATCCCGCCAGCGGCTAATACTGGCACACGACCTTTTGCAGCATCTACCACCAAGGGCACAATAGAAAAGGTACCAATAACGTTTGCTGGAACTTGTCCCCCTTCATCAAAACCTGTGGCAACCAGAATATCCACACCACCTTTGATAGCTTCCTCTGTCACTTCAACAGTTGGTGCCCCTCGATAAATGATTTTGATATTGTTGGCCTTAAATTTTTGAGTCCATTCCTTTGAAAATGCCCCTACCATCACAGCCACTTCGACCCCCTCTTCTACCATCATGTCTAGCATGGGTTGTGTATAGAGGTCAAAACCTGCCACCGTAGGAATGATATTGATTCCAATAGGATTTGAGGTGATACTTCTAGCAATACGAACCTCACGGCGCATATTCTCCACCGTTTCTTCAACGGTCTTGGCAGGTTCTGATTGTCCAGCATTGATGCCAAGCACACCTAGTCCTCCACCCTTACTAATAGCTCCTACAAACTTACCGTCTGTTAGCCAACTCATTGGTCCTTGAATAATAGGTTTTTCAATCCCTAAAATGTCTGTTACACGATTTTTCATTGTGTTTCCTCACTTTCTATTTTAGAATACTTCGCCTTCTCTCAGACTAGTCTGGTTAGCTAGTCTGAAAAGGAATCTGAGGTCTTAAGTCGACGGTTAATGCTGGAGTATTGGCGATAAAGATCATTTGAAAGTTTTCGTTTTCGGCTAATTTAGCCGCTTCACATAACTATTCGGCTGCTTGGGCGGTGCCCTGCATTCTCCAAGTGCTGATTCGGCTCCGTACCCCGAAACCATTGTAGTGCTAGTTGCATCTCTTTTCTTTCATTCCATCATGTATCTCCTTTGTTTTAAATATGCTCCAAGTAAGCAAAAGAGCCTGGAGTAAATTATTCCCAATCGCATTTCGATAGATCGGAGAAAATGAAGTGATATATAACTTGCTAGCTAATTAACTGGTGATTACCCAGATACTTAGGTTGCTAAGTAAACAATTATATTTAATATGCTAAATATATTTATTAATTAACCTTATTCTAGGTTTCTCTCCAATCGCTTCATAAGATCCCTCAATATTAAGCGTTCCTCCGGTAAGATTGAATGGAGTAATTTTTCTTGCTGCTGTTTCCATTTGAACTCAACCGGCTTCTCTAATTCTTTGCCTTTGTCCGTTAGATAAATTCGCATAACCCTTGCATCTTGTTCATCACGTTTACGGTATATAAATCCGTTTTGTGCCAATGATTTAACCATATTTGTTACCGTAGGCGGTTCACATTTTAAATGTTCACAAAGCTGCATTTGTGTTATCCCATCTCCTAACCACAAACGAGAGAGTAAATTATCTTGGCCTACATAAAGATTAAGTTCCCTAAGACTTTCATTATAATCTCGACGCATTTGAAATGAAATTTTATCTAACGACTGACGAATATCGCAATCAACCTTATGGTTCATACCAGCCTCCGCTAGTCATAAATATATATTTAGTATGCTAACTATATCATCATGACATTTAGGTATCCATTATCTTAAGGGACCTACTCTCATTTTATCGGGCTAAATTTATCTAGAATGGAGGTCAAAAGTATGGATCCAACGATAAGATAGAACCTTGATCCAAATCAACTTGTTCACACTGAAATGTTCAGATTCTGTTTATTACACCGTTATCCTATCAACTTGTGGTGTTGAGTAACTTTGTTACAGACAATAGAATAAAACTAATTCTTATTTTTACACTCTTTATCAAATCCATCCTTATATAATCTAGACACCTTTTCACCTGTTTTGCACGTATCTCGAGTCCACCTTATAGGCATATAAATTAATAGGGATAAAATAAAGTTTTACTTTTTATATGAAATACTTCTTTGCATTAAGTCAAGCTTATTCTGATGGAAATTTGTTAAAGAACGCTACATCCTCAATAGGAAGACGTGTAGTACGATGTCCTGGTTTTGTTGCTTTTCCAATCGCAATGATCATAACCGGCACATACTGCTCGGAAATTCCGAACGCTTCAAATAACTTTGCTTTATCGTATCCATGCATCGGAACAGTGTCGTAACCTTTAGATCGTGCGACAAGCATGAGTTGCATCGAAATTAGGCCACCATCCGTATATACGATTTGTAGCGTCGCTTCAGGAGACATGTTTGAGTACATATCAACATTTTGTTCGATGAATGATTTAGCCGTATCAATCGGCATAAAACCTGCATCAACAGCCTGACCATAAATTTTTTCTGTCTTCTGGTAGCTTTTCAAATCTCCTAGCACAGCAATAACGGCAGAAGCTTCGACTACTTGTTGTTGGTTAAACGCGATAGGCAAAAGCTTTTCTTTCAACTCTGGTGTATCGATAACGAGAAAACGCCATGGCTGCAGATTCGAAGACGAAGGAGCCAATGTTGCCAGTTCGAGTATTTCAGTCATTTCTTCACGTGAGATCTGCACGGATGGATCGTATGCACGAACAGAACGACGTTCACGAATCACATCTAAGAACAGTTGCTGTTCGATCTTTTCTGAATTTTGAGAGTTTGACATTGTAAAATTCCTCCTAGAAATAACTTGATTGTTTTGTTCTCCATATTTGTTACCATAGGCGGTACGCATTTTAAATGTTCACATAGCTTAGTTACATTTGTGTTATTCCATCACCTAACCACAAACGAGCGAGTTGTTTATCCTGGCGTACATGAAGATTAAGTTCTCTTAGACTTTCGTTATAATCTCGACGCATTTGGGATGAAATTTTATCTAACGACTCATGAAAATCGCATCCAACCTTAAAGATCATAGGTATGCCCCCACTATCAAAATGTATTTAGCGTGCTAACTATAACATGGTGAAACGGACCTCCTCACATTTTAACTGATTGAATTTATCTAGAACGGGGGCAAAAGTATGGATCTAACTCAAAAGATTGAAAGATGAACCCACATCAGCGTTTCACACTAAAATGACAGATTCAGTTTATTACACCGTTTGCCTATCAACTTGGTGCATTGAGTAACTTTGTTACAGACAATAGAATAAAACCAATTCTCATTTTTTTAAAGAGGGCAATAAAAATTGCCTTAGTACATTTTTTGTACTGAATAGCTTGGTTAGTGCAAAATAAAGCTGCCACAATGACAGCTTAGGATCTTTACTTCTTCCTACGTTACTTTAATACATTTCTTCACAAACTTTTATCGTAAAAGAAAACTGCCGTTAGAACGATCTCTCCTCCCACAACTTTACTTTATCCACCATTTAAATTTTGGGGTAAATTGTAAACGATAAATAGAACGCTTTGGTTAGTCTACCTGCTCCCCGAACTGCTCCCCGAACTTCTTCCCGAACTCTTCCATCAAATTAATTATAGGAATGAATTCTTTCCCTTTTGAGGTTAATGAATAATCTACTCGAGGAGGAACCTCTGGATAAACTTTACGATTTATTAAGCCATCTCTTTCTAATTCTCGAAGTTGCTTTGTAAGAGAACCTTGTGGAATATCCCATAAAAAAGCTTTAATCTCACTATAACGACGCTCTTTGGTCTTTAAATACCAAAGAATGATATATTTCCAACGCCCAGAAAGTATGTTTTGGGTATAGGCAATGCCATAAACTTCTTCTTTATGTTCCTTTATACACTCTTTATCAAATCCATCCTTATATAATCTAGACACCTTTTCACCTGCTTTCTACTGTTAAGTACAAAAAAATGTACTATGTGAATGTTTATTGCTTCATCAAAAAGATGAGAAATGATTATATTCTAGTATATGTAACTGTTTGGTGAAAATAAAGTGTTAGACTGGAGTCGTTGAATTACCGTTGGTTTTAAAGAGAAGAATCGTCAGCTATTAGAAAATAATTTTTTGACAAGTCCATTAAAAGAAGCAGCGGCAGACCAAGACTTGAAAAATAAAGTCTTAGACTGCCGCTGTTGTCATTAAACTAACGTTTCCCGTTAGTTTAATCTCGCGGTTAACTCATTATAAATCACCTAACTCGTTTGGAAATTGGATGATCTTCATTCATTTCTAGCAAGTCCCACAAATTTCCGTATAAATCTTTAAATACAGCAACTATTCCGTAAGATTGTTCTTTGGGTTCTCTAACAAATTCCACCCCCCTTGAGACCATTTCATTATAATCTCTCCAGAAGTCGTCAGTGTTTAAAAATAGGAATACTCGACCACCAGTTTGATTGCCAATAAACGGCTCTTGTTCAGGTTTTGAAGCTCTTGCAAGTAAGATGGTAGTACCGACCGAACCAGGAGGTGAGACCACTACCCACCTTTTATCTTGCTCTGGTTGATAAACATCTTCAACTAATGTAAAATTCAACACTTTTGTATAGAATGCTATCGCTTCATCATAATCTTTAACAACCAAAGCGATATGTACAATGGACTGAATCATTTCCTAGTCGTCCTCCATTTCGAGTAGTATATATAGCTTGACCGGCTGCTTTCTTAGTTCTATTACGCTATCGTTTCCCGTTAGCTTAGTCCACAATAGCTAAAGGTGTTTGGTACAGTTATATAATTGGCATGCCCACTTGTTGTTAGTGTATGTAAGAATGGTTATAGAAGTATTATCTATATTCGTTTTTTGGAAATGTTGCGGCAAAAGATGTTGTAATGACAGCCCAATCAATGCTCCATGACTTATAACTAATATTCTTTTATCAACATATTCTTTAATCAGTTTTTCGAGAAAAGTTAGACCTCGCTTTGCGACCATCTTGAAATCTTCCATACCAAGATTTTGCTCACGCCAATTTGCTCCCCAACGAGTGATACGCTCTTCCTCGGTGGTGCCCTCAATTAGTCCGCAATTAATCTCTCTAATACGTTCATCAGTGAATACAGGTACTCCTAAACATTGCTGAATGATTTCGGCAGTTTGCCTAACTCTCGTTAGATTACTGGAGAATATAACATCCCATTCTTCGCTTGAAAGTCTTTTTGCCAGTGCAGCTGCTTGCTCTATTCCTTGTTCGTTTAGCGGTATATCAGATGTTCCTTGAGCCTTGCTAAGAATATTCCATTCAGTAACCCCATGTCTAATAAGACCTATTGTGGTCGCCATAGCCGCCCCCTTCATGACTACCATTTCCCCATCATTGCCCAAACAAATAGTACCTAGTACCACATACTTGAACTAACCTTGCCCGTTAGCTGAACAAAAGCAGCAGATCGAGTTGATTAAGCTGCTTTTGGTTTTTATTGAGCTATCTTTCCTCGTAAGCGTAGTTCGTGCTTAGGAACTACAATGATGAGGATTTGTAATGTTCCTTCAAACATTGTTTTGCAATGTAAAAAATTTGTCCCATGTGTTCCGAAAAGTGAGCAGCGCATTGATGCAACATATCTAGATTGGTTCTTTCTCGACTCCTCACTATTTGCTTTTGTTCTAGTGTCTCATCGGATATGTTTCTTATCGTATCGATAACGAATTGGAGTCTTTCTGCACAGACCTTTTCTAGTTCAGACTTCTCAACAAAAAAATGTGTTAATTCTTCTTCGCGGTTTCTCTGGATTTCTTGATGTAATATTCCCTTCAAGATTCTTTCTTTAATATTGCCTTCTACATGCCTAATAAGTGTTGATATACTGTGGCTTGATTCATGGGGTCTCCAGTTGAGTTGTTCATCATCTAATTGACTAATTGCATTTAGAATTCTTTTCCGAATTTCTTCAAACTTTTTTACTAACCATTCTCTATTAAAGTCATGTTTCAAACCAATTACCTCCGTTTCAACTGAAATATTTCCAAGTTAATTCGATAAGTTTATTGTGTTATCCTGCCCGTTAGTTGAACAAAAGCAGTTGATCACATTGACCAGCTGCTTTCTTAGTTCTATTAAGCTATAGTTTCCCGTTAGCTCAATCTTTGCAATCAATCTAATTTCATAGATAATAATCAACCATTTAGTACAACGTCTTCATTCCCATTTCCACGTATTTAGAATCTTCTAATTTACTTTGAAATTCAGTTCTCCATTTATTAGGGGAATTAATTAATGGAGAGTTAGCTTGCCCCTGCAACATTTCTGCATCTTCTCTAGATACTACATACGATAAGTCAGAAAATGTATAACGAATCTCCTGCAAGTTATCAATTAATGCAAAGGTTGCTGTTGCATTATATATTAATGAACGTTCCAACAGTTCTGGTGTGATGTCGGCAGTAAAAGATTTATATAATATATTTGCTGCCAGCTTATCAGGAAAGAGCTCAAGTTCACTCTCAATATTGCCTAGAGGAAGAGAATGAATTAGACCCGATAAATTCCCCGCGTCACCCATGTATTTATTTTTATATCTGATGGATTCTTCAATATTGTGAGTTAGAGGGTCAGTCTGTTGAGCTGCATAGACTTGATCTTCGCGTTCCATTCTCGGCAATAGGATTCCATAAACGGTGACAAAGAGAATAATCCCTATCATAGCTAGAACAAAATTTGCTGTGTTTTTTTTATTCATAAAGATTCACCTACCATATGTTTTTGTTTCACTTTCAATGAAGCTTGGAACAATAATGGAATAATAACAGTAATTAAGGGCCAAATATAATGGGTTGCAAGAACTGCAAACTGATAAGGTCCTAGTATCTGAATACTTCTTCCAAACCATATATCGCTTCCAAAATGGATAGCTGTCGTGAACAACGATTGGATAAGGAAAAATACAGTCCAAATAGCCCAAGCTATATTGCGATGACGCTTATTCGAGACATCATGAGAGATAGCTATATCTTTATTATTTTGATTTAGATTAGTTTTCTTAAGATAACTTATATAACAAACTGCTGCCAAAATCGGCAGAATGACGCTTAAGAGAATACCTGCTTGTTCGATAAGACTTAAAGGTATAGTTAGAACCCAGGCAATTAAAAAATAGAGCGCTGCGGTTTGAAGAAGTTCCGCTTTGTATTTATTCACGTAATATGGAAAATGCCCCTCCACCAAGCCGTCTACACTCTTGATGCTACTTTTTGCTTCTTGTACTGCAACTTCGTATTTCATACCATGTGCTGTCAAATCATGTACTTTGGCTTCAAGATTGCTTAGAATCTCATTTCTAAGTTCTTGCACTTGCCGAGTCTTTTTATATCCGGTAAATAGATGGTCTACATATTTTTCTAATTTGTTCATTCTGCTCCCCCCTCTGATTCAATTAATTGATCAATTAACTTTTTGGCATTTTTCCATGCTAAGAGATTATGTAAATATACTTCATGACCAGAAGAAGTAACTGTGTAATATTTACGCCTACCTCCATGGCTTTCATCTCCCCAGTACGATTTTATGTGACCATGGGATTCCAATCTTTTGAGGCTCGTATAAAGTGATGGTTCTTTCAATTCATACTGACCATAACTATATTTCGAAATAGCTTTTATAATTTCATAGCCATAGTTATCTCCTTCGGTTAAAACCCGTAAGATGATCGTATCCATGTTACCGCGAAGCAAATCTCGGCTGATACTGCTTTCTGTCATTTTGTTCACCCCATTTACATCGTACCACACATTACTATGTATCACAAAGTAATTTACAATGATAAGTAAATTCATCTTAGAATAAAATATAACTACTACCGGTTTTCTGTTTTAGTAATGACTGCTAACTAAAAGTAACAAAACGCTTTGAATAGCTGTCCTGGTGCAATGCTTTTTAAACTAACCTGCCCGTTAGTTTAATTAAACAGATAAGAATTAAAATCGACATTGGTACCATGTTTCAGCAATGGAACTGAGTTCTGTGCTTTTATCTCGCTACATGAGTTCCATCATCCAACTGTTTATATACCTACCTAATCCGAAATGACACAATGTTTTTGTCCTTTTCGGCAATGGTACAAAAAAGCCGCTAAATAAGCGACTTTGAATGGAATAATGTTCTTGTCCTGCAACAACATTGACACAAAGTTCCCTACTTCAGGCGTTTATGCCCTTTGTCTTTAATTAACGAAGCAAATTTGGAACTTGGCTACAGAATCTTGTTTGGCCAAGATAAATATACTAGGATTATGAAACTTACCTAATTCTTCATCAATGTCGTAGCTGATAGGAAACTTCCTGTTTAGTTATTTCCTACAAAAAAATACAAATCGAACTGTTATTATATATCCAATTATCTTCCTTATTACTTACGGTTTACTTGTATTAAGTGGAAATTATACCACCATGACGATAATCATAGTTTTTATTTGGGGAACAGTTCACTCTGCAGGTTTTCTCTTAAGCCAGACCTGGCTAGGCACTGAAACACAGGATGCTCCTGAATTCGGGAATAGTTTATATTTATCGTTCGCTAATTTAGGAATAACACTTGGATCTGCAATAGGCGGGTGGTTCATTTCTCAATTTGGGATTGGAAGTCTTTTATTTAGTGGAATTTTATTTGCCATAATAGCTTTTATTTCTGTATTAACGAAGTTAACCTTTGCTAAAAAACGTATTTTTAGTAGTAATTCATGCAACTAATAAAGCAAAACACTTTGGAAATTAACTGTGTCTCCCAACGTGATCCAGGTAATCCTCCCCTAAGTGCAACCTGACCCCATCATTACACTCCTTTCGAAAAAGGGCCTTGTTACGATCGCGCACTATGGTGCACGCCAGGTCGAGCTCAGCATGCGGATCAATGGTGCGTTATTGACACCAGCGCCGATGACAGTCACGTCCCGACCGGCCATTGATTGGATATAGGTCTCAAGAGCAGGATTCATAAGCACCTCCGCTTAGTAAATGTCATTTAATGAGATATACCACAAATTGGAACTGACATGCCCGTTTGTTCAACAAAAGCAGATGATCACTTTGATCAACTGCTTTCTTTGAATTATTGAACTAACGTTTCCCGTTAGTTCAATAGGGAATTCTTAATATAGCCTTCTTAACTCAGTATAGATTACTTCCCCTTTATTAAGAAAATGTGGAATGTCACATGTCTTGAATTGTTTTTTTCAGTTGCTCATCGAACGACCGATCTACTTCTGATTCGTTGAAGTAAACTATCATAATGTTCTTTTTCTCATATATATTTGGATATGTTATTAGATTTGCGTTTTGCAAACGCTCGTTGAAAGATTCACGTGCTTCCCCTCGTGCCTTTTCCGACTGTAACACATAAACTAGCAAATTTACCGATTCGTCATTATTGACGCTATTCCCGATCCAATACCCGTAGGGCTTCACATTGTCTAAAACTACAAATGGTTCGTTGATTTTTCCCTTCTCACTTAGTTTAATACTTTGTCCTTTAATAGACTGCGTTACATTTCCCATCGTCAGATTTCTTTTTATGTCTCCTCCATCTAAACATCCCGAAAGTAATAATAAAAATGAAACACAAATTATCACTATTTTATACCTCATCGTGCAACACCCTCCTACATATTAGGAACGATTATCCAAGGGAAAGTGTTGCACATATTTTTCGATGTGAAGGTTAGTCATTGAGCTAACCTGCCCGTTAGTTGAACAAAAGCAGCCGATCACGATGGTCAGCTGCTTTGTTGGTTTTATTGAGCTATCGTTTCCCGTGTTGATTAATGATCTAACTCTTGCCCCAAATAAGTCTTTTGAGGTAAATCCATATTGTTGTATGATTTAGAAATTTCCGAACGAGAAATATCCTGTGTTTTAATAGTGAGTATATATCCATTTATTGTGTTAGCAATCATTTCAATTTCAAATGAATTGTATGAAGTCATATCCATTTTCGAAATGATCACTTGCTTACCCAGCACTTTGGATAAAGAAAAGATAATTTGTTTCTTTACATCGTCATTTAAACCTTCAAACAGGAGTACAGACGAACATTATCTTGCATAGTCTTTCTAATGAGTTTCAAACTCCTTCATAACCTTGTAAAAGGTGTTCTTCTTCAGATCCAATCTTTTCATAAATTCTACAGCCGAAAGCTCATTATTCTTCCATAGAGGATAGTCAGTATCCAGGGTGTTCCTTTGCGCCGGTGTAAGAGTATTCAAATTTATTTGTGGCCGCCCTAGGTGCTTCCCTTTTTTCTTGGCTTCAGCAATACCTTCAGCCTATGCTTGCTTAATGCCATTACGTTCCTCTTCAGCAAGCCAGCTAAGTATCTGAAGCACAAGATCCATAAATAAGCTGCCCGCTCCCCTCCAACTCCTGGTACTTCCGATTATCGAGAATTGGAATGTCGATCACCACAACATGAATTTTTGCATCGATCAGCCATTGCCACTCTCTCAATATCTCTTGTTTGTTGCGGCCAAAACGATTAATTGATTTTACGAAGAGCGTATCTCCCTCACGCATGACTCGCTTCAATAACTGATATTCCGGTCGATCACAGTTTTTACCGCCAGCCTTGTTATGTGCTTTAATTTGCATTATACAAAACTCTATGAATACCTTCTAGTACCTTGTTGCTATGTCTCAACTCGAAATAGATAAGATTCAGCAAGACAGTAATTAATACGAGCAGTACTGTAACAACAACTCGAAATTTATCCACCGTAGTTGTTTCCCCCTTTTGAAAATAATATTTCTCAGAAATCTTACAACCTTCCGATAATTGAACACGTTATACTTAGTAAACCTAAAGGAGATTTGCCGTTATTTAGGAATATAACAGGAAAAGGAGTCTTCAATCCATGAAGGGAAAAAAATTATTACCGCTTTTACTTGCTGGAATTGTTGCTGGTTCTATTTTAGTAGCGACGAATACAACTGCGGAAAGAGTTATTGCCCAAACTCCGATGGAGGCAGCAACTGAGTACTATGATGCTTACATTGCTAGGGATGCCGAGGGAATGATGTTCTATTCAAAAGATATAAACTATTTGGATGAGAAAAGTCGTGAAGAAGGGTATGTAAAGGATTTTAAAACCAATCCTACTACTGGGTATGAAATTGTGGGAAGCAAACAGATCAATAGTAATGAAGTTGAGATTTCAGTGATTGAAAAATATGCAGGACAAGGCTACGAACAGTCACCACCACTCCCTTATAAAGTTTTTAAAAGCGACAATGGGTGGAAGGTTTTAGTAGAACCCCTAGAAATCAATACAGCGACAGGTGAAGTCACTAAAGGTACGCCGATTCACCAAAGGAAGTATACGGATAATTAGCTTTGCAACTGAATACTGAAACATAACCTGTTCTATCCACTGATTTCGACTTGCGGGACTGAAAATAGGGATCGTTGCAAAAATGCTGACGATCCTTTTCTGTATACCTTTTAGGACAGTAGCGAGCGTAAAAATTATATTAGACTGATGACCTCATTAAGCTAACGGGCAGGTTAATTGAACCAAAGCAGCCAATCAAATGATCGACTACTTTTTTATTGTTATTGAGCTAACGTTTCCCGTTAGCTTAATCACTGTTTTAATTCGTGATACGCTTCACCGTATCATAAGTAAAGCGAATTTTAAGGTCCCCTGCAATTAGGGAACACTTATTCACGGAGGGGAGTCGTTGCGGCGAACCGTGGCTATTCAAAACCACAATTCACCAGAATATATTACTTGGATTTGTAGGTTAGTCGTAGAGAGTGAAGATAATTCAACGTTCATCGCGCTGTCTGTAACGGGAAGTTAAAGGGCCATCCTTTGTGGGGATGACCCTTTATTAATCTAGATTTGTTCAGTTGTCATCTTCGTTAACGCCTACATTTCGCTCGTGTAAGAGCGTTATTTTTTTCTTCACCGGTATCCAGATTTCTCCTGAAACATTTCCATGCCGTGCCATTCCATAATACATTTCGAAACTAGGGCCCTCAACCTGTTCGTATTCAGATGTCGGAAACCACTCAGAATAGATTCGTTCCCATAGTTTTTGCATATCACATTGCGGCTCCGGGAAAATCGCCCACGTTAATGTTGGGACAGAAAGTTTTGTAAATCTCTCCGGAATTTCAAGACCCTTAGGTAAATGATAACAGACCATGTATTTGAAAGATTCTTTAGTGTGATCGTAAAGGGCGGCGTGTAACATGGTGTCATCAAAACGTCCCAGTAAGTCGTTCATAAGATCAACGCTGCCATCATCATCACATTTTATACGGAATTGAGGAACTTCAGAAAACGCTGTTTTCTGGTCTTCATTTATAAATCCATATACTCCAAACATCTCAAAAGAGCCTCTTTGCTCAATACGGTAATTCATTTCGATATCCCCTTTTATTGAAATATGAAAGGACATTCGAGGATAGGCTTTTAGAGAAACGCCTGTATCGCGCGCAGATATCGGCATAATACCATGAAGATTCTTAAAGGCCCGTGCAAACGCCTCCGGCGAATCATATCCATATTTCATAGCAACATCAATAACCTTTGAGTCTGTTGTCTGCAGTTCGAATGCAGCCAATGTCAACCGACGACGTCGAATGTACTCCGATAACGATACGCCAGTAATAAATGGAAACATTCTTTGAAAGTGATAGGTAGGGCAACAGGCTCTCTGTGCTATTTCATCAAATGAAATAGTGTTCGTTAGATTTGTTTCGATATATTCCATGGCATTATTCATCCTGTCCAACCAATCCATCGTATTCCCTCCCTTCAAGGTAATTTTATTGGAAATAAAAAATGAATACCTTGCAATTTCTGCACGAAAAAGTCAGCAAAAAAAACTTGCCCTTATTTATGATACGGCTCCACGCAATGTATCTAAGCACAAAATACAATTTGACCATAATGTCTACATAAGTATACATAGTGAAAACCACTCCTGACAATGGAGTGGTTTCTTTGAATAGAACTACTCTTTTAGTTGCCCGTTAGTTTAATAAAAAATTTTCTCCTTTGAGATATTTCCTAAAATAGTTTTGAATAACTAATGGGAAATTTTCCGCTAAGGATTGTTGTTCATTTGAATTTAGAGAATGGAATGCGAAAGTCCTAATTATTGACCAAATAAAAAATGCTTCTAATAACTCCAAATAATTCTCTTGTAGTTGATTTACTTTGCTATACGATGAAATAAATACTTTCCTATTCTCAGATGAAAGATGCATAAATGTTTCAGCCATATCAAATAAATAAAAGCCATAGCCACAATTCGAAAAATCTATAGGTCTAGGAGTATCCTCATAAAAAACATAGTTACTCTCATGAAGGTCAGAATGAATAATTCCCCAGTTACTCGGCAAACGTTTATGATTTTGTATCACATTTGCTATTTTATGTGCTGACTCTTCCACATGAACAAACACTTCGCTTGAGATAAGCTCTAAATTTACTAACTGTTTTAATTGATGAAGTGATGAATATAAATGATCAGAATTGTATATTGGTCTATTAAAGGCTTCAGGTGCATTCCACTGCATAGAATGTTTATGTAGAGCCGCCATTAAGAGAGCCAAATTTTCAGTTTCATTACTTGTTGGCTCTCTTTTCAGCACGCTTCCTTTAATCCAATGATGAATAGTCACCATGATTGTATTTTCGCTAAGATCAGTTGATATTTCTGTTACCAGATCACCTTGAAGATTTCTGACAGGGGCAGGTACGACGAGATTTGTATCTTTAACCAAAGCTTCAAGCCAAATAAGCTCTGATGCGATATTCCCTTTTGATTGAATGGAAATCGTTGCGATATGGATTTTGATAAGAAACTTCTGATTATCATCGTTGGTCTGAACTTGAAATGTAACATTATCACTCTTTCCGAGATACACAAGTTTTTCCCAAACGATTGGATATTGACGTAAAGCTTCTTTCGCTACCTTCGCATAATCTTCTTCAGAAAGCATAGTATCCACTCCAGTTAATGTGATTTTAACTTCACAATTTTACCAAGTAACCTTTATTTTATGGTGATAAAAGTCGATTATAGCTAAACTTTACTGCTCCGGTAGTCGAATAAAGCCGCCGGTCCTGTAGATCGGCGGCCTCCTTTGGTTTTATGGAACTATTGATTCCCGTTAGTTGAATGATTAACTACGAATATTTAAAAGAACTCCGAAAACCCTTAAGTGTAGTGGGTTTTCGGAGTTTTTCATAGTGCCAATCAATTCGATCAATCGCCGGCGGCTTGCTCGCCGTGTCGTGAAGACGTAGGTCATTCCATTCGGTGAATTGACAAACGTTAACGGCGTCACATTGGAAGCTCCGAATGAAAACTTGCTGTTAGACACAAGGCAGTGAACCGTATCTTATTTTCAAATTCGTTGCGCTAACCTGCCCGTTAGCTTAACAAAAGCAGCCGATCACGATGATCAGTTGCCTTCTAGGTATTAATGAGCTATAGTTTCCCGTTAGCTTAATGAGTAATTTCACTTTTTTAATTGATTCATCTTTTTACCGCGGTGTAAAAGGATATAACACTGGCTAAGTATAAAAGAGCATATGCTATGGCAGCATAATATGTAAGTTCAGCTTCAATATCGGAGCTTGTAAGAAGAATAATAACGGAAAAGCCAACAACAAAAACTACAGTACCTAACAGAACATTTCTAATTCCTTCTTTCACATACTCATCTCCCAGGAATTTTTGAAAGCTATTTTAGCGGTTATAATTTTTCCTTTCCTTTGGCTATTCTCGATTGTGATCTAGCCCTTTCCCAAAACAAGTCTTTTGAGGTAAATCCATATTGTTCAATGTTTCAAAAAATTCGGATTTGAATATCCAGTGTTTTAATAGTGAGTATATATCCATTTATCGTGTTAGCAATCATTTCAATTTCAGATAAATTGTATGAAGTTATATCCATTTTCGAAATGATCACTTGCTTACCAAGCACTTTTGATAAAGAATAGGTAATTTGTTTCTTTACATCGTCATTTAAACTTTCAAACTGGAGTACCAGGTTTTCAAGGTCATCCTTACTACCTTTCATCAAACTGTGGGATTGGATAGCACTATGCTTTGGAGATGAAGACTTGATAGCATAAATCTCAATGATGTCATCCATTTTAAAGTTACAGTGTATACCTTCTTCTGTTTCAACAAATAGGTAGCCCTCATTTAGTTCTCTAGAAACACCACGGAAAAATTCTTCTTGATTATTAACCTTAAATACTACAGAACGTTGTTCTTTAACTGTCATCCCAATAAATTGTCTCTTATTCATCATATCATGCAATGTGTTCCCCTCCCTTTTAGAGATAAAGTATTCTATGTGCGGTGTGTTATTCCCTTGTCATTCAACTAACCTGCCCGTTAGTTAAATGAAAAGTCGTCCTAATGGGGACTAACGGCAACTTTATGCTTCCAATTTCGACTCATAGCAAACTTATGCTTACCAATACATTTAAATTATAACGAAACACCAAATTTCTAAGCATTTTCTGACATACTTATGGGTAAATATCTGATCCTGGGTTAAGTCTCAACATTGAGACTTAACCCATACGTTTGCCATTTGGCAAGCTTATGCTTCCAATGCACCCATCTACATACACTTTCCTTTTTCGCCTAGAAGAAGTGTGAAATTTGCCCGTTTCAGGTTCGTTATGAATGAAAAATCACTAGAAATATCGGTTGCGGGAAGTAACACCTCAAAATGTACAATTTGAGTTAGGAACTTTAAACTGTAGTTTATATGAAATCATTAAAGCCAAAGAAGCCAACCACTATTACGATTGACTTCACATGAATTTATTGAGCTATCGTTTCCCGTTAGCGCAATGACTTACTCTGTTGAATTTCGTGTTCCTCAACATAAAGCGGCATCAGAGAAGGCGGATCGTACCTTATCGCGTCCATTAAACGACAAAATGGTGCCGATAGCCTAGCCCCATAGCCGCAACGAAATAATGAGCCTAATCCGACAGTGCCCGCATGATGTTGGATTTCGCCTCTACCGCAATCGCTACATTCCCGTCATCGACCGCTTGCATTAAGATCAGTATGGGGATGTATACCGCCATCAGCCGCGCCAGCAGCTTCGTTTCCTCGTCCGCTCCTCCGTACGTTTCGAAAAACACGCCGCGAGCGTAAGGTGGTAAAAAGCTATAAGCAACGCTCAAATCGCAAGCCGGATGTCCTACGCTCAGATCGCCCCAATCAATGATGCCGGAAACGATCCCGTTCTCATTCACAAGCATATTTTTGAAATGAAGATCGCCATGAAGCAGTGCATTCACCGCCTCGACACGGTCCTTTTGCAGCCTGCTCATATACGCTTCGATCACACCTGACTCCTCCGGCGACAAGTGTTCAACCACCTTCGATAGAAAGCCCTCCAATTTCACTTTGCGCGATGCTATGTCCGTCAAGTTTCGATGATCTTGCTGAACTCCGCACTTCAGCGCCGCCTGCACCGGAAACTCATGCAATCTCCGCAAAAATTTCGCCAACGTCTCTGCCGATAAAGCCCGGCGTTCTTCCGTCAAACCGATTGGGAAATCTCCTGGCACGAAGGCATAGCCAAGAAATGGTGCTGGGTATTCGTCACTTGCTTCGCCATAAAACAACGGTTTCGGATAGGGGATGGTCATATATGCCTCCAGCTTCGGCAGCAGCTTCCCTTCCATACGAATCGAGCCAACTGCAATCGTTCTTCTTGGAAACCGGAACACGTACTCGTCACCGATGAGAAAAACCGTATTGTCCCAGCCCCAGCCCAATCGCTTTACTTGCTTCGATGACAGCCGAGGGAATTGTCTGCCGATCAGCGTCCGCGCCTGCTCTTCGTTAACCTCCCACTCCGCATCCCATACATTCGTTCCTCCCATGAATTGTCTGCCTCCTCGTTACTTACGTTATTTAGATGTTTACATTCCCTGGAAGTTACGCATAACTACCCGTTAGTTGTACAAAAGCAGCCGATTACGTTGATCAGCTGCTTTCTTTGTTTTATAACGCTATCGTTTCCCGTTAGCATAATCGACCTTCTTCGATTTACCACAGTATGTGATACGATTTAGTTTAAGGGGACAGTCGGCATTAATACATAAAGCACCCGTAGAATCCTAAAATGTTTGAGGTATTGAAGGATGAATATGCTCAATGCAATTTGCTGTTCAAATAACTTGCCGTAAAGGTAACAAATTCGGAAAAATCATCAACAAAATTTATAGCTTCATAATTCATTCCGGATTGTTCCATGGCTAGTTTTTGGATAGGCGTCGGCGATGTATAAGGGAATAGTCCAATCACATAATTGGATTGCAACTGAATGAATTTATCAATGGTTTTGACGTCCCATGCAGGAAAAATGATTTTAATGACGTTGTTTACCTCAATCATAGTGATAAGATATTGCTTTTTGAAATCTACAAGTCTGTCGAGAGAAACATTTCTCTCAATCATGGTAAAAAGCATAGAAACAAGCTTTAAAAACCGTGGATGCCGATACAAAACTTCTGCCCACTGGCGTGAAAAATTTGAAATATCATGAGTCATATCAGAGTCAAAAGTATGTCTGATGTCACGCATCCAATCCTTAATCTCATCCAGCGCTACCAGAAGATATATCTCTTCTTTGGAAGAGATATATTTATATAAATTCCCACGTGTAAAGGTCGTTTCATTAGCAATTTTAGCTAGGTCAATTTTATGAAATTCCTCTGTATCAAAAAGCTTGATCGCCGCACTTTTTATCTGTTCTATCCTGATCTTTCGCTGTTCATCATTTCTTACCCGGTTAAATTCCATCACTTAGAGCCTCCTTCGAAAAAAATTATAGCATATAAACCTTGCGCATCCCTATTTAGCAATTTATAATAACCAGTAAGTAACGTGACGTCACGTTACTTACTGGTTATTATGGTCTACATTCGGTTTATCGATTACCAATCATCCAGGAGGCGAGTGCGATGAATAGGAATGAACAAAAGGTCGTTTTGGTCACAGGAGCATCGGCAGGTATAGGTAAAGCCACAGTAGAGTTACTATTACAAGAAGGATATATAGTGTATGGAGCCGCCCGACGAATAGAGCAAATGAAGGACATTGAATCCAAAGGCGCGCGGATTATAGCAATGGATGTAACCGATGAAACCTCCATGAGTAATGGTGTATATCGTATCATTCGGGAGCAGGGAAGAATTGACGTTTTATTCAATAATGCGGGATACGGCGCCTATGGCGCAGTTGAGGATGTACCACTGGAGGAAGCAAGACGACAATTTGAAGTGAATCTTTTTGGATTAAGTCGTCTGACACAATTGGTTCTTCCTTATATGAGAAGACAAAAATCAGGGAAGATTATCAACACTTCGTCTGCAGGCGGCAAAGTTTATACGTTACTTGGTGCCTGGTATCATGCTGCAAAACATGCTCTGGAAGGATTCTCTGATTGCCTGCGCGTGGAAGTCAAGCCATTTGGAATTGATGTCATTATCATTGAGCCGGGGGCTACTGATAGTGAATGGGCAGAGGTTGTATTTGAACATGTGCAGACAACATCAGGGAGTACGGCATACAGTATCATGGCCGATGCTTTTATAAAAGCTTTAAAAAAACCCGGTGCTGTTTATCCTCCTACTCGGATTGCACACTTGGTTTCAAAGGCGATCCGATCCAAAAAACCGAAAACAAGATACGTAGCGGGCAACGCCAGACCGGTTATACTCGTAAGAAGAATCTTGTCGGATAGAATGTTTGATCGTATTCTTTACCGAGCGTTTAACATATGATCGCTTGACGCTAATCATCACGCTCTTTATTAAGTGACTTTTATAAACTGACCTACACATTAATATCTATTCTCATGTACCTTCTCGCATTTCCTTAGCACGCAAAAAATTAGGTGTAGTATGGAGCGAGACCAATCACTCTTCTCGATGTAAATACAGGCATTTCTAAAAACTTGCTTCCAACCGGTAAACTGCTCCTTGCTATTGAATTAACGTTTCCCGTTAGTTGAATCTTATCTCTTCCTATTTGGTTCTTAATGAGATATAACTCACATTTGTTCATATTGGGAGTACTTAAACGTAATGAGTAGGATTTCATCTTCTACATTGAAATGCTTTGTTAAACTTCCTTGTTGATTTTCATAAAAAAGTTAACCGCCCACTGAAAGGCGGTTAACTTAATCCAATAGCTATTCATCTATAAATGCTTTTCATAAAATACCATTGTCATTTTGTCGTTAATTACTTTTGTTGCACCCGTTTTTTTATAGCCAATCTTTTCATACAAATAACAGTTTCCTTTCTCTTGTGAGATGGTACCCAATCTCCATGACTTTGCATCATCATATATCTGCTCAACCATTGTAAAGACTTTTTGAGCAATTCCTTTTCCTTGATGTTCTGGCAGTATAAAAATTGGGCTAACACTATAGATTTGATTATCTTTTTTCACGACTCTAATTCCCCCAACAGCAACCTCAAGATGATGAATTATGAAATATTCAGTATAAGATTGATTGATTTGAGTAATAATTCTTTCTACGGTTTCATTGGCGGGGCTTGTTTCAAAATCCTGATATTTTTCCAACAAGGGCATAAATGCCTTGACTTTCATTTCATGAATAGTCACAGCATCTTTTAAATCTGCTTTACATAATGAAACCTCCATTAAATATACACCTCCTATTGAGACGCTTGTTAACAATACGACACATCATTTTGGTAGCATACCGCTAGGCAAAAGAACCCCAAGATTATTGATTTCCCCCAACACGAAACACTCCAATCATGTTTTCACCATCCATATCATACAGCGGAATATTGCGTCCTTCTGCTGCTCTACTGTTCTGCTGTCTTATGGCTTCCTCAGGTGTACTGGGTTGCTCACCATCCAGGTCCTTTTTCAGTACATATCCTTCTGTACCATCCACACCTATAGCCTCAATTAGTTCAGGTTCTGTTTCTGGAGAAGCAGCCTCCACGGCAGAACCGAAAGTTTGTCCGTTACGGTTTTTAGGAAAATACGTTTTCTTAGCACCAACAAAAATAGAACCAATGATGGTTTTCCCATCAACTTCAAAAAGCGGGACAATCTGTGTGCTTTCACTAAGATAATCTGTTTTCATGACATATCCAGCAATGTCGTCTACACTTCCTGCATAGATTAAGTCAGGTAGTATTTCAACTGAACTGGCATCTTTAATCGTACCGAATGTCTGTCCATGTTCATTTTCAGGATAGTTGATAGGCGTTATGTAACTTGAATTAATCATATTTTTAGCATTTGTATTTTGGGATACCGTCAGACCTATTGAACCACTAATAATAAAAACCACGAAACCCGATATTTTCGGCGCCCTCAGAGTACTTTTTTATAATGTTCACTCCTCATCCTTTATTGGCTTTTTACTCTATAGCCACACTTCCGTGCTCTTAACATTCTAAACGTTACCAATCCATGGAGAGTTACGGTAATCTAATCGTTAATTAAACAAAAGCGACAATCCTTTTGGCCTTGAAAACATCGAACGTCAGCAGGATTCATTTTATCAGGCGCCTCTATTCAGTCCAATTAACACTCGTTCCGAACTGTAAGGTTTACAGAAACAAATTTTTTAAATACATACCACAGTAAAGAAGGAAATGCATCCAAGGATTTAGAGAATTTGATCGGAAGAAAGCTAGAAAGCTTCCCTCTATATTGGTCAACCTTTTTCGATTAACAGCATCATTAGCTTTCAACTAACCTGCCCGGTAGCTGAATGAGGTCACAGTCTAATATAATTTTTCCGTTCGCTACTATCCTAAAAGGTATAACTTAATATCTTTTATATGTCTGCTGAGTACAGCTCTTTAGAGACAGACTCCAACCATATTTATAAAGCATATAGTAATTTTTTTACTATTGTTGTAAAGAAAGAGGCATAGTATGCAGACAGACTACTATCTTTGATACATTTTCTAAGAATCGGTTTTTACAAAGTAATTGGCGTAATGAAGAATCTGTTTTGTATCAGCAGTGACATCATCTAAATTATCAACGGTTTCCTTTTCGGAAAGGGAGGTGTCCTTCTTGGCTACCTTATTAAAAGTACCAAAAGGATTAATTATAGTGTCGAGACTTTCTTGACCTCTCTGCCTGTGTTTTGAATCATACTTCTGGAATTTTCGGTTCTTTCGCTTACTTAATTGCGTAGAGGAATTAATCTTCTGGTTGGATGACTTTAACTATTTTTTTCTTGTTCTATGATCTTACCATAAAAGACTAATATCCTATTGATTACCCTGCCCCCGTTAGCGTAGCGAAGGCAGCCGATTTTAGTCGTCTGCTGCCTTCGGGTCATCATTAAACTATAGTTTCCCGTTAGCATAATAACTCTATCTGCAAGTTTCCCTTACTACCCACCATGTATTATAATTCTATAAAAAGGGAAGGGATCTTCTGCCCATGGAATTATCGAGGTCTCAGCAATTAGCTCAAGAGTATGTAACAAATTATGCAAGAAGCCGCAAAAATGAGGCAGAGCAAACCATTAGGGAAATCCTTCGTATGTCGAACATCGAGCTGAAGACATTTGAAGATGCTGTCCATAAACTAAAATCTCATGCAAGTATTGCGCTACACTTTCACCCAGATCGATTAGATCCGACCATGAAAAGCGTTGCTGAAGGACTACTTGAGCAGGGAATTTACAAAAGTCAGTTTGAGACTTTCCTATCGAATGGAAGTGTATCAGCATTTTCAGGTGGTGAACGTGACGTTTGGGAGAATAAAATGTTTGGCGGAGCGTACCAATTAAATGGCTCAACCAATAGCGAACGGCCCAAGTATGGGGCACTTCATGTCATGTTACATCCCGATGGGCCTGCCCCACGTTTTGGATCATGTTATTTCCTTTTATCCCCCAAGGTCTCTCATCGTTGCACTTATACTTATTTGGATTCTCACCAAGACCCCAAGGAAAAAGGGACGTATGAGGAATTTGACCTCATTTTGGCTGCTCTGATAAGGGATGCGTTCCATAGTGATTTTGCCATTGGTGAAAGAGATCTGACGGTTCGGAAGTTAATCGACCATATGCTAGTTAATCTTGAGAAACCATTCCAAAATCCATCAAACAAAGAGCCCAACCGAAATCTTAACCACTATATCGAAGCTCAGATTCATGGTGACATTTTTCTTAAAGAAGACGTAACGTTGCTTGTTGCAGATCCTTCATTTAAGGGCACCCATACAGGACGAATCTTAGAGCAGATATGTTTAAAGTATTCAGTTGATCTTTACTGGCACATGGGCTTTACACTTTCCGTTAATGAGGTCCCGATAAATTTTAGAGGTCCTTCCATGCCCTCACTAGCCAAAAGAATTGCGCAAAGAAATTTTATTGATGCAAATATAATTGGCTCTGCAGCTATGGACTTGAAACGAAATCCAAGGAATTGGAGAGATAGAGGAACCTACAAAGAAGTTCTGCAAGAATTAAAATTACTCTGGCATGTTTTAGTGAGATATGGGAAGCCGATGGAAAAGTGAAAAGTGAACAATTTTCTGTGGAGATGGCGCAATTCTGTACCCTTCCCCTTCGGTAAGCTAATCTGCCCGTTAGCTGAACAAAAGCAGCCGATCACGATGATCGACTGCTTTTCTTGTTGTTATTGAACTAACGTTCCACCGTTAGTTTAATGTCGAACCCCTGAATTTAAATTTTTTGAATTGCCATTTCTATTTGTTTATTAAATTTCGCATTCTTCGAATTGTCTACGGTTTCATTATGCCAATACAGAATAAGAACATTTTTATATTCATAGATGTTTGGTATTTGCATATCATACTTTTCCTTTTGATGATTGAAATCATTTAGACCTTCTCTTCGAGCTGTCTCTGAATTAAAAATGTACACTGAAATGTACTCTTTATAAACTTCTTTTACAGTTGGTCGAGACACAGAAAACCTGTTTGCGTGAACGTTATTTAATATCCAATCATTATTCAGTTCTTTTATAAACATTTCAATTCCCTCAGTCTTTAAAGCGGCTGTCACTTTATCCAAAGTAAGATTGTTTTCGTTTTCAATCACAAGTTTCTCTTTATTATTCACATTCACTGGCTCATTTCCCGTTTGATTAGAAAAGCAGCCAGGTAGAATGAAGCAAATGACTATCAGTGTAATCATCATTTTTTTCATAATAATCCCCCTTTTCATCAGTTATCGACGTTCGGAAATGGAGGAAGGTTGCTAAGATATTATGCTATCCTGCCCGTTAGTTTAATTAAACAGATAAGAATTAAAATCGACATTGGTACCATGTTTCAGCAATGGAACTGAGTTCTGTGGCTTTTATCTAGCCACATGAGTTCCATCATCCAACTGTTTATATACCTACCTAATCCGAAATGACACAATGTTTTTGTCCTTTTCGGCAATGGTACAAAGTTCTTGTCCATTTCAGCAATGGTACAATGTTCTTATCGCGCGACATCGGAGGACAAAAATATTGTTCCATTGTTCATTGTTGATGTTAATTTGCTCTCTTCACTCTTTTTATAAAAAAAGAACCGCTAGTCTCATCTCATTAGAATTAGCGGTTAAGAATTCAATTTTTTTCACAAATGCTTCAACTGATTTTTGAAGTATCTTATATTCATTATTTTGGACACCTATGGGTGCCGAAAACTGGGATGTAACCATTAAAATGTAGCATTTCCCCAGATGCTTACCAGATCATTGATTTGAAGTGAAACAATCTTTAGCTCTCCGCCAAGAGTATAGAGTTCTAACCCTCTACTTTCCAAGTCCGGGAAAATCATGTCTGAGATGATTGCTTTTCCTTTATTGCCGAAGACCTCGACACTAGCCCAATCAACATAAATACTCAATTGTATTCGTTCATGCTCTGGCTTCATAGGGGCCTTGTGTTTTGCAGCAAAGTCAGGATGGAAATCAATGTCATTCGACTTTGTCCGATCGATAAACAACTCCTCTTTCAAGATATTATATCCGATGATCGTCTCCTGATTGGCAGACATTCTCACCTTAAACCCAACTTCTATTGCAGTACCGATTTCAAATTCAGCAATAATTTCTGCCTTTTCAGTAGAAATATCAGATAAGATGTTGCTACCTGGCTTAATCGTTAAGTCTTGCAGAGACATAATCGGTTTTCTGAGTTGACTTAGCTCACTTACAGGTACTTGAATTAAGCGAATTCCTTCCGGATATGTCTTAAGCTGAATCTCTCGGGGGATTGACATTTGGCCACGCCATTCCTTTGAAGGAAGAGCGGTGGCATAACGCCAGTTGTTCAACCAGCCGACCCAAATCTTCCGTCCGTCTTCTTTCGGAATGCCATTCCATGTCACGGCGGCGTAAAAGTCAGATCCGTAATCTATCCATCTGATAGCATCTAAAGATTCCAACGTATCATCTAGTGTGAATGACCTACCATCAAAGTTCCCTATGAAATACATCATACCGGAACCGCCAGCTGGTGGTTCTGGATCCTTTGGATTCACACCATTTCTATCCCCAACGCTTAGTATCAGAATCCACTTAGTAATATCAGGTTCCTCATCTACTTGGATTTGTAATAAGTCAGGACACTCAAATACTCCTCGGTGAATACCAGCAATGTCTGAACCGAATTCGCTTGCAAAAGACCATTCCTTAAGATTTGGTGAGATGTAAAATTCGATACGGTCTCTCACAGCAAGAGCCATTACCCACATTGAGGATTCATCATGCCAGAATACCTTCGGATCACGGAAATCTAGCGTTTTCATTGGGAATAAAACAGGGTTACCTTTATATTTTGTCCAAGTTCGGCCTTTATCTCTGCTATAAGCAATGCTTTGCACCTGTGGTTTTCCATACTGTGCACTGTTGCTATTATTAGTATAAATTGCAACCAATCCAGATCCATTCTCGTTAAAAAATCCGCTTGTATTGTTATTATCCACCACCGCGCTTCCCGAGAAGATCGCTCCATCTTCCCCAGGAAGAATCGCCGGAGGAAGTTCCTCCCAATGTACTAAATCATTGCTTACCGCATGCCCCCAATGCATGTTGTCAAAATCAGGTTCAGTATCATGAGGCGTATGTTGGTAGAAAAGGTGATATTCTCCTTCATAGTAAACCATACCGTTAGGATCATTCATCCAATTTTTCTTAGGTGAATAATGTAATTGGGGCCTGAATCTGTTTTTGAAAAATATATTCTCAGATTCTTTACTACTACTCATTTCTCCTGATAAATGTAATTCTTTGATGTTACTCACTCTCCTTTAATTCGATTTAAAATCTTAATTAGAAGTAAGCAACTAGCTTGACAACTATATTGGAAGATAATTGCTTAGAGGAGCTAACTCAACTCCTATTAACAAAATAATCCAATGAAGTGCATTTGTCAAAATATATTATCTTATTTGCACATATTTTTTTGTTATTTCTGCACATAAATTTTACATTTGAACATTTTTATTGTTGAAATAAGCGAAGTAAAGAGCTTTTCATTAAGTTTTTTCAGTCTTACTTCTGTATCGGAAAACTAATTTGTTTACAAATGCACATTAATGATGTCGTTGAAAGACGCTGAATTAAATTAGTGGGGCGAGCAAATTTGAATAAAATTACAATTACTGCTTGTTTTACTTCCCTGCTATAAGACGTGACTGTAGACAGAGAGAATAGTCAGGTTAACTATAATCGTGAACAAGAAGCGTACGACCAAGCCATAGACAAACTGAGTGTAAAAGAAAGAGTACGAAGATCCGTTCAGGGAGAATTGAAGAAAAAAAAGTAAACCAGTTTAACTGTTGAGGGGAAGTAACAAATAACACTGAGCTGAACATACGTTTTCAGGCTCGTGATAGGTGTGCAGGTTATAAAAATAATTACTTCTCAGCATATCTTGAGACTGTAGCTCTGCTTAATAAAGAACACATCCAAAGGAGACATTGTTGGAATAATAGCGTCCATTTAAATTTTATACCGCCAATAAATCTTCCCTAAAATAGAGAGCTAACTCATTAGATGTTCTTAGTCTTTCAAATATGCATCACATCTCTTACACCATCAAAGCAAAACCGATATTCAATTTTGCTCGATTTGTTTAATTACTCTCGCTGGGTTGCCACCAACTACCATGTTGTCTGGAACGTCCTTAGTTACAACTGCTCCGGAAGCAACTACGACATTATTACCAATCGTCACACCTGGATTGATATAGCTCTACCACCAACCCATACACTATTACTGATGTTTACTGGCTTTCCATATTCGGGTCCTTTATTTCTTTCCATTGGATTCAGCGGATGTGTAGCAGTGTATATATGGATTGTTTGAAGTGATGTACTCACTGTTTAGATTTACATCTAATCGTCAATCGGACTATGTTCTTGTCCCTCGACATTTATCGAACGGCTTCTTTCACATGTGATTCACTGTATCTTCACGGATTGACTTAAAACCTTATAGAGACAAGTGATTGTCCTCCACTTCTCCAGACAAATTAAATATCATTTGATACAATGCAGCATACGAATCTTTGTAGTGCATTCTAATTGTGGTAACTACATGATTTATCTTTTAGTTCATATTGATACCATGTCTTACCTATTTTAACACCTTGATTGGATACACCATATCAGTAAAAAAGCAGATGTCTCTGTTCTGATTAAATTGATTATTATCAGGTAATTCCTCATAGGACCAAAAATCAATCGCCCCACACTGTGCACCATTTGATTTTTCTAGAAATGATTTGTACTGAGTTAGATGAAGAGAATTGAACTCATACTAGAGTTCACATATCATTGAACTCGCCAATTATTATTCCATTTGTATCCTCTTTCAAGCTTATCTTTAACCTGTTAATTATATCTTCTAAAATATCGTTCATCTTAAGTAGCACTCCATATGTACATCTAATTTACAGACGATGAATTTTTCTGAATTATATCACGAGGAAAGGAAATTGTTGTATTACTTAAAGGCAACTTACACATTACAAGACGGATCTTCTATTTTCAAACTAACCTGCCCGTTAGCCATCCATGCCCCTCTCGGGGCACCACAGCGTAATGAAAATTTTGATGCTGCGTTTTAGACTATTCTTACGGCTGGTGAGGAAGGTCGTTAAGCTGTGGTGTCGCGAACCCATCCGTTAGTCTGACTACAACGGCCATGGTGCACCACGGTATGACGCTCCTTCTTGGAAGCATCGTGGGCTAGCCTAGTTCATGGGCAGAATGAAAGTGCCGGAAAACGAGAATCCTCGAAAACGCGCAAAGGCAACAAATATCTCTGAGCGGCACAGATTGAAGTCGCCCACTCCATACATCCTAAGAAGCACAGTTTTTAAAAACCACTAAAGCTGGGCTTAGTTTCATGCTGCCATTTCTGGATTTCTGCTAAGAGTAATTTTCGGGAAAGATTCACTTTTTTTGCATAATTCTTTGACGACAAGACGGCTGCCAAGTAAGGGTATCTCTCTAAAAGAACAGCTCGGTCCCTGCATAGATTACAGAATAAGAACGGACTGCGGGGGGGGTGGTATTGTTATGCTTAAAAGAGAAACGTTATTTTGTTTTTTTAGCAGCATGGCGGAAATATTTTATCACCCTTCGATACATTGTCTTGTCCTTTAATTGGTTGAAAATATAAGGGTCCGGTTTGACGTTCACCTCAATAATCCAGGGTTTCAAACTCCGGTCCAGCCCAATATCAACGCCGATTTGCTTAAGGTACGGGTATTTTTTCTTCATGTGGCGTGCAATACGTAATCCAAGCTCATTCATCTCCTGGATGAGTTCATTTCTGCGTTTCAGGGATGCATGAGATTCCAGCAGTCTGTGAACATCCATTGGTTTACCACCGCTGTGATAATTGGTCACAATTTTTTTCGGATGACCGAGTCGGCCGATGATTCCCGTAGCCTCCCACTGATTGTCGGGACTTAACTGTATCATGACTCTGATATCAAAACGCCTCTTGTTGTGCTTAAGCAGATTGATTCCTCTCTGAATGAGATAGCTTCTTTTATGCACCAGACGTACAAGACTTGAATGGAACGAGTCAAAGTTATCAAACGACAGTCGTTTTTGTTCAATCTGATAGGCAAAATTCTGATGACTCAGCATCTCTGCCTTTATGACACCCATTCCGTAAGTGCCAATCTCGGGTTTAATATAAACCATACCGTATCTGCTGATCATGGACCACAGGTTGGCTTTGTTATATCGCTGCGTATCAGGTATAAATGGTTTGATAGAACCATTATTGAGGATCACTTTTGTTTTCAACCATTTGCTTCTTAACGGCTTCAATTTATCAACCCCCATATAACACTTCTCCCTTCAACAAATGAATCAAATCCTGATGTTTCATCAAGATCATGCATTATATGTAATACCGATAAAACAACCCTAAACAAATGCCCTTGTTCGTAAAAATGGTATATTCGCACATGCCCTGACCAAACCAATTTTGCACACATATCATGAACGAGATGTAACCATTTGTCCAAGGAGTTGAGACGATGCCAGTTCAGCATGGAGTACAGTTAAATCGTGCGCCTATGATCGATGTTCTTATACCTGCGATCGAAAAAGATTTGAGCACCCTTCCTCAAGTTATCGATAGTATTCGCCTTTATGTCCGGCATCCGATTGGACAGATTTATATTGTTTCCCCGACCAGCAACAAAATCAGAAACCTTTGTTCCCGCAAACACTGCATTTTTGTTAACGAGCGGTCAGTCCTGCCTATCACCAAAAACGATATACACTATCAATCATCCCGCTGGGACCGCTCAGGCTGGTTATACCAACAACTGCTTAAAATGAACGGGGATCACATTGTGAGAGCGAAGCACTTTCTGGTGATGGATGCGGATACGGTGCTCATTAAACCTCATTCATTTATTGTTGAAAATAAGACGGTATTTTACTGTCGCGACTGGAGTCAGCCAGAATATTTCAACACCTACCGCAAGCTGTTAAACATGAAAGCGCCGCGCCCACGCTCTTTTGTCACCCATTATATGCTGTTCGAAAAATCGAAACTCTCTGCTTTGAAAAAGAAAATCGAAACGATCCATCAGCTGCCATGGTACAAAGCGATTATCTCAAATATCAATAAGAAGAAGCAGTTTGGGTTCTCTGAGTATGAAACCTATGCCAATTTTATGTATTCGAAAAACCCGGCCAGCATGACCCTAAAGAGTTCCATGAATAAAAGTCTGAACATGAACGCTTCTTCGTTAAAAGAACAACAAATTCGCAATTTTGCACTTAAATACCGGTCTCTTTCCTTTCACAAACGTAAAATTTATAGTAAAACTCCCCGAACTTAAGGAGGAAGCCAATGCATATCGTACTGCTAAGTGGCGGCGCAGGCAAAAGGCTTTGGCCGCTGTCCAATGAGCTTCGCTCCAAGCTGTTCGTGGATATACTTCCGTCACCTGCAGGCGGAAGAGAATCCATGATCAGCAGAGTATGCCGCCAGCTTGACAGCTCAGGCCTACTGGACTCAACGCTCATCATTTCACATCAGGACCAGACCGACATTACAGCCCGTCATACCAAAGGCAAGATACCTGTCATTGGAGAACCATTTAAGCGTGGTACTTTTACTGCAGCTGCCTTGGCGACCTTGTATCTGCAATCCTCTGGAGCGGCTGAACCTGACGATATGATTTGTATCGCGCCAGCGGATGTGTTCGCAGATGAGGACTTTTTCAGGAGCTTCAAATTACTTCCGGATATATTGAAACAGACTCATGCTGATATCACTTTAATTGGGACAAGGCCCACATACGCTTCAGAACAATATGGATACATCCTGCCAGGAAGAAAAGAACCTAATGGTTATGCACCAGTTATACAATTCATAGAGAAACCTGTATTGGATGTCGCTGAAACCCTGCTACAGCATGGCGCATTGTGGAATTGCGGGGTGTATGCCTTCTCTCTTGCGTTTATGTTGTCCCATATTGAAAAAAATGGCCTTCCGGTTCATTACGAACAATTGTTAACCCTGTATGAACAGTTGCCTGAACGCAGTTTTGACAAACAAGTTGCTGAACAATCGCAACGGGCTGTTGTACTGCCATATGAGGGTGTATGGCAGGATATCGGGAGCTGGGATGCTCTGTGTAATCAGTTGGATTCCAATGTATTGGGACACGGCAGAATATCCGAATCCTCCCCGGATTCCTACATCGTTAACGAGCTCCCCTACCCGATCCACGTCATCGGAGTCCCAGGTATTATCACTGTCGCAAGTCCGGATGGAATTCTCATAGCCAACAAAAAAGATTCAAACGAAATTAAAGAGCAATTGGGCAGTATTCCACTGCAACCGATGTACGTCGAGGCAACTTGGGGCAGCTATCGCATCATGGAGAGATCGGTAGGAGACGAAAATACAACCGTAACCACATTGAATATGACGCTTTTGCCTGGCAAACATATCGGATTACGCCAGCATCGATTAGGGTGCCGAGCATGGACTGTAATTTCAGGCAGTGGGCAGGTGCTTATTAACGGGCAGATCAGGCAGGTGACCACAGGCAATCAGTTTGCGATTACCTTGAATAGCCTCTTTTCTATTCTAGCCGAAACCAGGATGGTAATTCTTGAGGTCCAGCTTGGCGTACCGGAGAATGAGGACAGCATGCCTTATGAAGCAGAGGATTGGAAGGTAATGATTGATCGTGCAGGATCTTATAAATCACCGGATTAATGCACGGAGATTACTTTAAGGCCTTGAAAAAGATCGACAACCAGTTGTAGAATCGTTATTCCCCAGTTAATTTCCTCTCGCATAGGCGTCCGATTCTTACCGGTATCAATGAACGGATGTAGCGGAAATACGTTCCACATGAGCGACGGGCTGTTAAATTCAACTATCCTGCCCGCTAGTTCAATGAATTAAAGGCAAGATGACGATTAGATATACGCCTATCCGGCAATAGGAACATGTTCTTGTCCCTCGACATTAACTCCCCAGCTTTCTAGAAGTCTCTCTTGTTGCAACTGCCAGTTGATTAAACAAAAACAGCAGATCACATTGATCTGCTGCTTTCTTGTTCTGATTGTGCTGTCGTTGTCGGACATATACTTAACTAATTACATTACTTTATCACCTTTTACTCCTACTGGTTATAGGTTGTAAGTAACTTGCCTAAGTGCATTATTTGAAAAACACCCAGAACCTTAGATGCTATTTAGTAAATATTATAAGCGATTAACTTTATTTAATAAGCGAAACTAGCGTATTTATTTCATTATCTATCGCCAAAATATTTCCCCAGATCTTCTCATTAAATATTCCATCTTCATTGATTAATTGACTCTGCTGTAATGAAAGGTCTTTATAGAGAATAGATAATTTTTTTAAAAGATCCATTTGTTGCACAGTAGGGTTATTTTTTTTGATTTTCACGTAAATATAGTCACTTGTATTGGAGCCATTTAGCAGATGTTGATACTTTTTATCAAGAGCAACATGCAAGGCATCGGATTCATAACCGTAAAGTGTCAGCAATGAACGTACAAATTCAGTTTCAAGTTTATTATTTTCCACCGCGTAGGTCAACGTATCACTTATTCGCAATTGAGTTTGCCATATTACTCCGTTCAATAAATATAAAGTATGTGGGTTATCGTTTTGTTTATCCTGTGATTTTTCTTCGTACACGTATGCTAAGCCACAGATAATGATCAAAATGCTTATGATATATATGATCTTTCTTTTCAAGTGAACACCCCGTTAAAATTTTGGTTAAATATAATGAAATGCCTCCAATAAGTGATAGTAACTAAAATTCATGACTATAATATGTCTCTATTTTTGGCGTTACAAAGAAAGCTAGTGACTTTCCAATATTACATAGGTATACTGCCTTAGCTTTAATAAACATTTTATTCGTCCCATCCGTTTGCTCCTCAAAGTAGAAGTATGCCGCAGTACCTCCATCTAAGTCTGCGGAAGAGGTCACTCCTGCAGTTTTACTTGGAAGATCGGCTTTCTTAGCAATAGCGCCGTTCCCTGTTGTACTCCTTATTTTGCGTTCAGCATACGCTTTCCAACTACTCATGACATTCGAATCTATTGTCGTTGTAGTTACCCCTAATGTAGCGTTTTGATAAGCAGCCCAAGTGGTAGCCAGAAGGTTATAGGCTTTTTTCAAGTAGCCCTTTAAGATTGGAATTTGTATAGCTTTAACTGGTGTGCTATCAAGGGGATAACTTAGATCTTTTCGATAATTGATTAGTAATGATGGGTTACCTGCACCGACAACGAACATGTCTAAGTACGCCGTCATCACTTCTGTTCCATACATATTATCCTCTGTGGCTTTAAGATACTCTTCTACAGCAGGTGTGTTACTCCACAGTCTTGTTTCGATCATAGAAGAACCATTTCCAGCTTGGAGTCTCTCTCTAGTATAAATATTGACGCCAAGAGTAGCATATTTTGCTGCCGGAAAACTACTTGGTGTCCCTGTAGCTGTTCCAGTTTTACCTATCGCCTGAGTCATAAATGATGTTTTATAGTTGAACGTACTCGCCGAGTCTATTTTAAGAGTTTCGGCATTAGCCACTCCTGCCCAAAAATTGCTGTTGAATTTCGATGGTGTAGATGAAGCTACCTTTTGTTCATCAGCATTTTCCATATCTGAAATAATTTGATCTTTCAATTCCAAATAACTTGAGGGTACCTCTCCAAAAGCCAAGATGCCAACCCCGTTGTCACTTTGTAATGTTCCATAGGTCTCCGTAACATAAACTTCCTCGGTCTGAGGATCAATGAACAGAGTATGCACCGTATCAATATCTATGTTTTTTTCATTTTTAGCCTCTGCAATAACAGGACCAAAATAGACAGTTTGATTATTTACGGTATATTTCGTAAGCTCTCCATCCATCAAAAACTTAAATTTTTCAATCGATTTAACTTTAATCTTACCTTCCCCAGCAATATGTACTGAAGTTTCATCTATTTCATCAATAGAAAATTTTAACTTTGCAGATCCGTCTGTTTTATCCGAATTTTTGAAATCATCATTAAGAAAATGTTCATTACCTTCTTTTAGGGCATTACTCCATAAAAATGAGTCTGTTTCTTTTGGGTTTAATGCAAGCTCAATATTATACTTGTCATTCCCTTTTGCTAAAGCAGCAAATCAAAATAAGTATTCTTTTAGGCATATCTTTAGCACTCTCCAATATGTAAATTTAGCTTATTAAACTTATCACATATAAGTGTATGTTTTAATGTCCAATTAATGGTAATTTAATCTGGGTATGAAGCAATCATTACTCATAGACATTTCTGGGTTTTGTGTAAATACTACAATTGTCCACTAGGAACGTAAACAAACGCTTATGAAGACTACATTTCCTATTTCAAGAGTGTTTAACCTTTCATCGTGTCAAAAAACCTGATTCCCTCCATCATTCTTAACTGCCGTCGCCTTCTACATAGAGAAGGTTAAACCAATGCCCCTCCCACCGAAGAGCTTTGCAATTTGGACAAGCAACTGTCCAACGCCCCCTGCTGCCGCATGAATATAGTTTCCTTTACTTCTATAAATATCTGCAAAATTCAGTCCAATTGCTTTCATCCTACTAATATTTCGTCAGGCCCGATAACCGGATCCGAAATTTCAAGATATTCTAGCACTTCCGGTCCCCCGAATTTATTAAATACGAGTGCTTTCAAATTTATCTGTAGTGCGAAATCGAAGGCACCCAGTAGGGTGCCTTCGTTGTTCTTACTGTCTCTCTTTGGCAAGTTGGATAAACGAACTCAAATCCATCAACCAACCTTGTTGGGACACTCGTTCACTGTACAGAACGTGCAAGTGCTGCAACAGAGCCGCAGAAATCGGGTCTGCCGTCTGCCGTCCACAAAAGCTCCGTCACAAATGTATGGCGATTCGGATCGTACAGCGGATCTCCTATAATATTCTTGTATGTTCTTGCGTGAAACACAAATAGCGTCTTTTCGTCGTCCTCTGACACCGTGAAGGAATTATGACCGGGACCATACATCGAGATGCTCTCATCTGTCGAGAAAACCGCTGCTTGCGACTTGCGCCATGAAGCGGCATCGAGCAAATCAGCATCCGCATCGGCTTCAAGCAGGCCCATGCAATAATTGAAATCTGTGGCGCTAGCCGAGTAAGAGAGGAATACCCGATTACCCTTGCGGAGAAATGCCGCGCCTTCGTTCACTTTATAACCAATGATCTCCCAGTCATATTCCGGCATCGAAATCATCGTTTGCGGCCCAGTCAGCGTCCACGGATTACTCATTTTAGATATATACAGATTAGAGTTGCCTTCGATATGCGGATCCTTTTGTGCCCATACGTAATAACGGCTGCCATTATGCTCAAAGGTAGTGGCATCGAGGGCGAAGCTTTCCCACGCGGTACGAACCTGTCCTCTTTCCGTCCAACTGCCTTCGAGCGGATTGGCATGTTCATTCTCCAGAACGTACATCCGATGGTCGAACAAGCCTTCAATCGTTTCCGTCGTGCGTGCGGCAGCGAAATACACGTACCATTTGTCATCAATAAAATGAAGTTCAGGCGCCCAAATATTGGCACTAAGGATACCAGTCTCGCGTTTTCTCCAGATCACCACTGGAGTTGATGTAACAAGCCCCTCAAGGTTCTGGGCTCTACGGATTTCAATCCGATCATACTCGGGAACGGATGCTACGAAGTAATAATAACCGTCCAAATGTCGGTAAATAAAAGGATCAGCTCTCTGCTCAATCAATGGTTGAATGTCGTGTAACGCTCTTTTTTGGCCTTCCATTTTATCACCTGTTTCATCATAATATATACTACCCTTTAACAGCACCTGCAGTCATACCGTCTATGAAATATTTCTGGAAAGCAATAAACAATATGAAAATTGGAATGATGGAGAAGAAGGAACCCACGATCAATAGGTCATAGTTATTGCCATAAGGAGTTAACAACGTTTTCAAACCGATTGGAAGTGTAAATTTACTCTGATCTCCGAGCACCATGAATGGCCACAACAGATTATTCCAGCTATTCATACCATTGAGAATGGCCATTGCCGCAAAGGATGGCTTCATAATCGGCATAATTAGTCTGAAATAAATTGCATACTCGTTTGCGCCATCAACCCGTCCAGATTGAATAATCTCTTTGGGTATGCTTCTTAGATATTGCCTGAAGAAAAATATTGTCGCGGCATTGGCTATACCCGGCAGAATGATTGCCGAATAGCTATTCACCATTTTCAAATCATTAATTAGGCTGTATAAAGGAACCAGCAGTATTTCGAAAGGCACCATCATAATGAGCAAAACACATATAAAGAGGAAGTTCTTCCCTTTAAAATCATATGCTGCAAAACCATATGCAACAAATGCGCTTACAAAAAGTGTTAAAATCACTTGAACGATAGTTAAAGTCATACTGTTCCAAAACCATACAAAGTAATCATGTTCTCCAGTAAACAGGTAGATGAAATTGTCAAAACTCATGATATTAAAATCCAAACTTAGGTTAAGACCATATCTAACTAATGATTCACCTGGTTTAAAGGAAGATAGGGCCACTGCATAGAATGGAATCATAATGATAACGAATAGTATAATGAATAAACAAATAATTACTATTCTCGAAATGAAGTCACTCCTCGTCTGACTTTTGCCCACTTTAATCCTCCTCCTTTTTGAACATTCCACTAAATTTCAACTGCGTTAAATTGATAACCATAGCAATGACTAACAGAACGATACCAACTGCAGCTGCGTAACCCAGCTTATTCTTCTCAATCCCTTGTCTATACAGATATCCAACAATGGTTAAGCCAATATTTTTGGGTGAATTGTTACCGTTAAACATCATCAGGCTCTCGGTAAACATTGCTAAACCTGCATAAACACTAATTGTCGTAACATACACCGTGGTCGGCTTCAATAATGGCATTGTGATCGTTCTAAACTTCTGCCAAGCAGATGCCCCGTCAATTGAAGCAGCCTCATAATATTCATTATCAATGCTTTTCAAACCGGATAGATAGTAAAGCATATTAACACCTGTCCATCTCCAACATGCGAGGATTAGCAGTGCTGCCATACTCCAGTCTCCGTCTTTCAAGAATTTAATAGGCTCTACACCAAATAGACCCAGGAGACTGTTCATTAATGAACCTTCCATTTCACCGAATGTAAGGCGGAAGATGGTACCCGCAACTGCGACAGATGTCAATGCAGGGAGAAAGAACGAAGATTTAAAAAACTCTCTTCCCATCATTAACTTACTGTTGATCATAACGGCGAATAACATGGGAAAAGGAATTAATAGCACTAAGGTTCCTAACATGTACACAACGCTATTTTTAATCGACGTCAAAAACACTTTATCTGTAAATAATTTCGAATAATTCGCTTCACCAATCCATTTAGGATCCTGTCCCAACATCCTATCTTGAAAGCTCATTACGAATGAATTTACAAGCGGGAAAAACCAGAATATCAAAAATATAAGTATAAATGGCAATACAAAAACATAAGGCGCAACTTTTTGAGAGTATACAAATTTCTTGATCATATTCTCAATCTCCCTTGACTATGGTTAAACCTGCCGACTACTATACCTGCCGACAGGTTTAATCAAATCATTTACTTATTATATTTATTTCAATTCTTGTTCAATTGCTTCTTGTGCTTCATCCAGCGCTTCCTTCACGTCTTGGCCATCTTCAAAGATAGCATTCAAGGTAACCGTATTGAATATATTGCCGATGGTCGGTGAAGCTTTAACGGACTTGATCGCTCTAATTTCGTCCTTGATTTCATTCAAAGTATCAAATGCATTTGTTTTAAAGTATTGGACGTATTCATTATCAGGGTTTTTCGTTACTGCATCATCTTTCCATACTTCCATGTTGATTGGGTCAAATCCAAGTGTATTCCAGATTTCAGTAGTAGCTTCTTTCGAAAGCTTAGCAAAGGCTACAAATTCTTTGGCCAACTGAACGTCTTTACCATTCTTAGTAACAACTGTGCCAGTACCGCCTAAGCCAACGGAACGAGGATTACCTTCTTCAAATACAGGCAATGGAGCAATTGCATACTTCCCTTTGAGGTCCTTCATTTCGTTTACAAAGCGGGACATGTACCACTCAGGCATCAATGCGCTTGCGTAGTTGCCTTTGTTGTATTCACCTTTTGCTTCTTCTGTGTCGGGTTGTCCGCCAGGGATCGTATGAATAACATTGTTCTTCTGCAGATCGACTAACATTTCATACGCTTTAATCATTTCAGGCGAGTTAACTTTTGGATTACCATTTTCATCTGTAAAATCAGCGTTTTGCTGAGCTAGCAGAAGCGATGCTTGCCACGTAGCTGATGTATCAGCAGTACCTAAGTACTTGCCAGTCTTTTCATAAACCTGGATACCTGCTTGTTTGTAATCTTCCCAAGTTTTGATTGTCTTGTAGTCAACACCTGCTTGTTCGAGAATTTCAGTGTTGTAGAAAGCAAGCGTAGCACCTACGTGATAATCAAAGCCATAAACCTGTTCGGCTTTGGAGTAAATCTCGACACGTGAAGGAACAACAACGTCTTTGTATGGTGCAAATACATCATTCAAAGATTCCAGTGGAACGTTGTCACCTTCCAAGAATTTAGGGAATTGACCAAGCTCGATATCCGCGATATCAGGAGCACCTTTTCCGCTTGTAACTGCCAATAAGAGCTTGTTGTGCATATCATCGTAAGGCATAACCGTTACATTCAACTTAATCTGTTTGTCTGGGTTCTGTTGATTCCATAAACCCAGCATTTTATCCAAATGCTTGCCGTGCAAATCTACGAATGTCCAAAATGACAATTCTGTTGCATTCTCACCGGCATCAGCGCCTAATTGCTGTGTTTCCGTTTTTGAATCAGAAGGATTACCACATGCTGTAAAAACAAGTGACATAATAAGGACTGTAACGATGGAGATTAAAGTTCTGCGTTTTTTCATTTGTTCGTCATCCTCTCTTTTTTTGTTATGCATTTGAAAAGTCGGCTGACTAGTTAGTTCAGTTAAATTAAGCGGTTCAATCTACCTTGGCACCACCATCCTTAACATAAAATCTAACCGTTCAAAGAAAAGACCCCTTCGCAACAAATTCTCAGATTCCATATTGTAAGCGCTTTACATGCCGTATTATAATATAGATGAAATATGCTTTATATAACCAATTGATTATAAAATCATAAAGTTTATGGGGAGATGCAACTTTTTGAAAAAGCTGGCGCTCTACAAACAAATTCGAGAAGATATTCTTCAGAAAATTAAATCAGGGCAGCTTCGGCCAACGGATCGCATTCCTTCTGAGCAAGAACTAATGGACGAATTCAGAGTAAGTAAAATAACCGTCAGGAACGCCCTAACCCTACTAGCTGACGAAGGATTAATTATACGCGTACAAGGCAAAGGCTCATTCGTCTCTTCTAGTCTTGTTGTTTCTAGCATCAATTTTCCGCTATCTCCATGCAGCGCGTCCTCCATACCGCTCATCGGCTTCATCATTCCGACGATGAGGACCCGTGTCATCCAGAAGCTCGTTGACTACACGGAACAATTCCTGCAAGAAGCCGGCCTCAGCATGATACTAAGCATCACGCGCGAGTCCTCCTCTATTGAATCAAACGTCATTCGTACACTAACGGAACTCGGTGTAAAGGGGCTGATCGTTTTTCCGACAGAAGATGAGAAGTACAACGAATCATTACTGCGTCTGTCGCTCGATAAATTCCCGTGCGTGTTCATCGACCGCTATCTGCGCAACATTGAGACGTACACCATTACATCCGACAATTACGGCGGTGCGTACAATGCGGTCTCCCATTTGCTATCCAAGAGTCATCAGCAGATTGCGCTCATCTCACCTGAAAATGCCAATACAGCCGTCGAGGATCGCACGCTCGGCTTCGAGCAGGCGTACACAGATCAAGGCATCTCGATTGACAAGAGCTTGTGGTGTCACATTCCTCTCGACATTCTACGTGGCGAGCAAGCATTGGACTATGTAAGCGACTTCTTGCAGGACCACAGTGGAATTTCGGCTGCCTTCTCCTTGACTGAAGAAACCGCACGCCTTACATCGGCCGCTATCAGTCGTCTGAACGATCACTCAAATATCGATTTGCTATCTTTCGATAATCCACATCTTTCAGGCGTAGCTTATGTGCAGCAGGATGAACAGGAAATGGCACGAACAGCCGTAAAGCTGTTACGTGAACAAATGGAAGATATTTATTCTCCTAAGAACGTCGTCATTCCCGTGCAACTCATCTTCCCTTGACACGACAAACGTTGCAGCCAGGTGATAGATGAACTGGGCATATTGATTGGTTTTACCGGCGATGTTGTTCATGATTGTCTGCCCAGTTATTTTAAGACTCACTACCAATTTGGTCATGCCCCTTACAATGCGCATCTCCTACGCGAATGCTAAGGAATCTCAGAGCATAACGGTCATGAATGGTCCAAACGAATGGCGGAGCTGTTGCGGGAAGGATGGCCGTTCGCTCTAGTTTCTCGCCACAACAACACGCCAATCTGTTGTCTAAGGTTATTACGGGTCTTTACATTCGAGGCGAGTATAAGTGAGAATAATCAAAACACAACAAGATTGGACATACTTCACCGTGCAAAAGCACTTCCGACGGCAATCCTCATTCAGATCGATGACAACTTTCGAACACTGAAGGAACTCAATGACCCTTTCTTCCAACAGCGCTGGGAAACGTCATAGACCAAGATTAGCGAAAAAGCGAAAGTGCCGTCAAAAGCACGTTCGTTGCCAGCCTCGGGGAGTCTCCTCCATTCACGAAGCCCTCTTCCCTCCGTGGGATGTGACGAGGATGCTCCACTCAAAAAGTGATAGCCCTATGTACCTTTTCAGCGTTACCATGGCCTGAAACCTGCACGCATACAAATCCATTCCCCGCAAGGAACCCCGCAAAAAAACTTGCGCTTATTTATGATATGGTTCACCGTAATGCATCTAAGCAAAAAGTACAGTTTGACCACAAAATATACATTAGTATATAGACAAAAACCACTCCCGATTTTTAAGGAGTGGTTTCTTTGCGTAGAACTTCTCTATTGCTGCACTAACGTTTCCCGTTAGCTTAACGATGCTAATGTTTATATTTTTCTATTTAATTGCCCCTACATATTAAGTGTAACATCAGGTAATAACTAAAATGAGGTGTTAGACATGAGTAAAATGTTCTTAATAGTTCTATTTACATTAAATATAATGGGGACGTTTTTAGTAAATCGCACAAGCGATTATGAGATCAAGACCAATTACAATATGGATCACAAATGGATCAAACTCCCAACAAAAACCGGATCCTTGAACGTGCAATTAATTACAAAGAATGAAATAGAAAAAGTTAGCTTTTGGCTTGTCCCAATGGGAACTTCTACTTGGAAATTTAAAGCCTTATTAGGTATTGATGATAATGGTACAGATGGATGGAGATTAGAGTAGCAATTCTCAAATACAACAATTTACGATCATATTGTAATTGAAATTTCTAGAATAAATGGCGAGACTGACTCATACATTCTAAACGTCTCAAATCAGTAAAAGTCTCGACTCTAAAAGTTCAAGTGGTAATCATTCAAATACCCAAACTATCAGCTTCAATCTCGAGGCTCATCAGATGCCGAATAGCTAGGCCGCCCGATCGTCTATCAGCATCGGTGACTAAAGATATGCCCCATAATTATACACTCCTAATAAATTTTCTCCCTAAATTAAATTCTGCCAAACTACAATCCCCCCCAATAGGAGCAGCATAATTGGTAATACCATATTTTTGAAACGATCTTTCATTTTTATATGCGTAAAAATAGCGCCAAGCATTGTCGCAACAACTAGAGCTCCAGCAACTGCAGCTAGTCCATCACTAAATATTCCAATGATTAATAGGAGTGCTGTTATAACTTGCACTACGCCTGTGAAAATACGAAACCATTGTGGATACCCATAGGTTTTAAAGCCTTCAACGTGCTGATATGAAGAAAACTTCGGTATTCCTGCAACAAGAAACATAAGAGCCAAAAGTATTTGAATAATGATTAATATCATGTCAGTCTCTCCCATCAATTTTTTTAAAGCAGTCGATTTCTATCATCGTATTCCTAACTCCATTTTTCCTGCCAACATGTACAAGAATGAATTATGATATCAAGGAATAAGATGAGTATTTTCAGCACTTCACTCAGTGAAATTTCTGACTTTGTAATTGGAACAAACTATCCATCGGACCTTTTACTCCAGCGATATCTCCAGAATACACGCTTAATGTTCCCCTCCTGTAATTACATGTAATTAAATACATTTCCAATTGAATACTTTCCCGATTGCTGGATATCAGCTTAAGGAAGAAGTTGAGCAAGTTTTTCACTATGTACCCTAAATAATTTATGAGCTTTTTCATTTATTAAGTTGTTTTCCTTAAAATTTACCTGTTCCATTTTATTCTCCTGATTTTTTAGATAATTCATTTTATCTTATATCACTAATAAATTTTGTTCAACTAACCTGCCCGTTAGCTTAATGAAATACTGCAAAATACCGATTATATATACGTCTAATCAGTAATAAGAGCATGTTCTTGTCCATTTCGGCAATCGGTCAAGTTCTTGTCCAAGGCCAAGGACAAGAACTTGTACCGATAAAATAAAAAAGCCGCTAAAATAGCGACTTCAATGAGACCATGTTCTTGTCCCGCGACAAAAGGCAGCCGTCACAAAGACCTGCTGCCTTCTTATTATTTATATTTAACTAACGTTTCCCGTTAGTTTAAATACGACTATTCGGAAATACGGATTACAATTTTACCAAATGCACCACGTTGAAGATGTTTGTATGCTTCAATTGCTTGTTCGAATGGATAAACAGTATCAATTACAGGTTTAATATTTAATTGATTAAATGCCCGCTGCATATCATCGAAAGCTTTTTTGTGCCCTACGTTGATTCCATGGATTTTCACTTGTTTTGCAAGCAATGAAAACAAGTTAACCTCTGCCATCATACCACCTAGGAATCCAATAATATAAATGTTCCCTTGTAATGCTGCTGCTTCAATCGAACGATTAATACTTTCACCACCAACAACCTCAAGAATATGATCTACCCCTTTTCCGTTGGTGAGCTTAAGTACCTCCTTTTCCCAATCTGGAGTTTTAGCATAATTGATAACTTCATCTGCACCTAATGACTTAACTTGTGTTAATTTCTCATCACTACTCGAAGTTACAATAACTCTTGCCCCTAGAGCCGATGCGATTTGAACAGCATAAACAGATACACCACCAGTTCCCAGTACAAGAACCGTTTCACCAGCTTTGATATTTCCATATTCAACTAAAGAAAACCATACGGTTAGTGCGGCAATTGGAAGAGTTGAAGCTTCTTCATCTGTCAAATTGTTAGGCGTAAATACTGCAGTATCTTCGTCAAGTAACATATACTCTGCAAGTCCGCCGTCATTCGGTCCACCGACCGCATACAAAGAGTCGTCAGGACTAGGTTTTCCTTGAATCCATTTCGTGAACATATGGGATGTGACACGATCGCCCACTTTAAATTTTGTCACTTCTGAACCGACACTTACAACTTCACCAGAAGCATCAGAAACAGGTACAAACGTTTTGTTATTCATTAGGTCTGGAATGTATACTCCATCAACAATTGCTTTGTCGCGGAAATTTAGGGAAACAGCATTTACCTTCATTAAAATTTGTCTTGGGCCTGGCTTCGGAGTTTCAATATCAACCAGTTTAATGTTCTCCAAACCAAGTCCTTGTTTTAGCCATGCTTTCATTTTAATAATCTCCTTCTTTCATTTAAGTTTTTAAATTTAATATTTACAACCTACACGGTAAGAACAAGCGTAGAATCACCTCCTTAAAATGTATAAACATATTGCAATATGTCAATATGAAAATCAAAAAAAATTTATATATTGCAAATTATCAATTTGTTCACCTTAAGAAAAACTGAATTCTATTTCCCGAATTCAGCTTCCAACATGTTCATTTTTGAAGGAACTGACCAATTTGATTAATGGCCTCCTCATTCCTTCTATAATATGTCCACTTCCCTAAACGTGTAGCATGAACTAATCCTGCTCTTTGCAACATTGAAAGATACTGCGAGGCAGTCGATTGATTCATGTTCAATTTTTCTGTGATTTGACTTACACATACCCCAACCTCTATAAGATCAATCCCTTCTTGGGGCGAAAAATGGGTCTTTGGATCTTTTAGCCATTCTAAAATTTGAATACGTGCTTCATTGGAAAGTGCTTTAAAAATGTCAATTGGATTGGTCATGTCAATTAGTATATATTAAAGATTTGCAATATGTCAATCCAACAAATGAAAATGAAGCTTTACTTATGTCCAGTTAGACAGCAATGAGATTTCATGGACAATTATTAAGCTATCAATGCCCGTTAGTTGAATACGTAAAAGGTAATTCCACTTTATAAGTTCCAAATATTTTAATTAAAATCTTGCATTAAAGTATCGACCACTTCTTTTACTGTTCTGATTTCTTTAATCGGAGTAATTCCAGTACCAATAGAAATATAGCCATCGTCTGTATTTCCTTCTAACATTCCGATACGCATTCCAATTGATCCACGCATCAATTGTGCTGTTTCTTCACGGCTGGCACCTTGTTTATCCATTTCGACTAGTTTATTCGCCAATTTAGTAGGTAAAGAACGATAGTATGCTGGTAAAGTACGGAACAATAGTAAATCTTCTGCTGTAGCATCTACAATCATGTGTTTCACCTTTTCTGCTGCTGGATTTTCTTTTGTTGGAATAAAGACACTGCCAGCAAACACACCTTCAGCACCTAAAGCGAATGCGGCACGCACTCCTCTAACGTCTCCAATACCACCAGCTGCCATTACAGGAATATCTATAGCATCTACAATCATTGGAACAATCGAAAATGTTCCAATAACTCGTTCTGGAACCGTACCACCTTCATCAAATCCAGTCGCTACATAAACATCTACTCCGAATTTTTCTGCAGCTTTTGCATTTTCAATAGTAGGAGTAAGGGGTCTATAAACAATTTTAATATTGTTTTCTTTTAATGGTTTAAAGATTCTTTCATCCAGTGTATCATTCACCAGAACAACAGGAACTTTCTCGTCAATAACTGTTTCTATAAGTGGCCATGTGTAAGCTAAATCACGATTCACGATCACTGGAATTCCAAATGGATTATTCGTTAAAGATTTTGTTTTTTGTATTTCAGTTCTCATTCTTTCCGCACTTATTTCGGGTGAGCGAGTTATATCAACCTGACCGGCATTTGGACCTAGAAATCCTAATCCACCCGCATTGCTTACTGCTGCAACAAATTCGGCATTCGTAACCCATGACATCGGGCCCTGTATAATTGGCTTTTTAATATTTAATATTTCAGAAACTCTGTTAGTCATTTTATCTGTTCTCCTCTTGTTAAACGAGTTTTTCTATTGTTACTTCGTGTATTTATTTTCTGGGTAAGGTAGACCTAAATTCCCCCGAAGTGTGTCGTCCTCATATTCCTTACGGAATATGCCTCTATCTTGTAAGATAGGAACAACCAATTCGATAAAGTCCTTAAATCCCGCTGGATGATCTTGTCTAATCAGCAAGATATCCATAACCCCTTCTCGATACCAGTGTTCGATTTGTTCGGCAACATGCTCCGCAGATCCCATTAATCCAGGTTTCGGCATTCGATAACCTTGAGGCATCCATGATTCGATTTCTCTTAACTTTTCCAATGCATCTTTTTCTGTTTCACCAACGATGGGATTGTGAGAAGGCATCATCAAAAGGTCATGTGGTGAACGCCCTTGATTTTGCACTTTACGTTTAAGTTCCTCAGTGAATGCCTTAAGATATTCCAAATCATGTCCAGGTGCCATGATGACTTCAGCATGCTGCGCGGCAACATCCATGAATGCTGGGGAAGTACCCGCTTGAAAGACGACCGGTCTGCCTTGCCTCGATCGACTGATATTTAAGGGCCCCTCCACGGAAAAGTAATTCCCGGTATAATGTAGCGGATGCATTTTACGCGGGTCATAAAATAACCCACGTTCCTTATCACGTATAAAGGCATCGTCTTCATACGAGTCCCAAAGGCCTTCAACAATCTCCAAGAACTCTTTTTTCATGGGGTAAAGATCTGCTTTCTTTAAATGGGAACGACTGTAATTGGCTAATCCTCCGGGATTGGAGGTAATTGCATTCCACCCTGCTCTGCCCTTGCTAATCTTGTCGAGGGAAGCAATTTGCCTAGCGACGGTAAAGGGATCAGCATATGAAGTCGCTATCGTTGCGGCCAAGCCAATGGAGTGTGTTACCATGCTTAGTGCAGACAAAATAGATACGCCCTCAAACATGCTTAGATAGTGTGGAATCATGCCCGGTCCAATATGACTTACGTCTGCCAAAAAGATGAGATCGAACTTTCCCTGTTCAAGTTGTTTGGCTTTCTGTACGTAATACTCAATATTTTCACTGGCATCTGCTGGAATATCGGGGTGTCTCCAACCCGTGTAATTCCAACCCACGCCATCAATAATTCCTCCTAATTTTAGCTTTCTTTCTTCCATGGTTGAATGATCTCCTTTTCACGAGTTCACTTATTTCCTTAAGATAAACCTAATTCCTTAGCCAACAATTCATGCCCTTTCTTACGACTCTCTTGATTAGGATAGAAGTCTGCAATCATGATTTCATCCACTAAACTTGCTTTTGCAATTTGCCTAAGTTGCTCCGCAACCTGTCCAACACTTCCAATCACAAAGCGGTCCTTATTACGTTCCCTAGCCAGCTCTTCATGAGGCGTGTAAATGTGATTTTTAGCTTCTTCCGGTGTAGGGAAAGTAAGGTTTATCGTCCCTGTGCTCATCTGTGCCCACATTAATTCCGCCGGTCCTGCGATATATTTAGCCTCTTCTTTCGTCTCAGCTGTAATAACGATCGTCGCTAACATACTTTGGGGCTCAGATAAATAGGACGAAGGTTTAAAATTCGAACGGTAAGCTCTCAACATAGGAATAGCCCGTTGCGGTGCCAAATGAGCTGCGAATACAAACCCTAATCCTTTTTCCAAGGCGAAATGTAACCCACCCTCGCTAGATCCCAGCATAAACATATCTGGAACCATTGAACGATCTCCGGGAGGATGGATGTGACTAAACGGGTGGTTTTCTTTAAAGTCACGGGCAAAGAAGGAAAGTAGGTTATCTAATTGCTCAGGAAAATCATTAACCTCCATTAATGCCTGGGATCTTAATAATGCCCACATGGTTCTGCCATCCGTACCTGATGCTCGGCCAATTCCGAGGTCAACACGCCCTGGATACAATCCTTCGAGAAGCGTAAAGTTCTCCATCACTTTCAAGGGACTGTGATTGGGCAACATAACCCCTCCGGAACCTACTCGAATAGTTTTTGTGTGAGCTGCTGCATGCATGCTCAGCAAGTCTGGTGAAGTACTCATCAAGGTTGTTGTGTTATGGTGTTCTGTAAACCAATACCTGTTGTACCCCCAATGTTCAGCTAGTTGAACCATTTCCGTCACATTCTGAAGACTTTCCGCAGCCTCGGTTCCGTTATAGATATGAACAAAATCCAAAATCGAAAGCCTTAGTTCGTTTGCTGTATTCACATCAGTCACTCCTTTCTATGTTATATTTATTATTTAGCTTGCTAACTATAGGGTTGAAAAATATAATGATTACTTAGGCTACTAACTATAAAACCAAAACAAGTTTTTATTCTTTTATATTTTAGTAAATAAATCATTTTGTTTAGGTTGTTGTGCCAATCATAAGTGTATTCAATTCTTTTGCAAAGAGGGCAATTCAAATGAACATAGTACATCTTTTTGTACCTATAGATTAGGAGTGATATGGATGAGGGCTTGCAATGAAGAATTTGAACAAGAGTTCATGGATGAAAAAAGTGATATGTACGCGATAGCCTGAAACACGTCGTTATTCGGATATCAAAAAATTCCTTAGAGGTCTATCTCAAGGCTCTCTTACCAAGCAGCTGAAGGAATTAGAGAATGATGGCGTTATTCAACGTGATGTTTATCCAGGGTTCCTCCACGAGTCGAGTATTCATTAACAGACAAGGGAATGAAATTACTTCCGATCCTTGAAAAGATGGAGTATTTCGGTAAAGAATACGGTGTGAAACCTAAAGTCGATGAAGCCTAGAATAAGAATAGATCGTCTCAAATGATTCTCTTCAAATGGGCCTGCTCTCTTTTACAAAAATCCAGCCTCAGCGTTTAAAAAAGACCTTCCACTCCTACTTAGACATCCGTCTAAGGTTCACTCTTTTATTTCATTTTCCTTTTGCAGAAGACTCTTGACCAAAAGAAAATTGCATTTCCTATCATCAAAATAGTAAACTCCCAGCCCGTTTTACCTTTCGAGATTAAATTGATTGCTGACCAAAGCAAAAACGCTAAAGTAAAAAATATGTAAGTGTTTTTAGCAGATTTATCATTTTGAAATTGTTCCATTTCATCAGCTCTTTGCAATTTCATTTTGAATCCTCCTCGCAAGTAAATAATTGGTCAACTGTAATATCTAGTTGCACCGATAATTTGAATGCTAAGGTCAAAGTGGGTTGCGAAAAGAAGAAACAAATCATTATTAATACTATTTATTTCAAATCATAAGCTCATTTTATATGAAGGTATAATTCGGTTTGGACTTAAAAAGTTGGAGGCGTCGACACGGCAATCACCAAGGTCTCACCTTTATATACATTTTTATAGCTATGCGGTGTCTTGGCATCGAAATATATACTATCTCCCTCTTCTAACGTATATCTATCATTCCCAAGCATAAACTCCAGGCAACCAGAATGGACATACAGAAACTCCTCTCCTTCGCTGTGTCCTACGCCAACATCACCAGAAGTCGCACCTTCTTCAAGCACCCCCCAGATTGGTCCCATCTTATTTTTACTTCCCTCGCTAAGGGAATACCATGTAATACGTGAGCCTTCAGAATGTACCAACGGTTTACGTTCGTCTTTTCTCACAACGATGCTTTGTTCTTTCTCTCCAAATAGATCAGTAAAATTCACGTTCAACGCATTGGCAACCCTTTTTAGGACACTTATCGACGGATTCGCTTTGTTCCGTTCAATTTCGCTGAGAAAAGATACTGAGATAGATCCTGCTTTTGCCACTTCTTTAAGAGTTAATTTCTGCTTTTTGCGGGTATTTCTAATGACCTCGCCTATAGAATTCATCTTTCATGACTCCTTCACATTTGATTTTTTTCGCTCTCAGCGAAATTTATATTTTGATAATAATTAAAATATCTAGCAATAGCAAGCTTTCTTACGGTCGTTCAATTTCGGTGTAAAAACGTTGAATAAAGGACATTATTGGATTAAGATTTTAACAAGGCTGATGTGCAAATACGTTCCCGGGACATGTACACATAATTCTTTTTAAATATAGAATTTCATTTCCAGCGAAATTTTGAAGGAGGGCGATGAGCTATATGACTAAGCTACCTAAGATTTACAACGTAGGCGATACTACTATTACCCGAGTCACCGAAATGGTAATCAGTGGTGTTCCACCAGAAGTTTATTTCCCAGGTACGTGGGACCCCTCTTTATTAGAAGAGAATCAACACTCCTTCCCTGAGGGCTTGCTTGACGAAAATTCGCAACTCATCGTGAGTATTGGCACCTGGGTCGTGAAGACACCCCATCATACGATTCTTATTGATACAGCTACAGGTAACGATAAAAACCTGCCACTAAATCCGGATCTTGCCAATCTGCAGCTACCTTATCTCGAGCGACTTCAAGAGGCAGGGGTTACTCCAGAAGAAGTCGATTACGTATTACTAACTCATTTGCATGTGGATCACGTCGGTTGGAATACGAGGCTAGTTGACGGCAAATGGGTACCTACATTTCCCAATGCCAAGTACGTATTCCCTATTAAAGAACAAGAGTATTATTCCAGCGAAGCGAGCCATAACAAAGAAAATGAAGCAAATTTCAATGTTTATGAAGAGAGTGTACTTCCTATCGTTGAGGCAGGTTTGACGGAAACTATCGGTCCAGAAGGCGGAAAGTTTCTAGATATATTTACATTCATTCCGACTCCAGGTCACAGTATCGGACAAATGTCTATTCGTCTTTCATCGGGTGGTGAAGAAGCTTTGTTCGGCGCCGATATCATGCATCACCCATTCCAAGTTATACGACCGGATTGGAATTCTATGTACTGTGAATTTGGCGATCAGGCCCGAATTTCACGCCGCTGGGCTTTGGAATATGTTGCCGATCGTCCAATTATCTATTTCAGTACGCACTTCCCAGAGAGTTCAGCGGGATACGTCACCCGAAGCGAAGACGGCTTCAACTGGCGCTTTATCTAATACATTGAAGAGAGGCGAAAAATATAATGTTTAACAATACATTCAACAAATCTATCTCCATCGTATCTGAGAACTTTAACATAGCTAGCGATACGCCTGGTATTGAGCTATCGCTCCTTAATAAACGTCCTGCATCTATGACTGTTTTCTCTAATGAGAAAACGATCGTCATGGTCCACGGTGCTACTTATCCAATTGGCAGCCTATACGATGTGGAGCTAGACGGTTTCACCTTCCTTGATTACCTCGCAAGTCACGGTTATGACGTCTATGCAGTAGATGTTCGTGGCTATGGTGGATCCACAAGACCGCCAGAAATGGAGCAACCTGCTGATCAGAATCCTCCGCTCGTCCGTACAGAAACCGGGGTTCGTGACTTTGGCTCGGCCGTAGACTTCGTCCTAAAGCATCGAAATCTATCGAAGGTCAATGTACTTGGGATGTCTTGGGGCGGTACGGTGGCTGGGGCATATACAAGCTGTAATAATAACAAAGTGAACAAGTTAACCCTTATTGCTCCTCAGTGGCTGAGCAACAAACCAATCCCTATTGATACAGGCGGCCCGCTTGGCTCTTATCGCCTTGTGCCCGCAGGTACTACTAAAGAACGCTGGTTAAGTGCTGCTCCTGAAGGAAAACGTGATAGCTTGCTCCCTGAGGGTTGGTTTGAAAAATGGGTTGAAGCAACGCTGGCCTCCGATCCTCATAACAAGACCGTACACCCTGAGCATATTCGCGCTACCAACGGACCGATTCTAGACATACGTGAATATTGGACGGTTGGCAAAGCCTTCTATGAACCTAAAGATATCACCGTACCTGTACTCCTCATTCATGCGGAGTGGGATATCGATGTACCATTAGATTTGGCACAAAACTTCTTTACTTCCTTAACTGGAGCTGCTTATCGCCGTTGGGTGGAAATCGGGGAAGGTACTCATATGGTACTGCTCGAAAAAAATAGAGTTCAAGCGTTCCAAGCTGTTCAATCATTTCTAGACGAGAATTACACACCAGCGGGGAAGGCATCATTGCACAAACCCAACAGATCCTGATGAACCTTCAGAATGTGTTATCTGAAACTGGTTTCACCCTAGAAGACGTTGTAAAAACCTCCGTTTTTATGACGAATCTAGATCACTTCGGGCAAATGAATGACGGTTATTGTCACTATTTTGGTAATCATCATCCCGCAAGAACTACCGTACAGGTAGCTAAGCTACCACGTAGCGCTGAAATCGAGATCGAACTGGTTGCCATCAAACGACAGCTTAACCAATAAGGCTATTGGATTAGTCAAATTTTGAAAGAAGGCGCATCGGCTTGCGAACTTACCTGCTTCTCTTACTTTGTGCGACTCTTTATGGAAGCAATTTCATATTCGGCTCACTCTTGCTGCAGGAGTTTCCTGCAATGCTTCTTTCCGCATACCGACTTGCCGTCTCCTCCGTGTTCCTAATTGGCATCTCATCTTGACCAGACGTATGATTCGATTGACTTCACAGGATATCATCTACTTAATTCCGCTCGCTCTTATTGGGATGTTACTACATCAGGTATCTTTCTTTACTGGAATGCAGACGATAGATGCAACGACAGCTTCGCTTATTTTATCGCTCTCTCCTGTATTCACCGCTTTGCTAGCGCGACTCTTCTTAAAAGAATCATTCACTCTGCGTATGGTGGTAGGATCTCTGGTTGCGCTTATCGGTGTCTTTTTTGTAGTCAGCCAAGGTAGAGGTACTGTGAATTAATACATTAGGCACTATAGAACATTTGGCCATTTTTGGAGTAGATATGACAAGGTGGAGATAAAAAAAATACGAGCATAGACGGCCATAGTTCGGTATTTTCACCGAACTATGGCCAGCCGTTTCAATAAGTGTTTAAATGCTTAGTTTAAGCACCCAATTCCAAACGTATCATTATACGTCAACCTTCAACTCGATTCTTCGCCTTACCACTGCTAGTGATACGGATCACCGTAATGAATCAAAACATAAAGTATCTTTTGATCACAAGATATACATATCAATATAAACAAAACCCCACTTCATTGCCGAGTGGGATTTTGAATAGAACTTCTCTTTTGTGGAACTATCGTTCCGCTAAATAAAGGGAGAGTAGTATTAGATCTTTAAATGAACCACATCTTCTTCCATCAAAAACTTAGGTACCCGCTTCTCCATTTTTGGCTCACGAAGTTTAATATAAGGATTGCTAGATAGATAGGTTTCTTCACATGCAAAGCGAAATAAGGAACGTACAAAACGGATACGGTGCCCTAGGCTGCTTGGTTTTAAACGTTCTGATTGCTTTGCTAAGTATTCCTTTAGAAGATATAAAGTTACTCCCGAAATATCTACATTCCCTAGTTCCGAAACCAACATCTTGAGTTGTAAAGCATACGAACGCAATGTATTTGGGCTAAACCCTTGAATTCGTTTATCTGCTTCATATTGATTCCAAAGTTCACTTAAAATCATAATAAAACCTCCTATAAGAGCAAATAATTCTAGTTTGCTTCAAATAAAAGGTTTTAGACTGGGGCTATTAACTAAAGTTTCCCGTTAGTTTAGCGTCGACTTATGTGAAATCTTCGCCGAAGTCCGTAAACAGAACCTACCAACAGGAATATGCCAATTATAAAAAACGATGGCCAAGAGTCATATGCAAACATTCGAACAAACTCCCATGTGTTCAAAGGACCTGAATTGGGGCCATCACTATATGGATAAAAAGAAAAAAGCGGAATTGCAGTAATTAAAATAAGAATCGCTCCAACCACAAGTAAGGATAATAATATAATATTTCTCATCAATGGTATCACCCCTATTTCAATCTTATCACAGCGCCTCATTAAACATAACTGCCCGTTAGTTGAATAAAGCAGCCGATCACATTGATCAGCTGCTTTATTTGTAACATTGAGTTATCGTTCGTTTCTACGTTAGTTCTATCATAAAACACGGATAAGTTAAGGATTACCGGAGTAATGGGTGTATCAGAGTTAATTTACTGGCTCCAACACCGTTATGGCTACGGCCAGCAAGTCCCGCGTCATTGCCTCCACCGTACGCTGCTCAGGGTTGCGGCTCCACTGTACAGCCGATCCAAATATCCCCCAACTAATCACTTTCGCTATCGGCTCGATCATCCCCTCTGCAATAGAAGCCTGCTCCCGCACCTTCTCATGGAGCCATCGGAGCAGCAGTCGTTCAACCTCTTTCTGGATCGCAACCTCGAATATCGGCTCGAATTGGACGTCACCTGGCGTCATATACTGGCGTAGACGAGCCAGAAATTCGAAAGTGACCTGAATCAGCGTTCGCAAATCGTCCGTTCCCGTAAGGTTGTAATCCGTCAAGCGCAACTCCACGATTCTGCGAAACTTGTCACTCATCCAGCATTCCAGGAACTCGTACTTGTCTTGGAAATGAGCATAGAAGGTAGAACGATTAACCGTTGCATGTGATGTAATGTCTTGTATCGAAATAGAGTAGATATTTTTCCTCTGTTCGAGCAGGCCCATAAAGGATTGAAGCATCAGCTCACGCGTCCGCTTCACTCGGGGATCGTCCAAGTTGACTGGCATATTTGATGTTGCTCCTTCCCGCGTTCCAAACCGACAAATCGGCATTCATGTCGTTTAAGGAACATAATCGGCTAAATGCTGGTTGTTCGGATACCACAATCCTATTACCATTTATACAGTATAACAAATCTAATATTGATGGTTAACCAACACTATCTATAAAAGGAAAAGAAAGGTGATTGAGATGATTATCGTAACAGGAGCAAGCGGACAACTTGGACGGATGACGGTAGAGAAATTACTAGAACGCATGCCAGCTGAACAGATCGGCGTCAGCGTGCGCGATCCACAGAAAGTACTGGAATTGCAAGGAAGGGGCGTACGCGTACGCCAAGGTGACTTCAACGATTTCGACAGTCTGGCTTACGCCTTCGAAGGCGCGACACAAGTGTTGATCGTCTCCGCTGACGGCTTCGGTGAAGCTATCGTTCAAAGTCATCTTACGGCGATCGAAGCTGCCAAAAAAGCTGGCGCAAACCGAATTGTCTATACGAGCCACATGGGCTCGTCTCCTTCGTCACATTTCGCCCCGATGAAGGATCACGCCGCTACCGAAGATGCACTCCAAGCCTCAGGCGTCCCATTTGTATCACTGCGCAACGGCTTTTACATGGCATCAGCGCTAATGTTTCTCGGGGACGCTATCTCGACAGGCGTGCTTGCCGCTCCAGAGGACGGTCCAGTCTCTTGGACTACACACACTGACCTTGCCGAAGCTGCTGCAATCGCCTTGAGCGAGCAACGCTTTGAAGGCTTGACACCCGGCCTGACCGCGACCGAGGCCATTGACCTCACCGGTGTCGCAGCCATTGCTTCGGAATTGTCTGGCCGCCCCATCCAGCGCGTGTTCGTTTCCGACGACCAATATTGCGACACACTTGTGTCGCATGGTGTCCCTGAAGCACAGGCTAACATGCTGCTTGGCATCTTCCGCGCCAGTCGGGAAGGCGAATTCGCTCACATTGATCCGACGCTCACCAACCTGCTCCATCGCTCGCCGCTTTCCGTGCATGACATCCTGAAGGCGTCGATTGCCGCTAAGATGTAAGCCAGGCAGACTTTGTTCGCTAACATCTACCTATCTAGATAATTCTATCGCAATAACAATGAGGCTATCCGATCCAGGATGGCCTTATTGTTATTCTAGTCCTGTTAAAAAGAAATCGTTCAACTCTTGCACAAAATTTGCGTCATTTATGATACGGTTAACCTCGGATTATCTTAGACTATCCTGCCCATTAATTTAATGAGTTACCGAGGAAAAGAACCGTCTAGTTATATGCCTAATCGGTACAAGTCTTGTCCTTGGCTCGGGAAACGAACTTGTACCGATAAAATAAAAAAGCCGCTAAAATAGCGACTTCAAAGGAACCATGTTCTTGTCCCTCGACACAAAATGATAATTTACGGGATAAAGATCTTCAATTGATAAAACGTTGTGCTTAGTTAAATGAAAAAAATCAATTCCTATTTTATGTATAATTAAAAGATACATTACATCATTAGATCCCTCTCACGGAGGTGAATTTTCGGAAAATAACTATTAAACAGTTGGTTTAGAATTACTAATTAAGGAAGTGACTTATGAGAGAACAGAAACGTGTTTTAATTGGTGGAATTATAGGAATCGTAATTGCTATCGCTGCATTGGCTATTTATTATGTTGTTTCCTTAAATACGACCTTTCAAAAGGCTGTTCTTGACGAGGTCGACAATGTTGACAATGCTTATCTGCAGATCGTTCGTGTCCCTAAATCAACCGAGACAAACGAAGATGTTTTAACACATATTATGGATATGAATGGTTTCCAGGAAATTTCAAATCAACTATCAGGTCTGGAGCTAAAGAAAGTAGATAGACCCATTAATGATAGTAATTCGGCCTATACCTATACCATCTACATTCGAAACAAGAGTGATAATTCGGAAGTAGTGAGCTTTGGGATTGATAATAGTAAACAAATTACAATTGGTAATAGCAAAGGTTATCAAAGATACGAAGTAGCTAACTCATTTGACTATGGAGCCTTCCGTGCCTCTGTAGATAAACTTCTTACTGAAAACTAGAACAAAAGTTATAAGTCATGGAGCATTGATTGGGCTGTCATTACAGCTTTAATACTAGCCTCAGCAATAACAGGACCAAAAGAGAGTTTGATCATTTACGGTATACTTCGTAAGTTCTCCATCCATTAAAAACATAAATTTTACAATCGATTTAACTTTAATCTTGCCTTCCCCAATAATATGTACTGAAGTTTCATCTATTTCATCAATAGAAAACTTCAATTTTGTTTTGCAGATCCGTCTGTTTTATCCGAATCTTTGAAATCATCATTAAGAAAGTGTTTATTACCTTCTTTAGGGCGTTACTCCATAGAAATGAAATGAGTCTGTTTCTTTTGGGTTTAACGCAAGCTCAATATTATACTTGTCTAACAAGTTGTAACCCACTAGGAAGTATAAATCTGGTTTTATTTAACATTAGACCTAAGCCTAAGATAAAAGAAAAAGACTCCGCTCTTTACGAGGAAGTTTTCAAAATTTACGCTTTAGCATGTAAAATCATCTAATTTTACCGATTAGGAAAAATCTTGTCTCACTTGTTGTACAATTCACCTGATTAAACTTCATCGGTTAATAATGCTCCACCAGCATAAGCCGTATGAACCTTTATAGGGTGAAATACGAGAGAACCTTAATTCATCAATTCTGTTTGGTTTATAAAAAAAAGCTTTGGCGTTAAATATCTACTACAAATCCCAGGCTAAGCTGCCTTTAACAAAACAGCCGATCACAAAGCAGATTATAGAGTTGGCCAGATTCTACTTTTCTAGGTTAGTCAGCAATCGGTAAATGACTGTCACCGCTTGCGCACGTGTGGTCTGACCTTTCGGGTCAAACCTACCATTTGGCATGCCTGTAATAAAACCACCCTTGCGAACAGCCTCTATTGCTGCCAAGGATTCCAATGAAAGATTCTTCAAATCAGCAAATTTCGTAGAAACCTCTTCCCCTTCAGATGGCAGCGTAACATTCAAATTGCCTGCAAGCCGATAAATCATTACGGCCATTTCCTCGCGGGTAATTGGCTCATTAGGACCAAAGCTACCATCTGCTTTCCCTCTAACAATGCCCAGCTTATGCGCACTTGCGATTGAAGTGCTATACCATGTGCCTTCTTTGATATCGCTAAATGCGGTTTTAGTGGATTCATCCAATAAATCGAATGTGGTCATCAACGTTTTAAGAAATTCTGCACGGGTTACTAGAGATGCCGGATTGAAATCTCCAGCTCCCGTTCCCTCAACAGCTCCTCTTGCAGCAAGGGCTTCAATGCCTTCCACAGCCCAGTTCACATTGATCAAGTCCTTGAAGGCAACGTTTACGCCAATTACTCCGAACATGCCGTTCTGCTCCATGTTAAACTCAAACATTTTTGTGGATGCATCATATTTACCGCCAACAATAGCTTGGGCTATACCGGCATCATTCAGTGTAAATGCAACCACTTGATGCCCTTTCATCGCTTCCTTCAACTGATAAGGCATGGCTAGTCTAAGTCCTTTTCCATGTAGTACTTTAGAAGAAATACTTTTCCCATCTGCTTTCACCGTGATGTTGCTGACTAAGTCTGCTTCAAGAAGTTTTCCAGCTTGTTTTGGCAACTGGCTTGGTTCGACGGCTTCAAAGACCACTCCCAGATTAGTGATGTCCCTAATCGCAGTTAGGAATTGATGAGGTATCGTCAACACGGTTGATCCCATTTCAATTTTTACACTGGTTAAAGACTTCGTAGTACTAAGCGTCTTCCACGGAAGCAAGGCTTCGACTTGTTGTATTTCCAAATCCTTTTGGATGACAATGGTTAACTTTCCGTCCTTCATATCCTCCAGCGCTGCTTTAATATCGCTGTCTTTGAGTTGAACTTTGACCTTACCATCTTTGCCGGTGGCAGCTGCTTTCACTTCGATTCTGCCTTGGCTCACGGTAACAGGCGTAAGCTCTTTCGGATCCGTAGGTGTAGGGGCTGGTACTGGAACTGGTGTTGGAGCCGATGGTGATGGGCTTGGAGTCGGTGTTGGTGTCGGCAGCAGTTTCAATTCAGCAATGGCAGAATCCAGCGCGAGAACCGCAGCATCAATGTCAGCCTGTGAAGCCGATCCGCTCGTCAACAATTGTTCGGCAGTGGAAATCTTTTCCGCTAAGTTCTGCCAGCTTGCCGCCGTATAGCGTTCTTGTTTCAATGCCCTTACTTCATTCAGCTTTGCTTGAAGCGCAGCTGTGTTTACTGGCGGATTTTCTGTAACCTTCAGGACAGTATACGTCTTCGTTGTGATTTGATCAGAACCTGTTAACGTCACTTTGTATCCTGTCTTCAAATCAATGGCCGACGTCAACCCATCAGATTCGTAAACCGCAAATGTCACACTTGCAGGAACGTTTAAACCAGTTTTAAGTTCATCCAGCGTAGTTGATTCCGGAACAACAATTTCCTTGGCCAACTGATCCACAGAACCGCCTGGAATGTTTATCCCGATAATCGTTACATTATGTTCTTCTATGGGCTCTAGGGCTTCAAAAGCTTCCAGCAACGCTTTGTACGCTGAATCGATATCTCCTTCGGTCGAAGCGTCATTATTGTACACATCACTAGCTAACTGCAAAGCTGTTTGCAACGTTTGCCATTGTTCTGGTGTGCCAACATAGTTTTCTTCGTTCACGGAAGGATCTGATGCAGCATCAATGGCCGCTTTCAGGCGGGACTTATCGTATTTGACATAAATACGAAGGCTTGCTCTTAGGTCGGTTCCTTCCACACTGCCAAGCACAACAAAATCAGTTGCAATGGATAGCTTGTTTTCAGGAATCTCATCCCATACTACATGAGCCAGCCCTTTCGTTTTGTCTTCATAGGTCACGGTGACTTGTGAAGGCAACTCAGGCATGACGTTGATGGTCGTATTAACTGATGCTGGCTCAATGGCTGTTATCGCTCCATGGTCCGTTTGAGGTGGTTCTTCCCCTTCAGGTTTGGCCGATATAGCACGCCATTCTTTTAAACCGGTGTACACCGAACTGCTTTGGTTTTTCATCGTAAATCGTAATTTGTCGGTCGTGACTTCATTAAAGGTGACTTGGTTGAATTTTCCCTTTTCCATTTTCTTCTCACTAAGTCCGCTAACCGCCACATACTCGCCTATCTCCTGATCCCAATACTCAAAGTCGTAATCGGCTGGTACCTGTACACCGCCTCCATCATCATAAAAGTACATTGAACTGCCAGACAGGGTCACAGGTGTTTTCCAAGTATACTCCACCCAATGACTTTGATTAGGCGATCCCCAGTTTCCATATTGCGTTTCAATCTCTGGGTTGCCGATGCTTCCAGGGACTAAAGGAATATACCCGTCATTCACCGAGTTCAAAGATTCCCATGCCGATGTATAAGAAGCACTTGGCGTAGCCAATAGGGCAGCATTACGGTAACGAAGACTCTCCTCAGCAAGGCGAACTCGATTCGTCATGGACTGCACTTCATCAAGCGTATAATCATCTCGCGCAAGCAGTTCCTTGGCTTCTGTCAATGCTGCCTGCAATGCCTGCCACGACTCCGGCGTGAAGTCATCGGCATTGCGGACAAGTTTGCCCTGCGGCGATATCCGATCTGCAAACTTAGCAATGACATTAGACAATTGGGCCGTCGCTACATATACCGTGATGGGCACTTCTACCTTCGTGACTTCTTCCCCGTCACTAACGCTCAACTCGTAGACGTATTCACCTACCGCGCCAAATGTCACATTCAATGCCGCCTGATCCAGTGTCTCTGCCTGCACTGCACCAGCATCACCTGATACTAGATTCCATGCATACGTCAAACGCCCGCTTGGCAGACCATCATCTGTAATTACTGGTGCCAACTTCAATGGAGCTCCTTGCTCTACGTTCACCGGCAGGTCTAGTTGCACTTTTGGTGCAAGATTCTCCGAAGGTGTAACGTTCAGATCGTTATTGTAGATTTGAATTTCCTTAATTCCTGTTGAATAGCCCGACGCATGCGTAAAATGGACTCGGATAGCCGATGTATTCACCGCACTGAATTCAACATTATTGTAATTTTCGGCCACATAATTTGGATAACGGAATTGTCCTTCTACAGGCTTCCATGTTGTGCCGTCCGCATCCAAGTATTCCACACCAAACGTTTGCGGAGCTGCATAGCCGTTTGGCCGCCGGTCATTATAGTAGTACACTTTTACGTTATCCACCGTTTGGGCTCCATCAAATTGAAACGTAACTGAATCCGATGGATTCGGCGATCCGCCGAATAACGCAGTATTCGAGGTATGGGTAATGGACGCAATCGTAGATCCATCTGCCAGTCTGTTCACGTTGGAATTGCTATGGATATAGCTGGATTCAACCGTAGTACCAGCTGCCGTTGCCAGGTTTACGCCGTTGTGCTCCACATCAACTCCTGCTTTATTGAACATGTCAACTGCTTTTTCATTGCCTACAAGTGAAGTATCGTCTGCCGAAGCTAGATTAACAGCGCTACCAATTTCATAAATGACGTTGGTGTTTGTGTTGTCTCCGACAGCACCTGGCACGTCACCGTCCGGTTTTTCTACCTTGCCCGTGGCTGTATCAAAAATGATATGCGACATTTCGTCCGTAGTCATGACACGTTCGCCATTGATGAACAATGAGTATCCCACAGGGATATCTTTGTAATATGGATCGCTATCGCTATACTTGGCCGGGTCTTGCCACACAATGGACAGATTGGCATCATGGTAACGCACATTGTCCACGGCGAAATGGTCATATTGTATATCCAGTGGCCATAGCTCGATTTTATCGTCCGCTCTTGGCTGAATGCCTGCCATATCTTCCATGACGGAATAATTCATCATGCCCAGCGTATCGTGGTGAATCCAGGCACGAACCATCTTCCCACTTGGGTTTGGCGGATTTTGCGGTGTCCAAGGCGTACCAAAGAAATAATCCTCCAACCAGAAAAACTCATTGGAATCCAGGTGATCGGTATTGCCTGGTTCAACCGTGTGTAACCAAGCACCCCAGTCAAACAACGTTTTGTACGTATCGCTGTTGATATTCTCCACGGGGTAATGGCGCAAGGAAGCACGAATCGTATTGATGTAATTCCCAAAGTTGCACCAAGCGAACTGGTCCGTTCCAAACGCGCTGGTCTCTCCATTCTGGAATGCTTCCACACGTTTCATGATACTGTGTTGATCTGCCGTGAAGAATGGGAAAATCGGGTAATAGTTCGGATCACCGTAATCGGATAATTGGGTCAAGTACTTGGATTCGTATCCTGCCTCCCCTTCTTTCGGCACTACACCGAAGTTAAACACAAACATATTGTTGTCACGCCATGGATTGAATACGTCTTGTTGGTTGATGACTTTTTTGTGCAAAAAGCTGCCTTCACCGTTCGTGTCAGCTTCGCCGTCACCATCAAAATCTGCTTCGTCGTACCACATGTTGTTCAGAATGGCGGTCCGAATTCGCTGTGCCACCTCTTCCATGCGCTTCGCGTTTGTGTCATCCCCAAGTTGTTCGTACATTTGCTTCGTGGCTACTGCGTTTGCATATGCTGTCGAGGAACCGTCCAAACGCGCATAGTTTCCGTTTCCTTTCCAGTGCATGGACACCGTGTCACCATCATTGCCGGTAATTGGTCCGTGATTGTAATAAACCAAATCAGGATTGGTTCCCCGGAAATGATTCAGTGTGCCCGTCACATCACTTGCTGAGAAATCAGCGAATTTTTTCAACACCTTTTCTCCGCCACCATAAATCTTGTACGCTTCCCAACCGACTTGCGAGGTATTTTGCATCATGTCCCATGTCCAGATATTTGGTCGCCCCGGATTGTTTTTGTAATTGGCATTTTCAGAATACTCGCCTTGGGCTAGCCAAGTCCCGTAGGCATAAGATGGATCTCGCAGCCACTTCAAATCTTGCAACACCCACGGAACACTAACTGTGATGCCGTTGTTATAACCCAGCACCCCTTCCATGTTCATCGGGAATTGCCAGTCGTTTCCGGGAATGTTTGCTTCCAGCAAGTTGAAGCGATTGGACCACCAACGGTAATACAGAACCTTCTTCACATTTTCGTCTGGAATATCGATGTAGGGGATATTTTGTGCCCACCATTCGTTGTATTCCTTCACCTGATCATTGAAAGCCTTTTCATTATTACTAGCTTTAAATTCAGCATACTGTGTTTTCGATGCTGGGATTTCTTCCGCCAACCAGCCCATGACCACTTTCTCATCCACCGATGTGCCTGCAGGGACCGTAATCTCTTTCACCAAATCATTGCCAACAGGCATCATGCCATTTCCGCTGAGATGAACGTCAACATGGGACATCGCTTCCACATATTTTTCTCCGGCACGTCCAACCATAATTGGGGCAGCCACCCGTTTGCCGATCAATTCATCTCCCTCAGCTTCGGTTACAAATGGAGATTTGACAGTCATCGTTAACGTAATTGGCGCATTACCGTTATTGGTTAACTTCAGTAGCGTAACTGCACTGTTAGAGGAGGTGATAAATTTGCGCTGGCTAATGTCGAGCCCGCCACTTTTGTAGGTTTGGTCAGCATGGCTAGGGTAGTTTTTACGAGCAGCCTTGTCTTCGACAACGGCTCCCGTAGAAAGTGTAATGTTGTACATCGTATCTTTGTTCAGGGTATCCGCATAATGTACGGTCCCGACAAAACCGAGTTGCCGGTTATTCTGCGTTTTCATATACAGCGCGCTTCCCCGGCTGAAGAGAGTGTTGGCACTGCCATCATCATTGTTATCGTCTGGGATGACACCCTCGTTAACCAGCAACTTATCGAGCCATGGTAAGTCTGCATGATCTGCAGCGAATTGGTCAAAATCAAAATCTTCAATGGCATTCATCATTTGACCGACAGTTTCCTGACTGAAATCCACGGGCTCGCTTACGATCTGATTATTCTTCCACGTTGCATCACCATAATCGGTACCTACGCCTTCATGAATAAAGTCTGTCGTATAGTTCGCCGATGCAGGTATGATGCCTGTATTCAAGGTTACGACGGTGGCCAAAGCGGCCACCCACATTTTTGTTGCCCATTTCCTCTTCTTTTTCGCCATTGCTTCGTCTCCTCCTTATTAACCTTTAATTCCCGTCAACGTAATGCCTTCAACGAAATATTTGTTGCCGATCAGGAAAAACACCAGGCAGGGAAGTGTTACGATGAGTGCAAGCGCCATGACCTGCTCATAGTTTGGAATACGCATTCCGTTCACCATGTACAAGCCCATAGGCAAGGTATAATCAGCCTCGGTTTTCAGATAAATCATGGTGTAGAAAAATTCATTCCAACAGTTAATAAAACTGAACAATGCAACAACGATCATGGCAGGACGAATGAGCGGCAGCATGATCCGGTAATAGATGCGGAAATAACCCGCGCCGTCGATTTTAGCCGCCTCACTCAGTTCGGCAGGGATTGTCATAAAAAATTGTCTGAGCAGAAAAACGAAATATGCATTGCCGCCTGCGCAGAAAAAGGCTGGAATAATAAGAGCAGGTTTGCCTGCAAGCCCGAGCGATGTATATAACGAAAATTGTGGAAGCAATGTAACTGCACTAGGCAGCATCATACTGCTGATAACCAGCACAAACCAGGCGCCGCGCATGGGAAATCGTAATTTGGCAAATGCGTATGCTGCAAAGCTGGTTGTGATGACGGTGCCAATGACATACGGAACAACGATGGAGACCGAATTCCATAGCTGCCGCCAGAACTGAATCCGTTCCAGTCCTAGCCTGAAATTCTCAAACCCAAGCTCCTTTGGGAAAAATACAGGCGGTCTGGCCAATATTTCCGAATGACTTACCATTGCGCCACGTAACAGCCAGTACAATGGAAAAGCAAAAATTAATGCAAGCAGGAGAGATAACACAATCAAGCCAAAATGAATCGCTCTTCTTCGGTTTTTAGCCTTCTTGATGCTCGTATATTTCATCGGTGCAGGTGCCGTCTCCATTATCTCACCCACTTTCGTTTGCCCATAGCATCATCACGTTTGAGCGCGCCTTGAAAGTAAAACAACACGCCCGTAATCACCAAAGTAATCAGAAATACGATCCAAGCTTCGGCCGATGCTAAACCTCGCATGCCCACTTGTACAAAAGAATGGTCGTAGATCATGACGTTGATAAAGTATGTCATTCGGTCAGGCGCGCCATTTCTCGATAACACCACACTTTGGGTGTAAATCTGGATTGACGTCATCATACACATGATGAGCTGAAAAAAGAGTACGGGTTTAATCGTTGGATAAGTTACCTTCAAAAACTTATGCCAGGCGTTGCCTCCGTCCATCTCAACGGCTTCCAGCAATTCACCAGGGACGTCTTGTAACGTGGCGATAAATACAACAATTGTCCCGCCGCATGTCCACAGACTCATAATAAACAAAGTGTAGAAAATCTGAAGTGGATCGTTGAGAAAATCCCAAGGCGGAATGCCCATTTGAAGTAGAATCCAGTTGACGAGCCCGCCTTTGGCCTGATTTTGCAATAGCATCTGCCAAACGATCGTTGTCGCTAGCATCGGTATGACGGATGGGAGAAAGAAGATAGCTCTTAGCAAATTTCTCCCAATAAACTTACGGTTCAACAGCAAAGCAACGGTCAGGCAGAACACGATAACGAGTGCAACGTTTACAAAAGCATAAACCAGCGTAACCGTAATCGACTTTTTAAATTCAGAGCTCGGATTGCTGAAAATATACCTGAAGTTATCTAGCCCAATCCATTCCATGACCTGACTGCCGCTCATAATCGTAATTTTATGAAAACTGTAATATAAACTGGCTAGCATTGGGTACATCGTCAGCACCAAAAATCCGATGATGGCTGGGGCAGCAAAAAGATATCCGGCAATGGCCTCTTTGGTGGCACCTTTGGCAATTCTTCTGCCAGGAACGGTTTCTGAACCGATTTTGCGTTCTGGATTCATAAGCATAGCCTCTCTTTTCGAATTCAAACTTCCTTCCTCTGGTTAGGAAACCTTGCCGCTTTCCCACAGCGACTTGATTGCCGGCATAATTGCATCATAAATTTCTTTGACACTTTTCTGGCCAGATAATGCCTGGTCAATCGACTTTTCGTATTCTGTGTTCATTTTTAAATAAGCCGGAACATAATACGCTGGCCATTGGATAATGGCACCCTCGGTCGTAGCATAACTAAGGATGGTTTCCTTCGCACTTGCTGGTAGTTCGGCGGTCCATTTATCAATTAAAGCTTGGTCTGTATACCAGTCCGCCTGATTGGGCAGCCATGCTCCGCTTTTCAGCAAATCTAGGCTATTTTCTGGGTTAACCATATAAGCGTAGAATTTTTTGGCTTCCTCGATATGTTTGGAAGTATTGTACACTACGAGTGGAGCTCCAGCATTCATGGTCACTGCTTTCTCCATTTTCGGGAGCACGCCTACGCCAATATCTTCATTGCCTTTGATATTTGCTAAATCCCAGGATCCGCTCACAGCCATAGCATATCCCCCACTTAAGGCATCCACAGCGGAGCCTATTCCAGTACTCCAAGTGTAGCTAAAGGCAGAAGCAACTTTGTCTTTGTTCACAAGATCAGCCAGTTTTTGAATACCTTCTGTCGTTTGTGGCGAATCCCATTGAAACTCTTTTCCATCCGGGGATACAATGCCTCCTCCATTGGCGTTCGCTGCCCAGAAATGATGAAATTCACGCCCTGCCGTAAAACCAAGACCGTAGTTTTCAGTCAATTCAGCATTAAAGCCAGCATCGGCGGCTGTCTTACCACTCGAATCCTTGGTTAGCTTCTTAGCATTGGCAACAAAGGTATCCCAATCCCAGGCGTCTTCAACCTTGGTAGGTGGATATGAAACGCCCGCCTCATCAAATTTCGATTTGCTATAGAACAACAGTTCCATTTGGTTGGACAAGCCTACACCAATAACTTTCTGTTCAGGTGTATGGATAGTGATTGCAGGAAGCTTCTCCGGAATGCTTCCATCCGCAAGCAGGTCGGAAATGTCTTCTAAAATGCCCATCTCATTATACTTTTGAATGTCAGCTTCCCCCATGTAACTGATGTCCGGCAATTCTCCGGACTGAAGCCTCGTCTGGATGAAGGTGTCGAATGTGCCGTCTGCCGGCAACACCTGCGCATTAATTTTCACCCCGGTGTCCGCCGTATATTTTTCTGCAGCGGATTCTACCAGTTGTTTCTGTACGTCATCGCCCCAATACAATAACTCAAGGGTGATGCCCCCAGCGGATGTATCCCCGTTACCCGCTGCTGCATTTTTGGCATTGCCAGAAGTGTCCGAATTGCCAGAACAACCTGCTAGCGTGGAGAAAGCCAAGGTTAATGCGAGAGACAGAATCAACTTGCGCTTACCGAACCTCATGTTTGTTTCCTCCCTTTTTCAATGCTATTTATTTCAAGTCAACGAATTTAATCGTTTAACTTAAAAACATGGTCTTGTTTCAATCCGGACGTTTATATGATACTTCTCGTGGGCCAAAGCCTGTATAATCTCTGTTTTAGAACGAATGGTACTGCCGAGTTTATAGAATGGTCATAGGCAAGCGGAAAACTTTCCATGTTCCAGTCGAATGCTCTTTTGCAAAGTTCCTTGAGGAGCTCTGAAATCTAAGTCTTCTTCACGGAATACGTACCTAGATGGGTACGCCGCATAACTTTTCACGGTCCAGCCATCATGCTCTTCTGTGACGAATCCGTTGACACATTTTAAAATGCCTTCTCCATCCCGATAGAGGTACGTCGTAGTTCCAAACCCCAGCAAATAAGCTACTAATTCTTCACCCATATCCCAGTCATCTCCCGATACATCGGAGAACAAAGCGGCAAACAGCGGATCGTCTGCTCCCACGAACACCGATTGTCCGAAACGATTACGCGACAACTCCGGCATGTTCAAGTTGGGTGCAGATACACTATACGTCGATGCGGCTTCACCTTGCTCCAGCCTTCGCGGGGTGGATCTTACGTTCCAGTCATAGCAATGAAAGATTGCCATCGTAGAGCGATAAGCTGCTTCCAGATATTTCGGGTCACCGAGATGTTCATATGCAACAAGTGCCGATGATGCGGCTAACCCGCCCCATAAGGAATGAATCATTGGAGACAGTGCTTCCCACCATCGATCCGGATTCTGCAGCCTATAGTCGTTGCTGAATCCGATATTCGCCAAAATAAGCTGACCATATTGTGAAGCCTCGTCAATATGCCCAATAAAACATAATGCTGTGCACGTTGGACCAAACCCGGCATTATCATAAAAGTGCTCTGTAACGGCTCCGCCATAGTGCCGAACACCAATTTCCATTTCCCGACCAAAGCGATCCCATAACTGTCGTAGTTGATTATGTAATTCAGCATATCCTTTGTCTTTTAATGCTTGTATTAGTTCACGTATGTAAAAAATAAACACACCATTTAGACGCGATTCATCCTTTTCTCGCTGACCTGAATGGCAATCTGGATCAAGTCGCAAACACATGACTTCGGCGGCCCATTTCAAATACTCGGAAGGAGAATGCAGATGAAGTAGCTCTTCATCCATTTGTGATAATAGATAAAAAACATGTGCGATATAATCGAAATCGTAGATACGATAAAAATTACCGTACAACGGTTTCGGACGAGACAAATCACCTTCAATGAACCAGTGCACTTTCATATCCAACACTGCAGCTGCTTCCGCCTTCGCAACCTGCTCGGGAACAGGTGAAGACATCCCATTTTTCATCAATAAGAATGCCAATTTTCCCAGTGACTCACCTTGGTTAGATAACGGACGGAACGCATGGGGCCGATCCGCTGCCTCCCCACCTTCATAGCTATGTAATGCTAGCCATTCTGCTCGCTTTTCAAGTAAGGTATGAACAGGTTCAAGGACATTCCAAACCAGCATGTCACGACGTCCGTCCTTGAGTATCAACTCCAGTTTACGTTCTCCCGGTACGTCAGCAGGTAGGGTTACCATGAACTCCTTTTCAACGACAGGGTTACTAATTTGATTAGAGCCCAAGTCTAGTAACATAGACTTTTCTGAAGAAACCAGTAGTGTCGAGATATCCTGCTCTTCGATGCCATTCGCGTGTCCAGGCGCACTGTATAGCTTTAACGACCTTATTTCAAGATCCCTAGGCAGACGGACTGAGGCTGTGAATTGTCCGCCTTCAGGCACAACGGGTGTAAAGCTCCAGTGAGGATGTCCGAGAACCTTGCCTTGGTGGTAGAAATCATCCAGGTTCTGGAATGACACAAATCCGTACTCCCAATTCTCCGATTGCCCAGGCTTTAACGATAAAGAGTTGTAAGCGTCATTATATATCCAATCGGTAAGTACCAAATCTTTTAATGAGGACCCATCCTCCACCAAAGAAAGTCTGTGGTATAACAAGCCGTCCAAAGATGGAGAAACTTGTTCTAGAAAGCGGTTACAATACCGACAAAGAGAACCTAATGTGGATGTAATTCCTCTGAGCGTGTAGATTCCGAGATGAGGCCCTACGTTACTACGCCGTACAGCAGCAAACTTGGCAAAGTTCCCACCGATGTGCGTAAACACGGCGCAGGATTCCTGCATGTTACGGTACACATCTTGCGTTCTAAACATAATATAGGCGAGTGAAAACCAAACATGAAACCCTTGAATTTTAATACTCTCATCCGATTCATTGGTCAGTTTGATACCCCAGCGGAATTGATCGCCTTCGAGCAAATATGAAAACAAGATTTTGACCTGTACGTCTTGGAACTCAACGGTAACATGGTGTGTGCTATGTTTCGTAATATTGGGCTCAATCATCGGACTTTGAACAAGCCTGTCATTCAACTGCAAACTCCATTCTCCAAAGAGCTTATCCTCATCCTCTTGAAATCCAATCTCTCGCAAATAATGAGGATCTACTACCCAATTCATCTCATGGGGATCATCTTTCATCACCAATGACTGAACGGTACCACGTTCACCAAACTCGATCTTAAATTTTTCATTGCTGAGAATGGTCATCCAGATCACCCTTTCACCGATCAAAATTAAGTTAAACGTTTAAATTTTACTGAATAGAGAAACTTAAATTCCTCTATGATATTGCGAAGCCTACGTGCATTTTATGTATGGAAACTCGCATGCTCCTTTTTAGCTTTTAAGCTTCCAGCATCCGAACAGAATCGCGCTCAATCAAGCGGCATTCCGGCATGGTTAGGTTTTGAACATCTTCTCCATTGATTAGGCGGTAAAGGGTTTCTATCGCTAAATATCCCATCTCATGAAGCGGTAATCCCATTGTTGTCAGACGTGGGCTCAGGTAATCACTGAATTCCCTATCATCAAAACCAACTATAGAAATATCTTCAGGAACGCTAAGTCCCTTTTCCTTCGCGGCCTGAAGAACCCCGACGCACATAACATCGTTCATTGACAGGATTGCAGTGGGTGGATTATCCATGTCGAGTAGCTCGTTAGCGTACCTATAGCCAGAATCTCTTTCCCAATCCCCCATCTTTATTAAGGAAGGGTCAAACGGCAATTCAAAATCGGTGACTGCCTTGTAATAACCGTTTAATCGGCGTCTTGAAGGGATTGAATCCATTAAGCCACTAATAATGGCGATGCGACTGTGTCCCATTCTTACCAAGTATGACATCGCTTCATAGGATGCCTGTTCATCATTATACTGAATTGAAATATCATCTTGTGTATATCCGTAGGTGTATATAATTGGCTTACCTTCAACATTGATCAGACCTGTTAAGTCGCGAGTGTGAACTCCGATGTAGATGATTCCGTCTACCTGTTTACCAAGCAGCTCAGATACAGCATTGGTTGCATATTTACGGTATGCTTCGACGTCTTGAAAATTGCGGCCAATTCGTTTGTCGAGCCTTAAGTTGACTAGCAGGATATGAAGGTCATGATGGTCTCCAAAGTCGTTTATACCATCGATAATATCCGGAGCGTTAAATACAGTCACATCCTCCGTAATAACACCAATGGTGTTGGTACGATTACGTTTGAGACTTTTAGCAATCTCGTTCGGTTGATAATTCAATGCTTCGATGGCCTCCTGGACCCTTCTGCGCGTTTCGGGACGGACATTACGAGTGCCGTTAAGTACATAGGAGACTGTAGCGATAGAAACATTAGCCCTAAGTGCGATGTCCTTTATGCTGGTTTTTCTCATAGGTCTCTCCTGTCTAAGCATACGAACCATCGTTCAGTAGCTGTTTAAACGTTTAGATAGAAATTTGATAGTTGAATCTTACCTTACAATGACTGATTAAGCAATCGTTATTTTGGATTTTACTTCCACATTTTTTTGCGACTTTAGCTTTGATTATTCCATGACTAATCTCTTCGTTTATGTAGTAGGTTCTTACACTCAAATATTTCCAGTTTTGTTGCGCCTGCTCAACTGGCTAAAGCGATAAAAGAAAAAGTCGCTATAATAGCGACTTTAAAGGACAATATTTGAAATAATGAATGTGCTTATAACTTTACCCTGGCCTCTTTCTTCTTTGTACCTAATACCGATATAGTCATTTAATAGGTAAGATAATTGGTACAAATCCGTCTTTTTCGGCACAACCGCTGCTTCACTTCCGCATGAGTGTGATCTTGTTCTTTCTCCGATCCTTTTAAAAAGGCACCTTTAACCCACTGGGGAATATCTTTGGATAAAGTTTGAACCTTTCTACCTCCATTACTAATCTAAATTTTGAGGTGTTATCAAAAATAAAAGAGCGATCGGATAACGTTAATGCTACAGGTAAGTTACCGATCGATCGGTCATAGCGTTTTCGGATATCCTCTTCTGGAATATGATGTCCACCATTCCTTACTCGCATTTCTACTCGCTGGCATCCGGATCAATAACCTCTCCTAACTGATCGTTAAAGTTCCTGGTTAGTGTGCTTTTCCCTGCTCCATTTGTTCCAGCAAAAACAGTCATGACGGGTTTGCTCATGGGTATTCAATTTCCTTTTTGTTACCATTTTCTTCATATATGATCTCTGTTTTTCTGCCATCCGGATACTCCTTGATCATTTTTTCATTTTCTTCATATACAATGGGCACACCATTGCTTTTGGCCTCTTGTCTGGCCGAGAATGTTGCTTTTACTAAAATTTCATTCAATTCAGAAATTGACATACGTTTCATGTGAAGATACCCTCCTTAAATAATTGTACGTAAAGTTTCACACTATTATGGACGGATCATTTTTCAAGTTTAGCTAAGCCTTTTGCATTCTCAGGAAATTTTTCTCACTAATTTGTCCAGACAGCTTTTGTTCAATCAGCTTATTGGCTCCGACTTGGAGCTCCTATCCTTCGATATTTAAATAATAAGCTAGAAAGCGGACTGTCTGATGCAATTTCCTTTTGTCAGTACGCGCAAAGAGTTATCCAAGTATTGTGGTGCCGTCCAATTTCCCCTTTCTTTATGTATCACAGCTTCTTAGAAAATTTTAGTGCGCTTTAGGTCAGATGTATATTAAGAAAGTTACAAAGAAAAAACAACTGCAAAATTACACCCTACTTCATACATCACCAGGATTTAGGTTACTTATGATCGGGATCGGAACTTGCTCATATCAGGCTTGGGGAGCTTCTCATTTTTATTTAACAAATCAATACTGCTCATCTCTTCTTCGGTCAACGTGAAATCAAAAATCGAAATATTCTCCAACAGCCGGGTTGCATTAAATGATTTGGGAATAGTTACAAAACCACTCTGTATATCCCAACGCAGGATGACCTGCGCTACCGTTTTGCCGTGTTTACTTGCGATACTCTCCAGCGTTTCATTGCCAGACAGCTGACCCTTCATCAATGGGGACCAGGCTTCCATCTGAATTTGATGTTGTTTGCAGAAAACTCTTAATTCCATATGAGTCAAATTAGGATGGAATTCGATTTGATTGACCATGGGAACAACTTCCGCCACAGACAACAGACCTTCCAGATCATTGATTTGAAAATTGCTTACGCCGATGGCTCTGACTCTTTTTTGTCTGTACAGATGCTCTAGCGCTCTCCAAGTATCAAGGGACTTCCCCTCGACCGGCCAATGAATCAAGTATAAATCCAAATAGTCCAATTGCAACTTCTCCATGCTGGATTCGAATGCATGCAGCGTCGAGTCGTACCCTTGGTCCCCGTTAGCCACTTTTGTGGTTATGAACATATCTTCTCTTGGAATTCCTGACTCAGCTACAGCCCTGCCCACCTGTGTCTCATTTTCATAAGCCGATGCTGTGTCAATACTCCTGTAACCCATTTCCAAAGCCTGTTTAATAGCTTCCGTAGCATCATCACGTTCGGGCGTCCAGACGCCAAGTCCGATCCATGGCATCTGCACTCCATTCCTGAGTTGGGTATAGTGACGGTTCATAGATATATCCCTCCTGAATATTTCTAAAAAACCTCCTGGATCCAAAATCCAAGAGGTTATTGTAATGATACATATTAATAATTATATCGTGTCTGATGATTCTAGTCCAAGTCTGAACCATTGGATGCAATGACTTTCTTGTAAAAGCCAAAGCTTTTCTTTCTTATTCTTCTTATCCTACGTTAACTTGCCCGTTAATTTGATATTAGCGTATATAAATCAAGTCAGTATCAATCACATAATCAGACTGCCCCTCCCACGCTGAGGGGACAGTCGTTGATAGTGAAGATCCTATATAATCATCAGTAAAGTCCAATATGATAGTATATTGGATTGTGCTACTTTTGGTATGATCTTCTTAATCGTTTGAAGTTCAATCTTGCACTGTTCTCTCATAGTTCACTACCACAGTGGTGTCTATACTGATCAACAGCTTACGTTTTTTTTATCATTCTATTGTTTAAAACGAGCATTAGTTCATCCGATTGTCGATTGAGCGATGATACCTAAATATTGTGCGCTCTCTTTAGGCTTCCGTCTCCTGCGTTGCACGATCAACCTCAATCAGACCGAATGTCATGCTGTATCCTGCCTGCCACTCGAAGTTATCAAACACGTGGTCCAATGTAAATAACCTCTGACATCGATTCCGTCGTTGAGACATGATTGAAGCCCCTTCAGGTCCGAACACTTCTCTCGTGTAATTTTGAAGTCCGGAAAAATCGTCACTTTCCCTAACAAATACTCCTCTAGTTATGATTTATGATGTCTTAGTTTAATTCCGTGAGGCTCATCAATTCCATCATTTTCTCGCTAACGAACTCTAAAACTTCCGAATCCTTCGGTTCGTTACCAAAAATATGACGACAAGCTTGAACAAAAGTTGCTGATTACATGGATCAGCTTTTTGATATTATTGAGCTATCTGCTAATGTAGCATACCCTTTTCTCTGGTTTTTTCTGTCGATAGAAAATGCCCGTAAAAAGATTAATTTATCACTATCTGTAAAATCGTAAACTTCTTCACTATTGTGCAAGACAAAGAAACCTACAGGTTCTTCTCCTAATAGAAAAACAACAGGTACACAATCTTCATTTCGGAAGAAATCAAGAGCTTTACTGGGCAAAAACACAAAGTCCATTTGCGATTCATTCAAGGTAAACTCTCTAACTTTTGATTCCCATTCGGGATTCATCTTTCTATTTAATTGCCCCTGTCCCTCGACAATTGTATATCGAAGAAATCCAGCATATAATCGCTCTTTCGGGAGAAATCTTTCCTGTAATGCCCAGCATGTTGAAAATCGGAGAAATGAATTGTACGTCGGCAAAATTCAAATTCTCCGCATTGCACAGCTAGATATAAAGAATGTCTAAGCCTCTTCGAGCCTCGTTTCGTTATTCGTGTGCTTGTCGCCGTAAACTTCCCTGAACTAAAAATTCCAGGATCAAGACCTGCAAACGCCTCGAGATGCTAGCAGCATCCAGTCCTTTCGCCCCTGTTTTGGTTTACCATCCAATAGCCGCTCCATCGCAGCGGGGGTCCGTGCCCCCGAACAGGAAGCCATTATCATCTATCATAATGGCATGCGCATGTCCCATGACTCTAGCAAAATCTTCAACTGTGTATACCGCGTGTCCGGCCAGCCGTAAACGCTGCTGCACTTCTGTGGCGATCCGGCCCTCCACTCTCAATTCTTGCGTTGCCTCTCCCCATGTTCTTCCCCACACCCAGCGGGGTTCATGCACTGCGGTTTGCGGGGCCATGCCATAATCCACCATGCGGGTCAGCAGCGCGGTCTGTGTCTGCGGTTGACCTTCACCTCCCTGGGTCCCGTACAAAATATACGGCTTCCCATCGCGGCAAGCCATTGCCGGCATCAGAGTATGAAAGGTTCTTTTGTCCGGTTCAAGCCTGTTCACATGCGACGGATCAAGGGAGAAGAACGAGCCTCGGTTCTGCAGCAATATACCGGTGTCTCCCCCAACCACGGCCGAACCGAACTCAAAATAGAGGCTTTGGATAAATGAAACGGCATTGCCCTCACTGTCTACTACTGCCGCATAAGCCGTATCATGGCCTACCGGCTGGGTATCCATCGGCAGGGCGCGCTCCATATCGATGCAGTCCGCCAGCTTCGCGGCGTAGGATTTGGACAGCAGCCGGTCCAGAGGGATGGAGGAGAATTGTGGGTCTGTTAAATATCGGTTGCGGTCGCGGAAGCTCAGCTTCAGCGCTTCCACGAGTAGGTGATAGTACTCATAGGAACCATGCTCTATACTCTCCAAATCAAACTGTTCTAGAATTTGAAGCGCCATTATACCGGTAAAGCCCTGTGAGTTCGGCGGGACCTGATAAAGATCAAGACCACGGTAACTCCCTTTGACCGGCTCCACCCATTCACCTCTGTGCCTCGCAAAATCCTCCATTGTCAGCAGACCGCCCTGCTCCACAAGTGAGCGAACAATCTCCTGACCTACACTGCCTGAATAAAATTCGTCTCGGCCGTAGTCCGCAACCTGCAGCAGGCTGCTTCCCAAAGCAGACTGCACAAAGCGGCTGCCTTGCTCCGGGATCTTGCCTCCGGGCAGATAGATGGCGGCTGTCTGTGGATAAGCAGCCAGCACCTCGAAACGCTCGGCCGTATTGACATGCTGGTCCGGCGACAGTGGGAAGCCTTCCAGTGCATATTGGATCGCGGGCTCAAGCACCTCTGCCAGCGTCTTCGAGCCATATTCCTGCAATATGGCATCCCAGCCGTCCACCATACCCGGCACAGTAATGACACTTCGGGGTCCCCGCTGCGGGATGGCTGATTCGCCGGCAAAGCAGCTGGCGGTAATCCGGCTGCCCGAACGTCCACTCGCGTTATATGCCCTGACTTTTCTATCTTCGTTGCTATAGGTTAACCAGAAGGAATCGCCTCCCAGTCCCGTCATATGGGGGTATACGACGGCAAGACAGGCGCTCACCGCCACGGCGGCATCAAAGGCGTTACCTCCTTGCTGCAAAATACGCGCTCCTGCCGCGCTGGCCAAAGAATGAGGACTGACTACCATCGTCTGTGTGCCTGTGACTTGTGGAACCATCTTGCCACCTTCTTTCTCTTCTATGTTCAACTGACGGTAATTCCTGTTTGTTGCTTATTATGTTACCAATTCAGACGCGAATGTCTGAGCTGTATGCAAAGCAGACTGCCATTTGCCGGAGGCATACACCCAGCGACTCATTTTTGTACCCGATAGCAGCTGCGTGACATCCGAAGCATCCGTGACAACAAAGTTGCAGTCATGCCCTTCTTCTATTCCATACTCGTCGCAGCCCGTAATTTCAGCAGGTGTATCCGTGATCATCCGCAGCAGCTGTACTAAATCCTGTTCACTGCCCATATGGGCCGCATACGATGTGATTTGGGCGATCTGTATCAGATCCCCCCGGCCGAACGGATGGAACGGGTCCTGAATATTGTCGGAGGCCGCAGCAAGCGGAATGCCTTCTGCAAGCAGCTCGCGAATGCGTGTTGTGCCCCGTCTTACCAGGCCGCGATCTTCCCGTCCCTGAAGATACATGTTCACCGCAGGCAGCGTTACGGCGTTCAGACCTGCTTCCTTCATCTTCGCCATCACAAGCTGTGCATCATTTTCCGTCATTGCGGACAACGAGCACAGATGATCTGCCGTCACTCTGCCCTGATAACCGTAGCGAATTGTATGCTCTGCGATGCTCAGCACGGTTTTTTTTTCGGGATTATCACTTTCATCTGCATGCAGATCAATGGGTACGCCGAAACGTTCCGCTAACCGAAAAATCCTGCCAATCTCCCGTTCAGGGTCGTCTGCCAGGTGAGGGGCTCCACCCAGTACATCAATTCCCATCCGCAGTGCTTCCTCGATTGCCTCATCTGCTGCTTCATGATTGCCGCGGAACGGAACCATGAGCGCATATTGGATAGACATACTGCCCTTCAACTTCTCCCGTACTTCCAAGGCTGCCTCAATCGTCCGAAAGGCCACCTCTCTCCCCAAATGAACAGGGAAGTCAAGGTGGCTTCTTATGGTCGTGGTCCCGTAGCTCAGTGCCATTCTGGCGGCCGTCAGCATGCGTTCCGCCAGCTGCTCCTTGCTGAATGTCTGTACAGCCTGGCTGTAACTAAGAATGGCTTCATGAAGTGTGCCGGATCGGTTCGACACCTGCTCAAGCGAAAAAGCTTTATCCAGATGCATATGACAGTCAACCAGGCCAGGAAGCATCATCCCGCCCTGCAGATCGATGCAATCCGCGTCTGCGAGCCGTTTCAGATCCGATCCAGCCTGGTGCGGGACCATCAGACGGGAAGCACCGCTTTCCCATGCATCAAGGAAACGATCCTGCCGATGGACACTAACCCATTTTCCAACCTCCGCCTTTAGTTCATAAAGGCAGAGGTCTTCCCGATGCGGTAGGCGTACATTAATGAAATGCAGCCCTGCACTCATTGCGCTGTAGCCAGTGCCTGAAGCACGGCCAGATCCTCCTCATCCAGCTCGGTGGCAGGACCCGCTTTGATCATATCCGAGAACATTTCGTCCGGTACCATCGTCGTCAGACAATACAGACGTGTGCTGCCCGTGTTGATAATATCGTGATGGTTGCCCGGTGGAATAATAATGAATGAGCCTTGGCGGATCGGAGTCTCATATTCGTTGCCAACTTTGGCAAGCCCCTCTCCTTTTAACACATAAAAATATTCATAAGCTTCCCGGTGTTCATTGGATGGAGTTCTGCCTCCAACCTCGAAGATCTCCACAAATGAAGTGAAAGGAACCTGCTCCCTGTCGCACAGTAAAATGAACTTGTTCGTATCCTGTGCGGAAATTTTGTGGACGGGACAATTCTCAAAGTTACCAGCAACCAGACCTGGAATGTTCACCATATACATTCAACCTCACTTTGATTGATTTAATTTATACTTTGCTTTTCATCTTTTCAACGGCAGCTTCAAACAGGATATGTCCTGTTCCGTACTGCGAACAGCCGTGGTGGCAATCTTCAACCCACCTGTTCCCGTGCTGTTCGTCTCATCCCAGACACCGTTCGGATGCCGGGCGAATAACGGGAAGGCGCTGCCTGTCAACTCAAGCCGGATATACGAGCCAGCCGGCAGGGTGGCCGCCAAGGGACGCAGCCGGATCTGCGCTGTTCTCCATACATTGGGGGCATCTGCTCCTTCACTGCAGATTTCCGTGCGACCCACACTCAGTAGCCGGGCCGTCCCTTTCTCCGATACGGTCGTGAGGATGGCCACCAGATCCGTCGGACCTCCCAATGTTTGGTACTGAACGGATAACTCCGGGGACCCAAAAATCGGGATATCCTCTGCAAGCGGTCCTCCCGTATATACCAGAATCTCTTGCCGTTCCTGAATGGCAGCTCGGTCGGACGGCAGGTAAGAGTCCAGACGCATCGGCAGACGTGAGTCGTATACGAATACATCCGGCACAGCTTCCTCCACATCTTCCTTATGCTTTTCCAGTCTCCCCCCTCCTGCCGCACCGTTCGCCGGGGTCTGTGACCCGGACAGATAAAACCATTCGGACGGAGAGTGTCCATCCTCAAATACAGGAGGCAGCTGTTCCGCCGTATGCCATTCATGACTCAATGGGTCAAAATATCGGATCGGCAGTTCACCAGGCAATTCCATGTCTTCCTTGCCCTTCAGCCAATAATCAAACCAGCGCAGCTGCTCCAGATGATGACCACCATCTGCCTGCTCGCCATGATCGATTCCGCCCGCTCTGCGACCCCATGGAATGTGAGCCCACGGGCCGACAATGAGCCGATGGAAGCAATCCGGCGTGGCCGTAGCTTGCAGAGCCTCGAACGACTGTAATGTGCCCATTAGGAAACCGTCATACCAGCCCCCAATATGCAACGCCGGCACCGGCTCCCGGGCGATCTCGTCGATCCAGTTCATCCGCTCCCAGTACTCATCGTACGTTTGATGACCAATCCAATCATAAAATGCGGGAAAGTATTGCTCCAGAATCGGATGTTTTTCATTCAATGGCATTTTCCAAAGCATCTCCTCGGGGCTGCGCATCAATCTGGAGCATTGCTCTGCCGTTTCGAAGTCACCCGCTCTTTGTGCCGTGTCACGAGCCAGCTGGAAAGCCCACGGCAGATGATTGCCAAGTGCGAAGGAGCCATGCGGGTAAAATAAGCCATGATACATGTCTGCCGGACACATGCTCGGTGCAATCGCCTTGAGCGCAGGGGGGTGAAGGGAAGCTGCTGCCCATTGTGTTAGGCCTTGATAAGAGAAACCGTACATGCCTACTTTCCCGGTCGAGCCGGACAGACCGGCTGCCCATTCGATGGTATCAAATCCGTCCTCTGATTCCTGAACAAACGGATTAAATTCGCCTTCCGACTCTCCCCGCCCCCTGACGTCCTGGATTACCACGATATATCCCTTACTGGCATACCAGACGGGGTGGGCATGCGTAACGGTAGAGGCAATCGACCGGCCGTAAGGCTGGCGCATCAGCAGCACAGGATATTCTCCTGTCTCGTCCGGCAGGTATATATCTGAATACAACGTTATGCCGTCGCGCATCGTGCAAGGAACCTTTCGGCGGATGACTACATTTCCAAATTTCATGCAACTCACTCCTTTGCTGTAGATACGGATTGACTATAAAAATCCGCATGGCACGTAAACTGCTGCAGGTTGCGCCATTCTTCCATCACCCGTTGATCAGACACCGCTAACAGCCGAACGCTTTAATTTCTCCTGATTCAAAATCCCCTTCGGATCGTTGCGATGTTTGATTTCCCATAAACGATCATGGGCGTATGATCGCCCGCCCTCCTTCAAATCCCAAGTATGCGGATTATTTACTCTAACCCGGTTTTCCTCGTAACGTTCCATTAGCTGATTCAGGTTTTCCTCCGTAGTGAAGGGAACCAGCGGCAGGCCGGAGATCAGCAAATTTTCATTTTGCCGGGCAAACTCGATATGATTCATTACTTCCGGATATTCCTTTTTCATAGATGAGATTTGCTCAAGGGCACAGGATGGATCAAAATTCAGCTGCAGGTAGGTTAAGCCGGGGTCTGCCTTGCGCGCCCACAAAGTCGTATGATTCCATGTGAAATCGGAGACCCCTACACCTTTGTGATACTGCTCGGCAGAGACCTTCATAGCCATATGACCTTCATATTCCGATAGGATACGTTCAAGTTGGGATTCGTTGGTTGTATCCACTTCAAGCAATACAACAGCACGACCAGCGGGGAGATCAAGCGGAAGAAAATAGGACGGAACCGGCCATTCATGGATGGAAATTAGCCTTTTCACCAAGGAAGTGTCCTCAGCAACCGACTGCCCGAAGCGAAAAGCCTGTTCAAACCTGTCAAAGGTTACTGCCCACTGCATCCATTCCACCCGGGGAGCCAGATTGATTTCCACTTCGGATAAAATGCCGATTGTACCGTAAGTATGCAGGTAAGGCAGCACCTCGTCCCCCTGGAGCTCAATGGTACGGGGATGAACCTCAAGCGTTTTGATTTTTAGAGAACGTACCAGCCCATCCCAGATCGTCCCCCAGCTGATCGAACCGATACCGCCAAAACCGCCGCATAAAAAACCTCCGATCGTCGCTGATTGAAAGGTGGAAGGCATCGTACGCAGCTCATAACCAGCCTTGCGGGCAGTGGATTCCATTTTGCCGAGTCTAGCCCCGGCCTGGATCCGCATCGTGCCTTCTCCCATTTCGAGCACCTTGTTGTATTTGGCCAGATTCAGGACGATTCCGCCTGTGACCGGAACGCATTGACCGTAGTTGCCGGTGCCGTTCCCCCTGATCGTCAGCGGAACTCCCAGCTCTGCTGCAATGGAGAGCAGATCGTCAAGCTCTTCCTCGGTGCGCGGACTGGCGATGCACTCGGCGACCTTACCCTGCAGCTGACTGGCCAGCACAGGAGAGAAGTGATGATAATCCATCGAATATTTGGCAAGGGCTGCCTCCTCCCACTGCAGCAATTGCGGGTCCATGCGTTCTTTCAATACGACTATCCAATGTTCATTCATTCGGTTCCCCTCCCGTATGTTGTAATACTGATCTCCTAAAGGAATCTCTTAGGAATTCGGCAAGAACTCATCCGTAAATACTTTGCTGACATCAGGCTCCTCTTTCAATGCCCCAATCTCCTTTAGCTGCTTTCCGAGCTCCGTCCAGCGTTCCTCTGTCATGTAACCAACACCGTGTTCCGCCGCATCATCTTCGTATACGAACGGGATAAGCGTTTCAGCGGCATAGTTCAGCTTTTCTTTCGTAAAATCAGGGTTTTCCTTTAAGATAACGTCATTCACGGTATCATAATTGGTCTTGTAGTAATCCCAGCCCTTCATCGAAGCCTCGACATAACCACGCACAATATCAGGATGATCCTGTATATACTGTTCTGTGGTGAACAGCACATTGGAATACGGGTTATAACCGGCATCCGCCAGTAGTAGGAAATTAATGTCTACATTCTGCTGCTTCATCTCGTACGGCTCACTGGTTACATATCCCTGAATGGCAACCGTTTCATCGGCTACAAAAGGAGCCAGAGAACCGGTATAAGCCAATTCCTTCACGTTACCCAATTGGTATTTACTCTTCACAAAATCCCAGAACACCGAGCCTGTCCCCACGTATACGGAGCGGTTGTTCAAATCGGCCAGGGAGGAAATGTTCTGATTGGCATGAACCATAAGTCCCTGCGGGCTTTTCTGGAATATCGTCGCAATTGCTACAAGAGGGATTCCTTCTTCACGAGCGACCAGCAATTGGTCCGCTGTAGCAAGTCCGAACTGTGCCTTGCCGGAAGCCACGATCTGTGTTGGAGACACCTGCGGCCCACCCGCCTGGATAGTCATATCGAGACCAGCCTCATTGTAATATCCTTGTTCCTTTGCCGCATACAGACCCCCGTGCTCCGCTTGTGCAAACCAGTTGGTCACCTGTGTAATTGCCGTGAGTTCCTCGCTTCCCCCCGTAGCAGAGGCATTCTGAGCAGTTGGCTGATTCCCGCAAGCCGCCAGCAATGTGGATAAGGAAAATATTGCTGCGAGTAAAACTACAGTTCCCTTTTGTCTGTACTTCTTCATCTCATTACCACTCCCCAAGGAAAATTACTGATGATCTATTCTACTTCCCCTACCGGATTTCGAAGTGTCATAAAACCACTGATTCTACACTTAGCGACATCTCCTTGCTGAATCTGGACGGACCCGGGTGTGCCTGTCATGATCACATCTCCCGGATAGAGAGTCATCATCTGTGAAAAATACGAGACAATGAACCATGGATGATAAATCATGCGAGACACCGTATTGCTATGAATAATCTCATCATTCAACACAGTTTCAACGACAAGGCTCTGCAGATCATTTATTTCATCAGGTGTTATTAGTTGTGGTCCAAGACTGAAAAATGTATCGGATACCTTGGATCGCTGCAGGAATCTAGGGTTCCGTGCGTGGATGTCCTGGTTAGTCATATCCAGCGTTGCGGCAAAACCGGCAATGACCTCCTGCGCACGTTCTTCCGGCACATTTTTGCAGATTCGGCCGATGATAATGCCAAGCTCAGCTTCTGATGTCACATTCACATCCTGAGCCGTCAGCTGGATATACTCTTCCGGCCCAATCAGGCTTGAGTCCGGCTTCATGAAGCAGACCGGCTCAAGTTCTGGAGGAGTGGATGCGAGATCAATCGCTTTTTGCACATAATTCATGCCAATTCCCCATATTTTTCGAGGGTGTCGGAAGAGAGGAGCAGGTATGGCTCCCTCTGAAGGTATGAAAGGGATTGATGAAATTGTTCTGTCGCCGTGCTTCTTATACCACTGGACAAGCTCCTCTAGCTGGCCTTGCTGCAAGATCTCCATAACGGAGGTACCCCATGTGCTTCCTTCCGCCCTGTTGATCTCCTCCAGAAGGAAGAATCGTTCCCCATGTTCAATCGCTGCTTGTTCACCATCGCCGTGTTTCAGACTGACGAGCTTCACGGGGTGCTTCCTGCTGGCTGCTGAACCGGTTCAGTCCCGCGGACATCGGTGATTTCAAAATCACACAGTTCCTCCAGCGCCTCCGACAAAATCGTTGAGATCCTATCCTGAATAATCCTGCCTTTCTCAGGCGTGGCCGTCGTTGCATCACCAGCAATACCGGTAGCGGAAATATCAGCCATCTTCCAGGCGAAGCGGATTTTCCCTTCTAATGTAAGAAAGCGGTAAGAGGACATATCAGGAAGCTCTTTGACGAGGAACTCCTTCTTCACCCAGTCCGGTTTAATGGACATCACGAGAGAGGTCTCATAATCGCCACCATGAATACCGTATTCCAACTCCTCGGAAGACAGGAGATCCTCTGCCACATTCAGACTGCTGGGACTGAGATAGAAAACCATCATCCCCGTTCTGATCCGTATTTCTCGTGATACCGTATTCAGCAAATCCACGTTGCCACCATGGGTGTTAAACAACAATAACTTGCGAAAACCACTGGCCTTCAGACTTTCTGCAATGTCCAGCATGATGGCATGCAGTGTGCTCGCCGATAAGGAAATGGTGCCCGGAAGTCCGATATGTTCATTGCTTTTGCCATACGAGACCGGAGGCAGCAGCCAGATCTCCTTATCCGCCCGCACCCGCTCCAGCGTTTGTGATAATGTCGCTTCCCCAATCAAAGTGTCCGTATATACGGGCAGATGGGGGCCATGCTGCTCCACAGCTCCGACTGGGAGAATAACCAGCGCCTTATCCTTCGGCAGCTCTTTGACCTGTTTGCTTGTCAGACGGGGCAAAAATCGTTCCTCCCACGCTGTTCCTTCGTATCGTTGAAACATAACTGACACCCTTTCTCCTACGGCTTTAATGTTTTTCGCGTAGCTTAACGTCCATTATCGAATGATGCTCTTATCCTTTTACTGCTGAATTTACTGCTGAAAAAAAGGATGTGGCCCATTCCAGCAGACGTTGATCCTGTCCCGGGCCAGCGATAAGGGAAATACCGACCGGGCAGCCCAGTACCTTGGCAGCGGGGATCGTAAGCTGTGGCAGACCCGACAAACCGGCAATGCAGGTTAATCGCATCGTTTTCACTCTTCGTTCTTCAATTAAAGGCCCGCCCAATCCCAGCTTCGGGGCCGCTCCAGTCGTCGTCGGAATCACAAGCACCGTATCTGTTCTGAGCAGGTCAGCCATGTGCTTGCATACCTCAATTCGGCGTTTGGCTGCCTTCTCCTGATCGGCACGTTCAACGGTACTTGCCCAGGAGAATCGCCCGGCTGTATCTGGTCCGAAGGTCGGCTGCTCACGTTCAATCCACGCCCTGTGCTCCTGCCATATTTCATAGCCCTGGATCGTCCTGAACGTGGTCATCCATTCAGGCAGACCCTGCGGGGCGATGCGAACAGTTTCATGGCTCGCTGCCAGGCCGCTCAGCATCTTCAGGTAAGGGGTAAGCGCCTCTTTGCTCTCCGTGTCAGCAAGCTCCCACGCATCCTCACCGATGAGCACCCGGCTAAATCCGATACCAGAGTCTGTCTGCGGCAGAAGCACTCCACCTACCTGGCACAGTGTCTCGAGATCGCGTGCCATCCAGCCAACGGTGTCGAAGCTGGGAGCGAGTGGGATAACGCCTTTCTCGGAGACAATGCCATGCGATGGACGCATTCCATAAATTCCGCAGTACGAAGATGGCACACGTACCGATCCTCCCGTATCCGTTCCAAGGGAGAAGTCAGCAAGCCCAGCGGCGACAGCAACCGCCGATCCGCTAGATGAACCGCCAGGGATACGATCGGGAGCCCTCGGATTCACTGGTGTTCCATAATGAACATTTTCACCATTCAAGCTGAACATCAGCTCATCCGTATGCGTCATGCCCGTTAGTCGAGCTCCTTGCTGCAATAGCAGGTTGAGCGTTTCCGCGTGTTCCTTCGCCGGCTCATGCTTCTGGAGCCAACAAGGATTACCCGCGCCATTAGTAATGTCACGTACGGCAAACACATCCTTGACCATAAAGCTGAGTCCGTTCAACCTACCCTGTCCTGTCGGTTCAACGATCACCTGGTTGACAATGGCGTTCCATTGGTCCTTCATTGCTTCATCCCATCCTTCCGTTCAGCCTTCTAACGATGCCAGCTCTTCCGAGGTGTTTCTCTCTATAGGAGTCGCTGCCCCGCTCAGCTCTTGTACCAACCAGGTGGAATCCGTAACGAAGCCATAACATTGCTTGATATTGTACAATGTCGCTTCTATGCAGAAATCCGGGGAGCTTGTTGCCGAGCAATCCTCCAGAAGTATGCCGTCATATCCGAGACAAGCCGCGTCCTGCAGTGTATGCATGACACACTGATCGAGATTTACCCCGGCAAACAACACCGTCTGAATATTGAGGTTGCGTAGGATACTGTCCAGTGGTGTATCCCAAAACCCACTCATGCGGTATTTATCCACATAGATATCATCGGGGGATGAATCCAGGCCATCGACAATTGCCGTTCCCCAACTGCCTTTCTCCAGCACCTTGGAGCCGTTCCCCGGCAGCGGGTCCCCGATGCCGTTGCCCCGCCCATCCGAATTGTACACATGGAGCACGGATGGTGGCACGTTCATTCGGTCTTCCCGGTTGCCCCAATTCACCCAAATAACAGGCACTCCCGCTTGACGTAACTCTGGCATGAGTCGGTTCAGCCGGCTGACCGGGTTTAGAAGCGGCGAGGTATCGACCCCAATGGAATCCAGCCATCCACCCGGCGTACAGAAATCATTCTGCATATCGATGACAATAACCGCCGTATGCTCCAGATCAAATATGACTTCCTGCGGCTGTGCAGGGAGGGTTACTGACTTGCCGTACTTTTGCGTTCGCCTTAGATCCACCAACGTTTCGGACACTTGCCAATAGCTCTTTCGATTTCCAAGTTTGAACATATAAAGTCCCCTCATTTTTCTGAAATTTCTGATTTGAGGCATCAAATACTTCTGGTCCAGGTTTATGGCTTCATCAGATACTCGGTTGTAAACGCCTGGGTAACATCTAGTGCCTTCGTTAATCCTCCGCCCTTGATCATCTGATCCTGCAGGGTGCTCCAGCGTTCCTTTGTCATGTAACCAATACCATTTGCCTCGGAATCCTTGTTAAGAATAAAGGGTTTTTCCTGCACTGCCTCGTAATTCATTGCTTCTACCGTCATATCGGGATTGTAGGTCTGAATAAACGGGTTTACCTTTTCATAGTTGTCTAGATAATAGCTCCAACCTTTCTGACTTGCCTGCACCACAGCTTCGACGACATCAGGGTGCTCTTTGAGGTAATCTTCAGTCGTAAAAAGAACGTCTGCATAGTTCGCATAACCGGAATCGGCGATTTTCAGATAGTCCACCTCAACCCCCTGCTGAGAAAGTGCGTAAGGCTCATTCGTGATGTAACCCTGATTGAGCGAACTGGGATCATTGATAAAATTGACAAGCTGCCCGTTATACTTCATTTCTTTTACATCTGTCAGATTGTACTGGCTCTTGATATATTCCCAGTAAGGCACCGCTGTACCGATGTATACGGTTTTGCCGTTCAGGTCTGTGAAATCCTGAATGTTCTCCCCCTTGTGGTACATCAGAACCTGCGGTGTGCTTTGAAAACCGGCAAGGATACCGACAACAGGGATTCCCTGTTCCCGCGCCTTCAAAATTTCATCCGCATAAGAGATACCGAATTCAGCTTTGCCTGCAGCGACAAGCTGCATGGTTGACACCTCGGGGCCTCCAGGCTGAATCGTCATGTCGATTCCCTTGTCCTTATAATAATTCTGCTGCAATGCCGCAAAATAGCCTCCATCTTCCCCTTTGGCGTACCAGCCTTCGATCAGTTTCACCTGCTTCAAATCTGTTCCGGCTTCTCCTCCCGCCGGGGCGGCGGATTCTAGAGCGGAGGAATTGGAGCATGCGCTCAGAAGCAGTATGATCAAAGAAGCAGCCGACAGCAGCCATTTCTTGTAACGAAAGTTCATATGATGTTTGGACATGTTGGTTCTCTCCCCCGGTTCTGGTATCATTTCATTGCTGATTCATGCCAGGACTTCAAAAGTTTGTTCGACACCATGTTGATGATCAGGAAAAATGCGATTCCTAGGGCGGATGCAGCTAAACCGCAGGCGAACAGGTAAGGAGTTTGCAGGCGTGTAGCCGCAACGGTAATCCCGTAACCGAGTCCGCCTTGTCCGCCACCAATGCCTGCAATGTATTCACCCACGATCGCTCCGACAACCGAACTGGAGCATGAAATTTTCAGCCCTGCCATAATGTACGGGAGTGCCGCCGGAAATCTAAGCCTCCAAATGGTTTGCAGCTTGCTTGCATTATACAAATAGAATAAATTCTTCATGTTCTGATCCGTTGAGTTCAATCCGATCAGCGTATTCGATAAAATCGGGAAAAAGCTAATTAAGAATGAAATGATCACAATGGCATTTATTCCCGCTCCGAACCAGATTACAATGATTGGCGCTACCGCAACGACCGGAATAGTCTGTAGGATAATAGCGTAAGGATATACGCTTTTTTCCACTGTTTTGGACAGAGCCAGCAGAATGGCCAATGAAATACCGAGCACTACACTGATTGTAAAACCGATCAACGCCTCAACAATGGTTGTGCTTACCGACGTAATCAGATTCGCGCTGTTCTCAGCAGCGGCTGCGGCAATATCGGATGGCTTGGGCAAGATATATGGGGGCATTCCGAGTATCCGCACGATTAATTCCCATCCACCGATAAACAGGACAAACACGACTATTGGCGGCAGAATTTTTTTCAGCAGTCCACTGACTGGGCTCTCTTCTGCGGGATGATGGCTGCGGGCATTGTCCTTCCCAGAAGCTCGGATACCTGGTGTCGTTTCAACGGCTGGATTAGCTACCATCTCTTCCATGTTGCTTCCCTCTCCTCTCATTTCTGGCTATTAATGTTTCAGTACATTGGACACGCTGCGTACATATTCACCGAATTCAGGCTGGGTCCGGAATTCATCATCCCTCGGATAGGCAAACGGAATATCAATGAAATCCGAAATTTTACCGGGACGAGGCGTCATCACCACAACTTTTGTTGATAGGAACACACTTTCAAACACGTTATGCGTAATGAACAGAACCGACATCTTCTTGTCCTGTTCCCAGATATTTAGCAGTTCATTCTGAAGCGTCTGCCTGGTAATTTCATCAAGGGCGCCAAACGGTTCGTCCATTAACAGCAACTTGGGACGGGATATTAACGCTCGTGCAATAGATACTCTCATCTTCATTCCGCCTGACAACTCACGGGGCAGCACCTTCATATAATCCTTCAGGCCTACCAGCTCTAGAACCCGTTCCCCTTCGGTAATTCGCTCCTTTTTGGATACGCCACGCAAAGTCAGAGGCATGGTGACATTATCAATCAGCTTGGCCCACGGTAGCAGGGTATGCTCCTGAAATACAAAGGCAATTTCATTCTGTTTACGTGCTTCCTTTGGGGAAGTGCCCAGCACGGTCAAATGACCGGAGGTCGGTTCCGTCAAACCGGCAATCATATTAAAGATGGTAGATTTCCCGCAACCGGAAGGGCCGACAAAACACAGAAATTCCCCTTCCCCCACATGCAGATTCGCATGCTGCACAGCTACAGTGCCATTGGGGTAGATTTTGCCGACATCATCGATTACAAGCATGGAACGGCTGTCCTTTTGGGCCGCTGCCTGTTGATTTTGGGTGAGCTGCATCTGAATCCCCTCTTCTCTTTGAAGTTGGTCCTATCATAAAGCCAAAAAATATGTGTGTAAATATTCCTGACACAATTTTGGTTTTTTATCTAACGGTATACGCTTTACATTGGTTCAAAAACGGTGAAACTCATATATTGAGTCAACTTATATAACATATACATCACAAAAATGATTGCAGGAATTCGACAAGAGCCTATATAATTGCTTAAAAAGTTACGTCGTGTCCGGTACCTGATTCAGATATGTATCATTAGGAGGATGGATTGACATGCATTTAACTATAGAAGATGCGTTGGCGGTGTACCCGTTATCGGAAGGGAAATTGGCAGCCGGTAAAAAAGGAATTTCTCGAACGATTAGCTCCATCAACTTGATGGATGCCCCGGATGTGATCAACTGGATGAAAGAAGGGGAACTCTTGTTGACTACAGCTTATGCGATTAGGGATTCACCTGAGGAATTTGTTAATTTGCTGCAAAAGCTGAATGAACGTGGGGCCTCCGGGCTGGGCATCAAGCTTGGTCGATACTGGGCGGAAATACCAGAGATAGCCCTGCTGGAAGCCGATCGGCTGGGCTTGCCCCTAATTGAGCTGCCTTTTCAATTCACCTTCTCCGAGCAGATCACCGCTCTCTACCAATCCGAGTTCCAACGCGATACCCGCCGGCTGAATGAATTGCTTGAAACGCAGAAGAAGCTGGTTGATTTTGCGATGCAGGCGGATGAGTACACCAATTATTTTCAAAGTATCACAAGCATTTTAGGGATTCCTTTAGCCATCGTTACCTCTGACGGACAGACCTTGTATAACATGACACGCTGTTCCGAAATGGAGCTGTTGAGCGATTGGCCCTGGAATCAGGACAATCGGTTTTACAAGTCAGCCAATAACCTGCTGTATCGGGTACCCCTGCTGAAAAATGGAAAGTCATACGGTTACTTGCTGATACAAACTGAAAATCTGCTGGAAGCACATGAAATGGAGGGCATTTTTCACCAAGCTGCCGTTATTCTTTCCTATCATCTGGAGGTCATCCAGAATCAGGAGGCTGCTGCGGCAGGCAGTCGTCTTGGCACGGCCATGGAACGTTACTTAAAGGGGAACGCCTCTCTGAAAACGGTGCTCGAATTTGCCGAAGCATTGGGAAGCACATTTTGGAGTACTCCCTACGTATGCATGGTATCTTCCACAAGAGCGGATGCTTGGGACCATGAAAGTCAGAGGCGCAAACTGAGGGAGATTCAGAATAAGCTTCAGGACCATCCCAAAACGTCCCCCTTGGAATCCCATCATTTTTATGTGATGAACCGCATATATTCACTCTTCCCCCTTCTAGATGAAGAGGCCAAGGATCGAAGGAAGTATGAGAATTCGGTACGTTTGTATGCGGATTTGATGCATTCATGGGACCACGGAACAAGGACATGTTTTATCAGTAAAGTGAGAACGGGCATGGAGGAGTTCATCGACGGCTTCCGGGAGTGCGGGGAGGCTGAGCGAATCAGTACAGAGCTTGGTTTAAGCGAACCGATTGTCATGTTTGCTGACCTGGAGTTTATTTATCTCTTCAAGCATATTCCACAGGAGGTTATGTTCAGGTATTGCTCTTATTTATTCCGTCCACTGCTGGACAAAGAAGAGGAGTACACCAGCGAGATGATGCACACGCTTGAAGCCTATTTCGCCAACAATGGCCAAGTGAATGAGACCGCACGTGAGCTATTCATCCATCGAAACACGGTGCTGTACAGGCTGGAGAAAATTTCGGGGCTGCTGAATCTGGATTTGAAGAATACCGATCATCTGCTGCTCTTAAAGATGGGACTTATGTTTAGGCATTTGATGTCACCTGAGAGACCAATTTGAGAAAGGACTAGGGGTCCTAGAAAGCCTCGATTCCTAGTTGCCCGTTAGTTTAACAAAAGCAGCTGATCACGTTGGTCAGCTGCTTTGTTGGTTTTGTTGAGCTATCGTTTCCCGTTAGCTTGATACTATGTATTATTAAAATCAAATGTTATTGTATACTCCTCTTCAATAAAGTCAGTCTCACCGTTTACCAAAAGAGATGAAAATTTTTCAAACAGTTGTCTGATCTCGGTATTTTCAATTTGCATTCAGCGTTTCAGTCACTAAAAAGAGATACAACACTTCTTCTCAGATCTTCATCTAATCGAAAAGCGAAAACTGTCCTGCATAATGCTGCTTCTTGAGGTTTTCATTACATCGCTTTTCATTTAGATAGTCAACTAATCGGTAATAGGAACATGTTTGTGTCCTTACGGTAATCGGTACAAGTTCTTGTCCGTGGCTTGGGACACGAACTTGTACCGATAAAACAAAATAGCCGCTAAGATAGCGACTATAATGGGACCATGTTCGTGTCCCTCGACAGGTAGGCAACTTTATGGTGATATTCGCCATTTCTATATAGTTCTGTATCAATTCGTTCTATTTTTTTTAGCTCACTTATCCCTTGATCCCATATCCCTATAATATCATCATTTATACTTACTTTAATTTTTCCATTATTCTACCCAATTTTATCAGAAAGCTTAATTGTTGGTACCCGAAATTCTTTAGTTGTGCTTCCCCTTGCTCTCTACTTACCTAATGAATGGAGTTCAATAGTTGCTACTATTATCTTAACGCGAACTATTGTTGAACTCGTCGGAGAGCTGGTCTATAGGCAAGCTCCTGGACTCATTTCAAAAGAGATTGTTGTGTTAACCTGCCCGTTAGTTCAATAAGATAGATGAACAAATTCCGGTTCTGAACCAGCAGATCCCCATACGTCTCCATCTACACTATAACCACCACCACTCCATTGGAGTACATAGCCTCCATTAAGCATGCCTTGTTCGAAACCTTCATTAAAATTTATCCAATCAAGAGATTCCTCGGCAGCAATTGTTCTAGCGAAATACAGTTTACTAGTATCTAAGTGCGTTAAACTAACATTGACTTCATGGCTACTATTGTTCTTCATTAGAAGTCTTATATGTACAAATCCAGGATCTACTGAAAAAGGTTGCTGTACAGTTGCGCCTCCAGAAGCAATGTAGTGCGAGGGTTTATTCTCTTCTTCGCTTAAAGAATTAGCAAGGGTTGTACTTGCCGACTTGCTTAATAGTTCACCAAACTTTGGATTAGACGTATTCTCTTGAGCTGGACTTGTTGAATCACAGGCAGTTACGATCGCTATCATTAAAGTTAAAGATAAAACGGCAAAAATAAGACCTTTTTTATTCACAGCTTAATCCCTCGTATCCCTTAATTAGTTATTGTAAAACCTATAAAATGTTTCTCGTTATTCATAACGCCTAATAATCAATAAAAGTTACATCTTTATTTACAAAATAGCACTCAGTTAACCTGCCCATTAGTTGAATAAAAGCAACCCATGGATAAGCAGCTTTTTTGGTTTTATTGAGCTATCGTTTCTAGGTTAGTTGAATGACACAAACGCTTTTTAGATCCAATTGTAATCGATCCATAAATTGATTTTAGCGTTAATTTCAACACCAGTAAATGGGATCTAGATCATTAATCGATCAAGCATTTTAACGTTAATTACTGTACTAAACTACTCTTGGTAAGATAAACGTCCTCAAACCAAACTCATAATTGTTTATCGGATGCCGTTAGATAGTGCTTTACCTTAGGTAGAAGTACATCCTTAAAGTCTGTTTTCTATTCGTAAACAACTAAAACTGGCGAATCATCATCTTCTATCATATAGAAGAGATAATTAAACTGGGACAGATTTGCGTCTTTAGAAAGAATAATGCATCTAAAGAAACTTTCCATATTCATCGCACGTCTTTGTTTTCGTTTGAAACCAAATGATCTCCCCAACGAAGCCTATGTTTTCTCCAGGGAAAATCCACTCATCACTCATAACTATTTGATTGGATAGGACAAATTCTTTATTTTCTTCTGATTCATAAGGCATGTTACCTCAATATATGCGAACAAAATTTCCTCGTGTTTATTACAACAATCAAAGATCGCAGCGGCAGTTCTAATTGTGATACGCGTCAACTTAATGACAATACTGGCGAAAAATAAGAAGGAGCTTGTCGCGGCGTGACAGCTCCTAGGGTCCAATTAATTAACTTAAACAATAAACAATATTCCCGAACCGTTCGGTGGCATTGAGATCTTGGTTGTAGGTCGGAAGGATAAAACTGTAGAAAAAAGACTAAATATTTCGTTTCTCATACTCAAACGGGTCTTCACTGGAGTAAATCTCATGAAAAAAACCTATATACGGGATATCTTCTTCCAAACATTTTATGAGATATGACAGTTCCTCGTAACATTCAGACTCTTTCCAATTGTTGCCCATATCCTCGAATCTGCCTAAGATATTTTCCATAAGGTTCACTTGGATAAATAAAGGCAACTTTTCCAGCATAGACTCTTCGAGATTGGTCTCGGATCTGTACCCTTCAAGGACTTTTTCAAAATAATCATCCATAAATTCCTTGCGTTTACTAGAGTCAGGTTCAAATTGTATCCAGCCGACTCCGTTTCCCCAGATGCTGGCCAAGTCGAACATATACCAACCGAAACATGAATTATCGAAATCATATACACTTATTTGTCCGGTATTAAAATCTATTGAATAATTCCCATCGTTGTAATCAAAATGGAGCATACCAAAAGTCTCCTGGTCCCTATCCAATCCTTGTAAGGTATCAAGGAGTCCTACCATTTTCTCTTTAAGCAAAGACAAGGAATTCGGTATCAGTTTATCGATATATTCGGTATTATATTTGTCAAAAAAGCTATACCGGTGATGGACAGGCGTATACCCCTTCGATATTTGGTGCAGTCTCCCCAGGGTTTTGCCGCAATTATAATAATATTCGGTAATTGGCACTCCTTCTCTGTATCGATAATTATTTTCTACAAGTAATTTCCCCTTAGCCTTTTCAAACAGGCAGACAAAAAAGATGTGGTTATTGTAGGTGATCTCCTCCAGCAGATTCCCCTTTCGGGAGCTTATTACATTCGAGACACTGCCTCCGTGCTCAAATAGATACCTAACAAATTCCACTTCGCCTAGGAAGTCTTCTCGGCTCCTGTCTGGTAAGAAAGCGATTCTGAGTATTTTAGCACTCTCGCCCTCTTTTTCACATGTGTAAACGACATTCCGCCCGCCATCATGTGCCGGAATCCGCTGGATTTCATAGCCTTCTAATCCGAACGTCTCTGATACAACTGCAAGTAAATAGGCATCTCCAATTGCAACGACTTCGTTATAATGTATAACTATCTCTCCTCTTCTTACAAACATCTATTTGTGATTAATGTACTAAAAAAGCGTACCATCGTATCGGCACGCGCAATGGACTTTTTTGATCATTTTAAGAAACGGTTCACTCTGATGGGCGCAAACCATTCCATTTGACAATACTCCCCATCATATGCATCCAAATCCACTTTTTCAAAGAAGAATTCGCCATCCAGAAGGTTGAATTTCCCATTGTGCTCTTTGGCAAGCCTATCAATGGCAGCATACAGCGCCTCTGCGCGTAGTTGGTTGATCTCCTCGTAATGATGATTTCCAACATAGCGAAAACTGACACACAGTGACGCAGGGACTGTATCTCCTACAAAGCCGTCAGGAATGTTATTCAGATCCGTTACACGCATAGATGGTAGATAGTACGTCCAACTAAGCGATGGATCAGGTGTCCTCGTTAGACCGTAATAGATATTGGGTTCTATCGGATTAGGCACTTCATGCCGCTTGCCCCACCAAAACTGTTTGGCCGCTTCGGGCGCTTCGGTCGGCGATTCAGCAATCTCAATTTGATACATTCGCCCCATGACATGAAAGGACGGGATCATAACCATTTCCGGTCCATATATTAAATTTCCGCAAACATCGTTCTTTGGAAATAGATGAATTGGGGCTGTTACGTGAATATTTTTGCCAGATTCCCTACATTCACCAGGCGTTATTCCATATTCGCGTTTAAATGCACGTATGTAGGTTTGCTCATGTTCATAACCGCAGTCGATGGCAATATCTAGAACCCGTTTCTCAGTCTGCATCAAATCTTCTAAGCTGAAGGCTAGCTTTCGAGAGCGGATATAGCTTTGTAGCGGTACGCCAAAAGCGAACTTGAAAAGTCGACGTAAGTGAACAATGGAAATCGGGAGATCGTTTAGATAATCTGTCTCGCTCGTACCAGAAACACTTTCTTCTATTCGAGACAGGAGCTCAGAAAGAATGTTGTATGGTTGTATAGCCTATGTCACTCTCCTAGTATATTTTTGTTCCTTAAAATTCATAACGGAACATATTCGCTAATAGTGAAATCATACCACAGATGGGAATCATCTTTATTTTTTGAATAAAAGAAAAAGTCTGAGTCAATTGGAAGGCTAGAATTACTTATAATTTGATCTTTTTGGCTGCTGGCCCTCTTACACTAAAATTCCCCCTCCCTACTACGACTCTGAGTGATTAAAATTAAACTAACCTGCCCGTTAGTTGAACAAAAGCAGCCGATCACTTTGATCAGCTGCTTTCTTTGTATTATTGAGCTATCGTTTCCCGTTAGCTTAATGATTACAGGGTGAATATCATACGGATATAATTTATCGCTAAAGTAAAGAAACCGTTTAAATACAAGAATATATCTTGTCACTGACAATAAATTCAAGAGGTTACAGTTAGTTCTGAAATAAATTCTAGTTATCATCATTGGAACAATCGTCACGCAAACATTTTCTCTTACCTAAACCAATATTTCTAACCTATGAAAGGACGGTTTGCTTTAACTGAATAACTGAACTTCTTAGTTCTTTTTCTTGTTCCAGGTAAGCACACAACGCTTGAATAACCGACCTCTTTGGCTCGGTCTGTGCAATCTCGCTATTCAACAATTGAACAATCTCTTGCAATTCCTTACGCCGTTCTGCCCCACCCTTCCATGCCTCAATGATAGCAATCACTCTGCCGAGCAGCTCTTCGGTAATCCGTTCTTTTTCACTATTCCAGTCGTTTGAGCCTGAATGAATAAATGTATCATATGCGCTTTTCCCAAGCAGTCCGTTCGAACCTGACTTGGACATGTGGTTGACTAACGCATCCATTTTATCAACGATAAACCAAGCCGTATCCTCAACGGACAATAGATTCTCTTCGGAGATGACGCGCTGCAGATAATCTTTAAGAATTGCCCGGTAAATAAAGATCAAATCCCAGAGAAACGGTTTAATTCTATGACCATAGACTTCCACAAGCCATGATCTGTGCCACTCCATCATTCGCTCGCGAACGTGGTTCCTTAATTTGCGGAATGTTTCGTATTGCGTAATCGGTAGATCAATGAAATCCACCATAATATGACGATATTCCATGAAATACTGAAAACGAAATACGATCTGATCCACAAGTCGCTCCTGAGGGCTTCCCGTTCCGATATCTTTTAAACGTTCAGCCTGATCAAAGTAAGCCAATTGGCATTGGTCGAAAACCTCACACAACAAATCCTCTTTAGATGGGAAATATTTGTACACGGAGCCCTTTGCTATGGAACAGTCCTGGGCAATTTCCTGAATGGATGTGGCCAGATAACCTTTTTCTTTAAACATCTTAGAAGCCGAATAAATGATATCTTGCTTCGTTACGCTCATGCTCATGCATCCCCTCTTGACAACGTTAAACCCATAGTACAAAATTATGAACATGCAGTCAAATAACTGGAGTTCAAAAATTTGAACTAACAGTCAAGAATGAATAAACTGAAACTGGAGTGTGATTAACATGAAAGAGCATTTATATCAATTTTCTAAAACGGCCTTAATCGTAATCGACTTACAGAAATGGATCGGAAACCAATACGCCCCTCATACGGCAGAACAAGTTGTCGAACGTGCCTCTGCCATGGTTCAATCTTTCCGTGAGGCAGGTGCCTTCGTTGGACTCGTACGCGTTTCTTCGAAAGATTTCAAAGACATGCCTCGTCCCCTGCTGGATCAAGAACCTCCAGCGATCAATCTGGTGCCTGGTTGGGATGAAATTGTGCCTGAAATTGGAGTCACTGCTAACGACCATCTAATTACTAAGCGTCAGTGGGGTGCATTTTACGGGACGGATCTGGATCAGCAGTTGCGCAGGAGAGGCATTACAACGATTGTACTCTGCGGAATTGCCTCAGGGATCGGGGTTGATACCACGGCTCGAGAAGCATTTGCTCATGGGTACCAGGTAATTTTCGCGATCGACGCCATGACCGGATTCAGTGAGGCAGAACATGAGCACGTAAGCAAAGTCATCTTTCCACGTATCGGCCGAATCCGCACGACCGACGAGATTCTCGCTTGTGCAGCACTTCAATCATAGATCCACATCAAAGGACTTAATCGATGAGAGGTGCGTTAACAACCACGCCTCTGAAATAATACAATGTTATTTTTCTACGACACTGGCCTCTTCAAGTTAAAGCAAGGGCACGCAACAAGGTGCCTTTGTTTTACTTTTCTAATCTGTTGGCTCTTAGATCACTACCTAACTTTAGTTGGTGCACTAGTGCATGTAATTCTACTTCAACTCTATTTTAAAGTGTTGAGTAATTTGGTATGAACACTTTTTTTAGCAGACTAATCCCTTACAGGATGAGATGTATCCTACTCATTTGTGCCAACCACATTTATTTAATCCCTTGGTATTGGACTTTTTGAATGATCTGCATATTTTTACATTCAAAACAGGGACTTGATATAACATCATAATCAGTTTTATCCCAAGCCGGTTTAACCTTTTTCCATACTTTGTGGTGCTTAATGCGAAGCCGTTCTCCAAATCCTCCAACGTCTACCTTATATACATGCTGCATTTTGTATAAGAGCTGCTGAATCTGTTGTTCAGCCTGGTCGCTAAACTCTTTTTCCAAAGTATTTTCCGTACCTTTTTCCTCCGGTGAAGTCCAGTCTTCCATAAACCAGCCATCCGACTCCACCTGAACATGAAATGATATGACCTCTCCTTTAATCCTAGGGATGATTTTACTTTTGGTGTGTTTGATCTCATACGTCACGGTACTCCCCGATTTTTCCGATACGTTTTAATTACACCTCTATGTGCCCTGCCTTGAATCCAGGATAGCCCCTCCATATGGATTTGAGTCAAACTACCGATCCACCGATTGATCTTCCTACTGTAGACACCTGCCCCTGAGAATTTATGCTCACACTTTTTTTCAAACGGAGATTCATTCTCCAGGTCAATTCCAAGTCCAACATATACACTAAGGTCCACGATCTCCTTGCTGCTCCAGTACCCCGCACTAACTAGCAGCAAAAGTAATCTGGGCAGCAAGTGGCGATTCGACTTCATATGTACTTCCCTCCCTTTTTCGTGGAATATATCTAGTCTGCTCTTTTAACAAATACCCGGATCATCATCATCAGTATAGTAATATGAAAAATAAATCCTACACTAAAATAAGTCAATGCAGTGAGTGATTCACCCGATATTCCTGTTATAAAAACCATTGCAGGCCAGTAGGTTGGAATCCACATGCCTACCCATTGCCATGGATCTGGCACAAAAAAATAACAATAGGACCAGCGATAAATAAAAGCGCACCTATCTTGTATAAAGCTAATCCCTCTACTTTGTTAGCAGAGAAAGCCGCCACCAGTAGTGCAAACCAGGGCGCTTCTATGGCCAATAACATTAGCATAAGCAAAATCTCCGCACGGAACTCGATTAGTCCTGAGCATATTATAAACATCACGGTTAGCACGGCACTTAAGATTGAAGGCAAAGTTAATCTGTAAGACAGATAACCTCTTTTCATGAGCGGGGTTACTGCAAAATAGGAGATGAGGTTTTCATCTCGTTCATCCAACATTAATAATCCAGTCATCATACCTAATAGCATGGGGATCGTTACAATCAGGAGAACTGCAGTAAAGTCTCTGAACTCGGTTAAATCGAAAGAGTAACTTACCTGCAGCCATTGAGCTGCCACCGGAAATCCAAACCGAGTGAGTAAGATCAAGATCACCGGGCCCAAAAAGCCAACCAGTAATACCGGATCCGTTCCTGCGGAACGAATATCGTTCATTAAAAGTACTTGGTACCGATTCACTTTCCAGCTCCCCTTTCCCCAATTATTCCTAAAACATACTTCTTATAAGAAAGTTTAGCCCAGCTATAGATCGCATAATTCCAAATGATCAAAATAAAAAAGGCGTAAAGAATCTCTTCAGTTGACAAGGGAGAGAATGCTGATTTTAAAAGAAGTAATGTACCCTCCGTTGGAAGAATCTGAAATAGTCTAGTATTCCATACATCAAAAAAAGCAAGCAAAGGAAGTAATAATGGCAACGCATAGACTTGAGACATCAGGATAAAACCGTTAATCGTCTGGTACCGAACGACAACCCCGATCGATAATAACGTCATAAGACTCGAAGTTAACACCACACCCGCTGAAAACAAAAAAGGGGATTCCGGAACTCCAATTGATGTTGTATGAATCACCCACGCCGCGATCAGAGATAACACAGATAACGAAGCTACTTTGGCGAATAAATAATCACGAATACGAATAGGGGTAACAAAAAGGGGATCGTGAACGCCCTGATCTCGCTCTAGAAGCACGATTCCTCCAGCTAATATCAATCCAAGTGCACTCGGATCGCTAAAAGTTAACAGAATGACGGTCTTTTCCGAGTACTTATCAGGGACAAAATTCAGCAATGTCCAATAACAGGCACACACAAAGGCATACACAATATAAAATCCATGGCGCCACTGGAATCTGATATCAAAGGCAAAGGCAGAAATGAATCTCATGCGAGCTCTCTCCCTGTAACTTCAATGAATATTTGCTCCAGTGAAGCCTCCTGGGAATGAATCGTCTCAATTGAATAATTTCGTATAAGACTTAAAAATAATTCATTATCCCCTAATCCCTGCTGGGGAAAAGCTGCGCTAATTAATTCCCCTTCTTGACGATATTCAACCCTGACTCTTTTTTGACCCTTACGAAGTTTTAGTTCCCGAGGGGAATCGATCAGTTTGATTTGTCCATCCACGATAAAAGCTACACGATCGCATATCTCCTCTGCGGCTTGCATGTTGTGTGTTGTTATTAGAACCGTTTTACCTTCTTCTTTTTTCTCCAGAATGAGATCCTTCATTTGTTTGGCATTAACCGGATCCAAACCTGAGGTCGGTTCATCCAGGAAGAGAATATCAGGATCATTCAAAAGTGCACGGCAAAAATTCAAACGCATTTTCATCCCTTTTGAAAGTTGAGACACCCTCAAATTAGCTGCTTGATCCAAACCCACTTGATCCAATAACCCTTTCGGGTCCTCTGTTCGCCCAGCATAAAGTGACCGGAATAATTTTAAGTTCTCCAACACAGAAAACTTGGAGTAAAAGTTTGGAAATTCAAAGGCGACTCCAATTCGTTCATAGTAGTCTGGTCCGATATCCTTGATCTCTTTATCCATTACCTTAACATTGCCTTGATACCCCTTAAGAACACCTATCAGTATTTTTTGCGTTGTACTTTTGCCAGCTCCTGATGGACCAAGAAAACCAAAAATCTCTCCCTTTGGAATATGGAAATCCATACGATGAATCGCAGGCTCTGTCTGTCCCGGATACGTAAATTTAAGGTTCCGTACATCAATCACACCCAATCCTCCTCCCCGTCTTTCAACACTGGTTCAATGTGCTTCGCAACACTCCAAAGGCCGATAGATCCACAACTAGAATATGAAGATGTTCATTTGATCAGTCCTTCATATAAACTCATCATCTCCTCTTGAATTAACGTCAGTATTAAGGCAAAAAAAGACAAAAGGAGCCCGCTGTGTGCAGGCTCCTCCATTTACAACCATTTTCAATTCATCCATTTAAGTATTCATGTAAATTTAACACGTTTAGATAATTTTGGCAACGAGCATTTTAGATGGCTTAGTGAATCATGTATTCCTACTGTCTATTACCCACGTCCGCCTTGAAATGAAGGATACTTTGTCATCCCTCCATCTGCGAATAGTGTAATCCCCGTGACATAGCTGGATTCCGAAGACGAGAGCCAAACGGCCGCCGCCGCAATTTCTTCAGGCTTACCGATGTATCCGAGCGGAACCAAATCCTCAACCGATGCTCGCAGCACGGGATTGGCAAATTTGACTGCGTTAATGGGGGTGTTGATCGCACCTGGAGCGATGCTATTTACACGGATTCCCTTTGGAGCAAACTCCAGAGCCAGCGTCTCGGTCATCATCTTGACCCCACCCTTGCTCGCAGCGTAATGAAGAAAATGCGGCCACGGGATCACTTCATGCACACTGGAAATATTAATGATGCGGCCTTTGATATGATGCTCAAGCATATATTCCACGGCCTCTCTGCAACCGAGAAATGCTCCGGTTAGATTTACATCAATGACCCGCTTCCAGTCTGCCAAACTCAGCTTTTCTGACGGAACCTCATTCTCTATCCCAGCATTGTTGATCATAATATCCAGGGAGCCAAAGTGCTCATGCGCCGCCTGAACGAGCTTCTTTACGTCCTCTTCTTTGGAGACATCACCCTGTACCCCAATGGCCTGTCCACCTTGTAATTTGATTTCTTCAATGATGGGCTGTACATTCTGGTTGTTACTGTAGTAATTAATCACAACGTTTGCTTTTTCCTGACCAAAACGTCGTGCCATCGCCTCTCCCAGGCCGGTGGCAGCACCAGTAATGACAACTGTCTGTCCTTGAAGATCCTGATACATCCCTGCTAACCTCCTGTATCCATTGACTGATCTGTTCTAAGTTACATTAACCAATCCTTTCTGCCATGAACATGATCTGATCCACTGATCCAATCAGCGGGAGCAAAAGGGAAGTTTTCCATTAGTTCTTATTAATATGTTTATTATTCGGAGCGAGTATGCACATGCAGCAGGATGTTGAATGGTGTTCTTCAAGCTTGTATTGTTTTTGAATTGGTTTCGTGCGTTCGTTTACGGGCGTTTAACACCGTTCTTCATCGACAGTAGATTTGCTGAGCATATCGATACATATTCCGGTTAATAATGGACGTATGAATAAATTCATTTTTATACACACGGGTCGACTTACTATAATCGAATGGCTCTCGATTTGGAGTTGAGCGGGCTTTCGGAACGATGATTGGTGAAGTTATCATTTGATGGAGGGTTGCCTTATGCATCATTTTAATGAGATTTTTGTTCAATTGTTAATTTTACTCGCCATATCGATAGGGGTTATCGCCATAGCCAAAAAAGTTAATCAGCCTTATTCGATTGCTCTCGTTCTGGTCGGTTTGCTCCTGGGATTAATCCATGTGCCAGTATTGGAAGAAGCCGCAACGTTCATAACACAATCGAATGTATTTCAGGCGATCATCATCTCCTTGTTCCTACCTATCCTTCTTGGAGACGCAACCTTAAAGCTTCCGTTCTCGCATCTTCGTAAACAAAGCAAGCCGGTGCTCGCTTTGGCGTTCGGTGGGACGTTGCTGTCATTCCTTCTCATCGCTTTGGCGATGTACGGATTGATGGGATTACCGTTAGTTGTTGCATTTACTTTTGCCGCACTTATGAGCGCCACAGATCCGATCAGTGTCATATCCATCTTCAAATCCCTTGGCGTTCCCAAGAACATCGTAACCATCATTGAAGGGGAGTCTTTGTTTAATGATGGGATTGCCGTTGTCTTGTTTAAAATCTCTTCCGTATATTTACTCACCTATATTGAAATGGGGTGGATAGGGATCGGAAGCGGTGTATTGCTCTTCCTAAAGTTTAGTTTGGGCGGAATTGCAGTTGGGGCGGTTCTGGGATTCCTCTTCTCGCAATTAATTCGCTTTTATGACGACTACCCACTCGAAATCGCTTTCTCCATGCTCCTGTTTTTCGGAAGTTATTTTATCGCTGAACATTTTCACGTCTCGGGTGTCATTGCCGTAGTCGTTGGGGGTATAATTTTCGGCAGCTACGGTGCACATATTGGCATGTCTGATACGACAAAGATGAACATCAATTCGTTTTGGGACGTTATTACTTTAGTTGCAAACTCTTTGATTTTCCTGATGATCGGTCTTGAAATCAAGCACATCTATTTCACTGACAAATGGGCTCTTATTGGTGCCTCGGTTCTTATTGTTCTGATCGGAAGATCATTTGCCGTTTACATCAGTATGATTTTCCTGAAATCCTTTCCTTCTTCCTGGAAAGTGATTTTGAATTGGGGCGGACTAAAGGGCAGTTTGTCCATCGCTCTGGCATTAAGCTTGCCCACGACCTTTGAAGGCCGTGACGATATACTTGTACTCACCTTCAGTGTCGTACTCTTCTCTCTTCTCGTACAAGGACTCACGATCAAACCGCTACTTAAGAAATTGGGGATCGGCAAACAACTTCTCCATTCAAAATCTCAGATTAACAAGTGATTATAGGCAATATATATTATTCTGGCAAGATCAAATCAAACCGACGGGTGTTTCATTACACGTCGGTTTGTTTTATTTTATCAACAGCTGGCTTTTCGAAATATTACAAGCTGGACTAGCACATACTAAGAAACAGTTGGCTGAAGCTTACATAACGGAGGTCTCTTCATGGTATTTACAATCACAATTATCATCGTTGCACTGTTTGCAATATGGGGAGCCGTCGCTCCTGATCAGCTGGCTGATGTGGCTAACGTTGCCTACAACTTCTCCATTCAGAATTTTGGCTGGTTTTATTTGCTAGCGACACTGTTCTTCCTGATCTTCGCTTTTTATCTGGCGTTCAGCCGATTTGGCGGTATCAGGCTGGGAGATGACGATGATGAACCGGAATATTCTACGATCTCCTGGCTGTCCATGCTGTTTAGCGCTGGTATGGGCATTGGACTGGTTTTCTGGGGAGTGGCTGAACCGCTGTCCCACTATTTATCTGCACCGGAGGGGGCGGTACCCGAAACAACGCAAGCAGCAAGACTTGCAATGCGTTATTCTTTTTTCCACTGGGGGCTGCATCCTTGGGCTATCTATACCGTCATCGGTTTATCGCTTGCTTACTTCCAGTTCCGGAAAGGCTACAAAGGGCTGATCAGTTCCACCTTTATTCCGCTAATAGGTGAGCGTCTTGCGGCAGGCTGGCTTGGCAAGGTCATTGATATTCTCGCGGTCCTTGCCACCATCTTCGGTGTTGCGACCTCGCTTGGACTGGGTGCACTTCAGATCGGTGGGGGTCTGAATTACTTATTCGGTATTCCCAACTCGACGATGTCCCAGATTGTCATTATCTCAATTGTAACCGTACTGTTTTTAATCTCGGCAACCACCGGTCTGGATAAAGGTATTAAAATTCTGAGCAACACCAACCTCATAATAGCTGTGCTATTGATGGTGTTTGTATTGGTGACTGGACCGACTTCTTTTATATTTGAGACATTTACGACAACCTTGGGCAGTTACATGCAGAATATTATTAACATGAGTTTGAGACTGACGCCGTTCTCAAGAGAAACCTGGATTGGAGCATGGACGTTATTTTACTGGGCATGGTGGATCGCGTGGGCTCCCTTTGTCGGCACTTTTATCGCAAGGGTATCCAGAGGAAGAACCATAAAGGAATTTGTAATTTACGTCATGGTTATTCCAAGCCTGTTCGGATTTATCTGGTTCTCAGTCTTCGGTGGAACAGGACTTCACCTGGAATTGTTCAATGCCGCCCATCTGGCGGAAGCCGTCAAAGAAGATACGACAACCGCTTTATTCCTTACGCTGGAGCAACTTCCTTTGGGCACGATCATAGCATTCATCGCTACACTCCTGATCATGACCTTCTTTATTACGTCGGCTGATTCTGCTACCTTTGTGCTGGGCATGCTGTCTTCAGATGGCAAGCTGGACCCGAGTACAAGAGTGAAATTAACCTGGGGAATCATGCAGTCCGCCATCGCGGTAGTACTGCTGATAAGTGGGGGGTTGAATGGCCTTCAGACGGCCTCCATTGTGGCCGCACTACCGTTCGCTGTTGTCCTTATCGGTATGTGTGTCTCACTACTCAAGGCTCTGCAGGCTGAGGACAGAGAGCGCCGCCAGAAAGAAAAATGGCAGCGCCAAAAGCTGAAACGATTGCTGGAGGAACATGAAAACTCGCAAAATGGAATTCCCGGCAGGTAAACGCTCTACCCGTTAGCTTCATTCCTTTCATGAATAACACTAGCCGGAAGCAGTAATTGTTTCTGGCTAGTGTTGTATTTGACTTTTATCTTTGCTGGTAGCGGTCATACGCTACTTGATAAATTTCGATCGCTTTTTCAATATTCATTTTCTGTAGAGTATCTCTGTATGTGTCGAAGTTCTCCAGCGGTTCGTTACCCATAACGAACTTCAAAAGCATTTCCTTCATGTAAGTATCCACTTCACTCATAATCCTGCTGATTTCCTGACTTTCACTTCCACTGAACAAGAGCGGTGGCAGCAACAGTGTGCGATCCGCATTGAACCATCGTTCATTGGCTTCCCTGGCTTCGGGATGCTCCAACTCAAACGAAGCCCAGGCATCATAACTCATCACCTTTACCATCCCCGACGTCGGATAGGCATAACGCGAAACCGCCACTCGCGCTTCATAATTCGGGTCGTTCCATATGGCATCCGTGAATTTCTTCTTGCCATTCTCAATAACATAGCTTTCCCCTTCCAGACCCCAGTTCTGTAGGTCGCTTCCTTCCTCACTAATCATGAAATCAAGCAACTTCATTACCTTCTCTGGATCTTTGGCCTGTGAGCTGACAACAGCTCCCTCGAGAGGTACATATTGAGCCAGTTGTTCTGCAGCACTGAACGATTGACCTGCAGGCCCTACCGGAGGCGACACGCCTACCAGTTTAAAATCGGGAATGGCCGCCTGCATTTGGTTTTTGTACGTATTTATGCCGGAAATGGTACCACCGTAAGCGCCTACAATATTATTTGAAAACTTCGCTTCAAAGCCCTTTTTATCCGTAGCCGCGAACTCGCTATCAATCAGCCCTTCTTTGTACCATTTGTTCATCATTTCAAGATAATCTTTGAATGCTGATTCATAGGGACCGTAGGTGATTTTACCAGTCTGCGGATTCATCTGGAAGGTGACGAGTAAACCATATGCGGTGCTGAATGATGTAATGCTGCCCATTCGGTTTTGATCGCCGAGCGGAATTTCGTCATTCTTATCGCCGTTTCCGTTCATATCATTTTCTTTAAAAGCTTTTAGTGCTGTATACCATTCATCAATGGTCTTTGGCATCGGAAGCCCCACCTGATCCAGCCAATCCTGACGGATCATTGTTCCCGCCCATGCGTTGCGTCTAAGATCGAGATTGACCTGTGGGAATTTAGCAATTGTACCGTCATCCAGCATGACCTGCTTTTTGATTTCAGGATTCTCATCCAGCAGTTTCTTGTAGTTTGGCGCATATTGATCAATTAAATCGTTCAACGGTATGGCTACACCGTCTTCAATAAGCTTGGCTACGCCCCCAGGGTAGTTGCTCGGTACATAAATAATGTCGGGATAGGTACCTGAGGCCAGCATAATATTAAATTGGGAGAGATTGCTCGTGTCATTTTCCTGAAAATTAATCGTTATCCCGGTTCGCTTCTGAATCTCTTTATAGGCTTCCACGTCCCCGTAGCCCTTAAGTTCAGGGATTTTGCTGCTGAATTTACCGTTCCAGAGAAAGCTGACCGCTTGGTTGTTTTCGTCAGCTGCACCTGCCTGATCACCCGATTTGTCATCACCGCAACCTGCTATTAACGATGCGGCCATCAGGATGCTTAAGGACATTTTTCCAACCTTTATAACCTTCATACTCATCCCCCATTATTCAGCTTATATAAGGTTCTCAGCCCTTCAGGGCCCCTATCATGACACCTTTCGTGAAATATTTCTGGATAAACGGATACAGCACTAGAATAGGTAAAGTGGCCACGATTATAGTAGCGTACTTGACCACTTCTCCCAGAAATGGATCTCCCGTCGTAGTGGACAGGTTGGTTGTGTCCGTTGTGCTGTTCTCAATAAGTATTTCCCGCAGCACCAGCTGCAGTGGAAACAGCTCTCTGTCCCGCAGATAAATCAGCGCCCCAGTCCATGAGTTCCAATGACCTACTCCGTAGAAAAGTGCCATCACAGCAAGTACTGGAACCGATAGAGGTAAGATGATCTGGGCAAAAATTCGGAAATCCGATGCACCATCAATCTTAGCCGCCTCTTCAAGCTCAACAGGAATAGCTTGAAACGACGTTCTCATAATAATCAGATTCCAGGTGGCAATCAAACCAGGAATGATGAGAGCCCAACGCGTATCCAACATCCCCAGGTTTTTCACCAAAATATAGCCGGGAATGAGACCACCGCTGAAAAACATGGTGAAGACAACCATCATCATCATATACTTTTTCCAATACATTTCTCTTCGTGATAGAACGAAAGCAAACAACGCCGTAAAAAATACGTTCAGCGAGGTCCCCACCACCACGTAAAACAAAGTGTTTTTATATCCGGAGATAATCATCGGGTTTTGGAGCACTAATTTATAGGCTTCCGGATAGAAACCCTTTGGCCACAGCAGAATGCCGGAGTGTTTGACCAATTCTGACGGCACACTAAGCGATGCGAAGATCACATAGAGAAAAGGATAAAGAGTTATGATCATCAGCCCTGTCAAAAACACAATGTTTAACGTGTCAAATATTTTATCTCCCAAGCTGCGTCTTATCATGCCGGATGCCTCCTCTACCATAGACTCGTATCATTGATTTTCCGGCTAATCCGGTTTGCCAGAATCAGAAGAATGAAGTTAATGACGGAATTAAACAAGCTGACAGCAGTGCTGTAGCTGTAGTTAGCCTCAAGAAGTCCACGCCGATATACAAAACTGGAGATGACATCTGCCGTTTCGTAGGTTTGAGGATTATACAGCAGGATTACCTTCTCAAAACCGACATCCATGATGCCGCCAATCCGTAGAATCAGCAGGATAACAATAGTTGGCATAATACCGGGTAACGTGACATGCAACATTTGCTTCCAGCGGTTCGCTCCGTCCACTGTGGCTGCATCGTATAGCTGAGTATCAATGGCCGATAATGCCGCCAGATAAATAATCGATCCCCAACCGATACCTTGCCAAATTCCCGAACCCACAAATATGGTTCTAAAAAGGGATGGATCAAGCAATAAATTTTGCGCCTCAACGCCAAACCAGCTCAATATAATGTTAAACAGTCCCGCTTTTCTTGAGAAGTCTACAATCATGCCGCTAATAACAACGATCGAAACAAAGTGCGGCAGATACGTGATCGTCTGTGTCAACCGTTTGAAAAAGGTGTGCCTTACCTCATTTAACAGCAGTGCTAAAATAATGGGCGCAGGAAAAGCAATGAGCAGCTCGTAAATGCTGATGATCAGTGTATTCCGGAGTAACCTCCAAAAATAAAAGCTTTGGAAGAAATCTACAAAGTTCTGGAAGCCGATCCACTCGCTTCCCAAGATACCCTTGACCGGTGAATAATTCTTGAAGGCGATGGTCACGCCATACATCGGTATATAGCTGAAAATGATGTAGTAACTAATCCCGAACAATCCCAGAAAATAAACAACCTTATGCTTCTGGAAGTCCTTACCCAGCATATTAAAGTATTGGCTCAGCCCTGAATGCCGTACCTTTCTATTCTGTCTCATAGCCAGCTTCAAAGTCTCACCTCCTTTGGGTGGTGTTTGATGGTGCACGCCGAATATACCACCAATAAGAAAGCGGTTACAATATTCAATAATTATGTGCGATTTTTATACTTACCTGTAGGGACCAATGAATATACAGTACCTGCGGTTGTATTGAATTCGGTAATATTCCCTTTTCGATCTGTAGGTACCGGCAGACCGTCAATGGTGGTCACATGGATCGGGTGCTGTGAAAATAAACGGATACTTCCTCCAATCTCAGAGTGTACTGACGCTGTCTTCATTTGTTGGTCAGCCCATGTCATGTCAATGACGAATCCTCCTCTGGCCCGCAAGCCGGTCACACTACCCGCCTTCCATACAGATGGAAGGGCCGGAAGAAACCGAATGTAATTCAAATGACTTTGCAGCAGCATTTCCGCAATACCCGCTATACCACCGAAATTACCATCGATCTGGAACGGGGGGTGGTTATCGAATAAATTGGGCAAGGTTGATTGCCGAAGAAGTTGTTGTGTATGCTCATACGCCTGCTCTCCATTCAGCAGCCTTGCCCAGAAATTAATAATCCAGGCTCTGCTCCAGCCCGTATGCCCTCCTCCATTTTCCAGTCGTCGAATCAGTGTAGTTTTCGCACCTTCTGCCAACTCCGGTGTCAGGTCCGGACTGATGGTGGAACCAGGATGAAGCCCAAACAAGTGTGAAATATGACGGTGACCCGCATCTGTTTCGTCATAATCCACAAGCCATTCTTGCAGCTGTCCATGCTTGCCAATTTGCATTGGTGGTAATTGTTTAATCATTTTTCCCCATTGCTCCCGTAACTCTTGATCAACATTTAACACCTGACTCGCTTCCAAGCATGCCCTGAATAATTCCTCTATAATTTGCGTGTCCATCGTAGGTCCATAACATAATGTTCCTGCTTCTCCATTCGGTAACTTATATCGGTTCTCTGGTGAAACAGAAGGATTGGTAACCAGATAGCCTTCAGGACTTTTAACGAGAAAGTCCACAAAAAACAAAGCCGCTTCCCTCATTGTGTCATATGCTCGTTCCAGGTAAACTTTGTCTGGATAAAATTGGTAATGCTCCCAAAGATGGAGCGTAAGCCAAGCCCCGCCCATGACCCACTGTGTTGCTGCAGCATAAATATCCTGAGGAGCCGTATCTGCCCAGAGATCCGTATTGTGGTGAGCGACGAAACCTCTGCAACCGTACATCATCTGTGCCGTCACTTTCCCATTGACCTTCATCCGTTCGACCAATTCGATCAACGGCTCATGGCATTCTGCCAGGTTACAAGTCTCAGCGGGCCAGTAATTCATCTGGGTATTGATGTTAATCGTGTATTTGCTGTCCCACGGCGGGGTCATGGAGTCGTTCCAGATCCCTTGCAAATTAGCCGGAAGAGCACCAGGCCTGCTGGATGAAATAAGTAAATACCTTCCAAAGTGGAAGTATAGCGTATTTAGTCCGGTATCTTCGGCCCCTTTTTGTACAAGCTCCAGCCGCTTCGAAACAGGCAATAGATGAGGATCATTTCCTGAAAGGTCCGCAAGCTCCAGCTTTACCCGTTTAAACAACTGCTGGTAATCAAGTACATGTTCATTTTTTAGCTTTTCATAGGATTGGGCAGCGGCTCTTTCAATCCATTCGCACGCTTGCTGCTCCGGTTTATCGTGCCGGAAGCCGGAGGCAACGGACAGAAATAATGTTACTTGGTTCGCTCCTTGTACATTCAAATGCTCCCCGATTGCCTGAACTGTTCCCCCAGAGGAAACGGCTTTTACCACCGCCGTATATGACCCTTCGTTAACTCCTCCACATGGATTGGACATAACGATGGTATCTTCACCTCTCCGATAGGACAGTTCCATATGTCGACCCTTTTTACGTTCAAACCTTGCCGTGAAGCTCAAAGTCCCCGGACGATCCGCTTCTAGCCGAATCACCATGACCTGCGCAGGGTAGCTGCAAAATATTTCTCTGCGGAACCTGACGCCTTCATAAACATATTCCGTTAAAACGATCGCTTCCTCCAGATTTAGTTCTCGCCTGTAATCTGCGGACTCCACTTGGTCTACAGGATGATTCATACGAATCATCAAGTCACCGGCTGTCATATAGTGCCTTTGGCTGCAGGGCGTACCAGAAAGAGCCGCCTCCACGAGTGCATGGGCCTCATTTAACTTGCCTTCGAACAAGAGCTGCCGTATGTGGGACAGATGTTCCTTGGCATCCGGATTATTCCGATTTCTTGGTCCACCAGACCATATCGAGTCTTCATTAAACTGGATCTGTTCCTGCTTGATGTTTCCGAAGACCATTCCACCTAGCCGTCCGTTCCCAATGGGCAGCGCTTCCTCCCAGTTACGAGCAGGAGCATCATACCACATCATGGATTCAGATCTTAATTTCATTCACTTCTCCTCTTTCTTTTTTATTTAGCAAAGGGAAACTTGCAAATTGAATTGAAGCAGGTTTCCCTGCTCAATCCGCTCAAACCTTTAGTGCAAAACGACCTTATCATAGTCTTGAAAAGGCTTACAATGCACAAAATTTATGTGCTTTATTTATAAGCAGCTTATTTGATATCGCCTAAATAAGGCTTTTCAGTTTCTATAATCAAGCTAATTGGTTTAATTACAGCCGAAATATTTGCCTGTCAACCATTATTGCCATCACCAGTCTGAATGAAAAAGGAAAAAAAGGTAGATGTATGGAATAGAATCATCTAAAATAATGCTAATCACCTTGCTTGTCACTAACATGCTCGCCCGCTACGAGCTTCGCCACGAAAATTTGCAAAGCATTGAACAAGTGAACCAATACACTTTCAAGGGGGCTTGAACGAGATGAACGACAACCATCCCTATAAAATCTTCATAAAATACCTGTTGTCCTACATCATCCTTCTTCTGCTTCCCATCACGCTGATTGCGGTGCTGGTCTATAGTTTCTTTGTGAACCAACTGGAGGAGGAAGTGATCGCCGGCAATCTGAATACGCTGGATAACATGCGGGAATCCATGGACGAGCAATTAAGTAGAATCGAAGATACAACGAGGCAAATGCTGATTGAAGATAACAGCCTGTACCCTTACCGGATTTCAGACCAATGGGGATATAAAGCTTGGGGAATTACGCGTGAGTTAAAACGTTATCAACGGATGAGCCCGTTTATTCACGAAATCTGGGTATATTTCAAGTCGGACCCTGCTGTTTTTACAAGCAGTGGTGTGTATTCATTGCCAATGATCTCCAAACAAATTTATCAATTTGAAGATTGGTCTGCATCAACCATGATTACAGATTTACAGGAATCCAGAACAGCTTCCCTGCTCTCGCCAGGTTATGATGAAAAATCGCATGAACGTTATCTGAGAATGATTCAACCCATGTTTCCAAATCAAGCTAAACCCTATGGAACCATAGTCTATTTGATAAATGAGAAATCCATTCATCAGTTAATGTCCACCTATGAAAAAGCTGAAGGATCCATGTGGATCTTTGACCAGAACAATCAACTCGTTACGTCTGTGGCAAAAGAAGGCAGCCCCACCCGTCTAGCCTTTTCGAAGCTCATAACGGAAGGTACTCACGCCCCTTATCAGGAAATCACATTGGAGGGGACCAACTACTATCTTTTTCTCATGCAATCCGAACAGTCTGGATGGAAATATGCAACTTTGCTTCCGATTGATGTCGTAATGGATAAAGTGAATCATGCCCAAAACTGGCTGACCTACGGAATTATAGCGATTTTGATTGTCGGAGGGGGGATCATTTATATAAGCATGCGTTCCAATTATAGACCAATCCATATGTTGCGTAAGGAAAGTCATCGCCTATTCCCCCACAAGATGAAATCACTGAATGAACTTGAAACCGTACGTTATACGCTAACCAGCCTGGCTAATCAAAATAAAGATCTCGATAACCGTGTGAAAAATCACTCCCCTGCTGTCAAAAAACAAATGGTTTTCGCGCTGTTAAAGGGAGAGATTGAATCCTTTTCGGAAATCGCTAAATATGATGCCAACTTTGTAGATCTGACAGATGAGGCACAAACCCAGGTTATCATCATCGAAACTGCCGAGTATGTACATTCCATGAATAATCATACCATTCAGGAAATGGAACGAAGCTATCCTGGTCCCCATCCCATTTTTGGGATTGAGCATTTTGACTCGGGTCGTTATGTATTTCTCCTGCTCATTCAGGATTCTCTTACTGAAGACACGCATGCCTGTTGGGATCAATACCAAGATCGATTGCGTGCATTATTAGGCGGGACGGTCACTCTTGGAGTCGGTACCCGAACCTTGGTTTCGGATAGTCCCCGTTCCTACCTTGAAGCACAGACAGCCATGGATTATCGATTTATTCAAGGTGTTAACCGGGTCATTCGGTATGACGAAATACCAATGAACTTTAATCATCAGGAATCCTACCCCCACTCCGAGATGGAGAGCCTGCAGCGGGCTGTACGCAAAAGCAGGATGGATAAAATCCAAAGTTCTCTCTCGAACATTACTGATTTTATCCGACAAAAACAGGTACCTTTAATCATAGCCCGTAGTCTCTGCTACGATGTTATTCGTTCCGTTAATGATATGTGGACTGGACTGGGGATGAGCGAGCAACATTCAGCCCAATATCCCGATATATTTGTACTGGAGCGCCTGGAAACGATCGATGAATTCGAGAAATTGATTCATTCCATCAGTCAGGATTTGTCCGTCGCATTTAAAAATCAAAATAAGGAAACGCCCTCAAAAGAGCCAACATCGCGATCCATCGACTTGATCACCCAATATATTGAGGGGCATTTTGACCAATGTGAATTTTCTCTTCAGGGAATGTCTGAGTCATTTGGTATGGCTTTACCCAATCTTAGTCAATTGTTTAAGGAACAGACTGGACAAACTCCACTTGAATACGTGACCGAATTACGTATGAAAAAAGCTCAGCATTTGCTGATGACAACTATGAAACCGCTATCATCCGTAGCAGAGGAAGTGGGGTATTACAACGTGTCAAGCTTCATCCGGCGCTTCAAACAACTAAACGGTATGACTCCCGGAGAATATCGAAATCGCGCTCAGGCACCTGATTTCAAGAAGAGTGATACCACAACTGCTCAAAGCAAACCTTAAAGTATGCAGATAACCCAAAAAGAGGCTTCTCCCATTGGGAAAGCCTCTTTATTAGGAAATATTAGGAAATATGATCATCATGATTTCAGAGTCTTAAGACACGAAATATCGTTCTCCATGTTTATAGGATGTGCTAACACCCACATATAATAGAGAACTTTAGCTGCCGGTGTTTCCCCTTCTTCAATGGACATAAATATCGCGGTGGTTGCTTCCACACCGATCTCATTGTAATAACGCAGGCTTTCCTTATTTAGGTCAATGAGCGTTACCCCAAGCTTTGCAGCCATCTCACGCATGACTTGGGGGAACTTTCGATTGTTAAATGAATTCGTGTAAATATGTCTGGACTTAGCTGCTGCATCTACACGGGACATCGGGGTAACCAGAATTGGTATCATTCCTCGTGCTCGTATAGCAGGAATATAAATCTCCTGTAAATATGTTCGATACATCGACTCAGTAGATCCTCTGCCAAAACGTCTGTTTTCATCCATCGACTCGTCATTATGACCGAACTGGATTAAGACGTAATCTTGTGCGCAGCAGTCATCAGAATATCATTAAACCGCCCCTCCGTATAAGCGCTTTTAAAGGAACGTCCTCCCATAGAATAGTTGATCACGCGAACTTGTAACGGATCAAACAAGTTATCAAATACTTGACCCCATCCACTCATCGGTGCTTCTTCGAAAATATATGATTTAACTGTGGAGTCACCTAAAGTAAAAACAGTGGGCAGCTGATGCTCCGGGCGATCTTTCTGAGGAATTCTCGTTATTACAATTTCTGAAATGCCTACAATACAGTTGAGTCGCTTCGGTTCTATTTCAATATCTATATATTCTCGCCCATTGACGTAATTATAGCTCCACTGCCTATCATCTATTTGAATGCGCGTTTGGTTAGTAATCAGCTTGGCTGCATCCCAGAATTCGGTTTGCAGAAGCGCTTGAGTATTCATTCCGGAAATCGCAATCACCATATCAGCCTGGTCAGAGGTTGTTCTCACTTGAACATTGTATGCACCCGGAGGAACCTTCACTCGAAAACAGAGGCCGTAACGGTTATGATGTTCAACCGGCTCTCCATCGTCTTCCCTAAATTCAGCCTCGCGAATTAAGTATCCTTCCTGTGCAGCAACAATGGAATCGAGATGGACCTGACGCGGAGGCATAGCACATGTTTGATCTACAAATCCAAATCCTCTGACATGATCATATCGCGGAATGGTATCGTTCTCTCCCGGGATCATAGACACGTATCCTTCCTTCGGAGTGGACGAAAAATTAAACTGTATTTTTTGCTCTGGTATCATAGTTCCCTCCTGTTGACGTAACGTTCCACTTCAAGGGAAGCAAGTAAAAAGGGAGCCAATCCCATAGGTACATCTTCAACTACTTCTTCTGAAATATAATAGTCATAGGAGCCATTTCTCTCCTTGCTTAGTCCCGCTCCGTGGCATATTTGCTTCAGATGTATACCATGCGCATCTTCTTCTGTTAGATATTCTTCGATGCCCTGATACCCCCTAAGCGTCGCATCTTCAAATCCTTTCTCCAGATAACCACGCCCAAGCCCTTTTGCCAGAGAATACACAAACATGCATGAACCGGACGCCTCTATGTAATTGCCCTTCCGGTTGGCTTTATCCAGTACTTGATACCACAGCCCGGTTTCTTTATCCTGAACCTGAAGAAGGGCAAGGGACAAACGATGGAAGATACCAATTATGGTCCCACGCTTCGGATGAGTTACCGGAAAATGATCAAGACAGTCTACAAGTGACATCATGTACCAGCCCACTGCCCGACTCCAGAATTGTGATGACAAGCCCGTGCGGCTGTCTGCCCATTCCTGTTCGCGGGATTCGTCCCATCCGTGGTAGAGCAGACCGGTCAGCGGATCACGTGTTTTACGCTCAATGAGCAATAATTGATGAGCCACCTCGTCCAGTAGCTCGGGACGTCCAAATACCTTAGCATATTCCGCCAAAAAGGGGGATGCCATATACAGACCATCCAGCCAAATTTGAAACGGATAAACCTTTTTGTGCCAGAATCCGCCTTCAGACGTTCGAGGTTGACTAAGAAGCTGTGCGGCGAGCAAATGAGAAGCCTTGGCGTACCGCTCATCTCCTGTTTCTTGGAGCAACCAGAACAGATTCTTTCCCTGATTGATCTGATCCAGATTGTATTCTTCGAGTGAGTAGGTGCGAATGGAACCGTCCTCCCGAATAAAGGTGTCCATGTGGCGCTCTACAAACGCGGCATATGCAGGCTCGTTAAACTGAATCCCAGTGCGCATCATTGCCATCAGCAGCATTCCGGGTACATAAGCCCACCGTTTCAATACGTAATCATGCTCTCCCTTTTCATTACACTGCCCTAAAATAGTATCCGCAATTTTCCTGGAAATGCTTACAACTTCCTCGTGCATCTTGGTCATATTCGTGATCCTCCTGTCATCCAATTCAATGGTAACGCTCCTCAGTAACCTTCGGGATGCCAGCCGCCCAGAATGGTCAAAATCTGATACTTACTCGCCTCAGTGGATGTCAGTTGCCGCGACCAAGAAACTCGTTCCGAAGGATTGGCGCCTGCACCACTACTTTCGTATTCCTCATAGCGGCAAGTTTTCTCTCTATCCGGTGCCCCCCAATTATGCCAGCCTTCCCCTGTAATGGAACCATCCATAACGGTTCGCAGGAAGGCAACATGCCCATAAGGACGCCAAGGCCGTCCAAGATACATATCACGAACTCCTTCTCCACTTGTAATCCGGCAATCCAGAAAAACATAACCAAATGACGTACCTTCCGGCGTGGAGGCTGCCGTAATGTATCCTCTTGATCTTTTGTTATGAAGATGACATCGGTCAAAAAGGGCTGTTGCCGGACCAAATATATAGTCAACATCACCCTCAATATAACAATCGTTATAATATTGCTTCCCTTGCCCCGTATATAACGTATCCTGATCTCCAAGAAAGCGCACTCTGCGAAAGACAGCTTGGTCTCCATCGACAAAAGCTGCCACAGCCTGCCCCGTCCCTGGTCCAGATGCATTTTGGATCGTTATATTCTCGGCTGTAAATTGTTTGGAAAATATATTCATCGTCCCCGAGCGGAATGTTCCCAGTGGTTTCCCGTCTTCATCCAATGTGTGGGCATTATCCGACCAGCTTATAATGGTGGCTTCTGGATCTTCGCCGAGCAATAGAATGGGTGGCGCATCAGATGGTATGACAATTTTCTCTCGATAGACGCCCGGCTTGATTCGAATCGTCACATCCGAGTAATCCTTCTGAGAGATCGAATCCAGGGCAGCCTGGAGACGGGTGAAATCTCCATCTTTTTCTGCAGACACGGTAATCAACATACATTACTCCTTTCAACTTGCTTTGGAAATAAACTATAATGGTGATAACTACGAAGTGAGAAGGAGTAGCTATGGAAATTGTAAACGCTTCCCACCCGAAATTTCATGTGGCTAACGAACAATTCAGCATCCAGCATATGAAACGTGCCGGCATGACATCTATGCCTCGTGCCCACAGTCATCCCTTCATTGAACTGTATTACCTTAGAGAAGGTGAACGCATTTATTTTGTAGATAGTCAAGTGGTCACCCTTCAAAAAGGAGAGCTCATTCTTATTCAATCTGATGAGATGCACGCTACCGCAAGCTCCGAAATTGCTGAATTTGAACGAATTCTAGTTAACTATAATCCAGCACTGCTGCCCACCCCGCTTCAAGATGATAGGCAATGGTTTAATCAGCGCGGCTTTCATCTTTTTCGGTTAATGCTGCGCGAGCAGAATGAAGCAGAAACCCTCTTGCTACGTATGCTTGAGGAATGTAAGGAATGTCGGCCTTTTTATGAAACAAGCGTTCTTACCTTATTTGCTGAATTAATGATTCTGCTTCAACGTATAGAACCTCGCACACAGAGTGACAGAACTAAGCACCCACTGCACCACCTGGTTACCGATGTAGCTACTTACATTCGCGAGCATTATCAGAAACCACTGACTTTGGAAGAAACGGCTAGACAATTCTTCATCAGCCCATCCTACTTGAGCCGCATATTTTACAGACTGACAGGCTTTCATTTTCGTGAGTATGTCGTGCATATTCGAATTTTACAGGCCAAACGACTCATTACCCAATCGAACAGCAAAATCCAGGAAATTGCCTCAATTGTCGGGTTCGAGTATCTGTCCCACTTCAACAAAACCTTCAAGAGGGTTACGGGTTACAACCCTTCACATTATCGAAAAGAAATCAAATTTCGTCAGGGAGGCAAGCCTGTTTCAAACCAATCAAGAACCCTAAGTTAAGCCCTCATAATCAAACCATTCAAAGTCGGCAACCGCTGTACTATGAGTACCCTGAGAGCTAGCGTACAGTCCAATGTAAGTCCCCGTAAAACCGCCAGCCAGATCAGTGCTTAACAGCCTTCCATCTACATTCATGCAGAACACCTTCCACCCATCTGACTCTTCTGTTCTGAAGTAGAAGCTATGATCCTGATGGTGGGCTTCCACTTTCAGCTGAACTCTGCCTCCATTACATATTTCTAAACCAAGCTCTCTTTCTTCTCCCTTAAAACGCTCAATCAGCCGAAGAATATACTTATCTCCTTCACGCGCTAACACAAAGCGGAAATGAAAGTTCGCGTTGTGCAGCAGCACTAAGCCAGCCACTTCACCATCAGCTTGGGGCTCAAATACAAGACTTACCGCAGCTTTAAAACTTAAATGCTGTTGGCGTCGTCCAATAAAGGCGGGATTAGCTTGTTCAGACAGCTGTTCCGACTTCAGTTTCATACGCAGATATCCTGGACGTTCAGTTAGACTCCAGAACTCTCCACGGGGTGTACGAAGAAAATTCCAAACAGGAGATAGTTCTGTGCCATTAAAATCCTCTCTTACAGAGGGGAGATCCCACTTATGTTCCGGTAGGTTCGGGGCAACCGTCTCAAACTCCAGCATTCCTTTACCAGGACTAACTACTGGCCACTCATTTTCCCAAATCACAGGTGCAAGAAATGTCTCCCGACCAAGATTACGGTAATAACCTCCAGCGGTTCGGGAAGCAAGACAAAACATCCACCATTCCCCATTCTGAGTCTCCACCAGTTCCCCGTGGCCCACGTTTACAATTGGAAACTCTCTTCCAAGATGCCTGTGTGTCAAAATAGGATTAGCTTTGTACCCCTCGTAAGGCCCCTTGACGTTCCGGCTCCTTGCTATAGTAATCGCATGGGTGTGCCCGGTTCCTCCTTCTGCAACCGTTACGTAATACCATTCGCCAATCTTGTATATATGAGCACCTTCCTGCGCATGTGCGACCTTAAGTGCACCCTGCCAAATACTATACTTTTCTCCAATGAGCTTTCCTTCACTCAGATCGATTTCCTGCAACCAGATGTCCATGTGTTTCGGATATTCCTGCCCGCTTGGGGGTACTCGGTTGCCTGAATAATAAACGGGGCCATCATCGAAGAACAGGGATGGATCAATACCAGGAGCATCTTTCAACCAAACAGGGTCTGACCAGTCTCCGGCAGGATCAGTAGCCGTAACATAGAAATTATGCTGTTGTTTATCATTATCAACGTAAGTTGTAATCATATAAAAGATCCCTTTATGATATCGGATGGTAGGTGCCCAGATTCCCATAGATGGAGCAATATGATCCAGATTCAATTGAGAAGGACGATCCAGGATGTGGCCAAGTTGACGCCAGTTGACCATATCCTTACTGTGAAACAGAGGTACACCAGGGAAATATTCAAAGCTTGAAGTTACCAGATAATAATCCTCTCCCACCCGTATGACTGATGGATCAGGGTAAAATCCTGAAATTACGGGGTTTTGAAATGTTCTCAATGTCAGCTCTCCTCCAGCGAATGTATTGTAAACACGCCCATTATAGTTCAATCCGCTGTGAATTTCTTGCTTATTCCATGTTCAGTTGCCTTCTTTTTATACTTTCGTGTTCTCTATTTTTTTGTTTTGAAATTGTGTGAGCCTAGATATAAATCGATAAAGAAATGTAGCTGAAGTTTAAATTCCAGGACAAAAAAGATCGTTACTGGGTATCTACGCTGTTTATTTTCAATTTTTTAAATAAGTTAAGTGAAAAACCTGTTTAATGGCTTTCACCTGTGACCAACTTTCCAATATGAAAATGGCCCTGATTCTGTTTCATACAGGATCAGGGCCGCTTTCTTTTATTATAGCTGTGAGAAAATCTTATACAGAACCTGAGCAGCTTCTGCTCTGGTTGTTGTCCCAGCAGGACTCAAGGTGACATTGCTTCGCCCGTTTATGAAACCCATTTTAACCATTGCTGCCATGTCATCAACAGCGTATTTTGCTACATTTACGGCATCTGTGAATCTCTTGAGATCCTCAGCTGTACCGTTCTGCTCGGTTTTTCCCACTGCACGCAAGGCACGCATGGTCAGCACAGCCAAATCTTGTCTAGCAATTTCCTTTTCCGGATGGAAGCTGCCGTATGAGCCCAAGGCGATCCCGAGTGCTTTGGCAATTCCGATTTCCTCATAATAGAGGTCTGTTCGCTCAATATCACTGAAGGTGGTGTTGAACTCTGCTGTGAGATCCAGTGTCCTTACCAACCAGGCTAGATACTCACCTCTTGTGACCTTTTGGCCGGGACTAAAGCTTGTTGCTGATGTCCCGTCGATGAATCCTTTGGACGCCATTATTTCAACCGCTGGTGCGTACCACGAATCCTTGATGACATCATTGAAGAACTTCTTCGTATAAACAACTGCATATTCACCTGTGTTTGTCACTGGAAAAACCATGGCTTGTAGAGCACTGTCGTATTTGCCATTCAGTAGCTGAACAAACGTACTGTTTACAGCCACATACGAAACTGTAAGGTAACTCGAATTGGTCAATTCTTCAACACCTGGAGCATAGGGCAGTCTGATTTCAGCCGGTGCATTCAAGGCTACCGTTTCTACTCCATCTAAGTGGACAGTTAATGCAATAACAGGTCTGCTGATTGTTACGGACTTTACTTCTGAATGAAGCTTTGCAGTATCTAGTCGGCTAAGTGCCAGTTCCACACTTTTGGCACCTGATGCATGCTTCAGCAAATTAGAAGGTACGGTAATGGTACCAAATTCCGTATTAATCTCTATCTTGATGTTGCCATGATCTGAGGTTAGTGCAGCTGCAGGAAGCTCAACTGCATAGGCATTTGCTCCCTCTGCTTTTGTTATTTCCACCAAGAGCGTTCTAACATTGCTGCTATTCGCCTTTGCATGCTCCAGAGCCTTATTAAGATCTTCCTGCTGGATGGGTGCTCCTTTAGCTATACCGGTTTTGTTATCCGCCTTTGTTGCCAAAATCTTAATCAAATTCCCTTCGACTTTAATGTTTTCAGGAGTCGGTGAAGGTGCAGTGACTGACACAGGTGCATTCGTTGACGGCGGTGTTTCCGTAGGCTTCGGATTGATGACTGGATTACTGATAACGACAGTAAGGGATTGGCTCGCATAATGAGTTGCCGTTTCTTTATATCTCACTTCGTAGATTCCGTTACCAAGACCTGTAACCTCTGTGCCTGTGATCGCATTCCAGCTGCCAGCGTCTCCTCCCTCTTGTCGGTATTCCATTACAGGACTTACACCAGTGATCTTACCATCCTTGGCCCCAGCAGCACTGACATTTACACCCTTGACCTCTGCACTGGACGGCGGATTCTGCTCCTGCTTGGTTCCGTCAGGCACAACGATCAGGATCGCAGGGCTTGGATTGCTCATATCCGTTCCGGCGTACCGGAGCTCATAGCTGCCAGCCTTCAGGCCTTCAATGCTGGTTCCACTGACCGTCATGAAACCACCTTGATCCACCATCCGGTACTCCATATCGGCAGTCACATTTTCGATTCTGCCATCATTTCCGCCTGCTGTTGTAGGCGGTGTAATGATGAGTCCTTCCGCTGTTGGTGCCTCTCTGTCTTCCTTGGCTTCATTGTGAATGTCCACGGTTACGGGCGGACTTGCCTTTAGGCTATCTGTCGCTGCATACCGGATCTGATAGCTGCCAGGCTCCAGATCGCTAATACTTGAACCTTTAACAGGCGTGTAATCCTCTTCGCCCAGCTTCCGGTATTCCATCGTATCATTCAAACCCTCAATTTTGCCTTTTATGTCGGTATCCGAATTGGCGTGTGAGATTACCCACCCACTCGCATCTGGTGCAGCCTGCTCCTGTGTCTGCCTTTCCGGTATAACGACTTCCTTATCCAGGCTGGCACTCAGCGAACCGGTCTTCATATACCGGACATAATATTTACCGGTGGTGAGACCTGTAACCTCAGTTCCTGCAATTGCTGTATATTCTTCTTCGCCTTCCTTCTTATACTCCATTTCTGTTGTCACACCAATCAGTTTGCCGTCATCTCCATGGAGAACGGACGGTGCCACCCCGGCCGGTGTTACTGGAGCCTCGCGATCTTGAGTGGATCCTACCCGGAGAACTTCCCATTCCCATAGGCCGACACCGGTATCGCCTGCCTGTGATTGCTTGGTCAGGGTCACCCGCACTGCCTTTACATTCAGCACCGGATCAAACGTGTACGGATTGAAGGATTCTGCCGGTGAATGTTCAACTACTTTGATTCCTTCCGTAACCGTTCCCGCTGTTACCCATTCATCAGTAGCGCTATCCGCCGGGATGTAGGAATACACCATTTGGGTAGGAGGCTTGATCCCGCCGGCATCTGACCACATCACCAGATTCGAACTCCGGATAGAGGCACCCTGCGGCCATTCATATTGCACCCACTCCTCTGCGCCTTCATGGCCCCAGGTTCCCCAATGGGGGATGTTGTTGCCATCTTTCTTTCCGTCATTCACTGCCGCCAGACTCTCCCAAGGGGAGGTGTAGCTGGAAGAAGCATTTGCGAGGAAGGCCATATTGCCGTCTCTCGGATTGAGTAGACGCAAATCCGTCAGCAGCTTCTCAAGCGCCAGGGTTATTTCTCCGTCTGTGGCATTCATATTCTTGATCACAGCAGAAGCTTCTGCCTTCGCCGCTTCAATTGGCGCAAGGCCAGGATCTGCAAAGTTCAAGGCATTTAATGTATTTACATAATTATAGACCTTGATCAGTTCCGACTTATCTACCGCCCCGGTATAGCCGTTTACCTTCCACTCCAGAATACCGGAGCCATTAACCGAAGGCTTCATGTCCATACGGACACCTGTGATATATGCAGGCTCAAAGGTCGTTGTATTGTAACGATTAAGCTCATTGCCAAGTCCCTTTATGGCCCGCGGGGTGTACCATTTCCCATCTTCGCCGCGAAGCATAAGCTGCATATCCTTCGGTCGGAAGTTCCCGCCGTTGTCCTGAAAAACATATACATCCATGGAAGAAGCCAGGAATGGCTGATCCCATTCATACGTCACCCATGCCGGATCTCCTTCTCTACCCCAGTTATGCCATGCACTGTTGGTTGCACCGCGGTTCGGCGAGAAATCTGAAGAGCTCTTAGGTTCAATGCCGTTATTCATTGCTTCCGGATATCCGTCGCCACCAGAGAAGCTAGCGGACGCTTTGGCCGTCAGCGCTGCATTCTGCAGTCCTGTATTCACGACATATACGGTAGCCCGAACCTCCAGTACACTACCAATGACGTTTCCCCTGGCTTCAAATTGGCCTGCACTAGCATAGCGGTCCGGATCAATAGCATCCCAAGCGATTTCCTGCTCAAGATACCCGTCCTCTGACAGAATATAGATTTGTCTGGGGAGTTCTGGTTCAGTATCCTTTTTGGTCACTACGCTGAGTGCCCGGTAAACATCAACTGTATCTTCCTTGATCTCTATCGTTACATCCTTACTGGCCTTCTTGTCTCCGTCTGCCGCACTGAACGTAAACGAGTAGGTGCCTGCCATGCTTACACGCGCATAGGCCGCTGCTTTGTCACCATCAACAAATGAAATGTCGGCTGAACCTTCAGGCTTTTGCTTGACGGTCCAAGAGTACTTCAACTGGGGTTCTTCTGCCTCGCTATGCACAGGGTCAGGAATGGCCTCCCCGGACAATACTACGATACTGTTATTGGCAACATCCTGAACCGCGGTCACTTGGCCAATTGATGGAGGCTGTTTATCCGGCGGAGAAGCCAGTTCGAAGATTAACTGGCTGGATCCAGTCAGTTGTCCATCACTTGCGCTAAGCTTAACCGTATAAGAGCCTGCTTTGGTACCCGTAGCCTGTGTAATGCTTGCTTTCGGATGAGTAAAGGTTAGCTTGCCGCCTTCCGGGGCGCTGACCACTTCCCATTGATAAGACAGAGTTCCTTCCGGCGCGCCATCATCGGTTACAATCCCATTCAGCATAAATGGAAGTAACGCCTGTGGATGTTGTGTCGCCAGATCTACAGTGATTTGCGGAGCTTCATTTTCACCGCCGGCTGACTTTTCAATAATCAATTCAGCACGCTGCACGCTACCCAGCTGAAACATGGCAACGCCTTCATTATTCTGAACATAGAACTGTCCGGCAGCTGCACCATTCAGCTTCATGGAATAGTATCCATTCTCCATCCCCACTCCATCGAACAAAATCCGTGAAGTATGCTCTTTCCCTGAGGGATTCAGGAGCTGGAGAGTAAAACCCTTACCATCTTTTTGAATTTGCGCGCTTTCCACTTTATCGCTTTCCAGCTCCAAATAGATTTTCTCATCGATCAGATTGATCCGCTTGCCGAAACCGTCTTTTGGCGTAATGTTGTAGCTGTCTCCTTCGTCACTCACCAGCGCTCCATAACCGAATAGCCCGAATATCGGATCTGTAACAATATCGGAGCTGATGCTGAGAAGGGAACCATAGAGACCTTCTTCCGATTCGCCCGAAAAATCATTCCAGCCGTTACTCATGACGCGTGAGCCGCCATCGTATACGTCCTTAGTACCCGTGCCTCCTTTATACATCGAATATCTCCAGGAGGTGCTGCCAACTGAATTAGCCGAAATCTGTCCCATATTGACGGCGTTAAAGTTCGAAATCTTCGCGGCATAATTGCGCTGCTGCGCAGTTGCCTTCTGCTCCACCGATCTGCCATCATTCTCATACCTTAGCCAGTCATCCATAATGTATCCTGCTAAAGACGCAGTATATTGGAAATTCCACCAGCCTTCACCGCCGCGGAAAACGGGCACGGAATAATGGAACCATGTAGGTTGAATCCCGCGCATAGCACGTGTTTTCCAGTCGGCCATTTCCATACTTCTCTCAGCTGCACCTGTAAGCGCGTCTGCAGGATAGTACATGCGCAGCGCCTTCGCTGCTGCATAAGCCCCTTCTTCGCCAGTATTATCATATTCAAATTCCGAGCCGTAAGGATAAGTGGCTCTCGTCATATTCCGTCCCTTGTCGAGGGCGAACTTCTTCTGCAGATTGGCTGACTCGGTCTGCATCCCCTCTTCCTTCAGTGCTTCAATCATATCCGGGATTTGCTGCTCGCCATAGAAGCCGATGGCCCCGGTGGAAACACGCTTATAGTAGATGTTATAAGCTTTCTCCAGATAAAACTGAGGCGATTCCCGGTACTCGATCAGATTGGGATATGCCTTCTGAATCCGATACATGTTGAAGAATCCGGTAGCTTCCATGATTTCGGAGAACGTACGTGTATAAGGCTTATCTTTGTCGGTGTACGCTCCTGAATCTTTCAGCCAGTTCGCAACGATGTAGCTATCCTGAGTATTCTTCATGTATCGTTCCCACATGAAGTCGATCAGGTATGTCTCGATAGAGCGAATTTCATCGGGATTGGGGGCCAAATAGTTCTTCATCGTCATGAAGTTGATGTTGTCATGGCTCCAGTCATCTCCCCAATGACTTATGTTGAGATCGATGCCGCTTGAAAGATACCAGTCGAAATAGTTACCGTAAGTCGGACTTTCCGGGTTCTTATCCTGTGTTCGCTGAACCATGAATTCGGAATGGGCATCCGAGATGGCATCCAGCTCGGCTAGAACATTGAATTCAAATTGTGTGAATTTATCCACCGATTCGTTACCGTCCTTCAGCTTATATTCGATACGCACGCTGTTGTTGCCGACCGAATCAAACTGAAGTGAATAGATATGATGCTGTTCACCATTGACGATCGTAGTCTCTACAAACTCTACCGACTCGTTGTAACCCGGGTTCCCGTCAGGGAGTCCACGTCCGCTCCGCGAGTTGTCAACCATTTCCTTTCTGCTCTTTCCAGGCTTGATATCCGGAATATGCGCTTCGTCAAACGGATCATTCTCTGCCACATTCTGAATATCGATGGACTGTATATCAACGATACTGTCGTCATAGTGCAGGTCTAGCTTTACAGGCATATTGATCGCTGTCTGGAAGCCCGGCACCGCTACGGCATCAATCATGCCTGATTTATATAAGATGGACCGGAGATTGGCTTCACGATCCTCCATCGAGGTCGAACTGTTATTTGGGCTTTTTGCGCTTTCCTGCGGCGTATTGTCGCCTCCACGGACGGCAGAGAATTTGAACTTATACGTCTTGGACTCATCCGGTCCTAGGACGAGGCTGGAAGCATCGGTAAAGTATCCGCGTCCCGTTTTTTGAATATCTTTGGAGTGGATATAGAGCACATTCAGCCCCGGATACCAACCGCCACTGTCCCCTGTCCAGTTCTTAAAGGTATCTGCAGCACGCCGCTCTCCCGCTTCATGCATCCAATAATCCACATACTCGATTCGAGCTCCGCTTTCCGGTACCGGGGTGAAGAGCATAAAGTTCCCCTCGCCACTGGTGCGGATAGCATAAGAGTACCCGCTGTCAGCACCTGCGAAATTATGCACCGTCACACGGTCATCATAGGTATCGGATAAGGTCTGGTATTTGTTATTCCAAGGCATCGGCAAGCCGATATCCCCGAATTCAATATATTGATTGCTCTTGTTCTTCAGCGTAATTTCCCAAAGCATTGAACCGTCATTAGTCTCCATATCAAAAACGGATTTCACATCGAAGCCCTTCATTACCCGCTGGTCTGTAGAGTTCAGGTCCTGTCCAATAAAGTTGACTTCTACCTTCTTGCCGTCTGCTGATGCTGTCTTGTTAATGTAGGGGTTATCAGGATTAATGGTCGAATATTGTGTGGATCCCCCGGCAGCCAATGTTTTATTGGTATCAACTTCTACAAAGCCCTCCCTGTTGTCAGGGAATTGTCCATCGGCACCCACACGGTAAGAGAAGATCATTTCACCCATCCACTGGTGCTGGGTACCATTCTGCGGTGACGTCGTGTTAGGGAGGACGAAATTGATCGGCTCCCCCTGTTTATTGGCAGGATTGTTGTTGATGTAGAGCTCTTCAATCTGGCCTAAATCGCCGACTTTGGCCGACAGGCTGGCATTGGAGATACCGGTCTTTACTGCAGACGGCGCAACCTCAGGCAAAGCGCTAACCTGCAACGGCAGACTTGGAAAAGTCAGCAGCAGCGCGATCATCAGTGGCTTCCACTTCTTCGAAATCATTGTCATTATAACCTCCTGTATACATGTGATCATATCAATTAGGGGATTAATTCTCTTAAACCGGTAAGTATAGCTCTTCTACAAAATACCTTTGACCGATCAATTGAAAATGACGTTCATGCTTTCGTTTAAAGTAGAATCTCTAAGTAGTTTGTTAGGATAATCGAATCCTGTAACCGTTACTCCACCATCGTTTAGCATCCCTTCAGATGATCATTGAATGCCCCACCTCCTAGTTCGAGGACAGAGGCAAAAAACATGAATGAAGCTTGGGGCAACCATTTCGTCATATAGAGGAAGTTTACTTTAACCTTTCACCCCGCCAACCGTGAGACCTGAGATAAAGTAGCGCTGAAAGAACAGAAACAGAATCAAGATGGGTACAATGGCAAGCACGGCTCCTGAGATCAGTTCCTCATAATGATTGCCCAGTGGGGATACGAAGGAAGCCAGCCCAATCGGCAAGGTAAATTGCTCCGTTGTCCGCAGCACAATGAGCGGCCAAAGAAAGTTTTTCCAGCTGTTCATGGCCTGCAAGATGGCAATTGTCCCTTGCCAATTTCGTAAGCGCTTTATTTAGTATGTTACTTGTTGTATCATAAAAAATAAATGCTCGATGCCAACATGAATTTTAAATATTTCAACCTGTTCGGAGGTGCCGGTTTGGACTCGCCCATCCTACATTTCATCACCCCGCCCATTCCCTATTTTATTGATTGCGGACGTGCTTATTACGAAGCCGGTGAATACCACATCAGCCGTAGTGACATCGGTGTCTTCGACCTGATTGTTGTTACACGTGGTTCACTCGCTATTAGCGAGAACGGGACAGAATGGCTTCTAAAGCACGGAGAAGCATTGATCCTTAAGCCGGATGGACACCATTACGGCAGCGCTGCCTGTAAGGCGGAAACGGAAATGATCTGGATTCATTTTCAAACCTATGGCAGCTGGAGAGAGTCTGCGAACATGGACGAATGCCTCGCCAATCAGGCCGAACTAATCGAGACACATAAGGTAAGCGCGTATCTGAACCACTGTGATGTCTGTTCCATCTTCATCCCCAAACATATACACATTGCAACCAAAGACATGGAACTGCTGGAGCATTTCTCTCAACTTGATCAGGAGCCTCAGTCCATGCGCAACTGGAAACGACAGGCGACTTTCCAGCAATTTATGCAGCATCTGGACCTTGGGCTGTCCTCACTGTCCGACGTTGCCGCCATTCGGATTGCCGAGAAAATTGAACTCTACATCCGCCACAATTACCCTCTACCGATCTCCAATCCATTGCTGCAAAAGGAACTCAACTATCATCCAAACTATCTCGCTCGCAGCATGCTGAAAGTGTATGGCATGACACCCATGGAATATCTGCTGCATTACAGAATCGAACAGGCCAAAAAGCTGCTGCTGCAAACCGCCTGGTCCGTTGCTCGTATCGCCGAAGAGATCGGCTTCAATCATGTATCCTATTTCTCTTCCTGTTTCTCCAAAAAAGAGGGCATCTCTCCTTCCAACTTCCGCAGCAAGTTCACCAATAGAGAAAATAAACCAACTCATTCAGAACGGATACCCTGAACATTAAAAAACGTCCGATCCCCAGAGATCGCGTTATCCCGTAACACGCCTTCTGGGTCTATCGGACGCTTTCCCTTTTTTGTCTATCCTATATGAATAAGTACCTTTCAACCTAAGCTTCACCTTGCCCTGCTTCTGGTTCCTGTTCCGCAGTACTGGTAATCTACTGTGGCCAGCTTTACTGTTCCTCGAACGGTAAATTCCTCGTAGTCATCCCCTTATTCGCACTCCCGAATCCAAACGCTCATTTCTCCTTCATCCCGATTGGCCCAAGTGAAGTAGGGAATGAAGCGAAGATTGGCAGGCTGGGCATCCCAGTGAACATCACTGCGGTACAGTTGTGTTCCCCAGTCATCATAGGATACTATTCGCTGCCCAATGGTTGTAAATGCCGGAACCCCCAGAGGCATCTGATCCCCGCTACCGATATGAAACTGGGCGTCCCGGGGCAGCTGAATGCGATGCAATCCTCGGCCATTGTCGACTTCTTCGAGACAGTACATAAACGGTCCCCGCTGTATGGCTACTTTTCCGAAAGTGGCTCTGATGTGATCATGTCCTTTCATCCGCAGCAACTCCATAGGGAAGCGAAGCCTGATTTCATCACCGGCTTTCCACGTACGGGTCACCTTCATGTAACCGCATTCAAAAGTAAACCCATCCTGTTCTTTCTTCTCCCCATTAATCCACAGCTCGGGAATTTCGCACCAGTCCGGCTTTCTCAGAGCTATCGTAAACTCCATACCCTCTAGGGAATCAGGCCGAACGATCAGCTTCACTTCTCCGGTGGAGATATAGTCAGACGCCATAGTTAGCGCTGCTTTTCTATCCTTCAGTGTGAATTCCCCTTCCCCGCCGATATACAATTGCACATACAACGTAGCCTGTTCCACAACTGGGGTATACACGTATTGATCCAATGAGGCCAGTAATCGTGCAATGTTCGGCGGACAGCAGGCACAGCCAAACCACCCTTGCCTACGTGTTCGCACGTGGGCATAATTAGGATTCACACGTTGAATCTCCGGATCGACTTCAAGCGGATTCACATAGAAGAAGCGTTGACCATCCAAGGACATTCCACTAATCACCGTATTGTACAGAGCCCGCTCCATAACGTCCGCATACCGGCTATCCGGCTTCATCTGAAGCATGCGCTTCGCCCAAAAGATCAGGCCAATCGAGGCACAAGTCTCTGCGTAGGCCGTATCTCCCGGCAGGTCATAATCGCCTGTAAATGCTTCTTCTTTTGCTGATGAGCCAATGCTTCCCGTAATGTACATTCGCTTGCTCACGGTGTTGCACCACAATCGTTCACAGGCTTCTTTCAGTGATGTTTCCCCCGTCTTTGCAGCTACATCTGCCATAGCCGCACACATGTACACCAATCGAACCGCATGGCCTTCAGCTGTCGACTGCTCCCTAATGGGGAGATGAGACTGGGAGTAGCTGTGCTTATGCACCATGTCCAACTCGCCAAAATGTACGGTACGGCCCCTTTGTTCCCATTCCTCTACAAAAAAATGCGGACTCGCTCCCCGCTGATCCAGAAAATAACGGCTTAGTTCGAGATATTTCTCTTCCTTTGTCGTCTCATACAGCTTAAAGAGTGCAAGTTCAATCTCCTGATGCCCATCATAACCAGGCAATTGTCCCGGCTCTGTACCAAACACGGTGCCTATATGATCTGCCAGACGAATAACCACATCCAGAAGCATGCGCTTGCCAGTGGCATGATAGTACGCCACACCAGCCTCAATCATATGTCCTGCACAGTAAAGTTCATGGCATTCGGCGAGGTTTGTCCATCGCGCTCCAGGTTCACGCAAGGTAAAGTAGGTGTTCAAGTAACCATCAGCTTGCTGCGCCTGTGCTATGGTCTCAACAACGGAGTCCACGAGGACTTCCAGTTCCGGATCGGGCTTCGCAGAGAGCAGGTACGCTGCTGCTTCAATCCATTTTGCAACATCGCTGTCCTGAAATACCATCCCATAATGAACGCCCTCTTCTTCCCCTGCAGCGATGCGGAAATTCCGAATGGCCCGGCTTGGTTCAGCTCCTTCGATACGGTCATTGAGCGCTTCCCATTGGTAGGGAACAACCACGTTGCGGACCAGTTCTATATAATGTGACCAGAATGGATCATTGATTTTATGGCTATACCCTGGTGTCTGTGGATAAAGCGGTACATCTGGTTTTGTCATGGGAACCTCTCCTTGTTCTATTCAATATCCTTATTTTACAAATCATTACATCAGGGTGAAATCATCATTTCCAACTGAAATTTATATGATTACAACCTTGCACGAGCACCTTCCTTGCTGCCATTGTTCTTATTCAGTCTTTTCTCCACAAACGAGTGTTGAAGTTCTTTCAGTAATCCCAGGAATAGCTACATAAAACATCGTGGTATTCATTAGTACAATAAATATGCTAAACATCCAGATTAGCATTAAAGTATCCTACCGATTACCTCAACAAAAGGAAAACTATTTATTGCCAGCCGTCTTTATTAAAATTAATATTCCATCTTTTATTGAAGATTCAAAAGAAAAACCACCTAATTGATTAGGTGGTTGGTACGTAACTAATGTTTACCAATTGTGATATCGCTTCAGTCTGTATACGAATGTAATTATCTGATCAATTCCTCAATCAGACGATAGTTGCTCAATATTGACATCTACTGCATCGGTGTCCAAGACCACTCTATCACCTTGAAGATTTCTTACAGGGGCAGGTACGACGAGATTTGGATTTTTAACCAAAGCTTCTAGCCAAATAAGCTCTATGCAATATTCCCTTTTGATTGAATGGAAATCGTTGTGATTTGGATTTTGATAAGTACCCTGAAAGAGTCTCGCGGACTCCATGAAAAGAATTGATCCAGTAGAGCAAATCCTTATTCTAATTCTTCAATTGCTTGAGCGTGGTTATCCAGATCCTGATACCTGTCACCCACAGCGTCAAAGCAGAACCGAAACCGATAAAAGTAGACCTCGCAATTAGAGATACATCGCCAAAAGTGGTATTCAGTGGTATAAACAAAGAAATGATGCCTAGAATACTGAGCACTATACCTGTACCATAATAAAAATTCTGTCGAAACAATCGAGCTAAAGGAAAAAAATGAATACCAACAATGATAGCCATGATCGGGAAAAAGACTTCAAAGTGATCGAATAAGTTACAAAGCACACTTGCAATCAATATTGCCAGACCTTCTAAACTAAAGATCATACCGAATTTCCGATTAATTTTATTCCACTTTTCCCTCTCTTTCTCTGCAGTGACATTGTTCATGTTACGTGCTTTCCCAAATAGTGAAATAGCTCCGATTAGCAATGTTAATGTCACAATACCTGAAAGAACAAGCAGCCAAGGAGCTCCCAGTTTATTTGAACCAATAATACCAATTGCAGACCAAAGCGCTCCAAAAAAAGTCATGAACATTACCCCGTTTGCAGCTCCAAAAACAGCAGCTTTCGGTGGTTTTACTAAATGTTCCATACTAACCATGTCTCCTACAATTCAAATTTTAACCACTTTTAATGTACCATAAATTCCCTTTCAGGAAATACCCTGTTAAATTACATCTCCTCACCTGGGGGAGATTAATCTATGGATCTAAGATGGCTAACGGATTAAATTGGAACTATCCTGTCCGTTAGTATGCAAATACTAATAAATCCTCCATCAGCGTAATGAATCCATATGGACAAAAAATGAAGAAAACATGAAATTTAATTTGGAATATGAAACCTATGATATAGTTTTTCTACTTTCAAAAAATTAAGTATGGAGTGCTCTGTGTATTAAGCAGGAAGTGATAATATGTGGATTGTAATCGTGGCTTTCGTCTCTATTGTCATATGGAGTGTGTTATCACAAGAAATTATTAAATCTTCAGAAGAAAACAAAGAGAATAATAAAAGGAGAATAATAAAAGGAGAATAATACTTTTGTTGCAGCAGGTGTCTTATCAACAATAGTTCTGACTATCTCACTTTTCCATGACATTCGCGATTAATAATTGTCAAAAATATCCTTATTCAGGATATATATTTTCCTATTCAACTAGTATGTATGTAATTTCATTTGAATGTATTTTCCACTAATCTGCCCGTTAGTTTAGCGAATTGATGGGCAAATAACAATTTTGAGGTACTCTCGATACGATTGAACTAACTTGCCTGATAGTAGAATGGCGGCAGATCCATAAATGAGATCTGCCAGGCAGTGCGAAAAACGTTCTGCATTCGCTATTATCATGGGCGAAAGCTCATTTGAAATGGCAACATCTTTTGCTAAATCCTCCAGCGGATGCACTAAATGGTGAGAGCAGAAAACGTCTGAGCATCTTGTTGGGCTACAATCGTAACCGCTACAAAAACGGCATTCTTCTGGAAATGCAAATAGCACCGCCTGTTGCTCTAATCGTCAAGCACTGATTTTAAGGTTGAGCCGTTTTTAGAGCCTTATTTTTACGCAATAGGAGTGCCATTGGCTATTTCAGTATCCGGCTTTAGTAGAATAACATCTCCTTTTTCAGGGACTCCTCCCAAAACTAATACATCCGATTTGAATCCGGCAATACGCCGAGGAGGAAAATTGACGATTCCTATAATTTGCCTTCCTATAATTTCCTCAACCTTGTAACGCTTAGTTATTTGTGCACTTGAGGATTTCATCCCGATCTCCGGTCCAAAATCAATCTTAAGCTTTATCGCAGGGATCTTAGCTTCTTCAAAAAACTCCGCTTCCTTAATCGTACCGACACGAATATCTAGTGCTGCAAAATCATCAATCGTTGCCAACGTTTTGCCTCCTCCACTAAAGTCTTTAACCGCTCACGAAAATACCTCTCACGCTTTCCGGCAGAACTTAATGAGTTCCGCTCGGTACTGCGTTTTACTGCGCTGGGCGGAACGGCTGCAGGAGTCGAATCCCTTCCTCAATGGATCCCTCCATCAGTTCTAAGAGCTGGGGCACCAGTTCCTGCATCCGGGGGGCGCTCAGGTGCCGATTGAGGGCATCCCGGTTTTCCCAGCGCTCGTAGATGATGAATGTACCAGGCTGGCCTTCTACCTCGTGAGCCTCGTAGTCAATGTTGCCAAGGTCGTTGCGCGACGGGGTGACAGCAGCAGTCATGAATGCCTTCATCTCGGCTTCTCTCCCTGCCTTAGCTCTCGCCTCCCAGAGTACAGTAACGTAAGGGTTCTTTGTATCGTTCATACTAATTCCTCCTAAGTTATAAACACTTCGTATTTTTTTGCTTTACCGTTTTCTCAAATGGGGGATTCGCCGTTTATGCTTGAAATTCCAGTGTATTAATGGCTTAGTTAAATGCTGTTAAAATCGTCCAAAAGAACGATTAAAGCCTTGGCCCCCAAGAACATCTTGACGAACCACATCTAAACGACGTGTTTGGTATTCACCCAAAGCTTGTGTTATCGAATTCGGATACTGTTTAATGGAGTCCATAATGGCAACTGTATCATCAAGTGAGTCATTAAAGCCTGCGCCAGTCATTGGTGACATGGTATGAGCTGCATCGCCGATCATGGCTATTCTTCCTTTTGACAATATATTAGGGATGTATTCATTAACAGGTGCCCCGATTAAACTGCGGTCCTTAATCGCGATTTGCAAAATTGCATCATCTTCTTTATTCCAATTTGCTTGGCTGGTTTGTGATAGTTCTTCTAGTAGCGAATCCGGAATTGCTTCACCGTATAAGGAATGCTGGGCAATCCCGCCCTTTAATACACCTAATTCAGACAGCAAATGATTATGTGAATGATCAAACCAGCAAAAGCCAATCCATCGCTGGCCAGGATTGATTCCCCCTTTTATCCCTGGCATCACTGCAGTTGTCAATGTACCGGCAGCACTATCGTTGAAATAAGCGCTCGAAAGTTGCCGTTTTTTCCAGTCTTTCTTTGGCAGCAGTTCTTCGTCCACCTTCCCTACCCAAACCAAATAGCCAGCATAATCTGCAAATGGTTTGTCAGGGCTTAAATAGCGGCGGACAATACTGCGATATCCATCTGCGCCAATCAAAAAGTCACCTTTAAAGGTCTGCTCCTCTTCACTGGTAGCCCAAGCAGATGATTCATTTTGCCCAACACTAACAATACGTGTATGGTGCAGAAGGGTAATACCAGGTTCTTTAGCAACCGCATTGCGCAAACGTTCTTGAATGGCTGACCAGGCTTCAACATTGTTGTTACCATTGGATGCCAAGTGTCTTAATTCTCGTTCAATTTTACTATTACTATAAGGCTTTGTTTGCAGACGAATAAAAGCACCATTTCTTAAGGATGAATCTGCACGTTCAAGAATGGTAACTGTATAACCAGAACGAGATAACGCAAACCCCATCATTAGACCACCTAAAGATCCACCTACAATAATGGCATGTTCAAACTTGTTTTGTGGCATATTTCATTCTTCCTTTACTGCAGTTTCATCTGGCTGCGGAGCATCCGGTCGAGGACTTTGTCTGGGAGAATACGGACCAGTCGGGTCAGCAGTGCCGAATCGCGACCGACCGTATAGCGGGTGCGTGGCTTACTTGCGTGGATGGCTCGTGAAACCACATCTGCCACTTTCTTAGGAGGGATTCCGACCGCTGCCCACGATTCAGCCTGAGCCTTCACGGCATCAAAAAGACGATCATGGCGTCTGTGCTGATCGGGCGTCATCAACTTGGACAGTCGATCGGCTGTCGTAACCCCTTTCTCCGATAGGCTGGTGCTGACACCACCCGGAGTAATCATGATGACCTTGAGTCCGAACGAGGACATCTCTCTGCGGAGACTGTCATTGATCGCTTCCATCGCGTACTTTGCAGCCGAATAAATTCCGAAACCGGGCATAGAGATTTTGCCGCCAACGGATCCGATATTGACTATGCGTCCGCCGCTATTCAGCAAGGCCGGAGTAAGCGCCTGAATAACCGCGACCTGCCCGATCACGCTGACTTCGATCTGACGGCGAAATTCATTGAGCGGAACCATCTCTAGAGGTGCATTAACGGCTATGCCGGCATTGTTGACCACGGCGCGCAAAGGGCGACCTAGCGGATCTTGCTCCACTCGTTCGGCCAGCTCCCTTAGTGTGTCTATATTGGTAACATCAACGATTACTGGCTCGATATTTTTGCGTCTGATTTTGTCGGCGTCTTCCTGACGACGAACCCCTGCCAAAACATGAAATCCTTCAGCGGCGAGCTGCTCCGCGGTAGCCCTGCCGATTCCACTTGAAGTACCTGTGACGACAACCAATTCTTGAGTTTTATATGGCATTGTAAACCTCCTGAGTTTGATTAGTTATGAATCACTGTATAGCACTGTTATACGCCCATTATAGCACCGCTATACAAAACTGTCTATAGCGGTGCTATATATTTTTGTATAGTGTTGTCCTCATGCGACCTGAACATCATTTATGGCGGGGGCAGCGTGATTTACTTCGACGCTCACGAGATACCGTGGCGTGAGGAATGAGATCATCGAATTCCTCTGAAAATGAAAAAGATCGCCATCCTGCTTGGATAGGCGATCTCTTATGTGCCACGATTTGTGGTCCTTCATCTTTACCATGAAACAAAACAAAGCCCACATTGGGGCTTTGTCTGGAGTCTCCAGGCTCTGTCATCGATCCCTCATTTTGAACCGGCGTCCGGCTTTTGGATCAAAATGATCTGCATTACGCTTTCCCGAATGAGATCAACGACGTCGGGCTGGGGGGGAGGTACCTTGCGAATTCGGGACGTCACATACAGCCAAGAGGCCGTATTGGCAGAAGCCCAGACCAGATCTGCCGCAGCTTCGGCTGAAACAGCTAGTTTTCCTTCGGCGGCAACTCTTTGAACATTTTGCACCAGTGCTTGGTACGACTGATCTGCCGCCTCGATATGGGCGCCCTCGAGTAACCGCCCCATCATTGCCGCATAAATCCGAGGACGGGCTGCCGCGAAGCGAACATAGTCATCCCACCCCTGACGAAGTGCCATCTCTGGAATAGGGGACTCCACTGCGGCAATTTTGCTTTCAAATAACTGCTTGAACGCTTCCACTATAGCTGCACTCAGGAGTCCATCGGCATTACCGAAATGGTGGTAGAGTGTAGGAGCCGTAACCTGCGCGATCGAAGTTACAGCTCGCGTCGAAAATTGGGCTCCGCCCTCCTCTTCGAGTACCTTAAGAGCAGCTGCCAATATTTTATCATATGTGTTCATACGTCCATTATAGCAGTGCTATATCTGTATGTCCATGACGACGGTTGTACGTCTGTGACCATTATCCCTGTAGCTAAAAAAGGTACTGAGCATTTTTCTTTCAGATTACTTCCTCATTGTACAGAGGAGATGGAGCTACTGTTGTGGATATTTTAGGTTTGGAAGAACCAAACCTAGTAGTGAAATCGCAATAATATGGTTCGCGCTACTTGAGATAAGTTTCACCGCGAATAATCTTCAACTATCTTACCCGTAGTTGAACAAAAGCAGCTGATCACGTTGGTCAGCTGCTTTGTTGGTTTTTTATTGAGCTATCGTTTCCCGTTAGTTTAATCATCTAACTTCAATAACAAAAACTGCTGATGTATCCCCCAGCGAAAATTTCCCATCATCGGTTGTCCAGAAGGCTGAAATCTCGTAGTAATACGTACCTTGTTCATTTGGTGCATTAAAAGAGTCATTTTTCAAAGGAATTTGTAATGTTTTATCGTCGAAAAATTGCTGAATGTTCAAACGTTTAGGTGCCGGTTTATAAGCAAAAGAAACTGCAATGTCTCCTTCAGGAGTTATAACAGTAGGAGTAACCCCTTGTAACATTGTTCTTCCCCCTGCATAATCTGCACATCCTAAATTGCTCCAACAATAACTACTCTGGATAACTGGAATTTGGGTTTGCCCCGAAGTAACACTGGGAAGAGGTGGCGATTTCTTTGTAATTCTAATACCTACGCTCGTAGCGTATCCTTCAAATCTTGTATTTGCTACGAGTTTTCCTACAAAAGGAGTTAAATAAATGAGCACCACTAGTAAAGCTACAAATCCCGTAACAAATATAATAAATATCTTTTTATGATGCATCACAAGCCCCCTAACTCTAAAACAATAAACGTGATTTTGCCGTATTAGTTACATCATCTCATTAAAAATGTATTAAAGTATTCTGCCCGTTAGCTTAATGAATTAACGGCTAAAATGATGATTAGATATTTGCCTAATCGTCGATTGGACTATGTTCTTGTCTCTCGACAATATGTACTTGATCTATCACTTCTTTTTTTCAGTGATAATGTATCAAATTTAAGGTATTACCGCCCTGCTTACAATATGCTACGCTATGATTTAAACATTCAGATTTGGATCAATTAGGCTAGAATCATTCATACGATTCCATAGGTAAAAGTTCTGTCTCTTCTAAAATTACCAATATACGGCTGTACTGACGTTTCCATATTGCTTATATTGGAAAGTAAGAATTTATTAAAGGAACGTGAACGTGAGAACCCTACTCGATAAAACTCAAATTTCTAAGCTAATTCAGTATGTTGTTACATTTATTGTTTTTTTGTCGTTACTCCTTGGGATCCGTTGGCATTGGCTTGTGACTTATGCCCCTCCAACAGATCAGCCGCAAGTATCTAATGGTATTCTCGATTTGAGGGACTGGGATTTATTGGGTTCCAAACCCATCAATCTCAACGGAGAATGGATTTTCCATTCAGATACGTTTGCAAAACAACACGAAATGGCGAAATCGGATAAGCCTCTCCTTTTGCCTGTTCCGGGAGACTGGAAAAACGCATGGGGAGATGAAACAAAAACTTCATATGGCTTCGGAACATACCAGCTTCGCATTTTGCTGGATCGTCCACTCTCAGCCCCTATATCACTCTGGGTTCAAGAAATCCAATCTGCAGCCACTTTGGATATCAACGGTGAAACGATCGCATCCATGGGGAATACTGGTGAGTCCGGTCAGACTTACCTGCCAAACCGAAGCTCGTTTATCGTCGATTATATGCCTGATCGAAACACCCATGAACTGGATATACTCATCCGAGTGGCTAATTATGATCACCCATACGCTGGGGGAATCGTTAAGCCGATCAAGTTGGGGTCCCACTTGGCGATCCAGAAAGAAAACGGGGCATCCGTTGATTTCCAGCTCATCATGATTGTCATCCTTATATTGCACGGATTATATTGCTGTATTATATACTCATTCAACCCGAGGCAGTGGTCCCTGCTTGACTTTTTTCTGCTGCTTGTCTCTGCTGCTTTAACCGTAGCAGCATCAAACGATACCCTTCTGCTGAAGGTGTTCCCATTAAACTATACATGGGAAGTTAAAGTATCCGTACTTTCTTATTCATGGCTTTCCTATTTTATCTTGAAAATGAGTCGACGTTTTGCCTCTCCCAAACACAGTGGCTTATTTACCGCATTCAGTGTGCTTTTGGCGTTGTATACCGTTCTGATCTTTATCATACCGGTGCAATGGGTTCATTTTATTGTAGAGTACAAAGTGTTTAGTGTTTTTTACTTACTGCCGATGATAACGTCCCTTTTTCTCTTTATTCAAATGGTTATAAAGAACAAGGAAGATTCTATTTTCTTACTCCTGTCGGCCAGCGGCGTGTTGGCCAGCTCAATCTGGGGAGCTATTAGTAGATATACGGCACTTCCTGCTGTTTATTATCCAATCGATGTACTTGCGGCCATTATCGGGTTTTCTGCCTATTGGTTTAAGCGGTATGTTCGTAACAACCAACGAATCAGTGAATTAAACGATAAGCTGCAGCTGGCGGATCAGATGAAAAATCGATTTCTTGCCAATACCTCTCATGAACTGCGTACACCACTGCATGGAATCACGAATATTGCGATAAGCCTTGCAGAACGTGAGAAAGAAACACTCAGTAAACAGAGTAATGAAGACCTAGATCTTCTGGTTAAGGTCAGTTACCAGATGTCCCATTTGTTAAATGATCTCTTGGATATCACTCACCTTAAAGAGAAGCGAATTCAGCTGTATCCGAGTAGAACTTCTTTCATATCTGTCGTAAACGGAGTGTTTGATCTATTAAAATTTATGATGGAAGGTTCATCTGTACAGTTAAAAGCTGATATTCCCAATTCGCTCCCTGCCGTTCACGCAGATGAAAAGCGGCTGTTTCAAATTGTACTGAACTTGGTTCATAATGCGATCAAATACACGGAGAATGGGGAAATTACGGTAACCGCTTATCCTGAGGGAAGCGGAGTAACTATCCAAGTAACGGATACGGGCATTGGAATGGATCAAGAAACCATCAAGCGTATATTTCTTCCATATGAACAGGGTGAGCAAGGATTAAATGACGCCAGGGGGATCGGACTTGGGCTGAGCATTAGCAAGGAGCTCGTTGAACTTCATGGCGGAGAGCTCACCGTTATATCGGAGAAACATATAGGAACGACGTTTGAATTCACACTTCCGTCTGCCGATATGGACGTAGAAAACAGTATACAGTCGGTTTTCCTTCCTCTTGTCGGGAGAGATACCTTAAACGAAATTGCAGCCAGCGCCGACTACAAGCAAAGACCTGTCTCGGTGAGGATGCAAACAAGATCACTGTCGACCGAACATCCCGTGAGTATTCTGGTTGTTGATGACGACCCTATTAACCTGAGAGTTTTGGCCGGCATCCTATCTACAGAGTCGTATCATCTAAGATGCGTTGTTTCAGCGATTGAAGCGCTTGAGCTCCTCGGTACGCAATCCTGGGATCTCCTCATCGCTGACGTAATGATGCCTGAAATGTCTGGCTATGCACTCACACGCGCTGTAAGAGAGCGCTACAATGCTTCTGAGTTGCCCGTACTTCTACTGACGGCCCGAAGTGAATCGAATGATGTGTATGCCGGCTTTGAGTCTGGGGCTAACGATTATGTCACAAAACCAGTCGACCCGGTGGAATTAAGATACCGCATCCATTCGCTGATTACTTTAAAACACTCTGTTGATGATCGTCTAAGCATGGAAGCCGCGTATATGCAGGCACAAATTCATCCTCATTTTTTGTTCAACACGTTGAATTCGATTGTCGCACTTAGCGACATCGACATTGATCGTATGCGCAAGCTTGTGGATTCATTTAGCACCTATCTACAAATCAGCTTTCATTACCGAAATAAAAATCGTCTGATACCGCTCCAGCAGGAGCTTGAACTTATACAGGCCTATTTATACGTAGAAAAGGAACGTTACGGAGCTCGATTGAACATCGAATGGGAAGTGGACTGGAATATTAACGTACTTATCCCCCCTTTAACGATTCAACCGATATTGGAAAATGCCGTCCGGCACGGTATTGTAACCAGAGTCAAAGGTGGTACAATCCGGATAAAGATTGAAAGGCAGGAAGATTTCATTGTCGTTGAATTGGCGGATAACGGGATTGGAATGGAACCAGACCAAGTCGCCCAACTATGGAATGCTCCCGGGCAGAGAAAGGGCGGCATCGGACTGTACAATACAAATCATCGACTTATGCAAACCTTCGGCAGCGGCTTGAACATTCAAAGCAAGAAAAATCAAGGCACAACCGTTTCGTTTAGAATTCCGGCAGAATCTATAGCTAAACTGAAATAATGTAAAAAGGAGAACTGCCTATATACAGGCAATTCTCCTTTTTATTAGGCAGGTGTATTAATCAGGAAGGCAGAAAATGCTTCTTCGAGATCCCTCCAATATTTTGCTGATGACATTAATCATAAAGTAAACAAAATGATTAGTACAAGAGAAGTGATCGCCGGAATACCTGATATCACACTCGCGAAATAATAAGTTGCTGCTCGGTATCCCTTGCATAATTCAATATTTCATGCTATCGTTTCCCGTTAGCGTAACAAAGCTAGAACTTTCATTTTTAGCTCCGAACAAATAAGAATTAAGTTTCACTGAGCAACTGCACAACATTAGATGAGGTTAAACGAGAAATTAAAGCCTATATGACTTATTATAATCACTACAGATACCAATGGAACTTATAAAAGATGGCCCCTGTAGAATACAGAGATCACCTTCTTCAAGCCATGTAGGTCTTTTTAGAAATGTCCTTTACATAGGGTACACTTTAGTATGACCGCTGCCTTTTATCTTAATTGAACTAACGTTCGGTAATTTATAATAGCGAGGTTACGAACTTCACCTCCGGAAAACGGGTATCCGGTCCTTTCATTAAGATTCCGACTTGATTTTTCAGATACATATCGAAAAAATCCAGCATATAGGCATTGATTACGGAGTTCGCTTTTTCGGGCGCAATCTTTCCTGTAATGCCCAGCTTGTCGAAGATCGGAGAAATGAACTGTATGTCGGCAAAATTCAAATGCTCCGTATTTTCGATATAGAGGAATTGTCCCCCTTCGTCGACCGTTTGGCGCATCCGTTCAAGCTCCAACTTTTTATCTTCCGTTACTTGATCCTCCCACTCTCTTGTTGAGCCCATACGCTTAAGCTCTGAATCCGTGTAGACCCGGTTATCCATCACCCTTTTTAATTTTTCGAAATAGCTTTCCGAATTGAGGAACAAAAAAGGCTTTCGCAGATCCTCTCTGTCATGCAGACGATAAAGTCCTCCATCAAGGTCTATTCCAACCGCGATTCGCGGATCGTATGATGCGTCATAGGCCGTTGCTCCGCCGATGGAATGACCGAACACTCCGACATGACCGAGATCCATCCGCCCTTTTAGATGACTTGGAATCTGCCCCGATTGGATGAGTTCGAACTGGTCCAACGTAAACGTCACATCGTCGGTTAAAACTTTTCCCAACTTGTCGCGATTTCCTCTACTCGTCTGGTAATCATGGCCGGGCGAAAATAAGTCGTCGGTTGTGCTGGTCGTGATTCGCCCGTCCGGAAACTCGGTTGCGAATGTATTGTAGGTGTGGTCGATCACGGCCACGATATATCCGTGACTCGCGAGATTTTCGGCCTGCGACGTGTGGAGGAACCTGGAAGAGCCGTTGCCGGGATTCGCAAGGATCAGCGGATATGAAGTTTGTACCGAAGAGACTTCGGCCCCCGAATAGGCATGACTGGATACGTACTTCAGGTGTTGAAAAGTAAACCCGGGAAGGCCATAGTCCGCGGCCATGTATTGTAAAATCCGGGTATCGGGAATAAAAGGTGCGTACTTGCCGGTTCCATCTTGAGCCGGATACCATACCTGAACCATCAATTCTCTCTTCCCATCTCTGGCTTCGTCGAAAATCTCTTCCCTATTTGTATCCATGAGATGAAAAGTTTGCGTTCCTACCTTAAATTCGCCTGTCGGTTCAGGTAGTTTAAATACAGGAAAAGCATACATGAGACCTGCTGTTACGACCAGCAATATCGCTATTGCTGTATAAGCTGAGCCCAACATGAATCGTGGGATTTTTTTGGGGCCGCTTTTTTTGAAATAGCTACAACCTGAAATGACTAAAAATATGATCGTTATGCAATATGGAAAAAATAGCTGAACTCTGTATCCTTCCACCGTCCAATGAATGCCCAGTAAAAGTGTGGCGATCCCGCTTGCAGCGAATACTGGAATTCTACGCCGTCCTTTTTTTAAGAGGACTGTTAAAGCAATCAAGCCGATGTTTGACAAAAAAAGCAACAGTTCAAACAGCCTCATCTCGATTCTCCTTTTTTCTCCAATATTATCCTGCCACGCTAGCCTAAGCTATCGATTTGCCTTTAATTTACCTTACAATTTTGTAAGACGCTTACTTAGCACGTAACCATGAAGTGGTAACCATACCTGAGACTGCTCTTGCAGACCTTTTTCTTCTACCCCAGTAAACTGCGCCCGTTAGTTGAGCAAAAGCAGCCGATCATTTTGATCAGCTGCTTTTTGGTTTACAAAATAATCACTCGGATGTTCAGCGGATCAGTCGCAGCCGCAGTCTTACATTATTGAAAGACTGGTGAAAGCTTAATAGATAGGAGCTGCATTTGGCTTTCGGTATACTTAAACCATAAAAACTGCTAAGTTTAGCGGATAACATGGGAGGAGTTACAGATGGATTTCAGTCAAGTGATACATAGACTACTGCCGATTGCGGGTGTTGCATTGGCAGTGGGTCTGATTGTCCTTGGAGTGGTGTATTTAGCGTACAAGGTTTACAGGAAAATGGGAGGCAAACGCATCATAACCATCTGGCAATTTATAGCGTCATTTTCGATTCTCGGCTGGCTGATCATTGTCATGATGTTAACTACTTTCAGCAGAGGTGCTCATTTTGATGGCTGGGTTAACCTGGAGTTGTTTAGCGGCTATGTAAGTGCATGGAATCAATGGTCACTCAGCGAATTTCAGCTTATCATTTTCAATATGTTGATGTTTGCACCACTAGGCTTTTTGCTCCCGCTTCTCGGGATGAAGACGCGTCGTTTCAAGTTGGTATTTATTATATCGCTTCTTGTCACGCTAGGTATTGAAGCCTTCCAGATGGTTACCGGCAGGGGAATCTTCGAACTGGATGATCTGTTGCACAATACACTGGGCAGTTTAGCCGGATACGGGTTAATGAGAGCGATCCTCGATATCTTGAAGCAGAAAAAAATCTCTTTCAAAGCAATCTTTAGTGCGGTCTGCATTCCATTGGCCTTTACGCTATTATTTACGGGAGCATTTATCATTTACTCAAGTAAAGAACTCGGCAATCTTTCCGTACGTCCGGCGACTTCCCAGAAGATGAATCAGGTCAGCGTCATGCTGGACACGAAGCTGCCTGACTACGGCGAATCAGCACCACTATATCGGAGCCATGAAATTCACAACATGGAATATGGCAAGCAGATGGCTTCTTTAATGAAAGATCATTTTCAACTACAACAGCGTGGTCGTATTTCCATAGATGGTTTCAACCGGATATGGAGTCTGTATGACAGTACCGGAAAAGAGTACACGTTTAATTACAACGTAAACAGCGGTAACTGGTGGTTGGCACGTGATCAGAGGTCATCAAGCTCAATGGAACCCGAAATTCTTACAGAAAAAGGCGAAGCTTATGTCAAGTGGCTAAGTCAACATGGATTACTGCCTAAGAACGCAGAATTCAGTACTCAAAATGAAGACACCGTTCGGTGGGATTTGCATATGACCAATGCAGATATGATAACAGGGCAGCAAGACTTTGATAACGGAATGATCATCATAGTTCCTGCAGCAGAAAGTCTAATTCCACAGGAATTGTTCTATTCCATGAATAAAAACGCGTATATCCGTTCAGTAGATGTTGAAAGTCCGGCTAAGGCATATGAAGAAATTCTCAAAGGCAATTTCTCCATCTATAATGATTTGAAAGCAGGCGACGAACTGATAGTGAAAGGTTATGAACTGACCTATACCTATGATTCAAAAGGTTACTACCAGCCGGTGTACCAATTTGAGGGAACCGTTAACGGGGCGGAATGGAGCACCTTGATTCCGGCCATGAAGAATTAAAAGTTGTATTACCTTCGAACTAAATGCTCCATCTATTCAAATACGAGCTTTGAAGTTACTTGAACATATTCCCAACGAGAGCCGCTATCTTAACGGCTCAGGCTGTCGAGAAACTCTCGACAGCCTATTTTACATCTAATTTATTTAAGACGACACCGCGTTAACGTTTTATAACTATGGATGATTGAACACCCTTTATAGCTAGAAATTCTTTGTGGCAAAGCACCGATGGTTTCTATTTGTTATATAACAAAAACATTATTTTGTGTTTTAAGTACTAAGCCAGCTGCCAACCTGCCAACTGCTCCATGCTATTTTGAAATTAACGACTCCCGTTTGCGTATGACCTGGCATCTGTGATAGGTTCATCTTAACGGGTCTATAGGCGAAAAAAGGAGCCCTCTTTGATAGTTTTTACAAGTCGTAATGTACTCCGGTTAACTTCTCGGATAGTAACCAAAGTTTTTCCGCAAGCTGCACATCCAATGCCTTTTTGGGGAAATCTACAATCTTTGGTTTCTTAGCCTTTAGAGGATTCATTCCTAGCCCTACGTAAATATCTCCGGTGATTGTTGAATCCGTGGCTGCAATAAGTGATGGCCAAGATGATTGCTCCGGAGGAGTACCAAATATTTTCATTAATAGCAGTCCAAATGCTTTGGTTCCCTTCGGTGCGTTTCTCCCGATTCCTGTAGGACTTGTACCAGGATGTACTGCTATAGAAGTAATACCTTTCTTCTTCGCACGTCGATTTAATTCTCGGGCAAACAGTATGTTTGAAAGTTTCGAGCGATTGTATCCTGCCATTGGTCTGTATTTCTTATCCATTTTTAAATCAGAAAAATCGATATCACCCATTTGAGCTGACTGTGCGCTAACGGTAACGATTCGACCGTGGTTCTTTTCAATTAACGGCAATAACAGACCTGTCAACGCGAAGTGTCCAAGATGATTGGTTCCAAAGTGCATTTCAAAACCATCGGCCGTCAGTTCACGAGTAGGAACTGCCATTACCCCAGCATTGTTTATAAGGACGTCTATTCCTTTCACTTTCCCGTGGATCGTGTCGGCAAAGCTTCGAACTGACTTCAGATCAGCCAAGTTCAATGGCTCCACTGTCACATCTATATTTGGCGCCGTTTGTTTCATCTTTATGATTGCTTCTTCGCCGCGCCTAGGATCACGGCTTCCAATGATCACTTTGGCACCGTGCTTCGCTAGCTCTAATGCCGTATAATAGCCTACCCCGCCATTGCCTCCCGTCACGATAGCGGTTTTTCCACTTAAGTTTGGGAGATCGTCAGGCGTCCAGTTTGGTCTCATGATTTATTCCTCCGAAAGATTATTTTTTTATATGTAATCGGGTCCTTACTACATGCAAAGCTGTATCAGTCAGTCGTGAATAAACGAGAATTGTTTGATATACCGAGCATGTTCGACTGAATCGATCATGAATCTAGCCACGTCGTTACGAGAAATTTTAGCTAGCATGGAAGGAGTAAAACCACCGTGCTTATAACGTCCTTTGCCCGGCTCATTGGTGAGCCTTGAAGGCTGAACGATAGTCCAGTCCAATCCACTTTTCCGTACAATACCATCCTGCCTTTCCTTATCGTAAAACTCGCGGAACGTTATTAAAGAAACTAGTTTTACAATCATTCTCATCCCAATTCCAAGCTGATTCCTGCTTTCTCTGCTGGTGCCAAAGCCCGTAAGAACGACCAGTCTCTTTACTTTATGCCTTCTCATCGCATTCACTATTGAACGAGTCCCACGTAAGCATAGATCTGAAGGACTTCCTGCTGTGGCTCCTAAAGCTACAAACACCGCATCTTGCCCCTCAACAGCCGATCCTACATCATCTTCACTAAATACATTGCCTTCTACAACTGTTAATCCCTCCCGGGTAAACGGGATTCGATCTGCGGCACGTACAAAGGCTTTTACGGTATGTCCCTTGTTAATCGCTTGGTCAATTAGCTGTAAGCCCGTACCCCCACTAGCTCCAAAGATAGTAAACTTCATAGTTTATTGCCTCTCTTTTATCTGTATCTCACCAGTAATAAGTGAATATTCATTTATTTATTGGTGGAAAGAACAGCGATGCGTAGCATCGCTTAAAATAATTTACTATGCCTTAATAGCGTCCCAACTCATCTTGATGGCAGAGTCTAATTGTTTATTATTCAACATGGTCCCGTTCTTCAAATGTGTTTTCAACAATTCGGCTATCGGCAAGATGGAGTAAGCAATTAGCATGTTAATATCCTCCTTCTTCAAGATCTCCTGTCGGATGCCGTCTTCAAACATCTCGAAGATCGGTTGAAACTGACTTGCCGTATCCTCTAGGCACCATTTCTGGGGCAAAGGCGAATTCATTATTTGCTCCAGAAACAAAAAGTATTCTTTGAAGGATTGAATAAAATCAACATAGTTGCGGATGATGGCCTCAAATCGTTCGTAAACTGTTCGGGTATGATCCGCTCCCTGAAACATTTCCTCGCTCATCTTGCCTTTAATCTTCAAGTAAGTCTTGTAGAGCAGATCCTCTTTGTTCTCATGGTAAATATAAATCGTCGCTGCCGATACACTCGCTCTTTTGGCGATTTTTGATATCGACGTATCAGAGAAACCGATCTCATTAATTAGCTGTATGGTCGCGTCAAATATTGCTTCGACTTTGTTATCATCTCTATATCTCATGAAGCAATAATAAACGATCGTTTATTTATTGTCAACGTTAAGTATTGCTTGATTGGTTGGGGCTTTTTCTTTACCCGCCCCCAAATTTGACGCCCCGAGAAAGAATCTCAGCCTAAAAATTCGCTCTACTTGGATACGTTTCACCGCGCTGTCTGCAACCGACAAGTTTAATGGTCATCTACACGGATGGCTTTCTTAGCGTTATAAGCTACAAATTTGACAACGATTACTCGATAACGAGACGACAGCATCAATAAGAACAAGTCGGGGGAAACGAACGCGTCTATGAAATGGTTTGTAAAATGCGAGTGATTTCTTTTTCGATAACGGAATCGTCAACAGTATCCAGATACTCAGGACTAATCACTTGATACTGTTTCATTTTATAAAATTCCATAACGGCTTGTTTCAAGGTGAGATCATACCATTGAATACTAAAGGTCGGTTCCATAATGCGCCGAAGCGTAGCATCATCTTGAACTAAGGACAGCGCAGCGTGCATTCTGTTAAAAATCTTCTTATCCATACCGGATTGAAAAAAAGATTGTAAATTTTTAATTCTATTTTGTTGAGCAACGGAAATGTTTTCAAAAAGTCGTGGATAAAACTCCTTGAGGTCTTGCAGGAACAAATCGGATAAATAAATAACACCTATTAACGATTCCAGAAACGTTTTTTGAAATCGATCAATATATGAAATGGAATCATCATATACAACAGTGTCAGCCTGCTGCAAATACTGAATTCCATACTCTACAACCTGTTCGATGATTTCATCTTTGGATGAAAAGTGCTTGTAAAGCGTCACTTTACTAATGTCCATATGTTTTGCGATATCGTCAATTTTCATTTGGCTGAATCTGGTTCTTCTAATTACAGGTTTGATTTTATTGAGATATTGATCTGCGCTAACGGGTTTTCTCACGATTGAAGCCTCCTCTAATGCTCATCAAATCATATTATATCAAAATTGCTGTATCAATAAACAATATTTAATTAAAATATTAAATTAACTAATTTCGTTAAATTAGTTTACTTAGTTAATTTATAGTTGTATAATCTCTCTTGTAATGAATATCCAATCGAGGAAGGGATAACGGTCTCAGAAGCGATATCCCTTCCGCGAAATCACACATAAAAAGGAGAAATACACAGTGAAAATCACAGTTCTCGGCTCACTCGGCAATATCAACCGTAACTACCTCCCATCCCTAATCGCAGACGGCCACGATGTCACCGTCATCACAAGCTCCAAAGATCGTATCGCCGACATCGAAGCGCTCGGTGCCAAACCGGCGGTCGGCTCAAACCTCGACGTCGAATTCCTCGCGCAGGCCTTTGCAGGTAGCGACGTCGTTTACCTCATGATTTCGGGAATCAATTATACCTCTGGCACCGACATGTGGCAGACCGCCATTGATCTTGCTGAAAATTATAAGGCCGCTGTGCTAAAATCAGGCGTAAAAAACGTCGTCAACCTCAGCTCAGTCGGCGCCGACAACCCAAACGCCGGCATTCTCTACAGCTATCATTTTGCAGAAGACGCGTTAAACTCGCTTGAAGGCGTGAACGTTGTCCACATCCGCCCTGTCGGCTTTTACAGCAATCTTTTTGCCGACATACAAAGCCTCAAAACCCAGCAAACCATCTTCAGTCCAATTTCAGTTGACATCCCTCAAGGCTGGGTCAGCCCCATTGATATCGCGGACGTCGCTTACGCCATGATTTCTCACACCCCAGCGGGTAAAAGCTCGAAGTTCGTAGTTAGTGACTGGGCCACAGGCAACGACTGGCTCAACGCCCTTGCTGAGAATGGTATTGAAGCCAAATACCAACCAATCCCCGTTGAAGATCTCACTGAGAATATGAAAAAAATCGGCTTCCACGAAAACACTGCCAACGGCTTTGCCCAAATGAACCGCGCCTGCGAGAATGCTGACGAGTTCTACACCAGCCTCCGTGCCACCGACTACCACCTCGGTAAAGTCAAGGTCGGAGACTTTGCGAAAGTTTTTGCAGACGTATATAATAAATCTGTTTAAACATTCCAGAATACTGTTTATCCTGCGGATGAGAGCGCCTAAGTACGCTATTTCTTTCGATAACTTGACCCGGAAAATCTTGGGATGGCAGCCTGTTCATCCTGCTCTAATCTCAGACCTCGCACAGGGTTTTCCTCTGACTTGGTTTTGACATATAAAGAACAAAAGCTCGCTGAAGTGATAGCGAGCTTTGTTCTTTATTGATAATTCGCACAAAAAAATATCCTTAACTGTGATAAGGTTCTTATCGAATGGCTTCAAACTAACCTGCCCGTTAGTTTAACAAAAGCAGCCGATCATGATGGTCAACAACTTCCCTGGTTTTTAGGAATAACTTTTCCCGTTAGCGGAATAAACGGATTAGAGACGGTATTAGTTGTCGGATACTTAAATTGTCTGTTTGGATATCTTCCCGAAATATCCTTCAACTATTTCACGGAATTCGAGAGCAGCCCGCGAAATGTACCGACTCCTGTGCCATAACAAAGCGATCTCCCGTACCAATTCATGATTTTCTACTTTGAGATATTTGATATGTTCCCAAGAAATCTTTGCCGTACTTGGTATAAAAGCTATGCCAATTCCCGCTTCCACTAGAGAAATTAGCCTTGCGGGTTCATCTCCTTCATACACATACGTAGGTACAAATCCAACCGATTTGCATATAGAATCCACCAGATCGCGAGTACCGTAGCCTCTTTTTACACCAACAAAACATTCATCCCTTAGCTCAGTTAAAGATATGCTGTTTCGGTCAGCAAGCCGATGCCCTTTGGGAACAGCTACAAGAATCGGGTCGATGAACATGATTTGACATTCAATGTCTTCCCCTTGAATAGGAGGTGAGGACAAGCAAAAATCAACCTCTCCTCTATGAAGAAGCGTAACCATTTCCTGCGTGGTGAGCATTTGCACATGAAACTGGATATCGGGTCGCTTGTTCCGAAACTCTCGAAGGATCTGTGGCAATGTGCTTGCGGTGGTCACCGCCAATTCGAGTGTTCCATGTTCTGGGCTAGACAAATCGCTAATCTCCTGCTTTCCCTGTTCCAATTCAAACAACGACCTTTCTGCACGGCGATAGAATTTGCTTCCAAACTCATTCAATCGGAGTTTCCTCCCTATTCGATCGAATAACGGAACTCCCAAATCCTCCTCCAAGCGCCCAATCGTTTTGCTTAGTGACGATTGAGTGACATGCAGACTTCGTGCTGCTTCGGTCATATGTTCCAAACGAGCTACCTCGAGAAAATATCTCAGTTGAAGAAGTTCCATTTTACACCCTCCACTCATTCCCTTGAGTCAATGAAATCATAACATAAAATGCATTGGAATAAATAAATGATTTCAAGTACGATGATGACACTAATATACAAAGTGGGGGATTGAAATGAGTATTCGCAGTAGGTGGTTGATGATTTCCGTTGGACTAGGGATTTTATTGAACCCATTGAATTCTTCAATGGTTTCAGTTGCTATTCCAAGGCTGCAAAATGTGTTCCATCTCGACTTTACAGTGGTATCCTGGATTATTTTTTCGTTCTACATTGCGAGTGCTATCGCTCAACCGATCATGGGAAAAGCCAGTGATTTATTCGGTAGGAGGAGGATATTTCTTAGCGGGCTTGTTGTATCCTTCGTTGCATCATTATTAGCTCCACTATCCCCAAACTTTGGATGGCTCATCGTGTTCCGCATTGTGCAATCCATCGGAACAAGCATGATGGTTGCAGTTGGAATGGCCATTGTGCGAATTCATATTATAGAGAAACAAGCGACTGCACTGTCAGTTTTGTCTATATTCCTATCCGGAGCGGCTGCGATTGGCCCCTTTATTGGCGGGGTCATCATTCACTGGTGGGGCTGGCCTTCTATCTTTTTGGTTAATATTCCGTTCGTGATGACAAGCTTTCTATTAGCTTGGAGGCATATTCCAAAGGATAGTCCGTCTACGACCTCCAATGTTCGCAACATGTCCTTTCGCAAATGGTATGATTTGATTGATGCGTCAGGAGTTCTGCTATTCACCGTGGGTCTGGTTGCTCTGCTCGTTGGATTATTGTCCGCAAAATCATCTGGTCAAATCTCATTAAGTAACGTTATTGTCGCGCTGATTGGCTTCGTTGGACTGGGAGCTTTCGTGCGACATGAGTTAAAAGCGAAGTCATCCTTTATTCCTTTACGCACATTCGCTACATATCCTGCAATGACTTGGGTCAATGTCGAATTCATGGTCGTTAATTTGCTTTATTACTCTCTCTTTTTCGGGCTTCCGTCCTACTTGCAAATCGTACGTCATGTCAGCGAGTTCCATACCGGGATGCTCATGCTAAGCTTAGGCTTGTGCTCGCTCGTTGCTTCTCCAATGGCAGGACGATGGATCGATAAATCAGGACCTCGACCAGCATTGCTTATGTCCGGAATCCTGATGACATTTGGGTCCGTGTGGATCGTGACACTGGATCAGACTACACCGGTTATCAGTGTGTGTCTGGCCTTAGCTGCATTCGGTATTAGCAACGGGTTGAACAGTGTCGCTATGCAGGCAGCCTTATTCAAAAGTTCACCAAAAGAAATTATAGGTGTAGCATCTGGAATATTTAACACCTCAAGATACATGGGAACCATTCTCTCTTCATTACTGATTAGCAGCGTAATGGGAGATAACTTCAGCTTCGAAGGATTTCGAATACTTGGGATAATCCTCACGTTAATTGCATTGTCCTTGGTATTCATAAATTGGCGGCACAAGGAGTCAGTGCAGTTGCATGAGTCCTAGTTATCTGACAGATGTAAATTATCCTCCGTTCCCTCAACAGAAAGCGGCAGCTGATCGTGAGAATCGGCTACCGTATTATCTTGTTGAGCCGCAAGATGTGTTAGACCCTGATCGTTCCGGGATTATTGTTGTTCCTGGCGCTTCGGGGAAGCCAGCGGTGAACACCGCAGATGCTATTCCCAACATATTAAGGCAGGCTAAGGATTCGGGATTAGCAACGATGATGAAACAAGCTATGAATAATAAAGACGTTACGGTGGCTACCGTGTGTGGAGGTTCATTGCTGCTGGCTATGGATGGTTTATTGAAAGATAAATATGCAGTCACCAATCAAATAGGCATGGGTGCACTAGGAGCTCTCGGTGCAATTCCGGTTAATGCAAGAATCGTGGAAGATGGCCCTCGTTTGGTAACTGGCGGAGGTGTTACTTCTGGACTTGATGTGGCCTTGTATTTGGTTGAGCGTGAAGTCGGACCACAGATTGCGAATGCCATAGAGAAGTTATTCGAGTACGAGCGTAGAGGAACGGTGTGGCAAGCACGGCATACCGCCGATTAACTTTGAGACGAGCCAGGAAACGTCTAAAAAAGAGCAGCTGTCTGCACCGGAGAAAAAGTCGAGAAGTGAGGAATCGAGCATAAGTTGCAATGTAACATGTCGTTCCATCTAATCGGTAACCGGTATATGTTCTTGTCCCTCGGCAGTTGTTCATATCACGACACACTAATCCCTTTTTATACACACCAGATAGCATCAGCGGTCATTATTACCACCTTAAAATCTCTTTCACTAGCTTCATATACTAGTGCACGGACAGTTAGGAAAATTGCTACCAAAGTATCAATCTCTTTCTCAGTTAGAAATTCTGCAAGGTGATCAACTGTACGAACCTCTTTATCCTTTAGTAAGAAATGCCTACACGAGACTTGACATAAGAGTCATCTTTAATTAGATTGTACGTGAATTCTGCTGTATCCCTCACGGATATTTCAGTGCCACCTTCAGGTAGAACATCACGCTCCACACGGTATACGCCTAGATGTACTCCATCCGGTAAATATGGAGGACACACAATCGTCCATTCCAGTGTTGAAACTTGAAGCATCATATATACTCGATGATGCTCTTCTGCTGCACGGGTGGATTTACGTCTGGATTCACTGGATTGATATCGTAGAACACTCGGAGACAGTCTGCTTTGTAGGATACCAGCTGTTCCTATAGTAATGATTCGTTTTATTCCTTCATCACGCATTGCATCAATGATTAACGGCATACTTTCGGATAGCGTATTGGTACCATCCGTATTCAGTGCACTAATAACGATATCGGCTCCATGGAAAGCACGCATAATATCCTCTCGATTCAACACATTACCTTGAATGATTGTTAAATTTTTATCATGAGTCTGGCATTTTTCCGGATTACGAACCAGCACAGTTACATGATGTTGATCCTTAAGCGCGTTGGCAACGATATGACTCCCAACACGTCCAGATGCACCTAATACTAAAATTTGCATAAATAACCAATCCACCTCCAAGTTCTGCAATATCAACACAATCTTTTCCGCCACTCAGGCGGCAATAAGATCACTGAACTATAAGTATCAATAGTATGATAACAAAATCAATATCAGACAGCTAATTCTAAAAACAAAGAGCCGCTTATTCACGGCTCTTGTGAACATCAACTAATGAATCATCAACATCTGCAAGATAACTGTTGAAACATAAGTCTGATTTAACTTGCAATCCACAAATGCACTAATTATTTTTCGAACAAACTTCCTCCATTACTTTGGATCACATCTTTAAAGCAATAATATGACTTTTTACGATAGTGTTCCAATGTACCTGTACGGTCATCATGACTTCGTCCCCAGGTTCAAAGTCATACCCGAAAAACGTCATCTTTCCATTTCGTTCTCAGCAATACTGTAAGGACGGGTCTGGTCACAATATTTGCCTGCAAATAATCCTTCACCAACCGGATAAATCTCAATATGAAGATTGCCTGCGAATATCGTAAAGTATAATTTTCCGTTAATCAATTTAATCTCATCTATTAAATGAGCATCCTGCTAACCTGCAAAATGCTCATTTATTTGAATGTAATTTGATATTCGATTTCTACAAATTCCATTCATATCGAATATCAGGTAAGTTCTCTTCATTTTCTTGTCCTCTACCAGTAATTTCAAATCCATTTTTCTCATAAAATCTTTGGGCATTTTTATTAACTTCAAATGTATATAAAGTTAAGTTTCCATTTGCTTGTGCTTTTGCTTTATTAAGCAAGGTTCGCCCTATTCCATTGCCTTGATAATCATTATGAATATAAAGTTGGCTTATCTCCGATTCACTATAGGCAATCATTCCGACTACTTTTTCATCAATTAACGCTAAATCTATTTGATACTGTTTAGATAGTATATGATTTAAAAAATATAGATGGTTTTCGAAGCTATGGATTTCAGCCTGACCAATTGCCCGTTCCTTACTATCTCTCCACATTTTCACTGTATGTTCAGCATACTTGGGATTATAGTTGGATACTTTAATTTCAAGTTTGTTCATTAATATACCGCCTTAGATAGAAAGTTTTTTATTAGTAAAGTTCCCATTAGCTTAATGAATTAGTAAAACAAAACATGACTAATCGATAATTGGAACATGTTCTTGTCCTTCGACATTATCAAAATTTAAGAACAAGAACTTGTACTGATTGCCTTCGTACTCTGTTCCATTCCATAATGAAGAACCTCAGCTGGGTTAACCGAGCTGAGGTTAATGTATTTACTATTTTTGTTCATTTCTATCATTGGCTTTTACCCCTGTGTTGTCTTTTCTTTTGATTCCGTTGACTTTCGCATCAGGTGCTTCAAATACCCCTAAATGGGGACTACTAGAGTCGCAACTAGCTTCTTCATTTAATAACTTCAACCTTCTTATCCCCTGCTGACTTCGCTACCTCTAACGTTGTTTTACCTTGGATAGCGACTATCACGCCAGTTAGCCAGCATAGAAACGATTAGAGCTGCGCTGAGGGCTGTGGAAATTTTCTTCTTGACCATAACCATACCTCCAGTATCTATTATGTAAAAAGCAACTCAAGACGATGACAAGCCGCGGGTAATACTACGAAAAGTGAATTGCATTATTTAACTTTTTTCTTTATATTCCACCTGGTGATTGTATTATAACGTACTTACAATGATTGTAAAAGAATTCTTTCCCTTGTGTTCAATAAAGTTGTAGCTTTCTTAGTTGAGGACAATCATATCCAGGAATTTTCCATTAAGCTAACTTGCCCGTTAGCTTAATAAATACATCAATCCAGCAACTGCAAACGAGCAGACACCTGCTAAAGCAGACCATGTAGCAACTTTCTTCTTTATTTCGCGGTCTTCCTTAGACTCTGAATAAAAATTACCTCTTTGTTGGTAACCTGTCGTCCATGCTCCAATGCTAAGTCCAGAAACAACAATGAGAATGATCCCTAGATAAATAAAAAAATTCATATTTCATCTTCCTTCCCAATCACCCTTGTTTTTAATAAAACGTTTATCATAGTAAAGGTTGCAAGCGAAGAAGTGAAGTTCTATTTAAGTTAAACTTCCCGTTAGCTTAATGATGCTATCGTATATTACCTTTCTATTTAATTGTCCCTACATATAACTGTAACATCAGGACATTCTTAATATGAGGTGTTAGACCTGAGTAAAATGTTCTTAATCGTTCTATTGACTTTAAGTATTATGGGAACGCTTTTAGTAATACGTACGAGCGATTATGAGATCAAGACAAATTACAATATGGATCACAACTGGATCAAACTCCCTACGCAAATCGGATCCATGACATCGAATTAATTACAAGGAATGAAATAGGAAAAATTAGCTTTTGTCTAGTCCAAAAATGTCCTGCTTGTACTCCTTTGGGCAATCCACTCTCCAATTGATTCCATCGCTTGACCATTACTGAGATTGCGTTGGGGGTTGGATTCAATACGCCGGACTATTTCTCCCCTCGTTTCACCAGCTACTATGGTCTCAGTCCTACGAACTATCGAAGGAAATTAAAAGAAGGGGTATATTGATCACAGAGTTAAGAACCATACCAAGTGGGTGTTACTTCAACAACTGACAAAATGAGAAAAAACATTGTATATCCGACATATTGCCCGAAGTTTTTAAAAACAGGAGGAACATCTATGAAAAAACCTATTGATCCCCGTAGTACACGTACCCGTAAGCTGATTATGGATGCATTTATTAACTTATCCATGAAGAATGATTTATAGATATCACCATTAAGGATATTATAGCGGCTGCATTCAAAAGAAAATAAAGTTCTAGGCTGAAAAAAGTATTAGACTAAAGATGCTTCATTGAGCTAACTGGCAGTATAGTTGAGGCAGCGTTTTAATACAGCTGCCTTTTTCTCTGTTTACTGCCGACTGTTTTTGATAAAACACTCAGATGCACGAACTGTCCATTGAGTAAGCAAGAAGGATCGAAAATAAACGATATTGGAACGAACATAGTGCGTATTTTAACGCCAAGGTGCCTCTATTACAGCTCCAGTTTTCACAACTCCCCCTAATAGGGTCAATGATGGACATTATAATGATTACCAGTAGCTCAGGCGTTGATTGCTGTCTCCCAAAATAACGCTTGCCTTAAAGTGTACTTTAAGATTTAGGATGAGGAAGAACCAGCCGATTCCGTCTGAAAATAACCGATAAGGAGCGATCCGGCAATGGCATTCACGATCAAAGAAGCTTCAGAGCGGCTTGGTTGCCCGGCTCATACGATTCGTTTTTACGAGAAGGAGGGATTGCTCCCTTACATTAAGAGAGATAAGAACGGGAATCGACTGTTCGAACAAGATCACCTAGATTGGATCAGGCTGATGACATGTTTCCGGGCGACAGGGATGAAGCTGTCGTTGCTGAAGGAGATGGTGGATCTTGCGCTCGATGGTGATTCCACGATTCCACAGCGCAAAGCGATCTTGAATCAGTACAAGGAAGATTTATTTCGCCGCCAGAACGAATTGGCCGAAGCGCTTGACGCCGTCAATAACAAACTGTCGATATACGAAGACATCGAGAAAGGGAGAATCCCTTCCGAGAGCCAGTTGTTAATCAAGATGGAGGAGTCAGAGCGACAACAAACATAGAATGAGGGATTAACAAATGCAGCAAAGAATTTTGGGCAATAGCAATATCCTCGTCTCTTCGATCGGACTGGGAATTATGGGAATGTCTCCAGGCATTTACGGGGAGACTGACGACGAACAGTCGATCCAAACGATCCATCGTGCTTTGGACATAGGCGTCACGTTGTTCGATACCGCAGACGTGTACGGGAACGGCCATAACGAAAATCTGCTGGGCCGTGCTCTTCAAGGGCGCCGCGAGCAAGCCATTATCGCCACCAAGTTCTCGTACACCCCTAATTACGAGAGCATCAGTGGCCACCCTGATTACGTTAAAAAAGCAGTGGAGGATAGCCTTCGCCGTTTGAATACGGATTACATCGATCTATACTACCAACACCGCGTCGATCCGCAAATCCCGATAGAGGAGACGGTCGGAGCGATGGCAGACTTGGTCAAGGCAGGCAAAGTTCGGGCACTCGGCCTGTCCGAGGCTTCCGCTTCCACCATTCGCCGCGCTCATGCCGTGTATCCGATCTCCGTGCTAGAGAGTGAGTATTCGCTCTGGAGCCGTGACATCGAAGAGGAGATACTCCCTACCGTAAGAGAACTTGGGATTACCCATGTGGCCTACAGTCCATTGAGCAGGGGCTTTATCTCCGGAGAGCTTCGAACTTTCGAAGATCTGGCCGCCGACGATCTTCGCAGATGGATGCCGCGGTTCCAAGGAGACAACTTCCGGAAGAACATTGAGGTTGTCGACAAGATTAAGGAGATCGCGTTGGAGAAGAGCTGTACACCATCCCAATTGGCCATTGCCTGGACAATTGCCAACGGGGCACTGCCTATCCCGGGTACGAAGCGTATCAAGTACCTGGAGGAAAATGCAGCCGCGGCTGATATCCTTCTCATGAAGGAGGACCTCGAACGAATCGATCAGGTCAGCCCCAAGAATGTCGTTCACGGCACGCGTTATATGAAAGAACAGATGACGCTGCTCGACGGCTAGACATAATCAGATGAAGCAATGGTCCACGTGCTCCGTGGACCATTTGCAATTGGAAATTGTCTCAGGAAGTCTGCAGCCATGAACGCCTAAGCGATAATAGGAACTTGTTCTTGTCCCTCAACAATGACAGGATCAGCACTAGGTACGATCTCAGTATATGTTTGTCACCCCTTAAGCCAAAAGACACATCCACCATCCTCTTCATTTCTTTGCTAAAGTGCTGTGACGAGTTTGTTTTATCTAATTCAAATGAGATCACAGTCAATTGAAGTTCTTTCGATCATTGAAGCTGGTTTCTTTGACCATAAACTGCATTCAGCGTTTCAGTCAATCAAAAGAGACACAACACTTCTACCCAGATCTTTATCTGATCGAATTACGAAAACTGTCCTGCATAATGATACTTAATGAGGTTTTAATTACATCACTTTTCATTTAGTTGCTCATCTAATCGGTAATCAGACTATGTTCTTGTCCATTCCACAATCGATACAAGTTCTTGTCCTTGGCTGGGGCAAGAACTTGTATCGATAACATAAAAAGCCGCTATAATAGCGACTTAAATTGGACTTGTCCCTCGACAACCCTTCGTTTTAAGCACCCAGACAGCATAGATGTCAATAAACGGGAAAATACCTGCCCCTCTTCCGGACAGGTATTAAAGGTGAATCGTATGAATGGCTTACCAACATCGATTCCTAAATATTAGTCCAGAAGGCTGTAGATCTGAATGCTCTCCACCTTTGCATCCTTGATATGAAACGACATCACATCCACATAATTGGATGGCTCGTAACGGAAGTCATCCTCCTCATTAGCTGCTCCATCACCAAGCAGTTTCCCCTCAGGGTAGGCGTTTTTGAGTGTATCCAGGCTATCTCCCGCTTTAATGTTTCGCACTGTCGCATACTTAGGATCTGTAATTTCGATGTGAAAGATGGAGTCTTGTTTCCCCTCCGGTATACTGATTGTTTTAATCTCCAGACCAGGATACGTATAAACCTTTTCTGTAAAACCAATTAACGTATCCATGTTTGTTCCATCGTCGGCAGTGTACGTATGAGATTTCAGGTTATCCGGTTTGCCCAACATCTGTTCCATCTGATCTTCATTCGCTGTATCCGAAATCGCAATGGTGTGCTCATTATAGACAAAAGCAAGCTCCTTCAGGACCACATTGCCTTCCTTCTCCATCGAACCTTCCTTAATAGCTTCAGGACGCTGTCCTTCCGAGTTTTCTGAAGCAGGCGCAGTAGAATCTGATGCTCCTTCACCTTTGGCCTGTTCGTCGGGCGTGTTTTTTTCAGCCGAGTTCTGCGCCGCTTCTGGCGACTTGGCACCATTGGACTGACAGCCCGTCAGTGCCATCGTTAGTAAAATACTCAGCAGAATTACAGCTGTAGCTTTGTTTATCGATTTCATCATGATCCCTCCATAAAATGTGTGATTTCTTCTTATGAAGTGATTATAAAAAAAGCATTTGTTAGTCTCATAACAGAATTGTATCAATCTTGTAACGTTAGCGATTTACGCGCGTGTTTACACACGGGGTAACACGATCGTAACGGTCGTTCCTTCCCCGATTTGACTTTCCATGTCGATATATCCATTAAACCGCTCTACAATCTCTTTGCAAATAGAAAGTCCAAGACCTGAACCGTTCGCTGTACTTGCATTTTTCCCCCGGTAAAAACGTTCCTGCACTCTCTCCAGCTCTTCGCCCGCGATACCGATACCTTGATCACGTATCCGTATAACTACCTCGCTTGGCGTATGATCCAACTTCAATTCGATTAGCGATGAACTGCCTGAATATTTGATGGCATTGTCCACAAGGTTGGCGACCGCATGGGACATCAGCATTGGATTCACGTTGGCGTGGACTCTCGTCAGAAGCTTATCCTCCGGTTCCGCTTCCGCCTCTCTGAACCTAATCTCGATTCCTTTATCTTTGGCCTTGGCACCCATACTCGCTGCGACTTGCTGAATCAGTTCGTTCATTTCCGTCTTCCGGGCTTCCAGTTCGTTAGAACCAGCCTTGTCGAATCGGGATAGCAGCAACAATTCATTAATCAAGCGCGTCAGCCGATCCGATTCCTGCAGCAGATGAGCATAGATTTTTTGCAGCTCCTTGTTCTCGTTCTCCCCTTCAACCAAGTATTGTGAGAAACCACGAATGGCTGCCAAGGGTGTTTTTAACTCGTGAGATACGTTGGAGACAAATTGTTTCTGGTACTGAATGTAATCATGAAGCTGCCGCCCCATGGAATCCAGCCCATCTGCCAGCATGCCCAGCTCATCCTTCCGGTTTAGATGAACTCTCCGAAACTCCTGTCTAGAGAAACTTTGCGCAGCGCCAAGCAACAGCTTAATCGGCTTGGTTGTGTTGCGGGCAATCCACAGACTGGATAACGTAATCAGTACAATAAATCCGCCTGCACCCGCAAACAGGATATAACGGATTTGATCCATAATCGCATAAAAGTAGGATATGTCCTCCACGAACTCATACACATAAGCGTTTTGGTAGTATTGATCCTGGATGGGAGTGGCAAAATAAAGCAGATGATCTTCCGTTACGGTGTAGGTATAACTGCCGCTCAGGGCTTTCTCAATATTCTTTTCAAAAATAAGAGGTTTGCCATCATTAATGATGATGCCATCCACAGCCAAGCCCAGCAGCTGCTTGGAGCTATCATAGATACGTACTTCCTTGCCTGAAGCTTTCAGTTTCTCCAGAGCAAGTCTGACAATTTCTTTGGTCTGCGGCTCTCCTGACGATGATCTATGCTGTGCCAACACCTCGCGGAAGGACAACTCGGACAGATCCGCCTTCTCCATCATCTGTTTTTCAATGGTAATGAAGCTGTAGTAATCGATGGCTTTATTCACCGCAAAAATGATGATGCCAAAGGACAGCACGGAGAAAAATAAATAATTCAGCAGTAACCGGGTTGCATACTTCAGGCCTCGCCACCTCCAAGTTGATAGCCAAATCCATAGATCGTCCTGACATACTTCGGTTCGTCCGCGTTATCCTCCAGCTTCTTCCGTAATCGCATGATGGTCATATCCACACTGCGACTGTCTCCCATAAAGTCATATCCCCATCCGATCTGCAGCAGCTCATCCCGGGTAAAGATTTTGTCTGGTCTTTTGAGTAACGTTTCCAGAATTTTGAACTCTTTGGCCGTTAAAGACACCGGTACACCGTTTTTCAGCACCCTTCGGCTTTCCAGGTCAAATGTCAGTTCTTCATGAATAATGCGTGCAGATTTCACTTCTGTTCCTTCACTTGATTCCTCCTTGCTCTCGTTTCTTCTCAGAATCACCTTGATCCGAGCGAGCAGTTCACGATTGTCAAAGGGTTTGGTCATGTAATCTTCCGCCCCTAGCTCTAGTCCGAGCACCTTGTCGATTACCTCATTTTTGGCAGAGAGCATGATCACAGGAACGGCACGTTTCCCGGTGATTTCCTTGCACAGGTCATATCCGGAGCAGTCAGGCAGCATCAAGTCAAGCACCACCAGGTCCGGCCCAAAAGCATCCAGCAGCTGCAGGGCTATTTTACCGTTTTCAGCCGTTTGAACGAAGTAGTTTTCTCTTCTCAGTACGAGCTCAATTAAATCTCTGATTGCGACTTCATCGTCAATGACAAGAATTTTCTTCAATGTGCACCCCTTCTAGCCTTGTTTCCCAGCTTGAATCATCATTTACCCTCATCTTAGCACAGCATCTTTAGATTCCTCCACCAACTGGATGATGAGGTATATTCCACTGAGCCCGACATAACTTGTAACAAACCCGAAGAAAGGAGAACAATCCATGGATCTGCTCTGGGTACTCATTGTTGGGGGACTTATTGGCTGGTTAAGCGGCAACTTGATTGGGCGGGACGTACCGGGCGGTGTGCTTGGGAACATTATTGCAGGTTTTATCGGTTCCTGGCTAGGAACGGAATTGCTGGGACCAAGGGGGCCCGTGATTGGCGGATTTCATATTATTCCAGCCATCGTTGGCTCGATTATTGCCCTGCTCATCTTCTTCGCTCTGGCACGCGGCGGAGCCTTCCGAAGACGTTAACAAAGAGAGACGGAAACCGATACTGTCGTTCATTAGATATTTTTAAAAGATGCTGCCAGGACATAAAGGTAAAGATAAACATAAAAGGGCCGAAAGCATTCATCGATGGAAGATGAACACTTACGGTCCTTTTTTTATTTTTGTACTGATTTCATCCATTCTTTCCGTGCCTGAACATGGTCTCCATCGCTTTGATAGATTCACTATATAAAACTCAGGTTGATAGATCAACATATGATCAATTCATGACCCCATGCATATCCGGAAGGAGTCCAGCGTCAAGGCGTATGGGGCCACGGTGCTCAGCCCAGTTTACTGTCCGGCTCAGCCGACCCGGACAGCCCAGCGCCGAACACCTCCTCGACGAGTCTCTGCGTTGCCTTCTGGAACGCCACAGCCAGGGACATGGTGACGTCGTCCACATAGTTCACGGAGGCGGTCAGGGTCTTGCTGCCGTCGGGTGTGCTGTACATTAGTGCCGCGTAGCCCGAAATACCGCCGTTGTGGGTGATGATGGTACCGTCACCGTTCTGGCCGACGTCCTGCACGAACACACCCAAACCATAGCCGATTTTGGGATACGGTTTACACATCTCAGCCAGGAGCGGAGCCGGGAGGAGCTTGCCGCCCATCAGCGCGGAGATAAATGTGTGGAGATCCTGTGTGGTCGAGATCATGTCACCTCCGGTGGAGATCCAGGAGGGGTTCTGGCGGGTGACATCGACCGTTTTCTGCTCGCCGGCGTCCTCGTACCGGTAGTAGGCATGGGCATGCGGTCCGGGGATCTCCGGCTGGGTGTCTGGTACCACGGTACCCGACAGCCCAAGCGGCCCCAGAATGAGCCGCTTCATCTCCTCGGCGAGCGAGCTGCCGGTGACCTTCTCGATCAGCAGCCTGGCCAGAACGTAGTTGGTGTTGGAATAGCTCCAGTCCGTTCCCGGCTCGAATCGCACTGGCTTCGACAATGCCAGCCGAACCAGCTCCTCCGGCCGGTAGGTCTTGAACCGGTTGTCTACCCACTCCTGGCCCTGCCAGGGGATACCCGGCACGACCGTCCCGTCTTCATAGTACTCGCCGGTGAAGTTGAACACCCCGCTGGTGTGTTGCAGCAGCATTCGCACCGTGATCCGTTGGTCCAGCCCGAACTCGGGCAGGTAGTCTACCACCGTGTCGTCCAACCTGATCCTGCCCTCGGCAACCAGTTGGAGCACCACGGTTGCCGTGAAGATCTTGGTGTTGCTGCCTATCCGGAAGTGTCCGTTTGTTGGCGGCTTCGCCGCCTCGCCCAGCCTGCTTACCCCGGCGCTGCCGACCCACTCGCCCTGCTCATCGTGCACGCGCAGCTGCACCCCAAGGAAACCGGAATCGACTATCTCTTCGATGACCTTCTGCAGCTCCGGGCGATCCTGCCCGTCAGCGAATCTTTTTTCCTTCATATTCTCTGACGGACTAAAATCTTCTGTTGTTTTCTTTTCCATTTAGTTTCCCTCACTTTACCTTTTTTTGTCAGCCCTACTGTTTTTAACTATCCATTCTCTCCCGGCTTGGCATTTTCCTTTATCAAAGAATCCGTTTAAACGCTAATAATGCCACTTCTACAATGTTTTTGTCTTTTTGGCAAAGGGACAAGAACTTCGTTCATTAAAATGAAAAAGCCGCTAAAATAGCGAGTTCAATGGGACCATGTTCTTGTCCCTCGACAGTTTTTCATGTGGAAACCATTTGGTAATTTGTCTCCTATTCTTCTCTGACGTGGCCGAGCGTGGTGTAGATGATAATTTATGTCACTCTTTCAATTCAAAGAACTAGCAATTCACATCAACTGTCTTCCTTTGCATTCTCAAGTTTATTTCATGTAGGAAAATTTAGAAAAGTCCCGATAATCTATCGGGACTCCAAGTGTATTCTGTCTCATATCGGTTTTATATATCGCTATCTTTTTTTGTTCATGGATTCTCCAGACAATGAAGAACTCTATGTGACCTAATTTGATGCTCCTAAGTTATGTCCGGAGGTGAATAGTAGAAAATGTATACACTCCCTTTCATCGCTTCATGCCATTTGTCTTTGACTGAATTTTCAATTTTTCTTTTGAAATGTACATTGAAAATCTAATTCTCGTTGGCCATCTCTGTCTTAATGAGCATATACGTTCCCCTATGATTGGTTATTGCCCTATCCTACTCTGTATGATGCTTACGATATTCAAGCGGCGATATACCAGCGTGTTTACGAAAGGCACGGGAGAAATGATGTTGACTCTCGAAACCAACCTGAGCCGAGATTTCCTTGATCGGATATACGGTCAAGGATAGAAGCTCCTTGGCCCGCTGTATGCGCATAAGTTGTACATATTTCATCGGAGAAGTCCCAATAGTCTGTTGGAAAAGGGACCTAAATTGCTCCTTCCCAAGATTGGCTCGTTCGGCCAGATCATCCAGTGTCAACGGATCGTCCAGATGCTCCTCAACGTAATTGCATACTTGGTAAATCCGGTAATCATATAACACGGGCTGATCTGGCAAGGTAGGACGCAACGTCTCGAACAATTGGAGTAACCACGACAAACCAAGCGTTTGCATTTTCAAATACTGGATGGTTACATTCGTGTCCAGTTTCGCTTGTTGCAAACCGTTCGTGCGCCCTTCCTTCACTGTAATATAGGACATGCATTGATCAGCGATGGAGTGCCACAATTGCAGCAGGTTGCGGAAGGCTGACGGGTCAATTGCAGACACCACCCGAGGAAAACGGTACAGGCGGATAAAATCAAGAAATCCGATCTTGGCCTCTAAAGCAAAGGCATAATAATGAAAAGGTTCCGAATCATCTATGCTATGCCAAGACTGGCATGTTTGGGGCGGAATGCATACGATGTCCCCTTTCCCGATCGTGTACAGCGTTTGATCATATAAGATGGTCGCCTCTCCTCCGGTAACCAGCCAAATGGCGGTATAAGGAAAAACAAACTGTCCGGTATGGCCTTCCCGCACATTCCATTCTTTGAGCCATCTGATCTGGATGGAGAGTTGCTCCAGCAAGTTTCGTGTATCGAATTCGAGACTCTGACGAGTTTGGGAATGCCAGCGGTCATTCCGTTCCTTCGAAAATACATCCATTACATGGGTGTTTTTTTGCATGATCCTCTCTCCCTATCTAAATTGAGCAAATCTGCATAATAGACAACAATTCGCGTTTTCCGAGTAAATACTCTTGTTTTTTGGAGTGCTATAATCATAGGCATTAAACATTTAAAAATCAAGTATTTCAGTCGGAATACTTGTGATGTGTTTTGACCGTACGCATGGAGAAGCACCCAGACTCAAACGACGATGATGAACAATCTAGGGGGAAACATTAATGAAAGCAAACTCACTCATTCGCGCCATCATGACTACAATCGTCCTAGGTCTGCTACTTTCCGGATGCGGTCTGACGAGTAGTGGCCAACCTAACGCTTCCAGCACCGATAAAGGAGAGAAAACCGGAAAGATAGCACTAAACTTCTGGTTTCCGGGAACCGACCAAGTGACCGTAAATGCCGTAAAAGAGTCCATCCAGACCTTTGAACAACAGAACCCCAATATCAAAGTGAATCTGACCTCGGTCCCTTGGGACCAATACTTCCAGAAACTCGCCGTAGCCTATTCGGGCGGTACGCAGCCAGACGTACACGGTCTCGGCTTCGGACAGCTGATATCTACGGTGGATCAAGGCAAATATCTGGACCTGCAACCGTACATTGAGAAAGACCAGTGGGAAGGAACAACTGACTTCTACCCCGATATCCTTAAGGCAGGACAATGGGAAAACGGACAATATGGGTTGTTGATACCGGATTTGCGCCCTCTTGCATGGCGTAAAGATTATTTGACCGAAGCCGGGTTGGATCCGGAATCTCCGCCACAAACCCTGGATGAGCTATTCCAGTACGCTGATCAGCTGAAAGTGGTTCAGAACGGACAGACCATACGTTCCGGACTAGATATCCAAACAAGTAACGGCGAGCAATCCTATTTATCTCTTCTCCTTTTATATGGGGAGAACTTCTACGATCAGGAAGGCAATCCTACCTTTGATTCGGAAACGTCCATCGCTCTGGTGAAGAAACTCACCGAACTGTACAAAGAAGGTGTATTCACAGCCAGCAACCAGCAGCAGACCGGAGGAACACCTTTCGCTCAAGGGCAGGCCGCGATGGCATTCGTCTCTCCTTCCAACATCGCATCCCTGATTCAATCCGTTGGGAAGGAGCAAGTGGATTGGGCACTTCCGCCAGCTGGACCAAATGGAGAACGCACATCGCTTATGCTGGGCACGTTTCTGACGGCAGCCAAGGCATCTAAGTATCCGGAAGAAGCTTGGACATTCATCAAGTTCTGGTTCAGCCCCGACAATCAAATTGCTTATACTTCCAAGACGGGAGCACTGCCGCCTTTGCAATCCATTCAAGATGAGTATCTGACAAACTTCCCGCAAAACCAGGTCATCTACGAAGCGATGAACGATGCACAGGGGTATATCGCCTCGAAATACTGGTCGGTGAACATTAAATATCTCAGAACAGCCCTCGAAGAGGCCTATAATGGCTCCAAATCGGTGGAAGATGCTTTAACGACCAACGCCGAGCTTGCACGGGACGAAATTAAGTCCATCCAGTAACTATGCGCACCCTAATCCAGCATTATGGCTGGAATGGGGGCATCTCTATTGCCCAAAGGACGTGTAACGATGAATAAAGGCTTGAATCGCGTATCCCCCTATCTATTTGTTTTTCCGAGCATGCTGCTGTTCGTATGGTTCGGGCTGATTCCGATCGCTTGGATCGTCTACCTGAGCTTCACGGACTACTCCATGCTGCAGCCCCCTGTATGGAAAGGGCTCGACAATTATGTACGCCTACTCCAAGATCCGCTGTTCGCCAAAGCGGTGGGAAACACCGCATGGTACTGGCTCGGCACCGTGTTGCCCTCGATGGCCATCGGCCTTGTTCTGGCTGTCCTCATGTCCATGCGACTGAAGCTGCTTCCCCTTTTCCGTGCTTTGATCTACTTACCTGGCACGTTGTCGTCCGTTGCCGTTGCCATGACTTGGCTCTGGCTGCTAGATCCGTCCAGCGGGCCAGTGAACCGCTGGCTGTCGTTCATCGGCATTACCGGGCGAAACTGGCTGAACAGTCCCGATACGTCCCTTGCTTCCATCATTGTGATTGGCATATGGACAGGAATTGGATTTTGTATGATTGTTCTGCTCGGCGGTATTCAGGGTATATCCATAAGTTTGTATGAAGCAGCCGCGCTCGACGGCGCTTCCAGCTTGCGTCAGTTTTTTTACATTACAATTCCTCTCCTGAAGCCCATGCTGTTGTTTCTCTTTATCATTGCAACCATTCGATCGTTTCAGGTTTTCGATCTGGTATACATTCTGACCGGGGGCGGCCCTGCCAATTCGAGTACAACGATCGTCAGCCAGATCGTCAATGCCAGCTTTCAGGAATACCGCATGGGATACGCTTCGGCAATGGCCGTCTTTTTACTCCTGGTCACGCTGGCCGTCACGCTGTTGCAGTACTGGCTGGGCGGACGTAATTCTGCCTCAGATTAGGAGAATGACATGAAACCGACAAAACTAGAACGATCTTTAGCCTATGCCGCGCTCGCTTTCGTCACCGCGCTGTCCATACTGCCGCTCTTGGTGCTCATCTTTACTTCCTTGAAGGGGGATGATGAGTTTGGATTGGGTAGTACGGCGATCTTGCCTTCCGGGTTGCAATTCGACAATTATGCCCGAGCATTGGGCATGGCGGAATGGGGTCTCTTTTTCCGCAACAGCACTATCGTCACCGCCATCGCTGTGGGCGGAAGTCTTTTATTGAATACCCTTGCCGGGTTTGCTTTTGCCAGACTCCGCTTTCGGGGAAGCCAGTTCATGTTCCTATTATTATTGCTCGGCCTCATGATTCCGGCACAAGTTACAATCATCCCCCAATTCTTGCTGCTGAAGTCCGTTCCATTCTTTGGCGGCAACGACTGGCTTGGAAGTGGAGGAACTGGCTGGCTGGATAGCTATTACGCTCTGATCATTCCTGAGCTGTCTGGTGCGTTCGGCATCTTTATGGCACGACAATTTTTCCAACAAGTGCCCCGGGCGCTAGACGAAGCGGCTTATATCGATGGAGCCGGTATTCTAAGATTGTTTTTCTACATTTACATTCCTCTGAGCGGGCCGCTGCTCGGCACACTTGGTATTTTCAAATTCGTGGGAGTGTGGAATGACTTCTTTCACCCACTCATCTACACCAGCAGCCCGTCCATGCGGACGATCCAGCTCGGCCTTCAAGTTTTCCGGGGCGAATATCAGGTTCAATACAACTTGTTGATGGCCGCTACGCTGATGGTGTCCTTGCCCATCGTCATTGCCTTTTTCCTATTTCAAAAACAGTTCATCCGCAGTGTGGTATCTTCGGGTGTGAAAGGATGATTTCTGCATGAAAGCAATTATGGTTATGTTTGATACGTTAAATCGGCATATGCTCTCCCCCTATGGCGCACCCGATTGGGTGCAAACGCCCCATTTCGATAGGCTTGCTCAGCGCAGCACCGTCTTCTTGAACAGTTACATTGGCAGCATGCCGTGTATGCCGGCACGCCGGGAACTGCACACAGGTCGTCATAATTTCCTCCACCGAAGCTGGGGTCCCCTGGAACCGTTCGACGATTCTGCGATCGAGCTGCTTGGGCAAGCAGGTGTATATACTCATCTCGTGACAGATCACCAACATTACTGGGAAGATGGCGGAGGTACATATCACCCCCGTTATGAAAGTTTTGAATTCGTACGTGGTCAGGAAGGAGACCCTTGGAAAGGCGAGGTAAGCCCGGAGGCTACCGAAGGAAAGCCTAACTCAGGCATCCCATTGACGTATCAGAAGATCCTTCATCACGACCGAATCAACCGAAAACATATCGTAGCCGAGGAACAATTTCCGCAGGCACAGACCTTTGAGCTGGGCATCGACTTCATCCGTCGTAATGCTCAGCAGAACCGCTGGTTCCTACAGCTGGAGACGTTTGATCCGCATGAGCCGTTCTACAGTCCAGAGTCGTTCCGCAGCCTGTATCCGAAGCTGATCGGTGATCGCGGGAATGATTGGCCAGCTTATGGCCCCGTCAATGAAACGGATGACGAGGTAGAGCGCATGCGGCATCGTTATGCAGCCCTGCTCACTATGTGTGATGACCACCTCGGCAAAGTGCTGGATGTTATGGACGAGCTGGATCTATGGAAAGATACGTTACTCATCGTCAATACGGACCATGGCTTCTTGCTTGGCGAGCACGGTCACTGGGCTAAATGCGTACAGCCTTTTTACAATGAGGTTGCTCACACGCCGCTGTTTATCTGGGACCCGCGCAGCAAGGTTCAGGGGGAACGGAGAAACAGCCTTGTTCAAACCATCGACCTACCCGTAACGCTGCTCGATTATTTCGGGGTCCAGCCTACATCAGATATGCAGGGTCAGTCCCTTCGTGCCACAATCACCAGTGATCTACCCGTGCGCAAAGCAGCCCTGTTCGGATTGCATGGCGGCCACGTATGCGTTACGGATGGGCGCTACGTATATATGCGTGCCGCTGTACGTGAGGACAACCAGCCATTGTATGATTACACCCTGATGCCAACACATATGCGTAGCCGATTCACCCCTTCAGAGTTGCAGGATATGGAACTTGCTGGACCACTCTCCTTTACCAAAGGTACGCAGGTCTTGAAGATCAGAAGCGCGGGCCGGGGGACGCTGCACCAATTCGGCTCGCTGCTATTTGACCTGGAAACAGACCCTCGCCAGGAACATCCAATCCAGGATGAAGAGCTGGAGGCCAAAATGGTCGCTTTGCTCATCTGGCATATGCAAGAGAACGATGCGCCGATCGAACAATATGAGCGATTGGGACTCAAACCGTGCAGCACTCGTGACGAGGAAGTAACTCATTCGAGTAAACGGAGTAACGAAGGAGTAAAGGAGCATCAATCATGACTGCGAAAGTGAAACGTCCACACATCATCCTGTTTAACCCGGATCAATGGCGGGGCGACGTCCTCGGCCACCTTGGGAACCCGGCAGCTCGAACTCCGAATCTGGACCAGTTCGTGGCCGAAGATGCCGTATCGTTTAGCCGTGCTTTCTGTCAGAATCCGGTGTGCACGCCGAGTCGCTGCTCCTTTATGACAGGATGGTATCCTCATGTAAGAGGACACCGGACCATGTATCACTTGCTTAAACCGGATGAACCCATGTTGCTGCAGAAACTAAAAGAGGCTGGCTATTTCGTCTGGTGGGGCGGAAAAAACGACCTGATTGATCCTGAATCGGGCTATGACGATTATTGTGACGTCAAGCATGTCCCTCCTGATTCCACTGCTCGCATGTTTGGGCCGGATTGGAAGCGTGGCGAAGCCCATGAAGATACATTCTACTCGTTTTACGTTGGTAACATCGAGAAAGGCGACGGAGAGGTTCATTACCCCGATTCGGATTGGGCTCATATCTATGGCGCGATTGATCTAATCCGAGACGCACCGTCCGATCAGCCTATATGCATTTATTTGCCAATCCTATACCCTCATCCACCTTATGCCGTAGAAGAACCATGGTACAGTTTGATTAACCGTTCCTTGCTTCCACCCCGAGTCGCAGAGCCGAGTTGGGGAGGTAAACCATCCATGTTAACTGGACTGAGAGATAAGATGCAGCTGCATGGATGGACCGAACAACGTTGGGACGAACTGCGAGCAACGTATTACGGCATGTGTGCCAGAGTGGACAAACAGTTCGGCCTGCTTGTTCAGGCTCTGAAAGACGCGGGGATTTACGAAGATACAGCTATTTTCTTTTTCTCGGATCACGGCGATTTCACGGGAGATTACGGGCTGGTGGAAAAAACGCAAAACACGTTCGAGGATTGCCTGACCCGCGTCCCTTTTATCGTAAAACCACCCGTAGGTGAACCATTGAGGCCCGGTATTTCGGATGCTATGATCGAGCTGATAGATTTGTGCGCCACGGTATACGATTATGCGGACATTGACGAAGGATACACCCATTTCGGTCGTTCACTTCGCGGTGTCATTGGCGGGCAACTGACGGAACATCGGGATGCCGTGTTTAGTGAGGGCGGCCGACTACGTGACGAATTGCACTGTAATGAATCGACGCCATTCAACGAAGACCGAAATAGCCTGTATTGGCCAAGAGGTGAAACGCAGCGCAGCGAAGGTCCAGAGCATACCAAAGCAACGATGATTCGTACCAAGAGGTACAAGTACGTGCGAAGGTATGACGAGCTAGACGAGTTATACGATCTTGTTCTCGACCCGGGTGAGACCTATAACCGGATTAACGATCCTTCCCTCGCGCAAGAATTGCTAAAATTAAAGGAGCGCATGCTGGATTTTTACCAGGGGACTTGTGATGTCGTTCCTCATCAACGCGCACAACGTGAATAATAGAGCGAAAGGAGCATGAGCACGGATGAAAATAACTAACGACGAATGCTGCTGTTCTGCTACGCGCAATTCCGTCGGAATTGTGACAGGTCCACTCCCCTTTCCTCACGCGGAGCTGGGCACCAGTACAGAAACTGTGCGAGCTGAACTTCAGGACCGCATGGTTCGCATAAAAGGTGGCATCTTCATCATGGGAACGAATGACCTGGAGGGCTTCTCCTCGGACGGCGAAGGCCCGGCTAGAACTGTGGAAGTGGATGATTTTTTGATTTCTCCCCATGCGGTAACTAATCAAGATTTTGCAGAATTTATTCAGGAGACTGGTTACGTGACCGAGGCGGAACAGTTCGGCTGGTCGTACGTTTTTGAATGGCTTGCGTCAGATAAGGTTCGAAATGAAGTACAACGCGTGCCTTATGGTGTGCCTTGGTGGCTTGTCGTGGAAGGCGCGTGCTGGCACAGTCCCGAAGGAAGAGATTCTAACATCGAAGGACGGACTAACCACCCCGTCGTGCACGTTAGTTGGAACGATGCCTTGGCCTATTGCGCGTGGTCCGGCACTTCCCTGCCAACCGAGGCACAATGGGAATATGCGGCTAGAGGCGGTTTGGTAGAGAAAACGTACGTATGGGGCAATGAACTACTGCCCGGTGGTGAACACCAGTGCAACATTTGGCAAGGACAGTTCCCACATGAAAATAAGGTGAAGGACGGTTACGCGGGAACGGCGCCCGTTGATGCCTATCAACCTAACGGGTATGGGCTATACAATATGGCCGGGAACGTATGGGAATGGTGCCTTGACCGTTTCACGCACAGGTATCACGAAATTACCGATACACGTAATCCGTTATTTGCAGGACATTCGGACAAAGTTTCGATGCGCGGTGGATCTTATCTGTGTCACCACTCGTATTGCAATCGGTATCGCGTTGCCGCTCGAACTGGAAATACACCAGACAGTTCGTCGGGGAACTGCGGTTTTCGAGTGGTTGCTCACTAAATTGGTGTAGAACAAATTTGGGATGGACGAGTAAAAGCCCGCTGCCATGGTAATGGGCTTTTACTACATCACATCGCAATTATGATTCTACTCACACCAAGAATTTTACCTCGATCGGGGCGAATAGCAGACTTTCGAGAGTTCTTGTTTCCTGGTGAGTACGGCCGAAATTGAATCCACATTTCATCTACTTAATAAAAAAATAGCCCCTCGTCCAAAGGGACGAGAGACCGCGGTACCACCCTGTATTAGAGCCTTCCTGCAATACGTGGACCGGACGCTCTATAATCTTTTTTCGTGGACAAAGGTTTCAAGTGTTTCATGCAGCATGCTGTCCTGTTCCGGAATCGGGAGATTAAATTTGGGACCCAAGTTGTACCAACAGCTCAGCATGTTCTTGTGCTAATTCCTTACCACTTTTGGCTTGCACTTGATGGATAAATCCGTTTAATGCGCCTTTTTTCCCTCCCTCGCTACCCGATTCCTCTGCTCTTTGTACTTTAATCAATTGTTCCTTCAGCCTCTCAGCCAGCGCTTGATCATTAGCCAGGAACTTGTCTATAAGTCCTGCTATGCCCTCATAGGTTAGAATCACTTCATAAGAAAAAGAGGAGTTTTCCGCGTTCCCTGCTATATCATCCACGGATGCATTGACCAAATGCACCCCCAGACCCGTCAAATAGGCGGGGCTATCTGCAAGCACAGCATCGCAATCACTTTTGGCTATACCTGATAATGCATCCTGAGCGGAGCATTCGATCCGAATCACATCATCCACTTCATAAACGGGTTTTCCTGAAAATTCGATTACGGGGGCCGTTTTGTCTATCTTGACTTCAATAGTCGAAGGCACCCCGGACACGCCATAAGCCGACGCTGCCCAATACGTTACTGATGTTACACCTTCTGCGCTTACTGTAAATCCTGTGCTGCTGCCAACGGTCTCACGCTGATCAATTCTCTCAGCACCCGTAGTCTCGTAGAAGAGAGAGGCTGCTCCTTCCGAGTTCAACGTTATGGAAACATCTCCATTGTGCCAGCCCTGCTCATTTGCCTTTGGATTAAAGGTAAGTTCAGTCAAGGGAGCCGTATTATCCTTAAAAGTTACAGAAAAATCGTCATAGTAAGCTGTTGAAATATTATAGCGGCTGGTTACAGCAATCAGTCTGGCATAAGCCGTTCCTTCCGGTGCCGTACCGCGTAGGGTTACTTTTTGCCATTGGTGGAGTCGCGATTCATCCAGATGCGTTTCCAAAGTCGATAAACTCTGCCCTTCCGCATTATAAAATCTGAACATGAACCCAGGCTGGCCTGATTCAATATAAATTTGGGTGCTAGCGGTATACTCTCCTCCAGGTGATACTGCGATAGGATCGCTTTGCACCGCGACGGACGCAGTACGAATCAGATCCGTTGTTTTCAGGCTGTAGTCACCCGCATAACGCTTGTCGCCGCTTCTCTCAAAATGAGCATCTCCGCTGGTCGCAAACATCGAAGTCCAGCCCGGCAGCTTTCCGTTCCCATCCGGCACCAGCTCCACCCCGGCATTGTTTACCGGCAAAGGCACCCCCGGCGGATCGGATACAATTTCTCCATCGATATTAATTCTATACAGAACCGTATTCGTTGCGAGATCAGTGAAATACAGATTACCATCCATTCCAAGATCAAATCTCGATGCATCCGTTAATGTTTTGAAATCCAGCGTTTCCGGATCAATTACCGTTAGCTTGTTGTTAAACAGGACATACAGAAGTCCGTCTTCCGACCAACGCATCGGATGATGATGCCACTGGGTGTAATAAAGTTTTGGATAGATTTTTTTATATTTTACAAGTTTGTATGTGTCCGGATCGATCGCAAAAATATATTCATAGGATGCTCCCCAGATCAATCCATCTGGTCCGAGAGACAGGTCCCCAATGAAAATAGGATCGATAAGCTCGGGAATATCCAGGGTAAACTCCGTAATTTTTTGCTCGTTCTCGACATCCCATACGAAAATTTTGGCCTCCTGCTCGCTTGGCGTGGAGCCCAGTCCGCCCCTGATGGTCGTTGATCCAAAAATCTTTCCGTCCACATAAGCGGTACTGAGCACACTCTGATTCTGAACCACATTGCGATGGACTTTGGTTTCCCCTGTCACTGTATCATGGACTGTTAGCGATCCTCCCAATGTTCCGTATCCAGAGATGGTCGAAATAAACAGTTTACCGTCCCCTTCAGACATATGCACTAGCCGTTCCTGATCGTTCCCGAGCACCGCGAGACGCTGCGGATTCGCACTCCCAGGTTCTTGATTCAGATCATAAACGTACAAGCCACCTTCCGGATAGACACCCATATAGACTTTGTTTCCAACCGGGTACACACTGTCCGCCTGACCTATGCTGAAAGGCTTTGCCGTCATGGTCTCCAAGTCAACCAACGAAGACCTGGCTTGAGAACCTGTTGTTATCAGCTGTTTATCTGATACACTTTGAAGCCGATTGACAACGCCCGGAAGTCCCGGGATAATCGGCGGTTTTACAATTACTTTTTTGGTATCGATATTCAGCATGGCTACCCCGCCGTCATAACGGACCGTAACGAGCGTTTTACCAGGCAGTTCTGAATTGTTCTGAAACTCTACCCAGTCGGCCCCCCTGAACCCACTCTCATAGGTCATGCCTGTTTCCTCTTCTTGATGCGTCGCAAGGTCAAAGGTTTTCAGTTTTTTCTCTGACATGTAATACAGCTTTCCATCCACCGAGTCGGTCGCATGAAGGCCGGTTACTTGCTGGAGCTCCACATCTAGCCATGATCCTGTTGTCGTATCGTAGATGTAACCTTCACCCGGTATACCGCTTCCGTCCGTATAACGGGCGAACAAATAACGGTTATCAATCGTACTCAGATCGTATACCGTATCGTTTTTGACGTTAAGCGAAGCGGCGATATTCGTTTTCTCACCTGTAGCCAGATCCACACGCACGATCTGTTCGTGGGCCGTACCGGCATAAATATATCCTCCCTGGTAAGCGATGGAGCGGACATATTCCTGATCCAGCACGCCAATAACGCGGCCGTAATCCCTCACTTGCTTGGTAGCAGGGTCATACTGCCAAACTTTGCCGCCAGGATAAGTCCCGACGTATACTCTCCCCTGTTCATCCGTCGTGATGCTGTTGGAGACAGACTCTCCATCAAATGAGGCCACTTGCACGGCCTCATGGGTGACTGGAGAATACTCCCATAATCGTGCGCCCGATCCTTCGGCCGCCACATAAAGCGTACCGTTCGGCGCAACCGTATGAGCCCATGAGCTTTCGGATGGCGCAAGGGAAACGGTCCGAAGCAGTTTGTACTCATCCAGGTCTATCACATTCAGATAACCTGGCTTACCTTTGCTCGTGGCATACATCACGGGTTTTCCATCCTCGTAACCTACGGTTCCGTTAAAGACAGCTACGGTGTAGTTGTTGGGAACAAGCAGTTCTTCGGGTTCGCTGAAGTTTTTTTGAGCAAGTTTGGATGCCTCTGCTGCAGCAGGAGCAGGCTGTACGGGAAACGTTACAAAAACAAGTAAACAACTCATGAACATGGTGATCAGGTTGAAAAAAGGCTTTTTCATCACTTATCTCCCCTTCTTCATGTCATTAAAAATACTTGATCAACGTAGCTAGTGCCCCTTGAGCCAAGTCGGATTGGTAATTTCCGTAGGCTTCAAACGCCTCTTCCAAAGCAAACATATGCGTGATGGCGGGACTTACTGTGATTCGCTTCTCGGCAAGCAACCTTACGTACTCGTCCATATTTCTTCCTTCCGTCCACCGCACAAAACCAATGGGATAATCCTGATTGTCTTTCTCATACTGCATATCGTACCTTCCCGGCCCGCCCGCTCTTGAGATCAGGACCTGCGCTTCTTTGCGAAACATCAAATCTCTTGAAAACTCCATGGACAAATCACCGACGATCACGACTTTTCCCCGGTCACGAAGCCACTCAAGCGACTTGTTAATCAGCTTTTCTCCGGGTCCGCCAGCGCATAAGAGGATGGAGTCAAATCCGACTCCCCCCGTCTCGTTCAACACAAAACGTTCTACTTCCTCTTCACTTGAAAAGCCTGCTTCAATTCCCATTTGCTCCCGAAGAAGCTGCACCCGTGCTTCGCTCAGGTCGTATGCAGCAGTGTGGCATGCAGCGGCTGAGGCAATTTGGGCGACAAGATTACCGAGAATACCCAGTCCAACGACAAGCACCTTGTCGCCGAACTTCACATCGGCTGTACGCAGCGCATGTATGGCAATAGCCCCAAGCCCTGTAAAGGCGGCCTCCTCAGGTTTGACGTGATGAGGCACTTTGGTTACCAGATTGGTCGGTACCGTAATCACTTCTGCATGTCTTACGTAAGGCACACCGTAACATGCCACTCGATCTCCCGGAAGAATATCCCTGACTTCACTTCCCGTTTTTTCCACAATCCCGACCGCACTATAGCCAAGATATACGGGAGATAAACCAGATCTCTTAATAGCACTCATCTCCGTACCGGGACTAATGCCTGAATATTCGGTTCTCACTTGGACATGTCGTTTGTTCAGTTCGGGTATCTCCGCTTGCAGTATCGTGACTTTTCCTTCCTTCGCGGCAACGATTTTCATTAGATATGGTTCCTCCTCATGTCTATTTAGCCTTTTTCCGATCCGAGCATCACCCCTTTAGCGAAGTACTTCTGGGCAAACGGATAGATGAGCAGAACGGGGATCATGGAAAGCACGATGGTTGCATTTTTGATGGACTGAGGGGCCAGAGCCGAACGATCCACGAGTCCCGCATCGTTTTCTGCACTGTAGATTAACATATCCCGCAGCACAACCTGCAAAGGGTATTTATCGGGATCGTTCAAGTAAATCAGCGGCAGGAAAAAGCTGTTCCAATGGCCCATGAAATAAAATAGACCGATGGAAGCAAGCGCAGGTTTGGATAAAGGAATAACAATGTTGAACAGAATCCGGTATTCGGAAGCGCCGTCAATCAGGGCCGCTTCGCGTATCTGGGAAGACATGTTTTCGTAAAAGCTTTTTAAAATGATCAGCTCCATTGTCCAGATGGCATTGGGAAGCACAAGGGCCCAAACCGAATCCGTTAACCCCAGCTGCTGCACGACCACATAAGTGGGAATAATGCCTGGATTCAGGAACATGGTTAGAACAATGGTCATCATAAAGAACTTACGTCCGAAAAATCCTTTTTGGGACAAGGGATAAGCAGCGACAGCAGTAAAGAGTAAATTCACAAACGTGCCGAATGCCGTATAAAAAATAGAATTCAGGTAGGCTCTTGGAATCGTGTCATTTTTAAGCACCTCGACATAAGCCTCCAAGTTAAGACCCTTAGGAAAAAGGAATACCTTACCCTGAACGACCGCTGCAGTATCGCTTAAAGAAACGGCTGTAATGTACACGATGGGATAGAGTGTCGCTACAGCAACAAGACTGAGTATCAGCGTATTAATGACTCCAAAAATAGATATTCTGCGCTCTCCTACCATAAGCCGTTTCCTCCCAGCCGTTTGCTGATCGCATTAGCGGATAATAGCATCACCATTGCCACCAGCGCTTCGAAAAGCCCTACAGCAGCTGCGTAACTGTAATTCGATTCAAGCAATCCCTTTCGGTAAACATAAGTTGAAAATACGTCCGCTACGTCATACGTCATCGGATTATAAAGCAGCAGCACTTTCTCATAGCCGACACGAATCAAGGAACCGGTTTTCAATATAAACATGATGAGCATCGTGGGAAATAGTCCGGGAAGCGTAACATGGCGGATCATATGGAAACGACTGGCCCCGTCCACCTTGGCCGCTTCATAGAGCGTCGGACTGATCCCCGCAATCGCCGCCAGATAAATGATCGATTCGTATCCCGCGTTCGCCCATATTTCCGAAATGACATAAATTGGACGGAACCACCCCGGATCAACGAGAAAGTATTTTTTCTCGAAACCGAACGCAGCCAGCATTTGATTCAAAATACCCTGGTTCGGAGAGAGAAAATCGATGATCATGCTGCTGATAATGACGACGGACAGGAATGCCGGCAAATAACTGAAGGTTTGAACCGATTTTTTAAACCATTTGTTTCTGACCTCGTTCAGCAGAAGGGCCAGCATGATCGGAAAAGGAAAACCGAAAATGAGCGAATACAACCCAAGGAGCAGCGTGTTCCGGAACAGCATCCAGAAATCTTGGTTCGTAAAAAACTTGATAAAATGCTCCAATCCCACCCATTCGCTGCCAAGCACTCCCGTAAATACGCTGTAGTCTTTGAAGGCAATAATCAGCCCATATAGTGGCCCGTAACGAAAGATGACGTAAAATAGGATGCAAGGAAGAAACAGCAGAAGCAGCTGCCTGTCGCGCTTGATATGATTCCACGTTTTTCTCAGACGGCTTCTGAAGCTCTTCTTGGGCACTGCTTTATGGTAAGATGTCGGATGTTCCGTGCCGATGTCTGCCATAAGATTTTCGCCTCCAATACCTTTTCCCATAAGGAGAGAACCGTTCCATGCATCGTCCTCTCCTGTTGAATTCACAGGCTTAAGGCCTTTTATTTGGACTCATCGTATCTTTTTTGAGCTTCATTATAGATCGTCATCAGTTCCTCCACGCCGCCTTTGCTGATTTGGGCTTTGAAACCTTCCCACTCGGCATCTCCGTATCCGGCGTCAAGAATATATTTCGCGTTAAATTCTTCAGCTGATTTTTGCAGCGAGGTCTGCAGCTCGGCAATTTTGGACGTTTCTTCGTCCGTAAAATTAAGGATGGGGTCAAGCGGTTCGAAACGATCCTCGTTCACGATTTTATCCTGTGCCTCCTGCTCTTTTTCCGAGAAACGATAGTAGATGCTTCGATGGTCCGGTCTTAGGTAAGCTCCTTCCAGCCACATGGCATAACGATCCTCAAGCACGGTAATATCCACAAGTGGAAGATCCTTGAGTTCAGGATATACTGGATATCCATCTTCGCCCCATTCGAAGTTAACCCCTTCCACCCCGAGGGTCATCAGTTCACTTCCGGACGGGCTGGTCAGATAGTCGAGCAGTTTGAGCGAAGTTTCCGTATTTTTGTTTTTGGCTACAGCAATGCTGAAATCCGAAACTTCTGGCAGGGTTCTGATATTGCCGGTCGGTCCGACGGGATTGGCGTACCTGAGGTCATAGTCTGGATTTTGCTCTTTGATCTGGTTGTAAAAGAGATCCAGGCGTCCAATCCAGTCAAAAGTGACAAATGATTTGTCCGTCGTCATCTTGGTCGTCCAGGAATCCTGCGTATCCGTCAAAAATTCCGGATCAAGCAGTTTTTCGTTGTACAGTTTCTTCATGAAATCGAGCATATCCTTATGCTCTGGCTGTACTGCAGCGTACTTCCAGGTGCTGTCTTTTTCATCGTAATAGGCCGGGTACTGATCTGTGTTGCCAAGCCCCCACCCGAAAGCCCAATCTCTGAAGATATTGGCTAAGCTTTTTGATGCGTAGGGGTAGGAATCGGGATACGCTTCTTTTACTTTTTTCATAGCTTCGTAAAACTCGTCCGTGTTCGTCCATTCCTTAATACCAAGCTCATCAAAAATATCCTTCCTGTACATGAATCCGTGATTCACTTTGCGATTCAGATTGTAAATAGGCCAGGTGTAAACATTGCCGGCTTCATCGCCGAAGGATTTGATGACCCAGTCGTTTTCTTCCATATATAACTTTTTGAAGTTAGGGAGCTGATCGGCGTATTCATTGATGGCAGCTACACCATTTTGTCTACCGATTTTTTTGAGTTCGGCCGGTTTTAGCCCTGTAAAAATGTCCGGCAGCTTACCGGAGGCGACAATAACTTTTAATTTATCCTGATAGGTTTGCGGAGAATAGGTTTGAAAGTTAACTTTAATGCCGGTCCGTTTTTCAAGCTCCTGGACGACCAGTTTGCTCGGACCGAGATCTTTTGCGTTGCTTGGCAGCATGTAAGTGATGATAGTCGGTTCATCTACAAGGGGCAGAGTCAAGCCGCCGGTATCACCGTACTGTCCAGGTTCCTGGGGCGGCAAGGCGGCAGAACCGCCTTTGTCCGTACCGCTGGTGCATGCGGCAAGGATTGAGGTTAACAGCGTGATCGCAAGCAGCATGGAAATCCTCTTTTTCAGCTTCATCAAACATTCCTCCTTCAGATAGGTGGATCTGATTAACAAGAGCAAGGGGTCACCCCGTATAAGGCTTTATCACATTTCCATGAGGACGGTGCATTTTTGTAGACGGCTTTGCTCTGCACATTCCAAAAACCGGATGACTTCGAGCGTTTCGGAGGGATGAACAGTGCATACACCGTTTTTGAACAAGTTCATGACAGACTTTAGAAGTTCTTTATAACTCGGTTCAAGCGGGACTTGCCGGGTGGCATTTCTGGTGTGCAGGCTTAGTCCAAAAGACTCTGAGCCACGTTGGATTCCGCGGATCGTTCCCATTCTCCCCTCTTTCCAGGTTCCGGTAATGAGATCGTTGTGATCCGTGGATAAGGCTGTTACTTCCCTGCATCCGGGGCCCATGATTCGAAACAGCAGTTCTGCCGCATGGATGCCGTACCAAAAATAATGTCCCTGTGTCGATTCGACGTGCATTGGGCCATATACGTCCGCACCCAAGATGTCCCCTCTTGTGCATTCAGGCAGGGCTTCTGCATAACGTAAGCTTGAAGCACTCATTAACGGGGTTTGATACTCTTCTGCGAGTCTGATGATTTGACTTGCGTCTCCTGTTGATAAAGCAAAAGGCTTATCGATAAATACGGGCTTACGGTAAGGACAGATTGCCTTGAACTGATCCAGATGCACCCTTCCGTCGGCACTTAAGATAAAGATGGCATCGGTGCTTTCCACAACTTGCTGAGCGGTGGGCATCAATCTCACTCCGTATTCTTGCGCCATCCGGGCGGCAAAAGTGTTAACACGGCTCACGCTGAGTGGAAAATCCGGAGATCCTCCCGCATATGCAGCCGTCACGGTCACATCTGAAAAAAGAGTCTCCTGACTTTCGTGAAGAATACGGGTAAATGCCAGGGCATGCGAACTGTCAAGTCCGATAATTCCGATATTCATGGCTGAGAAGCAAGCCTAAGCCACTCATCCAGATGCTGCTTCACAAAATCGTCATCATGAAGGTGAGGATACTGGAGGTATACACGATCGATTTCCTCTTTTTGCCCTTTGGATAAAGTCTCCTGTGGATTCAAGCACCAGATCCCTCTCATAAGACCCTGCCTTCGAAGAACCTCGTGTATCCCCGGTATGCAGCCAGCAAACTGATGGGCCGGATCAAAAAGAGCGGCATTGGCATCCGTGATCTCCACGTTGCGCGTGAGCCATTCCGGTGACAACGGCGATCCTTCCTGCTTGCGGAGTCGTTTCACTTCTTCCAGCAGCTGGACCGCTTTATGTGTCCATACAGCGAAGTGACCCAGCAACCCGCCCACGATCTGTTTCTCAATGGTGCCTTCTTCCATTTCAAAGCGATAGGTTGTGAGTAAATCTATGAGGATGTTGTCGTCATTTCCCGTGTACAGCGCAATTTTATCCCGACGGCTTGAAGAGCAAACCGCGCGCACGACATCGATGGTTTGATATCGGTTAAAAGGAGCTATTTTGATGGCGACGACATTATCGATTTCGGCAAAAGCCTGCCAAAAAGCGAAGCTCAACATACGGCCGCCGACAGAAGGCTGAAGATAAAATCCGATCACCGGCATCATATCGGCTATCCTTTCCGTACGCCGAAGCAGGTCTTTCTCGCTCCATCCGTCAAGTCCACCCATGCTCAGCAGGGCAGCATCATATCCAAGGCCTTTGCTGATTTTGGCTTCTTCCACCGCCTGTTCTATGTCCCCGCAAATGCCTGCCACTTTGATGAACGGACGTTTCAGACGAGCTTGCTCCGTTTCCTCCGCGGCCAAGCGGAGCACCCGTTCATAGAGGTTAACCTGAGGATCCCGAATCTCGAACTGGGTTGAGTGCACGCCAACCGCAATTCCGCCAGCTCCTGAAGCGATATAGTATTTTGTCAGCAGTCTTTGATAGACTTCATCCAGCTCTCTGCGTTCATTCAAGGCCAGCGGATGAGCCGGGATGACCAGGCCTTCATGGAGAGCAGCTGCCTGCTCCGGGGTAAGTGACGCTTGTGTTTTGTGCATTAAAACCTCCCCTTCCTTTCCGAAAAATGGGTTGGTTTATTCCATGTATGTCCGCCTGATTCAACCCATTCGGCAATGAAATCAATCATTTCCAGCAAGCTTACTCTCGGATAACCGAACTCGCGATACGCTTTGGCTGCATTACTGAGCAGAGCCGTTTCGGATTCGCTTCCTTCAAATGATGGTGCAAGACCGAACCGTTCGGCAAACTGCTGCGCTGCCCAGCGAACCGACATGGTTTCAGGGCCGGTTACATTCAAAATTTCGGGAGGGCTCTGGCACTTGAGCAGGCTTCTTATCGCAATTTCATTGGCATCTCCCTGCCATATTACGTTGGCATGCCCCATCGCAAGGGACACTTCCTTGCCTTCGTGCACCTTTTTGGCAATTTCGAGCAGCACCCCATAGCGTAAATCAATGGCATAGTTCAAGCGGTACATCAGCATCGGTGTGCCATACTTGTGAGAAAAGTATTCAAATATCCGCTCTCTCCCCAGTGTGGATTGTGCATATTCACCGAGAGGTTCAGGGGTTACCGATTCATCTACTCCGCCGAGACCCACTGGGGAGAAGGGATAAACATTCCCTGAAGAAAAAACGACGATCCGCGAATCTTTATACTTTTCTGCCACTCTTCCGGGCAAGTAAGTATTCATTGCCCACGTAAAATATTCTCTACCCGTTGTACCAAATTTGTTGCCTGCCATGTATATGACGTTGTCCGCTTCAGGCAGCTGCATTAACTCTTGATCGTCTAAAAGATCACAGGAAATCGTCTTTACTCCAGCCTTTTCCAGATCGTTCTTCACCTCCTGATCCTGAAATCGGGATACAGCTGTCACCTTCTTGTTCATTCCTCCAGCCTTGATGGCTTCCGCGGCCAATCTAGCAAGACTTGGACCCATCTTTCCACCTGCGCCTAAAATAAGAAGATCCCCGTCCACTTTATGTAAGTCGTTGATTAGCCGGTCTGATGCCTCCGAAAGCTTTGCTTCCAATTCAGCCACGGTCTTCATCCGAATAAGGTCACCTCTCCTTGTTAAATCCTTATGATTGGATCATATGTGGTACTTATTTTCAATAAGAAATTAGCATATGCCACTTTATCTGTCAACTGGTTCTTTTGTAGTTCATATAAAACCTCAAAAAAAGCACTACCCTTGGGAAGTGCTTTTTTTTTGGAGCTGCTATATGTTTTTTTATGAATTGAGACTGTTGGATGGAAGCAGCACTTCAGCAAGTCCCTCTTCATCCGTTAAATAAGACATGTACTGCTTCAGGCTTTCTCCGAAACGAATTTGGGTTTGCATGGAAATCGATAGATCGCGATACGTGGTGTATTTCGAACTGTAATCTCGATGAAGCTCCAACCTGGACGGTTTATTTTTAAGCTCTACGGAAAACGTTTCCGTAATATATCTGCTTGCAGGTAAACTGAATGTGTTCTGTCTGATATAGGTCTGAGCCTCGTCTGAAGTGAGATAATTCACAAAGCAGGCTGCCGTATCCTTATGGCTCGATTCTGCACTGAGAGCAATGGCTGTAGACAGAAGGAGTGTCCTATCATTCTTAAAATGAGGCAGCTGAGCGATATCAAAGGAAAAATTCGCATTCTTCAGCTCATTCAGCATGTAATACGTGGTGAGCATGACCGATACCTTCTGCTCCTTAAACAATTTCTCCGCTTCAAATTCACCTTGGGCTAAGGCAAGCGGAAATATTCCTTCCTCCGTCACAAGATCCCTGAGCCAGCGTAATCCTTCTGTAGGCAAAGGGGTTCCGTTCTGGGCTGGACTGTAATCGAGCGAAGATGGATCGTCCTCATTTTGCATCCAGAAAATAGGCCATCGGTTCATGGAAAATAATTGAAAAGCAATGCTGTAGCGATGAGGCGCCTTGAGCTCCCTGAGCAGCGCTGCCAGCTCATCCCAGCTCCAACTGCTGTTAGGTTCTCCAAGTCTTTTCTCTCTCAGGTGCTCCTTGTTGTAACACAAAATAACGGGTGAGTACACGAAAGGCTGGGCTGCCAAAATACCCGATTCCTTCTCAAAATAAGGTGTAAGAAAAGGATATATATGATCGTGTCGATCCTGATCGACAAGCAAATCAAGGTATTTTCTTTCCTGGAATTGGTACATATCCTGCAGATTGATCGTTAACGCATCCACAATCCCTAGTTTGATGAGGTTGGCGATACTGTCCGAATTCATGTAAGGAAGCTCAATCGTTTCCACATGAATATGTGGATATTTCTCGTGGAATCGTTCAATCAATTCCTCCATCCCCGCTTCCTTATACAACGAGGGGTAAACGCCAAAACGGATGGTTTCCTTGGCAGCAGGCTTTGCCACCTGTGTGCCCACCCGTGGAATTTTAATAATCAATCCCTCCTGAACAAGCTCATCCAGAACGTATCTCACGGAGTTTTTACTTAGTTTGTACTGCTCTGTTAGTGCCAACTCGGAAGGCAGATATTCCCCCGGACTGTATGCTCCGGAGTTAATTTTTTGCTTCAGATCGGCAGACATATGTCTTGTTCTGGTCTGAAAAGTATGACGATCGATTTTCGCCATGGGCCATTTCCACCTATCCTCTTCATCTATTTATGGTCTAGCTATAATTCATTGTAATTCCTAATTATTATTTTTATTATACCAGATATGAACCAGTTTCGCAGTAGTGAGTACATTAATTCACTTAAAATAAAATTTTGAAATTTTTCACGTCTTTTTGGAAACTTTAGATACAATTTACACGGGGTTCTAAACCACTCATTCCATGAAGGATTTATCGGATTCAAAAAAACCACCACAGATGCTTATCCTATGGCGGTTTTGCGAAATGATCAAGCTTTCAATGACTCTATTTTACACAATGAAAAATAAACGATCCATTTTCAGAATTTGCGTATTTAAACTCCCAATCGCCATATGTTTCAATTTTCGAAAAACCTATTTGTTTTAGCGACTCATCAAATTCTTCTTGATTTCGGAATCTTAGCTGCATTTTTTCATGAACTAGGACTTTGTCTGTTTTTGTATTTTTTACAATTTCATAGAAGGTATAAATATCTCCCTCAAACCCTTCATATTCTGTATAGATTTCTAAAGGATCTCCACTTATCCTATCTTTAGCTAAGTCAGGAGTCTCATCCTTCTCCCATTCTTTCCATACTTTTACCAAAGGGTTTCTTGTATCAAAAATAAAGTGACCGCCCATTTTTAGGGAACGGAATACGTCAGAAATGACTTGCTTCCAACTATCATCTGTAAGAAATACCTGTGCAACATTGGCTGTCATAACTACCGCATCATAGGTATTGGTTTGTAAATCCGAACTATCACCTACAATCCATTTCACATTGCCTGAATTATCTTTAATTCTCGCCACTTCAATCGCTTCTTCATTGGGGTCTATAGCTGTAATTTTGTAACCGTACTGAACAAGATGAGTAGTCCATCTTCCTGTTCCACAGCCTAGGTCTGCTATAAATTCTACTTTTAATCTCTTTAGCAATGAAAGGAAAAATTCATCGTCTTTTCCCCAATGGTTAATCTGGTCATATACTAATGGAATCATAAATAATGTCTCTCCACTTTCTATAGCATTTTACTATGGTCTTTATAATAAATGGTTCAATAAACAAGGGTCAAAGGAATTGTTAATTATATTTAAAAATCACCTCTCACTTCGTTTGCATGATCCCGGACACGTTAAACGCTGAATCTGGATATTACAAAAGTATAAACTGATATTCCTGATATCATTGTTTAAACTATCCTGCCCGTTAGTTGAACCAAAGCAGCCGATCACGTTGATCTGCTGCTTTCTTTGTTTTATTAAGCTATCGGTTCCCAACAGTATTATGAATTGTGATTAATAGTTCCCCTGAGTACATATGGTGCTGATGATTTACCAATTATTAATCCCTTTAACTCACTTGGTATATGGATATATTCTTCTGCTCTTTGAGGTTCCATCCAAGAGACTTCCTCAATTTCTTCTGGAAATGAGATATTTATTTCTCCACCAATTACATTCCCTCTAAAGGTGAAAAAAATTGTATGATGTTCCCTATCTACAAAAAACGCTTCACTTACACTGAAAATACCCCTTTTTGGCCATGAAAATATCCCCTCCAAGTGTCACTTGAACCCTACGATAACATGAAGGTTTTTTTCAAGTGTCTACTTAAAGGGGATAATAAGTTTAGATTACACACCAGACCTGGCCCAGCACCGACGATTACCATTGTTTTCATTCCTTACTCACCTTCTTAATGTGTAAGATATACGTCTTCTTTGGTGGATTGATTTTTCAGAACCAGATCATTTGCAGAGAAATCTATGGCGTACAATTGTATATTTGAACACCATAGATTTCTGTATAATACTGATTTTTTGATCTAACTACTCCTTAGCTCTTTTGTGCTTCTAATTCTTTCAAGGTAGGATAGTCCGTGTAACCTTTGCTTCCCGCCGCGAAGAAGGTTTGGGGATCTGCATCATTTAATGGAGCCCCTATTTTAAGGCGTTCTACTAAATCCGGGTTGGCTAATGACCATGCACCGACCGGTACAATATCAGCTATACCGTTATCAAGATCAATACTCAGATCTTCCAGTGCACGTCCCGCCCGGTTGACTAACAATGGATTGGTCCAAATGGAGCGGACGTCCTGGAGCAGCTTTTCATCTCCAAGATGCATTACATGAAGGTAAGCCAAATCCAGCTTCGCTAATTCTTTGACCAGGTAGAGATAAAGTTCAGGACCTTGTTCCCCATCCTGAATTCCTCCGAGAGGGGTTCCCGGTGAAATACGGAAGCCTGTTCTAGCTGCGCCAATTTCTTCTACGACGGCTTTCGTCACTTCAATCGCGAAGCGGGCCCGGTTTTCGATCGATCCCCCATATTCATCTGTCCGTGTATTCGAATTTTCACCGATAAATTGATTAATGAGATATCCATTGGCTCCGTGAATTTCAACGCCGTCTGCACCGGCTTCAATAGCCGCTGCTGCTGCTTTGCGGAAATCGGCAATGGTCGTCTGAATATCCTCTTTGTTTAACTCGCGCGGAACAGGGATGTCCTGCATTCCTGTAGCGGTAAACATCTGAACACCGGGAGCAATCGCTGACGGCGCAACGGGCTGACGATGATGAGGTGTATTGTCGGGATGCGACATACGGCCAGCATGCATTAACTGGATGTACATAAATCCGCCTGCTGCATGAACTGCATCTGTAACCTTTTTCCACCCTTCAATGTGCTGTTCCGTATAGATCCCCGGCGACCATAAGTATCCTTGACCATCGTCAGAAGGCTGTGCACCTTCCGTAATCAGAAGTCCCATTGATGCTCTTTGTGCATAATACAGGGCGCTTAATTCTCCTGGTGTACCATCTTCTTCTGCTCTGCTGCGTGTCATGGGAGCCATGGCTAAACGATGCGGTAATTCCATGTTTCCGACTTTAATTTCACTCCATAATTTTTTCATTTTGTACACTCCTCTTTAAATTTAGTTCAAACCGTAATTGTGATTAGGAAAGATGCGGGTAAAGTGTAGAAACGCCGCCTGCAAGCCCAGCTTGGATCATCCGGCTGTTATCGTCGGCAAGAATTTCAAAGCTGCCCGCTGCTATGCCATCAATAGCCATTTTCGCAACATCTGAAGGATTCGATTTGGGAGCGTCCAGGCCGGCTGTCATGTCTGTCTCCATATAACCCACATGTAATCCTGCTACTCTAATATGACGAGGGTACAAATTCAAACGGAGATCATTCGTCAACGCCCATGCTGCAGCCTTCGCAGCTGTATATGCACCTGCAGCTCCGCCACTAAACCAAGATAATACGGAAAGAATATTCAGCACCGATCCTCCACCGTTGTTTTCAATGACCGGTGCAAAAGCGCGAACCATGGATAACGTACCGAAAAAATGCGTATCCAATTCCAACTGGATTTTTTCCATATCCCCTTCCAGCAAAGAAGCACCTGTAGATGATCCTGCATTGTTGATTAAAATCGTAACATCCTTAGCAAGGTTGGCAGCTGCTGCTACCTCTTGAGGGTTGGTTACATCAAGCTTAACAGGTGTAACCCCTGGAATATCGATGGTCTCCGGATTTCTTGCTCCTGCGTAAACCTTAGCCCCTCTAGATAGAAGTTCAAGCGTAAGCTGGCGGCCAAGCCCCCGGTTTGCTCCAGTAACAAATGCGACTTGTTCAGAAATGTTCATTGTATTAGCTCCTTTTTTTTGAATGTAATTAATCATTTTATAAATCAGGGATCGAAAGGCTAAATCATTCAAGAATGATCATTCTAATAAGCGTAGAATAAAGCACCCTTTATAAAAGGTTATTTGAATGAAGGAAAGATTGAACGATTCAAGAACGATCATACTAGAAAATGCACAGGGAATGATACAATAATCTTCTCAACCAGTACTTCAATAATTATTTAGATAAAAGTTTAATCGATACATCGGCCATATGTTGCAATTTTTCTTTGCGTATAGAGGTTCTTCTCATAACTCTTATCCCTACATAAATCGCATGCAAATGTTCTGCTTGGTCTTCGGCACTATATTCAGCGCTAAACTCTCCACTCTGCTGTCCCCACTGTATAATATCTTTGAACAACTGTTCTGATAAAGAAAACAAATCTGTGATCTTTTTATCCACCTCGGTATCCCGCATTGCCAATTCCACTGCTGAATTTACCATCAAACAACCGGAAGGTGAGTCATTTACACTACAGATTACGGAACTGAAAATAAGCTGTAATGCCTCCGTAGCAGTCTTAGAGCGTTTAACTTCTCCTACAAGCCCATCACATAACTTATCGTGAAATCGGTCCAGGGCTTTCAAAAATAGCGTGTGTTTATCGCCAAAGGTGTCATATAAACTTCTTCGATGAATTCCCATATGCTCAACTAGGTCAGATATCGATGTTTTTTCGTAACCTTGTTCCCAGAAGAGCTTCATCGCCTTTTCTAATACCTCATTATCTTCGAATTCTTTGCTTCTTGCCATTCGATTCCCTCCCTGTTTCTCAATATAACATATTGAGAACGATCGGTAAAGAATTTTATACATATCAATCTTTAATGTTCTGCTCCCTTTGATTTAAGTAGCATTTGCCCCCAAGTATGTGTGATAAAATCTGGAGCAAACTTCATGGAAAAGCGCATAACTTTCGTAAATCCTGCATTCACTCGCAGTTTGTTTTTCTGCATCCCTCTAATACCGACATGTACAAGCTTCTCCAAAGGCAAAGAAATGATCTTATTCAAGAAGCCTTCGTCAAAAGTGTCAGTGAGATTGGTTTCAGAAATTACGGGTGGACAAAGTTCCATTACATGGATGTTTTTACCTTTGGCCCGGATTTGCTCACGCAATGCATCACTGAACATGTGAATACCGGCCTTTGTAGCAGAATACGTTGGTGCGTTGGCAACTGTAATATTAGCAAGTAGAGAGCTAACGTTAACAATCATTGCCTCCTGTTGTTTGGCTAACAATGGCAATAATGCCTTGGTAATATATATTGTTCCGTTCAAATTTGTGGCGATTTCAATAGTAAGTTGCTCGTAGGTGACAGTTTCATCAAACAAATCGAATTCGTGTATTACACCTGCATTATTTAAGATAATATCCAGTTTGGGATAGTGAATTATTAGTTCTTTAGCAAGATGCCCTACACTATCCGGATCACTAACATCAGCCACTATGCCGATAAGCCCGGGATTGTTTTCTACGATCTGGTCGATTCGTTGTTGCGAACGCCCCGTTATGATTACAGTATTCTCCATATCGAGCAAACGTTTCGCAAAAGCAAAACCAATTCCAGACGTACCGCCGGTCACCAAAATTGTTCTACCTTTTAATTTCATGATCATCACCCACTTTCAATATGGCCTTGATTGCGTGTTCTTTAGAATCGAATAATAACTTTCCCTTGGGGATGACCTGTAGCAACCAGATTTAGGGCTTCATTAATATCTTCAATATGGAACACTGTAGGATCCACCGCGGGTACAATTCTGTTCTCTTCAATAATTTTTGTGATATTCCGTAATTGTTCTCCATCGCTGCGTACAAAGACGAAATGATATTCGATCTTCTTTTTCTTTGCTTTGTGATCATACTTAGCCCCAGCAATACTGAATAGCTTTTGTTTCCAACCTGCCAAGCCCATAGTTTTAGCGAATCGTTTGTTTGGCCCGGTTCGTAGAGAAAGAAGATGACCGCCTGGTTTAATAATAGAGAGTTCACGATCAAATTCACTGGGTCCCAAGGTATCAATCACATAATCAAGATCACGAAGTCGTTCCCAATAGTTCTCGGTCGTGTAATCAATGTATTGATCCGCTCCAGCGGCCATTGTGCGTTCGCGGGCTTTTGGACTTCCACTTACGATGACCTTAAGCCCCATGCTTTTCGCGATAGGAATAGCCATTTGGCCAAATGAACCAGAGCCGCCGGGAATGAACAAGCTTTCGCCAGCTTTAGCGGCTAGCTCTTCATGTAAACTTTGATAGGCTGTCAACCCTGTTAAAGGCGCAGCCGCACCGGTTACAAAATCCAGATTAACCGGTAAGTGAGCGATGGCATCCGAATGAATCGCTACGTATTCGGCAAACGCTCCGATTTTTTGCAGCGGCAGGCGTGAATAAATGATATCACCAACTTGGAAACCAGTGACGTTCTTGCCAATCTTCTCGACAATCCCTGTGAGCTCATTACCAAGTGTCAGTGGGAACTCATAGTCCTGAATTAACTTCACGCTTCCAGTAGCGATAAGCAGTTCCAAATGGTTAACCGCCGCAGCTTTCACCTTAACCAAAACTTCGTGATCCGTTATTTCCGGGACTGGGATATCATGCACTTCTACTTTAAACTGTTTTGAATATTTGGTAATCTGTGCTGCCTTCATAAAAATATCCTCCTATACGCAATTTACCAAGTAACATTTATTATATTTTGTAACTTGCACAGCAAGCATAATATCATTGGTTACAAAAGTCAACATTTGTTACTATATATTTTATATGCTAAAATAAAGGTATAATTATCGGTCCGTAAAAACTAATTTACGAAAGAAGGGTTGGCAGCACGGTGTGACACTGGGGTATTTTAGTAACTGATCGCTTTAAAACGCCCCATATTCACCTGCCCTAACAAATGGCTAAAATCACGCAACAGCTAATTATTGAAACCGCCGAGGCATTAATTGAGCGCACGGAGAAATCCGAAGTGACACTCTCACAAATAGCGGATGAATTGAATATCACCCATGCAGCACTCTATAAGCATTTTAAAAATAAACAAGAACTCTGGGCAGCTGTATCTAAAAACTGGTTCAATCGGATGATTTCAGAACAAATCAGTATAAACATGGCTAATTTGGCCTCACCGCAGGAAGTGCTCCATGATTGGCTTTGGGCATTCGTGAATGCCAAAAAACGCGCTTATAATGAGAATCCCCAAATGTTCGCTTTGAATACACAATATGTGGATAATAATCCATTGGTATTACGTGATGTGCTCTGGGATTCATATCAAATTATTGACGGGTTTATGGATTATCACGATCCTCACTTTGAACGGGCAGAGGCAATCCTATCTGCGTTTGCAGTTTTTAGTCTCCCCTCTTTTAAAGAATCCTGGAATTCACCAGACTACCAAGAGCGGTTTGAACGCATCTGGAGTTTAATCAAACAGGGGGTTTGAAATGATATCCTATTAAAACAAGGAGCAATTGAATATCTGAAGTGAAAGGAATATTCCCCGCTGTGCCATTTCCAAGTTCAATCCCTATACTTGCTACAAAAAATAAAGACATTGAAGGCCACGCAGCCATTCAATGTCTTTATGCATAACGAATCTCTATCTTGTATCAGAGATCATATTTGATTCTTGATGATGAAACAGCTGTGTTGCTCTCCCGCTCTTTTCTAGCTCGATGACAGACTCTGACTGAACTTGAAACGGTTCTTGCACAGACACATACCAACGATTTCGATACGTAAAATCCACTAAGCTGAGATAATGACCGTGGCCCGCTCCAGTATCGATACCCACTTTCCCGTTACCTATCCAAATTTCCCAAGGTGGCACCTTGAACCGAAACGTGGAAGTATGACCGAATACAACGGTATAGTTTGGATCAGCCGGGCTCGTTAAGAAAGGCTCACACAGGGAGAGTATTATTACTTCCCTGTCCAGTATGAGCGTCTAAATCAAATTGTACTTAAACAGTTGATCCGGGTGTGTACTTTTAGCAATAGTTTCATTTCATGTAGCGATATTCGAGTAGATCCTTCAAATTTGTGATTTTCTGCAGCAGTTTCTCCCCGACATTGGTTTCTCTCACCAGCTTCCTCGCCAGTTCTTTGTCCACCAATCTTTTTATAGATAACACGTCCGTTCCGTTACATAATACATCTTCTTTTGAATTAAATTTCTGATGGGCGACGAGCTGCATACCAAAGGAGTTATACAACAAGGTATATCCGGCGATGCCCGTTGTGGATTGATAAGCTTTGGAAAAACCTCCGTCAATGACGACCATTTTCCCGTTTGCTTTGACGGGGCTCTCCCCACGAATTTCTTTCACTGGCGTGTGGCCGTTAATGATATGCCCATGATCCGGATTCAAACCAAACTCCAGCAGGATTTTCCGGCAGATCTCCTCATTTTCACGTAAATGGTAGTAGGGATTCTTTCTCTCCTTATGTGCTTCTTTATCTTGGATAAAATACCGTTCAAAAGTGGTCATTTCTCTCTTTCCAAAGAGCGAGGAACATTCCCCTGTCCAGATGTACCATACCATATCCGTCGCCAGATCTTCTGTCTCTTCCGGATGCGCAAAGGCGTAACGCAAATAATTTTCAAGAACATCAAGCAGCTGACGGCCCGAATACGTCTTGTCTTCAATCTGCATTTCTTCCATGTTTCCTTCTTCATCCAAAGGAATACAGCCGTGGATTAACAAATTCCCGTTATATTTTAAATAAAGGCTGCCCTTTTTCATGAGAAAATTCATATGTCTGGCCAGCTTTTCGGAATGCTGAACGGAGAACAGCAGCTTTTCCATCACTTCCTGTTCTTCCTCCAGCAATTGTGCAGGCTGCTGCGGATTTACGGTAGCGAAACAGGTGTTTTCCAGCAGGTACGTTTTACCGCAGATTTTGATTTCATTTTTGTCGTAATCAATCTGCTCCAGCAATAGCCTCTCAGGCATATTAAAGTATGGGCGTCGCTTGATAATCGGGATTTCAAGTTTAAATTGGATCATGGCAATGGCTTGGTGAATTTTGGTGATCTGCAGAATTTCCTGCTCCGATACGTTGTGGCCAGCCTGCAGCTTAGGTCTGAAGGACGGATTGTCTTCATAGTATTTCTCCGCCAAGTTTAGCAGTGGTCGCAGATTGATTCCGTATACATCTTCAATGATGTCCAGATTGTCGTATCTGGCGCAGATCCGGATAATATTCGCTAGGCAGACCAGAGAACCCGCATAGGCACCGATCCAGAGGACATCATGGTTCCCCCACTGAATGTCTACAGAATGGTAGTTGATTAGCGTATCCATAATTTTATCGGGGTCCGGCCCCCGATCATAGATATCTCCAACCACATGAAGATGGTCAACCACCAGGCGCTGGGTCGTATAAGCAAGGCCGATAATGAGCTTGTCCGCCTGCCCCAAGGATATAATTTGCCGATATATTTCCTCGTAATAAGGATCCTTATTGTTGGTCGAATCCGTCTTGTATAGAAGCTCTTCTACAATATATACATACTGCTCTGGCAGAGCTTTACGCAATTTCGAGCGCGTATACTTGGAAGAGGCATAAGAAATAAGCTTAAGCATGTGTTCAATCGTTAATCTATACCACTGGTTCAAAGCCTGCTTATTGCTCAGTTCCCCTATAACCAGCTTTATTTTTTCTTCCGGATAATAAACGAGCGCCGCAAAATCATTGATTTCTTGATCCGTCCAAACCTCCCGGAATAATTCTTTGATTTTCTCTTTAACGGTACCCGAACCGTTTCTTAGTACATGCTGAAAAGCCTGGAACTCCCCATGCAAATCACTGACAAAATGCTCGGTTCCCTTCGGGAGATTGGAGATCGCTTCAAGGTTGATGATCTCTGTTATGATTTTTTCTTCCGTATCATATTTCTGTGCCAATAAATCTAGAAACTGCTCATCCAAAACAGATGTCCCCTTTCAAGGAAGTATGGTGATTATTAAGCATTGCCTTCCCCTATCGTACTCCAGTTCCTCATATTTGAACAAATTTCATTGAACGGATGTATTTTGGAGTTGCTCATTTAAGCCCACCGAATCATCTAATATCCCGCTTTTCATGTATTATGATACTTAATAAAGTTTTAAGTGCATGCGCTTAATATTTAGATATACATCTAATCGTTAATCCGACTACGTTCTTGTCCAATTCGGCAATCGGTCCAAGTTTTGTCCTTTGCTCGGTACAAGAACTTGGACCGACAACATAAAAAAGCCGCTAAATTAGCGACTTCAATGGGAATAGGTTCTTGTCCCTCAGCATTCCAGGCAGATCAGTATGGAAGATCAAGCACTCAGCTCCAAAAATATTGCATCCTCCGATACCCGACATCCCATACTTTTTCGTTCCCTTCAATGGTAATCTTCAGTTTGCTCCCCGGCTCGAGAGGAATCTTGAATATCAATGGGAATAGTTCAGGATCACTCCGCTGATCTTCTCCAGAGCCGCTCATTATCTCGCTTCCATCGAGGGTAACTCGGATACTTCCGGAATAATCTGTTGGTTCAGGGATGCCGTAATAAAAAGAGAAAATCGTCTCCCCCTCAGACGTATACGTATACGTTATAGAATCGCCTCCAGCACCGTACATGTTATAGAGAGGCTTTACATTCTGATCGCCTATTTTGATGCTGCCCGGCTTGTCTCCAGGTGATGAACTCCCCGAACTGTCCACCCATTCGTTGATCGCCACAAACGGGCCTTCTACTTTTGTTGCTGCTTTATCGATCACCCCGAATAATCCCCATACGACTAGTAAAAGAACCATACCGGAAATAGCCGTTGTCGCCAGATTGCGCCAGAGGTTCCTGGAACGGAAACCAAGTTTGTACGCCCCAAAACCGACGGCTGCTCCTATCGTATTCTGAATGGCATCGTTTATATCGAAGCTGCCAAGTAAAGTAAGGGCCTGGATGGTTTCCAGCACAAGAATGGCTATAAAGAACAAGGTCATGAACCGGGCAAAGGTGATCCGGTACAACCATGGAATCAATATACCGAAAGGGATAAAGGCGGCAATGTTACCGAGATCCACCAAAGTCATGAGGCTGGGATGCAGGAGATCAGATAGAGCCGGCAGCCTGAAGAAGCTTTCGGGCAAAAAAAGAAAGGTGTAGCCAGCTGTTGTCTCTGCAGCATCTCCTCTACCGAAGGCGAAGAACATAAAATAAAGAATAAACAATGTGTAGAATATGGTTATGGTTAAAATAATCTTACGTGGTTTGGTCATGATTGACTCCTTTGCCGGATGCATTTATTAACTGGGCTCATTGCCCCATCAATCTTAGCACATATCATAATTAAACCGCTCATCAGTACTGCTTACGGCATCAGGTGATGAAAACATTTTGAACTTGCAAGTGCCGTTTAGACATTATACAAATGCACTCTCCTGTTGTATCAGATACCTGCCATAGCATAATTGTGGCGGACTAAAATCAATTAGAGATATGCCTAATCGGTAATCTAGCGTCAGCATTTGAGCAACTAAAGGGATATAGAAACAGCGGCATTGTAGGACACAAATATCCTGGAATGCCGCTGTATGATTCATACTATAAACGCTCCCCCGCCAGTATAACAATGCATCATCTCAACAGTTCCCGAAGGAGCTAATGTACAATGAGGACTGGGCAACTTGATAATTGTGAAACCTTGTGACTTACACTTCCAAGCATCATTTCTTTAATGCCCCTTAGCCCACGACTTCCGATAATAATAAGTTGCTGCTCGGTATCCCTTGCATAATTCAATATTTCATGCCCAGGGTCTCCCTTAAGATGAACCGTTTTCGGGTTAATCCCCGCTGACTTTAATTTAGATTTGGCTTGGTGCAGCTGTTCCAAACTCGCTTTCTCCATTTCGTTCAGTACGTCTTCCAAAAAATTCTCTGGTACAAATGTCATCCCGCTGGACACATAATCCTGGCTGACATTAACCAAGGTCACTTGAGTTTGTTTATTTTGGGCTATTTCAACGGTTGCATCAAGGAGTTTGTTCGTTATTTCAGCTTTGTCAATAGCCACCATAATTTTGTCAAACATCGTTATCATCCTTTCCGTGGCAGCTCGTAACTATTTCGGCTACCCACAACACGATTACTTGCTGCTCCCATACCAACTATAAATAGTAACACGGAAGCCCCAAGAAGAATGAAAAGTGGCAGGTGCCAACTATTTGTTGCATCATGCAGATATCCTATAAGGGCTGGACCGATTGCGGCAAGAAGATATCCGATCGATTGGGCCATGCCAGATAGTTCCGCTGCTTGATGCGCATTTTCAGTGCGTAACCCGAAAAACATCATGGCCAAACTAAAGGCGAAGCCTCCACCAATTCCGAGTATGACGATCCACAACAGAATGACATTAGAACTTCCGTAAAGAAGTCCGAGCGTCCCCATCAAAAGTAAAATGGTTGTGATGACCACTAACAAACGTTGACTAGACATACGCCCGGCAATAACAGGGACAATAAAGGTAAATGGAAGCATCGCTAACTGCATGAGCGAGAGGTACCATCCAGATTGGTTAGAGTCAATTCCTTGCTGCTTTAAAATTTCAGGCAACCATGCGATCAATACATAGAAAACCATAGACTGTATACCCATGAACAAGGTTACTTGCCAAGCAAGCGGGGATCGCCAAACATTCACATCGTTGCTGGCCATTTGTTGACTCGTCGTGGCAGTTTGTTTCGTTTGATTTCTTAATTGGGGTAACCAACAGAGGATTGATACAAAGCTTAGAATCCCCCATATACCCAATGCTCCCTGCCATTTTAGCCCTGCGTTCATGGCTAGCGGTACACTGATTCCCGATGCGATTGCTCCACATAAATTCATTGAAATGGAGTAAACTCCTGTCATGGAGCCAATTTTATTTGGGAAATCCCTTTTGATTATACTTGGCAATAATACATTACATACGGCAATAGCGAATCCAAGAACTGCTGTTCCAATAAACAGAGTAACTGCGCCAGATAATGAACGTATTACAATACCACCAGTCAGAAAGATTAGGGCAATCAAAATGATACGCTCAACCCCATACCTCCGTCCTAATTTTGGTACAAGAGGTGATAATACAGCAAAGGCAAGCAAAGGTACCGTTGTGATCAGGCCTGCTAATGTATTTGAAATATGAACGTCATCCCTTATAAAACCCACTAAAGGACCAACTGAGGTTAAGGGAGTACGTAAATTAGCTGCAATAACAATAATGCCGAGAATGATCAGCGCTACAGAGGATGGCACGAATTTTTTATTTTGTTTATTCGGCATTCTTCATTTCTCCTTCCTGAATTCTTACGTCTTATGTCTGCTTCTTGTTGGCTAAAAAACTTTGCTATAACATCCGCGCGAATAACGAAAGTATATTATAATATACTTTTAAAAACAATAATTATTTTATAACGTACTAAAATTAATTAAAAAAATACAACTCTGAATTCCCGTCATGGAATTCGGAGTTGTATTTAATAAGTGTATTTTCGATACTAGAAACCATATTTTAAGGATATATGGAGCACCGTTTCACCATTCGTATGATTGGTATAAGCGTGAGGATAATCTGCACGAAAACTGATCGTATCATATTGATTCAATGTGTGCATCTCTCCATTGACTTGTATCTCAATGGAACCAGTCATTACTGTCGCAATTTCGGTTGTATTCACATGATGACCTTCAGGGTAATACGAGCTATTTGGCTGTAAGTATGCCCGACACATTTCAATATCGTTGCTTTTAAAGACGGGTTCAATGACCCAATTTTTTTCATCATTAGAAAACCGCAATCCTTCGCCTGCGCGATACAAACTAACAGGTTTCTCTGATTGAAACAAAGACAATAGCGGCAAAGATATGCCTTTTGAAATTTTCCATATCATTGCCAAAGTTGGATTTGTATCGCCACGTTCGATATTTCCCAGAGTAAGTTTGCTTACACCCGTTAATTCCGATAAGTCGTCTAAGGTCATGTTTTTTTCTTTTCTGTACTTTTTCAAGGCACCGCCGATTTGTAATACAATTTGTTTTGACTCATCAATTTCATCCATTTGATATTCACCTCAACATAAAACTATATAGCTAGTATATTGTTTATCTAGATTCTTTTCCATACGATTCGTATTTGTTCCGTCACTAGCTTCTGCTACTATATGTGTTGAGGAAATTATTCCAACAAGAAAAAGAAACACGCTTTGCTGATACTCTCGGTCCGTAGAAGCATGGTATAGATTATGAAAGGTGGTTTAGCAATGAAGATTCTCATCGTTGGCTATTTTAGCGAGACCTCAAAATCAAATATTGCAAGGTGTTTTCCGCAAGACTGGAACGTTGTAGTTGTCCCGCCCGGAAAAGAAATGCTGCATCATATTGAAGATTGCGAGGTAATCATCCCTGAACATATTAAAGTGGATCACAGCCTGCTTTCTATCGCAAAAAATTTAAAATTGGTACAGACGGGTGCAGGATTTGATAATGTAGATGTCCCTGCCTGTACACAGCACGGCATTTGGGTGGCCAATGCTGCAGGAGTGAATGCGCAGGCAGTGGCCGAACACGTAATGGCAATGATATTGTCTTATTATAAAAACATACCGTTTCTTGATAATTTTATGAAAAACAAGATGGATGAAAATCAATTGGACTATACAGGGAGTGAATTAAAGGGCAAAACGATTGGGATAATCGGTTTGGGCGCGATCGGAAAAAAAGTAGCTGCGTTTTGCAAGGTTTTTGATATGAATGTGCTGGCTTATGCGAGAAATGCCATTGTACAATCGGACGATTTTGTGAAAATGACGGATTTCGATACGCTTGTAAGCACATCGGACATCGTCAGTGTACATATACCCTTGAATCAGCAAACCAAACAGCTCATCAACAAAGCAGCATTCAAGAAAATGAAGAATACCACTCTTTTTATCAATACAGCCCGCGGCGGGATTGTCAACGAAAGAGACTTGATTGATGCATTAAAAAACGGGGATATTGCTGGCGCATGCCTGGATGTGTTTGAAACTGAACCGCTTCCTATGGACAGTGAGCTCCGGAATCTGGGTAATGTGATACTTACTCCCCATACAGCAGGAATGCCTGATGGTCGAAAATTCCATAAAAAAAGATATGATTTCTTTATAAAGAATATAAAACGTGTAGAAAATGGTGAAGAGCCTGAAAGCAAGCTCAATCAGTTATTATAGTTGCCAGATAACAGAATCGTCTGTTTTGAAGTATATAGAGTCTGTTCTATCGAGCTGTGTCCGCCCCTAATCATCTGGTGAATAATGCCGGTCATGGAGAAATGATCCACTTTGCCGAAACAACAGAGGCTCCATTCGATAATAATCTAATCGAAAATGACACAATGTTCTTGTCCCGATACAACGATTGATAACTGTATCAAGAAATCAATGCAGTAAAAAGACACTGATATTCTATTCATCAGTGTCTTTTTTAAGGCTACTTTTTCCACCAACATCATGTTTCATCGTTGATCTCAGACTAATTCACTTTAGCCCTTTCATTTAAAGCAACTTTATTAGCGCTTCTAGCTCATCAACCAAAACTTTTGCAAGTTCAAAATTAGTATCTTTCAAAGCCAATTCTATTTTCATTTCAACTGATTTTTTCTTTTGTTCCGTTGCCAAATAGTCTTTATTAAAATGACTCGCATAAATCATCTCTCTAAATTCTTGCATACTCATTTTTCTAATCGTCTTATCGTCAATGATTAAAACATAATCCATACCATTTACAACAGAATAGAAATCATGAGAAATCATAAGAATTGCACCTTTATAGTCTTCAATGGCTTTCTCAAGTGCTATTTGTGTATAGGTGTCTAAATGGCTTGTCGGTTCATCCAGAAGTAATACGTTTGCTTTACTGGCAGAAACTTTAGCCAATTGAAGCATGTTTTTTTCTCCACCAGATAAAGAACCTATCTTTTGGTTAAGGATTTCTCCTTCAAAGCCATAGTTTGAAATATACGATCTAATCTCATCATACGTTTTAAATCCGGCATCGATGAATTCATCTAGTATTGTATTGGAATCCGTTAGCATTTCGCCTTGAAGCTGAGATAAATAGGCCACTTTAACATCAGCATTTATTTCAATTGAATCATGACTATTTTTAAAGACTTCTCGGAGTAAAGTCGTTTTCCCGGTACCGTTTGAACCGATAATGGCTACTTTATCTGCAGATTTCATCTCAAAGTTAACATTGTCTAAAAGCAACTCATCAAAGGCAACGCTATAATTGTTGACACGTACAACAGTGGTGTCTTCAATTTCATTATCCATACCAAAACTAATATTTGGTTGCTTAATATCAACAAATGGCTCCTTAATTCTACGTGCTTCCAATCTTTCTGTAAACTTTACTCTAGCCTTTAACGCTCTACCTCTAGCTGCTTCTGCGTTATAAGTTGCGATAGCTCTAAGATTATGAACGATGTTCTCGTTTCTCTCAATTTCTTCAGCTTCAGCGACTGTAATTTCTTGCAACTCAATTTTAGTCTGAAGTAATGAGAAGTTATAATCAATATATCGCCCGTCAAACTCTTGGATCTCCGTGTTTTCGAGGTGTATAATCTTGTTGAAACAATGATTTAATAGATATCGGTTGTGCGTAACAACCAGCAGCATTCCCTTGTGGGAATTAATAAGATTTTTTAGCGCATTTAGGTTTTCAAAGTCTAAAAATACATCAGGTTCGTCCATAATCATCAAGTCCGGACGACTTAGCATTTCCTTCATCACTTGAATGAGTTTGAATTCCCCGCCGCTTAAGGAGGATACGTTAAGATCTCTTAGCTTCATGAGGTTTGCCAGATTTAGCTGCTTATTAATGGTGTTTTCAAAATTATCTCCGTCCATCGAATCGAATGCGTCTAAAGCCAATTGAACCTTTTCCAGCAGCGCATCCATATCCGACGTGGTTTCCATTTCAGCATACATCGCTGTGATTTCATCTTGTATCTTGATAAATTCTTCTCCGATATATTCAAAAACGGTCATTTCTTTGGTTTTATCAACTTGCGAGAACTGACTCACATGCCCGATTCTGCAATCCGGGTCTATCTCTAACTTGCCCTCGAACAAATATCTTTCCGGATCCATCAGGATATCGATCAGTGTACTTTTCCCACTGCCACTTGTTCCGATAAAAGCGCAATGTTGTGCCTCTTCAAACGTAAATGAAATGTTTTTATACAGTTCCTTTTGTGGAAATGAGAAGGATAAGTTTTCAACTTTTATCATAGTGTTACCTTTCTTTATAACTAAAATGGTGACTATTATTAAATGTATTGTCGAACATAGACTTTTAGAGTAACACTGTTTACCACCAAGTACAATCCATTTGTAGCCCTTACCCTAACTTCGAATTTATGCTTAATCGGTAATAGGAGCATGTTTAGTCCCTCGACACTCTACAAAAAAAGCCGAATGGATCGTTCTCATCCACTCGGCTCTTAGGGTTAATTTAACAATTTTTTTGTATAACATCACTTACCGCTGTTCCACTTCCATTCATATATTCACCGCGATATTGATAAATGCCAGGTCATTCGGAAAGTGTCGGTAGATCTGGCTCCTCATTTGCAAGCAGCTCCGAATCATCGGAATGCCGTTCGAACATAATTGCGTCAGCCCTCGTATAGATCATATCGGCAGGAAGCGTGGGCGGGTCTACCGTTGTAGGCGTAACTCTGGTTAACCGAACATACTCACTGCCGTCCCCCGTAAAGTCGAACGTCCCTAGATCAACCCAACCCGATGGGCTGACCGTTGCATCGATATAGGTGACCTCGGTACCCGTCTTATGCTTCACTTCCACTTTGACATTGTTATCGTTTGCCGTCGTATGGACGAGCTTGTAGATGGAGACGGTATATTTCCCCTCTGGAAACTCGCCTTTCCACGTTGCTGATGAGCCTTGAACTGTAGAGTAACGGGACTTAACCCCAATCTTGTATCCGGCTAAATTGCTTTGGCTCCAAGACCCTTCTGTGGTGTATAACCCGGTTGTATTTGTACTGTCCACGATAACTGTTAGGTCCTTAATCGTGATGTTCAAAGGCGGCGTTGTTAAGGTCACTCCGTCCATCGTTACAGTTGCCCACACCTCAATGTGATCCGTTGCCCCATCGAGATGCAGAAGAGTCAACAATCCGCTGCTGTCCACTTCAGCCAGATCCGTACGATCTACGTAATACTGCACATTGGCCTGGGTTAGATCACCGATCAAACCGTTATCCAAATAACCGGTTACGCTCAGTTGCGCGGTTTGAGTCATCTGCAGTTCGTTCCGATCGGACAGGATCACAGCAGACTCCAATTGCGGTATCCTGTTTGGGTCCACCCACATGATTGCATCGGCAACGACTCTGGACTTGTTGGCCTTATTGGTTAGTTCCACGTACCCGCTATCGCCTGCAGCAAAAGGATAATCCCCTAGGTGCACCCAAGTACCATTCGCCGTTGTCGCATCAACAGTAACCGTATCGGAGCCTCCGCTATAATGAACGGTAAATGAGGTATTCGTTGCCCAATTTTCACTCGCAGCGGTGATTTGCGGAAGCTTGTAATACACACTATAAGTTACGCTTTCCGGGAGATCAGGCCGCCATCTCATTTTGCTTGTCGCTGTGCCAGTCGTAGATTTGGCATACACATAGTTATCGTAGTAATAGTCGTTCGCCGTGGTATCCCTTATCCAGACGCCCTCTGTCTCCGCTTCCGTATTATCCATAATGATGGATGAACCATCCTGCCAGTCCGGCTGGACTGGAGTTTCCGTTACCTGATCAGGCAGATAAAGTGTCCGCTTGCGGGTCTGTTTCCCCTCCGATTCCACGTAATACGTGAAAGTTTGGGATAAATCATCCACTCGTATCGACCATTCCATCGGGTATATCGTATCTGGGATGGTTGTATACGTAGCCCCACCATCCAATGAATAGTGGATTGTCGCTGGTTTTGTCGTTTTGGCCTGCACATAAGCATCATAGACCGTTTCGTCAGGCTTAACGATCAGCATGCCTTTAACCGCATCAATTGGACTGTGGGTATCAAAGAAATAGCTTGCATCCGATGGTTCTGCCGTTCTGACCTGATGCAGCGGCACATCAATATCGAGTCCCTCTACAATGATCGCGGTGATGCCCTTGCCTGAAACCGTGGCTTGAATAATTCCACCACTCATAACTGCTTGTTCTGGTGTACCATTGTCGCGGATGATCGTTACGGTGTAATCCTGTGCCGGGTTGAACCCAATAATTTGTTCATTCAATTCAATTGGAGTCTGAACTTCATCTGAAGATGCGTTACTTAATCCGATGTAGAATTTATCGCCGCTCTCACCCGTTATCCAATTCAATTGAGGATGATTGGTCTTAATAATCCCCTTGGGCATCCAAAGCCAAACGTCGGAATTACCATAAAATTGACCTGGTTTATTCCCATAGAGATGATATTTGAACCATAAAAAATTCGTTTCAAATACGGAAGGAAATGCAATGCTCCCGTTCGATTTCAATGATTGTTCGCTGATCAAATAATCCATCGTTTGCCCGAGCTGCCCCGGTATATGGTGATAATAGATGGATGTTGCACCGCTAGGGCCTTCCAGAGGAAAATCCGGTTCAAGTTGGCTAACGGCGAAGCCTTTATAGTAATAACCTGGATAACTGGAATATCGTCCAATCACCGCATTATGAGCAATATCCTGCAGCAGTTTATCCCCTGTATAGAGCGACAATCTCAGCATGAAAGGAGCTTCCTGAGCATTCATCCGATAATAGCCGGTTGTACTGCCTGCTTCAAACGTCAATCCGTTCGGTGAAACAAGCCAACGCTCCGCTTGAACCCCTCCGGCGATATCTTCTGGAAGCTTGAGTCTAGGATATTGAAATTTACCACTTTCCGGCCAATGGAACGACTCCGCGTAATTATATGTCTCCGGCTGAGGAATCGTAACGTTACCTTCAGGAACTGGACGAGCAACAAACATGGTTGCATACCGTTTGGCTTCCTTATAGGCAGCATTCAAGTATTTGGGATCCTGAGTTTCCTCATATAGTTCCAAAATCTCCATCCAGAGCTTGCTATAATAATAAATGAACTCATTTTTACTCACATCGACGGATGAGGGCGTATCGATATGTTGCAAGATATAACTATCGGCTGCATCCTTGGCAGCCTGCAAATACTGCGCTTCTCCCGTCATCCGATACATCATCAGAGGCTGAATGACAGGGCCCCGATCTTTCTGGTCAGGATCTCGCACGAGGTACTCTTCCTGTGCCAGCGCTCCAATTCCTGCCGAGGTGCCCATCATCTGGTTGACAGCGGCTACGCTTGAAACATCGAATGGCAGGGTAGCCATTTTCCATAACGAAGGTACGCCATATACTTTCTTCTGCGTCGGCGACCAACCGATACCATTTCGCGATACGCCATACTGGACGGACGGCAGTGCTCTCGTATCGTATAGCTGGTCATCCCCCGTTAAATAGTAAGCTCCCAAAAGAACCGCATTCGAGCTTGTTCGAACGCTATCCTCGTTTTCGATATCAATAAAGCCCTTGGCACGGCTCCACCACCCGCTGGGTGAAGGCACATAATCAACAGAGTCGTCCCCTTGCGGCTCAATCTTAAGCAGATCGATCATATTGAACATTGCGTCAGTAAGCGACTGATCTGACACATTTTCGCGGTATGCTGAATAATCGTACTCATTGCGAAGTATATCCGCGTAGGACTCATACAGATTGCTTTTTTGAGCAATTAGCCCCATATGAAATTGATAAGTGCTTTCTGCGGTCATTTGCGAATAAGTCCCTAATTGAGGCGCATACAGGATGGGCTGCACGCTGCCTTCGTTGTTGACAAGGCTCATGCCGAGCCGTTGTTTTGTAACGCCTCCCGTCGGTTCAAACTCAACCGGAAGCTCTGTCGAAGGTACAAATACCCCATACGTCAACGGATTCCCTGAACCATCATTCTTCTCAACCAGACTCATCGGAGCGCTCAGTTCCCTCAAACTTGTTGATTCTACGGTACCTACCATTTTGGCATGCGACCTGAATCCATTTAACACTTCATTGATGCCGGAGACTATCTCTGTTGTGAAGGACTGATATCCAATCACATAGTTGCCGTCGCGGCGAGGTGTAAAAGCATAGGAAACATCTGGTTTATCCCCTGCCATGGACCAGTTCACTTCAAAATCGTAATCACTCTCATGCGAGGAATCTGTTAATACCGCCGTGTGGTTGTCGGGAAAAGTGATCCCGTCAAATGTAATCCAGCGTTTGTTCATCGTATCGTAGTAATTGGTTCGGCTCCCCGCATTCCCATCCAATAAAACCCATTGCTCCTCGAGTCTTTCCGCCACAGTATTTATCGGCGTCCAGTTTCCCGTCTCCGTGTTCTTGTAGAACATGTCACGAACGATGGATTTGCCTCCATCCCATGCTGCCTCATAGAAGGTTGCCTTATAGTTATCATTTTCGATGCTGCCTTTTTCCGTGTAACTGAGATTGGTTAATGTGCGGCTCCGCAGCGGGGGCAACGGCGGTGCCTGCTGCCGGATATTTCCTTCGAACTTGACTGCATCAGCCCGAGTAATAATCGTGCCCGTTGTAGGTTGCGTTCGAGTCAGCCTGACAAATTCGCTATCATCACCACTGAACTCATACTCCCCCAAATCAACCCATCCGACCGATGGACCTGACGAAGGTCTAAGGTCCATAAACTTCACATCCGTAATCCCGTTATGAACAATCTCAATCTTCACATTACTATCTGCTTTATCCGCCCAATCCAGCTTATAGAACGATATTCTCGCCGTCCCTGCTTCCAGGCGTGGATTCCATGTGATGCTTCTATTTACGGCGTCTGTATATTTGGAGCTGGAATTATTGTAACCCTTCACTCCCGCACTTGTGCTCCAATAAGGAGCGGAAAATCCGTTATTAGCGTTGCCGGAATCAACCGTGACGACATGATCAATCGTGAGGCTCCCATCATCAATGATGATCGTCTTATGTGGCTCTTTCTGCCTTATATTCCCTTCGAACTTGACCGCATCAGCGCGCGTAAGGATCGTGTTCGTCGTACTGGTAGACCGAGTCAATCGAACGAATTCTTCACCAACTCCGGAAAAATAGTACTCTCCCAAATCAACCCATCCCGCTGGAGCGTCAACTGAAGGTCTCAGATCCATAAAGACTACATCCGTTGTTCCATTATGAACAATTTCAATTTTCACATTACTATCTGCCTTATCCGCCCAATCCAGCTTATAGAACGAAATTTTCGCCGTTCCTGCTTCCAAACGTGGATTCCATGTTATCGTTTTGCCCACAGTACTCGTATATTTGGAGCTGGAATGATCATACCCTTTTACCCCTGTGCTTGTGGTCCAATTTGGAGCCGAATATCCATTGCTCTCGTTACCCACATCAGGTGTCACAACATCATTGATCGTGATACTCCCGTCATCGATGATAATCGTCTGATAAGGTAAGGTCTCCGCATAAGCGGTCCTTATTCCGATCAGGCTGAAAGGAACTCCTATCGTCAACATGAAAACGATGAAGAAAAACAGCTTCCTTTTGACCATACAACTCACAGCCTCTCTTTTAATCATAACGCTTCCAAAATAATAGTGCCCTTTGCTCGCATGATCCTAAAAATAACAGTTTTATCCTTCTGGCAAGTCTTGCTCTGTCGTTTGTATCATAGCATGGCACATCACTGTGAAATTTCTATCATTTTAAGCATTTCTTATACGATTTTAAGCAAAAAAAGAAACCTGCATCCTAATTTGATTGCTAAATTGCAGTCAGATAGAATGTAGGTCTTCCAAGTGTAACAATCAATTATAATGGTGGCTGCACCAATAGCAGCTTCCCAAGCTGAATGACCGTTTGATCATACCAAGCTGGATGCTGCCGAACATGCTCCATACTTCTTTCATTGCCGCTTGCTTCAAACACGGCTGCTTTGTCTGTCTTCTCGTGATCGATTTCGAAGCGAACCGTATGTTTCCCATTCGGCATTTCCGGCAAGAAAACATACTGATTTCGATTATGATCGTTATAGGGTGTGAATCGATCGACAAGAAAGGGTTCTCCTCCATCCACCGACACCTTCAATCGGCCAGAATCCGGTCCCCCGATATCGAATAACCCGATGTGGGTTCCCTCGAATTGCACCGTGATCGCCTCTCCAGGATCGACAGCTCGCCATAGGCCGTTGAACAACCAATCGTACTCGCGCACTAAAGCAAAATCATCGGGTGTCGTGTAAGACCACCCTGCCGAAAAAAGAGCAAGGCGGTCCAGCGGCAGCATGGTCGCATACTCCCACGGATTAGCCGGGACCAAAGGGTCCTGCGGCAAGTGATGTTCGACCTTTCCCACACGATCTCGAAGTTCGCTCATTTTCTCAAACGAGCGGGTGATTGTATCTGTGTAAATCTGATGTCCTTCGGGGATCGTTGGATGGATCGAATCATGTGTAAAAATAACGGCACCAGGAATGGATACATCTGACTTTGAGGTAAATATAAGCTTTCCATCCGAAACCAATTGACTGACGGCTACGCCCAGATGAATCGAAGGAATGCCGTAATAGTTGGCGACTTCCTCCTGCATACGAGCTCCCTTCTGGTATTGGCCGGATTGAAATAAGGTTAAATCCCGCTCCTTAACCGTGTACACAAACAGGATATCGGTAAACCGGCTGTGCTTGCGGATCTGCCGGACAATGCCTTCGATCCGTGCCTTCGATTCGGGAACTCCCCCATCGTTTCCAACAAATTCAACGAACACGAGATCAGGCTGATGACGCAGTACATCTATCTCCAATCGGGCGCAGCCCAGGTCCGATCCTGTCCCATCAATGCCTGCATTCACAGCGCGGATATCCGCATGGGGGTATTGCCCTCGCAGCCAATCTGCCGTCATGACCCTGTATCCTTCAGAACGTGTATTACTGCCGCCGAAATAGACGATGGTTACGATTTCTCCATTTTCCAACTTTGTAATGACATTAGGTAGCCCTCTTCGAGGGAAAAATTCCTTCATCGCGAATTCACCTGACCTCACTTAGCGTTTTTAGGAACAAAAAATTTTACAGCAAACACTTCATAATAAGGCGAACCGTACGTTGCACAAAAAACAAGCCGGATTTGGGTTACACCTTTTGCATGCACCTGATGTTTGTTCAACGAAAGATAATTCCCACGGATATGAATTTTACTCTCGGTTCCGTCTTCCAAGGTTAAGGTCACATCATAGTCTTGGATCAGTGGCTCGATCGGATCATCGAAATGCTCCAAGTTCAGCTGTGAATTAAAAACAAGATGAAGTTCATCCAGATTCCTGGGGCTTGCAAAATCAAATTCCAACCATTCCTGTCCTTCCGTACGTTCAGAAATCCAGACGTTCGGCAGACCATAAGGTCTGGAGAAGCCGTTAACAACATTCTCGGGATTATACATATTTTGAGAGGGCAACAGCTCTTTGAAGCAAATGCTCTTATTAAGCTTTTTTAGCCTTGACGGCACTTCTGGCCTATAATAAAAGCTGACCGCCCCTGTTATTGTCTCTTCATTCCCGTATACGGCAAGGCTCGCCGCACCATCCAATACGATGTAGATTTTATCATCAGCCGGCTTATTGCAGCCCAGGTCCAGCGTAATCCAGTCATCGTGCCCCGCTGAAATAACCAGGCGATAGTCTTTCAGCTCGCTGGTGGGAATATAGTTTTCCTTTCGATCCCCGCCAAACAGCTTCACATGCAACGTTTCCGAATGCTCGGAACTATTTTTAATTTTGATCTGCACGCTTTCAGCCACGAATGTCTGAATCGGCAGGACCAAACATAACGCTTTCTCCAAGGAGATCTCATCGGTTGGGTAAAGATGTTCATAGCTCCGCTGAGACGATGCATGAATCGTTAATCCGTCAGCGAAATATGGATCTAACGGCTCTTGAAGCCCTACAATCGTTTGCCCATCTCGAAGCAGGTGTGCCTGAAGCTCACCCATATGGGCTTTGACGATGGCCGTAGGGTCTGCCTTATATTTTACGCACAACGCAGCAGCCGTCCCTACCGCCTGCCCCATACAACCACAGGTTGCCATGACCCTTGTAGATCCGAAAGCCACATGGGTGGCGCTTATATTGCGGCCAGCGAACATGAGATTAGGAATATTACGTGAAAATAAGCTGCGGAAAGGGATATTATACAATCCCGGCACAAAATTCCACGCAGTGGCCGGCCCTTCATCGTAGATGCCTTTATTTGCATGCAGATCCATGTACCAGCCACCGACGGATACAGCATCTTCAAAATGAGGCTTTGCTGTAAGATCGTTCTGAGACAGCATGTGTTCCCCTATAAACCGTCTCGACTCGCGCTTTCCCGGAATCGGGCATACATAATCCAGAATAAGATTGTCTACATCATCAAACTCGCCGCTATTCTTGATATAATCCCATATCCCGTACACCAATTTCCGCAGTTCCAATGCGATGTCTTCATTATTCTTGATAATATCCATATGTCCACCGTATTCCAGCCACCACAATCCGCCAAGCCCATTGATTTTCCTTGGAAAAGACCGATGGTTTAAGCCATTTCGGATACTATCGAAAAAGGCCAACTTCGTAATGTCATACGCAAAGCCAGGCCTTTTGTAAGGAACGGGATAGTTTACGTCACGGGCTTGAAACAGAATCGTATCGCCCATGGTGTAATGATCCGCCACTTCTGGAGCGAGCTCCTCCTTGTATTCATGCTTCGCCTCTCTCCCCCATCGGAAGTGAGCACCTGCTTGGTATCCAACAATTCCATCGCCGGAGCAATCAATGTAGGTCGGGCTTTCAAAGCGAAATTTTCTTTCCGAAGCTAATTGAAGACCCTCTACCCATTGAATTCTGCCGTTCTGCATGCCCGTTTCATGCACACATGTATTCAGGAATAGAGAAATGTTAGGTTCATCATAAACCATGTCGAGCAAGACGGTATCCGAAAGCGATAGCATAAGTTTCTTGTTGTATAACGGATTATAATGAAAGATCTTCAGCTTGAGTTCTTCTACCAACCCACCCTCGCGAGCATAGTAGGATGGACTGTTTCCGAGATATGCCGACCCGTTGATATGAACCCTGACCTCGCTGCTCGCATTTCCCCCAAGGACCGGCCGATCATTAATAAGTGAAACCTGCAGCCCTTGGCGTGCGGCAGCAATGGCAGCGCATATCCCGGCAATACCTCCGCCTACGACGGTTACATCTGCTTGTATAAGCTCCATTTTGTTAACCTCCATGATTAGATGCTCCTATCATGGTAATGGTTTTGGGCCCCTTTTTTTTACAGGATTTCGCGAAAAAATCATACATTTTTTGCATCCTTATTTGGATTCATACCGTGTCATTTTTATCCGGTATTGCTTAGGCGTATCCCCCGTATGTTCTTTAAACAGTTTGCAAAAGTAGCCTTCATTGACGATGCCTACTTCCTCGCACAATTCCAACAAAGAATAATCCCGGGCATTTAACAGCTCGAGGGCTAATTGGATTTTTTTCCGGTTGATGTAGCTGATCACGCCTTCGTTCATTGTTTTTTTGAATAAGCTGCTAAAATACGATGGTGCTAAATTTACTTCCTCGGCAATAGCCTCCAGCGTTAAACGCTGTTTCAGGTTGTTCTCTATAAAATGCATGGCACTCATAATTTCTGCACGATGTAAGAGCTGACCCGCGTGTACGTATTCGAATGTGAAGTCGCCAATATAGGCGAGCTGCTCCTGAAAAGCCATAAATTCCATGGGGAATTCGGCTGCTTCCGTGTACAGCTTGTTCCCTGATTTAAACTTCACGGTAATGTCTCTGTACAAGTCTCTAATCATCGGCACCATGATGGACTTGTGGATTTTATGGTCCGTAACAAATTGGTTCAGATCGGCGAGTGCCTTCTCCAGATCTTCTTTGGAAATCTTCCTTTTCATATACATCAGAAACTCAGTCAGTTTCTGTTGAAAGTCGGCTTTTTTGTCATTATGGTATTGGAACCGATGCATGGGTGTTTTTACGACTTTCTCTGTATGGTAATAAAAATCGTCACTCACATGATTAGCTTCCGTGTACGCTTGTTTGATCGATTCCCAGCCTCGGTGTGGACCTCCAAAAGCGACGGATACCCTTTGATTCAAATATTGATGCAAATAAGAGACGATCTGTCCTCCCAAGGATTGACAAGCATATTCCGTCTCCATATCACTGCGGTTGTTTTCCCAGGATAGAAAGCCAATAAAACGATGATCGGACAAATCCGCAGCTACGCCGCTGCCCCCATTCATCACCGTTTCTTCGATGATATTCGTCATCGCGTATTTCAAAATGTTTTGATCAGCGGCGGAGTATTCGTTTCGGAAACTCCCATATGTATTCATTTCAACAATGAAGCAGCAATAGCTCGCTTGAAAGAAATGAAATTGCATGCGGTTGGCAAAATCTGATGCACGATGAGAGGGGATTTCGCCTCGGATCAGCTCGTTAAAAAATTGCTTGCGGACTCTATATTTATTTTCAAGCACGGATACGTTTAACGATTGAAACTCCGCTTCTTTTTTCTTCAACTCATTTAAAATTCCGGCTGCCTTATTCAAAGCTCGGTCCAAATCCGCTTCTCTCAGCGGAACCTTTACAATGTACTCCAATACGTTGGCTTGAATAGCACGCTGGGCGTATTCAAAGGATGAATAAGCGGTCAAAAGGACGTATTGGGTATGGGGGAGCTCCGTCTTGAGCTGCTCAATCATGGAGATTCCATCCATTCGCGGCATAACGATATCAGATATGACAATATCCGGCTTAAGTTTTAAAATCTCCTCGATCCCATCCAGCCCATTATTCGCTTTTCCCACTAGAACAAATCGTTGATCCCTATGAGAGAGCTCATTAAAAAACAATTCCAATCTTTGAATGATCAGGTCTTCATCGTCAACAATGAAGCAGGTATAGTCTCTCATCACGATGCATCTCCTTTTTGCGAATCTGTCGGGAATAAGGCGCGTATACGGGTTATTTCTTTAGGTATGCTAATGATCTGCAGTCCGAATTGATCTCCGTAGTGAAGTCTTATTCGACCATGAATATTATTCAGCCCGATTCTTTTCCTTTTCACTTCCTCTTCACTCGGTTCTGTTCTTAAAACATGCTTTATTCGATCAGCTGGAATTCCCTCACCTTGATCAACAACTTCTATGATGACGATACCGTCTTCCCTGTACGCATGAATCGTAATAGGTCCCTCAATTCCCCCTCCGTTATAACCATGGAAGATGCTATTCTCCACAAGAGGCTGCAGCAGCATTCGAAAAACAGGGAAATCCATTAACCCTGCTTCGATATGTTCAATCAAGTGAAAGTTACGGTTATACCGAATGTTCTGGATCTCGATATAATCCGCTACATTGCGTAATTCCTGACGTAAGGAAACCTTCTCTGAAGCGTCGTCTATCCCGTATTCCAATAATGAAATGAGCGATCCGATCACCACATCTACTTTCTCTATTTGTCCGAGACGTATAACGTTGCTGATCGAACCAAGTGTGTTATACAGAAAATGAGGGTTAATCTGAGACTGCAGCACCTGGATTTCCAACTTCCGTTCAAGTTCATTATGAAGTTCCGCTCGCCGAATCAGTTCCACTATTTGCTGCAGCATCCGATCGAATGCTCGTGAAAGATCTCCAAACTCATCGTTTCGGTTAATCGTTATTGTCGTTGTGAGGTTGCCTTGTTCCACCCTTTTCATTTTAGTTTTGAGCGCATAGAGCGGATTCCTTATATATTTGGCAATAAAAAAAGAAATGAACAAACTTAAGAGAAAACCAGCAGCTAGAAGCTCAATATAATAGGTTTCCAATCTGGACAAAGCTGCTTTCAAACGTGATTCATCGTTGATTGAGATTAGAGTCCAGTTAAATTTCTCCGTTGGTTTTTTCAGAAGAGAGACCGGCATGCCATCCTTGGTATGCAGTTGAAGACTTGTTTCTGTCGTATTCAAAATTTGTTCCGCTGACGTTTCCCCGATTGAAAACGTATGATCTTGAATATTCAGTGGTCCTTTATTTTCAGAAAATCCGGCAATGATTTTACCTGACGCGGTGATCAGAGCCAGATTCATTTGTTCCTGTTTATTAATCTTGAACAACGTTTCTTCAATGGCATTTAGATCCAAGTCAACCGCAATGGCCAAAGGAAACGGAGCGCCGTTCAGATATCGAACCATCGTAACGGTCCAGCCGGAGTACTTCGATTTGTAAGGTTCACTCACAAAGGTCGTCCTTCTGCTCTTGTCAGCCGCATCAAATAAAGGTTCTCTTTCAGGTAAAGGTTCATCGAATATTCGCGTAGCGGTACTTCCGCCCAGAATGGATAAATCGCTTTTGATCAAATAAATATTACTGACGTAATTACTGTTGAGTTCATACAGCTCTCTTAATTGCTTTTTAATCACTTCCGTATTGTCAATATTGGCTTTCACTGAAGTTTCGACCGAGAAGAGAATCGTCTGGAAGGAGGAAAAATTAACGGTGAAATACTGGTCTACCTTGTCAAGGATTTGGTTCGTGTAAAAAATATCATTGGTTCTTATTTCCTTTTGGACGTAGCGATAAGACAATTGGCTGATCAAGATGATGCAGCCTAGTACAAATGCAAACACGATCAAAAATAATTTTAAAGGCAAGCTGATTCTTCTTTGCATCGATCATCTTCCTTTTAGTTCCGTTTTAAACTAAGAATAGCATATGCTAATAAAGAGAGGAGCTACGAATAGCCTCTCTCTTCGTTTATTTATTTTACTTGATAAGGCCGGCTTCTTTAAATTGCTGGATTGCTGTTTCCTTATATTTCTGCATGTCAAACTTGGTATCCAGCGTCTGGAGGAAATTGTCCCAGTTGGAGAGCGGCTCTTTGCCCGTCATAAATTTAACCAAGCTTTCATTAATGAAGCGTTGGCGGTCAGCATCCAGGGTATCGCTGGGGTCTGGAGTCAATAAATTTCCGGGCAGCGTTGGCCCCACGTATTGCTGGTTGTTCTTGAAAGCTTCCGCTGTCTTCGGATTCTGGAAGCTGAAGTACTCCGCATCATCACCACGGCGCGGCATTCTATAATGATCGACCCACAGGTACTTCTCTTTCATGTCCTTCGATAATTCGGAGGTTTTATTTTTGATCTTGCCGTCCACCACATCCCAATGAATCCCTTTAATTCCGTATGCAAAGTTCGGATAGGCTTCTTCGTCCGTAAAGAGATAATTCAGCATGGACAAGATCCGAATGATTTTGTCCTTATCCGCTTTCGCGGATATGGCCCATGAATTGCCTTGGAACGATTTTCTCTCTACAATTTGATCACCATAAGGACCTTTCATCGGAGGAATAACGATCCATTCCGGCACTTCGCCACTAATTTCTTTCATTTTTTGCTGATAATCCGGCTCCAGCCTGCGAGCATCTCTGATCATGAAGCCAACTTTCCCCTTAAACATCTTTTGATCCAACAAATCAGGCGAATTCATCGTCACCCAGTCTGGGTCTACCACTTTGGCTGTCATCATTTTATTAATGTAAGCAAGCGCCTCTTTCATTTTGGGATCGATAAATAGGAATACCGGTTCATTATCTTTCACTTCAATGGCCGAAGGAGGATTGACGCCGAACATCCACATCAAGCTATCGAAGCCGTAGGTTTGCAGATTGCCTTCTTTATTCATACCGCCGATGAATCCGTACGTATCGTTTTTGCCATTACCGTCCGGATCTTTCTCTGTAAAGGCTTTCATAACTTCGAACAGCTCATCCGGTGTCGTTGGTACTTTCAGATTCAGCTTTTTCAGCCAATCATTCCGAATGAAAAAGCTTCTACTGATACCGTTTACATTATCATAACCTGGAACTCCAATCGTTTTTCCTTGATAGGACATTGCCTCCCAGGAGTCGCTGCCAAACCGTTTCTGTAATTCAGGGAATTGATCCAGATACGGTGTCAAATCTGCAAGAACACCTTGGTCATAATATTGCGCGAGATCAGCACGACTCTTCAAGAAGATCAAATCTGGAATATCACCGCCTGCAATGAGCGTATTCAATTTGGTTGTTGCCTGCCCAGCTTGAGGAATCACCATATCCAAGTCGATGTTCATCTCCTTTTCCAACATTTGGCGTTGAATATCTTCATCACGTGGAGGGATCGGAGCAGCCGCATTGAACGTACCTTGGTTAAACATCGAAATTTTCATTTTGCTTTCAAACTGACCAGACTGTCCTTGCGAATTACCCGAAGTTGTCGATGTAACTTCTTCATTTCCCCCACATCCCGACAATAACGTTCCCAGTCCCAAGATTACCGACAGAATAGCAAATGAAATCTTTTTACGCTGCATATTGACCTCTCCTTTGCTTGTATATTATCACGGTTTCCCCGTAATAACTCAGTTAGTTTGGAACACCTCTTACCCTTTAACGGATCCCAGGAGTACACCTTTGGTAAAATGCTTTTGCAAAAATGGGTAAACGATCAAAATCGGGATCGTAGTCACGACAACTGTAGCCATCTGCACAGCGAATGTACTTACCGTTCCGGAATTGGCAAGCGATTCAGCACTTTGTGTTGCGACGTTAAGCAGGATGTTGCGTAAGACGACTTGAAGCGGCATCAAGTTGGAATCATTGATATAAACAATAGCATCAAAATAACTGTTCCAATGCCCCACTGCGTAAAATAAAGAAATGGTGGAAATGACGGGCAAAGACAGTGGTAAAATGATCCGCCATAACGATTGTAGTTCACTTGCACCATCAACCCTCGCTGATTCCTCGATTTCACCAGGCAATTGCTCGAAAAAGCCTTTAATGATCACCAGATTAAATGCACTAATAAGATTTGGAATAATCAATACCCACGGACTGTTTAGCAACCCCAGAGAGCGAATTAGTAGATAAGTCGGAATTAACCCCCCACTGAACATCATGGTAAACACAATGAATAGTAAAAACGGACTGCGTCCCGGCAAATATTTCTTGGATAACGGGTACGCTGCGATGACCGTAAAAAACACATTTAACGCCGTACCTATGATCGTTCGAAACAACGTAATTTTATACGCCTGCCAGATCCCATGAGAAACGAATACTTCTTTATAGGCCAGAAAGGTAAAAGATTCTGGTATAATCACAATTCCTCTTCTTAACACTTCCGATTCCGGCGTCACGGAGACGGCAATCACATATAAAAAGGGTAATAAGCAAAGTAGAGATAAAAAAATAAGAATAACATAAACGACGGATTGCCAGACTTTTTCCCCGATTGTCAAATGGATCATTCTAAAAACCACCTCACCAAATTTGCCCATCGAATTTTTTGGCGAGCTTATTTGCTGCCAAAACTAAACCAAATCCGATGACAGCTTTAAACAATCCTACAGCAGTAGCCAAGCCAATCTTCAGACGCTCCAACCCTTCACGGTATACCCATGTGTCGATAATGTCGATCTTCTCCTGGTTAAAGGTGTTGGCAAACATGAATATTTGGTCAAAGCCAGCATCCAGAATATGGCTTAATTTAAGGATCAGCATCAGAATAATGACTCCTCGAATGCCGGGTAACGTGATATGCCAGAGCTGTCTCCATTTGGAAGCGCCATCCATTCGAGCCGCCTCATATAAGCTTGGATCAATACCTGCTAATGCGGCGAGGTACAGTATCGCTCCCCATCCAATGTCCTTCCATATTTCAGAAGCGATGACCAGCAATCTCCCCCAAGCAGGCTCCGTAAGAAATGAGATGGGCTGAAAACCACTTTCCTTCAAAATCATATTAAAAAGGCCATCGCCTGGGGCTAATAAGGCTACCATCAATCCGTATACAATGACCCAAGACAGAAAGTGAGGTAAATAAGTAATGGTTTGTACGATTTTCTTAAACCATTGGGTATGAACTTCATTGAGGAGTAAAGCAAGTAAGATGGGAGCGGAGAAACCGAACAATAGCTTATACAGCGATATAACAATCGTATTTTTCATGATGTCCCAGAAATAAACGCCGTTCATAAAATCCGTAAAATTTTTGAATCCCACCCATGGGCTATCCCATACGCCCAAAGCCAGGTTGAAGTTTTTAAAAGCAATCAATATTCCCGCCATAGGAATGTATTTGAATACGGCAAAGTAAATTAAGGCTGGTAATAAGAGAGCATACATCACTTTATATTTTTGGATCGTCCTTATCCATGACTTCCGCTTTTTGGAGAGGGGAATGGCGTCCGCTGCCAATTTCACTTGCATATCATCACCTCGTCTTTGTTTGTATTTGTATATTAGCACCCCCCTATCGGATAAATTTCTGAAATTTCAAGAATTTCTTATAAGATATTTAGCAAGTGGGCTTTACTACGAAGGTAAAGGTTGATTTATTATCTATTTCAGAATGATTAGGACATCAAGAACCCAGTATTGCAAAAATCAATTCAACCGTAAAAAAAGAAAAGCTAAGATCCACGGTTTTATTTAGATATCCATCTAATCGGGTAACCGAAAGATGTTCTTATCCATTGCGGCAATCGGTACAAGCCATCCCATTAAATTTGATTTGCTGCGCAGCGAAAACCGACATTACCAGAAGAACTGTCTGGTGTATTCTTATTGCGGACGGCTACTCGGTATCGGTTACAATAAGAATCATGGCACAAATAGGAACCACCTCTCATGGATCGCATATGACCTCCTCTATTTCCTAGAGGGTTAATATTAGGCGTTTGCTGATGATAATATGGATTAAACACATCCACACACCATTCCCATACATTGCCCGCCATATTATAAATCCCGTATCCGTTCGGCTCATATTCATCCACTGGAGCTGTTCCTACTGCCACCAAGGGGTCTGCGCTTTAACGTCCTCCATAAGAACTTCTCCCTCCGAACATGCTATAGTTTTATTTTAATTAATTTAGCGGGGTTCGCCCTTACCTTATGAGATTTTTAAAACTGTTGTAAAAAGCTCTCTTTTGGTCCGTTTTCCTTCAACTTTTCAAACATCATAAAACCGTCGATCATTGATCAACGGTCTCTAAAAATCATTTTTAACTTCATTATTTTCCTAGCATACTTCGATTACGCATCCGTCACCAAATCGTTTATCGGAACGCTACAGCTGAAGAGATATCGAAAAACATACGCTGGGAAAACCACTCCCCTTTACATCATTTGTTTTAAAAATAATTTCTTTCAGTTCTCGGGGAGCTTCATACCATAGTGGTTGCGATTGCGAATAGCACCATACAGCATGGGAATGGTAATCAGAAGGCTGATAATAACCGGAACCATAGACCCCTCAAGTCCAAAATCCCCTCCAGTTAGTAGTGAAGGGCCGTTCACTTTTACAATAAACAGACCGACTGAACTGTGTCCAGAAACAGGAATGCCAAGCAAACCTTCAAGTGCATTCCAGGAAAAATGCAGCCCCATGACAAACCACAGGTTTCGTCTCCACAAATACGCGGCTCCGAGAAGCATACCCGCTTCTAATGTTAAGGCGAACGCGCTCCATAATGTTGCTCCTGTATTCCCAAGATGGGCTATTCCAAAGAATAGAGAAGTGACAGCGAGCCCGGCCCAGTTTCCCATCCATTTATTGATAGCTTGAAACATTAGTCCACGAAAGATAAGTTCCTCGACAATGGCTGCGCCTAAAGCTGCTTTAATAGAAACGATTAGAACAGTACCCGTATCCACACCATTCGCCCATTGAAAGGTGTAACCTCCCAATGAGATAATAATAATAGTGGATAAGGCAATAAAGATAAGCCCGGTTAGTGCTCCCATAACAGCTTCAACCCCTGCGCCCTTTCTTGATAACTCAGGAATGGACCGACGGGCTATATATTTCATGGTGAGCATATACACCATGATGGCCAGAAAGCCCAACGTTAATGTCCACAGAAGAGAAACCAAGCCGTGTGATTGCTCTACTAGCGGCCGGATGAACGCATCCACAAGAATTATGCCGATAGCCCCCGCTATCATCCAGATGATTGGAAAGCGCCAAAATAAACTCCATTTGCTTAATTTCTCATCCATCTGCGAATGTTCTTTACGTGCAGATCTGTTCTTCATGTCTTGACTCAGCCCCTCTACGCTTGATGATAGTTTTGAGTATAGGCTGAAAAAGTCATAAAGTGACAGTGCGCTTTGGTCATGATAAAGTCATGTGACTAAACGGCTAAGAAGCCGGCAACTATAAAAATTACCGGCTTTTAGTATGTTGTCTTAGTCATTCATGATTCCCGACTCTCTGGCTTTACGGGCTGCTTCTTGTCTTCCCTTAACATTAAGCTTTGAGTAAATCGTTGAAATGTAATTCTTAATTGTTCCTTCACTAAGAAACAAAGCCTCTGCAATATCTTGATTACGCATGCCTGAAGCCAGCTTTTGCAGTATTTCAATTTCACGGCTACTAAGCCCGTATTCATTATTTTTAATAGCAGATCCCGTATTCATTCTTTTGATCATTTTACTCGCCATCTCCTGAGAAATTAACGTCCCGCCCGCATGAACCACCCGTATGCCTGCAGCTAGGTCCCTGGGATGGATGGCCTTGAGAAGATAACCTTCTGCTCCATGGCTTAATGCCGCCATGACATATTCCACTTCCTGATAGGAGGTCAGCATCATGACTTTGATGATAGGCATTCGCTCTTTGATCAGAGCTGTTGCTTCAACGCCATTCATGACTGGCATATTGATATCCATCAATACCATATCGGGCTGAAACTGATAGCAGCCTTGGACTGCTTCTTCCCCATTTTTAGCTAATCCAACGATTTCGATATCATCTTCCATGGACAGCACGATATGTAGGCTCTCCAAAATTAATTCCTGATCATCCGCAAGTAATACTCTAATTTTCCCCATGTAGCCCCACTCCTTTGAGGGGAATTTCACATCTGACTTCAGTAATCGTTTCAGCTCCCACCTCTGATGATACAAACAGGCTGCCCCCCAGCCGCTCCACTCGATGTTTCATCGTAGTCAACCCGAAGCCATATTCCAATTTGTCAATCGGTTTCCCATTATTTCGAACAACCAAGTGCAGAACGAATTCGGAAAATTGAAGCTCCAGATACAGTTGAGACGCTTTTCCGTGTTTTAGTGCGTTCGTAATAGACTCCTGGATGACCCGCAGGATCGCCTGCCGTACTTCAAAATGCGTGCGCTGCTCTGTTCCTAGTACATTTAACGTCAGGAGAATTCCTGTATGTTCCCGAAAATTGGCGACATGAGCCTCAACTTGCCGTACAAGACTCGACTCCTCTTCTTCTCCAATCTCATGAACAATACTTCTCATTTCGTCCAGATTTTGTTCAGCCAATGCTCTTAAGCGAATTAACCGTTCCTTAACCTCGGCAGGCTTACGATCCATAAGAGCGATGGAAGCATCAAGACTCATAATGATTGAAATAAAGGAATGCCCCAGGGTATCATGAAGTTCCTTGGACATACGATTGCGCTCTTCAAGCAGAGTCATTTTCTCAATTTCAGCTGCGTAGAGGGTTAACAGCTTATTTTGCTGCTCTACTTCGACCACAAGTTCATTTTTCTGGTAATACGCTTTGGCTACGAAGCTTGCCCATATGCCAATGAAGCAGAATAACACATTATCTGTCCCGCTACTAAAGGCTTGTTCCCAAGGTAACTTTAAATAAGACTGGAAGATAAAAGGAATGAATAGAATTGCGGGAATGATCCAGAGTGTCTGCTTGGTCAATAAGTACCCCATTGTTAGACTCGGCAGCAGATAGTCTGCTTTGGAAGTCAGTTCCGGATGGATGACAGAGTTCACATAATAAGAACCTCCCAGCAATAGCTCCGCGATACAAAACCAGACCTTGTTCATCCGCCGTTGAGGAAACCAGAATACCAAAGGAACGATAAGCGCTACCATTAGCCAAATGACATTTAACCATGTTTGATTCGACAGGTCACTTTCTGTAAATAGCCGTGATAAAAGCAAAATGTAATGGTATAAACGAAGAGCAAAAATACCCCAATCCATAAAAGATAATATCTTCCTCATGTCATCATCCTACACTGTTTTTCAGTAAAAACATCAGTACCTATGAATCTAGTGTATCACTTTTGGTTAGTTTGTTTCATTAAAGACGCATATGTTCGTGAACCTGTTGATTAAACAAAGTAGTATAACCAGGAAAAAGTGCTGCTGATAGCTTGACATTTCGTCAATATGAAAAAAACTCCCCTCACTGTAACAGGGGATATTATTCACCTGTCTACCGTATGGGGAGAAAACAACTTTTAGGAATAAGGTCTTAATGTTGTATAACATTTGGCTCACTGTCACAGAAGAAGTTATCACAATTGTTAAGCTAGATACACTTTCGTATTAGGCTTTACTGTGTAGGGTGACTAGGTAACCGTCTGGGTCGGCAAATGTAAAAGTTCGACCGAATGGTCCATCTATTGGTGAAGATGTAATCTTTACGCCTGCTGCACTTAGCTTGTCGTGAATTTCTTGCGTATTAGGGGCATGAAGCCAGAGAGCGACACCAAGTCCAGGCTGAGTACCTGTACCGAGTTTTGTTTCAGGCAACCGGTCACGAAGAGCAAATGCAATAGGCTTTGTTTCAAAGACTACAGCATGAGGTGGACCTGCCTGGGAGCGAATCAGTCCAAGATAGTTTTGATAGAATTCTGCAGAGCTTTCAAGATTACTTACTTGAAGTGAAATGAAGTCGGGTCCAATTGCTGACATAATGTTAATGTCCTCCTTTGTTATATGGGGTTGTTCACTGCACATGGCAATGGAAGCACTTTGTGACCAGACGGCATGACTACAACGTACTATTTGTGTCTAGAAATTTTGTCTCAAATGCCAGGCTCTCTACTCATAACTCTGTCGTAGGTCATTCGCCATCGCCTCGAAATAAGCATCTTCGAGCCATTCGTTTCATTATAGAGTCATGTTAATAACCTCACTCTCACTTTGGATGTCTTGATTATATAAGCCCCCTCCTGCCAACAGTATGTCAGTAGCGTTCTTTCATTTTCTCGATTTCCTTCTCTTACTCGAGTAATCGGACTATGTTCCTGCCCCATTTCGACAATCGGTACAAGTTCTTGTCCTTGCTCGAGACAAGAATTTGTACCGATAAAATAAAAAAAGTCGCTATAATAGCAACTTTAATGGGAATATGTTCTTGTCTCGCCACATGTCGATTAACGCATTTTCATTTATTATTCTTGTTTATTCGAGGATGTAATGAATTAACCTTTGCTCGTAAGCTGAAATTGCGACAAAACACACATGTACAACTTCATGCAAACACTAGCCCTCAACAGTGCGGTTTCTCTTAGGCCACGTCTTTGCATTTATCCCTCTATAACAAACACAAAATTATATTTTACCCGGGTAATATTGACTCTCCATTTCTACCCGGGTAAAATTACTGAGGTATTCAAAAGGAGGATGTACAGAATGAGAGATGATCAAACGAGCGTTTACTACACGGCATTTTTGGGTATGGGAGTCGTCGCTAGCGGTACGTTACATCACGTTGTTTCTACAGTAAAGGATGCTATGGATGACAGAGACCTCACACAGCTGCTTATATTTGACGATACCACGGGGAAACAAATAGATGTTGATTTTCGTGGGAAGACAGATGACGCGCTCTTACGACTAGGAGAGCAATTTGGTGACTTGTCTGATAAGGAAATGAATCACCAGCCTACACGGCGGGTTGGTCGACCTAAACTGGGGGTTGTATCTGGTGAGGTTACGTTATTGCCAAGGGATTGGGAATGGCTAAAGAGTCAACCTGGAGGAGCATCGGTAACATTACGAAAACTCGTTGGTGAGGCTCGCCGTTCTGGAGGAAAACAGAGTAGGATACGAGAGTCACAAGAGGCAACATATAATTTTATGACAGCTATGGCTGGGAACTTCCAACAATATGAAGAAGCTCTGCGGGCACTGTATGCTGGTGATTTGGATCGTTTTTACCACTTCATCAATGATTGGACACCTGATATCAGAAACTATATCAAAAAATTAGCCTCTAATGCATTCCCTGAAAGGGACTAATAAAAGAGAGTATGTGTAGACATATAGAACTAAATTTGGAAATAAAAGAAACTACGAATGGAACCAGACTATGACAGAGTTTAAATCTATTCATTAAATCGAGTCATCACAACACTGTATCGGGCATCGGACTGCAGCCGTCGAAGATTCACGCCTTCTGCTTATTAAAGAACTACCGATAACTGAATGGAGAGAAATAAATTATGAACATCCTGAAAGTCAACGGCGTTGATTTAGCCTATGATAGTTTCGGTAACGAAAACGACGAAGCAATTATCCTTATCTCCGGACTTGGAACTCAGATGATCCGATGGACGATTCCGTTTTGTCGGATATTAGCAGCGCGAGGCTTTCGCGTGATTCGCTTTGACAATCGAGATGCAGGTTGCTCGTTACACTTTAGTCATTATAAATCGCTGGATTTTGAAGCACTGTCGACTGCTATCATGTCGGGACAGCGACCGGACATTCCTTACACCCTTGATGACATGTCCAACGACGCTGTCGGACTCCTCGACGCCCTTTCAATTGATCGGGCACATTTCGTTGGCAGATCGATGGGCGGAATGATCGCCCAGATTGCTGCCTGTGAGTACCCTGAACGGGTTTTATCACTCACCTCTATTATGTCTAGTTCCGGTAATCCTACACTTCCGCAAACTCCCCCGGATGTCATGGCGTTGATGACTAAACCGGCGCCGAACCCATTCGAGGATCAAGCAGGATTTTTGGCTCACAGCATCTCTTTTGCCAAACGCATTGCCGGCACCGGCTATCCATTTGAAGAAAATGCTTATCGAGCGCTCATTCTGGAGGAAGTCCAGCGAGCCTACGATCCAGGCAGTGTCGGACGACAAATCGCTGCGATAGCTGTCTCTGGTGACCGCCGTCCGCGGCTGGGGACCATAAAAGTGCCAGCACTTGTCATTCATGGGATAGACGATCCCCTGTTCGACCCGGCGTGTGGCGAGGACACGGCTTCTGCCATCCCGGGTGCTGAACTAATGTTGGTTAAGGGCATGGGACACGACTTGCCGCACCAACTGTACAAAGTAATCGCTGATAGCATAGAACAAACTGCTCGTCGCAATCGACACGTGCTTCCTGAATAGTAACCACCCGGATTCCCGCGGCGCCCAATAGGATTGAGTTAGCCCAGGGGCGAAGCGTTGATCAATTTGCACCCTTCTCGCATACGACCCAGGTGTACCTTATTAGCATTAAACTGAGTTCTTACCTTAGGTTAGAAAAAACCGGTCACGGATACAAAAAAACATTATTGAAGTGAACACTAATATTAACCCGCTTTTATCTCGCCACATGAGTTCCATCGGTAAACACACAAAAAAAAGGAAGAACAGTGAAAACTGCTCTTCTCCAAAGAATACCAGCATACTAATTAAAACGTAATGCTAGGTAATTTCCGCTCAATATCATTCTCTCTACTTAAATTATACCGATATTTTATATTTTTTTATAGACTGTTTTTTTTGTACTTCCTACACTATACTGCTAATTACAAATCTAAAAAAGAAGAGGTGGTATCGTATGGATGACAAAAAAGTTATCTTAGATAAAGGTCCCTTTTTTCATGGTACAAAAGCAGAACTGAAGATTGGTGATTTATTAGAACCACAATACTTATCAAATTACCAAGAAAAAAAATCTAACCATTTATACTTTACTGCTACATTAAATGCTGCCAAATGGGGTGCTGAATTAGCAAAATCTAATTCAAAAGAAAGAATCTACATTGTAGAACCATTAGGGGATTTTGAAAATGATCCTAACTTAACTGATAAAAGGTTTCCTGGAAATCCAACACGCTCATACAGATCTAAATCACCACTTAAAATAATAGCTGAATTAGCTTCGTGGGAAAGACACTCCGATGAAGAGATTAATCATATGATTACATCTTTAAAAAAGTTAAGTGAAGAAGGAAAAAATGTAATATATGATTAACCTTCAAATTTAACAGATTCAAGAAAGTCCTTATTCACTTAGAGGACGCTTTTAAGCGTCCTTTTTCTTTTTAGAGCAAAAATCTAGAGGCAATCTCTCACCTCCCCTTGCCAAGCTTTATCAAAGCCTTTAATTCAACTTATATGGTTTGGTTTTTCATTTCAAGGTAATTCTTACTACAAGCTATGGGATTATATGGAAGCACGTTCTAGGAACACCACGGAAATATTCATCTCAAGTTCTGCCCCACCTGCCTTTTGTAGAGAGTCATTTGGTTCAAAATAAGCAGGAAAAGCAATAATACCGGACTATTCAGTCTACAATTTTGAAAAATAATAATGAAGCAATGATCGCTTCATTATTAATCTAGGGTAGATAAACTTACCTTGACGTAATCATCCATAACCTTAGGGTCACTCGTCATTTTGGCCAATTGAGTTAAAGAGTGTCTTGCAAAATTCAAGTAACGTGCCAAGGCTCGAAGGTCTCGGTCTATCGGGATTTCTCCATTCTCCTGGCCCCGAACCAGAGTTTCATAAAAGGCCTCTTCCAGTGTATTCAAATCTTTTAATAAAAAAGCTCTGATCTCCATGTCATGAGCCATCTGGTCAATAGCAGAAAAAATAATAAAGCATTCCTTTTGCCGGTTCTTATCCATTAATACCTTTGCCGCTTCATGGAATACATAAGTTATCCCCTGCTTTGCAGATTCGGAGGTCGCTAAGTACTTCATGACTGTGTCACTCTTCTCATTAACGTAATGCTTCAGCGCAAGGATAAACAAGTCTTTCTTCGTACCATAAGTGTCGTATAAGCTTTGCCGGGCAATACCTAGTCCTTTCAGCAGCTGGGGAAGTGTGGTTCCTTCATAGCCGTAATGACCGAATACTTCCATAGCTTTATGCAATACTTCTGTCGTATCAAACTCTTTGCTTCTTCCCAATTTCATCCTCCTTTGATCCTCATTATATTTTTTCAAGACTATACAGTCAAGAAAGTAACTTTTTCACTAATATTCAATATACAAAATGTGTAAGAGATAGCCCTGTTGTATCGTCAGCCACCAAATTATCCATATCATTGGCCGGTGGATCGTTATATCAATAAGTAGAGAGTACGTATACGGCTATCCAGAGAGACTTCCCGGCCGCAGACTCAGGATAGAAACTCTTTTCCCCATCCTCTTATAGAATCGATGATACTCGACAATTTATTTCCTTGTTCTGTTAGGAAGTATTCTACTTTGGGTGGCACTGTGTCGTCTACCACTCTCTTCACAATTCCATCCGCCTAGAGTTCCCTGAACTGTAAAGTCAGCATTCGTTGTGAAATCCCCGGTATTAATCGTTTCAACTCATTAAATCTGACCGATTTTAAAAAGGACATGAGGCCGTAACCTTATTGGAAACGGAGAAAATTAAAGCCAGAACAGTGGTCCTTGATGTCACGAACCCCAGCTCCATTCTCTCCGCAGTAGAATGGATTGAACAAGAATATGGACACCTTGATATTTTGATTAATAATGCCGGCGGCTTTTTTGATGAAAATGGTGTTGTACCTTGATAAAACAAAGGGAATAATCTGGGTTTAATATCCAAAAAAATCTGACATCCATATTTCTTATTACATTTTCTTTTCCGCGTCATTTTACCCTCGCAGTTTCTTAGTAAATCGGTAAAGATATTTGGGAAAATGAAAACCCGCGTCTTGGTCTTACCCCTGTCAAGCAGACAGGCTTAAAAAAACAGCCTTAAGCTATCTTAGTTCAGGACAAAACCGGACTAAGATAGCTTAATATTGTTGAAAATGTTCGTGGTCGTAAAAATGGATATGTCATACTGTAGAGCGTTCAATCAACTTAACTGGTATTTCCTTTTGAATGAAGCCTTCGCGAATGGATCGAAGGAACAGCTCCCTGCCAACCTTCCTTCCGCAGTCTTTTTCTTCAGTTTATTATCGAAGAGTTCAATGACGAGGTGGATCCCTCCGAGGAGAGAAATCATGAATTAACAAAAGAGGTCATGCTGCGCTTTATGGGGACGGATTATGTAGAGGTGGTCGAATGGTGGATTACATGTTGTTATACTCTTGCCGCAATAATGAGCGCTATAGATCCGATCAATGTCATCTAAAATTGTGACCATTATCGAAAAAGGTGAGTCTCTGTTTATCATGGCAGTCCCATTATGTTGTTTCAGATATCTTCTATATACCTACTCTCGTCATGTATAGAAATTGTAGAAATCATCTCAAATGACCTCCAGTAAATTGGTTAACAATTAATTGCAATTTAAAAGTATCTTTGTCTTAGTTTCTATTATTGGTAATTCTAAATTACGAGTGTTTACATCCATATTTTTAACATTTAATTTTTCAAACCTAAAATTGTAGTTAACCTATATAGGCTTTTGATCATATATTGACCATTATGATCTTGGAGGGATTTACATGTATGGAGTTCATCCTAATTACCTTAGATACACTTTTGCACCTATATGGTCTACTTCGACAGTTGAGGCCATTGAATTAATTAAAGGAGCTGTTCAGGGCGAAAGAAATGATGAGCTATTTTACGACGCTCTAATAAAACTCGCTCCAAATTCTACACAAGCTACAATTATTACAGGAATCAGAAATGATGAACGTGGACACAACATGATGTTTAGACAAATGTATAAAGATCTCACAGGCCAAGAAGTTTCAGGAGGGAATAATGAACCTTATAATCCAATAAACTCTTATCTAAATGGATTGCAAAGAGCTTTTGAAGGTGAATTAGCAGCTGTTGAAAATTACAGAAGGATCTGGTTTGGACTTCCTTATGGAATTTACAAAGATACCCTTTGGGGAATCATTCTTGATGAACAGAAACATGCTGATAAATACAACAATTTGATAACCTATAACTTGCAAGATGAACTTATCAACAAATCATAAAGATGAACATAAATTCAATGAAGAAATCAAAGAGGAGCAGCTTTTGTCATCTAAAGCTGCCCTCCATGGTTAAATCCTTCCTAATATGGGACCAACAGTACGTAGAAATTTCTTAATAATATTTACATTCCGGCTAGCTGTAAGACATCTTCTCGTTTCAATTTTCCAATCACTTGATATCCTTCATGATCTCCCAGTGGTTTTATAATTACTGTTTCCATACTTGAGATTTCTCCTAATCCCCTCCCTGGAGGGAAAGAGTGAGCTACAATTACCCTGTTGGAAGTTGGAGGTATTTTTTCAACTTCATTCTTAAATGCTTGAAGTGTACTGTCTATATCTTCATTGCTCGGATTCTGACTGAGCCTATATATATTTAACCAGAGTCCATTTAATTTTACATTTTGTGTTCCAAAAATAATCTGAGCAGTTTGGAGAGTTCTACACAGGGGGCTTGCTTCTACGGGCAAATGGATGGGTATATTCAGTTTTCGAATAGCATTGCCATACTTTTCTGCCTGTTCCTTTCCAGTTACACTTAAATTTCTTTGTGTCGAGCAATCGGACAGGCTAAGTTCTTGTTGATCTTCCCCTACTGTTGCATCTCCATGTCGGATATAAAGTACGTAACCTCCTTTTTGTAGATCATTTATGAGAGGAGATCCAGAAATCTCAGATGCTTCGGCATTATAAGATGCTCCCAGCAACAGAAAAAGACAGATTACGAAAACGGATAAACGGTACATATCTCTTCCACCTTTTTCTTCCTACTCTCCCCTATGTTATTTTTTTTATTCAACGTTTAGAAGGTATATCAGATAGATCCGGGGGTAAACTCAGGTCTGCAGAAACTATTGGTCCTTTATAAATAACATCTTGAGGTTTGGCTAGAGACAAGAAATTGTACCGATAAAATAAAACAAGCCGCTATAAAAGCAACTTCAATGGGAAATATGTTCTTGTCCGCCACATATCGATTGAATTAACCTGCTCGTAAGCTGACAAAAGGCAGCCAGTCATTTAGCTGGCTGCCTTCTTGTAATGATGGAGCTAGCATTTCCGAGTTAACTTAATAAATCTCGAATTATCAGCTACCAATACCTTTTTTTGATTTCATCCTCTTGTTCGTGTTGGGCTAGAGAAACGTACAATCAGTTGGACATCCTAGGTTCTCGAAAACTGTACGCGCGGCAGAATCTACTGGCAGGAAAACCTCAATTTGCGGATACAGGCGGCTGCCTTCGGAAATCGAAACCTGTCTGTAGCGAATGGGAACAAGCTCGCTGGTGCTTTCCATTCTGGCTAGTATGGTTTGTGTATGATCAACCATTGTCTCTGCATCCGGTTCAATTAGATATTCATCCACGTTATATTTCTGAACTCTATCAAGCAATTTTTGATACCATGCATCATAACGCGAGAGCATGTGCTCCCTCTTGAAGGTGTGTATCCCGTTTTTGGCGTGCTGCTCCCACTGCTTAAACGACGATTTGTCGAAAGTGGAGCGGGGCCGGATTGGCAAATCGGAATTAAAATGAAAATCGACTCTATTCATCAAAGCGTCATATGAACGGTCGAGAGGGATATCGAACAAATGACGAAACGGCTCGTTAACCCCCTTGATGTCCTGTGTATGTGTTACGATCATGGAGGGAAAAGGAATGCTACTCATCGTTTGCTGAGCCCACTCCAATGCACGCTCCAACGGCCGCCCCTCCATTTCGGTCTGGATCGGAAGATAGCCGGCTGCCAATAGTAAATCGTTACGCTCGTCGGATGAACACTCAAGGTAATCAGCAATATGGATAATCGTCTGACGATTTGGTATGCGCCGGGTACGTCCAACCAGCAGATTTTTATACGAAGGAAAAGCCTCATCATTCAGCTCTTGTTGAGTAAACCGTTTCAAGGACGGGTGAGGTTGGTCTGCAAGCTTCTGCTGACGTTTCATCCGCAGCGCTTCAATTTCTCCCATTACGAGCTTATGTCTGGATTTCTCCGTATCTATATCCATCTTCTATTCCCTCCTTTTATGAAGTGTACTTCTGCACTTGGGTCAAACATTTATCTAAAGTATACTCCTCATTGAAAGAGAAAGTCATTTAATCACACACAACCATACATGGAGGAGAAACCATATGATTCGTACAATTGTAGTTGATCCGCTTGCCCCGTCACATTTCGCGTTCAAGGAAGTTGACGCCCCCCAGGCCAAGCCTTGGGAAGCGCTCGTTCAAGTGAAGACCGTCTCTCTCAATCGAGGTGAAGTGAAAGACGCTAAGGATCAGGAAGCATTCAGCCGCCCCGGTTGGGATTTCGCCGGAATTGTCATTGAGCCGGCCAAGAACGGCGAAGGTCCACAAAAAGGGGCCAGGGTTGTTGGATTGCTCCCGATGGGAGCCTGGAGCGAACAAGTTGCTGCCCCCTTATCGATGCTGGCCGAAATCCCAGAAAAGTTAACTTTTTCGGACGCGGCGACCCTCCCCGTAGCAGGGCTCACGGCGCTCTATGCACTCCGCAAAGGCGGCATGCTGCTTGGCAAACGTATTTTCATTACAGGCTCTACCGGCGGGGTTGGGCTATTCGCCCATCAGCTTGCGGCCCAATCCGGCGCATATGTCGTAGGTACGGCAAGCACGGAAGAGAAGGCCGATCTTGTTCGGGAGACTGGATCCGACGAAGTGATCATTGGATATTCCGCCATTTCATCAGCCCGCAAATTCGGACCGTACGATCTGATCATCGATTCAGTAGGCGGCAATACACTAGCAGCGTTACTACCGCAGCTAGCACACCAAGGGGTTTGCGTTGCGGTAGGATTTTCCTCTTCAAATACCTCAACGATCGATATGATGAATCTGGTGACCAGCGGAGGAAGAACCTTGTACAGCTTTTTTCTAGGTGAGGAACTCACCCGCCAATCAGTCGCGGACGATCTGAGTTTGCTAGCCCGACTGGTTACAGATAAGCGGTTAATCCCCCGGATCGAAGTGGAGGCTCCTTGGACGGAAATTAACACCGTTGCCCAGAATATGATGGAACGTAAATTCTCAGGCAAGGCCGTGCTTCACATAGCTTGATCGTATAAGCTTGCAACAAACAATGCCAGTAATGCAGTACTCCCTCACTCGTTTCGAGTAGGGAGTATTTCTGCTTTTCAAGTGAACCCGGCTTAAAGTTCCTACACCAGAAGGAGATCAGGTTGCATGCTCTTTCATCTCGAACTGTTCGATTCCATTCGCCGGTTTCATGATTTCTTCGATCAAGATTTGGAATAAGCCTGCCTTTTTTGATGAAGGTGTCTTTCTTAACTTTGCTCATATACCACGCATGGATTACAAACGATAGGAGACTCCCGATAAACTGAAAATAGAGCGCTGCATGACTGCTATCAATAAAGAACTTGCATTTGCTACTGCAAGAATGGCAAATAATACATCGAATTGTAAAGGCTTCGGCTCTCCCTACGGGACTAGCTATGCCAATACGGGGATCAACAATAAAATCAGACAAGTGAAAGTAAACAAACCGACAAATCCGAAATACTCACTGATCACACCTATGTGGGAATATGTGTGTTCCATCTCTATTGGAGTGGTCATAATCAATGTCTTCGTCTGCAACCTCCATATGTATCATACAAAAAGAAGCCGATTGACCTGTTCTTTAATTGGAACTATACTTTGTAGCAAAGAGGGTGAATAGATGAAACAAATAAGCAGTCGCTTTTCGATGGCTGTCCATATTCTCTCTATGATTACGTTGGACCCCATATATAGCACAGGCGACCGAATTGCACGAAGCATCAATAGTAACCCTGTTGTAATTAGAAGGATTATGGCCCAGCTCAAAAAAGCAGGGTATATTGAAACAAAACCTGGAGTCGCGGGGGCTTCTCTTCGGGTATCTCCCGAAAGAATAACCCTACTGGATATCTTCCAAGCAGTCGATTCTGTGGAAGGTAATCAGCTTTTCAATTTTCATAAGGACACTGACCCCAATTGCTCTGTAGGAATGAACATTGAATCGGTTCTTTTACCACAACTCTCTAACGCTCAGAAGGTCATGGAGCATGAACTCGCTTCTGTTACCCTAGCTCAGATTGTGGAGCAAATTCGGAACCAGGCAAATGTAAAATAAAGCTACTCCACGCGTGGAGTAGCTTTATTTTATTTTTAATTCATCATTAAATAACAGTCTTTACAGGCTCAACATATTCAATAAAACAGCCATCTGGATGCTGCACAAAAACGCTTGGACCAATAGGACCATATTGATCCCTTACTATAACGGTATTTTGTTTTTTTAATTCTTCCTTCAATTCGGTCATGGAATCAACATACACCACGGCACGGAGTGACCTAGCAGGCTCCATGGCCTCGACACTTCCAGATACAATAACGTAAGGGTATACTGTGGCTAAAGACAAGCCAGCTTCGGGAATATCCCACGTGCGATCCATAGATCGGTTAGCAAGAGATTCATAATAAGCAACGGTTGATTCCAGCTGCTCGGTAAAAACGGGGATAAAATGATTTATGATTTTCATGTTTGCCTCCGATTTTTGTTTTTTAGTCATAACCATAATGGTTATAACTGACTTAGTTATACATAAACAATTTGATCTTGTCAAACTTTTTTTGGTAAGTATTCTCATAATGTTGTGTACTTGTTTCGTCTACTTGACAGATGCATGGTGACTCACTTCCTGACCATGACACGTTAGCTTGGAAAATAGGACTAACGCAAGATCCAGATTGATAAATTGTTTAGTACCTCATTTTATCAAACAACAACAATTTTTTTGCATTTCTCTGCCCCATGCGTTACTATTTTTATATTGACAAATTTGCAGGTCTACATAAGGAGGTTACACGCCATGTCTCCCCGTACCAAAGAACAAAATGAGCTTATACGCATACAGCGCAGAGAACAGATCCTGGACGTTGCCGCGCGCTCCTATTTTCGAACGGGCGGAAGCTTTGATATTCGTGACGTTGCCCGCGAGGCAGAGCTTGGTTACGGCACAGTGTACCATTATTATCCCAACCGGCATTTATTAATAGAAGATGTGTTGTGTAGCGGATTTGAGAGATGCGAGCAAGTTATCGCAGAATGGGCGAACACCAGCGATAGTCACCCGGATGACAGGCAGGTGTTGTCCTATTGTAAAGCGCTGCTCCTGCTCTGGCAATCGGACGCTCGTGCATATCTTGTCTACAAAATGGCGGCGGAACATTATGCAGGCTTGCCTGAGAAAGATCGCTACTACGCCAAGAGAAGATTTATGGAACGGTTGTATGTTCCTCTGCAATCGATCACCAAGTGCGAAGATGAGAGCGTCAACCATATGCTTGCTGTGCTGGTCGGCTGCTGTGGACTGTACTATTATGCAGGCCATTCCGACCTTGACGTCGATCGAATTGCCCGTCTCGCCATGCAAGCTATTACGAAGGAGTCCTGATACGAACATGGTCATTCTAAAAAGCAAGTATGAAATTGAGGCTATCCGGAAGGCATGTCAAGTGGTGGCAGAATGCCATCGTACAATCGCCCCGCTTATCAAACCGGGCATTACCACTAACGAGATTGATCGCATTTTCGAGGACATTATGATGAAGCACGGCGCAAAGCCATACCAGAAAGGCTATAAGGGCTATCCATATGCGACCTGTGCTTCCACCAACGATGTGATCGCGCATGGCTTCCCAAGCAATAAGCCACTTGAGGTAGGCGATATCGTGACGATCGACACGGTCGCTGAACTCGATGGCTGGCTCGGTGATTCGGCTTGGAGTTATGCGGTTGGGGATATTTCGCCGATGGCAAAGAAGTTGATTCGCGTCACAAAGGAATGTCTTGACCTCGGCATCGCGCAGGCGCAGCCCGGCAATCGGCTCGGCGACGTGACAAGCGCGATTCAGAGGCATGCGGAATCGCAAGGCTTTGGAGTCGTACGCGACCTTCTCGCCCATGGCATCGGCCGCGACCTGCACGAGGAGCCGACTTATATGCATGTCGGCAAGCCTGGAAAAGGCCTTCGTATCAAGGAGGGTATGGTGTTTACAATTGAGCCCATGATTACCGAAGGCACTTACTTCATGACAATCGATCCGGACGGCTGGACTGCACGGACGAAGGACAACAAGCTTGCCGCCCAATACGAGCATACGATCGCTATCACGTCTGAAGGTCCACAAATTTTGACCATGCAATAGAACAAATAGAGGTCGACCAACAAAATGGTCGACTTCTTTTTTTGTATTTGGCATAGCATCTTTATTTAACCCCATGGCGTTATTTTACTTAAATTGAATAAGCGGCTCTCTTGTCTTAGTTGAGTTAATACTCTCAGCGGATCTCATAGCTCAACTGTTGAGCTGATACCTTAAGATTTTCAAGAAATTCCTAGTTATAAATAGGTAACCTCTATGGATAAAAGATGGTAAATTGTATCCTAGAAGCTCATCAAGATATACTCCACATCGTTTGTGGAGGTATTAAACCATGCAGACTGTGTTATTATTTACAGATGAGCATGCTCTAGCACCTCAAGAAATCGTTCAATTGGGAGGTACTGTAGATCAGAGGCATCACCATTCCGCTATGATTGTTTCTCTTCCAAGATACATTTCTCCCGCCCAGTTATCTTATTCATCCACACTCCCCCCTGAGAAATAGGAACAAGAGCTTTCATCGGTCATTGAAGCTTTTCAGATGTTTCAATCCCTTAATTTGTTACTTACAACAGATTCCGAACTAGATAAAAAATCGTCCGCTATAATTACTCCAAATGAAAAACTCCTGCATAATCAAATCAACCCTATCTCTACTAGTAGATACATGAACGGAAAAATAGCGGTAGCCATAATTTTCGTCACTGTTGAGATTTGACGAGAGGGAAGTGTTGAACGAGAATACATATTTATCCAAGGGTTGGAGCAGGTAATTCATCAATTTTTATACGAAGTAAGCTGTAAGGTTTTTGTCGCATATCTTTTCCGTAATGAAATCTTGCCTGCCTATGTAATTGGTTCACAATTACATATAAGTATTGATCCGGACCAATAGAAAAAGTATCCGGCCATAAAAGTCTGGGATCATGGGCGATGGTTTCCATGATTCCACTCGGCAATATCTTTCGAATACTATCGTTTTCATAGTCTCCAGCGTAAACGTTTCCTTTTGCATCCGTGGTCATCCCATCCGATGCGCCCTTCTCTCCCCAATAATGCACAAGGTCACTTAACTTGAAATCCGGTATCGTTCTGTCTCTTAAGGCTTCTGTTGAGATCGAGTATAGTTGGCGACTGGTTAATGGACAAAAGAATAACATTTTTCCGTCCGGGGAAATGGCTATACCATCAGAGGCCAATCGAAAGGGAGATGTCGAACCATCCGTGTTTCGATTCATCAAAATTTTACCTTCCACTTTCGGTACAAAATACGGATCGGGTGAGGTTGAGCTTGCTCCATGCAACCGTCTATACGCATTTCCGTTTTCTAAATTTACGACGATAATAGCGCCTGGACCATTGGAAGAAGAATCCGTTATATATGCGTAACCTGCTTTACCTACACGAAAATCAAATCGGACATCATTCAGATACGTTGTCGGCAAGACTACATCTTCTGCAAAGGTATATACTTTTCTTATTGTATTTGTTTTTAAATCTACCGCGACTAATTTTGCCCCTCCCTTAATAGGCTCAGAAAAATTGGGTGCAGCCGTATCCAGTACCCACAGGGTCCCCCTTCCATCTGCAACTACACTTTGGACACTGATGAAGGACATAGCGATATTCAATGGGTTGAGCAAATTCGTTTCTACATTAGGATAAGGCTGCAACTGACCCTCAACAATTTCCGCTACCGTATATGTAACGTCATCTCCCCATTTCGGAAAGCAAATAAAGATACGCCCCGTTTCGGATACACTAACGCCTGTAGGCATAGCCCCATAAAATGTATGAACGAGTTCAAACTTACCGAAATACTCTTCCATAGGTAACATAGGTTTTATGAAATCCTCCTCAACATAATTGAATAGATATTACCTATAGTATGTTTATGACATTCTCTAATGCCTGGCCCTTAATCATTCTTTTTATACGTATTTTTGAAAATGTCCGAGACATCTTAAAAAAACAAAAAAACTTCGGCGCAAGCCGAAGCCTTTTGGTGGTTCTCCGTGTCCTAGGCAAATAGTTCCCCCGAGCGTCAACGCAGGGCATTTACCCATGGGATCAGCACCAAGAACGTTTTATTGTTGGTCAGGCAGACGTAATGCGTTTGCTGAAGTTTGCGCTTGATCTAAAAATTCCTCTGCTCGGGTCAATTGCTGCCGGGCAGTCTCCAACGCTTTTGAATTTGTTGCCGCATTAGATTCACTTATCGAGCTTATTGCCTGATTTAAAGCGGTCTGAACCTCAGAAACCGAGTTAGATGAATGCTGCTCCAGCGTATTACCACTCGAATGAAGTGTACCTTCTGCCGGTTTTCTTGCATTTTCGGTGCTTAAATCAATTTTGTTTTTATTGGGCACAGTAAATCCTCCTCCCTTTCCAAGATCATATAGACAAAAATAAGTATCGGATTAGGATTTTGTTTATATTCCTGCAACTGCATGGGAATATCCGGATCTTCCATCTCCCGCAATCCATTTTAGTATAAGATCCGATTCATTGGAAAATCTAACGTTGATGAAAAGGAGGTGATCGTTTCTCAATGAATAATCCAACGCTAGCGCCGCACGAATCGATGGAACTGCATGAAGCGTTAAACTTTAAAACGCTGTGTCTCGCTAAGTCAAAACTTATGCAAGGCCTGGTCTTTGATCAAGAACTAAAAGCCTTAATGCAGAAAGACGTCATTCAATCCATACAACAGATCGCCGAGCTGCAAGCAATTTACGCGAAAGCTCCTTTCCAAGCGCCTGTTCCGAATAGTCCGACACCTATAACACATTAAGGGGAGCTCAAATGAATACCGATTATTTAGACCCGATTAATTCATTAAATATGCCGGAAATGGCAGATATGACTTTTGCCATGGACTTCCTTATTCGTGCCAAGGAAGGTGTGCGTAATTTGTCCATCGCCCTGACGGAAACAGCTTCACCGGATGTAAGAGCCCTGCTACACAATCACCTTAAGCAGGGAATTGCAATGCACCAAGAAATCTCGGAGCTCATGATTCGCAAAAAATGGTTCCATCCTTACGAGCTGAATGAACAGTACCAACTCGACCAGCTTTCGGCGAAAAATACGGTGATGATCGGGCAGATGAATCTGTTCCCGGATGATACGTCGCGTAAAGGCATGTTTGATCGGACCCCAGATGAACATATTGGAGGACATAACGCATGAAGGCGGTAACGTATCAAGGGATTAAAAATGTCGTGGTCAAAGAGGTGCCGGATCCGAAGATTGAGAAACCGGACGATATGATCGTAAAGGTTACCAGTTCCGCCATTTGCGGTTCCGACCTCCATCTTATTCACGGGATGATCCCTAACCTTCAGGAGAACTATGTCATTGGACATGAGCCGATGGGAATTGTAGAAGAAGTGGGCCCAGGCGTGACAAAGGTAAAAAAAGGCGACCGTGTGATCATCCCGTTCAACATCGCATGCGGAGAATGCTTTTTTTGCAAAAATCAGCTGGAAAGCCAATGTGACAATTCAAACGAACACGGGGATATGGGCGCATATTTCGGTTACTCCGGAACGACCGGCGGATATCCTGGCGGGCAAGCCGAGTATCTACGGGTTCCATTTGCTAATTTTACCCACTTTAAGATTCCCGAAAACTGCGAACAACCGGATGAAAATCTGAGCTTGATCGCTGATGCCATGACGACGGCATTCTGGAGTGTAGATAACGCTGGTGTTAAGAATGGAGATACGGTCATTGTGCTCGGATGTGGTCCAGTCGGACTTCTGGCTCAGAAATTCTGCTGGCTCAAAGGAGCAAAACGGGTCATAGCCGTTGACTATGTCGATTACCGCTTACAGCATGCGAAGCGAACTAACAATGTGGAAATCGTAAACTTCGAACAGGATAAGAATATTGGGAACACTCTCAAGGAAATGACCAAAGGCGGCGCTGATGTCGTGATTGATGCGGTAGGAATGGACGGTAAGATGAGCGATCTCGAATTTCTGGCCAGCGGTATGAAACTGCAAGGCGGAACCATGAGCGCATTTATCATTGCATCTCAGGCGGTCCGCAAAGGCGGCACTATCCAAATCACTGGGGTATACGGCGGACGTTATAACGGTTTCCCGCTCGGCGACATCATGCAGCGAAACGTGAATATTCGTTCAGGACAAGCCCCGGTCATTCACTACATGCCGTATATGTATGAATTGGTTACGTCCGGCAAGGTGGACCCTGGTGACATTGTTACGCACGTCATTCCGCTCAGCGAGGCCAAGCAAGGCTATGAAGTGTTCGATACCAAAACGGACAATTGCATTAAAGTCATCTTAAAACCTTAAATATGGATATATACATGGAGGACAATCTGAATGAATGCCAATTACGCTTTGCATGAGATGCTCGAGGTGCATGAAATAGCTGCGTTCAAGACGGTTTGCTTGACTAAATCTAAAACCATGCAAGCTCTGGTAACCGACCCGGAGCTCATGCAAATTTTGCAACAAGATGCGACATTATCACAACAGCAGCTTCAGGAGCTCGGTGGAGTGCTGTCTAAAGTGACTGTATAGGAGATAAAAAAATGAATCCAATATTAGAACACATAACAGGGCTTCATACGCTGACGGATGACGTCATCGCAATGGACCTTTTGATGAACGCCAAAAGCGGCGTCAGAAACTACGCCATGGCCGTGACCGAATGTGCCACCCCTGAAATCAAGCAAATTTTGATGAAACAGCTCGATGAGGCCATAGACTCTTACGAAAAGATATCTAATTACATGATGCAGCATGGCTTATACCATCCCTATCATATTCCAGAGCAGATCCAGCTCGACCTGATAAACATTCAGACCGCTATGAACATTCCGTCCTGACACCATTTTCCGTTCCCGCAAAATGATTAAAACACAATGGTTAAGACCGTTTCTGATTTAGCCGGAGACTTCAGAGAGCAAAATGTCCCGTATAGTCAAACAGGTTCATGTCAAAGACTGGCGCATCCCTTATGGCATCAAACAGGAAATCACACAGAAATTTTACAAAAAGCCCCTCCAAAAAAATGCGGAGGGGTATTGGCTACGAGGAAGCAAAAGTTTTCCGTCAAGTACATCATTGTCATCTGACCTTTAAAAGTCTACAAAAAAGCGTTCCTGTGCAGACTTTTAGAGGTCAGAGGTAAGTTGTTTTCAATATAATACCATTACCATTTACTGAACTATCCTGCCCGTTGGTTGATATGAGAGTTTATCAACTATTGTTAACAATTAAAGGATGACGATAAAATAGAAAAGAGCTGCTAATGCAAAACGGTATAGAGCAAACCACTCCAATCGGAGTCGCTTGATTAGTCTAATAAACGTCACTACCGCGATCATAGCCACAAGGAAGGATACCAAAAAGCCGATGAGCATGAGATACAAATCGTCTAGACTAAGCAAATTGCGGCTATCGTATAAATCCAACAAGGTAGCACCAAACATAACAGGTACAGAAATAATAAACGTAAAATCTGCGGCAGCTTTTTGGCTAGTTCCGAGCAGAAGGCCACCAGAAATCGTCGAACCCGATCTCGAAAAACCCGGCCACAAAGCCAAACATTGGAATAAGCCAATCCCAAATGCTTGTTTGTAACTAATCGTATCAACGCTATTTTTTCTCTTACTCCGTGCTGCGATGATCATTAACAACCCACCAGCAACTAGACCAATTAAGACAGGCGTTGGGCCGAATAATTGGCTTTTTATAGTGTCTTTTAAAAGAAGATATACGATTAATGCTGGTAACATAGCCAAAATCATATGTATTACGTTTAATCCTTTCCTTTTTGAAAATTCCATTTTAATGAAATTTGCCCCAATTTCCATATAACTTTTCCAATAAAGAATTAGAACTGCCATCACTGCACCCAATTGTATAACAATTTTAAAGGTTATTGCCGCGTCTCCCTCAAAATTAAGCAAATTGCCTGCTAAAATAAGATGTCCAGTAGACGATACTGGTAAAAATTCTGTTAAACCTTCTATGATGCCAAGTATTATTGCTTTTAGTACATCAGTCATTAGAAGATATCCCCTTTACGAAAATAAACTGGTTCAATAAGTTCAAGTATAAGGGTTAATAACAATATATTCCCATCGTTTCGCATAACAATATTGAGTTTAACGTGACATTATTGTCACCTACCCGTTAGCTTAATGAAAAAAAGAAGTAGCTGCCAACGGGCAAACTACTCCCTGGATATACTATGACTAAACCGTGGTATCGAAGTTACCGTGCAGTCCTTACGGAATAAAATGATAAAAGTTCCATTGCGCCATCATCAAAGCGAAGCCAATAAACAGCACCCCTGTAACAATATTCCACACTTTCTTCCATATCAATGATGGACGTTTAACAATGGAAACTCCCAATAATACTGTGCCAAGCAAGGTCAGTGCCCAATTTATAGAGATCCCAAAGTTCATTTGGTCCACGGTCACGTTTTCATTGATCAAAGCATTCACCACCTGATATATGACATTGGCTACCAAAAGTGTACCGCACAAGATTACAGATGACATGATGTGACTGGTTGCGGACGAAGCGCCCTTTTTACTACGCTGAAGCCATCGAATCAGCAGAACGAATGGAGCAACCAGAAAGAATGCGATAGCCAAGATAGCCCATACCAAATAGATGATCAAGGCAGGAAGCGAACGGTTTCCCTTGATCGGTAATATATCCGTGGCGATCCCCTTGCTCAATCGTTTTACACCTTCATCAGAAATTTCCGCATACAGAATCGGTGCCAATCTTTCAAATCTTGGACTGTCGGATCTGGCAAATTGGTAAACATTCGGACGTATCTGTTTGAGTTCTCCCGTCATGCCCATTACGCTTAGTATAAGGTCATGCTCACCTTTCGGTTGTACTCTAATCAAACCCAGGTAGTTAATAACCTCATGGTATGAAGAGTAAGTGCCACCCGACTGTACATAATATCCGGCCAGTTCCCCTGATGGAGACAATTCGGCAGGGGGAACAGGGTTTTCAGCTTTTTTCGTACGGTCCTGTATCAGCAGATTAATGATCCCAGAGGTTAGCTCCTGCTCTATCTCCATATTCGTCAAGACGACGATACCAAGCTGCTCCTCGGGAGCGATTGCGATGTTGCCGGAGAATCCCTTAACATTCCCACTGTGGCCAACGACGTGAGGCTCTGCCCGATATTCCCAGAAGCCGTGCGCATTCGACAGGATCTCTTCGTGCGGGGTATAACTCCGGGAGAGCATCTTCCTTGCGGTGTCCGACCGGTTGAACAGCGAACTATCTGGTGCATATAGTGCCATAGCGAACCGAGCTAGATCCTCCGCCGTCCCTTCCATGGCTCCCGCAGGATACAGAGGAACATAATAATGTGCTCTTGCTTCAAACCCTCCTTCCCGCTTTCTCGCATAACCTGTTGCTTTTTCCTTCAGCAGATCCCGGTGATCCGCTAAGGTAGGATGACCAGAACTATGATTCATTCCAAGAGGCTTAAGGATATGGTTCATCTCGTAGTCGGAGAATGATTGCCCGCTCACCTTCTCTACCGCTAGGGCAGCCAGTGCCGTGGCAAAGTTGGAATAGGCTATTACTGTGCCGGGTTCATAAATTTGTTCCGGCTGGTTAGACAGTATCGTTTCTTCCAGGGAGGTCAGACTCTCTTCTGACCGCGTAAATGTACTTAGCGGATGCTGCTCATAGCCTGCGGTGTGACTCATAATGTCCAGTATAGTCACCGGCTTGTCGTAGCGTAGTTTCTCCGCGACCTCTTTTGGGAAATATGTTCGAATGTCTTGATCTAGCCTCATCTTGCCTTCTTCCACCATCTGCATCACAGAAGTCCAGACAAACGCTTTATTAATGGATCCATAGGCAAATACGGTAGAAGCAGGATCGACAGCAGACTTACGCTCCATATTGGCATAGCCATAGCCTTTGGAGAAAACAATCTTGTCGCCCTTTGTGATCACAACCGCAGCGCCGGGAGTTGACTTTCCAATGTGGGAATTGACGTAGTTATCAATCTCCTGCCCCAGCCCGCTATAGGGAATTCCAGAAGGGGTTTCTCCTGATTCTATTAGATCTGTGGCATAGGCCGGAACTGAGAACTGAGAAAGAAGACATACACTAATACAGAACAATATAAACGACCTAAGTAGTTTAACATTCACCTTGGGTGTTCTCCTTTCTACTTCGTGACTCTATTTCATAATCCTGAAGTCAGGATTCTGCTGAAGCGATCCCAAATTACTGCACTTTCCTTACGCAGCAAAGGTTCTTGCGACCGATAGTTGACAACTCCCTCTTCGTTTCTGGTTACATCAGGTCCATAGATTCCTGCTCCGACTAAAAATTTCACCGCGTCAACCGCCCAAGGCGCTGGTTGATCAGCGATTTCTGCCGAGATTATAGGTAAGTCCACGCTCGATGAGAGTCTCCAGAGAATTGTTGCTGCTTCTTGGCGACTGATTGTACGATCCGCATCAAACATTTCAGTTGAAGTGCCTACCAATATTCCAAGGTCTGCGAGGGTTTGAATGGAAGAAGCGTACTTGTGTCCTTCGGCATCTTTAAACACTACCGGCTTATCAGAAGGTCTTAAATTAGCAAACTGAATCAATTGGGATGCAAATTCACCTCTCGTAATAGCCTCATCAGGATAATAGTGGGTAGAACGTTTTTCACTGTGCTGTGGCATAAATAATTTGGTTGAGCGATAAATAGCCTCAGCATAGTCGTCGTTAGCTACGTCAGAATATTGAGGGAGATCAGGTATTTTTCCAAACCAAGAGTCTGGCAAAATGTAATCCAGATAGGTGATTTTACCGTCCGTGTCTTTCTTGAAGACGGCTTGGTTTCCTTCTTCATCAACGAACAACTGATCTCCGACTGGTATTAACGTATGTGTTCCATTTGGACCTGAAATCGAAAGTTCCCCTTTCTGTATCACGATGTCAAAGAACAAATAAGGCTGGCGAAGATAGCGATAGGTTCCTGTATACTGATCGAGCTCATTTGAATGGAGCGGCCATTCCTTTGCTTTCTGTTTTTCTTGGGGGTAATAGTGATCCATAAATGCTGTAAACAATTCTTCCCCGATGTCTTGGCTCGCATCACTATTGGTGATGACGAATCCACCAATCTTGTGGTCTGGAATCAACCACATCCATGAATGATAGCCGGGTAAATCTCCCCCTTTTCCAATAACCATTTGGCCATGATATGCGTGCCGGTAAAATTTTTCGAAACCCAGAGCCATAGTGGGCACCTGCTCTTGAACTTGGACTTGCGTGCGATGCATTTCTTCTGTTGTCGTTTTGGAGAGAATTTGAGAGGTACCGTAGCTTCCTTCATTCAAATGGGCTAACATGAATTGAGCGATGTCGCCACTCGTGCCAAACATTCCTCCGTCTGGCATAATAACCGGGTCATTTGGATACTGCTCCTTGGGTTGGCCATTTGTTCCGTAGCCCGTGGCCAGCTGTTTTTTGACTTGCTCAGTCATGAGGAAATCACTATTTTTCATATCCAGAGGTTTAAAAATATGCTTCTGTATGTATTCTTCAAATGGATAGCCAACCATTCGTTGAATAATGTATCCCTGAAGATTAAAAGCAAAATTATCATACCGGTAACTCTCACCTGGTGTTCGTATAACAGTCGGCAGGTTATCTTCAATAAACTCCTCTAATGATTGTTCGCCTTTTACATTGTTAGATGAAATATAGTCGGTGAAATCAAACCCTGATGTATGCGTCAACAAATGCCTCATGGTGACAGGTGTTCCCGTGTGATTCGTAATCCTCATCCCACCAAGATATTTTTCAATGTCCTCGTCCAGATTGATCTTCCCCTGCTCTACAAGCTGCATTACAGCAGTGGCAGTCATTACTTTGGAAATGGAGGCCATCCGGAAAATCGTCTGCTCAGGGTCCACGAAAGTTTTGGTTTCCAAGTCGGAATAGCCATACCCTTTGTTTAACAATACTTTGTTATCTGCAACGATTGTAAAAGCTGCACCAACTAGCTTTTTTTTGATTTCCGGCCGCTGAAAGAAATCATCTGCAAATTGCTCAACTTCGACCGAAGACATCGGCCCTGTATGGGCGGCTGTCTGTTCTAATCCGGCCTTACTCTCACTCCTTAATACTGAGTTTCCAGATGCTGTTGTCCCAGCAAGTAAAGAAGAAAATAACACACCAACTGTCATTAGGGTAAATCCCTTTAAAGCACTTTTCTTTTTCATTGAATAACCTCATTTCTTAGTATCCAAATGTTTTACTTGTTTATCATAATAGTAGACCCTTTATTTTCCATCATTCTAAAGCAGGATTACATCTGTGATTAAGGGCTGAGAAACTTCCCCCGCTTTAGTCCAGTATTAACTCGTCTTTGGTCTAGTTCAATCTTGAGATGTTGCTGGTTCTATTAATCAAAAAAGGTCAACCAGTAACTACTGGTTAACCACCTGATACGCTAAATTAGTAACTATTAATTAAAACATACTCCTCTTGACTCAAGCCCCCCCTTTCAAAATTCAGTTGTTTGAAATGATGTTAGAAATGTAACAGGTCCAATAAGTCCGCTTGGCTCCTGTTGGGCAAAAGCTGATAAGAAATCCCGCTGATCTTTGACCAATGTATTAGTGACTTCAATAGCGATGTTATTAATTCCTTTGTTTAACAAACCTGAGACTTCTAACCGATAAGGTGGACAGATGCGAACTCCTACATGCTCACCATTCAGCCACACTTCTGCCGTTTCAAATACCTCGCCGAGATCTAAATGCACTTGAGTCACCGATTCGTTCCATTCAAATTCAGTTTCATAACGGAATGTGCCAGAGAAATGCGGTAGATAATCAGGCAAACTCATATTAGTTAGAGTATTTAATTTTCCCCATTCAACAAAGTGAGGATAGTGTTCGGCAACTGCAGTGGAAACCGTCCATTCTGCCTCGAAATCCATAACCTTCATTTTCTCTTTCTCTATATAAAGCGGATTTTGGGCATAACATTCAAGGCCTTTTCCCTGAATCAAGATAATGGATTCATATGGTTTCAAAACAAGTGACAACGCCTTGAAATCGGTCTCTCTCGAACTCAAGCTGTTCAAGCGATTAAGGAATGCATCATAGGCATATACATCACCTTCTACAGGCAAGACAACCTTCGTACGTACGGTATCAAATGGACTTTCATTAAAGAACATAAAAACATCCAGTTCGTCATGGATATAGTGGTAGTTCCGTAGATAAGGTTGAAAGTTATCCACTTGAATATCGAAATGTCCGTCTGCGACAAGATCTTGTGCCAATTTGTCCAAAGACAAGACTTTAACGTTCATGTGACTGGCGAGTCGTTGAAGCTCATTGGAAACCTCCAGGCCTTCGCTCGATCGTGCTGGCAGCCCATCAACGAACCGAACGGCAAGTCCTTGTTCGACAAATTGGACTAAACGCTGGAGCATCGCTGCAGGAAGTGCCTCCGAATAGGGTACGATCAGACATCTGTAATCCTCTTGATGAACATGCAGTCTACCTTCAATCACATTGGCATTGGCATCTTCTAAAAGAACATCGATAGGAAGAATGTCGCAATCAATTTGACGCTGCATCAATGCCTTTACAGGCTTTTGAAAATACATGGATTCCCCCGCCCATTCGGCTTCTGCGTGATACAAAACAGCAGCAGATGCCACATGTCTTCCCCCGGAAATCAGGTGACTCATCCTATTCATATATTGATTTAAATACCTATAATAACGATACTGCGGGTTTTTCCCACCTGCATACATATGGGGTGGACAATCCGGATCCGGGAACGATTTTGGAGTGAAGGCATGTGGTACGAAGTAGTTAACGCCGCGGACCAGCATATGGTCGGTCAGCCACTTCATCAGCTTCAGCCCTTCTGTCCAACCATATGCTCCATACAATTCGCACATCGTCCGTCCTTGCTTTTTCGGATCAATATGCCCTAGAGACACACCAAGCTTAGCCAAGCCATAGTGGAAGAATTCACTATCTGTCTCCCCAAATGTTGTGCGGAAACTCAATTCATCGAAGCCAGGGACGATTTGCCAAAGTACTACATCAATACCCGACATGTCTTGTCCCCAGAGGGAGCGGAAAAAGTGGCCCGCGCCGGGACCTAGTCTTGCATGGACGTTATTATCTTCGAGTACATGTCCGATATATTCTATTCCACGGGCTCTGCACCAGGTTCCAATTTGATTACAGAAGTTGTCCGCGTACAGTTTGCTGACGATATTCATATAAGTGTACCGTACGATATTGGATTTCCCCCCCACATCCTGCCAAAGTAGATATAAATGCTTTCGATAATCCTCACCCAACGCCTGCTCAAGTAAAACGGATACTTCATTGCTCCAAGGCAGCGATACTTCTTGTTTACCGGGTTTAGAATTAAAGTCAAACGTGGTTTTATCATTGTAGAATCCAGGTTCGTCCGAAAAGAATCCAGCAAACGTTTTACCGAAATCTTCTTTGTAACGTTCATAAACAGCCTCATAAACCGTGTCCAGCAGAATTTGTACTGATTCGCGTACTAAGGGGTTCAGATATTCTTCCTGTGCCTTGCTGCCGCTCTCTCTATTTTCCGAAATAATAAACATACGCCAATACCCATCAGGGACATCCCAATAAAGGGTACCATTATTCACAAATTCTGTTATGTCTATATATTCAGAAAGCAATGTTCCATCGGTTGGATTTCGGCGGACAGCCACAACGGCAACGAGTTTGTTATGACTACTCGCGTTTTGGTTTAGGGACACGGTAGGTCGAAGCCCCGCCATCAGCAAAGTATCTATCAAAAAAGATGCTCCTTGAGCAGGCCCAATCGTATCAATATATCGTTCACCCAGAAACAAGCGATGGAGCTCTTCCGGGGCTTCCTTCACCTTGCCTGCCGCATGTCCCGTTGGAAAATGATCATCATCAAGCAACCATACCTTCATCCCGCGCTTACGGGCTTCATCCATAATAATGTCCATGTCTGTCCACCACTTCGGTCCCAGAAAATCAGGATGAGGCCGGGCTTCAACGCATACGGCCCCGATGCCTGCTTCATGTACGCGAGCCATCTCTTCCCGTATCACGCGTTCTTCCTCCCCATGCTGCCATAGAAATGGGAGGATATAATTATGTTCCCTTCCCTCAAGCACGTCCATTAAACGATTTCTCATGATTACCTCCTATTTCGGTCTAATTTCAACCAGACGATGTCCAACACACCCTAACAATATGAAATATCCGCCCGTCTTCAACTGAATAGAGGGCGGATATACGTTTTGATGGTTATTATTTTTGTACCTTGGCATACCATTCTCTTGCGCGCTTTGTCACTTCTTCCCCGCCCGATGCATTCCATTTATCTACAAACTCATCAAACTTGCTGATCGGGTACTGTCCCAGAATGATTTTAGTGGCGTATTCCACATATAATGTACGATTATTAATGTCCGGGAAGCTGTCGTATACGCTGGCTGGCATACCGTCACCGGCAATGACTTTCGCGTATTTCTGGGCCTCCTGCATATTTCGGGTCACCTGGTCGATCGCCCATTTACTGTCTTCCGATGACGTACTGTTAAACAGATCTATCGTAAAATCAAGTGTCGCCAACGTTGAATACGGATTTAAAAGCTGATTTTCCTGACTGCTCTTGTCATCGGGAAGTTTAACAGCCTTGCCGTCCTTCATCTCATAGTGCATACCTTCCACGCCCAGAAACAGATCCTTCCAGTTCTTTTTGTCATACATATTGTTCAGCAGCTTCAGGGTGGCCATCAGCTTGTTCTCGTCCTTATTGTTCTTGATGACCCATTGTGGAGGTGCAAATCTCTTCATCGTGTAGAAACCTTCATATCCCTCGACTTCCGGTACAGGGAGCACGGTAAAGTTAGCCTTCACGCCGGTGTTCTTTTCCAGATTCTCCAAAATCAAATTGCCATGCTCAACCCAGTGAAAATAATTCCCAGCCTTGTCAGACTGAATTTTGCCATCCCACTTATCCTTTGTGTTCAAAAGTGATTCCTTGTCAATTAATCCTTCCTTGTACAGTTTGGCCGCGAATTCCAGCGCTGCTCTCATATTCGGAGTCACTGCAGAATAAGTCAGCTCACCATTGTAGATATCCCACTCCGGATAACCTTCGAACATGGCTACCCCGTACATGGCGAACAGGTGGTCCATCCATCTAGCCTGCTCCCTGCCGCCCGTAGGCAGCTCATCTTTCTGGCCGTTACCATTCGGGTCCTTGTCCCGGAATGCTTCGAGTACATTAACGTATTCGTCCTGCGTCTTCGGCATCGTCAGACCCAGCTTATCGAGCCAATCCTGACGGATCATGCCAGCGTATCTCCCGTACTCCACAACACCGGGAATATAATAGATTCTGCCCTGACCCGTAGGATCGTTCGCTTTGACCACATCCCACATATCCTGCGGAATGGCCTCCCATACATTGGGCGCATATTTGGGCAGCAGGTCGGTCAGATCGGCAATGGCACCATTTTTAGCCAAGCTGTCTTCAATCCCCTGCTGAGGTATGAATAAGTCCGGCATTTCATTGGCGGCGATTTTCAGATTCAGCTGGTTCAGATAATTGGTGCCCCCGTTCCATTCCACATACGGATGAATCACACCCACGCCAAGCTTTTCCTTATAAAAATCATATAACTTGCTGCCCTTGGTAATCGGTTTATAACCAATGTTCGTTCCCCATACTTCGATATCGACCGTTCCATCCTCATTGGTGGAAGTCTGGCCAGAAGCGGAAGTATCACCTGTAGAGCTTGAATTGCAGCCGGTAATCGTGCTTATCGCAAGAACACCTGCGGCCATCATTAAACCCATCTTTTTAAGAATCATAGCTAATCCCCCTTCAATCACGGTTATTCTTGTACATTCTTCCTGTTTCATTGGTAAAACGAGATCAGCCCTTCACTGAGCCAAGCATGGCTCCTTTGACAAAATACTTTTGCAGGAAGGGATACACAATGATGATCGGAATGATCGCAAAAATGACAGTTGCCGCTCTCAGTGTCCGCTCATTATAATTCAGGTCCACCGTTGAAGCAGCACCTGCCATCATGACGCTATCATCGGTGATAAACTGCCTGATCTTGATCTGCAGCGGAAACCAGTTGGTATCCTGCAGGAAAAATAGCGGATGCTGAAACTGGTTCCACAACACCACACCGTAGAATAAAGCAAGAGTTGCCATAACGGCCTTGGATAATGGAAGAACGAAATGGAACAGCATTCGGAAATATCCACAGCCTTCAAGAAAGGCTGCCTCCTCCAGCTCCTTGGGAAATTGTTTGAAGAAGGTTCTCATGATGATTAAATTAAAGGGATTTAGAATATGCGGCAGGATCAGGACCAGCGGATTATCATAAAGTCCAATGCTGCGGACCGTCAGGAAATATGGAACGATCGGCGCTTTGAAGATCATTGCAATCACAACGCATACCATAATCAAGGAGCCCCAGCGAAACTCTGACTTGGACAGCGGATACGCGAACAAGGCTGTCATCAGAAGAGCCAGTACCGTCCCAATAACCGTAGTGCCTACCGTCAGGAAGAAGGACTTCCACAGATCCGGTCGATCAATGATATACTTCCATGAATCAAGCGTAAACTCTTTTGGCCACAGTGTTACCAGGTTCATATCCACGACGCTTTTGGAACTAAATGACGTGGAGATTACGGACAGAAGCGGTACTATGGCTGCAATGGAAAACAGGATGAGAAAAATGGTCACTCCGGTAACAAATGCTCGTTCTCTTTTGGATTCTACCATTCCTACCAAAGCCCCCCATCCGACACTTTTTTGGACAGTTTATTAAATACAAATACCAGGATAAAACCAATCACCGACTGAAATAATCCCACTGCCGTCGCGAAGCTGTACTGTGCTTGCTGAATACCCGTCCGGAACACGTAGGTGTCCAAGATATCTCCCACACTGTATGTCATCGGAGTGAGCAGATTAAATACCTGATCAAATCCGAGATCCAGGAAGTTTCCGATTTCCAACAGGAAAAGCACAAGAACGGTTGGTAAGAGCAGCGGGAACGTGATATGGCGAATTTGCCTTAGTTTTGATGCACCATCGATCATTGCAGATTCGTAGAGTTGAGGATCGATTGCGCTAATTGCTGCCATGTACACCACAGTTCCCCACCCGGCGTCTCTCCAGATGGACGAGATTGCATAGATGGGTCTGAAATATGCACTCTCCTGCATGGCCAGCACAGGTTCCAAACCAAACCACCCAATAACGATATTGAACAATCCGCTTAAAGAAAAGAAATCGAACAGGATTCCGCCCACAATAACCCAGGATAAGAAATGCGGGATATACAGCGCCGTTTGGATTCCTTTTTTTAACGCCGATTTGCGAATCTCGTTAATCATCAGTGCCAGCAATACAGGCACCGGAAAAACCAATACAAGTTTGAGAAATCCGAGCATTAGGGTATTTCCAAAAACCCTGGCAAAATCGGGGTGGTCAATTAAGGCCTTAAAATGTTTGAGTCCTACCCACGGACTGTCACCGAACCCTTGAAATACCGAGTAATCCTTGAAGGCGATGATCGCACCGCCCAGCGGGACAAATTTAAACACAATGAGAAAAACGATACCTGGAATAGCCATCACGTATAGTGGCCAAAACACTTTCATTCGATGAAACGCAAAAACCTTCAACTTATCCCCCCCAGTACCTTCTAATGAATCCGCTTACAAGATAACTATACAGCCAGAATAATCCTCTCTCAATTAGGCATTTTTAAGTTAAAACAAGTGATTTTTAAGGAAAAGGATGCCACTTCGAAATGAAGTGGCATCCTTAATTTTTATTGTTTTGCAAGACTTTTCCGATATTCCCTTGGTTTGAATCCGGTCCATTTTTCGAACATGCGTGCAAAATGCTGCGCATCCGAATAACCCACCTTATGGCAGATTTCATATACCTTCAAATCCGTCTGTTCAAGCAACTCCTTGGCTTTGCTGATCCGTATGTGGGTCAAGAAATTCAAATACGTTTCGCCTGTCTTTTGTTTGAAAAATTGGCTCAGGTAATATGGATTCATGTAAAAACGAGCAGCTAATTCAGCTAGACTGATGGGTTCATCATAATGGGCTGTAACATATTCCTTGATCTCTGAGATCATGTCCTTCTTTTTGGAAGTACGATGTTCCAGCATAAATGCAATGATTCCGCCAATGACTTCTACCATCCATTGCTCCAGAGACGCTAGTGTCTTAAACCGTGAAATACCCTCCAAAGTTAACAGCTGACGACTCAACAATTTATTCTGCTGAAGCTGCTGAAAAGATACCTTTCGAATGCTTAACAGAAGCAAGTTCAAGCATTGCAGTTGGAGATCTGCCGGACTGAAACCTGGTTCAGCTTCTATTCTCCTAAAGATTCGGTGGATCATTTCCACGCTTTCTCTCTCATCCATGTTGTCGATCGCGGCCTCCAAGCCAGCGATCATCTCCTCTGTAACCAGCTCGTTTTTCCCGCTCATATCCATGATCTGGGTAAACGAAATGACGGCTTCTCCGCCCTTGATCACCTGATAGCTAAGCGCATTTCGCGCTTCTTCAAAGGATTGGCTAATACCACCTGGCTGTTTCTGCACGCTTCCGATGCCAATCACACTGGAAACGTTCAGTTGTCTGAACAGGACCTCATGAAGGCGCTGTGCCGTGTGAACCATATCTCTGTTCTCCAAAGCTGCACCGTGGATCACGATTACCGCAATTTGTGCGCCTGTATAGCGAAAACGATATACACTACCGTAATGTCTGAAGACCAGATCAATCTGCCTAAAAACGGAATCAAAACCAAGATCCTTCAGACCTTCTGCGTTACTATTGATATCAATCAGGATACACGCAAAATGTGCTCCCTCCCCAGGCATGCATCCGATCCTTAGCAGCTCCTCTGCAATTTCGGTATGGTCGCTGCCCATATCCAGAATATCTCGCAAGCCATCTTCCTGAATGCGGAGATACGTTGCCTGCTTTAAGGCATCCATTTCCTGGACTTTGCTTCGCTCTAGGCGAATCATCTCCATGACCTGACAGACACAGTCTCGCAACTCCTGTTCCTCAACCGGCTTGTTAATGTAAAAGTTCACACCCAGCTTTATGCCTTTCTGGGCATATTCAAAGTCGGCATATCCGCTTAGCAAAATGAATTTGCTCTGAATATCGACCGTTTTGAGCATTTGGATCATGTCCAGTCCACCGGCCTGCGGCATTCGAATATCGGTAATAACGATGTCCGGCTGCCATCTTTGAATCAGCTCGAAGCCTTCAAGCCCATTGTAGGCTGTTCCAACCACTTCACATTCCGGAATATAGCGATCTACCATCTTTTTGAGTCCTTCCAATATCCCTTTTTCATCATCGACCAAGATCAGTTTCATTTCTCTCACCTTCCTTCTTCGCATTGGAACTTATATGCTGAGGTATGCCTATCCCTGGAATCCGAATTTCGATGGTCGTTCCATTTTTGATACCAGACAACACCTTAACGTAATATGAATCTCCATAATGGAGCTTAATCCGTTCTGCAATGTTGGTCAGACCCAGACCGTTCTCTCCCAAATCATCTGGGTTATCCAGGCTGTATCTATTTGAAGCCGCCTGTTCCAGCAGCGCATCCAGCTCCGCCAATTTCTCTGCCGTCATTCCGGTTCCGTTGTCTGAAATTCGGATCAGAATCTCTCCGTGTTCCGTCCAGCTCCCCTCAATTTCGATACATAATGCCTGGCTGTAGCCTGCAAAACCATGGTTGATGCTATTCTCCACGATAGGCTGAAATACCAAAGGAATGATGCTGCACTCCAGCATTTCATCCGGCATGTTAACAGACAATTCGAACATATTATCGAATCGGATGTTTTGAAGCTGCAGATAGTTGGCTGTGTACTCCAGTTCATGCTTAATCGAATGGTGCCTTCCCTCTTTCCCAAGCGTTAACCGAAACATGCGAGCCAGAATTTTAATCATCCCTGCCGTTTCCTCGTCATCTTTCACCAATGCCTTCATTCGAATGGATTCCAATGTGTTGTATAGCATATGGGGGTTAATCTGATTTTGAAGAGCAAGGAATTTGGCTTGACGCTGCTTGATCTCTCCCATGTACACCTCTTCAATTAACGTTTTGATCGTGATAATCATTTTGTTGTAGCTATACACCAGGTTTCCAATCTCATCGTTGGTCGGTTCTTTCTCTATGGGCAGATATTGACCTACTTCTGCTTGCTTCATGCTTCTTCGTAGTGCCTTGATGGGTCTTGTAATCGTATAGCTTAGCCACAGTGAGATCAGGAAAATAATCAGACAACTTGCCACGATCACGATCATGGTCAGCCCTTTCATCTGATTGATTTTATGCAGCAATTTGGACCTGGGAATCTCGGTTTTGATGAATAATTCCCCTTGAGAAGTCTGTTCCGATAAAATAATCCGATCTTTAGTTCCGCTGTCTCCAGAGAGATCGGATCCTGAATGGAGCAGCTGCTCCCATGTCATCCGGCCACTGGCTGCTTCGGAATGATAAACGATCTCTCTTCGATCATTGCTTATAATTACGCTAATACCATACTTGTCGCGAGCCTGCAAAAACTCAAGCTCAAGCTGAAGCAGCGTAAATGGATCGAGATCAATAAGAAGCATGCCGGCGTACGCCCCCTTGGAGTTAAACAGAACCCTGCCCACAGTCACAACAGCCCCTGCGCCTTTGTCCTCATAATAGGAACGATCGTGCAGGCCGCTAATAAAAAAGGTCTGATCGGAATGACGGAGCTGTTTGTACCAATCCCGGGATAATAGTCTTTTCTCATCCACTCTGCTAGTCGTAGTCGTATATTGATACACACTGTTATCGCGGCTGATCAGCATTACGGTACCAATTTCAGATTTGAGCAATGAAACTCTCATGAGAAGTTGCTGTACAGCAACCCGCTGATTTACCTCCTCGTTCATGGGTACACTTGACCCTTCTCCGAGCTTATAGATCAATTCGTTGTCAACCAGTACGGACTTTGTAATCTTGTCATATTCCTTGATGAATTCATTCAATGAAGATTTGATCTGGGACGTATAGAGGGAGGCAAATTCCTGTGAGGATTCTTCCAGTCCTTTGGCTGACTGCTGAAATATGAATACGCTTACAATTAAAACTGGAATAATGCACGCCAGAAGATAACTTATCATTAACTTGTTTTGAAATCTCATATTCTTAATCCATATATGTAACTTTCTGATCCGGTTGTTATACTCCATATTTAACTCTCCATTAGTATTTTCAGTAATTTCGTTAACTTTACATCCAATTTCTGTTCCTTGTAAAGAGTTTATTGGAGATTTGATAAGTTTCTCAGCAGTAACCGGAGTGACCTCCACTATAAAATCACCCTTGTTGTTTAGGCAAACTTGACCAATCGTCCAAAGCGTAGTTTGCTGATCAGTAGCGAACATGTCCATAAAAAATCGTATTTTCCCGCTGACATTTCACAAAGAGCCACCGATATCACTGGTGATCGGCTCATGTCGTGGTTTAGATACTATCTTCACGGGAGCCGATCAGGCTCCCTGCCCGTTAGTTGAACACATGCAGCCGCTCAAGTTTGCTTGGCTGCATTCCTGGTAATATTGAGCTATCGTTTCCCAATAAATTAATGATCACAGTCGATCGGGTAGTCCGTGCAGATACATGTTTATGCAGTCTGTGTTATTCTTCAAAGTTTCGATGGTCTTCAGATTTGGCGACTTAAATATAGTCATATACTCAGATTCGTCGTACTCCTTTCGGATCATAAAAGCAAGTTTTTCTCCATCCAGTGAGAACTCTGCTTGGATTCCAGGCTTGTTCCCTCGTGCGTCCAAGCGGATCCATGAATTTATTTTTTGAATATAAACAGCATTTAAAGCATGGATACAAAAGCCCGTATCTGGAGTGTCCCCAATCGTAAGCCGTTGATAACAGAAGCCAGAAGGTATTCCTGCTCCTCGTAATATGGCGCACAAAAGATTTGCTTTGGCATAACAAATACCTTCTTTGTAAACCAATGTCTCGGATGCGGAACAAGTGATTCTAGAACTCTGGATATCCCAAGAATGTGCAATTTGGTCTCTGACATAGATATATGACTTTTCAATAAAATCTACTTGATCTTGTGATGCTGCTGCTAAATCCGAAGCTAGTCCAACAATTAACGGGTGATCATAATCGACCTCTGCTGTCACGGTCAAATAATCGGTAACGACTTGAGATTCACAGATTAGATTCATTTCATCAACACCTTTCAATACTTGAATTCATACAAAAACAATCATCTCAAAAAATGGTTTAACGCTTCTTTAAGTAATTTTATATTATAGGCTCTCACAATTCTAGAATATCGTCTCGATATTCTATTCCTATATCCTCGAGCAAATTATTTAAACCCAACCACAAGTTTTCACTAAGTAAATAAAGCTCTTCCTTGTCAGTCAGCTCACCACGTATTACTTTTGTTGCTAACTCAACAGATCCTTCCGGCTTGATTGTTTTTTCTATGGATTCTTCCAGAGTTACGGATCTGCTGGTGTAATATTGTTTATTCAAGAGTCCAATCAATTTAGCCATTTACCATATGAATATGCCTTTTTTTCTGTTTGAGTAGAAACGTCCATACAACGACACAAAATACTCCATATATTATTCTATTCCAATTTAAAAGGAGGTAATAAACAAGAATATGACTACCTTTTTAGATGCACGATCTTCATAGGATGCTAGTTTGTCGGAATAGGTTTATAGATGACCTTAAGTTGGGACAAGCCTCGTGTTCGTGTTCAGTTAAAGGTAAGATTTCAGACCAGACTCCCTATAGCACCAGCAGAATTCACAATTCAGACTGCCGTTTATCCCTTCTACTTTTGGTTTTACTGTGCTTGTAAAACAGATCATTATGATTCAAGTGATGATTATAATCAACCACTGCTCCTTGATGTTCACATTTTATGATTTAGATTGGAGGAATCCCTATGGTTCGTACACTTGATGCTCGTACTTCTCTTGGTTCTAACGGTGTTACTCCGCTTAACGTTCCACTTACTGCAAACACGCCAACTTTGGTGGGCATCCTTGGACTAAACATTGCCAGCCCTGGCCCGCTTATTCGAACTCAGTTCAACGGAACCTATCGACTCTCGGTGGGAAATCTGTCTTCCCAACCTTCATCTATACGAATTGAGATTTTCAGAACCTCGACCAATACAGGAACACCAATCTATGTAGTCTCTGTGCCGATATTTCCATCTGAAGGAAGTATTTTGGCGAGCTTCGAAGGCTCCGATTATAATGTGCCTTCTCCTCCCTCCGGGCAACTAATCTATTCTTGCTATATAACATTTGTTCCAGCTTCCCCAACGGAACAAGCCACACGCATTGGGCCTGAGTGTTTTAACGCCGTTGCATACAGTGACGACTAACCCCCTTTTTTCGTTATGCCTCAACAATTAATGAGGAAGGAGGAGATCCTTATGGTCCAAACGTTAGATGCACGTACATCTCAAGGCTCCAATGGTCATAACATTTTAACTCCTAGTTTTACAAACGGTGTCCCACTCTTATTTGCTCAAGTAGGCCTACAGTTCAACAATCCGGGCGCATTTATTCGGACGTTTTTCTCTGGTGTTGTTGAATTGACAGCCAGTCAACTCTCTACAAACGGTGAGCTTGTCATTGAAGTTTACCGAGACTTGGGGAGTTCACAACAATTGGTTTATCGTGCAGGCACAATTGTTATTGCCAATGAGTTCTTCAGTCCTTGCGTATTCAAATTTACTGGTTCGGATTTCAACGTACCTCCACCAGTGAATGGGCAACTTGTCTATTCGGTATATGCCACCTTCACTTTTAATCCTCTATTTCCCGTTAGTAATATCCGGTTAGGCCCTGAGAGTTTCAATGCGACCGTTTATTCGGAGGAATAATATCTAATTGCATCTTGTTCTGGAATGTTAGAATAAAGATAGGTATAGATCGCCCCATATAAACTTTACAAATCAAGTAAACTTGGAATTACGTCCAAGCGTATTAGCAGCCATAGAATATACTATTCTATCCCACAGAATAGGAGGTAGATTTCATGACCACATTTCTTGATGCAAGAACATCACAGAATGCCAGTTTGGCTAACTCTATAGCAGTGCCGATTCTCGTCATCAATACTCCTCAATTATTTGGCCAGATTGGTCTGCAGACTGCAGGAGCAGGAGCTAACCTTAGAGTGCAGATGAAAGGAACCGTTTCCGTGCAATTACCGCTGGCTCTTGTTGGTATCACCATTCGAATAGTTAGGGGTACTTTGGCGACTGATCCGGTAATTTATTCAGCGACATCCACATTCAGTTTGAGCGTACTTGCTCCACAAGTTATCACGTTCTCTGCCGATGACTTTAACCCACCACTGTTACCTCAATTGACGTACAGTGCATTTATTAGTTCCAACCTATTGGGGACAGTTCGTGTAGGGCCCGAAAACTTCGATGGACTTGTTGTTTCCGACTAATTTGCACTGATGCCATGCTTGAAGCCCTATCGGGTTGTTACCGGTAGGGCTTTTTTAATATTAATTGGGTTTGCACATACCCTGAACTGCTTTCATATCATATTTACTGTAGATCATGAATCTACCTCTATTGGATATTAGCCCGCCGCGATGACTCCCGGCGGGCAACCATGTTGTTGTTCCTTATACATTAATTAAAAGAAATCTGAAAAATAAGGTGTCTGCTGTTCAATAGCATCTTCTAATACATCTAGCATTTCTGGATTGCACTTGATTCGACCAATTTTATGCAAATATTCAGGACGCTTATAGCCTAACAACATCGTTGTCATTGTCTGGATACTTATGCTATCTTCGCTACGACGATTTTGACCTCGGATCACTCGACCGCATCCATTTGGTTCAATTTGTAGAGTAAATGTACCTTGATTCCAAGATAGCAGTGGGTCTAACAAGGTGAATGTCCACTCTCGTTCTATTGGAGCAGGTTTGAATGGATATTTAGAAACAAATTGCTCAATGTCTACGATCCGTGCCATAAAGTAAGGTGAAATGGTTTCTTTAATATCAGCATCTTCCAGTAAAAAGGCAAGTGGTTCATCTGTATGAATATTGCCAACCACTTTGGATATCATTGAAAAATGCGCACTAATGAAGTTCCAAAGTCCACTTCGTGCCTCTTCATGAATGAAAATCATGTCTTTGACATGAAATACTTCTTCCTCTATCCAATACAGTAAGTATCCCTCGGGTTTATTGTCTTCACCGTAATAGATAGCAGCTGTTAGATCTTCTGAGTCCCATCGCCAATACTCACTCCACGCAAGTTCTTTCCTTAACATGGCTCCATGTGTTTGCAGCGAGAAGCGTTCATAGGCCGTTTTCACATCTTCGCTTTCCGGTTCTACACGGGCCACATCACCAGGCACTGGTTTGTTTTTGGGTAATTGGTAGTCTTGAACCTCAAACACAATTTTATCGGAAATGATTTCCCATCCTTTACGGCGATAATAGGGTATAGAATACGGATAAAGGTAAGAAATGGATTGTTTTTTTTCACGCATATTGGTGAGAGCCTGTAACAACAGTTTGTTCATTAGGCCTTGCCCAGAATATTCAGGAAAAGTACCTACGCCTGTAACACCACCCATAGCATAAGTTTGATTAAAAATCCGGACCTCAAATGGATATGTAGAAACCTGAGAAATCAGTTTTTCTCCATCAAACCAACCAAGTACATCTGCTTGTTGTAAGACAGGTGATTTCTCATGGAGAATTTCCTTTGCTCCCCAACCCAGTTTGTGAAGATCATTATTTGTAACCTGAAACACATAACGCAAAAGCTCACTATATTGTTCTAGATGTGATAATTCTACTTTCTGCATTTTCAAATTTCTCTTACGCATGTCCGAGATGCTCCCTTTTTTTGTTTTATCATTTGCGAATCACATCAGAATAATTCCAGAGTTGAATTATATTCTTAAGAGACCACAACAGATCCCCCCCCAATCAGATGATCTTTTTTGACGGTATTACGTTGGTTTGCAACGCGCCCCACAGCAAACTTGCTTCGTACATACTAGATTGCTGAAAAAACGCCCCCGTTAGTTTAAACACAATTTATTCCAAACTTCTTCTTATTCTTTATCCGAGTTCTTCTTTCTATTGTAATGGTTAAATAGGTTAGGGAAAATCTGAACTCAAAATGCGTAATAACATTGAATTGGTCGAATACATGGCAACTTGGAGTGCCGACATGCCATCCTGCAATTGGCCTGGGACTACCTTGACAAGAATCCCCATAAACGACTGTCGACATGATCTTCGACTTTTCCATGGCCAGAACATTTTCCCGCCCAATATAACCATGAAAAACGGAACGGATTCAGCATGAATGAAACATGTTCTTGCCCCGCGGCATTAGTATCGTTTTAACCTCGTTTGAGTCTACATTTTTTAGAACCGCCTTCCTAATAAAGAATAAGCGCCATTGTATGTATTTCATTGATATACCATCATCTAGTGCAAGCATGTATCTTTTCGTTCAATGCACCTAAACAACATCCGTCCATGTTCAAGCAACGTCAAGCTATGGCTGAATGCGCATTTATCGTTTAAATTCATTGTAGTTATTTTGAGATAAGAATAATGTTCACTCTCTTCATAACGTGAAAACAGAATTAGGAAGGAAGCGAGATTATGAGAAACCATTCTTTAATGGGGTTAGCTCCTGCGCTGGGCTGGAATTCATGGAATACCTTCACATGGGATATCAATGAGCAATTAATCCGGGATGTCGCTGACGTATTTGTGTCGGAGGGTTACCTAGCAGCTGGTTACGAATACATCGTCATTGACGATTGTTGGAGCCTGAAGGAAAGGGATGCTGATGGTAACTTGGTCGCTGATCCAGAGAAATTCCCGAGCGGAATGAAAACACTTGCAGATTATATCCACGATAAAGGCCTGAAGTTCGGCATGTACTCCTGTGTCGGTACACATACGTGTGCAGGTTATCCAGGCAGCTTCGAGCATGAATTTCAGGATGCAGCGATGTTTGCCGAATGGGGTGTGGATTTTTTAAAATATGACTATTGTTTCAAGCCGCGTCATATCTCGGGTGAACTGTTATACAAGCGGATGAGCCTTGCGCTCAAAAACTGTGGACGAGATATCCTGTTCTCTGCCTGCAACTGGGGAGAGGATAACGTATATGACTGGATTCGTGGATCAGGGGCTCATATGTATCGCTCCACCGGTGACATACGAGATAACTGGGAATCGGTCAAAGAACTGGCTCTTTCTCAGCTCGGCAAACAAAGCTACACTGGCTCCTTCTGCCATAATGACATGGACATGCTGATTGTTGGCATGTACGGTGGAAGCAACAACGACTTTATCGGAACGATTGGAGGCTGTAACAACATTGAATACAAAACACATTTCTCCCTCTGGTCCATGATGGGTTCACCGCTCATGATTGGATGTGATGTACGTAAAGCCAATCAGGCCACCAAGGAAATTTTGTTGAACCCGGACCTGCTTGCCATCAACCAGGACGCGGAGGCACGCGGAGCTTACCTCATCAAACCCGAGCCGCAGTGGTTCCACACAGACGATGTATTCATGCTGGTGAAGGTGCTGACAGACGGAGATCTCGCTATCGGCTTTTTCAACCTGAGCGACAGTCAGCGCGAGCTGTCCCTTCAATTCTGGGATATGGGACTGCCTTACGCCGCCGGTTATGCCCTGTCACTCTACGATTGCTGGGAGCACAAGGAGCTGGGTGTATTCCGTGAGCGTTATGCACCAGTTGTTGGGGCCCACGATTGTCTCGTCGTTCGGGCCAAATTGGTGAAATAAATGACAAAATGCCGCCTGTGCACCTCCTGTTCCGTTCCGCTCTCCTCGGACGATGTCGGCATCTATATTAAACTGGTCTCGCGCACAGCCCGGCAGTTCCTCTGCATTGATTGTCTCGGTGTGAAGCTGAACTGTGGACGGAAACCGATCGAGAAGCTTATCCGTTATTTCCGCGAATCGGGGAACTGTGCTCTTTTTCGTTAAACGTAGTGTGTCTTATCCATTAGCAACCCAAGCTTGTCCTCCTAACGTTCTGCTTGTTTCTGATACAGCATTACGTATGCTGATGGCGTATGTGATGTTGCTTTTCTGAACACTCTGGAAAAATAAAGCGGATCATTGTATCCCACTGAATAGGCAACGGATTGAATGGATAATCTGGATGACTTCAGCAGCTCACAGGCGCGCCGGATGCGGCATGCCGCGATATACGCAGAAACCGATTCGCCTGTAGCTTCTTTGAACCTGCGGAACAGGTAGCTTCGCTCCAGATTTACGGCCTGTACAATCTCCGCAACCGTCAAGGACGATTTCCAGTAGTTCTGCTCAATATACGTTATCGCCAGCCACACATAATCTCTGGCTTCCTCCTGCTTCTCGCTTGGAAAAAACTCCATATAATACGACAATAAAAGACGCAAACGTGCATCCGCCCTTAACACTTCACATGGCGATGTCCCCGCATTCCAGGCCAAATGAAACAAGGGTTCCAAGCATTCCGGCGCTGCTGGCAGTGCAGGGTGCTGGACCGAAAGCTGAGTCAACTCTATGAACCGTTCTGCATCTCGCCCGCTGAACTCCATCCATACGTATTCCCACGGGTCGGCAGGGTCGGGGTAGTAATAGATTTCTTTTTGCGGAAAAATGATAAAGCTCTCTCCGGCGCCCAGCCGAAAATACTGGCCGTCTGTTTCCAGTGTGCCCTGCCCATGAATGATGTAATGCAGTGCATAGACGTCACGCACCCCAGGTCCCCACTGGTGAAGATTTACCGGTTTATGCCCGCCGCTGATAAAATAAACCTGGCTCGCCCTGCTCCCGTCTCTCCATAACGAGTCCACATCCGGCACCTCCATTCTTGTTACCTGTCATTATATATCATTATGAGGAGTTATTGATTTATTTCAGGTGCTGGGAACAACGCTTCAAGTTGCTTATGATAGAGACAGAGGGCTAATAACTCAGAGATTCTTTTCAAATAAAAAAAGATGTATTAACTTCAAAATAAACAAAAGTGCGAACCCTCAAAATGATGAGGATTAGCACTTTTGTTATCGTCCTTACTTCAGTTCTAATCACTTAGTGTTATTGGACTACCTCAAACACTTCAGCATACTATCTTACCGTCACATTTAATTTGGATGATCTGGTTTCCCCTGATGAATTACGAAGTACAGCTTCATACTCATACGTACCAGGTACCCTTCCGGTGATTGCAGTAACTGCAGACTGTGCACTAGGCGTATGAGCTTGCAGCGATTGCGCATCGATCAAAACACCATTTTCGTAAAGTTCGTATTCGGTTGCATTTGTTCCCCACCATAGATTCATGGTGACATTAAAGTTGCCGTCACCGTCCCAGTTGTCATTCGACAGAACAGCTTGCCCTGGGGAAGCATCTGTGACGATGACTGTCAGTGGAACACTCATGGTTGAACCCAGTGCATTGATCAATTCTCCAGTATAGGTATAGGTACCATTTTTCTGTCCAGTAATATCCACTTTAACAGACTGTGCGGATGGGGATTGATCGACCAGAGAAATATCCTTAATCAATTCACCATTCTCATACAGTTTGAACTGATTGCCGTTATTGCCCCACCACAGATTCATCGTGACCGTGTAGTCGCCGTCTTTGAGCCCTGTGTCATAACCGTTATTGTCAGATAGCACTGGAGTCCCAGGGGCCCCATTCGCTAGCGGAGTTGTTATGTTAAGCCATTCCTCCCACTTAAGCAGCACACTTGTCTGCTCATCCGTAAATACGGTTCCTCTAGCTGCTTGAACGTCATTACCGTAGGATGCAAGCAATTGACGCGCTTTTGCTCCTTCACGATCGTTTGCTGCCTGTTTGGCCTGCTGTAACGTGTTTGTGAGCTGATCAGCAAGAATGCTGGCATTAGGATCGATCGACTCATCCGCGAAGGCGTGAGTCAGATTGATCAGGCTGTCGAATGTAGCAATAACCCCAAAACGATATTCTACCGTCTGTTCCCACCCAGCCAAGTCGGAAACGGTTGCCGTAACCTTGTTCAGGCCGGGCTCCAGTGTATACGCAGGAGTGTCGTGAAGCACACCCTCTGGTTCTTCCATACCGGATACCGAATCTGAGGCTGTATAGCCAATTTCCACGTACTGATCAATGCTGTATTCAGTTTGACCATGAATTTCAATGGTTGGAGGTACGAGATCAATGGATATGGACAAAGACTGTTCGCTCTCTTTGTTACCGTCGACATCGACACTCCAGTAGGTGATGGTATGTGTACCTTCTTCAGTTAGGGTCAACTGCGCGCCACTCACCGTTTCGCCACCATTGATTTGATAATAGGTCCCTTCAATTTCGGAATCTTCATCGTTTGCTGTGAAGGTTACTTGTACTGGAGAAGTGTACCAGTCGTTCTGCGATTCTCCTTCCACAGTTGCCGTAGTATGCGGGGCTCCCTGCTCCGGAGATTCCCCTTCCAACGTAACCAAATCAGATAGCGGTATATTCAATTCCTTCACAAGGCGTGCCACGAGTTCAGACACCTTGATTGCACCATTCATCTGCAAATGAGTATTGTCTTCCGTTGTGCCTACCCACATGAATATTGATTTGGTTCCTTCTGTGCCAAGCTCCTGGAAATACTCCCAACTGGCTTGGTTCAGATCGATGATGAGCGTTTTCGTTTCCTGCGCCGTTTCTTTCATCGCCTGTACGTATTCCGGGAAGCTCTTGTTCAGCACCTCTCCGGTAAAATCACGGCGGTTCACTGGCGTGACCAGAACTGGAATTGCACCTCTCTGCAGAGCACCGTCAATGTATTCTTTCAAATAAACCTTAAACTGCTCGGGCGTTAGATAACGCTCCGGACGGGACGGCGTGGAATCGTTATGAGACCACTGCATGAACAGATAATCGCCTTCATGAATGTCGAGTAAAATATCGTTGAGATATCCACCGACCAGGAAGGTCTTGCTGCTCAGCCCGCCAACTGCCCGGTTATCAATACTGACTTCATTCTTATCAAAATATCCATCCAGCGTTTCGCCCCAGCCCGCTTGCGGACGGTAGTTCTCTGCGTAATTGGCCACAGTGGAATCGCTGGCCAAATAAATAACTGGTTTATCGCTTGCGCTGTGATCTGGCAGGCGCTCCAGCTTCAGTGCATTGATTTTCGGTGCATTTCCAGTGAAATTGAAGTTAAACACCCCATCGATCAGGGCAATGTCATATGTTATTTCTTTGAATTCGCCCTTGGCAATGGTTGTGAGCGGCAGCTTTGTCATCTGCTCTACAACGACATTTGCACTGGTCGATTCTGCAGCATCTCCCATGGTCATCGTTACCCGGTAATTAGCCGGCTCCATCTCCACAAGGAAGGAGGTTCCGTTTACTCGTGTGAAATCCTCTTTGAGTGAATCTCCAGTTTCACGGTTCTCATCTCTGGTCAGCGCAGTATCGGCAAAGCCGTACCCGTTGCCTTCGATGTACGCTCTTTTGTCATCAACTTTGATGTATTCGTCGGCTGCGCTGCCGGAACCAAAGTCAAATTTGTATTCACTTTTCTTTTCACTCGGTTCACTTGTCAATGAATCCTTCGCGACAGTTAACATGTTAAACACATGGTCAACTTGAGCCTGCGTGGCTTCCGTATTGAATATAGCTTCCGCAGCTGCCAAAGCCCGGTTCACCACGGCCTTCGATGCATCTGTATAATCCGACAGATTCAGTGTTTTGATCTCATCGTACAGAGCGATTAAGGCAGTCTGATCGCCGCCCTCCGAAGAGAGCTGAGTACCTTCTATTCGCACGTTGTCGATCTGGGTAGTCCAGTTCAGCGTACCTCCACCGCCTTTTCTCGTTCCCAGGAATCGCATGGATCTGACGTTGTCCGCATATGCGCTGGAACTCAGCGAGATATCTGCAATCGTTTGGGTAACTGTCGGATCGGCCAGGTTCGTTAATGTCAGATCCAATGTTTTCTCGGCAAAATTAACGGTTGCATCCACATTGACCCACTGGTTCTTGGTAATATCTGTAGCCGTTCCCCCTTCTGGTATGGCTGTATCCCCTGTGCCATAGTCCGGATTATATGCACCGACAAAATAATGAATTTTGGTGCTTCCGGTTTTGGTATACAGCGTGAACAGGGCATTTTCGTTAGAATCCTGTATTGTGAGATGACCTTCTGATGGATAGGCACTCACATTACCGGATTGCCAGTCAAAGTTCACGTTCACCTGATCGCCGTTTACAGCATCGAACAGACGGAATATTTTGGCCCGATTGCCTGAACCTGAGCCCGCGACGGACAGCACCTTATTTCCAGACTGTTCAACTACGGTCCCCGTCATGGTTCCTCCAATACCCGTGGCATTGACCATCGCATAGTGGTAACCGGCAGCGTCGCCTTCAAAATCCTCCTCATATAGCTGGGCTTCCGGCTCTGGCTCGGGTTCGGAATTATCCGGGTCGATGACCAGCGGCGAAATGCTCAGCTCCATGTCTTTGACCGCACCAGCAACGAGTCCGGCAATTTTCTGTGCACCATAGCTGCTGAAATGCGTATTATCGTTGATCCCATTCGGGTATTTCGGATAATCACCCGGATTAGCATAGAGGAACACTTTTTCCGTAGCTGTATTTCCAATTTTGTCGTAGTAAGCAATACTCAACTTGCTGAGATCAATCAGCGGCACGTCCTGCTCCTCCGCCACTTCTTTTGCAGCCTGCACGTATGCCGGGAAGCTGACGTTGAATTCTTGAGTCACCGTGTTGAAATCTCTGCGTCCAACCGGAGTGAGCAATATCGGTGTAGCGCCGCGCTGTTTGGCACCGTTTACATAACGAGCCAAGTAAATCTTATAATCCTCAGGGGATGCATACCGGTCCGGTATTCCTGCACTCGCGTCGTTATGACCAAAGGAAATGAAGAAGAAGTCCCCCGGCTTAATTCGTTGCAGGATTGTATCGAGACGACCGTCTACCATAAACGATTTGCTGCTTCGACCGCCGATCGCATCGTTCACGACGACTGCCCCATTGGAGAGATAACGTCCGAACTGCTGGCCCCATCCTTCTTGAGGAGCCTGCGCTTCACTGTACGATTGCATGGTTGAATCACCAGCCATATAGATCGTTGTTGCCGCACCAGCCGTTTTCTCTGGATATTTCTCGATGATGACGTCTTGGATGTCTATCGCTGTACCCGTGAAGAGAAGATCGAGCTGTCCATCTACCACAGCAATATCATAGGAATACTCCAGTGGTGCTCCCGCTGTCACATTGGTTACGGCGAGCTTCTGGACGAATTCGGATTTGACTCCAACGTTCGAGTCATTTGCATCATTGCCCAATCGCAGCGTCACTTTATAGTTGGCATTTGGCAGGTCAACGGCAAATGTCGTGCCTGTCGCGACCGAAACCTGGTTTGCCCCTACCGTAACACCATTTGTATCCTTGAAGCCGTATCCAGGATCTTGTGCGTAGAGCGTATCCTGTATATTCGTACTTCCTGATGTAGTCTCTGTACCGAAATTAAAGCGGTAGACCGGCTCCAGCATTTCAGCTTCGCGAGTCAGCGTCAGATTGGCTTTAGGGAATGCTGTAGCTTCCGCTCCAAGATAAAAGCCGGTATGAGGCGGCTGGTTGTAGGATACATTTTGCCAGGCTACGCCAAGTCGATACACAGGGTCTTGCATCAGCGTAGGGATGCGGTAGTCTGAAGGAATGGTCGTCGTGTAGAGACGATACTCCGAACTATCTTCGCTCCGCAGCAGAAGCTCCTCACGCCAGTCGCCCAGAATGTCCGCCTGGAGTGCCGGATTGCCTTTGGTATGGTTGTTCGTTAACGTACCGGTTGCCCGGAAGATTTCATTCAGCTTCTTGTTTTGGTAGTCCCACTTATAGATGAGCGGAATTCCTTTGGCTGTGCTATTATCCCACTCATGGTCCAACAGCTCCCGCTGAAGATCTCCATCCCACCAGATGGCGAAATTGGCGGTTTTGGGCCCTTCGTCCACAGTGTAGATAGCCTCTCCGGCTGCTGAATAGGTATTGGTTACAGGTACACTTTGCCCATTGGTAACGGTCGTGGCCCATGATTCGTAACCCGGATAGTTCGGATCAATGTCCGCCGACATCCCGCGACCGGTGTCAAAACCTGTTTTCTCACCCCAGAGGATTTCACCTGTTGCCGCATCGCGCATCTCCAGCCCGTATGCCGCATCGGAATGCTCGTGCACACTTACGACCTGATAGCCCTCCCGGTTCGGATCGAGCTGGCCGGCGTGCATGGCGTCACCGTGGCCGAGTCCGGTGCTGTACATCAAGCTGCCGTCATCGTTAATGGCCAAGGCGCCAAACATAATTTCGTCCTTGCCGTCCTTGTCGACATCCAGCACACTTAGATTGTGGTTGCCCTGTGATTGATATTGTGATCCTGCTTCATTCGTGTCGAACGTCCAGCGCTTGACGAGTTCCCCGCCAACATAATCATAAGCAACAAGCACTGTGCGGGTATAATAACCCCGGCTCATCACGACACTTGGCTTCGTACCGTCCAGATAAGCGATGCCGCCAAGGAAACGGTCTACACGGTTGCCATAGCCGTCACCCCAATCACTGACGTTGCCTCTTGGCGGGTCATAATTCACAGTGGATACAGCCGCGCCAGTCTCACCGTTAAACAGCGTGAGATATTCTGGACCTGAGAGTATGTATCCGCCGTCGTTGCGATAATCCTTCGTGCCGTCACCAATGACCGTGCCTTGGCCGTCCTTTGTGCCGTCCGCCGTCTTGACAACAACCTCAGCCTTTCCATTGCCATCGAGGTCATACACCATTAACTGCGTATAATGCGCTCCGGCGCGGATGTTGACTCCCAGGTCAATCCTCCACAGCTTTGTGCCATCCAGTTTGATGGCATCGATATAGACATTCCCCGTATAACCGGCCTGCGAATTGTCCTTGGAATTGCTTGGACTCCACAGGAAGACAATTTCATACTCGCCATCCCCGTCCAAGTCAGCTACGGAAGCGTCACCTGCATAATAGGAGTAGGTTCCACCGTCCTTGGTCCGGCCGTCGGCCGGTTTATCGAGCGGAATAGGCAGATAATCGTTATGCCAGACCGATACAACCTCCGGCTGCATTTGCTCCTTGCCTGCAATGACGGTCGAAATCTGATATTGCGAACTGTCGAAACCAGTGGTGTCCACATAGTTCGTCACGTCACTTATGGGCGATGTGTTCACTTTGGTTCCATTTTTATATATGTTGAAAGCGATATTATCCGGGTCGTTGTTTAAATACCTCCAGCTTAAAAAAACGCCGTTGTCTACGAGAACCGCAACCAAACCCCGGTTTAGATATTCTGCCTGGCGACCCGGAAGGAGACTTGATGACTCTGCACGCGCCGGAGCTGGAGGTACAGCCAGTGAAATAACCATTAGGAATGCTAAAAAAGTTACAAACATCGATTTCTGGATGGAAACAGTTCTTCGGTACATTGAATTAGCTCCTCCTTATCTAAAAACATTTTTAGAATGTGGGGAAAGAAATCTTTTGGCATTCAGGCAGCCCCATGGAATCATAAGCTCAATCTGTCCTGCATGTTGTTTGTCGTTCGCTGTCATTTACAGCACTATTCCTTTGTTGCTTTAAAACTTGTTTTCACGATCCATAGAACACAAACTACAGTCACCCCCTTTTTAATGTTACCGCTTACATTCATCTTACAGGTCTAAAAAAAGACAGACAATCTAAAAAATGTGACGTATTATATAATATAATTGACTTTTTTAGGAAGGAGATTAACGATGGTTCATACGGTCTCTTACGCTTTTCGTAATGACGATACATCAATCATGACACTGGACTCTATTGGATGGCAGATCGTTTCAAGCGAGGAATATCGTTGTCCAAGTGACGATAGACCGGACCCGGGGCACGTCGTTTTTCAATACACGCTTAATGGTCAGGGTTATCTGGATATTGACAATCAAACAATTCCTTTACCAAAGGGACATGCCCTACTTGTTAAAATCTCGGGAGAACATTGCTATTACTATAAACACGAGAACAACGAACCTTGGGAATTTATATGGATCAACATTCGTGGGGATGAAGCGAGCAGAATTTGGGATATGATCCATGATAATGAGGGGCATGTCATTCTGCGAAACGCGGACTCTCCCTTGATTCAAGAGTTATGGCAAATTATCCATTTGATTCATCAGGAGAACGTGACGGACAAGTATCGTTTGTCCATGCAAGTCTATCGGTGGTTGCTTATCCTGGTGCAGACCAGTAGAGATGCGGAGAGGGATATCGGTGCCCTTTCAATAACAACGATCGAGAAATGTAAAAAGTTCATCCGAGAGAATTATGCATCTCCATTGACGCTGGATCTGCTGGCGAGCCATTGCGATATCAATAAACACTACTTGTGCAGGTTATTTCAGAAATCCGAGAAAACATCACCGCTAGCCTATCTCAAAGACAGACGCATTGAGGTTGCAATCCGACTACTCCGCACAACGGAACTTCCGATATCCCAAATTGGTCAACAATGCGGCTTTGAAAGTCCCAGCTATTTCGGCAAAGTTTTTCGGCAATATATGTCCATGTCGCCCAAAGAATATCGCATGAATAAGCTAGAGTTTCCTTATGAAGCTATTTATTATGAATAGCCACGCTTGCTGTTTGCCAGTAATCCGTCACCAGGCTCTTCTAATGTTTAATTTTCCGCTACGCAGTACCGAAGAAATAAAAAAGACGCTATAAATAGCGACTTTCGATGGAACTATGTTCTTATCCCTCAATATTAATCAAGAATGCGAACGAACTGTGGCTTATTTTTGATTGTTTTCCTCATAAACAAGGGCAAAAACTTGTCTCATTTGCTGCACCAACACGTGTCTGGAAAAAGTGGAGCATAGTGTCAAAAAGGCGAACAAATTAATTTCTTGTTTCCTGTGTTACCCCAGTAACTGGCTGGCGTTTTACAGTTCTGACGATCACCGACGCCATTTTACGTAAGGCTGGATCTAGTCTTGTAATCCAGGTCAACTGTTCTATCCTATCAATAAACCAAAGAGTCAGTACTAGACCGACTAGCGAGGCTAAAACAGCAACTGGTAAAGCCCATATTGAAACGGGATGGGCGAAGTAGGGAATCAATGAGACAGCTAAGATTGGAGCAGCGTTCCATTGGAAGAACTTTATCAGCGAGATTGTAAGAATTGCAGTGACAAAAAATGAAAACGCCCCTGTATCGATTGTATAAAAAAAGCTTCCAAGTGTCGCGGCAATTATCGCCCCAATACTAATCCGTCCTATATCTCTAATATTCCCCACTCGGTGTATAAACAAGAAACTGAATGCGCCAAGGGTCGGATAAAATACCATCCTTATCGATGGGAATTGACTGGATACATAATAGATAATCGCCAAATAGCTGCAAATAAATAACGAACGCAGAAACATGTGAAGTTAGACCATCCTTTCCGTCTATAAAAGCCGAGTTACTTACTCAGCTTTTAATACTACAAAAGGATGACGCTTCATGTCAACAAATTTCCAGAAGGGAACTTTTACGGCGTTTGCAGTACTCTTTCCGTCTAACTTAAATCCATTGATGTGACAAATCAAAACAAAAAAGTAGGTTTCATTTGTTCTTATTCTCCATTGCGTTCCAAATTCTCCATACTATGCGTGGATGGTTTAGTTTTGTTCCACTAATTGAAAGTTAAACAATGATTGGTTTAATCGGAAGTAAAATTCCAAAGAAGAGTCACTCGTTTTTCATCTTCATTCCAACTATCAAAGAGGGAGCTTGATTTCAAATGTCGTTCCTTCACCAACGATACTGTTAACTGTTAGTTTTCCGTTATGATCGCTTATTATTTTGTAACACATCATCAAGCCTAAACCTGTTCCTTTCTCTTTCGTGGTGAAAAAAGGCTCACCTAACCGTTGAATCAAAGTTTCAGGAATACCAACTCCCTGATCTATAAAACGAATGTAGATATAGTTCGTTTGAACAACAGTGACGATACTAACTTCACCGCCACTTGGCATAGCTTCAATTGCATTTTTTATAATATTAACGAATACTTGCTTGATTTCAATTTCTGAACACTTAACTAAGGGAAGGCTGCTCTCCATTTGCACATGAAATTGGATATTGTTCAAAGTGGCCTGAGCTTCTAATAGCGTGATGACATTCTGCAAGATAATCCCTATATCGTATTTTTTTAAGCTCAGCGAATGTGGCTTTGCAATGGTTAAAAACTCACTAATTATACTATTGATACGATCTATTTCAGCAACCATAATGTCGGCATATTCTGCATTCCAGTTTTCTTTTGATTGCATTAATTGTAAGAAACCACGTAAAGTGGTTAAAGGATTACGGACTTCGTGCGCAAAACCAGCAGCTAATTGGCCGACTACATTTAATTTATCTGCTTTTCGAAGAAAGTCTTCTGACCTTTTACGTTCAGAAATATCTCTCGTTATACCGGTCAAAGCAATTACATTTCCTTGAGCATCCTTTATAGGGGACATTGTTAAATGGATATAGATCATTTCACCGTCCCTTCGTTGTGTAACTGTTTCAAAACTTATCACATTCATTCCCTTTTGTAACTGGTTGCTTATTTCTACAATGTCAGATTTCATGTTTAAGGGTAGAGAAGAGACGCTTTTTCCAACAAGCTCCTCTTCAGTCCAACCAAATATTTTTTCGAAAGAATGGTTGACTCGTATTACAATCCCTTCTATGTTTGTAACACAAATACCATCAACGGGATGCCCAAATAAAGATTCCAAGAGCTCTTTCGTAGCTCTCAGTTCTTCCTCAGCTTTTTTTCGTTCTGTAATGTCTACGCAAGATGCAATTACCTCAATTACAGTACCTGATTGTTTGATGGGTCGTAATGACGCAAGGTAGAATATCTCTCCTTTTTCACCTTCGTATGATATCCCCTCTTTTCCTTGCCATGCCTCATTATAAAAGGTCTCTTTATATTCAGCCACATCATAGGGAAGAAAATCCCTAAGCTCCTTTCCTATAATCATTTCAGGAGACAAGCCAATTTTATATAGCAGCTGTCCAGCACAGAACGTATGTATAAATCGACCTTGCTTTAGTTTAAATTTAAAAGTCATTCCTTGTTGCTCCGAGAGAATTTCCCTATATTCCTGATCGGCGAAATTTAAAAGCTTGTCTCCTAGTCTTTTGTTCATAAGTTATTTTCACTCCAGATGAGAATCATTTTAAGGGTAGATTCGACGATCATATAACATATTCCTTCCAGATAATGTACTGGAGACGGTGAATGTCGTAGCTTAAATCTTAGAGGTGTGTAAGTTGAACAAGACCCTTGAATTCGTTTGTCAGCCTTATACAGACGCTAAAAAACCTTCCTAAGAAGCCGTTACGTCTAGACATTCTTCTAAAGGAAAGTTTTATTTCTAACATGCTGAAGCAAGCATCATCGGTTGGTTATGGATAATGGCTAATGCTCCAATTAAAATTGGCTATAGCGGGAGTACTCAATGGTGCGTTTCATTTAATCTAGGCTTTTTGATGTTATGCGTGCTTAAATAATAAAACCTTACTCCTCATCTAGCATTGCTATTGGGCTAAAAGATTCGTAATGAATATTCTCCTTAGGCACATTTAGTTTACTAAGTTTTTTTATAATATCCTCCATAAAAGGGGGAGATCCATACAAATAATACTGCGCTGGTTCTACCGGTTTTATTGAAGACAAAACATTTAAATCAATATATCCCTCTTTATCGAATTGGTGAGAGACCTTGTCCTCCTGCGTGGGTGATGTATAACATACGAAGCAATTTACATTTTTATTAGATTGCACAATCTCTGTCAAATGTGTTTTAAACGCATGGGTTTGGCCATTTTTGGTGGCGTGAATAAAACGGACCTCACGCTGGGGCTGTCTTTCCACGATGTCATTTAACATGCTGAGTAATGGAGTAATTCCAATTCCTCCACTAATTAAAACGACTGGGAATTCGTCTGTACTTAAAACGAAATCACCTGCGGGAGCAGAGAAAAGTAGCTTGTCCCCTTTTTGAATGTGGTCATGCAAATAGTGAGAAACAATTCCCTCTGGATCATTGCTTGCTGCATCCTCGCGTTTGACCGATATTCTGTAATAGTCCTTACCTGGCGCTTCGGACAGACTGTAATGGCGGATATGTGTGTAGGGTTCTCCAGGAATATCTGCTTTTAGAGTCAAATATTGTCCAGCTTTATATGAAGTAGTTATGGCCTTTCCATCCTCCGGCTTCAAGTAGAATGAGGTAATCTCTTTGGTTTCCTCTTCTTTTTTATCCACGATAAATCGCCGATAATCAGACCACCCACCTGCCTGTTTTTCAGTCTCCTCATACAACTCCTTCTCCATCTGTATAAAAAGGTTGGCAATATAACCGTATGCTTGCCCCCATGCATCCAAAATTTCTGGAGTTGCAGCATCTTCAAGCACATCTCTTACCGCTTGTAGTAATGTCTCGCCAACGATTGGATATTGATCGGCTCGAATACCAATGGCCCGATGTTTCTCGTTAATTCTTCGAATAACTGGGGTAAGTACCTCAAGATTGTTAATATGCTCGCCTGCAGCATAAACAACATAACCAAGGGCTTCCTGTTGGATTCCTTTCTTCTGATTGGTTTGATTAAAAATATTCATTAACTCAGGAGCACTGAGAAAAAGTAATTCGTAGAACCGTTTTCCGATTTGGTGACTATTTTCCTTAAGGACCGGCGCTGTATTTTTAACAATTTCTTTTGTTTTAGCATTTAACATGTAAGTTAATCCCTTCAGTAAATGATCTTCCCTATAGAGTATTGCTTTAAAGGGTAAGTGGTATACCCTAAAATTCCCAAAATGAATTCAGCGTAATATATAAGGGATATCCAGTATAGATCTGGAAGGCTAGCTGAACCTTCCAGTCGGTGACCAAAAGGAACATTTAGATGTGCTTAAGAGCGATATTGTACCCTCGACCAGGGTTATATTTTTATAAAGGACTAGATGATAATCCCTCTAAAATTGTAAAGGCGTGAGGTTTAGTGGACAGTAATGTCACACACGTTCCAAAGGAAGCCATCTCAACACATCTTGAATGGTTTTATCCCAAAATGCCCAATCGTGTACGCCCGGTTCTTCAGCGTAAGTGTAATCCAGTGAAGATTGCTCGAACGCTTCCTTCAGTTCGACATTAAGATCGTACAGAAAATCATTTGTACCGCAAGCTTGGTAAAACGCGGGTTTCGGACCAGCTGCGCGATCACAAGACTGCACAAGATGATAAAGATCGTTATCGGTGCCTGTATGCGGTCCGTCTCCGAATGCGAGCCGTAGAAATGGAGGAAACTCACCTCCCGGACCCGGGCTCCAAAACGGGAAATTACCGGTCGACAGTCCAGCAGCAGCAGCAAACATGTCAGGCTTGCTCAGCGCCCATCTGTATGCGCCGTAACCTCCCATCGATAGCCCAGCAACAAAATTATCTTCGCGAGCGTCCGAGAGTGGGAACAAGGACCGGGCAATCTGAGGAAGTTCTTCCATCAGGAAGGTGCCATACTTTCCTCCGTACGCCATATCCGTATAGAAGCTTAATTGGACTTGAGGCATCACGACAGCAATTCCCAACTCGGAAACATAACGTTCAATTGATGTCCGTCGCATCCAGATCGTATCGTCATCGGAGCCGCCATGCAGCAGCCAGAGGACGGGATGCCGCTCCCGGTTGACGACTCCCTTCATTCCGACTTGCCCCGTAGTCGCCTGAGGGATAATAACGGTCATTGACGTGCTGAGTCCTAACGTTTCCGAGAAATAATTGCATCGAATCATTGCCATTGTACATTCTCCTCACTTTTGATGAATTGAACTAAACAACGTTTTTAATATATTGTAACGGAAGCGCTTTCCTAACCATATACAACAAATCTGACTAATTCTCATTTCATAATTCAAGTTTTCAGAAACGATTACCGAAGTAAGTACACAACCAGTGATAATCTCTCCGACTTGAATATTTTCATAATTTATAAAATTCTCTCGCATTGAGGCCGAACAAACGAGTATGTTCCTTTTCCCCCCAATTTTCTGGAATCGCATGAAGGAGAATTTCCATGACCTGATCATATTCCGCAGCTAATAGACATACCGGCCAATCACTACCAAACAGCACTCGATTGGGCCCGAATAATTCCAATGTCTTGCGAATATAGGGAACAAAGTCTTCCAGGCTCCATCCTTCTCGACCGTTTTCGGTTACCATACCGGATAATTTGCAATAGATATTCGGATAAGTGGAGATTTCGGCCAAGTAAAGAGACCAAGGCTCCATCTCTCTACTAAGAATGGGCGGTTTGGCGATGTGGTCAATAACGCCACGAAGCTCCGGCACTTGCTGTATAAGTTTTAGAACTAAATCCATTTGTTCATGCCTTAATAACAGGTCTACTGGTACCCCCTCATCAGCATAGCTACGAAGCGCGTCAACAAACTTTTCACTCAAAATAAGGGTGGGGTCGGGCAAATCCTGGATCATAACTCTAAATCCTTTGAATTTTGGATGAAGTCGAAATTTCTCGAAGTGCTGCCTATGTTCCTTTTGGAGTAGGTCCAACCATCCTACAACCCCAAGAATAGATGGTGTCTGATCAGCGAGAGACAGGATGAAATTAGTCTCTTCAATCGCAGGTGCTGCCTGGACGACGATACTCCCGTCGATATGATGCCTGTTTAACATCGGCTCTAGATCCTTTGGTAAATAATCCCGATATAAGATGGGCAGGTCTGGAGTGATCCAAGAATAGTCCCCACGTTCAATCTTCCAATAATGTTGATGAGCATCGATTCGCATCAGAAATTGCCCCCTTCCCAATCTGACTAAACTATAGTTAATTTTATATCATAGAAGAAAGCAAAGTAATTGTTACTAAGTGCATTTTTATAGCTTATCTTGATGTTATGTACTCACGCTAAGGGAATTAGCACAGAGCTCCGAAACAAGAATAGGCACGTAATGTATCTATAGCTAAATTCTTAAATTCGTTTGTCTGCCTCATAATGATGCCAAAGTTCACCTAAATTCATTAACGACCATAATAATCGACAGCCTTCAGGTTTTATTCGTTATTGTTATTGTTATTGTTTTCATTTAGTTCAGTCCGATCACTCTTTTATCCCATACTCTCTTCATAAAACACTACTGACATACTGTTGTCAGTATCGTTTTTGTATAGTGATTAAGCGTGAAGTATTGAGAGACCAAAATAAATAGGATACTGAATTGTATCACTTATTAAAGGAAGGATGATATCTCGTGAATTTTGCTTCTGTACGCATCATTACTGATGACGTGGATCGCCTTGTCGAGTTCTATGAGAAAATCACGGGTGTTTCGGCAGAACGCCCTGCCCCAGTTTTTGCTGAACTCGTAATGCCATCGTGTACCCTGGCGATCGGCCACTCCCAGACGGTACAACTGTTCGGCGCTGGTTCAGCAGTCGCGGCCAACAATCACACTGTCATCATTGAGTTCCACGTCCACGATGTCGATAGCGAATATAAGCGCTTGAAGCCGTTTGTCGATGAGTGGGTAAAGGAACCTACCACAATGCCATGGGGGAACCGTGCAATGCTGTTTCGCGATCCCGACGGCAATCTTGTTAACCTTTTTTCGCCCGTTACCGCGGAAGCAATCAAACGGTTCAGTGGTAGGCATTGACGGTCAGCTTAAGTGAGTGAGGCGAATTTTGTAATTAGGTATTTTTACTGACTGATGAAGGAGACCATAGCGACTAGCTATGGTTTCTTCATTTTCCCTTGGATGCAACAAAACCCAAGTTAATGATCTTCACATGCCCGCCTATACCATTCGTGTAGTAATTGAACTATACCTTGGTCGTGTCCTTCCTCAACGACGAACTGGTCAAGCTTAGTTTAAAGTTTACCATCATTCGTAAAATTCACATTGTTCGCTCGCCATGTACAGTTAAACATTGGACCTTACATATTCTCCTTTATCCAAGAACGCAGCTTATCAGCATAAAAAGAGCGTTCATCTGGATCGGACTGAGTACCCTGTGACAGATAAAGTTGATCGTTCACATATCTAGGGTACACATGGAGATGATAGTGCCACACGTCTTGATTGCCAGCAGGCTCATTATGTTGCCGCGTTGAAATCCCATCACATTCATATGTACTTTTCATTGCAAATGCTGTAAGCTGAGCCGCGCGGTGAATTTCAACTGCGTAATCCAGAGGGAGTTCAAAGATGTTCTCGAAATGTTGATTAGGAACAACTAGAACATGTCCTTTATTGTTTGGCCACCATTTGCTCGCTATAAATGCCGTTACCTTTTCATTCTGATAGATGATATCCCTTTGTTTTGTTCCCCGATCTGGTCCCTCGATGCCCCAAACACCGCAAAATGGACATTCGTATCCTTCCGGCTTATGTGAAAATAATACTGTCATCTTTCTCATTCAACTCCTCTCATATTTTTCCAACCAGCTATTAGACGCAGGCAACTTCTGTTCGTTGCGCTATACTGCCCGTTGACTTAATGAGTATTAGTTATATGTCTGGTCGAAGCCCCCAGGTCAGAAAAGTATTTTTTTCATCTTCAGCACCTGTTTAAAAAAACCAAAAAAGCCGCTATTATAGCGACTTTGAATGGAGCAACGTTCCAGACTCGGCACGCCTCTTTAATTCCATTTAAAACAGCTCTGTTACGTCTCTATCTTGTAAAAATACTTATATCTATTAAGCTCCCTTACAGCTCCAGATCTGCCGCCCGGGCGTTCGCTTCAACCTGCTCCGGAGTTTTGCAGCCTGGAATAACGCAGCTAACAGCTGGATGCTTCAGACACCATGCAAGGGCCCACGAGGCCATGTCGACACCTTCAGGTACTTCGTTCTTTTGGATTTCACTCACCAGCTTCAGCTTCTCATCTATCTCTTCGCGCTCGCGTCCCTTTCTGACATTGTCATTGAACACTACGCCCGGCTTGTATTTTCCACTCAGGTAGCCGCTCGCCAGCGGGACTCTTGCCAGCACACCAAGATCCTGCTCCAGGCATGACGGAAATACTTTCTCTTCCGGCTTCTGGTCCAGACGATTATACACAACCTGAATAGCCTTCGCATTCAACTCGGTAGCCTTGCTTGTTTGATGCAGATTATCATTGCTTCCGATTGATATACCGAGATTTCGGATTTTACCGGCCTGCACCTGCTTGTCCAGCATGGTCCACAGCTCGTCGTTATCAAACGCTTCATCCGATCCGGAATGGAACTGATACAAATCAATATAATCCGTTCTTAGAGCTTTCAAGGATTCTTCCAATTGAACGCGAATCTGATCAACGCTCCATGCATTGGTCCAGTGATCATGCCACTGGTGACCGAACTTGGTTGCAATCACCCAATCCTCACGCCGGTCCCGGGACATAAAATCGCCGATAAAATTCTCTGACATATGGTGGGGTCCGTAGCATTCGGCCGTATCAATCAAATTAATGCCGAGTTCTTTCGCTCGGTAGAGAATGTCATCCACTTCTTTTTGGGTATAATCCTTGCCCCAGTCACCGCCAAACTGCCACGTGCCCACGCCTACAACGGATACATCCAGTTCGGTCTTGCCCAATCTTCTGTACTTCATTCTTCTCACCTCGAGATCTAATATGTTGGTCAAGTGACCAGATCGTACAATCGATATAATACCTAACCGATAACGCTTTCATGATAATGGATATCCTAATATTTATCAATCTAGAATCATTTCTGTTTTGTTATCCGAGAAGAGGGCTCCCGTCTATTAAAACATTTTTGAAATTAGCACCATTCGTCCAATTGTTGAGTATCGCTCTTCATTTTCTATGAAAAAAATGAGTAACCCCCGTCAGGATACCGGCTAGCATATCCTGACGGGGGCTTGGATTATCTTATATAAACAGAAAGATGGCCTTACTGCACTGCTGTAACCGTAATGTTATCCACATTCGGCCCTTCTGTGCCGGTTGTTACCACTTTAATGGTATTGCTTCCCGTGTTCATGGGGACCTGAATTGTTTTTTCACTCCAAGTCGACCAGCTTCCAGTTTCCGGAAAAGGCTCGTTGCTGATGACTTTGGTTCCGTTGACGAATATGTCGAGGTTACGCGTTCCGGTTTCCAGTGCATAACGAAACTTTACGTTTTTGGTTCCTGTTATCGCGTTATTGATGGCATTCCATTGAATGGTCGAATTTGTCAGAGCGTTGAAGTTAACATATCCGGAGCCTGTATATCCTGGATAGATTGTTTCAATGACAGCATCGGTAAGTGTGGTACCGGTCTCTGCCTCGTATGTGGTCCCAGTTCCTGGATTACCGCCACCGCTGCCAGAGATATTGGCTACAAACGTGGTTACGCTTTGGGCAGGAAGCTGTGCCGTAAAGGCTCCTCCTGACACTGTAATCGGTGTTCCGCTTGCCAGGTTTCGACTGCTATCCGTAACCCATGAGGATACGGTGGAGGCGTTACCGCCCTGCAAAACGAATTTTTGGCTTGTAGCCGAGGTGCCGCGATTAATCGCCACAATGACCACTTTGTTATCACCTTTGTAGGCTGAAACGAAAGTATTGGTATCTGGATTTTTGGTTGCATCTACTCTGCGATAACCTGGCCGTACAAATTTGGAGAAATGAGCCATATTATATCCGCGTTTGCTAATGGTGCCATCCTCATTCATCGGACCGTACTGTCTCCGAATGTACCACCATACATAAGCCTGGAAATCCCCTTCAACCATGGCGTTGTGCATATGGTAGGATACGTCCAATGCCTCTGGCCAGCGGTCCGCCGAGTTGTTATCACTGTTCGGGTAGTAAACTTCAGTCATCCACAGTTCTTTGCCGGCTCCTTTTTGCTTAAAGAGCGGGTATGCAAAGTCTTTGAACTGGGTTCCATACGTATGTGCTCCCAGAATGTCCATGTTGGCGAGTGCCTGAGGATCATTCAGGATGGGGTCAGATATGTTTTTCAAATACTGGAACGATTCAGGTGCCATGACCTTGGTATTTTGAATGGAGCCAGCATTCTCTTTCATGAAACGAAGGATCTCCTGTGGTGTCCACCAGGTCCAGTCATGGGCATAATCCGGCTCATTTTGTACCGAGATGGCATACAGGTCTACGCCATTGTTTTTCATATAAGTTACGAATTCGTTCAGATGCTGCGCATACGCGGCATATTTGTCGTATTTCAGTCTTTTGGCGTTTGGATCCCCATTGTGGTTAAAGGTTTCGACCATGTCACTCGGAGGATTCCACGGTGAAGCAAATACGAGGGCGCCTTGCTCAATCGCTCTTTTCGCGGTAGCAACCTCTCTGTACCAGTTATTTCTATTTTCGTCGACATAGATTCTCAGAATGGAAAAACCAAGCTGATTCTGCCCGTTGCCAAAGGCAGTTTCACGCTGAGCAGCCGTCAAATCGCCGATCCAGGCTGGATGGTTGATTCCCCCAAAACCCTTGATGAGCTGTTTTTCGGAGGACAAATTAATGTAAGCATCACTAGCTGCTGACACGTGTGTTGGGGTTAACATCAGAGGCAGAGCCGTTAAACAGGCCAATAAAATATGAACTGATTTTTTTAATTTCAATTTCAATATCTTCACCCTCCTCAACTTATTGTACAAATGAAAGCGTGTTCAACAATGTCAACTTTTTCAGCAGCCAATAGAAGTTTACTTACCACTTCCTCTCAAATTGCATTAAATGCAAATTATTTAGTTTTATTTGTAAATCTTACTATATTATTCTTAGGGCTAAAACCTGATAGATTATAGTTTATTTGCTGACTGTTATCTCTTTTAATAGAGATACAATGTTAATATGAACAGTTCCCCCACTTCCATTGCAACCAGTTCCCGAGGAGAATATTACCATAAGCTTGGGCAGCGTCCTTCCCAACATAATCTCTTGACCTGCGGCCAATCATCTTCAGACAAGCTAAGAAATTCACGCCTCACCTTTCGCCCCTCTGCCTTAGCACATTAGTAGGTTGGGTTTAGTAACCGCCGTGAATTTAATTTAAATTAATCTGCCCGTTAGTTTAATAAAAACAGCCAATCAAAATGACCGGCTGTCCTTCTTGTTTTTATGTGCTCGAAGCAAGTAGTAATTATGTCTGATTCTATCGTTCCGCTTTAAAGAAAAATTTCAAAATTCTTGTTCCGTTATGAAATTCGCTCACAACATGGATCTCACCGCTATGGGCCTTCACAATATCGTGCGCACCTTGTAAATGCCCTTCGTTTCACAGTGCACCTGGAAGTTTTTATGAGACAGCTGCTTGATCCCGTCAATGAGCATTGAAAGCTGCCGGGTTAATCTTTTGCTGAACAAATAAGCGATGCAGAGCGCGATAAGGCTTTCCTTGCTTATAATTCGGTTCGGATGTTTTAGCAAATAGCTAATGAGACCAAGTTCTTTCGGTTTGAGCTCGATGATTTCGCTGTTCTTCTTCAGTTCGAGTTTTTGTTCGTCAAACTCAAATGGGCCAGCTTTCAGTATATGCTCGTTCTTTTTCTCGACCGGGGTAACCTCCACTCTTCTGAAACGGGCTTTGATTCGGTAAGCCACCTCCTTCGGACTAAACGGCTTGGTAATATAATCGTCACCGCCTATGGCAAATCCGAGTATTTTATCGATTTCCTCGGTTTTGGCCGACAAAAAGAAAATCGGCACGTTCGAAACACTGCGGATTTGTTTGCTTACGTCATAGCCCTCACCGTCCGAAAGCATAATGTCCAAAATGACGAGGTCGGGCTGCTTGTCCTGAAACTGAATCCAGCCTTCCTCGGCGGAAGTGGCGGTATACACATGTTCGAAGCCTTCCTTAAGTTTTCAGAAGCTTGACGATATCCTCCTCATCGTCCACGATCAGTATTTTTGACTTAGCAGCAATTCGGTTCGAACCTCCTTTCTATAGGCAGGGCAAAAGAGCGGCAGCTTAAAGCCTTCCGCTCTCTAGTAATCATCTTCCCCGCCCTGTCAATAAATAACCATATATTGAAACGAGCGTATTGGCCAGAGACAACCTTAATTTTGGTCTTCGGCAAACAATTTCGACATCGGATTCGTAATCTTTTTGTCTGTCGCGATGCTGCCTGCTTTGTCCAAGACGTAATATTGATAAAAGTCACTGCTAAAACTTATCCCACGCAGCATTTGCTCCGCAAACAATTCGACCGCATTGCTGCTTAAGGCTTCATCGTTCCAAAAAATATGCAGCAGCAAGCGATTCTGATTATATGGATGCTTAATGACGTAGGCGCCCGAAGATGTTTTTTGGTTCAACTTGTTTTTCCAGTCGAAGCCAATGGCCTCCGATTTTTGTATGATGCCAGGTTTAAGCGCCTGAATGAGTCCGTTGGTCTTGTAATTACCAATGGCAATGATGTTGCTGGTTCCGAGCTCCTTTTTCAGCTTGTTTTTGAGTGTTTGCCTGTCGGAAATCACCTCGTATGGAATCCCCATAATCCCAAGTGTTCCTTCAAGCTTCGACAAGATCGTTTGTTGCTGCTCTTTCGCTTTGCCGACGGCCTGATCGCTCAGCACAAGGGTCAGCGGTTCGCCTTGCAGCGCCTTATCCACAATGCGGCTCATCGTTTCCGAGGGAAGATTGGGAACTTGGGTCAGAGACGAGTGATATGTGTTTTTGAACTGCTCATGCCAATACGCGGCTGCTTCCTCCTCAGACAATTGATATTCGAGTTTCAGCACAAAATCGGAATCATGCAGAATTGTGTCCATTTCCTTTCGCGCTTCATCACCAAGGGTGTCCTGGATCGTCTGCAAAAGCCCTTGGATCGTCGCATTTTTATACTCGTACCGCTTGAAATATTCCTGCATGAACGAATCGAATTTATCCTCGCCCACCATGCGGTACAACTGGTAGATGGCCTGGCGTCCTTTATTATAAAAAGTCGGACTTTCCATGTCACCCACTTCCGTATTGGTTGAGGCGATCGGCTTGTCAATCCATGACACATCATCGATTTGGATCGATTTGAACCCGTTCAGATCATCACCTTGTTTTTCCGCGAAATAGACCTTCGAAAAATCGGCAAATCCTTCATCCAAAAACGATTCTGTCTCCGAGCTGTTGCCGATCAAGGCATGGAACCATTGGTGGGCGATTTCATGCACGAATACGTAATCATGTGCCGGATCGCTGTTCGGTTGGATTTGCCCCATTTGAATGACCCGGGCGAACTCAACCGCCACCCCCTCAACGTATGACTCTGCAATCCGGAATTCAGAGTAAGGGTATTCCCCATATTTTTCGCTGAAAAATGAAATAGCCTCAAAAGCGGTGTCGATGTATCCGTCGACGAGTTTTTTCTTGCCCGGCATGTTGTCTGAGTAATAACATTCAACCGTGAGTCCATCCCGCGTAACGCTCTCCACCTTATAATTCGGGCTGGCAAAGAAGACGAACTCCCGGGTGTTATCGGCCCTAACGGTTACGATTTTGCGGCCGGGCTCCTTTGGGTCGGCCTGCGTCGTTATGTTTCCTGGCATCAGCATCTGATAGGCTTCCGGCACGTTAAAATGCACCTCGAAGTCTGACGAAACGTAATAATCGGATTCGAAGGTTTTACTGTATTTCGTTCTGTCCCATTCATGTTTGTTCTCGTCATAGACCGACATAACCGGGAACCAATGTGCACCGTTTATGATGTCTTTGTAGTACGAGAGACGCTGCATGCCGTAAGGGATTTTCACCTCAAAGCCGATTTCGACCGTCACTGCTTCGCCAGGCTTTAACTCCTGCTTCAGTTCAACGGTCAAAGCCTGATTGCTGTTCGAAAAGACCAAGGATTGCCCGTCTGCCGCCGCGCTCCGAATGTCAATGCCGCCCAGAAAGTCTTCCGGCTTCTTCTGTGGATTTTCTTTCTGGATCTCCTCGTTGTTTCGCTCAAACATTGAAGTTTGGGTCGCTTTGGACCGGTTGGCGTCTGCAAACGTATGGAATACGATCTCCTGCAGGGTATCATTGGAAGTGTTCCTATAAGTGACGGTTTCGCTTCCCTTGATGCGCATGTTGTTTTCGTCAAGCCGGGCGTCGACCCGGTACTGGACCGGAGCAAGAGCCTCTGCAGCCAAGGAAGACCGAGCGGATGAAGCCGCTGGCGCAGCTAAGGCTTGAGTGGCGTTGACCACGGGGAAGGCTGCAAGTGTAAAAGCCAGCGAATAAGCCAGCGCTTTCTTGGATACTGATTGGATGGTTGATCGATACATCAAATTCTCTCCCTCTAATATGTGTTGAATGGACTAGATCTGGATTCACCTTATGGAGTATTTCTTTTCAGCTCTGCTCAGCTGTTTGCCTGCTGAAAAGGTCGTAAATTCTATATTAAAGACCGCAGCTTACACTGTGTTAAACCTAACCTTACAGGAACCTTAAATTTACGCAAAAACCCTCAGGACGCCTTATTGCGTTCCTGAGGGTTATCATTTGAACTATCCCGTTATCATCAATTTGTAACCGTTTTTGAATTTCAACTAACGGCTTCGATTCTTGGTTTATCGCGAAGTAACGGTTAAACCCGTCAAATTGTTCACCTTAACTGGTACATTGAAGTCATCGACGTTAATATGACCAAAACCGCCTGTGGATTGATCAACCACCTTAATGTAAAGCTCCTCACCGATGTACTCCGACGCATCCCACATCTTCCGTTGATACTCTTCATAATTGGTGGCAGTCTCTTTGAATAACTCTTTACCGTCCGATACCCGGACCAGTGCAACATACAGTTTATCTATATCACGCCCGCCGCTAACCAAAAAATTGATTTTACCGTTCCCGCCAAGGACAAAATTCTGTGATTTTAGCGTTCCTGTTAAGCTGTCACCTCCGGCTTCCTCGTTGAAGCCCCATAAGTGATAGCCACCCGGAATTTTTTGCGACGGATTAAAATATATGGTGTCCCAGAAAAACGGGGTATCTGTCACATGAACATCCGAGAAGGCGTCTCCTTCGGTTATCCAGCCAGTTAAGTCACCTGCAGCAAAATCATGGTTAGGCAACTCTGTAATATCGGTATACACCGAGTTATCCCAGTGATCAGGCACATCGACCGGAGCAGCCGCTTCCCCTGTTAAGGCATTCATATTCCATACTTCCATCGACTTGACAGTGATATCGTTGTCGCCCCAGACCTGCAATCCCAAGGAGTCGTACCTGCCAATGTAGACGCGGGTTGTCAGCTTTTTCTTGTAATTGGCAAAGGCTTCGACAACTGAACGATCAAGAAAAATATGCAGCTTCAAGTTTTCTCCGTCAAGATCCACATATCCGCCTTGAATGCCGTCCACACGTACATCCGGGTCAATGCTGCTCTTCGTGCGATCCACATTAAAAGTCCCGTTTGTCTTGTCGTAATAAATGAGTGTTTCCTCCTGGCCGTTATCGGAGCGCCGCACCTTGAGGCCGAATTTCCGGGCTTCGCCGGGATCAATTTCCATTACAATCTCCAGCATGTCGCCTTTGACATTTTGGATCAATTGATTGGCGGTTTCCAGGTTTTTGTCTGCAAAATCAACCACTTTATTTCCCCGAAGACTCTGCAATTCCTGTATGGGTTCGATCCGCAATTTATCTTGTTCATCCAGGCTAAGTGTAATCGGCAATGCTAAATTATGGGCCCATCCAGCTTGGTATTCAGCTTGAGGTGTTCTTACATTTTGAACCATGGAATAAACAACCGTTCTTCCGTCAGGTGTGACCATTCCACTCTCTGCAGTTAAATAGCCATCACCCACGTCCAATTTAGATGGAGCCTCCTGGTCAGGTATAAATTTGAAATTATCCCGATCCCAGGTGCCAATCCAGTAAAAGACCTCAACGTCTCTTTGCACATCGGTCGCAGGAGGAACATGCTCCGGCTTTTCATGAGGGTTAATCATAAAAATATGCTTTTGCTTACCCGTACTGTCCTTGCCTAACGGCAGTAATACGGGAAGTTCCCATACCGTACCGAGCTCTGGATACTGGTTTCTGTCACTAATGAATAAAGGTCCTTTATACTCCCAGTTGTACATATCGTCGGACACATACACCAAAGCTGTGCCACTACTGAAATCTTCAAGGCCGGACGTCACTAACTGATACCACTTATCGACCTCTTCGTCGTACCATACAAATGGATCACGAAACTCGTTATGGATGCCATTCCCGTTCTGCTCTGTTACTGGCGCGGGATGTTTCACCCATTGTTCTAAATTAGGATCCGATACATTCGCTGGGGTCGCAAGCCCTGTTCTTTGGTTCGGAGACAAGGAGTCATTGCCGGCCGTATAAAAGAGAACGGGATTTCCATCGCGATCATACGCTGCACTGCCCGACCATGCGCCGTCAGGATCAAGGGTGCCCGCTTCAGGAGCAAGAGCTGGTCTCACATTTTCCCAGTGAACCATATCGTCACTAACCCAATGTCCCCAGTGGATTTGATGCCAGAACGGACCCTGCGGGTTATGCTGATAAAATAAATGGTATTTACCGTTATAATAAATCGGTGCATGCGCTTCATTCATCCAGTTTTGAGGAGGCATCGCATGGTACTGGGGGCGGTGCTGATCTCCATCAAACACACTTGGGTCTTCATCAATGTCACCATTCGGAATTACCGGAACTGCGCCCCCGTGAAGCGACGTCACCTCGTCGTATTCAGCTAGCAGCTCCTGAGCGGTAAGGGCTTTGTTCTGCAGCTTCACTTCATCAATGAGTCCGCTGAACATATTGTAGGAGAACAAGCCAGCCAATTCTACCGGTTTATTATTTTTTCCGATAATCAGACTTGCTCCAGATGGTGTGATCGGGACGTTGACTGGTGTTGCCTGGGAAGCCACTTCCTCACCGTTTAGATATAACTTAATCATTCCTTCTTTCTTATCGAAGGTAGCGGCCACATAATTCCACTTGTATTTTTCGAGCGGGTGATCCTTTACCCATACCTGAATCCACTGGCCGCCGATCCCGACCTGCATCGACCATGTGCCGTGTCGGTACATGCCAAGCGCGAAGCCTTCGGCTTTATCCTGATCTGACTGGTTTACAATCGCAGACAGCTTGTTCCCGTCCCCCCATTCGTAGCTTCGCGGGGCGACCCAAGCTTCAAGCGTAAACGCATCGCTTACAGGTATGATATCCTTTGTATTGATCTCAATATCATTTGAATATCCATCAAACAGCAAGGCGCCGCCTTTGACTCCGCGCGGAGTCCATCTCGGATCCTTCGAGGCCATGTATCTGGCGTTGTTAAATACATAGTTCACATCATGCTCCCGATTGCTTACTTCTTCAAGCGCCTTCTTTCCTGTGCCTTCATCAAGACTCATATAGAAGATGGTCCCCTTACCATGAGCTTGAAAAGCATCAACCGCAATACTGGCTTGGTTGGATTGATCAACAACCTTGACATAGAGCTTCTTATTGTAGTGTTCCTGCATGTTCCAGGAAACTTTTTCGTTCGCACTAACATCCCCGGTCTTTTTAAGTAACGCATTTGTGCCCGCATCATAAATTGCGACGTAAGCGTCCTCCGGATCGTCGATATTCAAAACCGTAAAGGTAATGCTTCCGGTTCCCTGCATGATAAAAGTATTAGAAGTTATGGAGCCCTGTTCTTCCGCAGAAGACTTGGCAAAAAAGTTCCCTTCTTTACCGGCTTGAGCTTCCTGGGTTACTTGAAAAGCAGTACCTTCAGCTGTCCAGCCATCCAAATTTCCGGTTTCAAAACCGCGGTTTGTGATTTCGGCCGGGATAATGTTCTCTGCCATGACACCTTCATCCGGTACGGTTTCACTGAAGGTATTGAAGGCATCCGCAAATATCAGTCCCCAATCGGATGATGCATGATCTTCGATTTCAAGATACAATTTCTTTCCAATATACTTGGACAGGTCGGCTTTATATAATTCCATATTCGCCAGTCTCAGACCCTGCGCAGGATCCGGGAACCCGGATTCATTAAATTCACTGTTACCGTACCTGGCAATCAAGTCTCCCGTATCCGCTTCAATGACGCTCACATACCCTTGATTCGGATTCTTGCCTCCACCCAGTCTGAAGGTAATCCAGCCTGTTCCGCCCAACTCGAAGGTGCTCGAACGAAGCACACCGGTCGCAGCCTCATTATATTGCCAGCCGTTCAAATGATAATTGCCTTCCTGGTTGTACGGGATTTGTTCATCCCAAAAGGTTGTGTCGTCCGATACACTGTTCGGACCAAATGCCTCACCTTCGACAACCGTCCATCCGGTTAAGTCCCCGGATTCAAAGCTGGGATTTTCAATCTGATAGCGTTTGAAATCAGGCTTGATATCCTTGGCGATAATTCCTTCATCAGGCTCGGATTCATGATACATGAAGAATGCGTCCGCAAATATCACTCCCCAGTCCGTGGTTGCATGATCGACGATCTCCACATACAGCTTCTTGCCCAAATATTCGGAAAGATCTGCCTTATACTGCTCCATATTAGCTAACCGCAGGCCTTGTGTGGGATCCGGGAAACCAACGTCAGCAAAAGCGCTGTTGCCATACCTGCCAATAACTTGCCCCGTCCCGGCTTCCACGATATTGATATATGCCTTGTCAGGGTTCTTCGCACCGCCAAGTTTGAAGCTGATCCAGCCGCTGCCGCCAAGCTCAAAAGTGCTGGAGCGAAGCACACCAGTTGCTGATTCATCATACCTCCAACCGTTTAAATGATAATCGCCTTCCTGGTTGTATGGTATTTCTTCCGCCCACCAAACCTTTTCGTCCGATACGCTGTTCTCGCCGAAAGCATTGCCCTTGACTACCGTCCACCCCGTCAAATCCTTTGATTCAAACCCAGGATTTTGAATTTGATAGACGGAATCCATAACGGACAGTTCCGTTTCTGTCGTCGGAAGCTGCCCCACCTCTGCATGTGTTTCGGCTGCCATTGATATTTCAGGTACAGCAAGCTGGAGAAGCATTGTCCATATGATCATTCTTATCATCCAGGTTCTTCTTGTACTTTCATATTTCATTCAAGAGCTCTCCTTCACGATTTTATATTCACCGGAATTTTGACAGCTCCCCTTCTACAAGGAAGAATAATCATGAAGCATAAAGGAGAGTAAGAATAGAACGCTTCCATAAATGGGTCTTAGATCAGATTGCCCAAAGGGTAAGGAGCGCCTAAGCGCTCTGTTTACCAAATGGATTTCATCTCCCATATATCCAACGATTTAACCAACAGTTCCCCATCTCCCCAAATCTCAAGTCCCAATGCATCCAGACGGCTTGGATACACCCGGGTTGTCAGGCTTTTTAATCCGTTGGCATAAGCTTCGACCATAGAGCGGTCCATATAAATGTGAAGCCTTAGATAATCTTCCAGCAGTTCAAGCTTACCGCCTTGCACACCTCTGCACTTTTCTCCCGGATGAAGCGTGGTGTTTGTTCGATCTACCAAGAACATTGATTCGTTCATATCATAAAACAGAAGGGTCTCTTCTTCTCCGTCTGGCGTACGACGTATCTTCATTCCAAATTGTTTTGCGCTAACCGGCTCCATTACCACTTGAATCTCAAGCATGTCGCCTTGGACCTCCTGCAGCAGTTCGTTCGCTTCAGCCAATGTTTTGTCATATAACGACAACCGCTTAGCACCTCGTAATGATTCAAGTTCCTGAATGGGTTCAATCCCCAGCCGTCCGTCTTCCCGTAAATACACACTTAACGGTAAGCCGCCATTATGAGCCCAGCCCGATTTATATTCCAACTCCGACGTTCGGTCACCTTGTGCTATCGTAAATACGATCTTTCTGCCAGTCTTGGGATCTACCATTCCGCTAGGGCCAGTAAAATGAAAATCACCAACATCAATCAACTGAGGCTCCTCTTGATCAGGAATAAATGATAGTTCTTGCATGTCAAGCTGCCCGATCCAGTAGAATACCTCGACGTCCGCTCCCTGTCCCACAGGGCTGACTAACAGGAGAAATTTGTTCTCCCCCTTTGGGTCACGACCTAAAGGAAGAAGCACAGGAAGCTCCCAGATGGGTCCTAGATAAGGGAACTTTTGAATATCTGCTTTAAAAAAGGGCCCTTTGTACGTCCAATTCAGCATATCCTGGGACACAAAGGCCAGCGCGGCTCCTCCCTCGTCTTCAATCCCCGACCCGACCAAGGCATACCAGCCATCATCATCCTTCCATACGAACGGATCCCGGAAATCTCCGAATGCACCCATTCCTTTCTTCTGCACGATCAACGGCTCCGGATGTTTGACCCAATGAACCAGATCCGGATCGTTATCCATGGGATAGGTGCTTCGGGCAAGGGCTACGCTCTGATTCGGCGAAGCACTGTCATTTCCCGCCGTGAAAAATAAGACAGGCAAACCTTCAGCATCATAAGTTGCACTTCCCGACCAAATGCCGTCCGGAGCGAGCTGATCTTTTTCGGGAGCCAAGGCCACAGGAAGATCCCGCCAATGTACGAGATCCTTGCTTACCCAATGCCCCCAATGGATTTGATGAAAAAACGGGCCAAGGGGGTTATGCTGATAGAACAAATGATATTGCCCGTTAAAATAAATCGGTGCATGGGGCTCGTTCATCCAATGCGCTGGTGGGCTGACATGATACTGCGGTCTATGGCGATCCGGTAGCAGCGGCGTCCGATCCAGCTGAATATCCTCATCATTTAATTGCGGATGGGCTCCTCCGTAGTCGGTGTCTATCACATATCGATAAGCATCAATCACCTCCTGCTCGCTCAGAGCCCGATTATAGATGTTGAGTTCATCAAGCATACCGCTGAACATGTGAAGGCTGAATACATCTGCCAGCAGGCTGCTGTGATTGTTTTTACCGATGAGCAATTCCGTGTCTACCGCCTCGACCAGCCGGGAACCACGAGGTAGATCAGTCGAAGCGACTTCACTGCCGTTTAAATAAAGCTTCATGATGCCTTCGTTCCCATCAAATACTGCATTCACGTATGACCATTCGTTCTTGGGAAGTTCATGTCCGTCAGGTGCCCAAACTTCCTTCCAATCCCCACTCTCCAGACCGACTTGAAAGGACCAAGAGCCATGACGATACATCCCGAGCAGATATCCCTGCTTGCGATCCATGTTGTGGTGGTTCACAATGGCAGATAACTTTCCTTCATACCCCCATTCATAAGAACGCGGTGCAAGCCATACTCCAATACTTAGCTCTGATCGGTACTGGTACGTGATGTTCGGATCTTTCTCGTGAATCGCATGGGCAATATAAGTCGAGTAACCATCGAATAGGAGTCCATTTCCCAACACTCCTTTTCTCCACTGCGGGTCGCACGGTTCGGTAAATTCTGCTTGATTAAAAACATAATGAATACGATCCCGAACTTTCGATATGCTCTCCATAGTGTTGGATCCTGTTCCTTCGTCAAAGGTCCAAGACATTATCAACCCCTGATTTCCCAAAGTCATATTTCCCCCCTCCTTAATGTCTGCTTTATGACATCTTTAGAAGCATGAATCGACTGAAGAGCATGGATATGCAGCAGGTTCAGTTTCGCTTGTCCCGATTTCGTAATAATAGAAATGCTATCCATTGGCGCGTCCGGGAAAATCTGATCGGTCAGGACAACCAGGCCATCATTCCCATACACTTCAACCGCATTGCGATCCAGCCAGATATGCAGCTTAATCTTCCCGTTCTCTTGGGACATGCTGGCACCGTGGTTGCATGGAAACGATGAATCGAAGTCAGTCAGTCCCGACTGCGTACGGTCAATGAACAACCACTCGCGCATCGAATCATATCCAATAACCGTTTCACTCTCCCCGGAGGATTTCATGATGATCTGTACCTCGTCACTGGAACCCATATCAATGTCGGCTTCAATCTCAAGCAGATCATCGCTAATTTTTTGACTAAACGGTGTCTCGGCCGTCACTCTGACATCAGACCAACTCATGAGGTCTTTCCGTAACTGCTCTATTTCCCGAACAGGCATTTGGGTTAAAACGACCCCTTCATCCTGACAGCTTAATGCCAAGGTCCGAGGCAGAGTCATTGACCCTCTCCAAATACCTGTTGGCGTCTCGTTGGCATATTTCCAGTTACTCATCCATCCAATGATCACGCGCCGTCCGTCTTCCTCAGGTATATCGGACCAAGTGACCCCGGCATAGTTGTCCCGACCATAATCTAACCACATGATGTGATCAGCTGAGTTATCGTTAATGAACTTCACTCCATCGAACTCACCGATAAAGTATTGTGTACGTGAGCCTTCCGGACAAGAAGGATTATCCCCTATGCTTATGATAAGCACCCACTTGGTACGCCCCGTATCATCGATAGGCAATTCAAAGAGATCTGGGCATTCCCAAACTCCGTCGTGGGAACCTTCCTCTTGACCGAATACACTGGCGAGCGCCCAATCAATCAAATTTTCCGATCGATAGAAACGAACATGGTCCCCCGCGACTATAACCATAATCCATCGCTTACTTTCTGCATGCCAGAATACCTTAGGATCCCTGAAGTCAACCAGATCAGGTTCGGCAAGGACCGGATTCCCCGCATATTTGTGCCAGGTTTTTCCTTTATCGCGGCTGTAAGCCAAGCTTTGCCGTTGTCGAGGCTGATCAGTCTCCGGATATGTATCCGCATGAGTAAAGATTGCAATCAATCCATGGTGACCTTCAAACAGCCCGCTGCTATCGTTCCAGTCAACTACACAGCAGCCGGAAAATATTGCTCCATGCTCATCAGGAAACAAAGCGATTGGTGCATGCTGCCAGTGAATCAGATTCTCACTTACGGCATGGCCCCAGTGCATCGGGCCCCATTGGGCACTAAAGGGATGGTTCTGATAAAACAGATGATATTCGCCCTCGTAATAAACTAATCCGTTCGGATCATTCAACCAATGGGAGGAAGGAGAGAAATGAAATCCCGGTCTGAAACTGTCCATTTTGAACTCTTTATTAGAGTCTATCATTTTGTTTATTTCATCTGTCGTTGGCATAGATTGGAGAGCTCCCTTCCGTGTTGTTACTACTGCACCGCCAGCATTGGCAAACGTTAACATGTCGATGATTTGCTGTTTTGTCAGCTGATTTAATGAATTCCCGATTTCCAGCAACTTGGTTAAAAAACAGCCCAGAAACGCGTCGCCAGCGCCTGTCGTGTCGATGGCTTTTACTGGAAAACCTGGAGCATATCCATCATGAGCGGTCATCCGGTAATAGGAGCCTCTATCTGCTAACGTTACGACAATCAAGGGAATCCCAAATTGTTGCTGCAGTTCCAAAGATCCTTTTTCGATGTCTGTTGTACCCGTGATAAAGCCAAGTTCTTCTTCCGATATTTTCAAAATGTCGGTATACGGCAAGCCCCAAAGGATATTCTGCTTCGCTGCCTCTTCAGTCTCCCATAGCGAAAGACGGATATTCGGATCGAATGAAAGCAGTGCACCAGCCTCTTTGGCCTTAACGACAGCTGCTCTCGTTGCCGTCCGTGCGGGCTCATGGGTCATCGACAATGATCCAAAATGCAGGACTCTGGCGTTCTCGATCAAATCGAAAGGAACATCTTGTGAGGATAAAAAGGTATCCGCTCCTGGCTTCCGAAAAAAACTGAATGACCGGTCGCCGTCATCATCCAAGTGAACAAAGGCTAGCGTTGTATTCGCTTCATCGGTAAATGAGAGCCCTGATACATCAACCCCACTGCTAAGCAAGGCTTGGTGCAGTAACGAACCGAAACGATCCTCTCCAATTTTGCTGATTAATGCAGCTTTGGCTCCCAATTGGGATAGCGCCACTGTTACGTTAGCCGGTGCCCCTCCTGGATTACACTCATACTGTTCGGTGCTTTCCCCAGCAGAACCAACTGGCGTAAAGTCTATCAACACTTCTCCTATAGCTATAACATCAAGCACAACTTCTCTCCACCCATCGTTTGTTAAATTATTTTTTTAAGGTTGCGTTATATCGATCCAGCCCGTTTTGGTAGATTTCCATCAACTCGTTCAATCCCATTTTCTCCAATGTCTTCACATAATTGTCCCACTGCTCATCCACGCCGCCCTCGACAATGAATTTACCTCGTTGGGTATTTACATATTTAATCAGCTCGGACTCAATTCTATTAATTTTGTCCAGCTCCTCCGGTTCAAAGAAGATACTCGGGTAGCTTTCCTTCTCCATGTAAGGCTCGTAATATTTTTCCAAATCTTTTGCGCGCTGTTGTGCCCTAGGCTCCATGTCTACAACTTTTCCGAAGTCGTCGATCGTAATGACACCTGGTCCGCCTGTGCCCGGAGCCACTTTTTGACGAAATTCACCTGCTGATGTCCCTTCAGGTAGGGGCAAGTTTACCAATTTCCCATTCTCATCCTTCTCGAACACAACATCCAGCGGGCCCCAATGAATTTGAGCTGCCATGTACGGTTCATACTGCTGATCGATCCAGCGCATCGTAATTTCTGGGTTCTGGTTTTCCTTCGTGATCACAAACGCACCACGACCGGGGCCCCCCCCATTGCTTCGTCCAATGGTTTGGGCACCGTTAGATCCTTTTAACGGAGACAACAATGCATAATCCTTTCCTCGATCAGGTCCAACAACTTCCTCCACCTCCCACCAGATATAGGAGCCGAGCGTTTCGTCTGTTGTTTTGCCTTTGGCCAGATACTGCGCTGCGTCCTGGGTAAAGGATTCAGGATCAATCAATCCCTGCTTATACCATTTCTCATTAAAATATTTAAGGGCTTCCTTATATTCGGGCTGCGTCGCAGTAAAAATAACTTTTCCATCGCGAACAACCCGGTGCTCCAGATTATCCGGCAGTCCAAACGCTCCGAAAATCCCTGCAATATCCATACACCACTGCATATGCATAAAGCTCAATGGGATCTCGTCGGCTTTTCCGTTTCCGTTTGGATCCTGAGTTTTAAATGCAACCAGAGCTTCCGTATATTCGTCCAACGTCTCAGGCATTTTCAAACCCAGTGTGTCGAGCCACTTTTTATTAATCACATGGAAGAAGGGGTTGGTTCCAAGGTTGTTCTCCTCCCAAGAAGGCAGGCCGTAAATGTGCCCATCAGGTGCTGTGATGGAGGACTTGATATCAGGTCTGCTATCTAAAAGCGCTTTCAGATTAGGTGCATATTGCTCAATTAAATCCTCCAAAGGAATGATGGTTCCGTCTTCACCGTAATTAATGAGTTCGTAATCTGTAAAACCAGCCCCGTAAAATGCATCTGGTAAATTTCCGCTTGCGAGCAAAAGGTTTTTCTTTTCTGCAAAATCAGTGTCCGGGATATTCTCCCACTCGATCTTAACGTTGGTCTGCTCTTCAAGACGCTTAAATATTTCCATTTGCGCATACTCCGGTGCTAATGCAGCTTTCGGGGATACCATTTTTAAGGAAATCGCTTCTTCAACGATCGGAAGACCGGTTTTGTTGAAATCGGCAGGTTGGTTGGAAGTTTGTTTCTTCGATCCCCCGTCTCCTGAACATGCACTTAGTGCAAATGCGCCAGTCAGTATTAAAATTCCCGCACTTTTAAATACAGATTTCATGATGCATAAACCTCCCAAGAATTTATTCCAATCTCTGGTCAACTTTTTTCATCTTTGTTGGATCCGGTTTGCAGAGACGTATAAATCTCCCGTACATCCCCCCCTTCAAGTACTGTGTCAATATCATCCCTTGATCGAACCGATCATTACGCCTTTAACAAAGTACTTTTGAAGAAATGGGTACAAGATTAGCAGCGGCAAACTGGATACAATGATGACACCGTATTTGATAAGTTCAGTAACACGCATCTTCGCCGCGTATGATTCTACATCCACCATCATGCCGGAGTTAACCTGGTTCTGGACAAGGATATTGCGAAGTACCAGCTGAAGTGGATACTTGCTTTCATCATTCATATAAATCAAAGCATCGAAGAAACCGTTCCAGAAACCAACCACATGGTACAAAACCATGACAGCAATGATTGATTTTGACAAAGGCATTACGATGCTCCAGAAAAATCGGGTGTTTGAGCAGCCGTCAATTGAAGCCGCTTCCCACAATTCATCCGGAATGGATGACTGAAAAAACGTCCTCACGATAATGACATTGAAAACACTGCCGGCTCCTGGAATAACTAGAGCCCAGATGGTATCCAACATCTGAAGGTCCTTAATCAACAGATATGTGGGAATTAGCCCCCCACTAAAAAACATGGTGATCATCAAAAACCACATGATTACCGATTTGCCCATCAAATTTTTACGAGCCAAAGGATAGGCTGCAAATACGGTAACGGCTACACCAATCAGCGTTCCTACACCCGCATAAAGAATGGAATTTGCATAACCGATCCAAATCGAAGAATCGCTGAAAATTCGAATATAACCATCTAACGTGAACCCTTTTGGAAACAACCAAACATTCCCGGAGTAGATCTGATTTGGATCACTGAATGAAGCAATCAACACAAAATACAACGGGAATAACACGAGAAGCATAATCAAGCTCAATAAAACAAGGTTGATCACGTCAAACCAAATGTCCCCTCTGCTTTTTCTTTTCAATAATTGATTCAAATTAAACTCTCCTTTACCAAAGGCTGGTTTCTGTCAATCTTTTGGCAATTCGGTTGACGGTGACAATCAGGATGATATTGATCACGGAATTGAACAGTCCAACTGCCGTGGAAAAACTGTATTGTGCTTTCTGAATCCCCATCTCATAAACATAGGTCGGAAGAATATTGGAAGTGGCGTAGTTCAAATCGTTTTGCATCAGAAACGCCTTCTCAAAACCAATGCTCATGATGTTCCCTAGAGCGAGAATCAGCAAAATGACGATTGTCGGTAAAATACTTGGAATATCCACGTACCATACTCGTTTCCATTTACTCGCTCCATCCATAATTGCTGCTTCGTGAAGTTCCGGATTGACTCCCGCTAATGCAGCTAGGTAAATAATGGTGGCGAAACCCGTCTCTTGCCAAATCCCTGACAATATGTACAAGGGTCGGAACCATCCTTCGTCCGCCATGAAGAGAACTGGGTCACCGCCAAGCCAGGTGATCAAGTGATTCACCAAACCGCTGTTGGGCGATAAAAAAACATGGAGCATACCTACGAGCACTACCGTAGAAATAAAATGCGGAGCATAAATGACGGTCTGGATAAATTTCTTATACCGCTTGCCTAACATCTGATTCAGCATGATCGCAATGATAATCGGAACCGGGAAACCGAATAGGAGTGACAGGAAGCTAAGCGATAGCGTATTTGTTATGATGGACCAGAAGTTATAGGAATCAAAAAAATCAATGAAATGCTGAAAACCTACCCAATCGCTCCCCCATATTCCCTGACTTGGTGAAAAGTCCTTAAAGGCAATTTGTACCCCGTACATCGGGTAGTACTTGAATACGGCATAAATAATGATGATTGGCAGCAGAAACAGATACAGTTCATAGTCACGTTTGACCCGAGCCCACGTTTTACGTTTCACTTGGCTTCCGGGTTGATAGCTCGCGGAGTCTTTTGGATTCACCCTCATATGTCCTCTCTTTGTTGATATATTGAAACGTTTCCAATTTTAATTGAAACGTTTCCAACTTAAAGTTTAAAAAAACATCCCTGCTGCATATCCATCTACTAATTAGATAACTGAATCGGGGTCTTACTTTGATCGCTAGAGGAGATCACCGCTAACGATCATTTGTATAAGTTAAGTAGTCTCACCCTGTCTGAAATACACAGGCAATCGATATACTTCCTTCTCCAAAGTTACCCCTTCGAATTTTTGATAAAGAAGTCTGATTGTCGTTCGTGCCATCTCCTCAACAGGTTGCCTAATGGTGGACAATATGGGATGGAAATAGGGATGATCCTGAATCCCGTCATACCCAATGACCTTAACATCTTCCGGAACGCGAAAACCCATCCTTCCTGCCCTGTCAATGTAGTTGGCAGCCAGTAAATCGGTAATAGCGAAAATTCCATCCACATCGGGATGCGTTTTGAAGAACTCGTCAAAGTAGGCATCGTCGTCCATAATGGGGTCTGGCTTTTCATAGATCACATAGTCGACTTCCATTTTTTCGGCCTCGTCAACGAACCCTTTTCTGCGATTCATGGTTTCACTAAAGACGGAAGTGACGCTTCCCAAAAAGGCCGGTTTTCGGGCACCTGCCTTGACCAGTTCCCTTAAAGCCAGACGTCCTCCTTCATAATTGTCCGAGGTCACACAGGTGATTTTCTTGTTAAAGTGTCTGTCAATACTTACAATCGGGATGTTATTCCTCACACTGCTTTCAATATCGTTGTAAGTAATACCGACTATGCCAGCCACTTTGTTTTGCCGAAGCATATCCAGATAATAGAGTTCCTTTTCCGGCTTGCCTCCGCTATTGCACAGCATAAGCTTGAAGCCTTCGAGATCCAGTTCATCTTCAATGTAGTAAGCCAGTTCAGAAAAGAAAGGGTTCCATATACTGGGGAGGAGCAATGCTACTGTCTTTGATTTTTGCATCTTAAAATTACGAGCGATTTCATTAGGAAAATAATTTAACTCTTTTATGGCTTTCTCTACTTTTTTGCGTGTATCAGGCTTTACGGCTCCCGAGTTGTTAATGACGCGGGAGACGGTTCCAACAGCTACGCCAGCTAGACTGGCTACATCTTTAATACTTGACATCTAACCCCCCACTTAGCTCTGTTATGAAAATCATAATAACATCAAGTTGGAAACGTTTCAATATTTATTTTGAGAGCGATACCAAAATTATGAGGACACAGTGAAAACATGAATATTCAACCATCCATCTTGTCTACGTCTGACCTGTATGAGGTACACCAATAACCGTTGGCGTAAAAAAAATGCACCCCAAAATTTCATCGGATAAACCAAGGGTTTATTCCAATGTCTATTCTTAGGGTGCACTTCACCTTCCATCAGGGATTAGAGATAAACTTTCCTGTTTGTTCCATTCGATATCAGAGGGATCTCCGAATTATACTTGATTACTTAAACCAACGATTGTTTCGAATGGTCGCAAAATCATTGGCAGCTTGTCATTATCGTAATTGGTGAGCCAGATTTCTGAAAAATTGAAGCGAGACTCTTCTTCCTCAAGCTCCACGACTTGTCCAGTAAGATTGATTACTACCAGCACCTGTTGGTCTGCCAGTGTACGTGTATATGCAAATACACTGGGATGATCCGGCATAAGAAGCTCATAAATACCATATGTCAACGTATCGTGTTCTTTTCGCAGCTGAATCATTTGTTTATAAAAGTGAAGGACGGAACGTGGTTCCTGGAGCTGTTTCTCAACATTAATATTGACGTAATTATCATTCACCTTCAGCCATGGAGTACCGGTGGTAAACCCTGCTTGTTTTGACGAAGACCATTGCATCGGCGTTCTGGAGTTATCGCGACTCGAAGCCCAAATGATGCTCATGATCTCCTCATGCGACATCCCCTCTTCACGTTTGATCTGATATAAATTCCGATCAGCTACGTCGTTATAATCCTCTATGGAAGGGTAAGCCACATTCGTCATACCTATTTCTTGCCCCTGATAAATGAATGGGGTGCCTTGCATGAAAAAGTACATGGCTCCAAGCGCTGTGGCGCTTTCATACCAATACTCCGCATCATTTCCCCAGGATGAAACTTTGCGAGGCTGATCATGATTTTCAATAAACAATGCATTCCAACCGATGCCCTCCAGCGATTTTTGCCACTTGGTCAAGACGTTTTTCAATTTGGGAACATCCAGTTGCCTGTCTGTGCTGTTTTTCCATAGGTCAAGGTGTTCGAACTGGAAGACCATATTAAATTTCCCTCTGACTTCACATATCCAATCATACAGATCTTCCTGGTCCTCTACCTTTACTCCATTTGCTTCCCCAACTGTTACAACATCATATTTGGATAATGTTTCCTCTTTCATTTCTTGCAGATATCGCTGAATTCCTTTGACATTCATATGCTTTTCAAAAGAAGAGATGTATTTGAAGCCTTCTTTAATTGGCATATCCAAAAGGCCCTCTTCTTTGTGAATATGGCTGATCGCATCGACACGGAAACCATCAATCCCTTTATCCAGCCACCAATTCATCATTTCATAAATGGATTTCCGAACTTCTTCATTTGCCCAATTCAAGTCCGGTTGTTTTTTGGAGAACAGATGAAGATAGTACTGTCCGGAGACTTCATCATATTCCCAAGCAGAACCGCCAAAGATGCTTTCCCAGTTATTAGGTTCTTCGCCGTTCTTTCCATCTCTCCAGATGTACCAATCTCGTTTAGGGTTACCCAGCGAAGCTCTGGATTCAATAAACCACGGGTGTTCGTCACTTGTATGATTGATCACCAAGTCCATGATGAGTTTCATGCCGCGGTGATGCACTTCATTCAGTAATTGATCGAATTCCGCCATTGTGCCGAATTCATCCATAATGGAACAGTAATCGCTGATGTCATAACCATTATCATCGTTGGGTGACCTATACATCGGACAGATCCATATCAGATCAATACCGAGATCCTGGATATAATCCAGTTTTGAAATGATCCCCTTAATGTCGCCAATCCCATCCCCGTTGGAATCCATAAAGCTTCTTGGATAGATTTGATAAGCTACGGCTTCTTTCCACCATACTCTTTTCATTTGATGCAATCCTTCTTTCTCAACCACGATATAAACTGCACTAATCGATCACACAAGGGCACTACGAGCGCAGTACCATCTTCCGATCGCTGTTATCCCCAGATTTTTTGACTCCCCTTTTCTAAGGGGAAAATCCGGTGTTAAGCGTATGCTTCCGATGCAGCTTTCCTTCAGAAAGCTATTAGGCGAATGCTTCGCTTCTCCAGATTGGTTCTGCCTCTTCTACGCATGCATAAGGTACATTCTCGCTTCATATGGACGCAGTTCGTTCAGAGGCAATTCACCTGGATAATTCGATATCAGCATCTGATTCGTCTCAGCCAATTGTTCCTGGAGCGGGAATTCGGTCGTATAACCCTGAAAATTGCATACAACAACAATTTTTGTACCATTCAACGTTCGGGTGTAAGCAAACACGTCTTGATTCTCTGGAAAGATCAACTCATAATCGCCGTATACAATGACTTCATGATCTTTTCTTAATTGAATTAACTTCCGGTAATAATGGAATATGGATTCAGGGTTATTCAAACTTTGCTCGGCATGGATATCCGTATAATTCGGATTCACCTTAATCCAAGGTTCCCCTTGTGTAAAACCTGCGTTATCGGAAGCATCCCACTGCATAGGTGTTCTCGCGTTATCGCGTCCCTTGGCATAGATTGACTCCATAACGCTGTGTTCAGGATAACCTGTCTCCATTCTTTCCTTATAAAAGTTGAGCAATTCAATATCCCGATAATCTTCAATAGGATATTGAACATTCGTCATGCCCAGTTCTTCACCCTGATAAATGTATGGCGTGCCTTGCATGCCATGAAGAAGGATGGCCAACATTTTAGCCGATTCAATTCGGTATTCTCCATCATTCCCCCAACGTGAAACAATTCGAGGCAAGTCGTGGTTATTCCAGAACAAACTGTTCCAGGCGTCGCCCTTAAGCTCTGTCTGCCATTTGGACAGCACTTTTTTTAATGCCATCACATCCAAAGGCTTAAGATCCCACTTTCCTTTCCCTTCTTGTTCATCCAAGCCGATATGTTCAAATTGAAATACCATTGAGAATTCACTGCCGTCCGGGTTGCTGTACAGTTTGGCGATTTCCGGAGTAGCACCCCATGTTTCTCCAACCGTTAGCATGTCTTCCGCTTTTTGAAACGTCTCCTTGCTCAGTTCCTTGATATATTTGTGCAAATTCGGTCCGTTTCCCGTAATCTTCAAATCTGGTTCTTTGCCGATTAAGTCGATCACGTCAAGTCGAAAACCACCAACACCCTTGTCAATCCACCAATTGATCATGTTGTATATTTCCTGCCGGACTTTTGGATTTTCCCAGTTGAGATCCGGCTGTTTTACGGAAAATAGATGCAAATAATATTGCCCGATCTCAGGCGCCCATTCCCAGGCTGACCCACCGAAGGTGGAACCCAAGTCGTTCGGAGGTGTTCCTTCCACGCCATCTCTCCAGACGTAGTAGTCATGGTACGGATTGTCTTTGCCTTTTTTGGCTTCTTGAAACCAGGGGTGTTCATCCGAGGTATGGTTCAACACCAAATCCATAATGATGCGAATGTCTCGTTTTCCGGCTTCATGAATTAACGTTTCCATATCTTCCAGAGTTCCGAACATCGGATCGATGTCCTGATAATCTGAAATATCATATCCAAAATCATCTTGAGGAGACTTGCATACGGGGGATAACCAGATCGCACCGATGCCGAGTTCCTGCAAATAATCGAGCCTTGACACAATGCCCTTCAAGTCGCCAATTCCATCTCCGTTACTATCTTGAAAGCTCCTTGGATATATTTGATAGACCACAGTTTCTTTCCACCATTTTTTATTTTCCATGCTCCATTCAACCTCTCTATCACACAGTACGTGGTTTTATCTTCATCATCTCACCGTATCTCGTTATTCTTTGACCGACCCTACGACGATGCCTGTCACAAAGTATTTTTGCAGCAGCGGATAAATCAGCAATAGCGGGATGACCGCGACTACGATTTTGGCTGCATTCAGGTTTTTGTTCGAAATTTCAGTCAGGTTGCTGAGCTCGCTGGAATTCGTGCCGGCTTGAAGCAGATCGGCAATATTTACGTTAAGGGACTGAATATAGGTCATAAGCGGATAATTGCTGACTTTGGTCATGTAGATCAAACCACTAAAGAAGTCATTCCATGTACCCACGATACTGAATAAGGCGACTGTCGCCAGCGCAGGAATGGACACAGGGACATACACTTTGAACAATACCTGAATAGGATTCGCTCCATCAATGAACGCTGCTTCTTCAAGCGCTTTAGGTACAGCTGAGAAGAAGTTCATCACGAGGATGACGCTGAATATCGGAACAGCGCCTGGGAGAACAAGTGCCCATATCGTATTCAGCATGTCCAGGTTTTTGATCAGCAGGTAACTCGGAATCATGCCTCCACTGAACAACATGGCAAAAATCATGATATTCATATAAATGTTTCTGCCTTTAAATTCCCTTTTCGATTTGGATAACGGATATGCCATCAAAATAATCAGAATCATGTTAAGCACAAGAGTAAGTGCGACACGTAGAACAGATATGCCAAAGGAACGCCAGAACTGTGCATCATCGATAATTTTCGTGTACGCTGCTGTTGTAAAATTGACCGGAACGAGGCCTACTGCATTCGCTGATACCGCCTCGCTGCTGCTGAATGAAATGGCGACGATATTCCATAACGGAAGAAGGCAGACCAATGCCAGCATGATGACGATGGCATAGATGACAAACCGGCCAATTCGATCTTTGAAGTTTGCAGAATAGGACACAGATTTGGCCTCCTTAGAATATTTTTCGGTCCGTATATTTTTTGGCAAGCTGATTGGCAGACAAGAGTAAAACAATGCCGATCACGGACTTGAACAAGCCAACAGCCGTACCGAAGCTGTACTGTCGCCCAACGAGACCGATCCGGTAGACATAAGTATCCAGAATATCTCCCGATTCGTAGACCACCGGATTATACAGATTATAGATTTGATCGAAACCGGCACTCAAAATATTAGTCAGGCTCATTACGCCCATGAGCAGAATAATAGGCAGCATACCCGGCAGCGTAATATGCCATACTTTTCTCCACCAGCTGGCTCCATCCATTCCTGCCGCTTCATATAGACCGGGATCAATCGAAGTAATCGCCGCCAAGTAGACAATGGAACTGTAACCAAACTCCTTCCACACGTCTGTTCCTATAATCAATGGTTGGAACCAGGTGTTGCTGCCTAGGAAATTAATATTTTCCAGACCAAAGAACGCCAACATCTGATTCACGATTCCGTCCAAACTGAACATGTTGACAACGACGGATGCCAGTACAACCCAGGATAGAAAGTGCGGTAGATAAACAATCGTCTGCACGGATTTTTTTACGTATTTGATACGAATTTCATTTAACAAAACGGAAAAAATGATCGCCATCATCGTTCCGAGCAGAATCTTGCCAATCGCAATTATCAATGTATTGCTGACGACCTGCGCGATATCCGGCAGCTTGAACATATAAATAAAATGTTTCAGCCCTACAAATTCGGAGCCGAACATGCCCTTGGCCGGTATATAGTCCTGAAACGCAGTAATGATGCCGACCATTGGAACATAGCTGAATACAAGCAAAAACAAAATGCCCGGCAGCATCATCATATGGTACATGGCACCTGGGCCTAGCCGGCCTCTTGCTTTCAATTTCTCCTGTTTCATGGATGAGCCCCTTTCCTGAAGAAAGGCTGCTTACCGCAGCCCTCCTCCTGTTCATGGATGTCTATTGTTTCGATGCGATTTCGTCTTCAATTTCCTGAATGACTTGATCGCCGCCTTGTTTCTTCCAGTTGCTGACGAATGTATTGAAGTAATCGAGCGGTTCTGAACCCGTTATGATTTTGATGAACGATTCCTGCTCGAGCTTCGTCAGATTGGCCCACGTCTGCTTCATGCTTGGTGTAGTTCCAGAGAAAGCAGGTGTCATCCATACGAATTTGTTTTCTTTTGTCAATTTGTCGATCAGTCCAACTCCGTTGATCCGCGAATGATATTTGGACCAAGCAGTCACGTCATCTGTATCCATGTCGCTCAAATAGGTTTTAATGCTTCCAATATTGTTCTTCGATTCGGTTGTACGAACCTCATCCAGGCCAATCTCTCCTTTAATGCCGCGAACGACGTCGGAGTAATCATCCAGCAGCGATGTAGCCGAGTTGACTTCGATATTGAAAGGTCTCGTGGAACCGTCTACTCCGGTTTCCTGATAGTTGGCAGCTTCCGGCATGGTCGTTGCAACATCTTTATCATTGGCCAGTTTATCGTAGAACAGGTTTACAATTTTAACGGCCAGTTCAGGGTGCTCATATCCTTTTCTCACCACAATAAACTGATTGGATGGATTGGCGTGAGCCACGTTGACCTTACCGTTTGCATCCTCCAGCGTATAAGCCGAGAATTTCGCATTTTTATCCATCTGCTTCGCACTAATCAGTCCCCAGTCAGGGATATGCCATGGTCCAAAAGCAATACCACTTTGGCCATTGGCGTAGAGTGCGGTAATATCATCAAACGTACGGGTACCAAATTGCGGGTCAATGATGCCGTTCTTGAACCAATCCGCCATGATCCCCAGCATTTGCTTCGTTTCTTCTGTCGTGGAACCATACACGATTTTGCCGTCTTCCCCATTCATCCAATATTGCGGGAACGCCCCTTCGGTTGAGGCAACACCCAGCATGGTATAAGCAGACCCATTATAATCTGTTGTATTCATCGTGTTTACAAATGGAATACCTACCGGGTTCCCGGATTGGCCTGGATCTCTTTTTAGGAATTCCAGCGCTGTTTTCTCCACTTCATCCAGCGAGATGGCGCCGTCTCCATCTGCATCCAGTTGAATCCCCAGCAGATCCAGCCAATCTTGACGGACCCAAACCATCGTTGGTGCGGAATCCAGGGAAGTCGCCGGAAGGCCCATCAAACGTCCATCGATCGTCGCATTGTCTAATGCACGGCCATCATAGGAATCGTAAATCTGCTTGATGTTATCCGTGGCATATTGATCGTAAATGGCCGTCAGATCCTCAATCAGGTCATTATCCACCAATTCTTTCAGTTCATCTTTGGAATCGACGCGCATCATGTCTGGCAATTCCCCGGATGCGATGGCGAGCGAAACTTGACGGCTATAATCTTCCCCATTGGCTTCAAATTGATCTGTAATCTGAGCGTTAAACGTGTCTTTGACCAGTCGAGTATACGCGTTGTTCTCGTAGGTATCTCCAGCTGGCAGTTTCGGGTTAGCTGTGGTTACGCGACCCATGGTTACCGTGATTTGGTCTTTATAGGCACTGAACGGATCTCCCGGCGTTACCTCATACTTGCCTGCTTCCTCAGCAGTAGGAGGATTGGAAGAGCCTCCACATGCCGCGAGGGCTGCAACCATTAAGGCAGACATCGACAGTACGGCCAGTCGTTTCGTCAACACTTTGCTTTTCATGGACCATTTTGTTCTCATCTAATTCGATTCCCCTTATTCTGATATCAAATTTTTGTTTACGCTTTCATTATAAATTGAAGTGAGCACCAATCGAGATAGGGATTGTACGTCCGTTTGGATAGAGAAATGGTTACTGTTTTCAAGCGGTCCCCTGATGCATGGTTAACTGGTGAGCATTTATCCTACCTGCTGACTTACATTCGTCTATCTCTCCTTATACTTGATCGAAAATTAAAGCCGGCAGCTCCTAAAACAGGAAACTGTCGGCCTTAATTTATCAAAAAGCAATAAAATGTCTCGCATATCATTAACATGAGGGTCTGCAACGATCAACGATCATTATGAAATGCGGTTACTGCCTTCAATTTATGGCTGTTCGAACATTGAAAAATGTCTGCTATTTAATTCATCTGCCTAGCTGTCGATACTCGCTTGGCAGATGACCTGTTAGCTCCCGAAAAATCCGGCTGAAATATTTCTCATCCGTATAACCCACTCGCTCCGCGATCCAAAAAATCGTGTTGTTCGTATTGAGCAAATACTCTTTGGATTTCTCGACCCGGATGAACCGGGAGTACTCATTAAAGGTTTTCCCCATCAGATCTTTGAAACATTGGCTAAAATAGCTTCGGCTGATGTTGAGTTGTTGAGAGAGGCCAGAAGCTGTGTACGCCTGCTCCATATCATGCTGCATGATCATTACTGCTTTTTTCACTGCATCGATGATTTCCTGTGAATAGGCAGTCTTTTCATCGGACTTTCGAATGCCTGCAGCAGTCTGCTTAATCCATTCTTCAACCTCGTACCAGGACTCGAAAGAATGGATCATTGAGATTTTTCCAAGCGTAGTTCGGGCAAAAAGGTGGTTCCACTCCATCACGATCGAGTACAGCAATCCCATCAATTGACCTTTACGTAATTGTAATGATTTGAACTGCTCAATGAGTTGGTTGTAGTAACTGTCATGGTGGGCCCATGGTGTTTGGAACCAACTTTTCTTTATCCGGTCAATGTCCTCATCCTGCGGTTCTTTTGAAAATGTGTACTCCTCATTCATTGAAACGGCAATGACTTGCTCATGGGGGTTGTACGCATAGAATAAAGACGTCTCTGTATAATTCATAATCCAGTCTTTGATTTGCGACCACGTTCGCTGTTGTACATCAGACAAAACCAACAACGTACTTTGGGGGACTTGATCCAGGGATTCCTTTAATTGATTAAACAATTGTTCCTCTCCGTACTGGGGTGCTGCCCACATCCAGCTATTCCGCTCAACCTCCCATCTTATCTCATCTCCTTGGGAAGTCAGCTCCAATGGCCACTTTTGATCTGATTTGTGGTCCTGTGAAACAAGTGCATACACATTTTGATAATGGACATTAATTTCATTCTGAGAAGGCATCCTTGGGTTAATGTTCGTCAACCCGTCAATTCGCGTATGTATCCGATGCAGAACATGTTCGAATTGCTCTTTCTCCAACTGGACTTTGGCAATATAATCGATGGCACCCAGCCTGAGCGCTTCCTGGATATAATCGAAGTCCTGATGCAGCGTCAACACAACGATATGAAGTTTAGGATAGAGCTGCCTCGCAGCCCGCATCAGTTCAATCCCTGACATTACTGGCATCGCAAGATCTGTCAACATTAGATCGACCGGTTGGGATTTTAGGAAGTCCAGTGCTTTCGCTCCGTTGCTTGCTTCCCCTACAACCTCCATGTTGAACTCGTTCCATGGCATTGCAGAGCTAATGCCTTTGCGTACCAGCTTATCGTCATCCACAATCAATACCTTAATCATGCCGAGATATCTTCTCCTTTAATAGGCAATATGAGCAATATGTTTGTCCCCGTTCCCAACTCACTCTCGATTATCAGTTGTGCTTGATCGCCGTACTGTGCCTTCAACATGCGGTGAACGTAATTTAGTCCGATGCCCATCCCTACTTTTTGTTGTTCAGCTACCCGATTGTTCAGCAGTTTATGAATGGTTTCCTCCGTCATGCCAGCACCATTATCTTGTATCATAATGTTCAACGTTGAAGTACAGGTAACTTCAATTTGAATAAAACCTTCATCACTCAATCCATGATAAAGCGAATTTTCAACCAGCGGTTGCAGAATAAAGCGGGGCACAGGAATTTGAAGTACTTGCTCATCTGCAGTAATGCGGACGTCAAATTCAAAGTCATATCGAATCTGCTGCAAAATCAGATACTGCCTTAACGCATCAATTTCCTCTTCCATCGTGGATACTTGACCTAATTTGCCCAAATTGTAATAGAGCAGCTTGTTTAATGACTGCACCAGCTTGTCGATCTCCCCTTGTCCGTTCATGACGGCCAGCCAGTGCACCGTATCCAGCGTATTCATCAGAAAGTGCGGATTAATCTGATAGAGCAGTTTTTCCACTTCCAGGTCTGCACGAATCTTCTCTTTCTGCTGCACTTCCTTGAAGAGGTCGCCGATTTGATGCTGCATATTTGAAAATTCACCCAACAAAAAATCAAATTCGGGAATCTGAGTGCGAGCTCGGCTCCCTGTCGTTTGCGGATTTTTGGACATCCCATTGATTTCTGAGTGGAACAGGCCGAGTGGTTTGTAGACCATCTTCCACAGGAGCCAAGCAAGAAATACGGTAAAGCCGAGGAAAAATAAAGCAACCAGCAATATTTGAAGCAACCACTGGTTTTTCTCCTGTTGATATTGCGCCTGCGAAATGACCGATACAACACTCCATTTCTGTGAGGAATCCTCCTTAAACCAGTGATACCCACGGGATATTCCGTCCTTGGCAGGGGCGGCCGTTAAGCTTGTGAAATTCTCCCCGACCTTCATGGCTTCGGGTATTTCACTGTACACAATGTTACCTTCACCATCCAGAATCAGATGAGATAAAGCGCCATTGTATTGATTGTAAGCCAAGACATCCTGTGTAAGGCGAAAGCCGGATTCTACGTAAATGTACACGTCATCCCTTTCAGGCAGTTGTACTTTTCGCATAGCAGACAGAACGAGTTGGTCATCGAACCGATTCATGCTGATATGAGGACCATAGTATTTGATGCCATACGTTTGGAAGAGCACAGGCAAAGATTCAGGAGAAAAACGATCCTTGATCGGAAAGTTGCCGAACTGCGTATTGCCCTCTTTCTGGAAATAATATAAGGTCAAACCGATATTCGGATTGGTAAATGTGACAACACTTAACTCGCTTTTTAATTCGTCCCTGGCCTCGATCAATTCGAAAATATCAGAAGACGGTTTCAAGAATTCATCCAGCCTTTTGCCTATAGTACCCCTGTAAGACAATTGCTGCGTAACGTGATTCAGATTGGTGATCGAATTCTCCAATGAAGATGTCACCTGCTGTAAATTGCTGCGGATGCCATCATCGATCTTATTTGCGAAAATGGAGTCGATGGTATAGTAAGATATCGCAAATATACTGATAAAGGGGATAAACGCACTGAGAAAGAACAGTAAAAAGATTCTTTTTTTAAGTGTCATTCTGACCTATTCTCCTTCTAAAATGAAACAGCAAGCCCCCTGGTTATGGAAGCTTGCTGTGAATATCATACAGCTATACCGATTATCGTTTTCCCCATAGGCCTCGGCCATTTTGAAGCTCGTCGGCATTTCAATCCATTCAGGCGGACACAAACTAGGACACTCTGCTGCGACACGTTCAAGTCCAATTTACTTTCATAATTATAGATTGATATTCAAATAAGTCAAACGCTTTCATGCATTGGACTAAAGGGAAATATACCGGTACCTCATCATCCAGCCCGTAATTAATGTAATGAAAAATAATTAATGCAATGATACAAAAAACAGCCTGTGCGTTTTAGTAGGTCCGGATCTCCCTTATTCACTTTACCATTCAACTAATCAAATACCATTTCCACCTCAAAAAAGTCGCCATTCAGGCGACTTGGACACGATTAGAATTTATAACGTTCATTGATTTTTGGAGCACATTGGGTGCAGCATTATCTAATGCACAGTCATTATGGCAGTGGGTAAAGTAGCGTCATTAGAAAAAGCGATTCAGGATCTGTTCGATCTCATTTGGCTCTGTGATCTCAGGACCGAAAGCAGCTTTAGGTTGTTTACTGTTATTCCAAGGCTCCAACGTACAAGCATCATGGACATTTGCTATTTTCCAGGTTAGTACGTTGTCAAAAGTTGTTCCTGTGTTCTGTCCATGAATATGATTAATCCAGATTGGTTCTTTGATATGAATGAATTCCCTGGGAACCTTGTATGCATCGCGCCAGGTATAACGGGCCGCTTGTCCTTTCAAATACTCATCCACATTGATAATTGTGACACCGTAGCTTGGAAGCCAGAAAAAAAATTTCCCCAGTCGCTTTTGTACCGAGTCGTAGATGTAACCGTATTGCGGTACCAAGGCAACCGTGTCTTTTTGAGGTTTATAGGCGTGCAGCCTTCTGATAAAATCTTGGTGATACATATCGTCACTGGACAGATACACTCGGTACAAATACTTGAACTCTACAATATCTTGGATTATATGAGACTGGTATTCTTTGGGTGTTACAAAACCGATGTTTGAAGGCAGCGGAGGATACTTGTTTAGTATCTCTTGTATAAGCTTCTCTGACTTCGGATCATACAGCACGTAGCAGGTAAAATCCTGAGAAGATTGAATGAGCAGGCTCTTGAATGCATATTTCATGAATAAATCCATTCTGTATTCTATCCAGGTCGGGGTTAGTCGATCCGCTGTCGCTCCCCAGTTATTAAAAAGCATTTCTACAATGAGTTTTTTTTCCTTAGACATGCGCTTGGCCCTCCTTTGTTTCAGGGATCAAGTAGGATGTAAAATAGTATATGATTTTTCGGTAGACCTGCAATGGATATATTGCTTGGAAGTATGAAACCATATACGGACAAGGCGTTCTTGTCAGATCATGAATTCCCGTAATACCTCTTCAATCTCGCTTTCGCTCAGCCGGTCTTTAAGTGGGACCTTTTTTACCGAGGTATTGCTGGAATGAACGACATTGATATAATTGCGAGGAGAAAGCAGCTCATGTGGTAGATCGATGACATTCCCATGAGTACCTCTGCCAGGTAACTTGACGCGGTATCCTGAGGCGTATTGCTCCGTTTTATACAGATACACATAGAACTGGGGTGAACGGTGGAACGTTGGTGCCATCTCATTATTAACGCTGTCCCACAGATACCCGTTCTGATTGATTAGTGCCATCGTGTCTGGCTTTGGCTCCACGCTATAAAGCTGCTGGACAAACGTTCTGTGGTACATGTCATCTGAATCCAGTCTGGCAATATAGATGTCTTCATGCCCTTCTGCAAAGGCGAGTATGGCGCGAACGCTCTCGATATGCGTACCAAAACGGATATTGGCCGGCAATGGTTCCTGCTCTGCCAAAATTTCCTGCATCAACTCTCCTGATTCCTTGGAGAGCTTCACTACGGTCAGGAAATCCTGATTCGTCTGTGCCTTGAGACAGTTCAGGGTAAACCTGCGAAAAATGTCCATTCTCCGCTCCAACCATACCTTCGTCAGACGCTGCGGGTCGAAACCGTAGTTGTTGAAGTTAATTTCAATCACAACTTTTCTACTCATGTTTCCGCCTCCTCTTAAAATCTGTCTTTATTCAAATCTTCCAACTCTATAAGTTATGAAAAACTAAACAAGACGTAACGGACACTTGAACACCTACTTTCCAAGCGGCTCACTCTTTCTGTAAAACAGTTCATTTTTCTCATATCAAATGTAACGCCAAGGCAATCAAATCAGAGTACAAGAAAAACTTTTGCATAAGCTCTAACTGTTTGGTGCAATGTAGTGATGCGGAAGTATATTAAAGAAATCACTACATGGAGGGATCGTTTTGGCTAAGAGCAAACAACAACAGGAAACGCATGGAATCGGGCAGATTGAACATCAGCTGAATAATCAGATGGAGGCTGCGGCAGAAATTCAAGGACAATCGAAACTCGACCAAGAAATAAAAAAAGCCACCCACCGTCATCTGAATCAATCGAACGAGCATTCAGAATAAGGAGAACTCTCATGAACAAACAAAGAGCGATTGAAATTTCGGAATCGGCCATTATGAAAAATGTAACCTACCAGGATGCCCCTATCTTTATCCAGCATGTTAATGAGGATGAGACGGCTCGAATCTATCCGATCGGAAACTCGGAGCAGGAAATGACCGTTCCTTTGTCCAGTCTGACTGAGCATCCTTAGAAGATGACGGGTTAGGAAGGCTATCACCTTGTAATACATCCTTAAAACTTCTTGGTTTACAATAAAACCGGGGCGTTTAAGCTCCGGTTAACAAAGATTCATAACTGGCCGGCCTTCTTCAGGAATAAAAATGCTGCCGCCGCTTTGTTTTTTTCGCAGAGCATCATCCAATATCCCGGTGGTAAAATATCCGATCCAATTGATGTGATACTGCCAAACCGAATGATTTAAGCGATAGCTCTTCTTCTCATCGGCTTCGGACAGGAACTTAATTCCTCAATACAAAAAAGCCGCTAATAATTTAGCGACTTTTCATGAAAAGTTCTCTTAAATTCTTCAGGTATCAATAGAGCTTTGGCAGTTTATCAAGTGTAATGGCATAGTCAGAATGATATGCGCTACGCAGCTCCTCATTGGTTGTAAACTTCTCTGTTTTACCAAAGTCCTGGGACCAAGTCATAAACCAGAGCCATGGAATACGCGAGGTGGACAAGCTTTTGACACTCGGAATAGGACCAATCTCCCCGATAGCAGCAAATTTGGGTGTTTGTGTGACCCGAACTAGTTCCTCATACTCCTCTCGCAAATCAGTATGTTGGTGAGCCGGGGGATACATATCCCTGGAAATAATGTCAACCACGTCATCCCCAACATAGCCTTCAGCCAACGGTGAATTCCATACCCAAATCAAATTATTCAACGCATGATAATTCGTGTACCGATTATACATGATCCGGTACAGCTCTTTGGCAATAGCCGGACCTTGGCTGCCCCACCAGAACCAGGTTCCTTCCGATTCATGAAAGGGTCTCCACAAGATTGGTATGCGCTTATCCCTGAATTCCCGGAGAATGTCGGCCATGTGATCCATATCAGACAACAAGGCTTTGTGTTCTTGGGTCCCTTCTACAATGGCCTTCCTTACATTATAGTCCGTATGTTCCGTGTAAAAACTCTTATCTCGTCCGCCAAGCGGAGAAAACCAATGCCATGTGAACGTAAGCAAGCCTCTTTTTTCCTGCGTCCATTCCCAAGCTTTTTGCAGCGTATCCTGATTCTCTGATACTTCCAGTAAACAATCTTCACCACTATCTTCATAATTGATGTTTGGAGAATAACCAAGAAGCTCGAAGCCGCATAGTGCTGGACTCTTCCCCGTTACTTGATGAATGTAGTTCAATTCATCTTGCGCTAGGGTCTGTGTGTGCTGTCCCGTAATGATGCCATTCCCTTGAATCTCGTGGAAATAGTTGAGCACAGATCGTACTTCTTCAGATGCATTAGGATTGCATGGTATCGGTTTCATTTTATCCTGCCTTTCTGTCTATTCACATTTGAATGGTTATTGACCACTCCACAGTTTAACGCGGTCTTTCACATATTGGCCAAAAGCCTCTTCCATCTCTTCTACTCCTGCCTTCTCCAACTCGGCCATGTACTCATCCCAGATTTTATCAAAATTTTCCGGTTTGGCCATAACAGCTTCAGGAATTCGTTTCCATGTAATATCCTTCATCTTAGCCATTAGAATTGTAGCCTGGCTATCGCTTGGCAAAGCAATATTGTAGACCGCGCCCGCTTTTCTTTCAGGAAACTCTTCTTCTTTTGGAAAAAGATCTCTCCAGTGCTCGACTTTGTAAGCAGCCAACGCTTCTTTTTCGGGCTCACTGTAGGTTGCCGTTAAAAGATCACTGTTCGTTTTCGTAAAATAATTGCCTGTAGAGTCCTCAATTCCGTCACCATAATGAACCGATAGGTTCCAATACAGGCCGAGACCCGATTCTTTCATGTAAGCACTGCCTTGGCTATCCATCTTTTCTTGAACTTCCTTCGGTACGGTTCTTTTTCCATTCTCTACAACGTAATCTTGTCCCTCAATCCCCCAGTTCATCAGAACCTGTCCTTCTTCCGAAGCGAGGTAATCCAAAAATTTGATCGCAGCTACAGGGTCCTTGCATTCACTGGAAATTGCAATACCATATCCTCCGTCAAAACCAGCGGACCAGAAATTTGTATCCTTATACTCCTCAGATAACGTTACTGGATAATGTCCGTAGGTTTGGTCAAATTCACCTGCAGCCTTCAATGCCTGTTGTGCGTCGCCATAGTCCCATGCAGGGTCGATCAGGCCAAGCACTCGTCCAGATGAAACCTTGGATTTGAATTGATCCGTCTTCTGGACGAAGCTTTCCTTATCCAATAAACCTATATCGTTCATATGGTTCAACCAGCGGAAATATTCCTTCTCCTCTGGACGGCGGAAATGATAGGTTACGTCGAATGTTTCTTGGTCCACAAAATATTCTCCATCATCCGGAGCGCCTGTCGTAAAAAATCCCATGTTCGTCACCTGATACATGTGCCAGTCATCCGCATTAATGGTAAGCCCGACATTTTTGTTACCGTTTTCATCTGTTGGGTGTTTAGCCAAATAGTCCGTAATAACCTTCTCATAATCCTTTACCGTACGAATTTCGGGATAACCAGCTTCTTTTACAACGCGATGCTGAAGCTGAAAACCGCCGTCGGCTTTGAATTTACGTTCATCGATAGCAGACCAAGTCGGAATGGCATAAATGGCTTGATCCTCCAAACTATATTTGGCACGAACAATCTTATCGCCAAGCATCTTTTTAATATTGGGAGCATGTTCTTCAATCAGGTCCGTCAGGTCAAGAACTGCACCTACATCCACTAGCTTGCCAAGATCAGCCTTTGCAGCTATGAGATCGGGAACTTCACCGGTGGCAGCCATGATGGATACTTTCTGCACAGGGTCACCCACTGCGAATTCAGCATCCAAAACGACGCCTGTTTTCTCTGTGATGACTTTTCCTATACGGTCATTCATATTGTTCCAGTTAGGACTTCCATCCTCTGAAAAATAAGTAAGTGTGATAGGTTTTGAGCCATCTTGACTTGCTGATTCCCCACCACCACTTCCACTGCAGGCTGCGAGCTGACTGAGTAAAAGACCAGCTGAAAGTAGTGTTACTGCCGTTTTTCGGGTTCGCTTTTTCATAAAAACTAACACTCCCCATGATTCAGATAATTTCAGATAACCAGGTCTACAACATATCTCCTGGATACAAAGTCATTTACGTTTAGTGTCTCATCAGCTTTTGACAGCACCCAGTGTCATGCCTTTTACAAAGTACTTCTGCAAGAAAGGATAAACAATGAGAATAGGCACTGTTGCGATGATGGTAATCGCCATTTTAACAGCATCAGGAGATACTTGTGACATCAGTTGCGACATGTTTTCCCCACGTATATTGTTCGAGTTTGTGGTGGTACTCTGAAGCACTTTCATAAGCTCATACTGCAAGGTCGTTAGGGAGTCATTGGAACCATTATAAAGGTACGTATCAAACCAAGAATTCCATTGCCCGACAGCAAGGAACAAGGCTACCGTAGCAAGAGCAGGCTTGGTAAGCGGGAGTATGACACGCCAGTAAATGGTGAAATCGTTCGCCCCATCAAGCTTGGCCGATTCTTGCAGAGCATAAGGAATTCCATCGATGAACGAACGGATGATGAATATATTGAAGGCGCTTACGAGTCCTGGCAAAATATAAACGGCGAATGTATTGATCAGATCCAGATTCTTGATCAAGATAAAACCCGGAATCAAACCGCCCGACACATACATTGTGATTGCCAGAAATACGGAGACAAACCGCCTTCCCTGAAATTCTCTACGAGCAAGTGTATAAGCAACCATCGATCCGCTTACAAGACCTGCCAGTGTTCCTATTAGAGTTCGAAGCACCGATATTTTGAAACCCGTGATCAATCCTTCATAACTAAAGATGAGCTTATAATTTTCCAAAGTGAATTGTCTAGGGAAAATTGAAATACCGCCTCGAACAGTATCTACGGAATCGTTGAAGGAAATGGCGAGTACATTCAAAAAGGGATATAGCGTCGCGATTGTAACAATTCCAATGAATACATAAACAAAGGTGTCAAATATCAAGTCTTGGGGAGATTTTGCGCCTATCTTCGGTCGTTTGGGTGTGACGGAAGAAGTTGTCGGCTCGGATGCTTCCATGTCTGTTCCTCCTCCTTACATAATGCTTTCGTTAGCGAATTTTTTAAAAAGTCCATTCACGACGAACAGCAAAATCACGCTGATGACCGAATTGAAGATACTAATAGCAGTACCGAAAGAATATCTCCCCATGGATAAACCGTAGTTCAACGCATACAGATCCAACACTTCGGAATAGTCGCTAACCAAGTGATTGCCTAGCAAGAATTGCTTTTCAAATCCGATTCCAACGAGATGGCCAATCGACATAATAAACAGTACGATAATGGTTGGCCTGATGCCAGGGAGTGTGATATGCCATATTTGTCTCAAACGACTGGCACCATCGACCCTTGCTGCCTCATACAGTTCAGGACCAATCCCCGAAATGGCAGCCAAATAGATAATGGCGTTCCAACCTGTCTCCTTCCAAACATCGGCTCCGGTCACTATTCCCCAGAACAGTTGCCCCTTGGCCATAAATTGTATCGGTTGGTCAATCAAATTCAGCCCCAAGAGCAAGTCGTTTATCGCGCCTCCGTCCGTTGACATCATTTTGATGACAATTCCGGCGGCCACGACCCATGACACGAAGTGAGGCAGGTAAGAAACAGTCTGTACGAAACGCTTCAAAAACTGAACCCGTACCTCGTTTAGAACCACTGCGAACAATACAGGAAACACGAACCCAGCCACAAGCCCCATAAGACTCATTGCCAGCGTATTTCTTAGCACCAAATAGAAATGCTCATCCTGAAACAGTGCTTGGAAATGGTCGAATCCAACCCATTTTTGATCGAAAAACCCTTTGCCTGGTCTGTAGTTTTGAAATGCCATCGTCCATCCCCACAGAGGCAAGTACTGAAATACAAACACCCAAATCACAAACGGAAATGACATCATGTACAAATATTTTTGATTCTTAAAGACTTTCCACTTTTGCGAATTTTTGTGTTTGCGCGTGCGGAACCTTCTCTCTTCTGTTATCGCTTTCATTTCATTCCCCCCTTTCCTCTTTCATCATAAAACGATTGTTATTTTGGCGACATATCGGAGATCTATTATGATTTCATTCAAAAATCCTTACTATTTTCAGAAAAATATAATTTATTTTCATAAGTTGGTATAATAAAAATCCCCTGCAGTAAACCAATGCAGAGAATTTTTATCATTGAATCATTGAAAGTTAACGTTTAGAGAATGCTTCTGGCATCGCCATATTTATTGAATAACGCTTAATCTGAACCATACACTGTTATAGTCTCCTGTAAGTTGAGGGATAATCAAGCCTGCTTGCATTAAACGATCCCCGCCAAAAGATCCCATGTGTCCACTCTCTCCACTCACCTCATAAGTATACGAATGATCCAATCCTTTGAGCTGAAGCATATCAGAAGCAGGGTTTGGCTTAGCTAAAACTCGAAAGTAAAATACGATAGCTTCGCATCGATTGTCCGAAACGAACATCCAGGATGTTTCATTCCCTTGAAAAGGACTCCGAAGTCTAAATAGATCACCCTGTTGTATGAGAGAACGATGTTCTTTGTACATGGCAACCTGTTCCTTCACCTGGATTTTTTCGGCATCCGTGAATTTGGTCAGATCAAGTTCATAGCCAAAGTTCCCCGACATCGCAACGTCACCTCTGAATTTAAGCGAGGTATCGCGGTGGATTTGATGGTTCGGCACGGCGGAGACATGAGCTCCGATGGTACTGACGGGATAAGCCAAACTGGTCCCGTATTGTATTTTTAAGCGTTCCACGGCATCCGTGTTGTCACTTGTCCAAGTCTGCGGCATATAGTAGAGCATTCCGGGATCAAATCGACCTCCACCGCTGGAACAACTTTCAAATAGAATTTCCGGAAATGCAGTCGTCAGTTTATTTAAAAGTTCATAGAGCCCAAGCACGTACCGATGTGCAATCTCCTGTTGATTCTCCGGTAAAGCCGTTGCGGAACCAATTTCGGTCAACGCGCGGTTCATGTCCCATTTTACGTAAGAAACAGATATATTGGTGAAGATTTCAGCCAGTGCATCATACAAATAATCACGAACTTCCGGCCGTGAAAGATCCAATACCAATTGCCAGCGGGCTTCCGTCCGGCGGCGGCCTTCAACGTGCAGACACCAGTCGGGGTGCTTCCGGTACAGATCACTGTCGGGTGAGATCATTTCAGGTTCAAACCATAAACCAAATTGCAATCCGTGACGTTGAATCCGTTCCGCCAAATCACGCAGGCCATTAGGAAGCTTTCTCCGATCTTCAACCCAGTCTCCGAGCGAACAATTATCGCTGTCACGTTTGCCGAACCAGCCGTCATCAAGCACCAACAGTTCAATCCCCAGTTGAGAGCCTGCCTCGGCAATCGCTTCAATCTTCTCTGCAGTGAAATTAAAATAAGTTGCCTCCCAATTGTTCACGAGAATCGGTCGCTCCTTGTCCCTATGCACGCCGCGGCATAAACGGTTCCGGTATAGTCGATGATAGATTCGGGACATGCCTCCGATCCCTTCATTTGAATATACCAATACAGCCTCAGGGGTTTGGAAGGATTCGCCGGGAGGAAGCATCCAACCAAAATCAAACGGATTCACTCCAATGCTCAAACGAACGACACCAAAAGCATCCACTTCAGCTTCGGCGTGAAAATTACCGCTATACACCAGATTTACCGCAAAGACCTCCCCATGATCCTCATCGGCTTCAGGGCTAACGACAGCCGCAAAAGGGTTGTGCTGATGACTACTCATTCCACGTCTGCTCCCAAGACTAGTACCTCCTGGGCCCAGGGGCCTGCGTTGAAGATGCGCCTCTCGTGCCCAATGACCCGCAAGGTATAGCAACTCATAATGGCTCTTACCATACAAATCAACATTGGCACTAAGCGCACGTAAAAGTTTGATCGTGCGTTGACCGTTGTTCTTAAATTGAACTGACCTGGTAATAGCTCCATCCCTGAAGATGCAATATTTTAGAAGAACGGTCAGTCCTGCATATGCATCCTCCAATTCCAGCTCCAAGGTATCTGCTTCATGGTCCGTTTCCGTATACACATATGGCAAGCCTTCAAGTGCTGGTTTACCTGCCTTTGTTGCGTACCCTTTATAACGAAGCTCTGTAATGCGGCTCCCGTCTTCAAGTTGAACTTGATAGGCAGGCGACCTGAAGTCACCTGTTCCATATTGCGGATATTCATGAGGCATGGAGCCTAGCTCCGTTTTTTCCAGACCTGGTACAAGTTTTTCAAGGTTTCCTTTCTCGGACAATCGTTGCCCCCAATATACCAGTAACGGATAGCCGTCTATGATTTGAATAACATAACTGGTTACACGGGATTGCATATGAAAAATATGCTGTGACTCGTTAATATAAATAGCCATTACATGATTCACTCCTGTTAAACTAGATTGTTTCTGCTCAATAATAAAATCTATTCCACTTCGATTTAGGGACTGCCATACAATCCTTCGGGAAGTTCATCTAGCGTGATTACGTTGTCATGATTGTATACCTTTTTCAAATATTCCTTTGTATTCGTTTTTCCGTCGCGCAGATAATCTCCAGTCCAGGTATTGAAAAAGCTCCAATGTGCGCCGTAAGTCTTCAGCAGATCAGGATCCGGAATAGGTCCGTTTTCTGCGAGCGCTACAAGCTTTTTGTGCTTGCTCAAAAACAAAAGATCATCATACTTGGAAATGTTCGGGCTGTGATCGCCCGCTGGATTGTAAACGTCGACACTTACAATGTCGACCATATCATCGCCCGGGTACCACTCCTCCTTCACAGAGTTCCATACCCAAATGAGATTGTTTAACTGATGGTGATCGGTCAAACGTTGGTACATTAGTCTATATAATTTTTTGGCAGGTTCGGGCCCTTTGGCTCCCCACCAAAACCAGCCGCCCTCTGCCTCGTGCAGCGGTCTCCAAAGTACGGGAATGTTATGATCCTGCAACCGCTTCAACTGAACAGCGATGGCATCAATGTCTCGAATTAAAAGCTTGTAATCTTCCGATTCCGGATGATTCAGGGCATATTCTACATCGAAGGACGTGAACTCGGTATTAAAACCTCGCCACCATTCGCGTCCCGGTTCGTTGCCGCCTATTCCCTTCGGGGCATTCCAATGCCAGCTTAATGACACTATTCCTCCACGTTCGTACCATTCAATCATCTTCTCCACCTCGTTTGAGGTGCTTCCGTTTTCTACACGGGATGGAGAATAATCCATCAAATCACTGGAGACCAGCGCAGGGAGTTTTCCTGTCTGCTTGTAGATCCACTTCGCATCTTCTAGTGTTTGCTGTCCTGAAATTATATTCTTTCCATACTGGCTGGTCATAAAATTCAAGAGTGCCTTCGCTTGCGGAGTTGCTTTAGAGTTACTTATTGTGTCCATCTTTATATCCTGTTTGGATATGTTGGGATCGACATGATCCAGTTTTATATACTCAATGCCATAGTATCCCCATCCTCGTAAGAGTTGGATGGAGTTGCTGCCCCGGTTCAGAAGCACTTTTGTCACCTTTTTTTCAGCGCGGACCTTCCCTGGGTTGGGAGCATTCAGCGTCAATTCACCAGCTCCCGAACCATTCACTTGTATGGAGGTTGTTTTATCTCCATTCCCTTCAGGAATGTAATATCCCAAACTCAACTCATAAAGACCATCTTCCGGTGCTTCAACCTTGAATGTAGCGCTTCCTTTAGTTGTATGATCCTCTTCGAAAAAATAAGAAATGTAACCTTTCCCATCATATGCATTGTCCTCAGCTTTGGCAGTTGTCTCGTCCCGTTTCTCAATCCCGTACCCTTCTAGCTGGGCATCTTTAAATGTTACTATTAATGCTTGTGCTTGATCTGGAAAAGGTTCAGGTTCAACAACAAATCCCGGTACCGTAATGGCTGCTTCCACCCTGGAATGAGTGAAACTCGACATGATGATGCTCAACAAGAAAATGGCCGATCCTAACATTAAGTAGGTTTTATTCGACGCTGCACACCTTATATTTGAATCTGATTTTGCCTTCATTTTATGCCTCCCCTCGCATTCCTGTTATCGCTTTCAATTGTTATGGTCCCTCCTTTCGTATCAACTATATTGGCTTAGGAGGCTCTCGGACATATCACAAATTTTAAATCCTTTCATTCTAAAATTCTTTGTATTTTCAGAAAATCAGATTTCTTTTCATTTAGAAATTAGAAAACTCCCCTACTGTTCATTTACTTCCGTTAGTAGAGGAGCTTTGTTCAAGGTTATTCTTTTTTTTGATAAAAAGAAGGTGACTCCCCTTCTAGCTTCTTGAATTTGGTGTAGAAATAATTGACGTTTGAATATCCTACTCTTTCAGCCACTTCGTAAACCTTCATATCCTGAGCCAGTAATTCTTTCGCTTTTTGAATCCGTATCCGATCCAGATAGGCGTTGAAATATTCCCCCGTGTAACTTTTGAAGAGTTGGCCCAGATAGGAACTACTGTAGTTAAACAATACGGCAAGCATTTCCAATCTTAGGTTATCCCCATAGTGCCGATCTATATAATCCAGCAATCGCTTCATTTCATTGTCCTTACTATTATAATCTGCGCATCGAGCGAGCCTCTCCATAACAACAGAAATACGGTCTACGAGATCCCGAATATATCGGGAATGATATACTTCAGCAAGGAATTGGGCTGGCTCTCCCGGATAACCGCTTAGAGACCAGACACGGGAATGAATTTTCCGAACCGTTTCATTAGCAAGGTAGAAGAAACGGTCACGGATCTCCTTTTCATCGGCCTGATTAGCTGCTTGTTGTAATGCTATTTCGTTTAAAAAAGATGAGATCGCACTTGCATGCCCAACATCGACCAGATAATGCAGCCTGAAAGCCTCTTCCTCCTTATTTGATAGAGATAATACTGAAGTTTGAACAATTTCTTTTTGATAGGTTTCCGGTGTTTCCTCCGTCAGCAGCCTCCCTCTATCATAAAAGAAACTACGCTCCAGAAGGGATCGTGCAGTTCTGAAAGAATGAATGATTTCATCTAAAGACCGAACAGGCTGGCCTATCGCTACGTCCATTTCAAATCGAAGTTCTCCTGATAATAGCTGGAGATTCTTGTGAAGTTCAGACCATCCCAATTCACCGACAGGAGGATCACCAAGCAGCAGGACAATGTATGGAGCAAAATATAAAACGATCCCATGACGTTCCGAAGCATACGTTCTACTGAGTACATCCTTGAAGTTATGAATCTGTTCGCTTTCTTCTTGATGTGACCCTGAAAAACCAATTAAAAGGATTTGATATGTTTTCCAGCTCGCCTCAAATGAGTCTGACCATTCACCTAAAATGGAATCCTCTGAAGCAGAATTACCGGTTAGTAAAGAATAAAGTATCCATTCTGGCGTATTTGTCTTTTGTAACAAACTTTTTTTCTGCACGTTGGAGAGCTGTTCATGAATCTTTTGAAGCGATGCTGAAAGTTCTTCTTTGTTAACAGGTTTGAGCAGGTATGCTTCGACACCTAATTGAAGAGCTTGGCGCGCATACTCAAAATCGGCGTAACCACTGAGTATAATGACATGACTGGACCAGCCCCCCTGACGGATCTCCTGAAGGAGTTCAAGTCCGTCCATACCCGGCATACGTATATCCACCAACAATACATCGGGTATGGTTTCTTCAAATATCCGAAGTGCTTCGTGTCCACCAGCTGCCGTTCCAATCACTTCGAACCCCAAATCCCTCCATGGTATTAAAGTCTGCAACCCCAACCGCAGTTTTGGTTCATCATCAACGATTATCACTGAGAACATTAGGTTCCACTCTCCTTCGGTATGCAAAATGCGATGCTGGTGCCTCTCCCCTCGATGCTATTAATTGTGAGCCTAGATGCTGTACCGTAAGTGAGTTCCAATCGGTCATTTACATTACGAAGACCAATACGATTACCAGATTCATCGGAGGTCATTAACTGTTTTGTTAATTCGTTCATCTTCGTTGGAGAAATTCCAGCACCATCATCTTGGATCTCCACGAATAACGTACCTTGAACGTTAAGCTTCGTTCGAATAGTGATCAGTGTTGGCCCCTCTTTGCGATCTAATCCGTGGATTATCGAGTTCTCAACCAAAGGTTGAATGATAAGTGGAGGAATTTCAATGTGTTCACTTGCTGGGTCGATTTCCATAATGTATTGAAGTCTGTCTTCATATCGGAATTTTTGAAGTTCCAAGTAACAACGAACCATAGTTAACTCATCTGAAAGTGGGATCTGGCGACTTCCGACCTCTAAACTATTTCGGATCAGCGTGCTAAGCTGCCAAACGGCCTGGGCTAACCCCTCTTCCCCACGAAGATGTGCTTCCATTCTAATCGACTCAAGCGTATTAAACAGGAAGTGGGGATTCACCTGGCTAGCCAGCATCTTGAATTTGATGTCATTTTGTTTTTGTAGTAATAACTGTTTCTGCTGATTGCTTTCCTCCACTTCGTACATCAGTTCACTGATCCGATGAACCAGTTCATTGAATTGTCTGGAGAGTTGTCCGATCTCATCTTTTCCGTCGAGGTCAAGATAAGTATCCCAGGATAGCGTACCTACTCGGGACATGTGTTTACTAAGTCGAAGCAATCTCCTCGCGATAAAGGATGCCGAAATATATACAAGCACAACTGCGATGATTAGACATCCGCCTATAACCAGAGTAGCCAATCGAATGATAGCGTTTGCATCATGTAGAATGTCAGATACCGTAAAAACGGAAATGATACGTAGTCCATTCCAGCTATTCTGTGGAGTTATGTTTGCTATGACCACCTTCGAATTTTTTCCATCCATGACAGCTTCATAGCTGCCCTGTGTTTGAGACAGCATATTACTCCCAGCATGCACAGAGGCAAGGTTTTTACCGTAAAGGTTAGCCCGGTTGGCTGCCACGATATTGTTGTTGTTATCCACGATCATCGTTGAAAAGGTCTCTTGGGATAGAATGGAGTTTAGCAAATCAGAATTCACATTAATCACCAAAACACTTTCATTTTTCAACTCATCCAGATTGATTTTTCGAACCAGACTTAGATACTGTTTATGATCACGCTCATCCTGAATATAGTCCCACCCTGCAAGGCCCTTTTGACTCAAGGCAGCTCTATACCACTCAGACTGTTTCGTTTGAGCGTCTGGCTGCATAAATTCCCAGTTATTGAGCATCGTTGGATTGGATGTATATAACCGAATTGATTTTATTTCTTTATAAAGCCGCATATAATCCCGAATGTCAGTATATTGACGATAGGTTTGAATGACTTCGTTATAACTGTCATAACTCCGGCTTGCTATGGACTTCAATCGGTTATCATTGGAGAGTTGATAGGAAATATCAATAGCTACATTGATAACTTCCTCGGTCCTTTTCTGGACACGCTCTACGTTATTGGTTGCTTGTTCAAAGGCGTTCGTGATCATTACTTCCCTCAGTTTACTTGTTAGATAGATACCACTTACTAAAAGCGGGAGCACAGCCACAGTTATAAAAATCAATGATAGCTTACTTTTAAGTCTGATGTCATTTAGTATTCGGATAAAGCGCATAGCACGGTCCTCTTTCCTAAATATTGTTCTGATCTTAATCATGAATGAATTATATAAATATTTCTATCCTGATATCTCCTCTTAGCATAAGACCAAATGTACTCTTCTCTTTTTAGATAGTCAATGAGACATTTTAGATGAGATCCAACATAGTCCGATTGGATTAGATATCATTCTAATCTGCCAGTATGTAAGTTTGCTTGTTTGAAAAAGAGCAATGATGTCAATAATAAGTAACTAGATTGAGGTGCTTTAAGGAGTGATCCCATGCTAGGAAATATTATTTTAGGATTCATTATTCCGATTTTAGTAGGTGGTTATATCCTTAAAAATAACCTTAGGATTCTGTTGACGTATTTTCCACTGGGCATTGCATCCTCCGCTTGTATAAACAGTATTGGATTTAATTATTACTGGAATATACTCCCCAATACACATAATCAATCATTTGCCGCTCTCCCTATGGATCTTGGCTTGTATCCTATAGCAGGGTGCCTCATGATGTTGGTTATTTTAAAAAAAAGGCTAGGGCCTGGTTAGCTATACTAATTACATCATTTGTTTTAACGTTTCTGGAATGGTTGGCGAATGAAATGGGCAGAGTAATTTACTTTAATGGCTGGAACATGTATTGGACTTTTGTATCCTACTTTTTGCCTTTAGCTTCAGCATATGGATACAGCAAGTTGATCAATAAAGTCTTAAAATTTCTCAATGTTTAGGGGTATAAACCGATGGATGAGATTAATGCTTGGTTAAAGCAAATAGCACACAATTATCTCCTTATTGTAATCGCAGCAGTACTATTTTTTGTATTTAAGGCTTTAATTGGATTTTATACGTATAGGCATTATGATAAAAAACTGATGACCTTGATTCAGAAGGTGGATACTCTTCTTGAGGAAAAAAATAAACAAGAATAACTATACTTTCTGCACTGAAAGTTATCTCAAGTTGGCACGAAGCCCAGCAGCAACGCTGAAGGAAAGCCTTCAAGCTTTAATCAGGAAAAGCAGTCAGATTAACTGATAACATGTATTATGAAATACAAATTTCATTGTATACTCCCCTTCATCTAAGTCCTCTCACCATTAACCAAAATGAAATAGCAATGAGTACATTTTTATTGCATACCGCAATTATAATAAAATTGGCACTATAAATTGATTAATAATTGGCACTGTAAGTTAGTCCAATAAATTTCCTATAATCGATAATACTTCTTCACAATATGATTAAAGGAGAGAATTTAATGTTCCATGGACTATCTGCTTTTCCGCTAACTCCAATGAATGAAAGTGGAGTTAACGAAAAAGAATTTGTAAATCTGATTCAACGATTGGTTACAGCCGGAGTAAACTCCATCGGAGCGCTGGGATCGACGGGTAATTATGCCTATTTGAGCCGAGCAGAACGGCTTCGCGTTTTGCAACTTGCAGTCGATTCCGCCGATGGTATTCCTGTGATGACAAGCATAAGTGCGCTTCGCACGATGGATGTACTTCATTTAGCAGAAGACGCTCAAAGAACCGGAGCCGGAGCTGTGCTGCTTGCACCTGTTTCTTATCAAACATTAACAAATGAAGAGGTTTATTCGTTGTATGAACAAGTATCAAGTTTGCTCTCTATTCCACTTTGTATCTATGATAATCCGGCCACTACGCACTTTCATTTTAGCGATGAACTGCACGAACAAATTGCTAAACTTCCCTCTGTACGTTCAATCAAGATTCCTGGGGTTCCTTCTGATCCTGAGGCAGCAATAGTACGAGTTAACCGTCTTCGTAAACTCATTCCTTCTACTGTTACGATCGGGGTAAGCGGGGATCCGTTTGCAGTCACTGGCTTGAATGCGGGCTGCGAAGCCTGGTATTCCGTTCTGGGCGGCTTATTTCCTAAAACGTGTTTGAAAATGGCCCAGTTGGTACTCGACGGTAGTAAAGACGAAGCAAATCAACTATCAGCACGACTTGAACCGATCTGGGCGCTATTCCGTCAATATGGAAGCTTACGTGTTGTTTCTGCAGCAGCAGAAATCAATGGCTTCATTTCAGGTCCCAGTCTCCCTCTTCCCTTACAACCACTGAATGGCTTGGTCAGGGATCAGTTGAAGTCCATACTTATAGAAATAACATCTATTGAAAGCTCTTGTTAATCTTCCAATCAGTTCTGATCCAGAGGATGAAAGAATGCTGCTTACTGTTTATTATAGACATCCATCTAATCCGTAATCGGAACAAGTTCTTGTTTCGACAAAATAAAAAAGCCGCTAAAATAGCGACTTCAATGAGATTCTTGTCCAGGTTAGCAAAGAAAAGAAACAGCTGACAAGTTTAAACCATACAATTCAAATTTGCCAGCTGCTCACTTGTTTTCATTCTACCATTATTAATATTATTCGTTTGGACTGGATTCTGTATCCTGAGCGGAATCTGCGGAATCTGCAGCATCTGCATTTTCCTCTGCTGGTTCAAGTGTGTTGGTAATGGTAGCATTTGAACGCAATTCCGTCATCCAATTGGTGCTCAGTTCACCGACTTGTTGTTCCACCAGTATTTTACGAATATCTTCCTTTTTATCTTCCAGTGTTGGATCTGTAGCTTTTTTATAATCGGTTTTCTTGATAATGTGATAACCAAAATCCGATTTAACCGGTTCACTGATTTCATCGATCTGCATGGAGAAAGCGGCTTTCTCAAATGGTTCTACCATTTCACCTTTCCCGAAAAATCCAAGATCCCCGCCGCTTGCTGCAGAAGCTGTATCGGTGGATTTTTCTGATGCCAGGGTTGCAAAGTCTGCTCCTTCATCCAATTGTTTCTTGATCTCATCAGCTTCTTCTTTCGTTGCCACAAGGATATGGGATGCTTTTACCTGCTCCGGAGTTGCGAACGTCGCTTTGTTTTCCTCATAGTAAGCACTGATATCCTCATCTTTTACTGTCGTTTTCGGCTCAAGTATTTTACGGATTTTCACTTGTACCTCCGTATTTTTCTTGAGCGAATCCATTGTCATACCTGATTGAGAAAGCGCCGTGTTAAGGCCTTCTTCACCGCCATATTGGGTCTTTAGTGATTCAATCTCGGCATTCACATCTTCATCCGTAACAGACACTTTAGCCTTTGCGGCCTCTTGGTCTATCAATTTCATCGTAATCATGCTGTTTAATGTACTCTCACCTCCGAGAGATACCAATTCATTGTATAGCTCGTCCTTTGAAATGTCAGTCCCATTGACCGAAGCCACAGCCTCCCTGCCCCCACCAAATGGTGGATATACGATTACAATGATAAGTGCAGCAGCAAGAATTCCCGAGATTATCATCCAGACCACACTACTTTTCCCTTTAGGCGTCCGTTGATTCTCCTCTTTTAGCATTTCCGGTACCAAAGTTGTTTCTTGCTGTGTTTCTTGCTGTGTTTCTTGCTGTGTTTCTTGCTGTGTTTCTTGCTGTGTTTCTTGCTGTGTTTCCTGCTCTTCTGTCAACGAATCCTTCATTTCTTCTTCATTGTCTTGCGACGGCTTGTTATTATCCATTAAATGTATAATCCCCCTTCGGTCTTTTCCATATTAAATATAAAGTATTTAGAAAATAAAACCTTAAAATAATATAAAAAATCTCATATTCATATGAATTCGTTTCAACTCTATGATTCATTTCATTATGCGAAAGTGTTTGAGCCAAAAGCGAAAGTGACCCGGATCCTTTTCGGCAATGATCGAGGTTCTTGTCTTTAATTCAGGTAAAGAGCTGGGTTCTTCCTTAAAACTAAAAAAGTCGCTAAATCAGCGACTCTCACTGGGACTATGTTTTTGTCTCTCATTCCTAAATTCACCACTCCAGCGATTATTATGACACGTTCAATTGACTTGTTTTTCACTGCAGAGTACAGCTTACAGTTGACCATGATCATACCAAAGATCGTAATGGATTTTGAAAGATCCAGGCCGACTTCCTCCCGCTAGGCAGCTTCAGTTCCATGTCTTTCCCTCCTGATATAACCTATAACTTTTCACTTTAATGCTGCGGATCTTGAATGGGTTGAGCATGTTTCAAAAAATCTGTAATCTCATCCATGTACCCCTTCGCCGTAATGTTCCTCGGCGCAAACAAGCTGATCAATAACGCACGTGTCGACGAATCGGCAGTCGAGGTGGAGAGCATGGAGTGCTCCGTGTCGTGCAGCACTTTGACTCGCAGTAATTCGGATGGTGATACACGTTCCCTGTAAACCTTCTCTGTTTCTTTCACATCTACGTTAATATCTTGATCACCGAGCAGAAGCAGAACTGGAGAGCTAAAATTCACAATATCGTTTGTAGCATCAGCAGTATAATTCTGACTTACAAACGTCCAACGTTCCCTGGACATGGCATTTTTTTGGCCCGCAACGCTCACATATTCATCATAAGAGCTCCCAGCCTTTAACAGATCCTTAATTCGGTTATCGTCGATCACCTGCTGCTCAATCTCACTCAAAGATCGTCCTTCCTTCGCCATTTGTCTGCGCGTATTGTATTCTCCCTGCGTAAGCCAGTTGATTGCAGGAGAAACGAGAATGCTAAAAGCTAGCTCTTCTTTGCCGGCTAGTTTAGGAATAACCCACCCTGCCTGGCTTGCCCCCCATACGCCTATGCGATCCACGTCAATTGATGGTTGCTGCCTCGCCCAGGCTAACGCATGCTCCGCTTCCTCCACCCGATCATCCATACTCTGGTCTAACCAGTTGCCTTCCGATCCACCGATGCCCCTCTTGTCTAGCGAGAGTGAGGCATAGCCAAGCGCAGCAAGCCGCTCCCAGAGCGGTTTATAACCATCATCGTGTGTCGCATCGATTGGGCCGTCTCCATGAATGAACAACACTAGACCAACCTTGCCGTTATATTTCTCGGGTAACGTTAGTACGCCCGTCAGTTTGCCTTGAGGCGTATCCATCTCCACAGCTTGTTGGACCATATCAAAGCTGTTCTGCTGTAAAATATACGCGCCGGTTCCTCCCAACAGCAGCAGGATGATCAGGAGCGAAATTCCCCATTTCTTTTTCATCTCTCCTCTGCATTCCTTTCTACGCAAGGATGTCTACCCTTCATGAATCATGTAATTCCACTCTTGCTCGCCAAATAACCACGCCATGAAACGGCTGCGCTGGACGTCCTTTGTACGGAATCCCATCCGTTCATACAGGCGTTTGGCTCCAACGTTGCTGCCCGACACATGCAAGCTTGCATATCGGATTTCCGCCCTTGATGCTGCTTCGCGGAGGACCCATTCCAGCATCGTCCTGCCTACACCCGCTCCCCGAAAGCGTTCATGGACAGTTATGTCAGCAATATACAATTCGCCACGCACCGGGCGATGGCTCAAAAAGGCCAATCGCACAGAGAAACCTAACGCTTTTGCCCATCCGACTTCTTGAATCCCTTTCCACAAGAGGAGCAGGTCCACTGCTGTTTTACTTGGACGCGGATCACCTGAACGAACCTGAAACTGAAGTGACAGGCTGCCGACGACGGATCCTCCCTGCAGGGCAACGATACGCTCACTTCCTCCCCGTTGCTCAACCAACACAAGAAGCCTTTCTAACAGCCACTGCAACTGCGAGTTATTTAGCCCTGTCCCAAGTTGAAATTTGCTGCAAAATCCTTGTTGAAGCAGTTCGCTGACTGAGGCTTTGTGTTCCTCTTTCATTCGCTCCATTAGAATGGCAGAAATCGTGGTCATTGAATCTCCTCCCGTTTCCCAGCACCAATGCCGTTACGATCAATACGTGCAAGCAATTCGTAATGTATGCTTTCTTGGGTGAACAGAGACAGGTATGACTTTTCCACAAGGATTTGTGGTCCGGTTAAAATAAGTGAGCTGCTATCGGCGAAGGTCTGAAATTGATTGAAGTGTTGTTCCAAGCCTTCTTCGCCATGTAGCGAGAAATGGTAAGATAAATACTCGCCAGCTGGCAAAACCATGTCTCCTTCCGTGTCATGCACTTCCGTGCACAGCATTACGCGGCGTCCTCCCTTATACACGTAATGAATGTCCGCTTCAAACAACGCTGGCAGCGTATCCCCCTGCTGGACCAACATTCGAGCATCCAGTTCCGTCTCGATATCTGTCTCGAACCATGAAGACAGAACAAGCGGATCTCGTTGAGTAACTCGGAAGGAATCAGCCTCCTGTCCATAGCGTTCATTCTCATCCAATACCTTACAGATAAAATTGCTCAACTTTTGCAGGCGATCTATCTCGACTTTCATCTTGGAAACAGACTGTACAAGCAACCGCTGCATGTCGTCCGGCGTCCCTTCATCGTTCCAATCCCGGATGACTTGTACGGACAATCCCACCTTACGGAGGAGCAAAATATGTGCCAGCTGATACATCTCGTTGATGCTATACATCCGATATTGATTTTCATCGATATAGGACGGGAACAATACGCCTTTTTCCTCAAAATAACGAATTTGATGGACGGACACGCCCATCAGTTTTGCTAACTCGCTAATGGTGATTTCCTTTTTCATCGGTTTTTCCTCCCCCAGTTCCTTGAAAACAAGTTAAGCATATACCTTAGGTCAGACCTAAGGTCAAGTCATGAAAGTAAAACATAGAATTAGAAATCCAAGTGAGGCAATTTCGATTACGGGAGTAATGTCTCCTCTACTCTTAACATTTCTACTGTTGATATTTCTTACTATTAGCTACCTAAGCCTCTTTAGTTAGTCAGCATGGAATCGGTAACCGGGCCATGATCTTATCCTTGATCAGGACATGTTCTTATCGATAAACCAAAAAGCCGCTAAATTAGCGACTCTCATTGGGTTCAAGTTATGTTTTTTGTCTGGAAGCGTCTAATAACGACGGACACCCCTGGCTAACCTTCATAGCAAATGCAACTAAGGTCATTGCTTATCTTTAATATCTTTCAAGAATTTCAGGACAGCTTCGCTCATCTCCTTGGATTTGGTCCAATGAAGATAATGATGACCTTGTAAAGGGAGGATTGTACTCGCAGGATGATCGGTAAGTTGGGTTTGTAAAAAAGTGAATTGAGATCTCCCATCCTCACTTACCCTGCCATCGTCTCTTGTAAAAAACAATACGGGTATATCTGGTGGAAACGACATCTGAGCAGTTTTTCTTACATTGTCACCCAGTTCACTTGCCTCTTGAATAACATTTTTGTTGTAACCGTTCCATGCCGTCATTGCTTTGGTCATTGCTAAATTCTCGTCCGAGTAAGCACCTTCACTTGCAAGAGGAAGATAAGCACTACCATCCAAATATACAGCAAGTCTAGCTAACCCGATGGGCGCCGCATATCTCATATAACCCGGGATGGCCGGAGGGGATTCATTGAAATAAGCAAGGGCCGCTGGCAGCGTCGCGTCTATTCCAACAACCGCCTTAACCTCTTCAGGATACTCATGAGCATAGTACATGCTGTAAATCCCTGAAATAGAATGCGGCATTAATACATATGGCCCTTTGATATTTAATTGCTGCAATGCACTTCTTAGTTCCCCAACGATGTGCTCCACCGTTCTTTTCTTATCCGTCTTATCACTCCAGCCATATCCGAACGGCTCTAGGACGACAACTCTATTATGGTTGGACATTTCATTGATTAATGGTTCAAAGTCCAGCACAGGTGAGACTGTTCCCAGGCCGCTTAATAAGACAATAGTGTTGGGTCCGTTACCTTTTGTGTAGATATGCATCCGTTGATTCTCAATTTGTACATACTGACCTATAGCCGGGTATTTGTGCTGCTCTAACAGCTTCATGACATGATGAAAGCCGATCCAGATGAGTACAGTGGACAACATGACGAGAAACAGTCTCTTGAAGATGGTTAGAATCTTATTTTTCTTTTTGACAATCACGTAGTAGTTTGCTCCCTCCCATTCTTTTTACGGTAAAAAACGCCTCTATATAGAGTAATTTTGCCATGTTAAGTCTTTCAAACGTTTGCTGTTTTAATCTTCTATTGTGTATTTGATTATCCCCTTGGGAACGATCATAACCCTCCAGGCTTAAGACAAAGTATGGAGCAAGTTTAAGTTTAGTTTAAAGTTCTCATTTTTTGTTGCGCCATGAGCTTTTTTGTCCTTGATTTGATCTTTGTCAAAATATTTTTAAAATAAAAAGACAGCCGCAGCAAGGATTTTACTATAAAGTGAAGACTTAGGATCACGGATTGTATTAATAACATCCACAACCAAAAAGTCCGCAACAGACATCGAAACGAGGCTTCATTTTAAGGGATAAATGTACGATATATTATGTACAGACTTTTATTAAAATTTTAACTATTAAAATTAGGGGATCTGTAAATCAAGGTATTGAGGGGGAAATGCAGTGAAAACAAAGATGGCATCTATACTAAAAATGAGATCTTTAAGAACAAAGTTAGTCACTCTATGCTTGGCTATACTAATCGTGCCCACGATCGTGATCGGGTTCACTTCGTATACGGTATCGAAAAATGAAATGAATGAATCGGGCAAGGCAGCACTCGAAAATAGTGTGCGGATGGTCATTGGCATGATTAATCTCCTCAATGAACAAGTGGAGAATGGAGATTTAACATTGGAGCAAGCACAGGAAAAGCTCCGGGTCGAACTGCTCGGTGAAAAGAATGCCGATAATAAGCGCCCTGTAAAAAGTGAATATACTGTAGGGGAGACCGGATATCCATGGGCAGTTGATAAGGATGCCCATTCCGTGATGAATCCCTCAAATGAAGGTCAGGATCTGACAGATGTTGTAACGGAAGATGGCGTATATTTGGGAAAAGAGCTCGTTAGCGTTGGAACAGCTGGAGGAGGATTTGTCACCTACAAGTGGGCTCTACCCGATACAGGTGAAGTAGAAACGAAAGTTTCATATGTCGAAATGGATCCACATTGGGGATGGATCATCGGTTCAGGTGCGTATTTAAGTGAGTTCAACAGCGGTGCCACAAAAGTCCTTTATCTTGTTCTAATTGTTATGGCAGTTGCGGTTGTTCTCGGATCAATTATCGTCAGCATTGTTTCGGGGCGATTAACGAACCCTATCCTAAAGATTGCAAAGCGACTGAAATCAGTTGCGGAAGGTGATCTGACCGTTGAAGAAGTTAAAATGAAATCCAAAGATGAGATCGGTGAGCTGGCTAAGGATTTTAATGAAATGATTAAAAATATGAGATATCTCATTAGCCAAGTAGATCTCTCCACCAAGCAGGTCGCTTCATCCTCCAAAGAATTGACCCTTGGAGCAGAGCACACCAGTCAAGCAACTGAGAATATCACCATGTCGATTCAAGAATCCGCATCCGGTGCACAAGAGCAGCAAATGATGCTTCAAAGGACAACCAACTCACTCGAAGAGATATCGATTGGTATCCAGCGAATAGCGGAAAGCTCATCCACCATTGCCGATTCTTCTGTTGATGCGATGGAATTAGCGAACATCGGTGGTACTGCCGTAGAACACACGGCCAAACAAATGAACCTGATTAACCATTCGGTTAATGAAACGGATGTAGTCATGAGGATGCTGGATGAACGCAGCCAGCAGATCGGTACGATGTTACATGCCATTACGGATATCGCCCAGCAGACTAATCTTCTTGCTTTAAATGCTTCGATTGAGGCTGCCCGTGCAGGAGAAGAAGGCCGCGGTTTCTCCGTAGTTGCTGCTGAAGTGAGAAAACTTGCTGAACAATCGAATCAGTCGTCAGGGCAGATTTCCACGTTGATTCAAGATATGCGTTCGGATATAGAACAATCTCTTAAAACGTTGGAACGAGTTAAACAGGATGTCGACTCAGGTATACAGATTGCTAATGAGACGGAACTACAGTTTAACAAAATTGTGGGATCCACAAACTTTATCGCGCAGCAAACGGAAGAACTCGCCAGTGTTACACAGCAGATAACTGCAAGTGTTCAGGAAATAACAGCGGGCCAAGAGCAAGTTACGAATCTTGCGCTTCAAGCTGCAGACAACTCACAAAATATTGCTGCATCTTCGGAGGAACAACTGGCTTCAATGGAGCAAATTACGAGCCTTGCCACAACTTTGTCGGATATGTCGCAGAAATTAGAGAATCTGACAGAGAAATTCAAATACTAATGATGAGGTTTCACAACATGCCTTCTTATCTGAGAGTATAGCTCTCAGTGAGAAGGTTTTTTTTAGACTGCTTATGAGCGCTACAATGCCAGCTAATTTCACGCTATGAAAGGGTAATGAAAAAGCAGCAGAATGTATTGACCAGCTGATGAAGGAACTTTAATTGAAATGATTGCTCAGGCGCATCAAAAAATCCCGCTGCAAGCAGCGAGAGTCTGAAAATAACGGTATCCATCTTGGATTTCTTAATATATATCCATTCGTACCTAACATTGACTTCAGGTGTCGTAACTGACCAGATAATGTTGGAGCTCCGTGTTATAACAGCCGATACTGTGTTCAATCAGTCTGCCTTCTCCGTCGAAGGAATTACGCAAGCGCTTGAGCACATGTGTCCCCGGGAGGAGATCCAGCAGCTGGCACACCTCATGAGGTGCCGGCTCTACAAAGAAACGGTCCTTGAAGTTTTCCAGCACAATGTCGTTCTCCTCCAGTGAGTCATACAGCGACTGGATGTCTGCATCCATTTCTGCCGTGCCTCCGCCGGGCAGTGCAGCTGCAGCCAAGAAGTGGATCAGATGAATATAAGGCTGTCCGTTTAGAATGTAGAGCCGTTCAATCCGCTGGCAATACGGCCCGTAGCGGACATAGTCCTCTGTTCCGGTATCATTGGTGATTAACCGGGAATTTAGCAGTCTCTTTTCCAGCTTATGGCCCTCTTCTACGAGCAGCTCCGTAAACCGTTTGCCCTTGGAGAGCTTCTGATAGGAGGTATTGCGCATCACAATTGTTCCGACACCGCTTTTCTTCTGCACATAGCCTTCGTGGGACAGCTCCTGGACCGCGCCGCGGACCGTCATTTTACTGACGCCGAATTCTTTCTCCAGCTGCGGCTCGGAGGGGATGATGCTTCCAAGAGGATATACCCCATGCAGAATCCGGTCTTTGAGAATTTTTTGAATTTGTTGATATAAAGGACCTTGCTTGCGTTTCAGTGACACTCGCTGTTCACTACCTTTCAACATCTAAGGTATGGTCTGACAACGCCCGGAGCACCTCGCTCTCGGTAAAAAGCGCTGTATCGCCTTGAGTGGTATGGGCCAGCATCGCTGCCGCCGATGCCATATTAACCGTCTGCTGATGCGGGTATTGCTGCAATTCCCCATGGATAACAGCGCTCGCAAACACATCCCCGGCACCAATCCGGTCATACACAGGGAAGGTCAGCTTGCTGGAGAACACGAACGTACCTTGATGATATATATATCCTGTCAGGGAATGCGTATTGTCAGCGTTAATTTCACGGTGGGTTCCTGCTGTCATACCGATGCGGAAGCGTTCCGCAACTTCTGGAATTGCTTGCTTCAACTGCGTTATTCTATCATATTCTCCGGTTCCAATGCCAAGAATATACTGTGCATCCTTCTCATTCATCAGCACCAGGTCAGCCAGCTCCAATAGTTCCTCATAATGCGGGCGGGCCTTGGTATAGCCGTCCTCCCCCCATAACGCAGGACGATAATTGCAGTCAAAAACAACCCTGCCACCGGCACTTTTCACTTCCATAGCAAGCTGTTTCATCTGCTTGCGCACACCTTCATTCATTGCCAGCGTAATGCCGCACAAATGAAGAACGTCGACCTTGGAAGCAAGCGCTACCATATCATAATTGCTCGCCTCCGCGGTATTGAAGCTGCTGCCCAGCCGGTCTGTGTAGGTGACTCTGCCGGGGCGAGCTCCAAAGCCATTCTCCAGAAAGTACATCCCCAGCTGCTTGCCGCCTTGGCTAATTAGTGAAGTATCCACGCCAAGCTTGCGAAGATAAGCAAAAGCCGCTTCGCCCAGCGGAGTTTCCGGCAAGGTGGTAATAAGCGCACCATGATGGCCGTATCTGGCCAGTGCAGCAGTTACATTCACCCCGCTGCCGGAAAAAGAATACTCCAGCCTGTTGCTCTGCACCAGTGTTTCATAGCCCGGAACCTGCAGCCGCATCATAACTTCACCAAAAGCAGCAATCCTAGGCATACCGGTCCACCAGCAATTTCATTGTTTCAAGTAATCGATGGACATCCTGTACGTTCGTACTCCCGGTCTGCGGGTCAATAATGGAGGAATACACATGCGGGATAACCTGCGGCACGCCTGCCTGAAGTGCAATCTCCAGAATGGGTCCGAAGTTAACCAGGTCAATTCCGCCCGTAGGCTCCAGAGCAAACCCGGCTTCCCCGCAGGCCTTGGCGACCGCACGGTACTCTTCCTCCAGCTTCAGTCCCTGCATCGGATAATATTTGAGCGCATTGCCGCCCATATCACGAACCAGTGCAATGGCGGCATGAACCGGAACAATAGCCTGCGGAGTGGTTCCCGAACTGATGGGGCCCGTTGATATATTTACATAGCCCGGCTTCCCGCACGGAGAGACCAGGCTGTTAATCCAGCTGTCCTTAGCCCCCAGATTGGCGCGGGTCGCCCCCACTGCCGGGAATACCTGATTGATATGGCTTCCCGGATAACTTGCGGCAATCTCCGCCACAACTGCCGCCTGGCGGTTGTCTCCGGCCCCGAGTCCAATGGATACGGCATCTCGGATAGCCTGACCATATTCAGTCATGGCGGCTACCGCTTCTCCCACCGTATCATAATTTTTGGAGAGCACACCTACCAGTACATATCCTTCCGCAGCCTCGAACACATCCTTAGCGTTCCCGATACTGCCGGCCAGTACATTAAGTGCGGCCCGGTTCTTATACAGACGCTGATGAATATGACTCATGCTTGTTCGCCCCCCACGATTTCATGTATTCTGCTGACGATGACCTGAAGATCATCACCTTGTAGAGACCTCGGATCAATATCGAAATAACCCTGCTTGACGCCATAGTCACGGGTATATACCGCAATTACACCTTCACGCAGCTGGTCATTGACACTTCCTGCATCCATCCCTGCTACAGAGGAATCAATCTGGATACGCCCGCGGAAAATCGCTCTGCCTGCTTCATCCTGAACGATACGGACCGAAACACCAGGAAGCCCGGCCAGCGGCTGAAGAGCCTCCAGCGCCAGCTTCTCCCGCTCACTGTGATCGGCTTTGTCCTGATATTCATCCAGGGCCTGAAGCAGCCCGAAGGTGGTCTCTTTGCCGACCTTCATACTTCGGCCGATCCCGTACAGTTGTACCTTCAACCACTCAACGTATTTCTTTTTGCCAGCGACGATACCGGAGGTAGGACCTTCAATAGCTTTCGATCCGCTGTAAATCGCCAAATCCGAATAGTGGATATATTTGCGCAGATCCTCTTCCGCAGCCGCATCAACAATCAGTGGGATCCCTTGACGCTGCGCAACCTCCCAGGCCTCTTCCACAGAAATCATATTCTTCTGGACGGCGTGATGGGATTTCACATAGAGAATGGCTGCAGTGCGTTCACCGATGGCCTGTTCGATATGCTCTTTGCGACCTTCATTGGCGTATCCGACTTCCACTATCCGGCCACCGCCAAGGAATACCATGGTTTCGACAGGCGCTCCATACTGTACATTATGGCCTTTTAGCATAATAATTTCATTTTTTAATATCGGCTCCTGGTGCAGGCGAAGGCTGAGCCTCGGATCTCCGGCGGTCACAATGGCTGCCACCGACAGCGCTATGCCGCTCGATGCCGAGTTCACAACAACTGCCCCTTCGGAACCAAGCAGGCGTGCAATATATTCTCCGGATTTGTCTACAAGATCTGCAATTTCCACGTACTGCTGTCCGCCCTGCTTCATCGCCTCCATGACCGAATCCGTAGGTGCGGAAACACCAAGGATGCTCATTCTTCCACTGGCATTAATAACACGCTTCAATCCATATCTAGCCTGTAATGAGTGATCCATTAACAAAGACTCCTTTAGCCTCAATATAGTGTTGCGCAACCCGGACATCTCCTTCCGAGTCCTCAAGCTGCTTCTCGCCTGTTTCCAGGGCAAACAAAGTTAGGTTCGCCTCCTGTCCCACCCTAATCTGGCCGAGCTCCGGCTTGCCGAGCCACTCCGCTGCGCTGCTTGTCACTGCGCGGATCACCTCTTCCAGACTGTAGCCGAGAACCAAAAATTTCGTCAGCACATTCGACATACTGTACACCGGCCCGTTCAGACGGTTGCCCCGGTAAATATCCGTGCTGATTGTATTCAGCGCAATGCCTGCCGCCTTGGCCTGTTCTGCAATCCGGAAGGAGAAGCTCGCTGTTCCATGCCCCACATCCAGATGAACTCCCCGCGCAGCTGCATCCAGCAGTCCTTGCAGCGGTGTGCCGTCCGCATGGAACAGATTGTTGGGCTTGCCGTTAAGGTAATGGGTGATCACATCGCCAGGCTGTAACAGCTCCAGCACTTCGGAGACAAGGGGCGGAGCGGAACCGATGTGCACCATGAGCGGAAGCTTTGTTTCTTCCGACAATGTGCGTGCCAGCTTGAGCGGCTCTATGCCGCTGTCTTTGACGACACTTTGGCTTATGCGGGCTTTCAGACCAACGATGAAATCAGGATAAGCCGCTGCCGCCTCTAACGCCTTGGCCCGGTCAATCCATTCCAGTTGCGACAATTCATCTGTCCGTTCGAGCCCGATCCTTGAAATATTCAACAGAGCAAATACCTGTGTGTCAGCCTTCAGCCTCGAGATATACAAATCTCCGATCCGGTCTGCACCGCAGCTACCAGCATCCACCAGCGTTGTTACCCCCTGCTTCACACCAATTTCGTCGATCTCGTCGCCATAGGGATCAAGCTCCGGCACGGCATGCACATGCAGATCAATCCATCCGCTGGACACATATAACCCGGAACAGTCTAGGCCGTTCTCTCCTTCAGCCTGGCCTGGCGGTGTAATGGCAGTGATCATCCCATCCTGAATGGCGATATCTACAATCCGCCCGTCAACAAGCTGCAAATTGCGCAGCACATTCTCTGTGCCCACTCATCCCATCTCCTTTTTCAACCCCGGTATACAGGCGAAATTCAAAAAATGTTTAAAGACATGGAACCTGTACATCCTTATGTTTAAAAAATAAACCTGATGAGCTGCTCCATTCCAAAGATTATAATGTTATAATGTTTATACTAGCACAAGTGTAATCCAGAAGAGAACAGTGATTTATACTCCTAAGATTTTTAATCCGAATATGTTAACACTGGAGGGAATGCTTCATGGCAAATCCGGCACTCAAGCCATCCTTGCTCAACAGATTCAGACTCAGCTGGAATCATTTCAAATCAAGGCTTCTTCTAAAATATGCGTTTTCCTACATCCTCATCTTTCTTATCCCTCTGACCGGTGTAACCATTTTCGTTTACGAAAACGCTGTCAAAGGTCTTCGTGTAGAAATTGAACAATCCAATGTCAATCAGCTTAACCAGGTGAAGAACACCATAGATACCCGTATGAATGAGCTTCAGGAAATAGCGGGAAGAATCGCCTATGACAAACATCTGACTCCCTATATGGTACGCGATCCCTACTACAGCCTGGAGGCGATTCAGGCGCTGGCGAATTACAAAGCCAGCAGCAGCATTACAGAGGACTTGCTCCTCTATTTCCATAATGATTCCAACATTTATTCTTACCGCGGATCAGCTGATCTTCATGTCACCTTTGATACACTCTATCAGTTCGAGCGTTGGACCCCGGAAGAATTGCGGCGGGACTTGAATGAAACCCGGCAGCCCATGGTACGTCCCGCCGAAAATGTGACGGTAAATTCCCGTGTGGAGCCGATGCTCGTCATGCTTGTACCTGTTAAACCGAATGACCCGTATCCTTACGGGACCGTTATCTATTTAATGAAAGAATCCAATCTTACCGGGGTCATGGACTCGATCTTGAGTGACTTCTCGGGGAGCAGCTATATTTTCGGTCCCACTGGAGAGGTGTTGACCGCGAACAGCCATAACGTCAACCTTCCCCAGGACGAGCTCGAGAAGTTATCCGGACTTGAGCCTGGTATTCATAACCTGGAACTGGATGGGGAACAACACTCCGTCGTTTCTGTACAATCTGAAGAAAATGGCTGGACCTATGTGACCACGATGCCCAGCTTCCAGTTCTTCAGCCGTGTCGCCCATGTCCAGACTCTGATTCTGATCGTCTTCTGTATAACGGCCATTACCGGCATAGCTGCCGCACTGCTGCTGGCCAAACGGCAGTACCATCCGATCAGGGATCTGATGGAATTCGCCAAGATGAAAGGCAGCGGCAATGATACTCCCAAACTCCGCAATGAATGGGAATGGATCCGGCAGACTCTCCACGATTACAGTGCCAGAATTGATCTTCAGGAGCCCTTCGTCCGCAATCAGTGCATGCTCCTGCTGCTCAAGCACGGCAAGCCGGATGATCCCGAGATTGAGCAGATGATCTTCAGCACCGGCTTCAGGTATCCTCAGGGACAAGGCCTCTATTTCTCGGCGATCCTTTCCTGGGATGAACCTGTGCCGGGCAAATCCTGGCAGGAACGCCATCTGCTGCAGGAAATACTCAGCAATGTATGTCTGCCCGGTCTAGGTGCTCAGATCTTCGGTGTGGAATTCTCGGTCAAAGACCAGTTTGCCTTGATTATTTCACTTCCCGGTGATGCGAACATGCCCATCCAGAACCAGATGGAGCAGGTTATTGAAGCCATTCAAGCGGTAATCCGCGAGCAATCGCAGCTTTCTCTAAGTATCGGTGTCGGCATGGCCTACATGGACCTGTCACTCCTTAACCAATCCTTCATTGAAGCCGCTGCAGCTCTGGAGCACCGAATGAACCGGCGCAGCGGGCAGGTAACCTACTTCGAGCAGCTTGCAGAGCTGAACCCAGCCGCTGCCGAGAGCTTTTGGATTCCGCGTAAATCCATGCTGAAGCTGGAGCAGAGCCTGAAGCAGGGCAACGAATCGGTAGCCGTCCAGATGATTGCCGATACGATTGATACGATCCAAGACGAGCCGCTGCAGGTTCATCTGCTGCGATGCATCTGCTTCGATCTGCTGAACGCTTTTCTGCGCACCGCCTCCGAGCTTGGCATGGACGGAGTGTTCGCCAACATTCCGGAACTGACCTCCTTCGAAACGCTTGAAGAGCTCGAGAGCCGTCTGCTCACTTTGGCCGGTGACATCTGCGCGCAGGTCGAGCGGAATACGGAGACGAGCGAGTCTTCATTAATGGATGACATTCTGGCATACGTGGATGAGCAGTTTGCTGACTACACACTCAGCCTGGAACATGTGGCGCTTAAGTTTGCCATTTCAACCTCTTATTTAAGCCGGAGCTTCAAAGAGAAGACCGGCAGCAATTTCTCACAATATGTCTGGCAGCGGCGTGTGGATGAGGTCATCCGGCTGCTGGAGAACACGACCGCACCACTCAAAGAAATTATCGAGCAGGTCGGTTATTTGGATACGCCGAATTTCATCCGCAAGTTCAAAAAAGAAATCGGTCTGACACCGGGGCAGTACCGCAAGGAATATGCCTTAAAGGAGGCTGCTGCGAAATAGACCGTTTTAAGTTGGCGGAGCAGTGGAAACTGCTTTGACGTCCTTTTTGTAGGACGGTGTCATTTCAACTGTTTTGCTGCTGCGCTTCCTGAAGAATATGCTCTACCAGTTCATCCAGTGGAACAGTGGCGAGCGCTATCGCCGTATCCGTTACCCCGTAATAGATATAGAGCAGTCCGTCTTTGACCACGTTCCCGGTCGGGAAGATGACATTCGGAATCTGGAACCCAAATTTCTCATAGTACGTCTCCGGCTCCATTATGAAATGATGTGTCCGGGCAATGATTTTCTCAGGCTGTTCCAAATCCAGCAGCATGGCCCCCACACGGTAGACAATGTCTTCATCGACGCCGTGATAGAGCACCAGCCAGCCCTTATCTGTACGTATCGGAGGCGTAGAGCCTCCGATTTTTCGCGATTCCCAGGACAGGTTGCCGGCGGCAGCAAGCAGTTTGGGCTCTTCCCAGTTCACTAGATCCTCGGAGTAGGTAATCCACATAGCCGCCTTATCCGTTCCGTAGGCTTCTCCCACATATTCCTCGGGGCGGCGCAGCAGCACGAATTTGCCTCCTATTTTTTCGGGGAACAAAATGTTGTCCCGATCATTGATATCAAGAGGTGTCGTGTCCGCCACAAACTCCCAATCCAGCAGATTATCCGATTTCAGAATGGATGACCGGGTCAGCCAATGCCCCTCCTCTTCCCCCCACCCGTCCGGATATTCCGGAATCGAGCGCAGGGGGACGCCTGCCCCGGTAGGATAATAACTCATAGCACAGGGACGTAGGGCATAGTTCAGATAAAAGGTGCCATCGATTTTGACAATCCGCGGGTCCTGCACACTACCGTAAGGGAATCCCAGCATATCGGGCGTCACAATCGGCTCATCCTTCACGTGGGTAAAGTTCACGCCGTCATCACTTTCCAGCAGACCCAAGTAATTTTTGCATGGAGTCAGGGAACCTGCGGTGCGCTCAATCATATAAAATTTTCCGTTATCGATGATGACCGCCGGGTTGAAGACCGTAACCTTGCGCCATTCATAGCCGCCCGGGACGACAATCGGATTATTCGGATGTCTCGTGATTTGCATGTCTTTCCCTCCTGAGATTCATGTTCGTGGTGTAGTTTGAATTAGTTGGATTTCCAGCGGTCATAGGCAGCCTGGTTGATTTCAGCCACACGCTCTCCGCCCATTTTCTTGACGGTCGCCACATAATTGTCCCAGCCCGTAAGCGGCTCGGCACCAGTGATAAACTTCGCTTCCATCTGTTTCACATATGTGCTCAAATCAGAATTCAGGCTGCTGATTTCGGTCTGCTCTTCCACGGTGAAGAACAGAGTCGGGAACGGAATTCGTGCCCCTTTATCGAGCAGCTTCTGCTGGGTTTCCTGCTCTACCCAGAGGTCAAAGTCTGTCTTCAGTCCTTTATTGATATCATCCATGGATAAGGTTGGAGCAGGAATGCCGTAGTTAGGCGTCAGAGTTGCCCGGTAATCTTCCATTTCCTTGCCGTCCGGTACCGGTAAGTACTTCTTGACCCTGTTCTCTTTATCGGTGTATTCCCAGAGAATGCCTTCCGGCCCTTTATTGAAGAACATAGCGCCTTCATAGGAATAGAGATAATCCACCCAGCGCATGGAGGCTTCTGGCGCCGGATTGTTCTGCGTGATGGCAAAGGCGCCGGTTGTAATTCCTTTGTTCTTGGCAATCGCAGGAGCAGCAACCGTTTCACTGCGGACAGGCGCAAACATCGGATCTGCCGTCGAAGGCTCTCCGCCTTTGGTCATGTAGGCATTCCAGTCAGAGAAAAGGGCGACCTGATTATTCTGCGCTTTGGCCTTCTTTTGCTCTGCCGTCTGCGAGAAGCTCTCATGATCCAGCAGGTCTTCGGACCACAGGCGGTTCATATAGGTCAGATATTCCTTATAGCCTTCTTCAAGCGGTGTATAATGCACCTTGTCCTCATCGTCCACATAAATTTCCTCTTCATAGATACCGAAGGCGCCAAGCAGCCAGGTACGGATATCGCGAAGATTCGCAGCGGGTGTTGTCACCGAGGAAATCGGAATTTCATCCGCTATGCCATTGCCGTTCGGATCTTCCTCCTTCACACGCTTCAAGTAGGTATACAGCTCTTCTGTCGTTTCGGGGAGCTTCTCGATATTCAGCGCCTTCAGGAAGTCCCCGTTATACCACATCGGATTGCGGTACCAGTGCTGGCTGAATTCCACTACTGGCAAGGAATAGATATGCCCGTCCGGTGCAGTAATCGATTTGCGGACATCCGGATTCTCTTCCAGCAGCGCCTTGAAGTTCGGAGCGTATTCATCAATCAGATCCTCAAGAGGAATGAGGATACCCTGCTCTCCGTAATTCATCTGCTCTGCAGTCGTCAGACCGGCAGCATAGAGGATATCCGGGTAATCTCCGCTGGCGAGCACCAGATTCTTCTTGGTCTCGAAGCTGTCCTTCGGTGCATTTTTATATTCCAGCGTAATGCCAGTCTTCTCCTGCATCTGCTGGAGCACCGCCATGTTCTCCCAGTTCTGAATCCCTACATCGGGCGCCATAAGCGTCAGGGTAACGGATTCATTGACAATCGGAAAACCTTCTTTATTCACAGCAACCTCTCCGGTATTGTTATTCGCTGTACCTTCGTTTGAATTGCTGCAGCCTGCCAGCAGTGTAAGCACTAGAGCCGAAGACAGCAGAAGCTTCCATGGTTTGCGTGTGGTCTGCATAAATGATTCCTCCCTTGTTATCATTACATTCTAAACGTTTAGCCTTTAACAGAGCCAATCATGACTCCTTGGACAAAGTAACGCTGCAGGAACGGATAGACCGCCACGATGGGCAGTGTGGAGACAACAATGACTCCATATTTGATCAGTGATGCCGTTTCCGCCTTATTATTCATAGCGGTCGCCACCTCGCTGTTGATTGAAGCGCCCGTGGTTTCGGCCGACATTTCCTGAAGGACAAGGATCTGGCGCAGAACCATCTGCAGCGGATACTTGGCATCATCATTCAAATAGATTAGAGACGGGAAATAGCTGTTCCAGTGCCCAACTCCATAGAACAACGCCATAACCGCTATAATCGGTGCCGACAGCGGCAGAATAATGCGGATGAACAGCTTCAGATTTGTACAACCGTCAATATGCGCCGCTTCCTGAAGTTCCTTCGGAATGGTTGTCTGAAAAAAGGTGCGAGCCACGACGATATTCCAGACCGAAGCGGCCACCGGCAGAATCAATGCCCACATGCTGTTAATGAGTCCAAGGTTCTTGACTAGCAGATACGTCGGCACGAGTCCGCCGCTGAAGAACATCGTGAACAAAATGAGACCCATGAACAGCTGACGCCCGACAAAATCAGATCTGCTAAGCGCATACGAAGCCGGCAAAGTAACGGCGAGATTGACCAGAGTCCCTACCAGCGTGTAAATAATTGTGTTCCAGTAGCCATTCCATATCTTCGGATTCTCAAAAACAAGCTTATAGCCGTCCAGTGTTACATTCTTCGGGAACAGCCACATGGCTCCCGAATTGACGTCCTGCGGCGAACTGATTGAAGCGCTGAGAATATAGATCAGCGGATAGAGAACAACCAGCAGTGCAAGGACCAGATAAATATAGGTGCTGATTAGAAACAGCTTGTCCCCCTTGGATTCTTTCATCGCAGTAACCAAAGACTTCAACTCCTTTCTACCAGAGGCTGTTCTCACTGGTGCGTTTGGCGATCTGGTTGACAGTAACAAGCAGAATAACGTTGACTACCGAGTTGAACAATCCGACAGCCGTTGAGAAGCTATACTGGGCGTTCACCAGGCCAGCGCGGTATACATAGGTGGAAATTACATCGGAAGCCTCCATATTAAGCGAATTCTGCAGCAGCAAAATCTTTTCGAAGCCAACGCCCAGAATATTACCCATATTCAAGATCAGCATGATCGTAATGGTGGGCACTATCGTCGGCAGATTGATATGCAGCATCCGCTTAAACCGGCTTGCTCCATCCATAATAGCCGCTTCATGCAGCTGAGGATCTACGCCTGACAGAGCCGCGAGATAAATAATGGTTCCCCACCCGGTGCTCTGCCAGACGCCCGAGAAGACATACACCGTCTTGAACCAGGCCGGATCCGTCAGAAATTCCGCTGGTTGAAGGCCCAGGAACTCAATGAACCGAACAATCATTCCGCTGGAGGGTGATAAAAAGGTAATGATCATCCCTGCCATAACAACGACAGAAATGAAATGCGGCGCATAGGTTACCGTCTGGACCGATTTCTTGAACGGGCCGTTGCGGACCTCATTGAAGGCCAGCGCCAGAATGATCGGCAGCGGAAACCCGATGGCAAGTTCATAGAAGCTGATACTGAAAGTGTTCCAGAGCAAATCCCAGAAAAAATAGGAATTGAAGAATCGTTCAAAATGGTCAAAACCAACCCATTCGCTGCCTGCAATTCCTTTCGAAGGTACGAAATTCTTAAAAGCAATCTGAATGCCGTACATCGGACCGTAATGAAAAACGAGGAAATACAACATCACAGGAAGCATGAACAGATAGAGCTCCCAATTTTTCCAGATTCTTTTACCTAGGGATTTGTTCTTCAATGAAGGATTTACGGTTACTGCCGCATGACTCCCCTTCATTTTCCCACTCCTCTCTATGTTAGTTTTCGTTACACAGATTCATGCAGCCGCCTCACATTTTTGTTGATTCCTTACATGCTAGCGCTTACAACTCAAAGTGTAGTGAAACAAAGCTGACACAGTAAATATGTAGGTTGTGCATTGTCATGTTAAGTGAGTGCAAAACCGCGCTGCTGCGGTACTTTACGGCATGCCCTGCTGTGGGTGACTGCAGCTGGAGCATAGCTGCAATATGTTAATTATGAACCTCATTTCACCGTGCAAAAGTTACATATTGTGATCATCGGGCAGGTATGCAAACATTTGCTACGAATGCCAAGGCTAAAACATGGACTGATGATATTAGGAGGTTTCTGTCATGAACCGTACAACTGCTCACCTGATCTCCCACACCCCTCGGGACCGGGAATGGTACTGCTGTACATGCCAGTGGATATTCTGGACCACGAATATACGGGGAAATAAAGGATGAGGAAATTCACCGCAGCTCCGTCGGCAAAACCCGAATTGTCACCTATGCCCTGTAAGTAGGACAACCTTAACCTTAACGATGTAGGAGGAATTAGATTATGAACCTGCCAGCTTCCATTACCGCGTATCTTGCTGAAGCCGATAAACGTCTCTCGCATCAACCGAAATTGCAGCAGCTGTTCCGTAACTGCTTCCCGAATACGCTGGAGACAACAACTAAGCTGCTTGAAGATGGTACTACCTTCGTATTCACCGGGGATATCCCGGCCATGTGGCTGCGCGACTCTACGGAGCAGGTGCGCCACTACATTCCGTTTGCCAAAAAGGATCCCGAGCTTCAGCGGATTCTCCGCGGCCTAATTGCCCGGCAGATGTTCTATGTCAACATTGATCCATACACGAATGCCTTCAACGAAACGGCAAGCGACAAGCATTACCGGGCTACGGATGATTGCAATCTGAACCCGTGGATGTGGGAGCGCAAATACGAACTGGATTCCCTCTGCTTCGTCGTACAGCTGGCTTATATGTACTGGAAGGAAGCGGAACAGACGGATATCTTCGATCCCGCCTGCTACCAAGCGCTAACCTCCATCGTGAACGTGATTGAAACAGAGCAGTATCACGGGGAGAAATCGCCCTACCATTTCATCCGGCAGACGCTTCAGGATACGGAGACTTTGCACAATAACGGACGCGGCATGCCTGTCAACTACACCGGCATGAGTTGGTCGGGCTTCCGCCCAAGCGATGACAGCTGTGAGTTCGGTTATAATATTCCATCCAATATGTTCGCTGTGGTGATTCTGGACTATATCCGCGAGATCGCAAGCGTAATCTATGAGGACGATAGACTGGCGGCCCGGGCTGCGAAGCTTCGCAAGGAAATTGACTTCGGCATCCGCACTTACGGAATTGTGAATCATCCGAAATATGGCAGAATCTACGCTTACGAAACGGATGGATACGGTAATTATTCTCTGATGGACGATGCCGGTACACCGGGACTGATGTCTATTCCTTATATTGGTTATGTCGGTGTGGAGGATGAAATTTATCAGAACACCCGTCGGTTTGCCCTCAGCTTCGACAACCCCTTTTACTTCGAGGGTAAACATGCTAAGGGTATCGGTAGTCCACATACACCGGGAGGTTATGTGTGGCACATGGCTCTATCCATGCAGGCGCTGACAGCAGATAATGATGAGGAGATCAAAGAATTAATTGATATGCTAGTCAGAACCGATGCGGATACCGGATATATGCACGAAGGCTTTCACCCGGATGACCCCTCCGATTTTTCACGCGAGTGGTTCGCCTGGTCCAACAGTCTTTTCGCGACGCTGATCGGCAAAGCGATGGACAAAGGAATTGTCTAAGCGCTGCTGAGCCTTACCTTATTTCAAAGGCAACACAGCGGAGAAAGTATCGTATTCTAACTATAGAAAAAACCGGCTGCGTCGTGCTGTATAGCGGGAAGACCCAGCCGGTTTCTGGCTTACCACATTAAAGCTGCCCACCAAATCGCCGATGTGCCGAACAAGTACTGCCGAATCCCTATCGATATACGCCATATACAGCTTAAACATTGCCGGCTCATCACATATGCTTCTTATTTTATTGGAAAGTTGCGTGCATTGAGTTCGATAAAATCGTATTTATTCCTTCGGTAATCGGGACAAGTTCTTTATCCCTCGACAGCCTTTATGGGTATGATGAAAAAATAGCCTTGGCCGACTTAACAACCAAGGCTAATATGTTTTCTATTTTCTGCTCATCTAGCTGAGTAAGACGATATCTCATACAAATCCACAGGTAATGCCTGCACGAACGGCGACCAATCGCCAGTCGTATAAAGATGAAGCCGGTGCATCGCCCGCGTACATGCGGTATATAACAGCTTGCGTTCATTGTCCCGACCGTAAGCTTCTGGTGAAGCATCGTAAACCAAGACTGCGTCGAATTCGACGCCTTTGGCGAGATAGACGGGAATGACCATCGCTCCTTTTTCAAAGTTCATTGTCTCTTTGGTAATGAGCTGCAGCGTTTCGTTTCCTTGAATTCTTAATGATTTATAGGCCTCACGACTTTCGGCGGCGGTCTTCGTAATGATGGCGATGGATTCAAGGCCCTTGCCTCTTAGTGCAGCGGTGTCTGCCAGAATTTGCGAATCACGGTTCTCTCTGCTGTCCAATCTGGTCAGAACGGGTTTGGGACCTTTCCGATCAAACGGTACAATATCCCCGCCGTCCGGAAGCATCGATCTTGTGAATTCAACGATTTCTCTAGTCGACCGATAGCTCCGCAAAAGGCAGAACAGACTTGTGTCGGCTTCTCCAAAAAGACGGACCAGCGGCGAATGGTCCCCGGCCAAACTTGTGGACTGCATGAAGATAGCTTGCCCGAAGTCACCGAGCACCGTCATTCGGGCACGAGGAAACAGTTTTTTCAAATATTCATATTGAAACGACGAATAATCTTGACCCTCGTCTACGAAAACATACCGAATATCCGTGTTTGTCCGAACACCTTCAATCAATTCTTTTACATATAAATACGGAGTCGCATCCTCGTGAAATAACTCGTTTCGGTCCAACATTTCCTTGGTTTGCCTGCAGATTTCTGACCATTGCGCCGGAACGGCAGCTCCATTCGTTTTGTCCTGATATGCTGCCTCGTCAACAAACAATTGGCCATATATGCCTTTGATATCAACAAAAGAGAACTTTTTCACACTTTTCCTTAACGGTTTAAAGTATTCTTTGACAATCTTTCGGCGGAGCAGCCCCTCCTCTCTCTGAGTGAAATCAAAGTCGCCTTCATCCCCTCGTGGCTGGCTCTTATTATTCTTAAGAATCGCCGCATATCGTTCCGCAACGTCAAACACTTCTTTCTCCTTATGCAGCATCCTATAAGCTTCCACGTACTGCTCGGTATCCAGATAATTCAACTCTTCCTGTACCCAAGGGGCCTCCCGTTCCAAACGTTCCAGCGAGGCTAGTTCATTCAGCAGCCATTCCTGCAAGAGAACAACGCGGTTAATTAGCGGCAGGGTATCATCGTACCCGTAAAATTTTGCTTTCATCTGCTCTGCCGTAATTAAATCGCGTTCCTGTACCCGAATTCCAGTGAAGCGCATGCCTTCCCGTCCCAACCATAGTCTATAGTTCTGGAGTGCCTGCAGGAAAGTCTCGGACGTTTTATACTCGATCCCCTGAAGACGAGCCTCATAACCCGGTGTTCCTTGTGCAGTCAGGACATATTCAATCTGGTCAAAAGCATCCTCCGGCCGTAACGAGGAATCCAGCCAATAGTCCAGATATTCTTGAAACGTCGTCTGCTGCATATTCTCTTCACCCAGTTCCGGAAGGACGGTAGAGATATAACTGGAAAACATCGGATTTGGCGAAAAAAGAACAATTTGATCCGCCTTGATGGTCTGGCGGTGTTTGTACAGCAAGTATGCCACCCTCTGCAGAGCTGCGGAAGTTTTACCACTTCCGGCAGCCCCCTGCACGATAAGCATTCGACTTTTGTCATTGCGGATGATGGCGTTTTGTTCCTTCTGGATCGTTGCCACGATGCTCTTCATTTGCGAGTTTGCACCATTACCAAGCACTTGCTGCAGCAAATCGTCTCCGATCGTTTCACTTGCGTCAAACATGTTGTGAATTCTCCCATTTTGAATCTGAAACTGCCGTTTAAGCTCCATCGTCCCTTCGATGGATCCGGATGGGGTGACGTAAGAAGCCGGTCCGGGAGAGGAGTCGTAGTACAGACTAGCAATGGGAGTGCGCCAGTCATAGATCAGAAAACTCAGGCCGTCCTGGTCGACGAAGGAAGATACGCCGATGTAGATCTGTTCCCTGAGGTTGATTCCTTTCTCCTGGAAGTCGATGCGTCCGAAATAGGGAGATGGGAGCAGATGTTTCATGTTTTTCCATTGCTGCATCAACCGCTTGTGGCCACGCTCCCTTTCGGCCAATACTGCGGACTGCTGGTTAATCGTAAAGAAAGACTCTTCGAAATCTTCGTTGGTACTTGTGTTCATCGTAACTTCTTCCCAAAACCGCTTGCGGATGTCCGCTGCCTGATCATGCAGCCCTGCAACTTCCGGCTCTAGTTCAGAGATCCTCACCTGCAGTTTGTTCCTGACCAATTCCAGCCGTTCCTGTTCTTGCTGCCAATTCTTCGTTTCCATCATTCTTGAGCCACTCCTTTTTCCATTTTTTCGGGTTAAAAAAGAGCATTGACAAATCCAATTCCCAGATGTATACTAAGAGTAGGAATAATGATGAATACGAATCCGGATTACATTTCTCAATGACGCTATCGATTATATCACAGCGTTTTTTTGCGTTCAATTTATTTTTTTATTTATCTTCGGCAAAACTGGATTGCGGTCGGCTTAAACCAACTATTTCGAATTGAGCTGTCAAAGATGACCCATGAATCATCGAGGGTCATCTTTTTTTATGCCCACTGTCTAAACCAGCGACTAATTTCCCTGCCTTTATCGACTGACCGGACAGAACACTGCACATCATGACAGATTTATAAAGTATATCACTCTTCCATTCCCATCATTTGTATGGCAATATGTTGTAGCCCTTTGTTCAAAAAAATATAAATAAAAAAAACCATCTATTATAGATGGTTTTTAAAAAGATTAAACATTCCGCGCCTTCTCGACACGAGCGATAAGATCGTGGATGACCTCGTCCGGCGACCGTTCATTCATCCAATTTTGACCAAACATCTGGAACAATTTGACCACAGGGAAGTCTTCCCAGAATCCAATGAATTCCTCGTTTAGATACACTTTATCCGTAACATGCTTGTTCATTTCATCCAGACACTGTTCTAGTACCGTTTTTGCCGCGGGATCGCTCAACCATTCACTGAGCAGGCTGAACTTGTGGAACGTAATTTCTTCCTTTCCGAAGTTGCAATACAAACGTTCCGTGATCCGAATGTCTCTGGATGAGCTGCCCAGTGCAATTTGGAAAAATCCGCTCTCCGCAACCCAACGGCTATACTTGGTGTTGTAATAGGAGAAATCTCTCTCTTCAAGCTCAAAGACGATTTTTCGTTGTTCACCCGGCTCAAGCTCGATTTTGGCAAAGGCTTTTAATTCCTTCTCCGGGCGGTTCCAGCTGCATTCCTCATCGTGTACGTACAATTGAACGACTTCCTTCCCTTTTCGCTTGCCCGTGTTTTTCAGTTGGAAGGACACCGTAACACCTTTGTCTCCTTGACCTACTTCGAGGTCCGTATATGAAAACGAAGTGTAGGATAAGCCATGACCGAAGGGAAATTGTGGTGCCAGTTCTTTGCGGTCATAATATCGGTAGCCTACGAATAGACCCTCGCGATAATAGAGCTTGCCGTTTTCTCCCCGAATCCTCATATGGGACGGGTTATCCGACAGCTTCACAGGGAAGGTCTCGGATAATTTGCCTGATGGGTTTTCTTGTCCGAACAATACTTCCGCAATCGCTCTCCCCATCCCTTGGCCCGATAACCAGGAATGAATAACACCAGGCACATGCTGTACCCATGGACGCATGACAAGAGCAGAGCCACTGCTTGTCACCACGATGCACTTAGGCTGAACGGCTGCAACCGCCTGAATTAACTTGACTTGATGCTCTGGAAGATCGATGCTCTTCAAATCGTGCATCTCCGATTCGGCATATTCCGGTTGACCAACAAACAGCACCGCCACATCGGAATTCACGGCCAAAGATACACTTTCTTTGATCAGGTCTTCTTGAATGGAGTCATCCTCCGGGTATCCTTCGGCATAGCTCATTGTAACCGAGGCTCCGGCCAGACTCTTTATTTCATCCCAAGGGATATCGACTCTTGTAGGGGTTACCTTGGCACTGCCCGCCCCTTGAATTCTGGGCTTCTTGGCAAACCGCCCAATCACCGCAATCGAAGAAATCGATTCCTGCTGCAGCGGTAGAATGGCGTTTTCGTTTTTCAGAAGCACAATACTTTCAGCTGCAGCTTTACGTGCAAGCGCATGATAGTTCTGATCACCGTGTGAATCCGTGTCTGTGGATTGGCTGCCTGTCACTCGTTCAACCAGCTTCAAAATGCGGGCCACACTCCGATTCAGCAGTTCTTCAGAAAGTGTTCCGTTTTGAACGGCTTCCACGATCGCTTTGGTATTGTAATTGGCAGGTCCCGGCATTTCTAGATCAAGTCCAGCTTTCAGCCCGCGTATCCGGTCATTAACGGCAGTCCAGTCTGACAGGACAACGCCTTCGTAACCCCACTCTTCTCTCAAAATGTCATTCAACAAATGTTCGTTCTCGCTTGTATATGTTCCATTCAGCAAATTATAGGAACACATAACCGTCCAAGGATCGGATTTTTTGATGATACGTTCAAAAGCGCTCAGGTAAATTTCACGCAGCGTCCGCTCATCAATTTCCGAACTGGTCACCATTTTCTCAAACTCCTGATTGTTACCTGCAAAGTGCTTGAGGGAAGCGCCTACCCCCTCACTTTGGATGCCGTTAATGAAAGCGGCGCCGAGTTCACCCGTCAAACATGGATCTTCCGAATAGTACTCGAAGTTCCTTCCGCCAAGCGGTGTCCTTTTCATGTTAACTCCTGGCCCGAGCAACAATTCCACGTCCATAGCCTTTGATTCCCGGCCCAGCGCTACGCCGACCTCATGCAATAATTCCGTGTTCCAAGAGGAGCCAATCGCAGATCCTGTTGGATAACAGGTCGCGGGAACATTCTCTGTTGTGATGCCCATTTCTTCGTCACTGTTCGTTTTACGAATCCCGTTTGTTCCGTCATACATATGAACGGGCGGTATGTTTAACCGCTCAATTCCTTTTGTCATCCACATATTTAATCCCGCGCAGATCGAAGCTTTTTCAATAAGAGTCATCTCCGCCAGCAATTCATTCATCGCTTTATTCATAATAATCCATCCTTTTTAATCAGTTTTGTTCCTGTTCCTTTTTCAGCTCCTGAGCATCATACAGTTTGAAAAACGGGAACCAGACAACGAATACAATCAGCAGAATCACTGCCAGCAAAATGAGTCCGTTGAAGCCGGACATAATGTAGGTAGACAGACCGATTGGCGTATACCACAATTGAAAGATTTGGCTCGGAATTCTTGCAAAGCCCATATCTAACGCCAAATACACAATAATCGGCGTGATCAGTCCGTTGATCCACATCGGTACCATGAGAAGCGGATTGAAAGCAATCGGTGCTCCGTACACGACTGGCTCGTTAATATTGAACAAGGATGGAATAATGGTCGCCTTACCGACAGACTTCAACTTTTTCGATCTGGCCAGCAGGAACCAGACGACAAGCGGCAAGGTAGCTCCCATTCCCCCAATACCAAGCCAGCCGGAGAAAAAGGTTTCAAAGGTATTGATATTGACCGGATCTTGTCCTGCCGCGACGAGAGCGGCGTTCTCTTCGATTGCGGGTATCCATATGGCGTACCAGATCGGTGTCATGACCCATGGACTTACGCCGAAGGAATACAGTACAACACCAATGAAATTAAACAAGACAAACCCGGTCAGGCTCTGCCCCATGGCATTGATGGGTTCGAATACACTCACGATCAGTGCAAAGATATCAAAATGAAGCTGGTATACGAGCAGCCATCCAGCCGTTAACACCAATGCAATCGGGACGAGAAAATCGAACCAGTCCATGATGAACTCGGGAAGAGAGGATCCTTTTTTAAAAAACGAGAATTTATTGCATACATTCATGACAAGTGCAACAAACACACCCACCAGGAGCGCCGTAATCATGCCGGATGGACCAAATCGTTCAAGGATAAACTGAATGGTTCCATCTTCATTCACAATCGGGTTAAGCAGCATAACGAACAGGGAGACCCCTGACATGCCCGCAAGCAGCTTAATTTTGTGACGATCCCTTTTTTCCATAACTACATATGGCGTCAGAAAAGCAATAAACAAACCCAACAAACCAAAACTGAATGTCGTTATAGGCGTCAGGTCCGGCATTCCCGGAATGAAATCCTGCAATATCGAAATTAATGTAATGATCGAACCGATAAAAATCATCGGAATAGCGACCATAATCGCTTCTTGAATCGACGAGACCCAAATATTGTTCGTAAACGCCTCCAATCTGGGTGCAAACGATTCTGTCATCCATTTCATAAAACGCTTCATCCAAACTCCCCCTACTTTCCTCTTAGCTGCTACAATCCTAGTATAAAGTTATATGTTAACGCTTTCTTGTCGTAACTTGCCGCATCTTGGTTCGTTTTTTGTCCTCTTCATGCCTATAGTTCTATCATGTCTGGTTGGGCTTGAAATAAACAACAAAAAACATCCCTTCCTTACGGAAAGGATGCCTTGAGTCTAAAATTCCACAATCATTTAATACTGCCGGTCTAGTATAAGCAGGGCTACACCATGCGGCGGTAGCAGAATTTCTTTGCGCCAATGATGATCCTGCACAATTTCTGTTCGGATAACCGGACCGCTTCTGCCGTTAAGATAAGAGATCTCTTCTTCTGTTAAAAAATTGGGTGATCCCATGCGAATCCACTCGTCATATACCGATCCGTGCTCCCGATCCAGTCGATAGGTGGTGCATTTATACGTTCCTTTGAGACTATCTAGTTTGAGATCGAATGCCTTGTTTCCTTTTTTCTCAAACACATCATATCGGGCTGAATCAGATAATTCCGACCAGTCTCCACTCGCAAAAAGCTGATCTACGTGTACGTAATGATAGAACAGGAATTGCATGCTTCCATCACTTTTTCGAGTACCGACATAACCATTTCCTTGGACAAGCAGCTCGTCCCCCAGCTTCTGCATTAGCTCAAACGCATAATAAGCCGGCTTTTTCAGTCCGTCGCGATTGATCAGGCCAAAACCTCCATAGAACGGTGAAGCCGGAACGATGCTTTCTTCGAAAACGTCAGTAAAGGACCAGAAAGCCATCGCCTTTATGTCACCGAGCGTATTCACGGTGTGGTAAATAACAAACGGAGCCATAAACATCGTATCGTGCAGCAAGTTTCGGTCATACAGTAAAAAATTCCACTCTGTCACATGAAGCTCAACATGTCCGTACGATGACGCATTCATTTTTTGACGTAAACGTTCAATGCTATCCTTATAAAACGAAGGAGGCATGATCTTGGTCAGACGATCTTCTTCAATTTTGAGTTTCGGATACTCCGAATAGATATGGAATGAAAAGAAGTCTAAGGGTACTTCACGCTTTTGGCAATATGCCAAAAACTCTTCAGTCCAAGTATCGTTCCAAAGCGATCCGTAACCCATAGCAGGGCCACCCGTCTTCAGTTCGGGCAGCAGCGATTTGATGGCACGAACGGTGGATTCATAAAAAGCGAAGTATTCTTCCTTGCTCCCTGCCCAACATACTCCTGCCAAGTCTGGCTCGTTCCACACTTCGAAATACCACTTCTTCACTTCTTGTGCCCCATATCGGTTTAAACAATGACGAATGAATTCACACACAAGTGCTTCCCACCGGGCGGGATCGGATGGTGGACTGATATTCCCTTTCCACCGAAATACCGTATCATTGGACCTGGCAAGTAGACTCGGCATGAAACTCAACTCCACGAATGGCCGGACCCCCTGATCCAAAAGAAAATCATAGAGCTTGTCCACGTAGGACCAGTTGTAGACTGGCGTTCCGTCCTCATTCTCACTGTACACCATCATCTCATCATTAAATATGCCGTGAAACCGGATGTATTGAAACGGAATTCGTGCTCTTATTTCGGACAACTGCCTCCGCCAATCCTCGCGCAAACCTTCTGCAGCTCGGCCTGCGGTCATGGTGATATTCCAGTGCTTTTCATAAGCAGCTGTAGTGTGGTCTTTCCGTATCTCGATCACGTGCTGCTCTTCCATTTGGGGTTTCGAGGATGGGGGCAACGCCTGCTCCGTTTCCGTTCTCACGTCCAGATACCGATACAGCGATCCCATCGCGTTTAACGTGTCCATCTCATAATAATCCCCGCTTGAAGATTCTTCGTACGTTTTGGGTTTTCGGTTCTGATTCAGTTTCTGGTATTCCGGCGCTAGCGACACTTCACGGTATGAACCAGGCGTGCAGCCGTACTTTTCTTTGAAGTATTTGTTGAACAGCTTCACATTGGCGAATCCGCAATCCAGCGCGATTTCCGAAATTTTCTTCTCGCTCCCTGTCAGTTGAACCTGGGCTTTCTCCAGGCGAATGAGCGTCAAGTACTTTTGGAAGGGAATCCCTATTTTGTCCGTAAAGAAATGGGAGAAATAATGCATGCTCAAATGCTCGGAAGCCGCCATATCCTGCAGCGTGATCTTCTCATTGTAGTGGCTATCAATGTAAGCCAGGACCCTGTTCAGCCTTTTATAATCGTACTCCTTGCTGCTCTCCTCTGCTTCCACCTTCGTCCCGTCGGCAAAATATCGTAAAAGACATCCGCATAACGTCTGCAGTCTTCCTAACGTATAGTTTTGATAACCCTGCGTTTTTTTGTTGATTTCCCATACCATTTGCGCAAGGTTTTGTTTGATGCTGGTTAATCGTAATTCATCTCCATCGTTATTCAGAGCAGAATTGCAGGAGATAAACGCATTATTGTTTAGCACCTCCGGACCGAATTGCAGCGTCAGAAGCACATTGTCATGACTGGTCCGCTCAATCTTATGGACAGACATACTGTTTACCACAACAACATCATCTTCATGGAGCGTGTACTGCCTTTGATCCAGATACATGATGATTGAGCCATGCAGGACATACACAATTTCGACTTCCTTATGCCAATGAAAATCAACATGTTTCACGCTGTTCACAAAGAGCTTCATGGGTAGGTCGTCCTGATGCTGTATAAACTCGTACAAATAACGAATTGACTTCCCCTCCCTCGTAATGATTAATATAAACGTATCGTTTGCAAGAAAACAAATTCCCAATGAGTCATAGTCAATTCTTTCCCTAGTTAATCCGCTTTAGTCGAGACCTAATTCCCCTAATGATCAAAATACCGGATATGAGGTACATAATAGAAGTAACTCCAAACCATTTAAAAACACTCGGGGTCATCGTCATATATAGGCTGATAGGAAGTGACCAGAAAAATGCAATAAACATAAGTGATGGCTTTTGGATAATGGATGCTAACCATGCTAAACAAGAGCTGGAATAAAAAGTGAAAATAACGTGCTTATGATAACATCATTCTCAGCACGTTCATGAGTGTATGGATTGAATAAAATTAATATAACCCATAGGATCATGGAGCCCATTGAAGACATTATTCCAATACGTTTTGCTATTCTCATTTCCATCCCTCCTGTGTTACTTTATCATAACTATGTTCAAACAAAGAAATCAGCAAACTATCCTGCCCGTAAAAAAAAGAGAGGGAGCAGCTGCCGCAGCAAACCGCTCCCTTGATTCGTTGAATTAACGTTTTACGTTAGTTCAACGCCGATTCCTTTTCAGAGTAATGATGATTATTAGTCCCAGTTAAAGCCTTGTGTATGTAATGTAGTCGATTTGTACAGGCTCTGCCGATTCGATCCGAAGTGCCCGGTTAATCTGTCCCCGGTGATATTGCCCATGTAAGAGGACTTGCGACAGGATGTCCCTGACGGACGTTCGAAACGGTTCCCCGCTCTGGTTTGCATAGTCGATCATTTCGTCCAAATCGGGTTCCTCAAGCCCTTCAATATAGGCGCGATATTGCTCGGCGTTTTCTTCGAACATCGTCCGGATCTCCGTCACGTCTTCCGCTTCCTCCCACAACGTATATTGACCGCTGCCCTTGAGCTGCAATCGGGAGAGCCAGACTCGTTCCGCGACCGCGACATGCCGAACCAGCTTCAATAGATCCTTGTTCTTCGTCCCACTCTCCTCAAGCGCATCCAGGATGCGTCCGTTCGCCCAGTACAGGTGATCCATCATACCCTTGATCGTCTTCATTTCGTTTTCCCCCTCTTTTCTCATCGATTGCTTGAACAACTGTTTTCCTCCAGTTTCATATGTGCATCCGAAATCAAATTATAGCTTAAACGTTAAGTCTTCAATGCCGTTTCCAACATACATCTTATCTCAATTATTTCTTCAAGCTCAACCAGAAATTCTTCTTTGTTCATCATATCACCACTATCCACATTTTATCATACGTTTAATGGTTGATCTAAAATGTCCATTCCCCTTCTTGGTCGCAGTCAAAGCTTAACTCTTGTTATGAAAAAAGAGTTAAGCCAAGGCTTAACTCTAAGAGGAGGAATTATATTGTTCAATCTAATCAAATGTCTTATGTGTTCTCCACAAAATTTCTTCTTTCATATGTGGAGAACAAACATGTTTCTTAAGAAACTTCACCATCGGTTGATTTTCCGCTTCCACAAAGAAGATCAATTCTGTATAAACCGGATCCGTTGCCATCCTCCGGCTTGCCTCGGCCAGCAATGCAATACCTCTGGCCATACGTTGAAAAGGATTGCGAACAAACATGGTTTTACATAGAATGGTCTTGTCGTCAAAAGGTTCAAAGATCAGCCATCCCACAATCGCGCCGTTGTGACGCAGAATAACACTTCGGCCTCTGTCGATTAACTCTTCTTCTGCAAAAGGATCCAAAATTGAGGGGTACCATTCTCCAATCCCCTCTTTAATCCGATTCCGCTCCTCAGTCGAAATTGAATGAAAAGGACTACTTGTAAAGCTTTCAGGCAGAGATAAGCGTTTTACCCAAGGGAACTCTTGTGGTACCTGTAGGGATGAACTGTACACATAAATACCGGGAACCGGAAGATCAAAATCGCAAGCTTGAAAAAAAGCCGATAACAGGGTTTGATCCCTTTCACTCCTCAGATATTCAACAGTCAGTTCTTGAACTCCCGCCTTCTTAAGTAATAGGCAAAGCTGATTCATTAATGCTCGGCCAATTCCTTGCCGGCGAAACGCCTCGTCTATATAAAAATCTAGCAGCTTTGCCGACCGCTTAGGATCAGCAGGAAGGTGGATTAATGAAATTCCTGCCGGTTTCCCTTCGATTATTACGCCCACGGCAGCGTAGAAATGCGGCATTTGCTTAAGGACTGAGCGATGCTCTATGGAAAGATACGCGTGAAATTCGTCTGGAACAGCCCTTTGAAAGATAACAAATTCCACTCGGGCTGGCTGGCTCAATCCTGGATCGCGGGAATAAACACTTCCCACTGATTCTGTTCAAGGTAATTTTTCGCATAGTCTTGATAATCGGTGAGGGTTACTCGGAATCTTCCAGGGGATGCAAAGCCATATCTAGTGAAGGCTTCATCCGTCAGTAAAATTACTAGCTGATTATTAACTAAGGAATACAGATAATCTGTTTCCGAACTACCCGTATCTAACATGTTCCCAGTTAAAAACACCCCATTTTCACCAGTAAAATCCCCTGTAGGTGAATATTCCAATACAGGACTACTGGCAAAGCCTAACGGAACGGAAATGGGCTCATCAAAATCCAACGTAACTTTGCCGTTATCATAGGTAACATCCGTTACGGTTGGTTTCTTCTGATCGATTGTAACGGGAAGTACAACCTCTTTCAATTGATCATTTCCCTCCTCGTGAAGTGTAAACACAAGCTGAGTGTTCATTTCCGATATAAGGTTATAAGGAATAATAGTCAATCCATTATCTCCATTTGGAGCAATCGACAGTGCATCTGAGCTGGAAGTGATACTTACGCTGCCCAGTACTTGCTGCTCTGCATCGATAATATCAAAATCGTTATCTTCGGCATTGTATTGGAAGTTCTCTACCGTTTCGCCCCGCTTTACCTGAATTAAGCTTTTAATACTGCGCTTATTATAGTTTTCGGGATTTGTTGATACAAATAATGTAATCGGTTCATTAGCTACTAAAGAAGGATTAACTACAAAAGAAGCATTCGGTACTAGAGACAATGATAGTGTGGATTCATTATTCTCTGAATATTGGACTTTGTATTCGCTAATTGACTGAGCTTTTTTCCCAGACAACGTGCGAAGAGCATTTTCCTCGGCATGCGGCTGATACGAGATATACAGGCTATCTTCGACTTGCACCGGTTCAGTGAGTTTAATGATGACCTGCTTCCCTAAAATCGTGACATCCTCATTTTCTAATTGAATAGGGTAAGGTACCTCCCCATCTAGGCCTTTAACAACCAGATCTGAGGTAATGGTATCCCAATCCTCGTTAGAGACAGTCGGTTTATGGGCTGGGTCCAAATCTTCCTCGTAATTCAACACAATCGTGCTCGCATCCGAGAACACGATTGAAGTTGTCTGAATTGTGTTCTCTACCAGTTCAATCGACGTAGCCGAAGGTACGGAAACATTGCCCGCTGCATCAACCGCAACTGCCCGGTATATTCCGGCAGCCAGTCCCTCGGTTGAAATGAAGCTTTCGGTATTGGCTGCTGTAACGGTTCCCTTCACAGCAAGATGCTCTGTTACTAATGTATTCAGCCCGGATACGTTCGCTGGAATGCCTTCAAAAGGCACCAAATACACAGACCCGATTTCCGTGCTCGTTACACTTACGCTCCCGCCAACCGGAACAGGTGTGGATGACATGATGACCACCGTTGGAGGTATGCTATCGGTTGGGGTTGTCGGGCTCCCGGTGCTGCCGCTGCTGCTTCCGCTGTTTGAGCTGCCGGAGGTAACCGGAGTCGTTGGCTGAGGCGTTGTGCTCGGAAGTGCAGGAGTTTCCTGCTCCTCGGACTGCTGGTTCGCGATGTCCTCTTTTATTTTTTGCTGGGCTGACAGAAATTTACTGGCCACCAAAGCGACCTGTTCACGACTGGCATTGCCTTGTGGGTTAAAGGTGCCGTTGCCGTTTCCATTAATCAGTCCAAGCTCAACGGCTGCGGCTACCGAATCTTTAGCATAATCTGCGATGGAGGCTGCGTCCGTGAATGTCAGCTGAGACGCTTTACCGACTGCAATATCGGAACCTGCAGTATAGCTTAACGATCTGGCAAACAACACTGCCATATCCTCCCGGGAGAGATTTTGGCCCAAGCCGAAGGTACCGTTTCCAAGTCCCTTGATTAAACCTGCTTTAATAGCGGCTTCAACATATTTGTAGGAGTAGTTGTCTGCGGGAATATCTGAGAAGGTTGGCTTTACAGGCGCGCTGTCCATATCCAGACCTAAAGCTTTGACAAGAATGATGGCGAAATCCTGTCTGTTTATTTTGCCGGTTGGATCAAACTTGCCGTCACCTTTCCCGCTGACAATTCCTGCTTCAGCCAGTTTCAGAATTGCATCTTTGGCAAACGAACCATTGATATCGGTCAGATCCGTTGAAGCGAAGGCAGGCTGGATGCTTGCACTGAGCAAAGCGGTTGTTGTCATGACTTTAATAAGCAGTTTCTTCTTCAAATTAGTGCCCCCTATATGTGCCTGAAATAAACAATTCACTCAAAGAGTGAAAAACGATGCTTATTAAATTTCGACATTTTTCTCTTAAATTTTTATATGTAAAAAAAATAATTTTTAAAAGAGGAGTGAGTTCATTTAAAATACTGCATATTCAAAATAAATCTGACGATTGCTTCGTATTAGATTTGACTAAAATTGGTCCTCTAAGAAATTGAGTACTGGCAATCAAAGACTTGGCTGACCACCCATATCAAATTGTCCCAAAAAGCGTGAATGCGCAAATAGCGCATGCTGATACAATATTTTATCTGCCAATTCTTCTGCCCCGTGTTCTCCGTACGCGAAAGCTATTAATGGATGCATTTATTGAGTTATCCATGAAAAATGATTTTAAAGACATAACCATTAAAGATATAACAACTGCTGCTACGGTTAATCGTGCAACCTTTATTATCACTTTATTGACAAATATGACTTGCTTGAAAAAGTATTAAGCGAGAGTGTCATGAGGGAAGTGATTCAAGAAGTAAGTACACATGAGGAGATTAATGAAAAGACCCTTGAGGCTATTTTCTTCTCGGTTATTAAGTTTCTAACATCAATTAGTTACCAGTGTCAGCGAAGTTACGAGGCATTTACACCACAAATAGAAACGCTATTCAAAAACGAACTTCAAGTGTTTTTTATGAATCGGGACAAAAACAGTGGTCCTTTCATAACAAAATGGAGGCTGAGGCTAAGTGAACAATAAAATGTTCACCTGATAGTTCGAATTAAATTAAGCCTGTCTTTATACAAAGACAGGCTCTTTTCCTTTTCTAACCACGTATTGGCAAGTCTCATTGATTGCTCATTACATGAAGATAAAAGTTCAAATCGTTTTCTAGATGCTTTTTCATCAGATCTTCTGCTTTCTCACCATCTCTGGACCTGATTGCCTCATATATTTCCTCATGCTCATCAATAAGATGAGGACGATTATAAATAACGACTGTCTTCCTAAACAGATAAATAATAGCTTGCATCCGGTCTATAATATCGATCATGAGAGGATTATTACTTGCTTTTACAATGTCATTGTGGAAGCTTTCGTTGGCCGACATAATTTCATCTTTTGTCCCTGTTCTCCCAATCTCCACATACTTATACAGCTCTTCAATCTCGGTGTCTTTGAGAAAATTCGCTGCGCATTTGGCTGAATACCCTTCCAACAATATACGAACATTAAATAAATTCCGTAAATCCTTTTCGGTTGGCTTAACCACTTTTTTTTGAACGATTAATCCTTCATTCTCCAGTTTTCGTATGGAATCCCTTATGGGCGTTCTGCTAACTCCAAGCTCTGCAGCTAGTTTTTCTTCAACGATCTTAGTACCGCTAGGAAGCTCACCGTTTAAAATCTTGTCTCGGAGAATTTCATAACACTGATGATACGCCGGTCGTGAGCTATTATTTTCATGCACAAACTTCACCTCAGTTTCATTTCTCATCATAAATATAGTACCAAATTATGTTCATAAAATCATTCCAATAAACGAAGCCTCACCATAAAAGTATACGTCTTTTCATAAATTGTATACAAAATTATATTTAAATGTATACAATTTTATATTTTTAGTATACAATGAAAACGCAAACAACGATGTAAGCGGTTGCCGCAGGAAACATTATCATTTTCAGCACACCAAGCTGCTTCAACGTTGTTTGAATCTAGTTTTTGAACAGATATCCATTCATAGGCATAAAAGCCTTTCTTAGAACAGTATCAGGAGGAAAACAACATGACTAAAAAAGTAGGTTTTATTGGATTAGGAATCATGGGAAAACCAATGGCTCTAAATCTCACCAAAGCGGGACATGCATTAACCGTTAATGATCTTAATCAGGAAGCGGTTCAAATATTGGTAGACTCAGGTGCAACTGCGGCATCCTCACCCAGAGAAGTGGCGGAAAACAGTGAGATAATTATCACCATGCTCCCTGCATCTCAACATGTGCAAGCTGTTGTTTTAGGTGAACAAGGAATTTTATCGGGAGCAAAAGAAGGCACTATTATTATCGATATGAGCTCCATCACTCCTGCTGTTTCCATTGCTCTGGCAAAAGAAGCCGCCAAAAGAGGCGTCGGCTTTTTGGATGCACCCGTAAGCGGCGGAGAACCTAAAGCCATTGATGGTACATTGGCTATTATGGTCGGTGGTAAAGAAAGCGTATTCGAAGAAGCCAAATCAGTACTGTTTGACATGGGAACGGCTGTAACCTTAGTTGGTGATAGCGGCTGCGGAGTTACAGCTAAATTAGCGAATCAAATCATCGTGAATTTAAACATTGCCGCCATGTCCGAAGCTCTTGTCTTGGCAGCTAAGGCGGGCATAGATATCGAGAAAATGTATCAGGCGATCCGAGGCGGATTAGCGGGAAGTGCAGTGCTCGATGCCAAAGTTCCGCTGATTCTGGAAAGAAATTTTGCTCCAGGCGGTACGATCGCGATCAATATGAAGGATATTACCAATGTCATGGATACGGCTCACGAGATCGGTGTCCCTCTCCCACTTTCCAGTCATCTGTTGGAAATGTTCCATGCGCTTAAAGTGGACGGTAAACTGATGGACGACCATGGCGGGATCGTACAATATTATGAAAAACTCGCAAATGTCGAAGTTAGGGGACTGGGCCATGAAAACAAATAATCGGTCTGCAGCAGAAGTTTTCAGCAGAATCCCTTCTCTGGACAACAGCCTCATAAATGAAATGATCAATAAAGAACTTCAAAGCTTCAACCGCAAAATTATCGTTTTGGATGATGATCCGACTGGCGTACAAACGGTACATGGCGTATCGGTCTATACGGATTGGTCCTTGGAAAGTATCAACAAAGGGTTTCAGGAAGAACATTCGATGTTCTTTATTCTGACCAATTCACGCGGATTTACAGCTGCAGAAACGATAAAAGCACATCAAGAAATTGCTGCAAATATTGTAGAAGCTGCTAAGAAAAACAATCGTGAATTCATCATTATTAGCCGCGGTGACTCCACATTAAGAGGACACTATCCGCTGGAAACGGAAGTATTGAAAGATACCGTTCAAGCAATGTCTGATACACACTTTGACGGCGAGATACTCCTCCCTTTCTTTAAAGAAGGCGGACGCTTCACAATTGATGACATTCACTACGTTCAGTATGATACGGAATTGATTCCTGCGGGAGAAACCGAATTTTCAAAAGATCGCACTTTTGGCTACACGAAATCACATTTGGGTGAATGGGCTGAGGAAAAATCAAATGGAAAATATCAAGCCGAACATATGACTTACATTTCGCTGGAAAGTCTGCGTGCCATGAATATTGAATCCATTGAACAGCAGCTCATGCATGTAGAAAATTTCAATAAAGTTATTGTGAACGCGGTTGACTATACTGATGTACAGATCTTCGCCATCGCTTTAATTCGAGCCATAAACAAGGGGAAGCATTTTCTATTCCGAAGTGCGGCTGCACTTACGAAAGTCATGGGAGGCATTAGCGATAAAAGCCTTCTCACTCGTGAGGAAATGATGAGTGCCGACACGAACCATGGCGGATTGGTCATCATTGGATCACATGTGAAAAAGACGACGGAACAATTCGGAGAACTTCAGAAGTCTGCAGCTGTTGAGTTTATCGAATTCAATGTTCACCTTGTACTGGAGCCAGATCAATTCGAAGCCGAGCTTAACAGAGTTGTTGACACAACCAATGAACTGATTCTTCAAGGCAAAAATGTAGCTGTCTATACAAGAAGAGAACGATTGGATCTTGGAGAAAACAGAAAAGAAGAAGAGTTAAAGCTCTCCGTTAAGATTTCAGATGCAGTCACCAGTATTGTAAAACGTCTAGAAGTTAGACCCGCCTATATTATTGCCAAGGGTGGTATAACCTCAAGTGATATTGGGACGAATGGTCTGGAGGTCAAAAGAGCAACCGTTGCTGGACAAATCCGGCCAGGCATTCCCGTATGGACAACAGGCAGTGAGAGTAAATTCCCGGGCCTTTCCTATGTCATCTTCCCTGGAAACGTGGGTACCAAAACGGATTTGAGAGAAGTTGTTGAAATGCTAAGTACGAAGTAATTTAAATGTACGTATCAGTTTTGGCCAGACTGTAAGGAGTAACACTTTACAATGACTATAATTGAAAAAATTTAGTGCACTCCTTACAGTATGGTCTCCTTTATTAAGCCAATAAGGAAAAGAGGAAAAATATATGCCAATTATCTCTGTTACGATTGGGGTCATCCTGCTACTCATATTAATGATGTTCTTTAAATTAAACGCTTTCATATCATTGATTATTGTTTCCCTGGCAGTAGGAGTACTTGAAGGAATGTCCCCGATCGAAGCTGTCGAATCCATCGAATCCGGTTTGGGTGGAACACTCGGACATTTAACGATGATCATTATTTTCGGTGGAATACTCGGGAAGCTAATGACCGATTCTGGTGGTGCACAGCGTATTGCTACAACCATGATTAGTGCCTTTGGTCAAAAACGAACGCAGCTGGCTGCAGTTATTACTGCCGCTATTGTTGGAATCGCTTTATTCTTTGAAACCGGAGTAGTCGTTTTAATTCCATTGGTATTTACAATTGCAAGAGCTGCTCGAGTGCCCGTTCTATATCTGGGGATGCCCGTCATTGCAGCACTTATAACCATGCACGGATTCGTTCCTCCGCACCCTGGCCCAACAGCTGTTGCTAACGTTTTTGGAGCGAATATCGGTTTAACGATGATCTTGGGAATAATCGTTGCCATCCCTGCGTTCATCCTTGCAGGTCCTGTTTATACAAAACTGTTTAAAAAAGAAGCTTTGCAGATTGACATCCCTAAAGGTCTGTTTAATCCAAAGGAATTTAAAGAAGAGGAACTGCCTAAGTTCGGAATCAGCCTGTTCACAGCTCTTTTACCTGTCATTTTGATCGCGCTTCAAACCGTTGTCGAAATATTCGCGCCTGAATCAGCCATTTCACCAGTAACTGATTTTATCGGTAATGCGAATGTAGCTCTATTAATTTCAGTTATTGTCGCCATCTTTACTTTCGGATTAAATCTGGGTAAGAAAATGCCTGAAATTATGACCTCACTAAGCGAGTCTGTAAGTGGAATTGGAATGATTTTGTTAATTATTGCTGGTGGTGGTGCGTTTAAGCAGGTTTTGATCGACAGTCATATTGACCAGTACATTTCTGACCTCATGTCGGGATCAACCCTTTCCCCATTGCTTTTGACCTGGCTGATTGCAGCAATTCTAAGGATTGCCGTTGGTTCTGCAACTGTAGCCGGTATGACAGCAGCCGGTATTGCCGCGCCTCTGGTTGCCGCAACGGGTGTAAGTCCAGAATTGATGGTACTGGCTGCGGGTGCAGGAAGCGTTACCTTCTCTCACGTCAATGATGCAGGATTCTGGATTTACAAGGAATATTTTAATCTCAGTATCGGCAAAACGATAAAAACCTGGTCTGTTATGGTAACGATTATATCGTTGGTAGGACTTGCTGGTGTTTTGATTCTGGATATGTTTATGTAAACAAGAAATAAAGGCATGTTCTTAACCGAACCATGCCTTTATTTTTTTGCTTATTGAATTCATTAAAGCGTGACAATAATTGGACCATTTTTAGTAAGGATAATCGTATGTTCCACTTGTGCTACATAGCTTTTTTTTGTAGCAAAGGTCCATCCGTCTCCTTTTTGGTATACTTCCTCTTCAAGGGTTGAGACAAATGGTTCAAAAGCGATAACCATCCCTTCCTTTAACAACTCATCATCCGATGTATCGTTATAATTATAAATATGGTCAGGTGCTTCGTGGATTGCGCGTCCAACACCATGTCCTGTAAGGTTTTTGATGACCGTTAATTCATGTTGTTTTGCAGTTACGAATACTGCTTTTCCAATTCCGCTTTTTTTGGAGCCAGGCTTTGCTTTTTTAAGACCTGCTTCAAATGCTTGTTTAGCAACACTGCATATTTTCGTTAACACTTCTTCTCCCTCGCCTACGACAAACGAGATTCCTGTATCAGCGAAATAACCGTTCTTTGAGCCGGAAACATCTACATTCACCAGATCCCCTTCTTGGATGACCCGATCTCCCGGAATACCATGTGCCACTTCTTCATTAACACTAATACAAGTATAACCAGGGAAATCATATTCACTTTTTGGAGCTGACACTGCGCCTTCTTTCTCGAAAAGCTCTCCAGCTATATCGTCAAGCTCTTTTGTCGTTATACCGGGAATTGTTCTTCGTACCAATTCATCTCTAATCGAGGCAACAATTTTGCCGATTTCCTTCAAACCATTAAAGTCTTCTTCTGTTCTTGCAATCATTTCGCTTACCTCACTATCCATTATTATCAATTAACCATATAAGTGTTATTTTCTCGAAAACACCGCATTAAATAATCATATCCAAAGGAGCGAAGCTTAGCAACTTTTTTATAAACGTCCCAACGTTAGTTGAACAAAGCAATCGATCAGGGTGGACTGATGCCAGGTTCTTGTATTTTTCCAGCGATTTCTTTTGCATGGGAACGATATACATAATGTCCCGCGTCCAACAAGACCATTTCTCCATACAGAGACTCCTCTATTTGCTTCACATGTTCAGGGATCCATTGATCTGTCACAGGGTGGTTGGCTTGTACAAAGAAAAGGACAGGTAAATGGGAAGGAAAAGTTAGCTGTTCAGCTGCTATTAAGTTGGAATACATGCTCTCTGCCTCATTTAATTGAGTGTTGTTATACATGTTTTTACACATCATGATGTTCAATTGTTCTTTGGTCTGCTGGTCATATGGCAGTAACTTTTTGACATTGGCTTAGGAAAAAACTTGACCTATAAAATAAAAAGCCGCTAAAATAGCGACTCTCAAAAGAAATATGTTCTTGTCCCTTGACACGCTCGTAATGAAGAAATAAACCTAAGTTGAACGTCTTCTAGCTTTCATTGTTTAGTTTAGTTTTAACTGAACCCCAAGCATCTACAAATTCATTAAAACTTCTATACGGCAGGGAATTGTTGTGCAATTCCGATTGTCATCATATCAGCCATCTCTAGAGCCTGTTTTTCAATGGAATCACTTATTGCAACATTTCTTACGTAGTCTTTCGCGATGCGAGTTGCAACCTCTTCACTGAGGAGACGTAAATGCTCATACATCATCCGTTGCCATTCCACTTGAGACCAATATGGATTAATATGGGCCATAAAAGCTGCAATCGCATCTGCATTGGCATACCATCGTTTCTGAGCATCTTCCGCTGCAGTAGTGTTACCAGCCTTTAAGTCACTGACAAGTTCTGCGGCAATCGTTAAATGTTCTCTGAACATTTTTTCAAATTGATTGGCAATAGCAGTTCCATAAGTCGGTTCAAGCACCATTGCAAAATCACTTGGATTTCGTAGAAGTCTTGCGGTTGTTGGTTTGACATCATCAAGCCCATCGACGATACTATTCACTGTTAATCTCGTCCAGAACACGTGCTGTTCCCATAGTGCTCTGAGCTTCCTGTTTAAATCTATGTTGGCTGGCGGCCAGCTCAAGTGATCGGCTACTCGAAAGACAGGATAATAGTACGTAGGAACATAATTAATCATTATCCAACAACTCCTTTTTTACAACAATATATAGACTATAGCCTTCATTGGTGCATTCTAATCCACCATGGTTGACTCGCTCGTCATTCCCTGAAACTGTGATTGAGGATAAACAAAATAAATGGATGAATAGGAGTTACACTGGTTTTACATCCATCTTTTCTTAGACGGATTCTCTCCATGTCTCTAGGCAGATTATGTGTACTACAAGAGACAGTGTACACCCTCCTTATCCAGTTGAAGCCATCGTTGGAGATGCGACCTCTTTGTTGCATTTGAAAATGATCATTCATTAAAGAAGCCATCTGCTCGCCATATTCCATGTTGTGAATTTCATGGCTCCGAAAAAAGGAGAACTGCCTGTATATAAGCAGTTCTCCTTTTTATTAGACAGTGTATTAGTGGTCCAAGAACACAAGCTGAATGAAGAACAATACCGCAAAAATGTAGAATATCGGATGAACATCCTTGCCTTTTCCGCGAAGCAGCTTGAGTACCGGATAAAAAATGAACCCTACGCCGATGCCTGTCGCAATACTGTGCGTCAACGGAGTAAGTATGATGATCAGGAAGGCAGGAAACGCTTCTTCGAGATCTTTCCAATTGATTTTGCTGATGACATTGATCATAAAGTAACCAACAATGATCAGTGCCGGAGAAGTGATCGCCGGAATACCTGATATCACACTCACGATCGGTGTAAAGAACAAAGTAAGAGCGAGCAGCACACTTACCGTTACCGCTGTCAGTCCTGTTCTACCGCCTGCAGCTACCCCTGTGCTGGACTCGATATAAGCCGAGGTAGGGCTTGTTCCCAACAGTGCCCCAGAAGTTGTCCCTACCGCATCGGCCAGCAGCGCACCGCGTGAACGCGGAAATTTACCATCTTTGAGCAGTCCCGCTTGTTCAGCTACTCCGAGCATCGTTCCTGTCGTATCAAAAAGGGTGATCAGCAGGAAAGTAAATATGATCGTATACAGCCCATTAGAGAATACGCCTGCCAGATCCAATTGGAAGGCCGTTGTCGTAATGCCTTGCGGCATGGATACAATGGTTTCCGGCATTTGGAACAGCCCCATGATCCACGCAAGTATCGCTGTAATCACCATTCCGATGAACAGATAACCTTTTACATTGTAGGCCATTAGCACAACCGTGATAATCAGTCCGATAATGGTCAGGTAAGTCATTGGCTCTGCCAGGTTCCCGAGGGTAATCAAGTTCGATTCTGAATCAGCAATTATCCCGGAATTTTGCAGGCCTACGGTTGTAATAAACAATCCGATCCCCGCTGTTATCGCGTGTTTAAGACTCGAAGGAATTGCATCAAGCAGCATGTAACGGAATGAAGTAAGCGATAAAATAATAAACAAAAGCCCTGCGATAAATACCGCTCCCAGTGCAACCTGCCAAGACACACCATAACCGCCAACCACGCTATAGGCAAAGAAAGCATTCAAGCCCATCCCAGGCGCCAGGACGATTGGATAATTAGACCATAATCCCATAATCAGTGTCGCCACAATACTTGCCAGCACCGTAGCAATGAATACTCCATTGAAGTCCATTCCTGTACTGCTGAGTATTCCTGGGTTTACGATCACTATGTATACCATCGTGAAGAACGTCGTGATCCCTGCGATGATTTCCGTGGAAACGCTCGTGCCTCTTTCTTTTAATTTGAACCAATTGTCCATGATAAAGCCAGCCTCCAACCTTCATATTATGCTCCAAAGCTAAAAACAAAAAAAATCCTAATCTTCATATAGGATTGTAATATTATCGCTCCTATATACGTCATTCATTAGGATTTAACAGCTCTATAATTGTAAGCTTCCAAACCAACAATAAGGATGCTCATACCTGTTTTTAACCTGATGTCCATTTCGTATTCTAATAAATATAACACCCATTGTCAACGATCTAACGATTTGTTCACAGTTATTTACGAACTATATAGATATTACATATATTATTCATTCGTTTTTTGGAGTGGTCGTAGTTACTTTAGATATCGTGCCAACGCATAAAGATCCTTAAAAATTATATCTAATTGGTTATAAGAATCCGAGCGTTCCTTTGTTATACTCCATTATAGAAAGCGCCCACATTTCGAATTCAGGAGGTGTCTCTCTCTATTTAGAAATGATTATATTTACAGATATTTAATAATAAAGGAGTTGCAATATGAAAAAATGGAGAATTCTTTTTTTAAGTGCAGCCTTATGCTTTCTGATGCCCTCGAATATGTATGCCTACAATAATCCGTTTAATTTAACAAACTCTTGGCATTGGTCGAATAGCGATTTTTATGGTGAAGGTGACCCATATATTTTGAAGTTCAATGGGACCTACTACCTGTATGTCAGCACAGTAGATGACTCGGTAGGTGTGAAAGTATGGTCATCCACAAATCTGGTTGACTGGACATATCGCGGTTTATGTTCAACGGAGGCCGTGACCAAGGCGGCATATGCCCCCGAAGTTGTATATTGGAACGGTCAATTCTATATGTACACCTCCCCAGGAGGCGGTGGTCACTACGTACTTTCCAGTCCCAGCCCCACTGGCCCCTTCACACTTCAAACAGGCAACCTGGGTATGGGCATTGACGGCAATGTCTTCATCGACGATGACGGTAAATGGTACTTCTACTCCACCGGTTCAAATACAATTGCGGCACGTCCGATGACAAGCCCAACCACATTCGGGGCTCCTCTCTCAACCGGATTATCCATGGCTGGTTGGACAGAAGGATCAACCACTTTCAAACGAGATGGAAAATACTACATGACTTACACGGGCAACCATGTCTGGAGCACTGCCTACCGTGTCGATTATGCAACGGGGAGCAGCCCAACAGTTGGTTTCAAGCCGGCTGCGGACATGAATCCAGTACTTATTAATACCGAAGGCTCTAATGTCGGACTTGGTCACAATTCAATCATCAAAGGGCCTGATCTTGATTCAGATTATATCGTATACCATAGTCATGCTTCTGATGGGAATACAACCTACCCGGGACGTAAAATGAATATGGATCGGATCGTTTGGAATGGAGATAAGCTTCTTGTGCAGGGACCTACAACCGAATCACAGCCAAATCCGGAAATGCCGGATTTTGAGGATCGCTTTAACAGGACATCGCTCGGCAGCAATTGGACGAATGTTGGGGGCGGCACATGGGGAATTTACAATCAAGAGCTAATGTGGCAGGATACCATTGGTACTGCATCAACTTACCGTCAGGTCACAGCAGTTAATAGTGCCAACGATTATACGGCCGAGTTCAACACAAAACAGATGAAACAGGGTAGTAGTGAAAACCCAGTATATGGTGCTGTCTTCTCCTACACCAATGAGAACTCTTACGGCGTCGCGGTACTGAATCGTAATAAGAATCGTTTGGAGACAAATTACGTCGTAGAGGGCGTGAGTCAAGGCTGGCAATATGCATCGCTTCCAACGGGTTACGACTATTCCAAATGGCATCAAATCCGCGTAGAGAAGGCTGGTTCTTCCTTTACTGTCTATGTGGACGGGATGAAGAAGCAGACTCGAACAATTGATGGACTAAAAGGCGGTAAAATCGGTTACACAACTACAGATGTGCACGCTGATTTTGGATATACGGCATTTAGCAATAAAGTAAACGGTAGCAGTGCCTGGAATTCGTATAAGCCCTTGCCGGGTAAGATTGAAGCCGTTCATTATATGGCTGGAAATGAAGGAACCGCTTATCATGATCTTTCACCAGCTAATCTTGGAGGTGCCTACAGGAACGACGCAGTTGATATTCGCAGCTCTGCGGCTGAAGGCAAAAATGTTGTTGGCTGGAATCAGACTGGTGAATGGCTTAAGTATCGTGTTAATGTAGCCGAAACCGGATACTATGATTTGGATGTTCGACTAGCCACGACGTTTAACGATGCAAGCTTCCGGGTTTGGAGCGAAACAACGGATCTAACAGGTGTTGTAAGTGTACCTAGTTCAGGTGAGTGGGAGAACTGGACAACGGCCAGCAAGAAGGGTCTGTATTTGACTGCTGGCAATCATGAACTGCGGTTCGAGTTTGTGAAAGGCGAATTTGATTTCAGCGATATGACATTTACACCCAGTGAGTCTGTGACAGGCCTGTTTGATGATTTTAATGATGGCAATGACAGTGGTTGGACTCAATTCGAAGGAAACTGGTCCGTCATTGATGGTGAGCTAGATTCTGCAGGCAGCGGCATGTTCGCCAAGAGCACTATTGGCAAAGATACTTGGGCTGACTATACGGTTGAGTCAGACATTAAACTTATTGATACTAGTGGAGATGCAGGAATTATGGTGCGGGTCAATAACCCCTCCAATGGTAAAGTGCTCGCGAATAATCCGGATTATGTACAAGGTTACTATGCATTCATTAAGTCAAATGGTGTCTACCTGGGCAAAATGAACTACGGCTACAAGGAGCTCGCTTCGGCCCCCCTCTCCATTGCTTCAGGTACCTGGGAGCATATGAAGGTAGTGACCTCCGGTACGACAATTAAGGTGTATGTTGACGATATGAACACACCAAAGATCACGTACAAGGATAATAGCATGAATCCATTCACGCACGGCAAGGTTGGCCTGCGAACCATGAATAATCATACACGTTTCGACAATTTCCGTATAACCCCATAATGATAAGAAGAAGGGATTCGGCAGTATGTATTGTCGAATCACCTTCTTTTACTTTTTCGGTTGTTATGATGATGATGGAATCCACTCCATTGGCACAAAGAGTTTTTTGGGAGTTCGTATGCCGTGATGCATCTGATCCAATAGCAAGGTGACAGCCTGTATACCAATCATCTTCTCGTTCTGTTGAACATAGGCAATACCAGCGATCCCAGGATCATCGAACGTTACGATTGCTATGCGTTTTGCTCTCTCCTTGCCAATGGTACGGATTAACGAATAATGAGCCAAACGGGCTAGTTCAACGTCAACAGCCACCAAAGCTGTAAATTGACCATAGTATTGACTGACCCACTTGTCTAGGATCTGCTCTCTATGTTGAATCTCTTCATTAAAAATTTCATAGGGCATCGTGAGGCATATGATGTCCTCTTGTGGTAAGCGTGCTTTCGCCACCGCTTGTTCAAAGCCTGCAATGCGTTCGATCACAACGCTGTGCTCTTTGGGCGGGGTAACTAAAGCAAACTGTCGAAACCCTTGCTTAACCAGATTTGTTACCGCTTTATGCGCCCCCTCTATATTATTAGAGCATACGCTTACGTTTGGTTTGTCCGAATAATAACGGTCAATTAATACATACGGACACCCCAGTTCTGAAGCTCGGTCAACCGTATGCCGTTCATGTTCACTTCCAATGGAAAACAGCACTAATCCCCTAACTCCCAACGCACAAAGCTCTTCAATTGCCTGGAGTTCTTTAACTGAACTACCTCTCGTAACACGAATAACCAGCGTATATCCGTTTTCATTGACAGCGTTTTCAATCGAATCGAGCAGACGCTGCTCCACTTTGGTTCGCATGGACGGGATAATAATACCTATCATTTCTTTTGGTTTTGAAGAAAACGGGATATGAAGCATCTCAGGGCTCTCGTCTGTTTGTTGGTATGTTTCATTCGGTATGCGCAGCTTAAACGAGGCTTGGCCAGCAACGAAAGTCCCTTTTCCTTTTATGCGGACAACCACGCCCTCCTCAGCTAGCCCCGCCATAGCATTTTTGGTCGTTATTAAGCTGACATGGAACTGTTCCGCCAATTCTTTTTCCGAAGGAATCCGGTCTCCTGAACGCAGATTTCCGAGCGTAATTTGATGTTTTATTACATGCTGAATTTGCTTGTATAATGGTATATTTTTCATGAAAATCACCACTTTAACTATACTATGTGTTCTATCCTTCGGACAACTAGTTGGTCACAAAGACCATCAAATCAAACTATACTTCTCCCCAAAATATCTCCGTTTCATAATCGAATGGAACAATACCATCTTGATGATTCCGATCAAATAGATTTCGCAGTTCTGTCATCATCGGATTGTAATTTGGATGCCCGGGTACAGGACTGTAGGAAGATGATAGCAACCGTCCTCTCAAGCCCTTGAAATCGAATTCCTGACTCATTCTGAATCGCACTTCTTGCATCGAACCTTCCTTAAAAAAAGACAGAAGCATCGTCCGGGAAATATTTTTATGATTGACTTTTTCGTAATCGATTCCGTATGTATGAAGCAACTGATTGTACTGTTCACGAAATGGAGTACCCGTTGTAATACGGGAATTCCAGATGAGTATCACTCTCCCACCCGGCTGTAGAATTCTGCGGAACTCGGTCTGCGCTGCTAAACGATCAAACCAATGAAAAGCCTGTGCGCATACTATAAACTCCACCGACTGATCAGGTAACCCAGTAGATTCTGCAGAACCTGTAATACTTTGATACTTTGGATAGCTTTCTAACCTTTGCTCTGCGGCTGCCCGCATGGCCCGATTGGGCTCAACCGCAATCACATTGCTGCCGTGTTCCAGAAGCAGCTTGGAAAAAATCCCTGTACCTGAACCGATGTCTGATATTTTACTATTCGAACGCAATCCAACGAAGTCGTACAAATATTGAACTGCCTCTTCCGGATAGCTCGGGCGGTATTTCAAATAGGAATCGACCCGGTTCGAAAACTTTTCTGTATTTTTCATTTCGTCCTCTCCCATCTGATTTTAATCAAATGATACAGATGAATTCCATTAAAATAAAGAGAAGCTTTGCGACTTTAATTTCCTATTTTGTACAATACAAAAACTACTCTCGAAGGAGTTATATCGTCTAATACATATCGAACCGTGCAAAAATCCTGCAAGAAAATGGAACACACAGCCCCATCTTCATACAGGATTATCAATTTGACAGAAATGCGCCGACCAGGGAACACTGCAATAAACACGTATTGCATCATGAACCAAGCAACTACTCCTTCACCGAGCCGAGTGTAATCCCGTGGATGAAAAAGCGCTGCAGGAATGGATATACAATCAAGACAGGAAGCATGGCGATGAAAATTTTCGCGGCATTCAGTGTTTGATTGGACAACTCATTCATCCGCTTATATTGGTCTTCCGTCATGTTGGACGCGTCGATGACCACGACAAATTGCTGGATTAACGTTTGCAGTGGATAATGATCCTGCCCTGAAGTCAGCACCAGACCATGAAAGAACTCGTTCCAATGGTACACGATGGTGAACAACGTTACAGTAGCCAGCACGGGCACGGCCAGCGGCACATAAATGGTGATCAACATTCTCCACGGCCCGGCCCCGTCCACGAGCGCAGCCTCGTCGAGCTCCTTGGGCAAATTGCGGAAATAGTTCACGATCAGAATGACGTTAAATACCGGCACTCCCCCGCCAAGAACGAGCGCCCAAATGGTATCATAAAGCCCGATGGCCTTTACGGTCATATACCATGGAATCAACCCACCGTTGAACAGCAGTGTGAACACGAGAATCCACATAAACACGTTGCGCATGCGAAATTCGCGCGGGCTTCTGGAGAGCGGATAAGCCATCATTGTCGTCACGATAAACGTGATTGTCGCACCAAGCACAACCCGCTGAATGGAAATCCAGAAGGAATTGAAAAAGGAACGGTCTCCGATAATTTGCTGGTATGAATTGAAGTTGAAGCCAACGGGCCATAACCATACTTTACCCGCAGCAGCAGCCGATTTTTCGCTTAAAGACACGGCCAGCGTATACCAGAGAGGCAAAATGCACAGGAACGCGATCAGGAGCAGCACGACCAGCAGCGTGACATCGAATACTCTGGATCGCAGCGTCGTTTCTCTTATCATCTCGCTCGACTCCTTCTCATTGTCAGAATATGCGGTAATTGGCGAACTTCGAAGCAAGCAGGTACGAGACAATGATGAGCACGAAACTGACCACCGATTTCAGCAACCCAACCGCGGTTGCAAGTCCGTACTGCATGTTCAGCAGACCTTCGCGATATACCCAGGTATCGATAATGTCACCCGTCGAGTACAGCAGCGGATTGTACAGATTGAAAATTTGATCAAAGCCTGCGTTGAGCACGTTTCCCAAACTTAGCACGGCCAAGAGCACAATCGTAGTTCGCAAGCCTGGTAAAGTCACGTGCCAGATTCTGCGCATCCGGGTTGCACCGTCAATCGATGCAGCTTCGTAAAGAGATGGGCTGATGCCCGTCAGCGCTGCCAGATAGATGATCGTGTTGAAACCAAATTCCTTCCATACATCACTGCCTACAACAATAAACGGGAACAGGTCTGCACGGGCAAAGAACAACACCGGTTCAATCCCCAGCAAGTTGAGTAGTCCATTGACAGGACCCGTATACGAAAACACATCGAGCAATATGCCGGACAGAATAACCCAAGACAAAAAGTGCGGAAGGTATACGATTGTTTGAACCCAACGCTTGACCACCATGAGACGCAATTCATTGAGCATAATTGCAAAGATCAACGGCACGATCAGATTGCCCGCAATTTTCATGACAGCAATGTACACCGTATTAAAGAAAATGGTTTTGGTATCGTTCAGGCTAAACATATATTCGAAGTTTTCGAGCCCGATCCAGGTCGATTTCCAGATGCCTTGGCCCGGGTTAAAGTCCTGAAAGGCGATGGCAATCCCGAACATGGGAATGATGCTGATGAACAGCAGCCACACCATTCCGGGCAACAACATGATGTAATAATGTTTGATGAAACTTCGGTTTCGCATCCGGTGTTCCTCCCTTGCAATCTCCCATCCTGATTCTTTCCAGAAGAAGCGCCGGATGAATCCGGCGCTCTGGACGGCTGTCTACTTGACATACTCCTTGACTTCCTCAGTAATTCTGTCCCCGCCTTGCTTTTTCCAGTCGCTGACGAACGTATCGAATGTATCCAAAGGGGCAGCTCCCATAATGATCTTCAGGAAGGTTTCATCCTCCAGCTTCTTCAGGTTCGACCAGCGGCTTTCCATCGTGCGAGTCTGGGAGTATAGAAGGCTATATACCTTGTTGTAATCCTGCTGCAAGGACGATGATCCGACCAATAGCGAATAGATGCGGCTCCATACGCCAAGGTCTGCCTGAGGATCCCAGTACTGGATGTCCATATTGTCATACGGCTCTTTCTTTACCTTTTTGACATTTTGGATATCTGCCGCAAGCAATTTGTAGCCCGGATCGGTAAAGTCTTCAGGTTTTTTGGAGCCAGCGAGCACTTCCTGCAGCGCTTTTGCCGAATATTCGCTCTCATCCATATAGGACATCGGAACACGCAGCGGATAATGTCCTACAGGCACGGAGATATCGAATTTCGATTCGTCCCGAATGAGCAGGTTCAGCATTTTGATAACGGCTTCGGGATGCTCATATCCTTTGCGAACGACGACGAATACGGTAGAAGGCGCTCCCATGTGAGCGTTAAATTGTCCTTCGGCATCCAGCGGCAGCAGATATGCTTGCCAGTTGGCTTCAGGATTGTTTTTGATCGCATCCGGCAGTGGTCCATATCCCATCCACCACGGAGCGAAGAAGATACCTGCGTTACCATTGACTACCGGCTCGGACGCACTTTTGCGTATGCCAAGTTCCTTGTCGATTAACCCATTAGCATACATGTCGCGCAGTTTGGCGAGCGCCTCCTTCGTTTCGGGCAGAATGGAGCCGTAGACAGGGCTGCCTGAATCGTCTTTTAACCAGTACCCAGGATAAGCTTTGTACGCTCCAAAGATCGGATCAAGTCCATATGTGTTGTTCGTCGATTCCAAAAAATTGGCGTATAACCGGCCGCCGTTCTGTTGTCCGGCAATACCGATCGTATCGTTCTGGCCGTTCCCATCCGGGTCCTGTTCCACGAATGCTTTCGCAACGTTCTCCAGATCTTCCATTGTTTTTGGCGGCTCAAGTCCCAGCTTGTCGAGCCAGTCCTTGCGTATCCACATTTGGTGAACACCGTCGGAGTGTACTTGTATACTAGGGATAGCATACATTTTCCCGTCAAATGTTACCGCCTCAGCCGATACACCGTTCGTTTTTTCCATATAACTCTTCATGGCCGGAGAAGCATATCGATTAAATGCATCGGTTAGATCCTCCAGCTGCCCAGCCTTCACCATCGCCCGCAATTGGGTATCCTTGACCACGAGCGCATCGGGCAAATCGTTACTTGAAATCGCCAGATTTACTTTCTGCTCATAGTTCGTTCCGGTGGCCGCCTGCCAGGTTACCTTGGTATCGATGTTCAGATTGTCCTTCACATAACGCGAATACTGGTTATTCTCCGGCGTATCTCCGGCAGGCAAACTTTTGTCCGTTGGATCGACTTCTTTACCATACGTTAGGGTAATCGCCTGATCATATTTGCCGAACGGATCCGCCGGCCCTTCTTCAGCAACGCCAGGCGTGGTATTGTTTCCCGCCGTTCCGTTCTCCTTGCTGCCTGCGCTGCTGCAGGCGCTCGTGAATGTGAGTAACAGCATCATCGCCACCATGACCATTTTTTTGCTCAAATGGATGCTCCCCCTTTAATGGAATGTCATTAGCGTCCAGCACCAACAATATAACACGGACGGAAAACGTTTATGGATAGAGGGGCGAACGAGAAACAGGCGGTCAAACGTCCGATTTTGATAACGCTTACAATCCATTCATCACCCCTGACCTCCATCCGTCTACCCTCATCGTGGTGCATTACGGTACTCGCTTGGCAGCATGCCGACCTGTTCCCGGAACATCCGGCTAAAGTACTTTTCGTCTGCATAACCCGTATGCTCCGCAATCCAGACAATCGGTTTAGCCGTTTGGGTCAGATAGTCCCGCGCCTTGTCAATCCGGACTTTGCGAAGATATTCATTAAAAGAATAACCGACCATTTCCTTGAAGCATTGATTGAAATAACTGCGGCTGAGATTGACCCGCTTCGAGACATCGCTGGCAAATAACGGTTTCTGCAGCTCGTCATGAACCATTTTGACTGCGGTTAAAATGCTGCTGCTCACCTCCTTGCGAAGGTACTGGCCGCCCGATAATACAAGCGCTTCTGCACGAAAGTTTGCCATCCATTCCACCACGTCTTGCCATGACGCAAAATGAACGGGCGTGGTCATTTCCGTTTGGACGATGTTTTTGAATGTTCGGTTCCAGTCTACCGTAACGCCGTATAGCAACTGCATCAATCGGGGTACGGGCAATCTCATGGTCCTCAATTCTTGCAGCAGTTCACTCATATATCGCTCATCATGAACCCAGCGAAAGGAGTGCAATTTGTCCTTTAGACTCCCCTCTCCCTTTTCAACGCATGTCGATCCGGTCTGCTCACATTCGCAGATCGATTCGTTCAGTAATTGTCTACCTGTGTCGGCCCCCCCATAAAACAACGCGTCCTTATCGGATTCTGATACGGTATCGTCATTTAAACGTTTTCGCCTGTCGGTCAGAATACGATCATGGATGCGGCCGAGCACTTCCTCGAACCGTTCTTTCTCTAGCTGTACTTTGGCAATGTAGTCAATGGCGCCCAAACGCAGCGCTTCCTGAATGTATTCGAAATCCTGATGCAGCGTAAGGACAGCAATCGGCAATTCCGGGAATTGCTTGCGTGCGATACGGATTAGCTCAATTCCTGACATGACAGGCATGGCCAAATCTGTAATCAATAAATCCACGCGGTTCTCTGATAAAAATTCAAGCGCTCTCTCACCATTCCCCGCTTCGCCAATGACTTTCATTTCAAATGCATCCCACGGCATCGCGAGCATGAGTCCTTTGCGTACAAGTTGATCGTCATCGACGATCAGCACCTTGATCATGGTGATTCCTCCCCTTTGCATTGAATAGGCAGTTGTATGACAATCCAGGTTCCTTTTCCCGGTTCGCTGGATACGCTCAGGGTGGCATGACCTTCATAATAAGACTCCAGCATACGCTTGACATAATTCATGCCGATCCCCATTCCAACCCGATGACGTTCGGCCTGTTCTTGTTCCAGCAGCTCTTTGATCTTTTCTTCCGAGATGCCTCTGCCATTGTCCCTGATCGAGATTTCAAGCCGGCTGTTGTGCCTGCTTACCTCCACTTCAATCCTTCCCTTGTCGTCCAGCCCATGGTAAAGGGAGTTTTCAACCAGCGGCTGCAGAATGAACCTCGGCACCGATACATTAAGCAGTTCGTCATCGATGTGTATGCGAACATCGAATTGAAAATTATAGCGAATCTGCTGCAGGATGAGATACTGCCTGAGCGAATCCATCTCCTCACGGATAGTAGAGCTCTGGCCGCCTTTACGCAAATTGTAATACAGCAACTTGTTCAGCGAAGTTACGAGCCGGTCAATCTCCTCCTGTCCATTCATGACAGCCAGCCAATGTGCGGTATCCAGCGTATTCATCAGGAAATGCGGGTTGATTTGGTAGAGCAGCTTTTCGATTTCCAGATCCGCCCTGCGCTTCTCTTTAATCTCAACCTCGGAATATAACCTTGCAATGTGAGATTTCATCCGCCCGAACTGCGTCAGCAGCATTTCAAACTCTGGTATGCGGGAGTTTGCATCCACCACGTCGAAGTTGCTGTCAAGCATCTGCTTCATCTCCCGATGAAATTGGGACAATGGCCGATATACCATTTTCCACAGCAACCAGCCGATCGCCAGGCTGACTGCGGCAAACAACACGGTTAACAGAAACATCTGCATCATCCACTGGTTTTTCTCCTGGTCGTAATCCGCTTTGGAAACAAGTGATACCACACTCCATCCCTGGTTGCTGTACTGCCTGTACCAGTAATAATCTGAGGTGAGGCCCGAAGTTGCTGCGGCAACCGCAGAATGTCCAGAATCAGGAAAAGTCGTGTTTTCAGGAAACATATCTCCTAACTCGCTGTAAGAGACTCGCCCATGGTTATCCAAAATGAGATGAGCCGTGTTTTTGCTGACATCGTCCAGGTCAAGGATGCTTTGCGTTAGCTTAAACCCGGATTCAATGTACACATAGGCATCCTCACGTTCAGGCAGATCCACCTTTCGCAGCGCTGAAAGAACGTATTGATCGTTAAACCTGTCGTTGCTGATATGGGGTCCGAAATACGTAATTCCGTAATAACTGGCCATGATGGGCAGTTTCTCCGGATCGAATGAATCCTTCACCCCCATCGTTTCAAAAAGATAAGTATCGTCTTCACGAAAATAGTACATGGACAACCCGATATTGGGATTGGTAAACGCAATCAGGTTTAGCTGGTATTTGATCTGGTCGGTCAAATAGCTGCGGTCATAGGGTTGATCCGCAATCATGAGCTGTTCCAGCTGTTTGCCGATGCTTCCTTCGAAGGCAAGTTGCTGGGAGGCATGGTTCAGGTTGCTGAGTGTGTTTTCCAGGGACAATGTCACCTGTTTCAGATTGCTTTGGATGCCGGATTGCAGTTTGGTCGTCAGAATGGAATTGATCGTACGGTAGGATAGGTAGCAGGATAAAAGGAAAGGAATGAGGGCTACGACCGCAAAAAGCAGAAGAATTCGATTTTTCAGCGTGATTCGTTCCATACGGGACTTTCGTACATGGTCTGTGTTCATGCATTCATCTCCGCTTCCGGGTTTCAACATGCAGGGCATGGCGGAAGGCCCCCGGTAGTACACCAGGGACCTCCTGACCTGCCAGTCTCGAAACCACGCGTTATGTTCATTTGCCATGCAATGCCTTGCAATGTTGGGTTCGATTCGATGATTCCCGCCTTAGTTACGCAGCCATACGCTCATTTCACCCGGTTCGCGGTTGCCCCATAAATAATAAGGGATGGCCGTGAAGCGTACCGGATTACGAGTCTTGCGGATCGGCTGGTACGGCTGATCCTCCGGCCATGCGGATCCGTCCGCGACCAACCCGTCACCCTCCACCACAACGCAACCGCCGAGCAGATGTGGGGCTTCCCGCTCCGTCAAATGGGCTGTCTCGGCAATGGATAACGAGGCAAGTGGTGCTCTGTTATCCGCCTCTTCCACGCAATAAACAAGTGGTCCGCGCTGAATGGCTGCCTTGCCGGCATCGGCCCGGATTTGCGGATGAGCTTCAATCAGCTTCGTTTCCAGTGGCAGCAGCCACTCCAATGTATCTCCTTCCGACCAGAGTCGGTTGATATGTGCATAACCGTTATTCACCGTAACCTCCTGCACTACACCATTCACACGCAGAACAGGCTGCCCGCTCTGGAACCAGTTGGGGACCCGCAGCGCGAGCGTAAAGGCAGCGCCATTGGCGCTTCCTGGAGCAAGCGAGACGTTGAAGTCAACTTTGCCGTTCCATGGGAGTTCGGAACGCTGACTCAGCGTGACTTCCCGGCCTTCAGCTGATGTAAACTGCACTGTGCTGCCAATGTACAAATGAACGTGAACCGCGTTCCCTTCCGCAGACACATCATAGATATAATCGTTCAGCGAGCTGAGCAAACGGGCCACGTTCGGCGGGCAGCAGGAACAGCCAAACCACTTCTGGCGGACCGGTTTCACATGATGCTTGTCCGGATTGCGTTTACTGGCCTCCGGCCATACTTCAAGCGGATTGACGTAGAAAAAATGTTTGCCGTCCTTGGACATGCTGCCAAGCACGTTGTTGTACAGCGCTCGTTCCATCACATCGGCATATTCGCTTTTCGCTTCCAGGTGAAGCATCCGGCGTGCCCAGAAGATGAGTCCGATGGATGCACATGTCTCCGCGTACACTGCGTCATTGGGCAGATCATAGTCAAAGGTGAACGCCTCGCCAAGATGCGTTGCTCCGATGCCGCCCGTAATGTACATCTGTTTGCGGGTTGTATTGGCCCACAGCCGTTCACACGCCGCCCTCAAGCTGTCATCATTCGTCAAGCGGGCTAGATCGGCCATGGCCGTATACATGTATACGGCACGTACGGAGTGTCCGACCGCAGCCGTTTGTTCACGCACCGGAAGATGCGATTGGTACATCTCCAGATTGGGTGAACCTTGTGACCAGATGCCCGTTCTGCCGCGCCGTTCCCATTCCTGGGTGAAATAACTCGGGCTGCTGCCACGCTCATCGATGAAATATCGGCTCAGATTTAGGTAACGTTCCTCCCCGGTTGCATGATACAGCTTGACGAGGGCCAGTTCAATCTCCTGGTGCCCGCAATATGCCCGCTTCTGGTTCTCCCCAGTGCCGAAAAGAGTATCGATCAAGTCGGCAAAGCGACATGCAATGTCCATTATCTTATGTTTGCCCGTCGCTTCGGCGTAAGCCACCGCAGCTTCAATCAGATGCCCGGCACAGTATAATTCGTGGGCCTCATACAAGTTGGTCCACTCATTGCCCGGCTCCTTGATCGTGAAATAGGTGTTTATGTACCCATTATCATGCTGAGCCTGACCAATCAGATCGATGGCTCCGTCAGCGATGTTCTCCAATTCGGGATCCGGCTGGTTTCTCAGTGAATAAGCAACCGCTTCCAACCATTTATATAAATCGCTGTCCTGAAACACCCAGCCCCCGAATTCGCCCTGTTCCAATCCGGCAGCGATCCGGAAATTGCGTATGGCATAGCTCGGTTCTGCCCCTGCGATGCGATCGTTCAGCGCTTCCCATTGATAGGGAATGACTGTTTGGCGAACCAATTCGGAATAATCCTCCCAAAATTTGTCCCGGATGTGAACCTGTGTTGTCTGCATCTACCGTACCTCCTATATAAATTGACTCTTTACGAACTCAATTATATGCTTGGTGCTAGGGACTTAATAGCGATGGAATGAACCAATTTCTATAAAATTTAACACAGGCGAAGGGGCGTGAATGTTCTGGTGGAAGACACCTTGATTGAACTTCGGATCCCCCCGCTGCCCTATTATCTGGGATCGGGCCGAACGGAATACAAAATAGGGGATCAACATCCCCACCGCAGCAATATCGGGGCGTATGATTTGCTGATACTGGTTCGTGGCGAGATGCACATTGGGGAGAATGGATCGGCTTGGACGCTAACAGAAGGGGACATGCTGCTCTTGCTGCCTGATGCGGAACATTATCCTCTCCAGCCCTGCGATCAGGATACCGTTTTTTACTGGGTGCACTTCGAACATGCCCCCAGACAGGATGTTTTTCCGGAAGAGAAAACGGAGAACAATCCATCGCTTTATTCAACCAGGCCATTCATTAACCCTTACACCTTGAGATTGCCGAAGTATATGCATTTGCCTGACTCATGGAGGGTGTTTGGCATGGTGGAACAGCTGTTGGCTCAGCCCTCAGCCCTTTCCTTTTGGCAGGAGCAGCATTTGCTTGGCGAATTGCTTGGCTTGCTTGAAGAAGGAAGCTTCGGGCGAACGGATTCCGTGGTTTCCCGACTAGCCGAACGGACTGCGGCATACCTTCAGGCCAACTATCGGGAGAAAATCACCAATGATGCGATTGCGTCTGCCCTCCATTTTCATCCGAATTATATCGTTCGCTGCATGAAAGCGAGGTACGGCTGCACGCCATCGGATTATCTGCAGCAGTACCGGCTGGAGCGGGCCAAACGTTTCCTGGTCACCACCGATTGGTCCATTGACCGGGTCGCCGAGGAAGTGGGTTTTCGTCACTCCCCCTATTTCTCGTCCTGCTTCAAACGCGAATTCGGCCTTTCTCCATTGCAATTTCGCAGGCAATATTTGAAATAAAAAAAAGAGCGAATTCATTCGGCACAGTGGACCGGTTGAATCGTTCTTCTTTTAATGTATGAACGAATTTTAATTCGCATTCTTGTTTGTTGAAGCATGCTTCAGGCGGTTAGCCCTAAATACTATTCAAAGTTTTGCTTTCAATATTTTCAAAGCCCGTACTAACAAGAGATAATTTCCATTCTGCGGACGACATGTTTTGAAAAATGGCATACCATATCTTAAAAACTATTGGAGGTATGCTTTATGGCGAAACTACTGGATGCTCGAACCTCTCAAAACGCGAGTTATGGTAATACCATCTCCATCCCCCTGCCAGCTAATACGCCTGTTGCCATCGCTGAGGTTGGTCTAGATGTAACTGGTGCAGGCGGAAACATCCGTGTACAATTATCGGGGATCGCTGAACTTGCATTCCCTACAACTCCACCATTTGACTCCGTGATTTCATTTTCTGTTGTACGTGGTACTGATTCGCTTGTTGCCTATGCCCTGTATTCGGTCAGTGTTTCTGAAGAAAATCCGAACGCTGTACAAGTCGTCACCATTAATGCATCCGATTTTAATGTCCCATTACCACCATCTAATGAACTGGTTTATACCTTATATCTTTTTTGCACAGCAGATGCGACTCGAATAGGTATTGAGAGCTTTAATGCTGTTGCATACTCGGATTAATTGATCGATTCAAAATAACTAAGCCTCCTCTTTGTTCTATCGCTTGTCCGCTTTTTTTTCATTGTTCACATTTGGAGGCTTATCTTAGATACATTGACATCAATGAAGCAACTCTACCATACTTTATGTGCCTTATTTCAATTCCTCAGATTTATCTTCGTAGAGATTCTTCTCGAATTGTTTATATCGATGTTCAACGTAACTACCCATTCGGGGATTTTCAAGTATACTAGCTACTAAAAAATAAATTCCAATCAAAATCAATACAGATAAGATTAATTCAACAATGTAAGGCATATTTTTTCCCCACTTTATCAAATTTTGGTGGACAAAAGAAGATCACCCTACGAACTTCCATCTCATTCTTCGTAACTGTAGATTCTTCAATTACGCATGTCCAACGATCGAGTGTGGTACGTAAGGCTCCTCCAAGCTCTCAATTTCTTCAGCTGTTAACTTCATATCTAAAGCTCCTATGGCACCTTCTAGATGAGATATTTTTGTGGCTCCAATAATCGGAGATGAGACGGTTTCTTTCTGCAGCAACCAGGCAAGTGCGATATGGATTCGTGGGACACCATGTTTTTCTGCGAGGGCTGCAACTCGTTCGACAATCAATCGATCTGCATCTGCAGTCGCATCATATTTGGATTTCTGGATTTGATCCGTTTCTGAACGAAGCGTTGTTTCCGACCAATCACGTGTTAATCTTCCTGATGCAAGTGGACTATATGGGGTTACTCCAATTCCCTCTTCCTTACACAGTGGTAACATTTCACGCTCTTCTTCACGGTACATCAGATTCAAATGATTCTGCATGGATACAAACTTAGTCCATCCGTTTTTGTCCGCTGCGTACAGTGCCTTTTGGAATTGCCAAGCATACATCGCGGAAGCACCAATGTATCTTGCTTTTCCGGCCTTCACAACATCATGTAACGCTTCCATCGTTTCTTCAATGGGAGTATTGTAATCCCAGCGGTGGATAATATACAGATCTACGTAATCTGTGCCAAGCCTCTTTAGACTTTTATCGATTTCACTCATGATTGCCTTTCTTGAAAGACCGGCACCATTTGGACCTTGGTGCATACGGCCATGTAGCTTGGTAGCAAGCACAATTTCATCACGATTGGCATAATCCTTTAAGGCTCTACCAATAATTTCTTCACTGGTCCCCATCGAATAGACATTAGCGGTGTCAAAAAAATTGATTCCTAGATCAAGGGCTTTTTTAATAATTGGCCGGCTCTTTTCTTCATCAAGTACCCATTGATGTATCCACTTCTTTGGATCACCAAAACCCATGCAACCAAGACAAAACCTGGATACATCCAATCCTGTATGACCTAATTTAACGTATTCCATTTTATTTATTCCTCCCTTTCATGTATTTACATATTTCCCTCTTGAATGGATCATTATAAATTTGATTATGTCATAAATGTTAAGCAAACCCTACCCACATTCATATCAAGTTTGTGCCTAATCCTCTCAAATCACTTACATTGTCCTCAGTAATCAAGTAAAATGAAAACTTGCAAAAGAAAGAGTAAAGGAGAAGCGGACATGCCTGAGTTCACTGCTGAGAAGTTTAGCCAAGAGCACGAACTAAGTAAAGTTATTGAGCATTACATAAATCAGGATGGTGTTCATCCTACACCTATTCCATCCTTATTTCTGATCCGTGAATCCATGATTAGCGAACCCGTAGCTAGAGTTAACGAAACCTCCTTTTGCATTATCATTCAAGGCGAAAAAGAGGTTTGGTTGGGTGAAGAATGCTATAGATACGGGCCTAACGATTACATTGTTGCGTCTGTTGAATTACCCGTGACTGGTCAAGTTATCAAAGCAACACCTGAATCTCCTTATTTGGCACTCAAACTTGAATTTTCACCCAGTGATGTCTTAGAGGTTCTAAATCACGCTGCTCTTCAACCTGGGCCCCAAAAAAATGCAAAACGGGCGATGTTTATAGGACACGTTGAACCACCTTTGCTGGATGCCGTTTACCGATTAGCTTTTTTGCTAAACCATGCAGAACATATTCCAGTACTTGCTCCATTAATTAAGAAAGAAATACTTTACTGGATTCTGCAAGGTCCACATGGGGAAGCACTCGAACAAATGGCGTTAGAAGGCAGCAATTCCGTTCGAATACGAAAAGTAATTGAACATATTATTGAAACGTATAAAGATCCCTTTCGAATTGAGGAGCTGGCTGAAATAGCGAGCATGAGTGCAGCTTCGCTTCATCGGCATTTTAAAGAGGTAACGGCTATGAGTCCGGTTCAGTTTCAAAAACAATTGAGATTACAGGAAGCCAGACGACTGTTAATAACCGAGTCAACCGATGTAGCTAACGCCGCAATCAGCGTGGGCTATGAAAGTCAATCTCAATTCAGCCGGGAATATTCCCGCTTATTTGGTTTATCCCCCAGAGCAGATATTCACCGATTGAGAGAGGGAAAGATTTAAATTTAAATGAGCTTCGAAGATTCGGATGATAACCGTATCGAAACTGAATACTTCCATGCAGTCGGTTATAGCGAAGATTAGGGTTAGAATAACTTGTACCGATTAAACAAAAAGCAAAAAGTCGCTAAATAGCGACTCTCAATGGGCTCATGTTCTTGTATTTCGCAGCAGCAGCTGTCCGAGTACTAGAACTTGATATTGAATAAACGTTACCAGTTAGTTTGACTAAAACTACACGCCAAATTGTTTTAAATGATGGTCCAAGTGCTTGTAAATCCCTTTGCCCCATTCCTCGGAAGTAAGTACTCCGAAAAAAGGATGCCGTTGATTTGCACAAGTCTTAGGACCATTACGTTGTAATGTCATTATATTTTGTTTTAGTTTTTCCTTTTCTACTTCAAACTCCCTCTCGTCCACAATCATTATGGTTGGAATGGTAGACATATTGCGAGGAATTGGTTTGTCGTTATATAAAATGGGTTTTACAAACTTTCCTATGAACATTCCTAACCAACTTCTTGAGGAATGGGATTTTCCCGTTGCTACATCATGGAACGAAGTGCAATGAGCTAGCATTTGAGCAACATCCATACGCCCCCATTGTGGTTGGGAGTCTTGGGCTAATTGATCGATGCGCATTAAAATCCCTTTGGCATGTGATAGATCAAATATAGTATTCACTTGGACAAAGACCTCCTTACAGTTACAGCCCTCGTGCAATTAAACATGCCTTTGAAGTTTGACATTACATTCTGACATTGTCCCAGTGACGTACTCCATATAATTCACATTGCCGTTAAAGTTCAAATAAGCTTCATAACGCAATCGGATGGCGGGTAATGTAATCCAATCCAGAACTTGTTCCTTTGGAACCCACCTACATTCGCTCGTTTCATCAGAAATAGCTAACTCACCACCCACAGCCTTGCAAACGAAGTCAAACATGACCTTCGTAGGAACATCGGTCACACCGTCATACCACTTATGTATCGCTGTATTCGAAACAACACTAATTAAATGGCTAACCGTGGCGTCTATTCCACTTTCTTCTTTGACCTCACGAATCACGCCATCCATCAGATTTTCTCCAACTTCAGTGATGCCACCAGGATACACCCAACCATCGTCATGAGCTTTTACTAATAGGATATTTCCATTTCCATCTTCTACAATTCCACCTGCTGATACAATATGTGTCGGAAACGCCACTACACGACCTCCTCATTCGGTAAAGATGTATATTTATTCCACGTGGTTCCTGAATTATCCTGCTTTCGTGAATGGATATTCGATGCCGTTAGCTAAATGAAGATTGGTATAAGTTTCATTTATATGATTCGCTTCTGCTACCAGAAGTAGTATAGTAGAAGTTGTTGAGAATATATTCCAGGAGGCTGCAGCCATGTCACAGGAAATGTGGATTAACCTGCCGGTCAAGGATGTTGAGAGGTCAACTGCCTTTTTCAATGAGATCGGATTCCATGCGGTGAGCGTTGGTAACGAGAGAGCCAAGCTTGCCATAGGCCAAACAACGATTCTGCTGTTCCCGGATGCGGCGTTTGAGAAATTTACAAGTTCAAAAACGACTGATACTTCCCATAGCGCAGAAGTAATATTTTCAATTGGCGCTGAAAGCAGAGAAGAAGTAGATGCTTTTATTCAAAAAGTAGAGTTTGCCGGAGGAAGCATCTTTGGCAAGCCAAGTGAAATTGACGGCTGGATGTACGGCGCTGGATTTGCCGACCTGGACGGTCACCGCTGGAACCTGCTGTACATGGATGAGAGTCAAATGCCGCCAAGCTGATATGAAAACGCTGGTCACCTGATAAGGGTTACCGGCGTTTTTTTACACCTCCATAAATAGCCACGCCTTTGCTTTGTTCACGAATGCAGCAGTTGTATCCCCCTTCCCCCTCCTTCCCTTATTCATCTTACATTTCTCAAGTGTACTAATATTTACGATTTTCCAAAATGCAAACGTACTTACATTGGAATGAGTTGGTCAGTCCTCATTTGCGATGTAAAAAAAAGATTTGTCAAAAGTCAAATAAGTGCACGATCCTCTCTTATCATCTCTCCTCATTGAAATCGAAAGTAAAAAAACTTACTGCTTCTCGTCAATAACTTTTATATCACGTGTTCCCTTTCTCCTTTACAATATTTTCAAGCAAGTCATTAGTAACTATCGCGAAAAAGGGGGAAGCACTATGAAAAAGAAAACGAAAAACTTAATGTTGTCTTTATGTATGTCGACCTTATTACTCGCAGCCTGTACGAACGGAAGCAGCACCGAGCAAAGTCCGACAAATACGGATTCGGACACCAACGAGGGTGGAACAACAACCATTCACACGGTAACGTCAGAATACACTTCTGCAAAATATCCACAAGGAGACGATATCACAAACAATGTCTGGATTAAGCGATACAAAGAGAAGTTTAATATCGATGTCAAAACAGACTGGGTAAGCGATGAGTACGATACCAAATTAAATTTGGCTATAGCATCGAACGATCTTCCCGACGTGTTCAGGGTTAACCCCTCACAATTGAGGCAGTTGGTGGAAGCGGATATGGTGATGGACCTTACGGAAGTCTTTGAACAGCACGCTTCAGATCGACTCAAAGGTTACATGGAAGCAGATGCGGACAGTTACGAGTCTGGAAAGAAGGAAGGTAAGCTGTACGGGATCCCTCAGATGCACTGGGGATTAATTGAACAACCAGACTTCATCTGGATTCGGAACGATTGGAAAGAAGAACTGGGTCTCCAGGATCCGAAATCCGTGGAAGACATCAAGAACATCGCACTGAAATTCATGGAAAAACACGGCGGTTACGGTATTGCGGTAGATCAAACGCTGGATTATCTGAACCTGCTCGCCATTGCATGGAATGCACATCCGGATATGTGGATCGAGGATAACAGTGGAAAACTGGTTTACGGCTCAGTCCAGCCTGAGATGAAGAATGCGCTAGCTGAATGGTCGGAATGGTACAAGCGAGGCATCATTGATCCGGAATTTGCAATCAAAGATTTTAATGCAATGAACGCTGATATCGTAGCCGGCAAAGTGGGGATGCAGCCTTACTACCAGTGGTGGGGATATAATCCGGGTGTCGATACGATAGCCAATCTGGGTAAGGACGCGATCTTTTATCCGTATATCATCCCTACCGTCGATGGAAAGGAAGCGAAACAATCCATTTTCTTCGCCAACAACAATTATATTGTCATGAAAAAGGGATTCAAGAATCCTCAAGAAGTGATTAAAATTTTGAACGACTATGCTTATATCGTGGATGAAGGCAATGGCAAGGAATCCAAAGAAACGTTATCCGCCCTGCTGGACAACGATATTGCCCATGTTGTGGGAGCGTTCCGTGTACTTAATCCGAATTCCGACTACGAGCAGTTTGAGGCTGTATCCGCAGCCCTTGAATCCAAGGATACCAGTGGACTCACAACTTCGGGAATGTGGCAGAAATATAACAACAGTGTTGAGTTTATGAAGAACGCAACACCGGGAGCAGTCGGTGATTATTTGCAACAAGGGGCTCCAAAGAATGCTTACGGTCTTGCGAAGAAAGTGCTCGACAGCGGGAACTACACAAAGACGGCTCTATGGGGAGTTTCACCTGAAGCATTGTCGAGCTACGGCACAACGCTGGATGATATCCTGACTGAGGGTTTCACCAAAATCATTATGGGTAGCGAAAGTATCGATTATTTCGATGTTGTTGTCCAGAATTGGCGAGCAGCCGGAGGGGATGACGCGACCCAGGCAGTCAATGACGCATACGGAAAATAATAAGACAATTGCCAATAAGGGATGGGATGTTCTCATCTCTTGTTGGTAGCGGTTACAACTTGATCTCGTCAAGAACGGAGGAATATGAATGCTGAGAAAATGGAAGCAGCAGAGTCCCTACCATCTCATGTTGATCCCAAGTCTGGTCCTGGTCTTCATCTTTAGTTACATCCCTTTCTACGGACTTATTATTGCGTTTCAGAAGTACAACCCGGGCCTTGGCTTCAACTCACCATGGGTAGGATGGGATAATTTTACGCATGTGTTTAATCAGCCGAACTTCGTAAGAACGATCTGGAATACACTGTACATGTCTGTCTTTAAGATTATCGGTGGTATTATCGTACCTGTTATTTTCGCATTACTGCTTAATGAAGTGCTGCACAGTGGAATCAAACGCACATTCCAAACTCTGGTATATATTCCGAACTTCCTCTCCTGGGTCATTATGGCCGGCATTATGCTGGATATCCTTAGCTCCGACGGCATTATCAACACATTTTTAGGCGTATTCGGGATTGCACCTATCTCCTTTCTTGGGACACCTTCCATTTTCCCATGGACGATGATCGTGAGTGACATCTGGAAAGGCTTCGGATTTGGCACGGTTGTTTACCTGGCAGCCCTGACCAGCATCGATCCTGGACTTTACGAGGCCGCTGTGATCGACGGAGCCAAACGGTGGAAGCAGACCATCTACATTACTTTGCCCCTCCTTATGCCTACGATTGTTTTAATGACCGTATTGTCGCTTGGGAACGTACTTAATGCAGGCTTCGATCAAATTTACAACCTCTACTCCCCTGTTGTGTATCAGACCGGTGACATTATCGACACCTATGTATACCGTCTGGGTATTCAGCAGGCACAATATTCGATTGGTACTGCCGTCGGATTATTCAAATCCATCATTTCCAGTATTCTGGTTGCCGTATCGTACATCCTGGCCTACAGGGTAGCCGGCTATCGTATCTTCTAAGGAGGAACTATCATTATGATCCATGATAAAAGTATGGGCAGGCGTTTGTTTCATATCATGAATTACACGATATTGCTTCTTATCTCTCTTCTCTGTATCCTCCCGTTTATCAACCTGTTGGCGGTTTCGTTCAGCAGCAGCTCGGCAGTATCTGCGGGAAGTGTCACGTTCTGGCCCGTCGAATTCACGACGAAGGCATATGAATTTGCATTAACTGGAGGGTCATTCTTTTCCTCGCTCTGGGTCGCCATCCAACGGACCGTTCTCGGAACGTTGGTCAATCTCGTTTTAATCGTGCTCACAGCTTATCCACTTTCCAAATCCAAACAAAAATTGATGGGCCGTAATATCTATATGGGATTTTTCATCGTGACCATGTTATTTAGCGGAGGATTAATTCCAACCTACCTCGTGGTTGTCAAAATGGGACTAATAGATTCGATTTGGTCCCTGATCCTGCCCGGAGCTCTACCGGTATTTAGCATGATCATTCTCATGAATTTCATTAGAGGGTTGCCAGAGGAAATTGAAGAATCAGCCATCATCGACGGTGCCGGGCCTGTACAGGTACTGCTTCGCATACTGCTCCCTCTCCTCAAGCCAGCTCTCGCTACAGTCGGCTTGTTCAGTATTGTCGGCCATTGGAATTCATGGTTCGATGGCATTATTTATATGAACAATCCAGCCAATTATCCATTACAAAGCTATCTGCAGACCCTTCTGCAGAGCTTTGAGCAAATCATGCTGAAATCAGGATCCGATTATACCCAACTTCTATCCATGATGAATGCCAGAACCGGACGCGCCGCCCAAATGTTCCTGGGTGCCATTCCGATTCTGCTCGTTTACCCGTTCTTACAGAAATATTTCACCAAGGGTTTGGTGCTAGGCAGCGTTAAAGGATAAATCATAAAAGGGCTTGCAGTTCATACTGTAAGCCCTTTTGTTTATATCTAAACTTCATTTTTGAATGGCAGGTAGCAGAATGGAGAAAATGGTACCTTCATCTATTTTACTCGCGACTTGTATTCCATAGGGTTTACCAAAATGAAGTTGAATCCGCCGCTGCACGTTATGCAATCCAATCCCATTCGTTCCTGTACTGGCACCGGACTTTTCTTCCATCAAGTTCTGCATCGTAAGATGATCCATTCCGACGCCATTGTCGCAGACTTCGATTACAACTTCATCCAGCTGTGATTGAATCCGAATGGTGATGATCCCATCTTCTTCGAGTTCGGCCAGACCATGAAAAATCGCGTTCTCCACAAGGGGCTGCAGGATCATTTTGGGCATACGATAATCCATCAGTCGCTCCTCAATCTCATATCTCATCTGAATACAATCATAGTACCTGACATTCTGGATCGTGACGTAATTCGTTATATTATCAATCTCCTCACGAATCGTTACGAGCGTCCCATCTGATCTTGTCGCATACCGGAGCATCGAGATAAGTGCATCTGTCATGTCCACGATTTTGTCAGCCTGCTGCATGGACGCAATCCATTTTACCGACCCTAGTGTGTTATACAGGAAATGAGGCTTGATCTGGTCATGAAGGGCACGCATCTCAGCTTTGGCTTTCTCTATTTCCTCCTGCTGCATCCGCTCAACCAAGAGCTTCAATTCATGCGACATCTTGTTGAATCGAATCGATAAATGTCCAATCTCGTCCCGAGAGCGAATATGTTCGACTTGTTCAAACTGCCCCTTCTCGACCAGCGCAATATTACGCAGGAGTTTCTTAATGGGGGTTGTAATGACATGAGATAGAAATATGGATATTACTGCAGCAAAAAGAAACATGACAATGGCCAATGTTATCAGATTACGGCCCAATATTTTGCCATCAGCAGTCAGCTCATCCAAGGGCATGTATAAGTAAGTTGTCCATTTTTGCTGACTAAGCGGACTGGTTACCACAACATTCAATGATTCGGGTGGGCGAACGTTATCCCGGAACAGTGTACCGATCAATCGTTCGTCCACATTATATACAATCTTGTCATTCTCATCTACGATCATGAACCTGGAACGCAGCCCTTCCTGCAGGTTACGATTAACAATCTCGATGAATTTGATATCAATGCTGACAACGATCACGCCAAGCAGTTTCCCGCTAGCCACATCATGAATTTTTCGAGCGTGCGAGACTGCCAAAATTTTATTCTTTAATTGCTCATCCATCCGGGTGGTCAGAGTGATGGTTCGATCCTTATCATGCATGAACTTTTTAAACCACAATTCATTAGCCACTTTGTAGTTAGGGTCAATGGGTTGGTTAGGACTCACGAACAGATCTTGTCCCCCGTTTAAGTTATAGAGGTAAATGGAGAATACGCGATCCTTCATCATGATATAATTCATCAGAATATTGTATGCGGCAACCTCATGCTGCTGATCCCCATCTCTCAGAAAATCCTGGATCGGAAAGCTTCCTTCATGGGTCGCAGATAGATTATTGCTCAGTCCGTTGCTGGCCAGCAGCGTGATTTTCTCAATTTCTTTTAGAAACTCATCAATCCGAATATTCGTTTGCTTGGCCAGGTCGCTGAGCAGCTTCGTGTAATTCTGGGCCAATAACCGTTCAGAGGAGTAATACGAATTAATCGTCATCACAAATACCGGCAGGATAATGACCGTTATACATATCACCATGATTTTATTTTGGATTCGAAAGAGTTGGGTACGCCTCATCTATTGCACCTCTTATTCACGGATTACATGGATCCCTGCTGCAGTCGTTCCCGATATTCCTCAGGCGTGTATCCTACAGATTTCTTGAAAATTTTACTGAAATACGTGTAGTTGTGGTAACCCACCTTATCTGCAATTTCATACACTCTCAATTCCTTGCTCAATAGGTAAGCCTTCGCATGATCGATCCGAACTCGTGTCAAGTAAGAAATAAAGTTCTCTCCCTTATCCTGCTTAAACAATCGGCTGAGATACGATGGATTGACATTAATTTGGCTAGCTACGCTTTGCAACGAAATATCCTCCGCATAATACTTGTCGATCAACTCGGTGGCGAGGTCTGTATAGGTACGCTCCTGCATGATTTGGGAATCGGTTTTAAAGTAATACGCAATATGATCCAGCATATCTTGATGAATATCCTCCCAATACTCTCCCTTCAGAACGATTTCATAAGGCGATTTCTCCGTAAAAGAAGGTTTGCCTCTTTCAGCAGCTCGTGATAAATGGGAGTGAATGGTTTCCATCACCATGATATATTGCTTACGAATACTGCTCTCATCCGCTTGCTTTGCCTCCAGACCAGATCGAATTCCTTCAAGGAACTCCTTTGCTCTTATGTTGTCTTTGCTTATCCACAATTTCAGGAAATCCCGTTCTTGCTCTGGGCTCAGCATTCCGTTCACTTCTTTCCGGGCTGGAGCTTGAATCACATCTTCGTAATACAGTACCTGGTTGCTGCCTGTGAAGAACCCCTGTTTTAGTGCAAATTCAGCTTCTTGGCACGCCTTTCTAATGCCATGAAAACCGGAAACGATTGTACTTACACCTGCTGTAAGCGACAGATTCATAAAATCCTTGATGGAAGACAGAAGCTTATTACATAGTTTATTTAGGTCAGCGTGTACAGATTTAGACTCTGGAAGCACATTGACAATAACCCAATACTCAGACGAATGTTCGACGAAAATCTCTTTCTCCCATTTGGATGGAATGATCTCTTCCATAATATTAAGAATAGAAAACCGAAGCAGCTTCTCCCCCTTCTCCACATATTTCCTCTTCGCATCATCGTAATAGTTAACGATGAATTTGATGACAACCAGTTGATCCGATCTTATGTGAAAATGCAGTTCTTCAGCTTTGGCGACCATATCCTTTCCATTAATGAATCCGCTTACAACATCTTGAAAGAAACTATCCTTCAGATGTCTCAGGTTCTTCGAGTAATCAAGTGACATAGAAGGTGTGTTTGTCGGGCTGACTTGTTCGCTTTGCAGTTTCTGTCCAATGGTAGTCAGGAGCTCGATCAGGGAGGTTTCTGTAATTTCGCTTTTAATCAAGTAGTCAGCGGCGCCAAGTTTCAGTGCCTCTTTCACATAATGAAATTCATCAAAATTACTCAGGATGACATACTTACAGGTTTTCAGCACGCCGGAGGCCTCTTGTATAAGCTGTAATCCATCCATGATCGGCATCTTGATATCCGTAATGATTAGATCGGGAGCCACTTCAAGCGCAAGCTCCAATGCCTCTTTTCCGTTCCCCGCCTCACCAACAACATAGAAATTGTACTCTTCCCAATTCAGCATGGAACGAATCCCAACACGCATCAGTAATTCATCATCTACGATCATTAGTTTGTACATGGGCATCCCCCATTTTTGTTTTTCCTGGATTGAATTAAGGTTCACTACTATTTTGGAAAATGAGAGCCAACCTGATCTTTTTAGCTATTCTACCATTTCAAAGACCACGATCCTATCTTCTATCCAAACAAAAAGCCGTGTTTTCCACGACCTTCGTTCATTCATCTCGTCCCCTGACATTCATTCTTCCTTGCTTTTCAATGCCACCCCTATATTTCTGGTTGTCTGTCAATTACACATCTCTTTTTTTGTTCATTTTACTCCACGTATACAGATATCTTGGTCCTATTTTACACTCGAATGATAATCTTCATATACAGATGAATAAAGCTTCATATGTTCATGTTTAAAATACAAGGAGGAATTATCGTGAGATTAACAAAAAAAGCACTACCCGCAGCAGCACTGAGCCTGGCCATTGCTGCTTCTTCAGTCTTGTCTGCCGGACAGGCAAATGCAGTACAAGCTGTTAGTGTAGAGAAAAAACAAATCAAGAATATCATCTTCCTCATTGGTGATGGCATGGGAACTGCTTATACTTCCGCTTATCGTTATATGAAGGACGATCCTTCAACCAAGGTCATGGAGAGAACCGTATTTGATCCCTATCTTGTGGGAACTCAAATGACATATCCGGATGACGACAGTCAGAACGTGACAGATTCCGCTTCCGCGGCTACCGCTATGTCTGCTGGCGTGAAGACATATAACGCCGCCATTGCGGTCGATAATGACCATACTGAAGTTAAAACAGTATTGGAGCAGGCGAAGGAAAACGGAAAATCCACCGGTCTTGTTGCCACCTCGGAGATCACCCATGCCACGCCGGCTGCATTCGGCGCCCATGACATCAGCCGGAAGAACATGGACGCGATCGCAGATGATTATTATGATGAGTTGATCAATGGAGATCACAAACTTGATGTCCTGTTAGGTGGAGGAAAATCCAATTTTGTACGTGAGGATCGTGACTTGTCGAAAAAGTTTCAAGAAGCTGGCTTTAGCTACGTGACTGATTCCAGCACCCTGCTCGCAGATACAAATGAACAGATTCTCGGACTTTTTGCTGACGGAGGAATGGACAAGATGATCGATCGTACTAGCGAAACACCTTCGCTGGCCGAGATGACGAATACAGCCATTGATCGCCTGAGCACAAACGAAAATGGGTTCTTCCTAATGGTTGAAGGCAGCCAGATTGACTGGGCCGGCCATGATAATGACATTGTTGGCGCTATGAGTGAAATGGAGGATTTTGCAGCAGCATTCCAGGCAGCTATTGATTTTGCCAAAGAAGACGGCGAAACTCTTGTCGTAGCAACTGCTGACCATTCAACTGGGGGACTCACGCTCGGAAAAGACGGAGAATATAACTTCTTCGTGGATCCGATTAAAGCTGCAGTACGCACTCCAGACTTCATGGCAGCTCAAATTGCTGAAGGTGCTTCCGTAGAAGAGACGCTTAAGAGCTACCTCAAGCTTGAACTGACAGCAGAAGAAATTCAATCCGTAAAAGATGCAGCAAAAGACGCAGATGTAACGACGATCGATAATGCCATTGAAGCGATTATCGATAACCGTTCGTTCACTGGCTGGACAACAGGCGGACATACAGGAGAAGACGTACCAGTCTATGCTTACGGTCCGGCAAGCCATCGATTTGCAGGCCTGATCGACAATACGGATAATGCAGCAATCATTTTCGATATTTTAAAGAAGCATAAATAGTCACCAATCTTCAGCAATAGCCCATTCTCTTCTTTCCGTCAGGAATTAGAGATGGGCTATTTTTCTTACCTCTGACAAAACTCTCGGATGCTTATGGCTAGTTCTTCTGCATGAGTAAGGGCAAGCATATGATCTGCCCCTTGGATTTCGACAAACCTAATCTCAGGTACACGCTTGAAGTGCTCGGCAATATTATACATATCCGGCCATTCTATTGTTCCATGTATAAATAACGTACTCGCTGTAATTTTCTCTAAACGTTCAATAGAAGGCGGCTCTGGCCAAAGGACTTCAAAGCTTCTCCATTCGGTAAATACCCTCCCCATGTAGTGAGCATGCATTTCACTCAGAAGGCTCCGATGGGGGCTAGCCATCACAGCCCGATAGATCGGTGCTGCTAAGGACAACTCCACGATTTTAGATATATCGGGAGCAGCCGCATTCACGGATGTCATATAATTGGTGAACTCCTGCGAATAGTTATATCCTGTTAATGAAGGGGCAATTACCACTAGTTGCTCAACCATTGAAGGATAGGATAACGTAAAGTCAGTCGCGATTTGCCCGCCCATGGAATGACCAATAAGTGTGACACGTTCCAGTCCGAGATGTGTGAGAAGTTTGCGCAAATCCTCCACAAGTGAAGTCGGCTCCAGCATAGCAGGTGAGCGACCGGTTCCTCGACCATCGAAGGTAATGACCTTAAATGACTTTGCCAGTTCAGGCACCATATACCTCCATACCCTTGAGTCGACTCCTCCCGAGTGAATCATGACTATCAGGGGTCCATTCCCTTCAATTTCGTAAAAAAGTTCCATCTTGTTCCCCTCCCCATAATGGAAATATTTTCTTAGTACTTATTCTATTGTTGATTGTACATCCAGTCCATATTTAAATGAGTTCCACCCGTTACCTTAAGAGGTCAAAAACTACCTTTTATGTTATTGTCGCTGGAGAATAATTAAACCAGATCCTCAACCAAAAAAGATTTCAACTAGTTGACTTCGTTGATTTGTCCTCTACCCGGCCAAGGACCTCTACCGATAAAACAAAGAAGCCGCTAAATTAGCGACTTCCTATACGTGTGATCATTCCTAAATAGTGTTTCAGGAGTTAAATCAATCAATCTTCTAATTTATACTAAACTTTCAGGGTCACCAGGTTCCTCATTACCTAAGTACATATCTGTCTTTTCTCCCTTGAATAATCTTAGAATCTGCTTTCTTAATTTGGACGGATATAACGGTTGTTCGGTAATATTTTCAACATCAAGCCATTCATATCCTATTTGGTTTTCGTCACCTTGCAGCATAGAATTGTCAGTTAAACCTACGTATTTGCATAAAAAAACCAAATCTAGACGATGAAAAGCTTCGCCGTATACCCCTTCAATTACAAATTCCAATGATAACGGTTCTACATCCACTCCGATTTCTTCCGCTACCTCTCGCTTCACGGCATCGGTAAGAGTTTCCCCTGCATTCTGACCCCCACCAGGCATGATATAGATCACATCACCATGATCATCTAGTTTAATTGCAAGCATTTTCCCATCTTTGATAATTAATGCTTTTGCAGAATTTCTAATTTTCCGCTCCATTTTTGTTCCCCCATTTGCCATTAATCCGTCTCAAGTTGTTCAAGATTCTGTCTGTTGGCTGTCGCATACTACAAAACAAGCAATAAAGGCCCTCACAATGGAGGGCTTGCTTTCGTTGATCATGCCGTCAGACTTACTCAGCACATTCGGAACCATTAACGCTGAAGATTCCCTCATGCTGGTTATCGATTAAACTGCTCTGTATATCCCTAATTACGCTTTTCATAAAGATTCTAACACGTATGTCTCAACAAATTCTGAACATTTAGGAATGCACTACCCAAATTAAAGAGCTAGGCGGGACGAAACCGCCTAGCTCTTTAATAATAGTCTACTTATTCAGTAAGGCATCGGCCTTCTTCGCTGCTTCAGCTATAGCTGCCTCTGCCGTAATGGACGAATCAACAACCGCGCGTAGAATTTCATCCTTGATCATCTCACCAATCTCTGGGTACACCTTTTGCATTGGGCGTGGACCCGCATATTCCAGTTGGTCTACCGCCACCTTAAACAGCGGTTTTTCCTCATAAAGCTTCTTCATATCATCGCTTTCCACTGCACTAATTCGGCTAGGCAAATATCCCGTGAAGGAGCTTGCATAAATCGTTTGCTCTTTGGCGGTCATCCATTTAATGAACTTCCACGCCGCCTCCTGCTTTTCTGGAGACAAGCCGGAAGTCATCACCAGGTTGGCACCACCTGTTGGCACTCCATACGTATCATTCGCAGGCATAAATGTAGTCCCAAGTTCAAAACCCTGCTCTTCTGCAACCTTCATATTATTGGTCAAGTCCGCAGTTGAGGAGAATATCATCGCAGATCGCTGATTGTGGAAATCCGTCTTGGCTTGTGTACCTGCATCATCGGTCGTCCCGATGCTCATGATGCCTTCATCCTTCATCTTAAGCCACAGCTTCACTGGTTCAATGCCGGTTTCATTATTGAATGCCGCACTTTTCCCATCCTCGCTAATCATCGTTCCTCCGCTCTGTCTAACAAAAGCCTCATAGAACCAAATATCAACAGGCATCGAGATACCATAGCGCTGATCCTTAATCGTTAGCTTGCGTGCATAATCTTCAAATTCCGCCCAATTCTTCGGGCCAGCCGGATCAAGTCCCGCTTCTTTCAGCATCGTACGATTCAAATACAGGATTGGTGTACTTCGTAAATAAGGAAGAGCATACAGCTTGTCATTTACGTAGGAATTTCCCATTAGTCCTGGAATGAAATCATCCATATCAAGTTGATCCTTCTCAACAAATGAAGTCAATTCCTGCGTCATGCCGGATTCGGCAAACACACCAACCGAAGCAATTTCATTTTGCCAAACTTCAGGTGCATTGCCCGCTGCAAAAGCAGCCTGTGCCTTGGAATGCTGATCTGCATACGATCCTTGGTATTCCGCCTTTACAATGACTTCATCCTGGGATTCATTAAACATTTTAACCAAGTTCTCATTGTTCTCGGCGATCTTGTCCCCCCATGAGTACCAATATGTAATCTCTACCGGTTTATTGGCCGCACCATTCGAACTACCAGAAGCAGCAGCATTATCGGTAGAACCTGCAGAATTGGAATCACCACAACCCGTTAAAGCAAATGCAAGCGTTGCTGCCAACAAAATAGAACCAAATTTTTTCATGGACAAACCCTCCTATGAATTGGATTACTTTACACCCGAATAGACAAATGCTTTAATAATTTGCCGTTGTCCAAATAAGAAAACAATCAAAATCGGAACGACCAGAATCATGTTTCCAGCCATCAAAATGTGCCAGGCGGCTCCTCCGTCGACCTCGCGCAGCTTAGAGATCCCAATCGGAAGCGTTCTTGCTGCATCGGAGGTCGTCATCACGAGCGGCCAGAAATAATCATTCCAGTGTGCGATGAAGCTGAACAATGCAAAGGTCACCAACGTTGGCCGTGCCATGGGCACCATAATCTTAAGAATGATCTTCCATTCCGGCGTTTGGTCAAGCCGTGCCGCTTCAATAAGCTCTTCCTGTACTTGCTTGAATGACTGCCTCAGCATGAATATGCCAAAGGCACTGGAAGAGAAAGGCAGAATGAGTGCCAGCAAATTGTTAATGAGTCCCCACTTGCTGAGCAACAAATACACAGGCAGGAAAATCAGCTGACCAGGAATCATCAAGGTCACCATCGTTATCCCGAATAACAGCTTGTCTCCTTTGAAGGAGTACCTTGCAAACGCATAGGCAGCCAATATAATGGTTGTGAACTGAAGCAGGAGTATACTGACCGATACGACAACGCTATTCATTAGGTATTTTAAAAAAGGCCCTGATTCCCACGCCGCCTGGAAGTTGCTCCACATCACCTTGGAGGGAATCCATTTGGGTGGAAAGATCACGGTCTCCGGGTAAGACTTCAGTGATGTTGAAATCATCCATAGAAAAGGGATAGCAAAAATCGCAACCAGTACGATCGTGGCAGTAATATTCAGGATACGAAGCAATGACTTTCTTGCCATGATATATCCCTTCTCCTTTCTATTGATAGTGAACCTTGCGGCTCAGCAGCTTGAAGTAGACTAGCGTAAGCACACCAACAACAACGAGCAGTATAACACCTGCAGCCGAGGCGTAACCGATCTTGAAATAGCGGAATCCGTACTCGTAGATGTAAAAGACGAGCGTGTTGGTTGAATTAACCGGACCCCCGTTGGTCATGATGGCAATGGTCTCAAACACCTGGAATGAACTGATCAAATTAATGATAATCAAGAAAAACAGGGTCGGCGAAAGCATGGGCAGCGTAATTTTGTAGAACTTCCGCCACCAATTGGCCTCGTCCAGAGCTGAGGCTTCATACACATCCTTCGGAATGCTTTGGAGACCAGCGATGAAGATGAGAGCGTTGTATCCCACGCCTTTCCAGACCGAAACAAGCACAAGCGACAGTAATGAACTGTCGGGACTACTCAGCCACTCCAGTTTGGGCAAGCCAACCATATCCAGCAAACCGTTAAGCAAACCGAATTTGGGATCCATCAGCCACATCCACACCAGGGATACAGATACAAGCGAAACAATATGTGGACTAAATAGTGCACCTTGAACAAACCCGAACCATGCTCCTTCCCGATTCAGCCAAATCGCAAGCAGAAGCGAAATCACAATGGATAAGGATACGGAAAGAAGCGTATAGTTCAAGGAATTTCTCAGGACCTGAAGAAACGCACTATCCTTAAATAACTCGACAAAATTGTTGAAGCCCACAAACTCCTTGACCGGGTTAATAAAATCCCAATTGTAAAAACTCAAAAAGATCATATAGAAGATCGGATAAATGAAGAAAATAGAGAATATCACGATAGAGGGAGCCACCATGACATAGGGACGGAATTTGGACCAAACGGTCATGAATATTCCCCTCCCAGGACAATGAGCTCTCTAGGTTCAGACCGTTCAAGCTGTCGAGCACGGACTCCGTTCCGATCAAAATAGTACAGATCCTGCATGGAGACCGTGACGTTTACCTCGGAGGCGGACTCCAACGGCTTCAAAAAGCTCTTCACGGCCACAGATCCAAGCGCGGAATCCAGTTGATAGATGATTTCTGCCCCTAGTGTCTCGCGTGTCATGATATGGGCTGTGAATTGAACATGCCCCGTCTGCGGTCTGTTTTCAAGTGTCATCGTTGCTTTCTCTGGTCGAAAGCCAACCTGCCCAATGTCATCATCAAGCTGCCCATTTAAATAAGGCAGGATACGTTCGCGATCAATCACATTCATCGGCGGTGTACCGATAAATTGGGCTGTGAAGACATTATCCGGATCATCGTAGATTTTCATTGGACGATCTGCTTGTTGAATACGCCCTTTATTCATGATGACGATACGATCTCCCATCGACATGGCCTCAACCTGGTCATGAGTAACAAAGACAAAGGTTGCGCCTAGCCGTTTGTGAAGCTGAATTAGCTCCGTACGCATTTGATGGCGCAGCTTGGCATCCAGATTCGACAATGGCTCATCCATCAGGAATACCGCGGGATTCTTAACCATAGCCCGAGCCAAGGCAACCCGCTGACGTTGACCACCGGACAGAGCCTGCGGCTTCTTGTTCAAATACTCGGCAAGGCCGACCACCTCCGTGATCTCCTTAACAAGACGCTCTCGCTCAGACCGAGGCACCTTGCGATTCACGAGTCCAAATTCAATGTTCTCCTTTACCGTCATCATTGGATACAAAGCATAGTTTTGAAATACCATGGCCACATTACGTTTGCCCGGTTCTACCCCATTGACACAATGGTCTCCGATCCAAATCTCACCGCCCGTTTCTTTCTCAAGTCCTGCGATCATGCGGAGTGTCGTTGATTTTCCACAGCCAGACGGGCCGACCAATACCGTAAAGGAACCATCCTCAATGGTCAGATCCAGACCCTCGATGACTTTATCCTGCTTGAAGCTTTTTTCAATTTGCTTCAACACAATTTGTGCCATGACGTTCCCTCCTTCTCTTTACATTACTGAGCGGCCGATGCTAATTGAATGGATAGAATAAGGTCATTTTCTTCACCTAACGCACCAGCGACAGGTCCAAAACCCGGCATATCACAACAAAAACTTTGAATATCATCGGCGAGGCTAGCACCCTCTATAGGATGGTGAGTTATCGCTACTTCGCCCTCACGAACTTCAATAACACGGTATGCAGGCACATCCAGGCAAGCTGCGGTCTGAACATAGTGCCATGTACCTTGCTTCACGATGGAGTTCATGTGATTATGCCCGCAAAAATAGATGCCTCCTGCTGGCCGACTATTGAGTATGCTCTTCAGTTCATCCTGCGGACGAACATACAGCTTATCGAGCGTTGAACGTGCAGTTGTATCAAAAACCGGATGATGCCCAAAGAGAAGCACCTGCTTCTTATGCGAGTCGGCAAGCTGGTCTTTGAGCCATCCCACTTGCTCTCCGTCCAGCTCCCCTCCCCAATCTTCACGGTTCATTTCCTGGGTAGTATCCAGAAAAACCAGCTTGGCATGAGGCGTGTCAATCGATCGATAGCGATCCTGACCTGTTAGCGCGGAAATTTCAAGCTTGGGTATCGAATACGTATCGTGATTGCCCAGCACATGAATGAAGTTCCGTTCACTTCTGGAAAGGATGGAGTAAATCGATCGGAATTCCTGAGCCATTCCTTCATGCGTTAAATCGCCAATTGAGACATGAAAGTCCGCCTCTTCCTCTAAAAAGGCCTTGAGCATATGCTCATATACCCGAACTCTCGCAGCCTTCATTTCTTCGGTCCCATAACTCATGCTTGAATAGTGAAAATCACCAAGTAACGCCAAACGCATGAACTCCACCTCCATCTTTATTTTGCAACACCTTGCTGCTAAGCTTTCTCCACCTGCAACACAGTTGAATGCTTCGAATGGTCCTGCTGTTCCATGATGCATTCGTTGAAGGAAGGCCATATATAATCCGGAACAATACCTGTTTTTTGGATATCCTCTCTCAAGGAGATACCCGTAAGCACCAGGGCAGTCTTCATTCCATTCTGCTGCCCAAATAAAATATCCGTTTCCAGCCGATCGCCGATCATAAGGCATCTGCTGCTATTCACATTCAAAAGCTGGAGCGCCTTCTCTGCATAGTATCGGGAAGGCTTGCCAATCACGACTGACGCTTTCTGCTGGCTGGCTGCCTCAATGGAGCTTAGAATGGATCCGGTATCCGGAATGATATCACCTTGTACGGGGCAGCAGCTGTCCGGATTCGTTGCGAGCAGAACCGCCCCGTGACGAACTGCTTTTGCCGCCAGATGAAGCTTATCGTAATGAAACTGACGATCCATTCCGACTAACACATGCGTGGATCGATACGGATCCTCGGTGATAGCTATCCCGATTCCCTGAAGTTCTCTCCGCAAAGCCTCCTCACCGACAACCAGCACATTGGCGTCTGGGGCATGCTCTGCAAAATACATTCCTGACACGTACCCTGCCGTCAAAATTTCACCAAGCTGGCATGAAACACCCAGACTCTGCAGTCTCTTGTAGCAATCCTCCCTGGTATGAACGGGAGTATTCGTAAGAAACAACAGACGCTTGCCCCGTGAGCGCAAGCCACTAATGAAGTCATTTACGCCAGGGAGCATCATTTGGCCAACATAGATCGTCCCGTCTAAATCGAAGCAATACGCATCGTAAGCATACAAATCCTCCATGACCTTAACCCTGCCCACTCACACTGAGCCGGACAACTCCAACACATCCGCTTCTAAAAAGGAAGACAGCGTATTTTCAGAATATTTCTTTGGATAACCGCGATGAGCAGCTGCTTGAATGGTCATGCTCAATTACCTCCCGTTGTATTTTTTGGACAACACAAAAAACCCAGCAGCAAATCACCCTCCTTCAACATCAAGGTTGTATTGATTTACTTACCACCGGGTTTTCTCGTCGTCTCCACCCAAGGATAAATGTATAAAATTATAAAATTAAGCCCAGAATTTCTCATGGCCTATCGAAACAAAATCTGCCCCGCTCTTTAATGCTTCCTGAATTTCTTCCTCATGCCGGATAAGTCCTCCAACAATCAAAGGCTGCGTGATGCGTTCTTTCATTTCTTGGATGACTCGAGGCATAAGCCCCGGCATCAGTTCAACCTCATCTGGCTTATAGCTCTTAATCATCCGTACTGCAGTCTCAATTGCTGCTGAATCAATGGCAAATATGCGCTGAATGCTTAATATGCCTGCTTGCTTTGCCGCAGAAACCGTATTGCTCTTTGTCGTCACGATACCATCGACTTTGAACACATCAGCAAGATACTGAATGGCAGAGTTATCTCGTCCAATACCGGATACCATCTCGGTATGTACATATGCCTGTTTACCGCTTTGATGCAGACTATCTATGATTGAACCAAGATTCGTGATGTTCCCTGTCATCAGAATAACTCGCTTCACATCGCTTGCCATAGCTCGTGCGATTTGCTCATCTACCGTGATGGATGCGATGATCGGATAATCCTTCATGAGTCACTCCTCATTCCCTCGTTTGTCATCTTATATGTTAAAGCAGAAATATTCGTCTTATATCATCTTCATGTAAATGGGCTGTTAATTTCACCTTTCAACCTAAATCATCTCGTCTACTGTAAATTAAGCAATGATCTTTCAATGGAGCCAGCATGACTCCCTGTTGGAAATAGTTTTGTCTCTAATAGGATCAAGAGGTTTAAATAAATGAAATGAACAAAAAAAGGGCTGTCCAGCCATTCAGTTTTCACTGACACTCTGGACACCCCTGTCATTACTTCATCATTAATATGGATCAGCTTCCTGACTTTTCTTCACAGCATCTTTTGTTGCTTTGTTCGCTGCTAATGAGCCTTGGCCATATTTCGATTTTCCTGCTTCGCGGCCTGGAACATTGTTTTCCGACTGCATTTCTTGCATTTCTTTCATTTTCTTTTCGATACCCTCTTTCACACGACGACCATAGTCTTCATCGGCTTGTCTGAAGTGTTCAATCATGGCATCCTGAATCGGTTTTTCACATACCGCCAGGGCTTCAGAGAGATTTTTAATCAATTCATCGCGTTCCCAATCCTCAAAGCTACGGTACGTGTGGCCCGCTTGACCATAGTTGTTAGGGCGATCAATCGGTGCACTCATAGCTGCTGCATTGTACATAGGATGGTGCGGACGATGTTTTTCTTCACTTGCTTCCTTAAGTCCGCCCAGCATCGATGGCTCATAGTTAATATGCGGATTTTCCCCGGACTCTTTCGGGTCACGGATATCCATTTGACCGCGATGCTGATTCGTACGTACAGCCGTTTTTGGCGCGTTGACAGGTAATTGCAAATAGTTCGAACCGACCCGATAACGCTGTGTATCCGAGTACGAGAAGGTCCGACCTTGCAGCATTTTGTCATCTGAGAAATCCATACCATCGACAAGAACACCGGTGCCAAAAGCTGCTTGCTCAATTTCCGCATGGAAATCTACTGGATTGCGATCAAGGACCATACGTCCTACAGGCAGCCACGGGAACTGCTCTTCTGGCCAAAGTTTGGTATCATCAAGAGGATCAAAATCAAGCTCCTCATGGTAATCATCCTCCATGATCTGCACAAAGAGCTCCCACTCCGGATAATCATCGCGCTCTATGGATTCATATAAATCTTGCGTTGCATGACCAACATTCTTTGCTTGTATCGCATCGGCTTCTTCCTGCGTCAAATTACGTATCCCTTGCTTTGGCTCCCAGTGATACTTCACTAACACAGCCTCGCCTTTCTCATTGACCCACTTGTAAGTGTTCACACCAGAACCCTGCATGTGCCGGTATGTAGCTGGAATACCCCAAGGAGAAAATAGGAATGTAATCATATGGGTTGCCTCAGGTGTACGGGATACGAAGTCAAACATCCGCTGAGGATTTGGCACATTCGAAGCCGGGTCAGCCTTAAATGCGTGAATCATATCCGGAAACTTCATCGCATCACGGATAAAGAAAATTTTCAGATTGTTTCCAACCAGATCCCAGTTGCCGTCTTCCGTATACATTTTCACCGCAAAGCCGCGAGGATCCCGTGCTGTTTCCGGCGAATCCTTCGCGCCAGCTACTGTAGAGAAACGGACCATTAGGGGTGTCCTTTTCCCTGCACCTGAAAATACTTTTGCACGAGTATACTTCTCTACTGGCTCATCTCCAACTTTTCCGTATGTTTCAAAGTATCCAAAAGCTCCTGAACCTCGAGCGTGTACCACACGCTCCTGAACCTCTTCACGATCAAAATGGGAGATTTTTTCAATGAAATGGTAATTTTCAAGTGTGGCTGGACCACGATTACCGATAGTACGGATGTTTTGGTTATCCTTCACAGGATGGCCTTGGCGCGTTGTCAAAGTCTCACGTTTCACGTCTTGTTCGTTTAAAGCATTTTTATCATTGTTCTCTGCCAAAATCGAAAACCTCCTCCATAATCAGTTCCACTATATCTTATCTGTAAATAGAAAATTTATACAGTATTATGCACTCGTTATTTAAAATTAAATAAACCTATTTAAGCAGGTTTAATCCATATGGTTAGAATATTTTGGCGCAGCTCCAAGTTGATCCAACTTTTTGATCCAGCTGTTCTTTTAGACTGCCTTAAAAGTTTGCAAATTTATCTCCACCATATTATGGTACCCTTCCATTATTAACCTAAACATGGATTTGAACTTTTAAGCGATGCTACGAGAAGTTCAGTTGGTAAATTAGCCTTTCATCATGCCAACTGTCTTCAAATTTAAGTTGAGAACTTAAGGTTTTAAGAAGTTTATAAGCAGCCATATTCGTTGGTACACTATCTTTTCGGATAGCTGCTATCAATAAAGTGCGTACTATTTTTTAATTAACACCCGTTTTATACTAACCTTACTTTGAACTAAAGGAGAGAAACAAATGACTACTGTCAAAACTTATAATCACCATCTTTGGGATCACGGTATCTCGCAGGGCTACAGCGTCAACGGTACGATCTACATTTCAGGACAATTTTCCCATAATACGGAAGGTGCGTTTGTTGGTGAGGGCGATATCGAGGCACAGACTCGTCAAACACTAGAAAATCTCGATCGTGTGCTAGCAGAATTTGGTGTCACGAAGTCCAACCTCGCCTATGTGGAGGTCTATCTGACAAACGCGCAAGAGCATTTCGAACCATGCATCCAGCTGTTCAAGGAATACATGGGTCAACACAGACCGGCCGGCAGCTGCATTGGCGTGTCATACCTGGCGTCCCCTGTTCAACTGATCGAAATCAGCGCAGTCGCACACACGGACTAACCCAGTCACCTGTTGGGCTTAAAAAATCACTAACCACTTGTTCAAAACAGAAGGATCAATATGGACCATATCCATTTATCCTAACTCCCCCAAAAAAAAACCGTTGAACTTAAAGTTCAACGGTTTATCCCTTACCCTTCATTCACCTTATATTTGTGCACTTACCAAATCTTCAAAAGCTTTTATATTCGTGTGAAAATGTGGAACCGATTGCGTTTCTTCAGCAGATTTGACCAGTTTTACAACTAAATCATTATAAGGGGTTTCAATCCCCGTACCTTCCGCTTTACTCGAAACCACGCCATTAATGTAATCAATTTCAGTTTTGCGTTTTTTCTCAAGATCCTGAAGCATGCTTGCTTTTAACAGCCTTGAAGGTTCCATCACGACTTGTAACGTTCTAATTCGTTCAGGAATATCATTTTTACTTTTTAGTTCAAGCGAGGCGATATCAAATCCATACATTTTAACAAATTGGATCCCATTGGCGTGTCCAACCTTAATCGTCTCATCGGCGATATGAACGGCACTCACAATGCCAACTTCATTATCAAGAATATCTCCATATTCTCCGTTTAATGCTGCTGATAAACCACTGAATGCGTTGTTGATCAGCAATTTTGACCACTTGGTTCCAACCAGATTGTCGGAAATGTGTGTTCCACCCACAAGATCCAAGACCGATTTAACACGCTGAATTCGTTCGGTGATTTCTCCATTTAATTCTCCGATTTGAAAAGCATACTTCTTAAATTGGCTGTACTCGGTAGTTAGACTTGATACACCTGGTTCAATGAACGTTGCGCCAAATTCAACCGATCCTGCAATGACACGTTTGTCCCCAACGATGGAAGCCACTTTTTCTTCAGGAATACCGTTTTGCAACGAACAGATCATACTATCTTCTTTCAAGAACGGAAGTAACTCTTGGAGAACGGCATCATTATATAATTGTTTAGTTAAAAGTAACACGAGATCATACTTACCTGATTTGTTATCAGGGGTCACGGCTTTCACCTTTGCCTGAAACTCCGTTGTTCCGATGACTTTAGCACCCTTTTGATTTAGAGTATCTACATGTTCTTGGTAAGCATCAATTAACTCAACATCCATTCCCCCATCAGCAAGGTATGCGCCAACGATGGTTCCCAAAGAACCTGCTCCTACAATTGCAATTCTCATTCCGTTGCTCCTCCTTATTTCTCTTCCAGATAGTTATATACAGGTTGTGCAGCGTTTAGGGTTAAGTTGGTAAGGATATGGGATGCTGAAACAACTTCCAATACAGGCAGATCTGCAAGAGGTGCCAATGCATGTTCAAAAAGTTGAAGTCTTGCAGGTCCCGTCCAAGCCTCCTTAACTTCTATGTCCGTTATTTGAGTTCGGATCAAATCACAAATTCTTAAATTACCGTTATAGTCCGTAGCGATTTTAATCATAAAATTGGGTCGGCATATTTCACTTTTAGCCATTTCTTTATCCATCTCCATATGCTTATAGCCCATAGTCGCCGTGGCTACACGAAGCGTTCCATAATCAAGTGTGCCGACAAGCGTATCTGAATCGGTATACAACTTGGGCGCACCTAACTTTTTGGGATACGCTGTCAGCTCCCTCCCACTTGCAATCGCAGGAAAGTTGTCCACGTACATCGAATGCACATAATCGCCTTCCTCCCCATTAAATTGCACAGGAATAACTTGTCCAGCTTCGGTATATGCTCCCAGTCCAGAAACATCCGGCATCCACATAACTTCAAATTTAACCAAAGGTTGAGTGATTTCCAAAGGCTCTGGCACTGCTGCCCGCAAAGCCTTTTCATCGGTTAGCAATTTTCGTGATTTTATTACTGCTTACTATGAAGTTAACTCTGGCATGTTTAAGGTTGATTAGGTTCCAAAAAAATTAGTGTTATTTTAGAGATTTGCTTCAAAAAGAATATTTACAGAAACCTTTCCATTTTGGCAGCGCTCATCATCCTTATTCAACCAAACGTGTCTTCACATCAAAAAAAGCGCTCCCTGTAAAGGAGCGCTTCAACATTTACCTTTTCACGATCACACCTAGATCTTCGCCTTCTCCTCCTCCGCCATCGACCGGATATAGAACGCGCCCAGTACCGAACAGAGCAGAAATGAGAAGAAAGCGATCGCCGCTGCCTGTTCGCGCTCCTGGAAGACGCTGAACACCTGCTGCATGGAGACACCCAGCATCTGTGGAGAGTTGGCTCCAATCAGGTAGGGCGCGGTAAAAGAACCGATGACCCCCATGAAGACGAACGTCAGGGCAACAAGAAATGTCTTGTATGATAGAGGAAAGATAAACCGAGTAAACAGTGTTAATCTCCCTACGCCCACATCCTTCGCACTCTCGATGACCGACGAAGGAATGCCCGACAGCGCAGAGCTGAGCAGCATCGTTGTAAACGGAATGTTGAACCACAGATTGGCGATGATGATACCTTTTTCGTCAAAAATGATGCGCGGCAGCGTAATACCGACGACCTCGAGCATGCGGGCAAGCCAGCCGTGGTTGCCGAGCAGGTTGATCAGACCATAGGTGGCGATGACACCGGGGATGAACAGCGGGATCATGTAAGTTTTGCGGATCAGATTGACGATCGGTCCCTGGTTGAAGCGCATGTAGATCGCCAGCGTGTAGCTGACCAGCATCACGGCAACGCACGTAATGGCGGTGACCCGAAGCGTAAAGACAATATTGTTGCGCATCCCCTTATCGGTGAACAGATACGTATAGCGGCTCAGATCGTATCCGCCAGAGCCGTTGCTCAAGCTCATGATGAAGGATTGGACGATCGGGATAATAACAACGATCAGCAGGATGGCGAAGGAGGGGAGGACCATTGCCAGGCCCGTGATCGACTGTTTGGCTTCCTTACTCATTGTGCGGCAACATCGCTCTGCCAGCGTTTGTTAATCTCTGTGCCCAGATCCCCGATGTTGAACGTACGGAAGCCTTCGGCCACGCCGTCGAACTTATCCTGCATATCCTGCGACATATTGGAGAGCTCAATGCCCGGGAAACCGTTCATTTTCTCAACGATGACCTCCTGTGCTTCCGGCGAGAGGACGAAGTTCAGGAATTCATTGATCTCTTCCTTCTTGTCCGATTCCTGATTGACCATCAGATAAGTTGGTCCGCCATTGAAGCCTGGCGTGATCTGCTGCATCTTGATTGTATCCGGCAGCAGACCTTCATTCAGCTGCTGCAGCACCATGTCCGACCAGGCCGGAATCAAGGATACTTCTCCGTTCATCAACAGATCCAGCGTACCCTGGTTTTTTTTCGGATAGATGCCCTGACCGTAGACATATGGTCCGATTTCCTGGAGGGTGTTGAAGCCGCCGTCCCATTTCTCCATGATCGCCGGATCGGAGTTGTGAATGTCTTCTTCCGGCAGGTCTTTGTAGACGATCGTCTGGACGAACGAACTGCCGGAACCACCTGTTGACGGATCATTATAGGCAAACTGCTCGGGATTGGCTTTGATCCATTCCAGCAGCTCATCCAGCGTGGTCGGCGGATTGGAAATTTTGCTGCTGTCATAGGCCAGCACCACTGCGGATGAACGATACGGCACTGCGAAGTTGTCCACATCCTTCATTGTTTCTGCGTTGACTTTGCTGAGGTTCGGAATGTCATCCGCGTTTAATTGCGTCCATATTCCGTCCTTCGTGCCCTGTGAAACGTAGGCAATGCTGTCTTCGTACAGGTCGATATCTCCTGAGCCTTTACCCGCCGTCTTGGCGGCAACGATCCGGTCGTAAGTCGGCTCAGCGCCGGTGCCAGACGGAATGTAAACCAGTTTCACGTCAATATCCGGATGCTGTTTCTCAAACATCGGCTCCAGTGAATCCCACAGGTCCTTGACGTTCTGCGAACCGGTAAAATAAAAGTTAAAAGATGCCGGATCTCCCGATGCCGCAGCACTTCCCTCAGTGGAGGTACTTTTGTTCTCGCTTCCGTTTCCACACCCGGCCAGCAATGACACCGACAATCCCACAACAGTCAATAACGATAACAATGGCTTCTTCAAACGCATATGTTTCATCCTCCTCAGTTCGATTCATCGACCGGGAATCCGGTCATTTTCGATATCGAGACGCCAACGTCTTTTCCTACTTGCAGCTGCTGTACGACTTCCTTGTTCAGGAAAGCGCGTATAATGCCAAATTCCGCCAGTTCCACGGTAATCTCGGCGTAATGTCCCAGAATCATCACCTGCTTGACCTTGCCCGCCAAAACACCTTCCCCATCCATGCTGCTGCCCACCTGAACATCTTCCGGCCGGATCGCCGCCATCACCTGCCCGGTTAATCCTTTCTCGTTCGGCAGGCGAAGGTCTCCTATCCGGATGTCCTCCCCTTCAGCCACCCCCTTCAGAAAATTCATCTTGCCAATAAAACCGGCGACATATAATGAAGCGGGCTCATCATAGATTTTCTGCGGCTCGGCAATCTGCTCGATGCGCCCATGATTCATGACGATAATGCGGTCAGATAACGACAGTGCTTCTTCCTGGTCGTGCGTGACGAATACCATTGTGAGTCCCGTCTTCATCTGAATCTCCCGCAGTTCTTCTCGCATTTCATGCCGCAACTTGGCGTCCAGTGCCGAGAATGGCTCGTCCAGCAGCAGCACCGCCGGATTAAGCAGCAGCGACCGGGCCAGTGCCACCCGCTGCTGCTGTCCGCCCGAGAGTTCCGCCGGATACTTCTTTCCGAAGCCTGACAGCCGGACCAACTTGAGTGCATCTTCGACCGCCGTTCGGATCTCCGCCTTCGGCACTTTGCGGATTTTCAGGCCGAACGCCAGATTGTCGTACACCGACATATGCGACCACAAATTATAACTCTGAAATACCATCGAGGTCGGCCGTTTTTCCGGTGGAAGTTGAATGACACTTTTGCCCTCGATTAGGATGTCGCCGGAGTCCGGTTCAAGGAATCCGCCGATGCTGCGCAGCACGGTCGTTTTCCCGCATCCCGAAGGACCGAGAAGGGTGACCAGCTCGCCTTTTTCAATATCAATGTTGATGCCGCTGACTCCGTCACCGGTTTTGTAGCGTTTTGCTAACTCTCGTACAGATAACTGCATGCTGCCGCCTCCCTTTGCCCGGTATTTGACCCAAACCTTTTTATTTCATTTGAAAACCGCTTGCGAGCACGTCCGCGCTCACCAGCCGCTGGGCTGCCACCAGCAGGATGATCGTCGGCAGCGTCAGGATGATAGAGAATACGGCCCCGGCGCTGCTCGGAAAGTCGGAAATGATCGAGTACATCACGATCGGCATCGTTTTGTAGTCGGGAATGCCGACCAGGAATGTCCCCTGCGCTTCGTCGAGCGAATTGAGGAATGTGAAGATTGAAGCAACCATGATGCCCGGCATCGCCATTGGCAGCGTGATGCTGCGAAAGACTTTGAATGGACTAGCTCCGACGTCCCGCGCCGATTCCTCCTGCGCCCGGTGTACGTTGCGAAAAGCAGCAGTCGGAATCCAGGTCATGAACATCAACACGTTAATCATATGGATCAGCACGACGCCTAACAGCGTATTCATCAGGCCTATTCGGTAGAAGAGAACCGCGATGGAGACGTACAATCCCATTTTGGGAAAAGCGTGCGTCAGCAGGAATGAGAACAGGAACATCCGCTTCAGTGGAAACTGGAGTCTGGCGAACGCGTATGCTGCCGGGATGCAGACCACAATAGACAGCAGGGTTACCAGAGTGGCAATGAGAAACGACAGTGAAATCGACGAGACGATATCATCCTTCGCCAGCACGAACTCCCACCATTTGAAGCCCCATACCTGGGGCAGGATGTCCGGATAATTCCACTTTTCGCTAAAGGCAAGCACAAGCAGGTTGACCAGCGGCCCCGCGAAAAAAACGGCGAACACAGTCAGCAGCAAAAATTCGATAATCCTTCTCGGGCCTACGTGTTTCCAGTACCAAAACATGTTTCGTCCTCCTTTCCATTCGTCGATTGACGAACGATCACTTCACTTTCGTATTCAATCAGACGCGGCACACTCTCCTCGCCGCCGATCAGCTGATCCAGAATCGCCACCGCGTCCCGACCGATACCTGCCGCATCCACGCTGACGGTCGTCAGTGCCGGGTGATACATGTCAGACACTTCGGTATTGTCATACCCCATAACGGACACTTCCTCGGGAACGCGGACGCCTCGTTCCAGCAGTACTTTCATCGCACCAAGTGCAAGCATGTCGTTAGTGCTGAACAGGGCACTGTATCCAGCTTCCCGGAATGCCACATAATGCTCCTCCATCAGTTTCCGGCCAGATTGGAAGCTGGATTCCGGCGATTCAACGATGGTGTACTCCACCTTACCGGAAGAAACACCGAAAGATTCCAGCCGTTTACGGAAGCCAGCCAGCCGCAAAGAGTGGCTCCGGTGCTCCCCCGGTCCGGCGATGATGAAAAACCTGCGATGTCCTCTCTCATACAGATGCTCTGCGGCTCGCTCCCCGCCGGTTTCGTCATTGCTAACGAGATGCACGACGTCCGGATCTTCCGTTGAGCCATTTACCATCAGGTAAGGGATATGAAAGTTTTTAACATAGTCGATGACGTTTTTCTGCAGCCGACTGACCAGAATGAGACCATCCACCCGCTGCTCCAGCATATAATCGGTGGAGCGGAGCGACATCTCCCGGTCAGTCTTCAGGAAGATCGAGTAGCCCAACGCTTCAGCAGCCATCAGAATCTCGTCGATAATTCTGCCATACAATGTATGGGACACGATCGGAAGCTTGTCGCGAAAAACGATGACCCCGATGTTGTACGTCCGCTTGGCTACCATCGCCCTGGCGACAGCGCTCGGCTTGTAGCGAAGCTGTTCTACCGCCTGGAGTACACGTTCCCTGACTTCGGGACTTGCGTATCCGTTTCCGGAGATGACCCGAGAAGCGGTCGATTTCGATACACCAGCCAGCTGCGCCAGCTCCCGCAGACTGTGATTTAGCTTATTGTCCAATCCCTATTCTCCTCTGCAAATTCCGATTCTCTCCGGACGGCGATCAGCTTCGCCGGATCGCGGGTTGTTATCGAATCGACGCCCCACTGGGCAAGGCGCCTCATGTCGTCCACCTCCGTAATCGTCCAGACGTAAATATCCAGATCGTTCCGCCGCACGGCGTCCAGCAGCTCCTGCCGAACCACCTGATATGGCACGTTAAGCCCAAAGCAGCCGGCTTCGCGACCTTCTGCGCACGCCTGGATAATCGCCTCGCCATAGTGCATACTTCTGAAGCTGTCAATGTTTACATTCAGCAGCCTGCGGATGTGCGGGGCATACCGTCCGGCTTTGACTGCCGTCGCGTACGTGCAGCCGCTGAGGAATACCTGCTCCGTCATACCCATTTGTTCAACCAGGGCAGACAGCGGCTCCAGAGCACTGTCCTTTTTGATGTCGAGATTCATGATTTTACCAGCTTCACGAATCTGCTCCAGCACATCCTGAAGGGTTGGAAACGGTGCTGAACTGCCTTCTTCCAGCTCTTTTAGCGTCATCTCTGCCAGATTGCCGCAGCTTCCGTCCGCCAAGGCAATTTCTTCGTCATGCGCTAGCACCAGTACGCCGTCCCGAGTCAACCGGATATCGTCTTCGTAAATATCCGCGCCAAGTGTCAGGGCGGCCTGCAGTGACTCCAAAGAATGATCAGGATGGCCCATGCAGCCGGTGTGAGCCGTGATCAGTGGGAATTTGTTCATCACAAGTATCCTCCTTCGTTGAAATAAATCGCGTTGGTAAAGGCAATGAGCACATGGGCACCCCGTACGGTTCCCCATAGCTCGGCTCGAATCCACCGGCGAGGGATAGCGGGAGGAAACTCCGGCAGTTGGGCTTTGAACGGCATCATTTGTCCGTCTAATGGCACGGGGACTTCCAGGCTCAGCTCTTCGCCCAGATTGGAGCACAGCTTCAGTCTGCAGACTTGCTTCGGCAGCGACCACAGTCCGGCGCGGACCGAGAAGTCCAGCATCAAATTTGCTATAATCGGCCGCTCAGTACTTTTCCCTCTCTCAACTACCGCTGGAACTGTAGAGCCGATCGGGCAGAATGTACCCCCTGCGTCCAGCGTCAGGGTCAGCAGGGGTCCTATCGTAACGGACGCACGCCCTTCCCGCAGCGTACGAATCAGCGTTTCTTCACAGGTTGACAAGGCAGCGGAATTCCCGTTCTCCGCCATTCCATCTTCCTCGATGCCGAGGTAAGTGACCGAGATCGGCTCATCCGTCTCACTCTGCGTGTGCCAGTCTCGGCCCGAAGTAGCGGCAATTCGATATCCTTCGTTCAGCTTGTCTGTCCATAGATCGAATGCCCGTCGGTTGTTCAGTTGGATAGAAGGGAATGTGCCGGACCAGACTTCAATATAGTCAACGGCAGACCAATTCTCGATCTCGTATTCCCAGAAGCAGCCTGTGCAGGCCGGACTGCCCATACGGAACGGGTGGGCGAGCCCGGCGATTCCGCCGAGGCGGTGCACGGATCTGATTCCTTCATCGATCCCGCCCTGAACCGTTTGACGCCAGTCGGCAAAAGCGCTCAGCCCAATCGTGACCATATGACCGTAAAACGTTGTCCACTCCATGCCTGGGATGATCCGAAGTCCATATTTCTGCTCAATTTCTTCTTTGCCGATCAAGCCGGACATCGTGTTGTGGTCGGTCAGCGCGATGGCATCGAAGCCCAGTTTGGCCGCTCCCTCAGCGAGCTCCTCCAGTGTCTGGCTGCCGTCGCTGTGCAGTGTGTGCGTATGTAGTTCGCAGGCGAGCCATTTCATATCCCGTCATCCTCCGCCGTCCAGATTTGCAGCCGATAATCGCAGGTGTCCGTCACGATACAGTGCAGGCTGAGCGTGACGCTCCAGTGTCCAGGGACCAGCTCGCCCGCCATCAGGCCTGGAGAAGCTTCTTGCTCCGATACGAACAGCTCCTGCAGCTCATCTTGTCGGTGGCACGCTCCGCGGTATCCCTGCGCATCGTCCAGCGAGAGGGTTATCAGATTTTTCAAGGGCAGATATCGGTCGGCGTTGAAGATCGCGTATTCCCGATGTTCCGGCAAGATGTATAAGTCGTAACTGTCCTTGAGCAGCTGCAGTGCCTTCTCCCGATTGTCCAGCATCTTCGGTGCATATTGTAATCGCAGGTGCAGCTTGTCACAGCCCTCGTCCAACTCAAATGGAATTCGAATATGCGTTTTGGAATCCACGGGTGCCGCATATCCTTGCAGATCCACCAGCTTCATTGGGCCGCACCGCCTTTCTTTTTTTCGTAGTCTTCAATCCCTTTATGGATGGTGTGGGACCGTTCCCACATCCACCACTAATGTTACGGGTGAAAAATCAGGCCTGTATCTGCATCATGTTAATGTTCTGTAAATGCAAAAAAGACCACTCTTCTATTAAAAGAAGAATGGCCGCCCTATCTTTTTTATCACTAGATTGTTTTCGCGTTGAAGGCTGGTCGCAGTAAGTTAATATGACTTCTTATTGTTTATGGTGAGTTTCTCCAGCCTCCGTAAGCGGAAATATCCTCCGCACCCACTTCCGCGTAGCCCTCGCATATAAAACCAGGTATCTCTGTTCCATCCGCCAATTCAATCTTGCCGATGCCGAGCGGAGCTGGAATGAGTGCAGCAAAAGCACCAAATGAAGCTGCTGGCATCTCCCACACTTCCACCGCAAACGCGCCCCCTCCCGCATTCTTTTTTAGCAAACCAGGCTTAGCCGGTACTGTAGGCAGCTTCACCATCTGATACTTCTCTGCCGTATGTGCCTCATAGACGAATCGGCTCCCGAACTCCAGCATCTGCTTCTCCAGTGGATATCCTCTCATATGCAGGCCACAAACGGCAAGCGCTATCGTCTCTGGCCTATTCACTTTCAAAGGCGGCAAGTCTGCTCCAAGAAACGAAGCTGCAGCTTGTTCCACCAGATGCTCATTTCCCGAAAGCGAAAACAGTGTAATCCCAAAAGGTATTCCTGTCGCCGCATCACCTGCCGGTACTGCAATCGCGCATAGATCGAGCAGATTGCAATGGTTCGTATAAAGCCCCATGTCCGAATTCGTGGTTATGGGTTCAGCTTCAACCTGCGCTCTTGTCCACGTTCCTCCACAGGTCGGCATGACAAGAACGGCTCCTTTCAAAAGCTCATTACTTCTCATACGCAGCTCCTGCAGCTTATACATCGCTGTAAATACGGAAGCTGCATCATGCTTGCCGGATGCACCCGAACGCAAAACTTGTTCGGTCACCGGAAACGTGATCCCTGGACGCGCATCTACAAATTCGCCTACACTGGCCCAGCGCTCGGCAACCCATGGGCCCTCATAAAGGAGCGCTGCAGCCTGCTCAAACATATCGTAATTGATATATTCAACTGGCAGATTGAGCGCTTCGATCTTCTCAACCGCTGCATCCCACGCTTTACCGTATTCCTCTGCCATTGGTCCAAAAAAGTTCAAGGGTTTCATCGGCAAGTATAGCTTCTTCGGAAGCTTCTCCTTCAAGCGAGGAACGCTCTTTGACCAAGGATCCGATGGCTCAAACCCGCGGACTTGCTCATCAATAACTCTTGCTTCCTGTAAAGAATGGGTAAATACGGTTACACAGTCCAAGCTTGCACAAGCAGGAACAACACCTTTTGTTGGCCACGCACCAAGGCTCGGCTTATAGCCTACAAGGCGATTCTATGCTGCAGGAACTCGTCCAGAACCCGCAGTATCGGTACCTAGAGCGAATGCCGCATGCCCCCTCGCTACCGCAACGGCAGAACCCGAACTGGAGCCGCCACTAATCCATTTTTCGCTTAGCGCATTATGCGTCTCACCATAAGGACTTCTGGTGCCAACAAGTCCTGTGGCAAATTGGTCCATATTCGTTTTACCAACAGGAATCGCTCCCGCATTCACAAGTCGCTCTACGACTGCAGCATGCTTCTCGGGAATATAAGCATATTCGGAGCAGCCAGCCGTCGTGGGTATGCCGGCCAAATCTATGTTGTCCTTAATTGCGAATGGCACGCCCCAAAGCGGCAGGGAAGCATCCATTGACTTGAGGTTGTTCAAGTAAGGCTGAATTCTCTCGAGCACAGGCGGTGTAATCCAAATGTTCATTCCTTCGTCCTCTTGGGCACGGTGAATAATCTCTTCTATGACCTGCTCAGGAGTAATTTTCCCGCTTCCATAACTCGCTTGCAGCCAATCAACTGTAAGCTCATGCGGCATATTCAGTCTGCTCATCCGACTTCCCTCCTTAAACACCTGCCTGTTTTTACATTAGGCCGGTCTCATTTCGTTAAGCTTCACAGCCAAATGCAGCTGCAATATATCGTCGCCATTATCCATGTTTATACCGAGCAGTTCACATACGCGCTCTACCCGATAGGATACGGTATTATAGTGGGTAAACAGCTCTGCTGAAGTCTTTTTCACATTTCGATTGTGCTTGAAATAAACCTTCAGGGTTTCAAACAGCTGGGAGTTATGCTTCGCATCGTATGCAAGCAGTGGCAGTATAAATCGGTCTCGGTAATCTTGAACCTCCTCCGTATCTGGAAGATGATAGAGCAGTTGGAATACACCAAGCTTCATGTAGTCGACATACGTTTCACGGTAATCACAAATGGAGCTGATATGATGAATTTTTTTGGCATCGTTATAGCTCTCATGAACCTTTTCTGCAACAAGGGTTCGATTACCGACACAAAGCGAGAAGCTCTCTGTTGGGAAAAGTGTCTTCATATCCGCCAAAATCGCTTCAACCGCCACATTTCGGATACCATTCATCGCCTCCGGAAAAAGAAAAATCATTTCCCCCTCCAGTATCGTTGCTTGAAGGTCCTCGCATATGGATTTGGTTCTCAGCCGTTTAATCGCCTGCTGCATCGTCTTGATATTTGGTTTGGAGTTTAGAAAGCGTACTAAGGCAACGCAGCGCGGCCGGTCATCCTCGAGAGAGTGCCCGCACGCTTCGGCACGCAGCCTTAAATCCTCTATGGTAACGATCCTGCCCGTAATCCAATCCTGCAAAAACTGGTCGACGTATTTCAGCTCTACTTCCCGCCTAGCATTCGCATTAATCATCTCTAACCCTACCAAAACACCAACACGGTCGATCGTCAGCCGATCAACAACGGAATGTTCCTGATTCCATTCGAGCAGGACGAGCAGGCATTTATCGTATTGCTTGTCATTGACAGCCGACACATATACACGGATTCGGCGCTCGCCCAGTGTAATGAAGCTTACTCCGAGATTGCTTTCCTCCCGAAGAGCAGCCCATAGCATCGGGTTGTCCGCTTCCTCTAGTATTTCCGCCTGTGGAGAAAGAAAGAGTTGATTGGAATCATCCAGCAATATAATCGGATTGTTCAGTATGCTATCCAGTGTCTGCAAAAATTCCTCTAATCCTTTCCCGTGCAGCAGCTGCTGTGACAACTTCTGAAAACGGCTTTGCAGCAGCGAAAGCTCCCTTGCCTCCTGCACGAGCACCCGCTCCATGATATCCCGGACAACATCCGAAAATACGATCGCGGCTGGAAGCTCAAAGATCGGAAAATCGAGCTGATCAGCCAGCTCCAGCGCACGTGCAGGAATTTGATCGATGAATCGTTTGGTCTTAATCCCGAGGGCCGATACACCTTTCTCCACTAACTGCGGAATGATATCCGCGATCGCATCCGGCTGATCTCGAAATGGGAAGCCGCTCGTTATTAAAAACTCCCCCGGACGCACCCAATCGATGACATCCGGCACTTCCATCACGTTGACGCGATTAATGATTCGCTGCATGCCATTAGCGCCAGCCAAGACGACAGCTTCCTTAAAGTCGGGGATCAGGAAAACATCGTTGCACGTGAATCCTGCCTTCTTGTGATCTGCCATCTCATGTCCCGCCTGACTATTTCAATTTTGTAGAATACACGTCTTCCACCAGCGTTGTATTAAAAAACGAGTTGGTCGGGGTATCTTCTTCTACAGGTAAAAAAATACTGATCTGCTCGGTCGGTTGATCATCGTCATTCGCTACCGAATGCACGACGCCTGCCGGGACATGGAACGTATCGCCCGCCTTGTAGCTTTTCCATTCTCCATTGCACAACAGCTTTACTTTACCAACCGTAATATAGATTATTTCAGCCACATCATGAAAATGCGGCAGTACCTGACCGCCAACTCCAATTTTCTCCCATAGAACGGAGCTGGTGCGAAAGCCCATTTGATCGGCCTGTGACGCAGACACAATCTCGCGGTGATAAAGTTCAATATGGTCTGGCATAAGCCCCCATTGCATTTCTTCTCCAATAATTACCTCAGTTTTCTTTGCTGTGATCATCGTTATCGTTCCTCCATCTTTGGCTGTTTGTTGGATGTTCGTTTATTCCTTACGCTTGAAAACGACCGCTACCGGCCCGCCGCCTGGAGGCCCCTGATGCTCAGCACCACCGGATACGTATATCATCGGATCGCCACACACTGAGGCAAGTACACCTCCGACGACAGCACGTGCATGTCTCGTATGATTGATATCCGAATCATCAAGCATCGTATGCCGGTTGCCCCTAATGAATCCTGTTGGATCTGCCTCTGCTTTAGCGAGCACCTGTACCATTTCAGAATCTGAGTGTGACACCAGCAGACGTTTGAGTGCAGCCGCGTCAATGGCATCCTTCATCACATCATGGGCGATGAAGTACGGACCTTCCGCATAGGCAGAATTACCGAAGACGATTACTTCACAATACGCAAGCTCGCTTCCTGCGGAGGTTGAGGCGACATTGCTGAACAGCTGCCAGGACCCGCAAATATCCGTATCCTTAAGCTCCGCCCGATCAACCTCTCCGAGAGCAATTGCTGCACCAATTGCCGATGCGCCCCTCGAATACCCCATTGATTTATAAGTATCTTCCGTTACGGTGCTATGAGCTCTATTTTGAGCATCTTGCACGTCCTCCGACGTCAGCAGCGGACACTTAATTTGCACAAAATGTACATCTGCCGCGGACTCGATGCCAGCTTCCGCTATGGCTCGTTGAACAGCCGCCGCCACCTCATCCACTTGAGCCAGCCTTCCAATCTCCTCCGGAAGGAAATCAGCCGTCTTAGCCACTCCGATCGCAAGTGATTTTTGATCCTTTCTCACCTCACTTGGGCTGTAGGCACCTTTGCGGCTGACCACCGTAAAGTGAGGGCTCAATATGCCTTCGGTTCCTCCTGACATGACATAAGAAATTGGAAAGGTTGAATCTTTGCGATTTTCGCTAAAAAATTGTTTTAAAGCTAAAACAGCATAGCCTCGTGTAAAATCGTTCACGCAGCCATTGCCCTCCGTTTTGCCTAGAACCGCAACCACATCTTGCGGATCAATTACTCCTTCTTTGATCGCTTGCTCAAGCGACACCAAGTCGTTAGGGGAACGGCTTGGAACACGGTTCACGGTGCATTTCATCATAGGTCATCCGCCCTTTGCCAGAATATAATTTTTTTCTCAAGTAAGCTGATTGCCCAGAATAGAACAAGTCCGCATAATGCTGAAGCGATAATTGCGGAGAACATCACAGGCGTATCCATATGGTACGAGGAAACCAAGACGACATAGCCTAGCCCTTTGTTTGCGCCGACAAATTCACCGACAATTGCACCAACAATGGCTAGAGAGGTCGAAATTTTCAACGCGGAGAACACGTAAGGCAAACTCGTCGGCAGCCGCAACTTCCAGAAAATTTCCGATTTGGTACCTTTATATGTGGAGAAAAGTTCCCACGCTTCGTGCTCAATCGCTTTTAGACCCTTAACGCTGTTGACCAGAATGGGAAAGAAACAGATTAGCATCGAAGCTACAACCTTGGAAGAGTAACCCGTCCCCATCCATACGACCAGAAGCGGAGCCAGAGCGACAAGCGGGGTAGTTTTGAGCGCAATGGCCAGCGGGAATACTCCTTTTTCAATGGGTTTGGAATGTACGAATATGACAGCGGTAATCAATCCGAAGAAATTGGCCAGTACGAAGCCCGCCAAAGCTTCCATCAGCGTGACTAGCATATGCGACCACAACGAGCTGTCCATAACAGATATGATTCCAGTGGGAGATGGGAGCAAATAGAGCGGTATATCGAAGAGACGTACAGCAAGTTCCCACAATACCAGGAAGGCGATAGCGAATACGAAGGGATACATGGCGTCTTGTATTTTTGTCCTCATAGATGTTTGACCCGCTTTCTTAACTCATTTACAGTCTGATGGAAGGCCGGAAGTTCATCCATCCCCACCTCTCTCGGTGACGGCAGCGGAACTGAAATAATATCCTCCACTCCCGCAGGCCTTGGTGACATCATGATAACGCGGTTGGATAAAAGCACAGATTCCTGAATCGAGTGGGTAACCATAACGACCGTGCTTAGGCTTGTTTCGGGACTCTCCCATAAACGCAGTAACTCGAAATTCAGCTTTTCTCTCGTAAATTCATCCAATGCACCAAAGGGCTCATCCATAAGCAATACCGTCGGATCTGCCGCGAGCGCCCGTGCAATCGCAATCCTTTGCTGCATGCCTCCACTGAGCTGATGCGGGAAATGATTCATGAAATCCTGCAGTCCAACTAACCGAAGCGAGGACTCCGCTTTTTCCTTGATCTCCTTTTTGGTGAATTTCTTCTCTCCGATCGTGAGCGGCAGGGAGATATTTTGGATTGCAGTCAGCCAAGGCATCAATACCGGCTTCTGGAATACCATGCCGAGCGAGAGATCCTTCGATGGATAGACGATCTCTCCTCCCGCGTTCGGCTGAAGCAAGTCGAGCATTAACCGGAGTAGTGTTGATTTGCCGCAGCCGCTTGGTCCGAGTATGGAAACAAATTCATTTTTATAAATATCAATCGACACATTATTCAGTACGTTTACGTCACCAAACGATAAGGAGCAATTTTTCAACGTAACCGCGATTTCGTTTTTGGAAGAAGCCGTTGTTAGCATTAAAATCACTCCCTATTCAATAAATTCATTTGAGAATACGTCCTCAAGCTTTTGCTCTTTCTTCAAAAAGTCCAGATCAATCAGGTTCTGTTGCAGCACCTCCCATGCCTCTGATTCCATCTTACCGAGTGGCAGATTCTCTGGCTCCAGCAAAGGAATACTCGCATTCATCATGCTAACCTCGTGATCAAGGGTCAATTTGTCCCCGTATTTCAGGCCGAATTCGGCAGCCTCTTCCGGGTTCTCAATGGCGTAACTCCAACCCTTCATGGAAGCCTGGACGAAGCTTTTTACCATCTCCGGATCCCGTTCGATAATATCCTCGGTCGTAAACAACGTATCCGCATAAAAGTTAATATCATAATCGTTCGGTTCTATGATGTTGACTTCATTCCCCTGTTCCTGTACAGCGAGGACCTCATTGATCACATAGCCGGGCCATGCCTTCACTTGCCCGCTGAGCAATGGACTCAGGTCATATTTCGCTGGCATTTCTTCTACCTTTGTGCCGTCGATGCCGGCATTCTTCACCATTGCACGGTAAGTTAATTCTTCATTTCCGCCCAGCTTCACACCAATCTTCTGACCGACCAGATCTTCCATCTTGGTGATCCCGGAATTCTTGAGACTAAATAACACGAATGGCGTTTTTCTATATATAGCGGAAAGTGCCTTCACGGGAACCCCTTTTTCCCTGGCCATCAGTATTTGGTCTGCACCCGTTACACCGAAGTGCTCCGCACCTGATGCAATCATCTGTACGGAAGGGAAATCCGCGCCTCCTGGTCTGATTTCAACGTCCAAGCCGGCTTCTTTATAGAAGCCTTTTTCCACTGCTGTATAGAACCCTGCAAACTGTGCTTGGTGAACCCACTTCAGACGCAGGATGACCTTTTTCAGCTCACCTGTTTCCCCATCCCCTGTAGCTGAACTCGGTGTATTATTAGAAGCGCAAGCTGTTAGTACGAGAACTAAAGCGGACATGAGGATAATTAATGACTTTCTAGACCATTTCCACATATGGTTTCCTCCGATGGTGTTGGTTTTGTCTGTTTTTATGGTATTGTCTGCTTAAAACATAGCTAGTGCTTTCAAAACCTCGCTTGAGCTGCTGACACTGCCGAACACGCCGCCCTGCATTTTAACCATTTGAAGCGCCGCGTGATGATTATCCGGATCGGTTGCTCCCGTGCAATCCTCAAGAATCAAACATTCATATCCTCTGTCATTGGCTTCGCGCATTGTCGTGTGCACGCAAACATCCGTTGTGATCCCCGTCAAAATTAAGTGGGTAATTCCTTTATTCTTTAAGATCAGATCCAAGTCCGTCGCATAAAAACTGCCCTTACCTGGTTTGTCAATGATCGATTCCCCTTCGATGGGTGCAAGCTCCTGGGTAATCTGCCAACCCGGTTCACCTCTAACCAATATGCGTCCCGCAGGCCCAAGCGAGCCTATTTCTGAACCGATCTGTTTGCTGCGCCACTGTTTGTTCGCGGGTAAATCAGACAGATCCGGCTTATGTCCCTCTCTCGTATGGATGACGTGAAAACCTTTAATTTGTCGAACTCGCTGAAGAAGTGTTTGAATGGGCCCAATCGGTTTGGCCGTCAAGGACAAGTCATACCCCATCTGGTCCACATAACCACCTTTGCCACAAAAGTCGATTTGCATATCGATGATGACTAATGCTGTTCTCATGGGATCGACACTCCCGTCAAAAGGCCAATGATAAGGCTCTGCTGTAATTTGCATGTTCTAGTCCCCTTTCAGTACGTATCAGCATTCATCTAGCAGGCCGTAATCACATGTTACATAACCTGACTTTTATGATCGTTTTTCTTCTTGTGTCATATTATATTACGAAAAAATCCGTAAGTCTTTGTGTTTTTTCATAAAAAGTATTGATTTAATTTTGTAATTTTCACAAAAACACGACTTATATGTTATTAAATATGACATTAAGCTTGTTAACTTCTTCTATTTCCTTCCTTTCTCCTTAGTGTGGAGAATAGAATGGCAGGTCCACAAGAGATAGTGGGAGGAGGGCATGATACGTAGTGAGCCGTAACACGTTTCAATCCATGTTTGATTCATCACAGAACAAGTTGTTATTCTCCCTCTGGACAGGAACTTGTGCCGATAAGACAACAAAAAAAGCCGCTAAATTAGCGGCATTTAATGAGAGCATGCTTTTGACCCTCGACAGCTCACTTTGCTTTATTGTGTTCATGATTTCTTAATCGTTCCTCTTATGCAAAGGGTTCTTTATATTATTTGTTACGTAGCCACTACGTGATGCAGCTCAATGCTGCTCTCGATAAAGGTCGACCGTTCCACATGATACAGATCATAGATCTGTTCCTTGGCATTAATCGATAGATACATTTCATGATACAAATCATTGGCTAACTTTACATAAGGCAACTTCTGTGCGGCTTTACTGGATCGGATATTTTGCTTGCGAATTTTCATAAATACCGTTTCGATCGCATGTTCGAGGAAAAGTTCAGTCAAAAAGGCGGATTTCGCTCGTTGGCTGTACCCTTTTCCGAAATACGGCGCTCCAATCCATGTAGCCAGGTAACCCGTGTTATTTACGACATGATACAAATCAATGGTTCCGATCGGCTGTCCAGTTTCGTTCAGAATCGTTCGGGAAATCGTGGTATTCTGTTCTTCTTCATCCATCAACTGCTTGGTCAGGAATAAATATTCCTCATGCGACTGGCACTGGTAACGAACGTAAGGTGACACTGCGGGGTCTATCAATAAGCTGTACAGTGTGTGGCATTCATGCAAATCTCGTTTTTTCAACATTCTGTCTACCACCTAGTCCTTTTAGTTCGCTATTTCAAGCAAATTAAGTATATAAAAGGTATTGTGGAGTTTAATGAATTCTGTATGTGTCTTATGTAAATTTCATTGGAAAAATGTACCTCATACCTCTACGGATCGCACAAAAAAACGGCATGTCCCTTCTTATGAAAGGACACGCCAATTTCATGATAAAACACGATCTTAGATTATTGCATACCTTCCATGATGGCATTAATGATGCCTTGCTGAGTGATTGTATTGTTTGAACGGTTAAACAAAGCGAAACCATGCTGACCGTTATGTCCATTGTCCCAATACACCGGCACGGCACCATACTTCTTGGCGGTTGCTGTTACCGCTTTGGCATAGGCTTGACGATATACGTTATTGCTAGCGTCGTAAGCTGTTTTATCAATAGAACCGAATTCACCAATCACAACAGGATAGCCCTGCGTTACAAACTTGTCGTACATCGATTTGAACTGCGAATTCAGATAATCCTCTTGCCCCCAAGTAGACTTCTTCGAAGGATTTGCTGCCGTTGCACCCCACTGGGTGATATTGCCGTTCTCCTCACCTGCAAAATCCCAAGGGGAGTAGTAGTGTGCCGAGATCATGATTCTCTTCTGGGAGCTGGGAATTGCCGAGGATCTGAATTGATCGGTCGGGAGCGCGAATCCATAATTGCCTACAGTGTAATCAATATTTGTATTCCAGCCTGGAATCAGCAGCCATCTGGCGTTGTTGTTGCCTCCGGTTTTCCGGACCGTGTCCACAAAGATTTGGTTGTAGGCGTTCAGATTAGCATAATACGCCGAATTCGGATTACCGTAATTTCCGTCGAACACTTCGTTCATGGATTCGAAAATAAGACGCTCATTATAGCTGCTGAACTTGGTAGCAATTTGCTGCCATACCTTTTGATATTTTTCCTTAATGGCAGCCTGATTGCTGCCGTTTACCAGAAGCCATCCACCCGGAACGGAATTATACCCATCCCCATGAATGTTAATAACCACATATAAGCCTTCATTATATGCATAGTCAACTACGGTTTGGATCCGATCCAGCCATGTGGCGTTGACCGTATAATTGGGAGCGCTTCCAATATGATTTAAATAGGATACGGGAATTCGAATTGTTTTGAAGCCAGCAGCCTTCACCTTTTTGATCAATTCTGGGGTGACGACAGGATTGCCCCATGCTGTCTCATTCGGTACACCGTTTACTGCTGCTTCAAGCTGATTCCCCAAATTCCATCCTGCACCCATCTCCGATACGATTTGCGAAGCTGTTAATGATCTGAAATCAGCTGCCGATGCCCGGGTACTCCACCCGGTAAATGCCACAGCTGCCAACAATACTAGCCCTAAGCTGCAAACGCCAAATTTCCTCATTTTTTTGAGCATAACCAAACCTCCGCTTATTTTGTTTTTTTCAACAAGCAGTGCCGTTACTCTCTTTATCCCCATTGGATGATTCGATAATCTTCCCCCCTTCCGTATCGATCAAACAAATGAAATAGCCGCCTAACAAGAACAGAATAACACAAATATGGAAAATAAAGAACGATATTCTGTCTATGATTTTTCGACAAATATTTTTTTGTTCTATATCTGGTACAGGTACGTGAGAACGAGATCAGCAACAGGAGATGGATGAAAGATATACGTGTTCGTTTGCGGCTTGAAACAAAAAAAGTCGCCTATTAGCGACTTTCATCGTACATAAGAATTCATTAATGATTCAGATGCGAAACTTACCTATGATGATTTATTCAGAAATCCAATTCCGGTTTAGCCCATCTGCATACCAGATACCCGGAATCATCTCGCGCTCCAATGCCAGCAATTCTTTGATGATCTTATCCGCGTCACTGATGGAACTTACGAGCGGATCCGTTAACATGGCTCTCCTCAGCTTTTCATAACTCTGCTCCACGACCGCCTCCACCGTAAGCTCATGCGTATCCAGCACAAGCTCCTGCATCCCTCGAATTCCTCGCGGCATCTCACCTACGTGGACCGGCTTCGCTCCATCCATGCTTACATCGCATAACAGCTCCAGGAATGAATCATGATTCATATTGGTTACCGCCCCGTTGTTAAGCGTATTGATAAAAAACCGTTTTCCCAAATTCCCCACCATATTTTCGATAATGTCTGTGGCATGATCCGGGCCGAAAGTACGCATGTATTCAGCGATCGGAATGTTACCAGTGAGGAAGTCATCCACCTGCTGCCACATCTCATCATGACGCTGATACCGGTCCTCCGTCTCCCAGATTGATAACGGCGGAATGGCGTCTGGCGTCTTACCAAGGCCCTGCCAAAAACGGACGTATTCCTTCGTGTGTGCTGTACAGGTAGGAATATAGCCAAAGGTGTCGTACAGTTCGTACGTGATGGCGTCGTTATGAAGTGCTTTTGCACCGCGGTCTCCGCCGTTGTTCTCTTCACCAGCCGCCTTGCGCATGGTCTCAGCGATCGCAGGCATGAGATTCTTTCCTTCATATTCCGCTTTTAGCAGCCACGTGAAATGATTGACGCCGGCGATACGAAAATCGAATTTTCGGTCGATCTCTTCGTTAAACTCGTTCCGGTCTCCAATAATTCCGGCTCGTATTGCGTAAAAGGCCTTTTTATGCGGCATATGGTGGCTGTCGCACAGCGCAAACGATTTCAGCTTCGGGGCATAACGGTGTAACGCGATACCATGGACGGTAGACGGATTAATGTAGTTGATAACCCAAGCATCGGGACACAACTCTTCAATGTCTTTAGCGCATTCCATGATTACCGGCAGCTCCCGCATCGCCCGAAAAATCCCGCCCGGCCCGATTGTATCCCCGGAGCACATGCGGATGCCATATTTTAAAGACACTTGGCAATCAATACCCCGATATTTCACCGATTGCTCCGCAAAACTGAGCACAACGAAGTCGGCTTCCGAAAGCACCTTTCTTCGATCCGTCGAGCCCTCCACCTTCAACGATACGTTGTTCTCCCGAGCCACCATTTCTGCGAGTCTTACCATTTTCGATAGTCTTTCCTCATCCGTATCCACTAGAGCAAGCGTTCCCTGATTCAGGTAAGGGGAGTGGATCATCTGCCAAATGGATTGACGTCCGAAAAATAGACTGCCTGCTCCGATCACGACAACCTTTGGTTGCTGCATGTTTGAACTATTCATAATTAACCCTCCTCATATGTTATAAGTTCATTATAGGAGAGTGGAGCAAAAGCGGAATGTGCGATAGTTTTTAAAACATGTCAAATAGTATGATCATTAACAACCCATTAATCCTTTGATATACTAATTGAAAATGAAGGATGTCATGCGGTAGAGGAAATTGGGAGGTTCTAATGAATGAAGGCAAAATAAATATGAGTATACTCAACGAACTCTCGGAGTACATTACTCTCCGGATGAGTTCTTATTTAGAACAAGTTCACGATATAGGCTGGATTGAACACAAGTCTCATCCCGATTACGATCTCTGGTTCATCCAATCGGGTTCCGTCAAAGTCACACTTGATGGGATCGAACATATAGCATTCCCGGGAGACGTCGTCTTTTTTTATCCCGATCTGCCCTATATCGCCTCAACAAACGAAGATCATTGCAGATTCATATATATCCACTTTGATTTCGGCATCGGCGACCAACAGCGAATTCTGGACGAGTTTCTACTCCCGGGCATTGTGCCGGGCAACCTGATCCATGAGGAAGTCACGCTGTTCACCACAGCCTATCACCGCTTAAAGCGGGGCAGCGGCACGTCAGGGAACCAGCTTTACTTAAAAGCTTCTCTTCTCGTCGTCATCGCGCAGATCCTCGAGCTTCACAAACAAGGTACCTATGCTGGTACATTCCTGGACGGTAAACACCCAAGAAAAACAGAAGGAAGCCTGGAATTCCTGCAGGACGTATTCCAATACGTGGATGCGAACCTGGAGTGTTCCATTCGGATCAACGAACTCGCGGCAATTGCCGGTGTCTCCGAGAAGTATTTTATCTCCTTATTCAAGAAAACCGTAGGTATCACGCCAGGACAGTACATTTCCCGGATCAAAATGAATCGGGCAAGGGATTATCTCTACGAAAAAAAATATACGATACAACAGATCGCTGGTTTCCTCGGGTATCCCGATCCCTTTACATTTTCTAAAGCCTTCAAAAAATATTACAACGTGCCTCCTTCAAAATTCGAGTAGGCGCGCTGTACTTTTGAAATAAAAAAAGCCGCTGAAATAGCGGCTTGTTTCACATGCATTTAATCTGGATTACTAATTATATCTTGAGAACTGAATACTTATAAGCGAGCTATACTATATTACTCTCCATTTGATGCATTAGTTGTCTTAAGATCAACCGATCTTCCTTAGATATGGAATGCAGTAATTTTTCCTGCTGTTCCTTCCATTTGTTTTCAACCGGCTTTTCTAATTCTTTGCCTTTATCCGTTAGATATATACGCATGATTCTTGCATCTTGTTCATCACGTTTCCGATATATAAATCCGTTCTGCTCCAATGATTTAACCATATTAGTTACCGTAGGCGGTTCACATTTTAAGTGTTCACATAGTTGCATTTGTGTTACCCCGTCACCCAACCACAGTCGATACAACAAATTATCTTGTCCTACGTAGAGATTGATCTCCCTTAGAGATTCACTATAATTTCGACGCATTTGGGAAGAAATCCGATCTAACGTCTGTCGAATATCACAATCCACTGGATCTGTCATGAATGTTCCCTCCCTGCCCCCGAATTATAGTTAGTATACTAAATGTATCACGGTGAAATACAGGTGTCAATTTACCTAGAGTTCCCCTATTAGGGACAGGTTTCGTATCTAATTTTCACAAATGATAGCTTTGTTTAGAAACTCATTTTTTTGCAAATCCTTGCTTGTTCAAGTAGTCCATCATTTCAGGCTGAATACTTCTTTCAAGATGATCCTGGATATGGTCACTCCATCCTTTTACTTTTTTCACGGTGAAAGGAGCCTTAACCGGACGACTTTTATAATACTTCAGCATGGTTTCATCGTAGACAGCTAATTTCTCTCGATCAAGGGGGTGATACTGATTTTCCAGTAAAACCATGGATTGTGGAAGCCGGGGTTTCAGCTCAGGTTTATCTCCAGCTGGATGGCCAATACATAATCCGACCAAAGGAATCACATACTTCGGTAAATTTAATACGTCAGATAGTTCGGAAATATTGGCTCTGACCGCACCAATAAAAACACCGCCAAGTCCCAGGGATTCGGCTGCCGTTAACGCGTTCTGTGCCATTAGTCCGGCATCGAATGATCCGATCAATAGAAATTCAATAAATTCAATATCCACATCCGGGGCAATTTGATGGTTCCGGTTAAAATCTGCACAGAAAATCCAAAACTCTGCCGCTTCTTCAATATAAGGTTGATCGACACAGAGATGTCTGACTTTTTTTCGAAGTACCGGGTCTGTGATTCGAATAATGGACACGGCCTGCAGAAGGCTGAACGATGAGGTTTGATTAGCTGCCTGAAAGATTGCGTCCCGTTGTTCTTCCGTAAGGGGTTGAGATGTGTAAGCACGAAACGATGTATGGTTATGAAGCAATTCGAGTGTATTATTCATAAAAGTCCTCTCCAATATTTAGTTATTTAAATTTTCCGCATCCCATATTCGTAAGGAACGCCCATATTCTCGCGTAGTGTTTTCCCTTCATATTCCCTATGAAATAATCCCCGGTCCTGCAATATCGGGACAACCAGGTTCACAAAATCGGCAACTCCATCAAAGGATATATCGGGTACAACCGAGAAGCCGTCACATGCACCCGCCACAAACCATTCTTCCAAGAAATCAGCGACTTGCTCAGGGGTACCTGCAACTACCGGATGATAGTTAATGACTCCGTGGGCGAGAACATCCCGAATAGATAACCCTTGAAACAACAACTTCAATGCTCTTGCGGAACGTGGATCCATTGGGTTGGCATATGCATTCTTCAGTAAGTCGTGGGCTAAAGGTTTATCTATATCTACCGAATTTACGGATAAAGGCAGACCAACCATAGAACCAAGGTAACTTACCCTGTTGGGAATCTCCTCCGGATTAAAACTCATAAGTTGTTTTCGACGTACTAGAGCCTCTTCTTCCGTTGAAGCCAGAGAAAACATGAAACCTGCAAACATCTTGATATCATCGGGGTTTCGGCCGAAACGGGCAGCACTTTCCCGAATCGCTTGCCTTTGTTCACGAGCAGACTCTATATCATAAGGATTGGCGTAGACGCCAGAAGCGTATTTTCCCGCCAATTCCAATCCCTCTCTCCCTCCTCCAGCCTGGAAAATAACAGGCTGGCCCTGTTCGGATGGCGGGATCGGCAACGGACCGCGAGATGCATAATATTGACCTTGAAGGTTTATGGGCTGAATTTTGTCCATATCGGCAAATGTCCCTCCTTCTACATCTAACGTCCAAGCGTCTGGTTCCCAGCTCCCCCACAATGCCTGCACGATTTGGATGCTCTCATGCGCCTTGTCATAGCGTTCTTGGCGATTGGCAACCCTTGAACCGAAATTAGCTGCCGCTAAGGGATCAGATGTGGTAACTGCATTCCACCCTACACGTCCATGACTGATTACATCCAGTGCTTTGAACTGACGCGCGATATTGTAAGGATAATTAAATGTCGTAGAGAGAGTAGCAACAAGCCCAATATGGTTCGTCTCTCTTGCTACAGCCATTAGAGCCAGCATAGGGTCCATAGGAAACATAGGCGTCTGAGGCCCTAAGTTAACGGTTAATGCTGGAGTATCGGCAATGAAAATCATTTGAAATTTTCCTTTTTCGGCTAATTTAGCCCGTTCCACATATTGATCCGTATTGGTATAAGCTGCTGGGTCGGTACCAGGCATTCTCCAGGCGCTGAACTCAGCTCCATACCCAGAAACCATTTGTAGAGCCAGCTGCATCTCACTTCTTGTTTTCATGTCGTTCTTCTCCTTACTCCGAAAGCCACAGCGTAAAATCACCTTTTTGTAATCCTTTAATAATTAGCCTGTTAACTAAAAGTTGATAGCTTTGTTCTGTCCCTAACTTTTCAGAATCAAAAATATTGACGTTCTCCAGTTCGTGCTGCTTTCTCTACTGCATCCAGTAACTGATGGAGTTTTACCGCATCCGCGAAAGTGGGTGTTAAGGATGTTCCTTCATGGATATCTTGGGCGAATTTACGATAAGCCTGAGCCATGTTCAGAACAAATCCTGGGTCATCTTTGAGAGAGTCTGGCACCCAGTAATAGGAATCGGGAATGGTTAGCTCACCAAGCTGTTGGTCATTAGTGCCTGCACCGCGCAATTGGTGTGACCCGAACTGAATTGAAGCAGGCGCACTCAGCACGATTGTACCCGTGTCACCGAAGATCTCAAGTGTAAGTCCGGTCTGATGTTTGACTCCGCCTTGAATATGAACACTGGCTGCTGCACCACTCGTCAATTTTCCTGTAATCAGTATTTGATCATCTGTCGTCTTCTTGATGACTTTCTGGATATCCACCAATTCGACTTCAGGGAACTGTTGCGCCGTGACCGCCGAAAGTTCGGTGAAATCCCCAAGCATATAGGTAAATGCATCTAAATTATGTCCACCTACAATGGTGAGCAAGTTCCCTCCAATCTTCCGGTCAAACAAATATGCTGTGGACTTGTCACCAACACCACCCATTCCATCAATGGAAATCTTCAGATTGGCTGACAATACTTTTCCAACATACCCTTCTGCCACTAGATCTTTCACATACTGAATTGCCGGGGCCTGTCTGGCTTGCAATCCAATCGCATTTGGCAATTGGCGATCAGCTACCCATTTCTGCATTTCAAGCGCTTCACCTGTATTGGATCCGAGTGGCCATTCGCAATAGATCGGTTTTCCAGCAGGAGCAATGGTTTGAACAGCATTATAATGTTCCTTAACGTTAATACTGACGACTACCATATCCACATCCGGATGCTGAGCCAAATCTTCCATGTTATCAAAACCGTGATCTGCGTGGAAAGCTTCTGCACTCTTCTTCGCACTCGCCATATTGCTTGTCCCAACTGCCGTAAGATCAAACTCATCCAAATGTTCAATGGCCGGAATATGAGTACCGCTTGCCCAACCATTGTTCACTGATGCACCTATGATTCCGGTTCGAATTTTTTTACTCAATGTAAAACATCTCCTTTTATTTTAATTTCACTGGTATCTGCTGAAACCTCCGAGTGTCTATAGCCCCACTACTGTCCTGCTAATATTCACTTATCAACTACTCCTTTCTATGGTATATTTATTTAGCCTACTAACTATATAGCGAAATAAGAATAATATCTTTCACATATTACGCAAACTAAACTTGTGTACGTGATTTGAAACAATCATAAGTTTATTCGTTTCGTTTGCAAAGAGGGCAATTTAAATGAACATAGTACATTTTTTCGTACCTATAGATGAGGAGTGAGTTCAATGAGAGTTTGTAATGAAGGATTTGACCAAGAGTTTATCGATAATAAAAGGGAAATGTACGCGATCGCCTTTACTCAAAATGTCCTTTCAGGACGATGGAAATACTTTATATTATGGTATCTGAAAGGTGAAACACGCCGTTATACGGATATAAAAAAATTCCTTGGAGGTTTATCACAAGGCTCTCTCACCAAGCAGCTTAAAGAGTTGGAAAACGATGGCGTTATCAAGCGTGATGTGTATCCGGAAGTTCCTCCACGAGTAGAGTACTCGTTAACCAACAAGGGAAACAAACTGCTGCCGATCCTTGAGAAGATGGCGGACTTCGGTAAAGAATACGGCGAAAAACCTTGATCTGTTGAGAGTTGTGCATGCCACTGAATGATATTATTATGAACATAAAGATAATAAAATTAAAAACATATCACAGTAATGGATATGATCTTGCCAACACACGTTTCGGGTGGAATGTAGATATAAGATCTCTTTACGAAGTTATCTTTAGATTTTCTTTAGAAATTTACTCATTAATTCCTTAGATTTTTTCATTATTATGTCTGTATCAACAAGAGAGGAGGTACATGAATGATCAGTACGACGATCATGGAGTTACTTCATCAGTATGGTTATCTGATTTTTTATTTTGCCTTCTCCCTGGGCCCTTTCGGAATTCCAATACCCAATGAGATCACAATTATCAGTGGTGCCATTTTGAGCCAGACAGGTATCATCAATTCATGGATCACATATTTCTGTATCTTATCCGGACTATTAACGGCGATTACTATAGCTTATTTTGCAGGTAAGTTATTTGGGAAAAAAATAAGGCACACATTACAAGATAATAAACATATGATCAAGGCTGAGCGCATACTGAATAAACGAGGCAATTGGGCAATGTGTATCGGTTTGTTTATTCCCATTGTGCGATATGTGCTGCCTTTGGTGATTGGACTGAGTGGGATCAAGTTTAAAAGATTTGCTCTTATATCCTATTCCAGTGCTCTGTTATGGACCATAACTTATTTTACAGCTGGAACCTACTTTGGTTCGCCCATCTTATCTACACTTCAATTATTTCATAATTAATCGATTTCGATACCTGACTACTGGCTTGATCATTACATGATCAAGCCCTTTAAACATTCTGCTTAACAAAATAATGATCTACAGCATATTTGAAGGCATTGATATAAAATGCTGTCGCCTTTTTGCTCACTTCTGCGTTTGGGTTAATAATATCAAATCCATGATAACACCCCTTATATATTTCGAACTCAACGGAAACCCCGGCTTTTCTTAAACGATCCACATATTGAATGGTCTCATCCCTGAATGGTTCAATATCCCCGACAAAAGTGACCGTAGGCGGCAGATTGCTGTAGTCCGAAGCTCTGGCCGCCGCTGCATAAGGCGGAACCGCATCTTCAGCTAACGCCCCCAAATATAATTTCCACGCCCATTTATTATAATTCGAGTTCCAGATTGGGGCATTGTTATCTTTTGCTGATTCCGTACCATTTCTATTATCTATCATTGGATAAAGAGGCATTTGGAACGCGATCTTCACTTCTCCTTTATCTCTCGCATATAGCGTAAGTGCAGCCGTCAGACCTCCACCTGCACTTTCTCCACCGACCATGAGTTGGTCGTCACGGATTCCAAGCTCTTTTGCCTGATTTTTCATCCAAAGCAGTGTGTCATAACAATCCTCCAGCGCAGCCGGATACTTCGCTTCTACGGATAAACGGTAATCCGGCGCGATAACCACACAATTTTTGGCACGGATTAATCTTGTACAAGCATGAACAAATTGCTCCGGATTCCCCATTGCATACCCACCGCCATGAATCCAAAGAACCCCGGGAAGATCTTGATGGTGATTAGCAGGTCGATAAATAAGAATACGTATTTTAGAATCGCTATTATGACGGGGGATCCACATTTCGCTACATGTAATGCCCTCAATATCTTTTATTTTTCCCGCCGATTTGTCTGATCTTATTTTAAATTTGACCATCGACTCCACCCACTTTTCTTCAGAAGAGGATTTCAACAATAAGTCAATAAGTCTGCCTTTAAATCGTAATTGTTTATCAATCATTTTTTTGGTTACCTTCATGGAATATCCCCACCTGTTTTGAATTTTTTAAATTACGCATGATTACCCAAATCAATTGAGTTCATATACGGAATCTCGGAAATGCTTGATATCGCTTATCGGGGGAAGTCCAAATAACCTGGCGTATTCCCTGTTGAACTGGGATGGACTCTCATAACCCACACTAAAACCCGCATTTGCCGCTGAAAAACCTTCTGTGAGAAGCAAACGTCGTGCCGTTTGCAATCGAATCGTCTTATGATACTGCAACGGACTCATTCCAGTTACACGCTTGAAGTGTTTGTGCAAGGACGTTACGCTCATGTTTACTTCTTTAGCCAGCTCGTTAATAACGAGAGGTTTGGAGTAGTCGCGGTTAATATGTTGGATGGCCTTGGATATACCTTGTGCATAACTGCCAATGACGGCAAATTACTGGAGTAACACCCCCTGCTCGCTCTGCAGCACTCGATAAAAAATTTCACGAATGTAGAGTGGAGCCAACATGGGAATATCGGCGGGACAATCAAGGAGTTTTACAAGCCGGATAACTGCCTCTAACATCGTTGGCGTGGACTGATTAACCATTATGCCGCGTCCCGTCTTTAAACTTTTCTTTTGATTCGATCTGTTGACGATGTCCAGCAGAACATCCGGATGAAGTATCAATTGCAGGCTCAAATAAGGAAGCTGCGCTGAAGCATTTGTAATTTTGCCGATCACGGGAAGATGAACGGATGACACCATATAGGAAGCTGAATCATAATGGTACGTTTCACCAACCAACGTAGCTGTCTTCGATCCTTGAACAATGATGTATAGAGAGGGCATATTAATTGTATACGTCGGTTCCGATTCTTGGCTGGCACGTCTGAAATGTAGTTCGGGTATGGCAGTGGAGTTCATACCTTCAACAGCAGAATGCCGCTCGGTAAGACGAAGCAATTCTTGTAGAGGGCTTGTAAAGGCATTCGTTTTGATGTGGTCGTTCACATGAATCACCGATCCTTATAAGGTCAATCTAATTCCTCAATTGTATCTGGCAGGGAAGGATTAGGCAATAAAAGCGCATGAATGGTCTACCTCATATAACGTAGATTTAACTATACTTCACAGTGTAAGTGCAGCAGAGCACTAGCAAAACTCACTATGAAGGAAGGGTTCATCCATGAGCGAAGAACAATACAAAATACATTCAGGAATTCAAGGTAAAGTTGTTATTATTACCGGGGCTAGCAGCGGGATCGGAGAAGCAACGGCACTTCTGCTTGCCGCACGTGGAGCTAAAGTTGTACTTGGAGCACGCGGAACCGATCGACTTGAGAAACTTGCGGAACGAATTGTGAATCAGGGGGGTCAAGCGGTTTATGCAAGCATTGATGTGAAACGGCGTGAAGACTTAACCCGTCTTGTCGCGCTAGGTTGTGAAAAGTACGGCAAGATTGACGTATTTATTAACAATGCCGGAGTCATGCCGATCTCTCCCCTTGATGAATTAAGGATCGAAGATTGGGAAGCGATGATCGATGTAAACATGAAGGGCGTTCTGTACGGGATAGCCGCAGCGCTACCTCTTTTTCGCGAACAAGGATCGGGACATTTCGTGACCACCTCTTCCACCGCAGGACATAAGACAGTGCCCAATCAATCTGTTTATTCAGGAACAAAGTTCGCAGTTCGGGCCATTTCCGAGGGGCTTCGTCAAGAGGCCGGCAATCAAATGCGTGTAACCGTAATATCGCCTGGTATTGTAAAAACAAATTTCACTGAAAGTGTAACAAATAGCGAAGTAAGAGATAAACTCGCATCTATTCGGGACGAAATGGCAATGCCTCCGGATGCGGTTGCTCGTGCCATTGCATTCGCCATTGAGCAACCTGACGATATTGACGTAAACGAGATTGTAATCCGTCCCACTGCACAAGCTTAGGGCACAGCCGCATAAAATATTGACACAATGGCAAAACTCTTGCCCCTCCACAACATATTAAGGTATGGTTGGTTTCTGTATGTAAGAAAAAGAAGATCATCCAAACGGTACTTATCGTTGGATGGTCTTCTCTTCATTATACTTTATGAAATTTTAACCGGATGCCAGCATGCTTCAATGTCTTCAATGACAACCAGTTTATGCAGCTTCAATTGTTTTATATAAACAGGTTATGATTTGCATGAGCAGCCTGGCCCAAGTAGTAACCCACACCTCCAAGCTTAACATCATCCATTAATTCTTCGCGATGAATTCCCATTAAATCCATGGACATCTGGCAGGCGACGATCTCAACTCCTTGGGAAGTTGCGGTTTGAATCAGTTCTTCCAGTGAAGGAACATTATTATTCTTCATAAGACCTCGGATAATTTTCGGCCCAATACCCAACATGTTCATTCTGGACATGCCAAGCTTGCGGCTACCACGTGGAAGCATCATATCAAACATACGAGCGATAATGGTTTTGGATACTGGCTGCGGCTCATGTTTACGAATAATATTCAATCCCCAGAATGTAAAAAACATCGTTACTTTGCGTCCACTTGCAGCTGCACCATTTGCAATAATAAGAGAAGCAATTGCTTTATCCAGATCTCCGCTGAAGATCACCATCGTGCTGGCAGGCTCAGCATTAGCAGTTTCCATTGCTGGAGATACAGGCTGTTTTGTTTTCTTGGCTACAATCGCCTCAATAATACCGCCCTTGCCTCGCTCCAACTGCAGGAGCGGGGAACCAGACATTGCTGCCCACGCTTTCATATCTTCATAAAAACCCGGATCCGAAGCTTTAATATGCAACGTCTGTCCATCCGTCAGTTCATCCATTTTCTGTTTGACTTGTATTAACGGACCGGGACAACTCAAACCGCATACATCCAGTTCCTTATCAATATGCACTGGCTGTCCGGATGCCAGATTGGTCTCCCCAAACGAAGTTCCTTTTACTGTAGGCACTTGCTCACTATGGTCCTGGCCACCATTATGATTACTGTTTTCGGAAGAAAATGGAGCTGGCTTAAATTGAGCTTGACGGTATGTTTTATAGCCTCCACTCAAATTTTTAACGCTAAAGCCATGCTGACGCAAAATTTGCGAAGCCGTATACCCACGTAAACCGACCTGACAGTATACCCAAATTTCTTTGGTGGAATCCAATTCATTTAAACGCTCACGAAGCTCATCCACCGGAATACTTACTGAACCCGGAATATTCCCATTACGATGTTCCAAGTCACTGCGTACATCCAGCAGTATGGATTGTTCCGGCTCGCGTGCAGACAGCTGATCATAGGTGAAAGTTTTCACACGTCCTGCCAAGAGATTCTCCGCTGCATAGCCAACCATATTAACAGGATCTTTCGCAGAGGAATACGGCGGTGCATAACTCAGCTCAAGCTCCGTCAGATCGCTGACGTAACCACCAAAATGAATGGCTGCGGCAATGTCATCAATCCGTTTGTCCACACCATCATATCCTACGGCCTGAGCGCCCAGAATTTTACCTTCCGGTGTAAACAGCAGTTTAAGCGTAATCGCACTCGAACCCGGATAATAAGATGCATGAGAAGCAGGATGCACGATGACCGTCCGATAATCAATACCAAGACGCTTTAATGTTTTTTCATTACTGCCGGTAGAAGCTCCTGTCATTCCAAACACTTTAATTATGGATGTCCCTTGTGTTCCTTTGTAAGTGGAATGTATTCCGGCAATCCGATCAGCAACGATTCGACCTTGTTTGTTGGCAGGCCCTGCAAGCGGAACAGCTGTCTTATGTCCATGAATATAATCATTTACTTCGATGGCATCACCAACAGCATAAATATGCGGCACACTGCTTTCCAGCGCTTCGTTGACAATGATATGACCTCGTGTACCGAGGGAAATACCGCTATCCTTCAGGAAAGAAGTATCCGGAGTGACGCCTATCGCAAGAATAACCATATCAACAGACAAAACATCACCACCCGCAAGTTTAACACCAATGCCCTGTTCTTGAGCAAGAAAGCCCTGAACACGCTGGGAAAATAACAGGTTTATGCCATGCTGTTCCATTTCCTGTGCCAGTGCAGCTGCCAGTTCAGGATCAAACGGAGTAAGCAGTTGATCATTTCCCTCAACCAAAGTCACTTCAAGTCCTGCTTCCCTTAAATTTTCTGCCATTTCAACACCGATAAAGCCTCCACCTATAACGATTGCAGATTCGTTGTTATATGAATTAACTTGTTCTTTGATGCGGTCAATATCTGGAATATTTCGCACGGTATAAATACGTTCGTTATCCTTTCCCGGCAAATCGGGAATGATCGGACGTGCGCCAGGTGACAGAATCAACTCATCATAACTTTCTTCATATTGACCGAGCTCATGGCTTTGTACCTGCACCGTGCGATTGACCGAATCGACAGCTATGATCTCGCTCTTCGTTCGTACGTCAATTCGAAAGCGATCAGCCATCCCCTTAGGGGTTTGTACCAGCAGACGCTCGCGGTCAGCGATCGTTCCGCCAATATAATAAGGTAAACCGCAATTGGCAAACGATATATAAGGTCCTTTTTCAAAGATGACTATTTCCGCATGTTCATCCAGACGGCGCAGGCGAGCCGCTGCAGATGCACCACCTGCAACGCCCCCTACAATCAATACTTTTTTACTCATGACTCACAATCTTCCTCTCCAAACAAAATAGTAACAATCTGCGCAATTCGTTGGTCGGCAAGCACATAATTTACTTCAAGGCCGTTGCGCTCGGTAGCGACAATCCCCGTACTCCGCAGCTTCTGCAAGTGTTGAGACACGGTTGATTGCGGTAGATCCAGGCATTCCTGCATATAGGAAACATTACATTTCTTTTTTCGCATCAGCCCGCGGACAATGCACAGGCGAATTGGATGTGACAGAGCTTTAAGCAGATTTGCAGGTTCGTCAAATTGCGTCAGATCACTGCTTTCAAAAGCGTGAGTATCCATATTCATCTCTCCTAGAACGTTATATTAGAATATTACGATATAACGATATAGTTGTCAAATATCGAATACTATCTCTTTCCGCACCCCCCGCAAATCTGCGGAAGATTCAGCAGTTTTAGTCCAAACCAAATAACCCCCACAGTCAGGGAGGTTATTGGTTGGTTGTATGATGTTCTAATGCGTAATTAGAACTCCTTACTTGATGGCTCACTTGCTTCCTAAACAGGATTTAAGTTGTTTAATTATTTATGAGCATATACACGATTTTAGCCATTTCTGCACGTGTGACTTTACTTTTTGGGTCAAACCGAAGATGAGCTTTGCCTGTCATCAATCCCAGTCCATTGACATGCTCGACAGCTTCTTTTGCCCAAGAAGATACTTGGCTTTGATCCGAGAACGAAGATTTCACTATGTCTGCTTGTTGATCATCAAACAACACTCCGGAAGCTCTCATCAAAATCACGGCTGCCTCTTCCCGGCTGATGGAATCTTTAGGCCTGAACAGATTACCGCTTCCTTGCACGATACCGAGTTTGGTTGCTTCGGCCACAGCTGGAGCATAATACGCGTCTGCGGAAACATCGGCATAACCCACTGTTTCTTCCGAAGAACTCAACCCTGCAGCACGCATAATCAGGGTAATGAAATCCCCACGACTTACCTGCAAGGCAGGACCGTAATTCTCATTATCCATACCTTGGATGAGATGTTTCGCCACTAATGTATTGACGTAACGCTCTGCCCAAGAGTCTTTCATATCTTTGAACTGTTTATGATATTCCAGAATGGCGTATAGACCTGGATGGTCCGCCTCAAATGTCACGGTTCCGCTTCCGAAGCGACCGCCCTTATATTCAATTTCTTTCCCGAGCAGATAAACGCCAGCATATTCCGATTGAACTTGCTTTTGCTGTTCGGCCGTCAACGTCCGTTCAAGCATGACCGGACTACCGAATACCGTGACCTCCGTCTCGTTCTCTCCTTGGAGCATAAACATGCGCAGCGATTGTCCAATCTCCGTGCGTGAATAATGTTGTGACTCACTTAGACGGTCACTCAACAGCTGATTCATATCGTCATTCATGAAAGTAGTCATGCGCAGCAGCAGCTGATCCGCCACTCCCCATTGCTGCGGTATGGAAGCAGCTGGGATCGTAACTTCTAATGCCGACATTGAAATCACGATTGAAAGTCCGCTTGTTTTCGCCTTTTTCACCGCTTCTGCAGGAAGATACACATCAAACTGCCCGTCCGGCTCTTGCTTGTCTTCAAGCGAAATGACTACTTTCCCGCCACCTGCTGAAGTAACGGCTTGCTCCATCTCATGGGAATCTGCACGATAGGTTCCATCGGACGATGCATCAAGTTTAATTCGGCCGTTGCTGCTAATCGCAGCTGGGGGATTGGACTCGTTGGAGCTATCCGTAGGAGTTTTTTCCTGATTACCGCTTCCGTTACCTGAACCTCCTCCATTACCAGGTGTTTGCTCACCCGGAGAAGAAGTCCCTGTATGGAACCCCCAAATATCTGATAGGGCACTTCCACTATATTTGTCTTCTGCTTTGGCGTACCACTGGTAGTAGCTCTTGTTTGAAAGCCGCTTCCATTCCACAGAAGCTTCTTGCCCACTCGCAATGTTAGCCTTAGAGCCTATTTCCTGATCCGTGTAAACTTTTACCCCGATATAATCCGTGGCTACCCGCTTCGTTGTTGGTGCCAGACCGAGATCCAGACTAAATTCGTCTTTGCCTTGTTCCGTCTCCGGATCGTAGTAATTGTAATCGTCGAGATAAGGGGAATACGTCTTGATATGAAGCTTATTGTTTGCCATGTCAAACTGCATAAGCCGTATATAGCCGAGTCCCCCTTCTGCCGCACCTTGATAGTCAGCCAGCATTTGATAGACGTTGCGGTCAGGAATACCGTCTCCGTTATCATCCAGCTGATCAACCTTAAGCTCCGCATCGTGATAGTGTCCGGAAAGGGCAGCAATCACATTTTTGTTCGGTTTTACGACCTTCTCAAAAATCTGGTCTGCAATCGGCGCACGGTTATTGGATACGAGCAGATATTCGTGCAAACATAGTATCGCTTTGCGTTCCGGATACTTGGAGACGATCTCGTTCATCCATTCAATCTCTTTCTCTCCAAGCCCCCAACCCATGTATACAATGACGAAGTCATTACCGTTCGCTGAAACCAAATCATAATGTCCACGATTATTCTCGTATGACCCGCCAAATACCTGATTATTTTTGAATCTGTCCTCTCCAAAGTACTGCTGGAATTTGGCATAATCGTTGTCCTGGTGTCCAACATCATGATTTCCTGCCAATACGCCGTACGGAATTGAAGCATCCTCAAGCACCTTCATGTTTTTGTCTGCCTCGATCCATTGGTATTCCTGATCCGCTTTATCGACGACGTCCCCCGTATGAATAACATATTTGATGTTCATGTTTTCTTTTTGCCCGGCGATCCAGTTCACGATATTTTGATAGATTTGCGGATAGCTCTGGGAGTAATACTGCGTATCCGACATCCAAACAAACGAAAAATCGTACGGATCCTGTGACTCCGGAGTTGGTTTGCTGCCTGTGGTCTCAGCTTTTTCCACAAGTTCATCCTGCACCATAACCTGGATGATGTGATCCTTCGCATAATCACCCGCTTTTACCACAGCTTTTAATTCAAAATCTCCTGTACCAGCAATAACTTGATCCAACGGATTCCACTTTTGCTCGCTCATGCTCCAGGCATACAAGCTTACTTTCCTGTCTTCAAGTGACTTGCCCTGCCATTCGATTTCGACACGATCCGTGCTTTTCACGGATGGATCAATCTTTACTTCAAAGCGCTGGTAAGGGAACTGCTCCACCGAGTCATTAACGAGATATATTCCGTCGATTTCGGCGATCTTCCTGTAATCCTCTGCATTCATGGCCTTTTCTCCCGAAGGAGTCATTTCTTTAGGCGGCTCGGTAACGGAAGTGTTCATATAGCCCGTAAAGCCTTCGGCTCGGCTTCCATCGTATTTGTAACCTCTGTAAAATGTCACGTCCATATCGTCGTTGCTTGGGTCCTGAACTTTAACTGTCAGATTGGCATCTGATCCAACATTCGTTTGATTTTGCTTGGGAGATACTAACTCCGGTGGAAGCGGGTTCTCATCGGGTATTTCAAAATTCACAGTTCTCTCCGCAACGTTGCCCAATTTATCTGTTGCCTGAATCTCCAGTGTGTGCTTTCCGGCCTGCATTTGCCCAGAAGAGGTTCTCAGGGGCAGAACGATCTCCTTGCCGTCGAGCTTCACACTAACCTTGTCCATGCCGGCTATTGCATCGTTGATCTCAGCATCGATGACGAAATCTCCACGGTATTCCTTCCCCTCTTCGACCGTCGGCGTGATTTCGGGGGCCGTATTATCCACCATGACTTTGGCCGTAACATGCTCTGCCCCATCGGTTACGGCTACTTCATGAGTGCCATCCGGGATGTGGGTTGTGTCCCACGCATAGGCTTTAGCCTTCAAAAGTTCAGGCTTTAGGTCGAAATGAAAGCCAATCGATTCACTTTTCCCGGCAGAATCACCCATTTTGATCTGTTTCTCTTTTTCAGCGTAGGCCGGGTCCCATATTTCAGTGCCGTCTGCCAAAAGCAATCGGACGTTTTTGACTTCAAAATCATCTTTGTTTTCCTCCGGACGTTCATCAAACGGCGAAGTTTTGGAACCTGCCCGAATATAGATCACATTGTCGCCCTGAGCCAAACGTTCCGAATCGATCGGATAGGACAACGTTGTGTATGTCGTAATGGGTTCCATGAACGTATAAAGAATGGATTTATCCTCCAGTTCTGATGGTCCCATTGTTACAGCATTCTTAAAGTAATAATCGACATTAACTGCTTCGAACACGAAGTATGCATCATGCTCAAGTGCGGCAAAGGTATCATCTTCCGGCAGAACTTCTCCGTCAATGCTGAGGGCAATGTCCGTGCCTGCCATTTGCGAGGTTCCTTTTATCGTATAAACACCGTTAATAGTATCCTGATCATTTACGTTCAGGCGAAGCGGTTCATCGCTTACCCCTCCGGTCACGGATATGCTGGTCGTCTTGGTTCTCGATTCATTAACGCCATCAGAAGCGACGAAATAATACTCGATAGTTTTGCGTCCGATCAGATCAGCTGATGTCATTGTATAGTGGTACAACATATCATCGTAGTCTTCTGTCAAACGATGAGCCGTATATTCGGCCTGTTTGTCTGAACGAACGAATACCTCAACCGACGTCACCTCTCGGTCATCGCTGGCGTCGAGAGTCAGCTCCAATCCTTTGGATTGATCTGCCTCGGTCATGTTCGTCAGGTCCTGAACCGTTGGCGGAACCACATCCAAATCGATATGAACCGGCTCTGAAGGGACCTGTTCGGGCAAGATGCTGCCTGGCGAGGGAGCTAACACACCAGAACTGGATTTGATCATCATCGTGCTGCCATTTACAGGGTAAGCGTAAGTGATCGCCCTGTCTTCCTTCGTTTCATCGCCTTTGGTACCGTCCTCGTACGCCTGGTCGGCATCATAATAGGCAGAAGAAATTTCCTTGCCGGTATTCGTTTTGATCACAAGGGCTCGGCGACCGGAGTTCGCCATCCCATCGCTCGGAATTGATTGCAGCGTAACATTAGGGATCAGACTGGTTTGATAAAATAGATTGAAATCATTTTCGGAATAAGAAGCGTTGGCGCTGTTTTTAATCCAAAATACGACCGACTGCTGCGCAGGAATGACAAAATCGGGATGGACTGCTCCCCATTCCACGTCCGCGCTGGGTCCTTTGTCTGGATAACGGTAATACAGGCTATAGTTTTTAAAATTAACCGGTTGGTCCGTATTGTTATAAACCTCGATGTACTCATAGGCGTCTGTAGATGTACCCGTAATATTCGTTGTATTTGGCACAAGTTCCGTAATAAGCAGCGTCGGTGCTTTGGATGGGTCGAACGCATCCATGTGTACCTGAGCCGAATAAGGGATGTCCAGGTTGCCTGCTTGTATTCGGTACTCGAGTTCCGGAGCAGTAAGCACGGAAGCCGGAATCGTTGCTGTATAATCGTCCGTATTAGTTACATTCGTCATGGTCGTGACAGTGTAGCGATGTTGGGAAGGAGTTTTGTATAATAACTTAACTGCTGGCTTGGTTCCATCCGGATTCGTACCCAGATTTTTAACCTGAGCCTTCACCTCAAAATCCTGAATTTCCAAGGGAACCTTTGGAACCGCATGCACAATTTCGGTTTGCGATCCCTCCTCCACAACTGGCGGAACCGCTTGTGCAAGATCAATCACGCCTGGCGTGGCAGGAATTCCCCCTGAATTCTCCATGACGCTCATCTGCGTACTTCCGGCAGCCGGATGTTTGAAGAATATCCCCATATCCGCCTTAACGTGAGCCGGTTCGTAGGCAGCGGAAACGATGCTCTCATTGGTTTGGTTCTTGATTACAAGTGATCTGAGACTGCCGTTAGCCATGCCTCCTCCACCCTCAATGCGGAATAAGCGATCCCCTTCAATGAGGGTTGTCCCAAAGTTTTCATTGAATTGCTCGGTCGTAAGATGGTTGTTGCTTCCGTTCAAAATCCAGAATACGATCGGGCTCCGAGCAGGAACGATGATATCCGTACCTTCTCCTGTCTTCCACGTATCCTTGTTATTGTAGAAAAAGACATAGTCTTTGAAATTTATATCATGATCCGTATTGTTATAGACCTCAACGAACTCGTACGCATCTGAACTAACATTTGGCACATTCGTCGTATCCGGTACCATCTCGGTAATTAGAAGCTCTGGTCCTGTGTTCTGCTGCATGGGGGACATAGATGGACGAATCCTCGTGGAGTATGATGCCGAATGAATGGTCTTTCCTTCATAATCCACAATATCGATGGAATAGTTCAACTCACTGCCGACCAGTGCCTCTCCGGGAATGTCCCCTGCGTATGTACCTGGCTGCTGTTCTACTGGCCCGAGTTCAACGGGTGCAAACATTTGGCCATCGACGGAAAAAGAGATGCGCCCGGTCAACAGCTGATCTGTGCCATATACCGTGGCGGTAACCGTATAATTTTGCATTTCGGTAATCCAATCCGAAGCGGTGTGGTTTACCTGAACATTTACAGCTTGCTGAAATTGTGTCTGTTCCCCGCTGTCTGTCAATGACACCGTTTCTGCGTGTACTGCAGGCAAGGAGGAAAATGGCATTCCCGTTGCCAGAATCATGCTGCTTAGCACAGCGATGGAAACACTTCGCTGAAATATCCTTCTTCTGTTCAATTTAACCCGCATCTCCTTTTATTCCATTTTGGTTTGCTCTAAGTAAACAAGCATTCTCTATCATAAAAGGTATTTGTTAGAAGAGTACACTCGCAAAGTAAATAGAGAGTTAAGCCTACCTTATACTGGTCCACTATCCAAATATTCAAATACTTTTATATCCGTGTGAAATCCAGAACGACTTTCTGCGCTTCATAGCCAAAAGCCCCTTCCGTCTTCCGGAGGGGCTGGATACTGGATTATTCCTCTTCCTCTTCTGCCTGCTGGCTAGGCGGAGCCATTAGTCCTTGTACCGCACCCATAAACGGCTGGATGGACTTGATCATGCCGTAACCCATTTTCACGACAGGCACAAATCGCTGGATCATGCCGAACAAACGCAAACCACCACCAAGCATGCCTCCAGCCGAAGCAGCCCCGCCCAGACCGCCGAAACCGCCTAACAACGAGCCCATCATGGGTAAAAAGGATGATACTTGTGCACGAGATGCTGTACGTGATCGCATAGATGACTTGCGCATGCTGTTCACCCGTTTCCGACTCGGCGAAGATTTGCCTTTGCCGCTCGAACCAGCTTTTCGTTTAGCAGCATGGGAACTCCCAGCTCCTGTTGCCGGACGTGACATTTTTCCTCCATTGGTAAGTACCACGCCTCCGCTGCTCACCCTAGAGATGTAACCGATGTATGTTTCACCGTTATGAAGAGTCACACAGACCGGCCGATCCTTATACCGCTTTGCCTTTACACGTATTTCATTGGTTTTAGCCATGGAATATCACCTCAATCCGCTGATCTGCTATAGTCTACGCGCTGGGTGGACTGCTTGACTGTGCGAATAGGACATCCGCGTGCCGAAAAAGGATTGACAAATGAAACTTGCGCCTCATCAAGATTAGGTAAAGGTTCGTAAGCATTGAAAATAAAAAAAGGCCCTTCTGTAATGAAGGGACCGATTATTTTCCTCTTACGACTCGAAAACCCTGATCGGGTCCAAACCCATTTGCATCGAATTTTCCCGGAAAGGAAATTTCATTGTTGTTAACACCGCCAATCCAGCCACCTCCCTTGACCACACGCCAAGTATTCTCCGGGCTTTCGGGATGACTGTACCAGTCCCAGCACCATTCTCTCACATTTCCAGACATATCATGGATTCCTAACTCGTTTGCCTTCAGCGTCCCCACTTTTTTCGTTTGATTCCGATTATTCTCGATAGCCGGCCAGCTCCAGTCTCCGGTTAATAGCTTGTCCCCAGCATTGACCCAGTACCACGCCACTTCGTCAGGATTATTGCTTCCACTGTAGACATAGTTCAGACTTTTTTCACCCCCGCTTGCGGCATATTCCCACTCCGCTTCTGTAGGCAAGCGATATCCATCAGCACCTTCATTAATGGTAATAGTCCATTTTAAATGGTCGTTTTCATTCTTATTGTTTGTATCCGTCGTATTCTTGTCGATCTCATAATAAGGTTTCAGGTTTTCCTTGATGCTTCGTTGGTTGCAATATTCCACCGCATCATACCAGCTCACCATTTCAACCGGCAAATCATCTCCTTTGAAACCGGACGGATTCTCGCCCATAATGTCCTGCCATTCCTTCTGAGTCACTTCGTATTTCCCAATATAAAAGTCGGACATCGTTATGTTCTTGCCACTAAAAGTGGACTTGTTATTCTTAAACGTCCCACCCTCCACAAAAACAAAATGATCGCCAACACCGGTGCCGGTTGTTGAACAAGCGCTCAGGCCAGCGACTGCAATGATTAAAAGAACGACCAACCACTTCTTCATTCAAATGTCTCCTTTCGATCCGTAAATTGAAAGCAAGACAGGCTGTGGACCTGTCCTGCTTGAGTCTGTCCTAGAAGGTATGCGTTACAATAGCCTCCTGGTTCAATTGAAAGAGTCAACGAAAGTCACCAGACCGTCACATTAGAGCTTCCGCTGCTTTGATATCCTTCTGTCGCCATTACCTGATAGGACCAGCTGTTGCCCAGATACATCCCTTTACTTGCCCACGCATTCACGTGATTACTAAACGTGATCGTAGAGTTTACTCCAATAGGCCGCTTGGTTTGTCTGACACTCCAATACTGAGGGAAGGTTTGCGTACCATCAATCGAAGGTGCATTGTATCTCATCGTTGTATAGATGTCGTATGTGCCGCCATCACTGTTTACCGTACCTTTGTATGTTCCGGTTGGACGATATGTCCCCCAGTTGTCCACCACGTAATACTCAATAAGTGCATTTCTGGTCCAGCCGTAAAAGGTCAAGTATCCGTTACCGGAAGGAGAAAATACGCCGGCATTGTAGTTGACTACCCGATTTGGCGTACCGTATGTCCACCCTTTCCCGACAACAAAATTCCCGGTGTTCTGCCAGGTTACGCTGTAATTTCCGCCAGAGCCATTCACGGCATTGACCGTTCCTCCGCCATCTGTCCAATTCTGCCAATAATCTGTCGCCGCACTTGATGTAGCGGCAAATACTCCGAAACTCATGGAAGCTGCAAGAACGACCGTCAACAATTTTTTGCTGAATTTGAACATGGTAGAATACCTCCTGATATTTAAATGGATTTAGTACTGACCATATGCCGATTTTCATTTCCCTGGGTCTGGATATTTCATGGATCAGATTACTTGAAAAGACGTTTCGAAAATAAATATAGATCGTTCTTCCACACCGGCCAATCATGCCCTCCGCTCTCTTCATACCAAATGTGAGTTAATCCTTGCTGCTCCAAGTATTGATGTACACCAATGCTAATCTGTATGAGATTATCCAGATCACCACAGGAAAGCCACAGCAGCGAGAGGGGTGAGGAAGCTTCTGCCGGATCGGGTAGGAGCAATTCCGGGGCTTTGGTGTTAGGAGCTGCGGAAAAGGCACCGACCCAAGCAAAATGGTCAAGGTTACCCAATCCGATGTTCAGGGACTGGCCTCCTCCCATGGACAAGCCTGCAATTGCCCTGTTGTCCCTGGTTTTATTTGTGGGATAAACAGACTCGATATAAGGTATAAGGTCATGAATCAGGTCGGACTCAAAACGTTCAAAAGCTCTTATTTTCTCAGGCTCGAAAAGGTCTCCCTCGGCGCGATCATTGGGCATGGCGCGGCCGTTGGGAAAAACAACAATCATCGGTTCAAGCAGGTTGTCGTTGTAGAGATTATCGAGAATAATCTGCGGAGCGCCATAGTTGTGCCACTCTGTTTCGTCCCCACCAATCCCGTGCAGAAGATAAAGGACAGGATACGTGAGCTGCGAAGAAAATTCTGGCGGTGTATACACCATTGCTTTACGTACATTCCCAACCGTTTCGGAGTGATATTCTACCGTCTCGATTACTCCGCGTGGTATGTTATCTCGGTATTGGTCAAATCCCACCGGTGCTGAAGATATCATGTGTAATACTCCCTTCATGGCATGCATTATCCCTTTGAACTGGATGAGTCTTAGTTCATCGACGTAGCAGAAACCCGGAATTGTGAACGCCTATCCCCATACCCTCCTGTCATTTGGATGGTAGCTGTGGTACAGAAGATTCCAGTGCTTCTCAAGTACGCAAGTACGCTATAAAGGAGGTTCATCAATAGCTTGTTATTTGAAGCAATCACTTCCAACATTAGGCTTTCGTAACCCCTCCCCCGGGTCTTTCTCCAGTGTTGTTATTGCAACTTTGACAATGAAGATATCCGAATAAACGGTGTCTTCGGTGCAGATCCCGGTCATCACGTCCAATTTCCAACTGTTACAGCATCACCATCCTTTCCGCAGGATTTTACAATCCAAGAAAAGCATGTTGAAGGAGTCAAAACTTCAGATATATCAGTAACAAATGTACTCCTTCTCTCAAAGTGTAGCGCTTACATATTTTAACAGCAACCTGATAAAGTATAGGACTTGCTTACCGAGCTGCCCTGACCGATCTGTGTAGACAATTATATTGTCGTGCTTGCACGATTATAGAACATCTTTTGGCACACAGTCCATGAGGGACGCCCGCATAAACCATTTTTTTGTCTGATGCCATCCATAAGGTCGAACCGCTTTAGCAAAGACGTTTTTATGTAAATCAGGATGCATGGTTGGCAAAATCCGCTCGTTTAAGGGAAATAAGGATCCATACATAATAAAGCGCTTACATAAAAAGAGGGTAAAATAGTACAGCTTGCTTCTTACAGTCTGAACTTCAAAACCGTGCCTGTGCCCTTGAAACAAACGACCAATCAAGGGCATCTTAAAGGCCACGATTATAGGTATTTCCGCCATTCATGCAGTGCCTTTAGTTCTGTTACTTCTCCGGATAGGGATCAATCATACGAATAGTACCGTCCGAATTGTACGTCAGCTCGGCCAATTTTACGCAGCGTTTGTAGTCGATGCCTCCAGAAAGAGAACAATCATGATAGAACAAGTACCATTTCTCTTGAAATTGAACAATGGAGTGATGCGTTGTCCAACCCGAAACAGGCGGCAGGATGGTTCCCTGGAACGTAAATGGTCCAATTGGGCTGTCTCCGATGGCATACACCAGCTTGTGCGTCGTTCCTGTCGAGTAGGACAGATAATATTTTCCATTATACTTGTGCATCCATGGCCCTTCGAAATATCTGCAATCCTCGTTACCTGCAGTCAGTGGCTTTCCTTCCTGATCGACGATAAGAATTTCCATCGCCTCCGAAGCCATTGAGAGCATATCCTCGCTCAGCTTTGCAATTCTTGGACCGAGCGCAGGTGCATCCGAAGCAGGGCCTTCTGCATGTTCTACATAACTACCTGTCTGCCACTTCTCCAATTGTCCGCCCCACAGCCCGCCGAAGAGCATATAGGACTGTTCATCCTCGTCAATGAAGACGGCAGGATCAATGCTGAAGCTACCATCAATATAATGCTCCTCCGGCTTGAACGGACCTGCCGGTGATGGTGATGTAGCCACGCCGATGCGAAAAATGCCTTCATGGTCTCTCGCAGGAAAAAACAAGTAATATGTGCCGTTTTTAAATGCGGCATCCGGCGCCCACATCTGACGGGACGCCCATGGAACATCCTTCACATGCAGCGCCTCGCCATGATCCGTCACGGCTGAATCCGGGCCAGCCATGGATAGAACATGGTAATCTTCCATTTTGTATTGATCTCCATTGTCATTCACCGGACCATCGTGATCCAGATCATGGGAAGGGTAAATATAGAGGCGATCCTCGAATACATGCGCTGACGGATCGGCAGTGAAAATATGAGTGACTAGAGGTTGATGCATGTTAGATAATTTGGACATCCCAATGACTCCTTCCATAAAATATACTATTGAGCCCATCTCTACCGATGTAAAACTGATTTATCATGCTTCATTAGTCCATGTTTACTTGGGCGCAGCTATTTGGGCAACACGCTGATAGGCTTCCTTGGGACGCTGTGCCTCATCGAACAAGAATGGCCAGTTTTTCCGTCCCCGAACAGGGAAATGATCCAGCCAGGTATAATCATCAGCAGCCCCCCAGAATGTCACAGCACTAATGTGTTCACTGTATTCGTGAAGCAGGCGGAATATGGATTCATATCGTTCGGCTTGCAACTCCAGCATGTCTTGCGTGGGCTGAACCAGATCCGTACGTCTGTCCTCGAAGCGGAACATCGACACATCCAGTTCGGTCAGCTGAAGCTGTACGCCAAGCTGCGCATACCTCTCAATCGCGGCACGCATTTGGTCCAGAGAAGGATCGAATAAATTCCAGTGCGCCTGCAAACCGACGCCATGAATCGGTACGCCTTGATCCAGCAGCGAACGAACGAGCCGATAGATGCGCTCCCGCTTATGCGGATTGGACTCGTTGTAGTCGTTGTAGAACAAGAGCGCCTGCGGATCTGCTTCATGGGCGAATTCGAATGCTTTCGCGATGAAGTCCTCTCCGGCAATATCCAGCCATTTGGAAGGCCGCAGAAATGCGCTCTCATCGTTCGCATCATCGGATATAACTTCATTCACGACATCCCAGCAATAGATAACGTCCTTATATCGGCCAACCACGGTCTGAATGTGTGATTGAAGCCGCGCCAACAATACGTCACGCTCCGCAAGACCGCCTTTATCATCCTCAAACAGCCAATCCGGGGTCTGGTTATGCCAGACTAATGTGTGGCCACGAAGGGCCATGCCTTGCTCTCTGGCAAATGCAGCAATGACGTCTGCGTCTTCAAACGTGTACAACTCCTCCTGTGGATGCACGCTGGAGAATTTCATTTCATTCTCAGCTGTTATACTGTTAAAGTGATACGCAAGCAGTGATTTCTGACTTTCGATCGTTCTCGTATTCACTGCTGCTCCGATGTGAAAAGCATCCTTGTACAATGTCTTCAATGGAGTCTCTGCTCGCAACTTAGTCATGATTTCCCTCCTCTATATTGCCGAATCCTCTCACTCCTGTGGCTCCTGTACGAATCCTAAGAGCTAGATCACATACTCGAACCAGTCAAAGCGGGCAGGCGTGCAGCTAGCCTGGCCATTGCCGGTAGCATACAGCCCGACCACCGCTCCGGTAAAGCACATTTTATGCACAAAATCCTCCGGAGAAATGGCCCGTGCGGCACCTGAGCCCACGCTTAACCAGTTCTCTCCATCCGCGGAGCAACTAAGCTTATATTCCTTTTCTGTCGATTCGATTCGGAGCCGCAGCACGTCCGCTTCGGTCTCGCTCTCATGCACGATTCTCGACTCTCCACGTACCGTTAGACGGGCAAAGATCATGTTGCGTCCTTCCGATCGCCTTACCCCAAGCTCATAGTGTGCATCCTCATCCCGGCGGATGCATAATCCAGCTTCTTCACCATCGACAGCTGGCACAAATGACATGCTAGCTGTAAAGCTGGCTTGAAGATGCTGCTGTCTCCGGCCAATAAACGTAATCTGGCCAACGTCACTGAGACCTGACTCCTGACCATACAATGTCAGGAAACCTGGTTTTTCCGTAATGGAGCATGCCCCTTCTGACGGATTGCGCACAAACAGCCACTGAGGCCCAAGCTCTGCATCAAAGTCTTCACGGCCCTCCACGATTGAAGCGTGGCTCTCCGGTATGGCAGGCACTGTCATCGGCAGGCGCTGAACAACCATGTCCAGACTGACCGTTCCTTCATTGTTGTCAATGTGCGGCCAGCCTTCGTTCCAAATGACCGGTGCGAGGAACGTTTCCCTTCCGAGCACACTGTACCCCTCCTCCGTCAATCGAACGCCAAGGAATACGGCCCACCAGTCGCCGTGATGATCCTCCACCAGATCGGCATGACCCAGATACTGGATGGGATGATCCAGATTGCGGTGAGTCAGGATGGGTTCGGGATAGCGTTCAAAGGGCCCGTAAGGCTTGTCACTTCGGCCGATGATTTCCCGATGTTCTTTGGCTGTCCCGCCGGAAGCAGACATCATATAATACATGCCGTTGATTTTGTACAAATGCGGCCCTTCGGTCCAAGGCCCGCCATCCCCATGCCAGACGACTTGTGGTTCAGAAAGCGCTTCTCCCGTCGCAATATCGATCTCGTACTGAATGGCGTGTGAATTGTAATCCGCACCTTGCTGTGCAGTAACATACACTTTGCCGTCATCATCAAAAAACAGAGATGGGTCAATTCCACCGTAAGGTATACGAATTGGTTCAGACCACGGTCCGGCAGGATTGGTTGCCGTGACGTAGAAATTCCCGATGCCCCTCACGTCAGTTGTTATCATATAAAACGTGCCTTTGTTATAACGCAGCGCGGGAGCATAGATCCCGTCCGAGCTCTTCTGATCGGTCAAATCAAGCTGACTCATCCGGTCCAGTACATTGCCGATCTGCTCCCAATGAATCAGATCCCGGCTCCGAAAAATCGGCACACCGGGAAAATACTCAAACGAACTGCAAACTAGGTAAAAGTAATCTTCTGCTTTTACAATGCTCGGATCCGGATAAAATCCGGGAAGGATCGGGTTGGCATAATGAATTGTCTGCGATTGAAGCTGTGGCATTATTCCTTCACACTCCCTACGTTAAGTCCAACGACAAAGTACTTTTGCATAAATGGATATACGAGCAGAATCGGAACAGAGGCGACAATTGTCACTGCCGCTCGAATGGAAATCGGCGTTACCTGTGTTGAATGCTCCACCCCCACGCCATTGGCTACGGAAGGGTTACTGTTGGCATTCATGCTGGAAGACAGCAGCTTCATCAATTCATATTGCAGGGTGCTTAGCTCTTGACGGGATGACGTGTACAGAAAAGCATCGAACCAGGAATTCCAAGCGCCAACTGCGACGAAGAGCGCAATCGTCGCCAGCACAGGTTTGCATAGCGGGAAAATAATTTTCCAGAAAATTCTAAAATCTCCTGCACCGTCAATTTTGGCAGATTCGATCAAGCTTTCGGGAATCGTGTATATATAAGTACGAATAACGATCAGGTTGAACGCACTGACCAGTGATGGCAGGACATAGACCCAGAAGGAATTGATCAAATGTAAATCCTTCATCAGGAAGTATCCCGGGATAAGCCCTGCATTGAAATACATCGTCAGCACAAAAATGGTTGTAATCAGCTTACGGAAAATATAATCGCGCCGACTAAGCGTATAAGCCAGCATGGTAGTCAAGAAAATATTCAGAACGGTAGAAAGAACAGTACGTGCAACGGAAACCATAAACGCGTTATAAATTGTACCTGACGCAAATACGGCTTTATAATTCTGCATGGTGAAATCGCGAGGCCATAAATATAAGCCTCCCCGAATGGTGTCATTCCCTGCATTAAACGAAACGACAATCGTGTTCAAGAACGGATACAACGTCACAATGACAAGCAGTATCATGAAGATGGTATTAAACGTGTTGAACAGAAACGGTTCGATACCTCTGGCACCAGGGCGGCGTACGGAAAGTGCCGCTGTATTCCCTGAACCGGACAATGATGTTTTTTTCATATTATAACAGCCTCTCTTCCCCAAGCCGCTTGGCGGTCCAATTTGCTACAAGTAACATGGTAATGCTGACCACAGTCTTGAATATTCCGCCTGCAGTTGCGAGCGAATAGTTACCCTGTGCAATCCCGTATTTGAGCACGAAGATATCAATCGTTTCCGCCCAGTCAACAACCAAACCGTTACCCAGCAAATACTGAACCTCGAAGCCCGCTTCCAGAATATGCCCAATCGACATAATCAACAGGATGACAATAGTAGGCTTGATTCCAGGCAAGGTGATATTCCACATTTTTTGATATCGATTAGCTCCATCAATATCGGCTGCTTCATACTGTGCCGGATCAATAGAGGCCATGGCCGCCAAATAAATAATTGTACTCCAGCCGACTTCTTTCCAGATATGGGAACTGGCTACGACTCCCCAGAAATATTTTCCTTCTGTCAGCCACAGAATAGGCTCATTTATCAAGTGCAGCTTCATAAGGATATCGTTGATAATCCCATCCGAAGCGAGCGATGTCGCCACGATGCCGGTAACGATAATCCATGATAAGAAATGGGGCAGGTACGAGATGGTTTGTACCGTCCGCTTCCACATAATCTTTTTGATCTCATTGAGCAACAATGCCAAAACAATGGCGGTTACAAAACCCAAAACCATGTTAATGACGCTCATGGCGAGCGTATTGCGAAGCACCCGCAAGAAATTGTCATCGCTAAATAAAAATTGAAAATGCTTGAATCCTACCCAAGTTTGCTGCGAGAAGCTTCTCGCCGGTTTATAATCCTGAAAGGCCATCGTCCAGCCCCAGACAGGCACATAAGCAAAGACAATAATGTATGCAAGCAGTGGAACAGACATCCATATGAGCTGTCTCTGTGCTTTGATGTTTTGCCAGGTCAGCCGCCTGATTTTCGGTTTTTTCTTCGGGCTGTGCGGCTTGGTTCCCACTACAATTTCCTCCATATTATCAAGCCCCTATCCATCTTTATAATGAAAGGAAAAACGTCCGCCGCGTATCTTCCTTGGTGACAGACCGCGTCCAGCAGCATGTTTTTCACAAAATCAGGAAGGAAGGCATCCTTCCTTCCTGACGCTAAACCTTTTATTTCACAGACCAGTTATCGATTCTCCACTTCAACACTTCATTGATACGATCTTCATATGCCTTGATGTCCAGCTTTTGAATCTCGGAAACGTATTCGTTCCACACATTGTCAAACTCTGATGTACCGGCCAAAATTGCTTTTGGCAAATATTTGGTCGACAATTCGTTCAACTTCGTATTGGCAATCTTGGCTGGAGATCCCTCTACCACATCGACAGACCAAGCAGGGTAAGTCACCGGATTCTCTGGTGGAGCACTGAAGAAATCGATATAGCTGTTGAAACCATATGCATCCAAAACTTCCTTGTCAAACGGTTTCAGGCTTGCCTGGTATTCTTCTGGCTGATTACTTGCCGAAGTTGCGTTGCCATCGCTAAAGTACCCTTCCATTTTCGGTGCTGTTCCATAAAATGCATCTGCTTTGTTGGCAAGCTTCCAAGCAGCATCCGCTGCATTGTCGCGTTGTTCTTGTGTCTTCATGAAGCGGCCTTCTTCATTGACATAATAGTCTTCATCCACAATGCCCCAAGTGAGTGTTTTCTGCCATTCTTCCTCCATCAGTTTATCGAGCACTTTGAGGATTTTTACAGGGTCTTTGGCACTCACGGTAATACCGAAACCATTGTTGAGATTCAGTGCTGCGCGGTCACGATAATAGTCTTTGGTGCTGCTGTCATACACAAGCGGGAAACCTACATAAGTGCGTTCAATTTTGTCTTGCGTTATGAGGGAATCTTCCGCGCTTTGGAAATTCCAATGTTGATCGAACATGCCGAGTACGGCCCCACTGGATAATTTGGCCATATATTGATCGTAGTTCTGTGCAAACGCTTCCTTATCTAGCAAGCCTTGGGCATTGATTTCATTTAGCTTCTGATAGTACTGTTTGGCATAATCCTTATCGGCGAAGATCTCCGCCTTGCCATCGTTGACGACCACTCCGCCATCATTCGGATGACCGATCAAATGCTGAGGCGGGTTCAACAAGCCCCAGTTTTTCCAGTCATAGTTCAGGACCTCAAAACCGATGGTCGGCTTGCCGTCAATAGTCGGATATTTCTCTTTGTATTTCGCGATCAGGTCGAAGTATTCATCCAGTGTTTTTGGAGTCGGGTAACCGAACTCTTTCAGTACGGCTTTTTGAATCCAGAACGCGGGACCGCTGTAATAGGTGTCAGCCACTTCGCCGTTATATGCACCATAGTTTGGCAGGTAGTAGATATGTCCATCATTCGGATCCTTCATTTGATTCCAGTACTTCTCGTAATGTTTTTTCAAATTCGGGGCGTGTTCCTCAATCAGATCTTCAAGCGGAATGACTGAACCTGCAGCTGTCAGTTTGGTATCAGCTGAGATCAGGTCTGGATAATCCCCACCAGCAATCATAACGCCGAGCTTTTGGTTTTTGTCACCAGCCAGGAATTCGAATTTGAATGTAACACCAAGCTCTTCTTTCATTTTCTTGTAAATCTTGTTGTCAGCGGTTGGCTGCTGTCCGGCCTCGTTCAAGAATACCGAGATTTCTAACGGATTTTCAGCTCCCACCTCACTGCCTTCACTGCTTGTCTCTCCGCTGCCTGAATCACTGCCGCCTGAGCAGCCTGCCAGCACAACGCTCAGTGACAACAGTAATGTTGCCCCCATACGGAAAAACTTCTTTTTACTGTCCCCCATAAAGCACCTCCAAAGTTTGATCTCGCCTTCATGAAAGCCCTTTCATTTGAATAATTTCATTATAAATTTATCGCCACCTGGAAACTATATTCGAATTATAGCTCTTTCCGAGAAAAGCTCAGGTTTTCTATAAATACCTAAAGCTTTACATTGTAGTACATTATTTTCCTGATATTGCAAGAAAAAAATCCAGCTAAATCATCTGCTTTCTTTTTAAAGGTACCTGGCTAGACGTTTTTCTTATATTCATTAGGAGACATGGCCATACGTTTCTCAAACTGCTTCAGAAAATGATGGTAGCTGGCGTATCCAACCTTTTCTGAAACTTCGCTATTTTTGTATTGGTTCAGCTGGAGCAGCCGGCAAGCCTCCTCAATCCTCAGATTATGGAGCAGTTCATTGAAGCCGATTCCATTTTTTCGTATCAGCAGTTGTCCCAAGTAGGCTGGATGCAGAAAGAAGCGTTCAGCCAGCATCTTAATGGTCAACCCCTCCCGGAAATGCGCAGAAATATAATCGTTAATATCCTGTACAATGCCTTGCGCTTCTGAGGCGTTCTCCTTAAGCAAAAGCTCAAAACAGACTCTTCCGCACGAATGCAGCATGCCGATTAAATCATCAAAGGTAAGAAGGGCTTCATCCAGATTCGGGATTTCGAATAGACGGTTTGAATCTGCTGAATTCTCCGCCATTTTTGCTCCCATATACGCCCTAATTTCATGAAGAAGGTATATCACAAATTTCCGGGCAGCTTCCGGGTGAACCCTGGTCTCACGAAATGTTTGTTCAATAAACCCCACAGCGGACTGATAACTGGTGTGATCAATGAGCTGAAACGCCCCCAGTACTCTCTCCACCAGCTCTACCTGATTGTAGTGCCTTTGAAAAGCGTGATTCTTGACCGCTTCATATTCTATAATCTTGTTCCGTTCCGCTTCATAAAAGGCATGCAGCAGCGCTTCCTCTGCTGTAATTCGGGAATTGCTAATGCTAATGAGGGAAGATTCGGGTAAGCCTACCGCCATAAATACACGAAAGCCCGCCAAACGGCGAGCTAGTGTCTCCAATCGCGTTCTTACCGTTTCTTCCGTTCCCTGGATTGCAGAGGCCAATTCGCCAAACACGATGGAAACAAGATCACTTCGCAAACGAATCAAGTAAACGGCATCCCACCCGTTTAGAAACTCCGCAGCAAGACTGCTCCATCGGCCATAATCTTCAGCGGACATCTGAATCAGGCATACATTCCAGACATCTGCTGCCCGGGACAGCGACTCCATTAAGTGAGCAGCTTCTACCGGAAGCGTGCTGCCCATCAGCGCTTCTTTCATTGTCAACATTTTCTGCTCTCTCTGTGCGATCTGTCCAATTTGGTGCTGCTCTTGCTCCTTGAGCAGTTCCTGTCTCATGATGAGAACTTCGGACTCCACCTGTTCATCATCCAATGGTTTGAGCAGGTAACGGGAAACTTTGAATTTAAGTGCCTTTCGCGCATATTCGAAATCGCTATACCCCGTAAGAATAATAAACTTGGTTGTCCAGTTGCCTCTGCGCCGCCATTCCTCAATCATCTCCAGTCCATCCATAATTGGCATATGTATATCTACCATGACAAGGTCCGGCTTCAGCTCCTCCATTTGTTTCAACCCTTCCGCCCCGTTTCCGCAGACGGCGCATACCTCGAAGCCAAGACTTTCCCAAGGAATCCACAGCTGCAAGCCTTCGAGCGCCCATGGCTCATCATCAATCAATAGCACTTTAAATGCCATTATCCATGCCCCCTTTTTCCTGACGTTCCAGCATCTGCAGCGGAATTTCGAAAGAGACCTCAGTCCCCTCTTCCATTCTGCTCACCAGGTTAAAACTCACTTTATCGTCATAGTACAATTCGAGACGGCGATACACGTTGCGCATGCCAATATTGCTTCCTCCGCTTTCCTCCTTGCTTCGCATATGATAGAGAACCTCTTGCAGACGCTCCTTGTCCATGCCCTTGCCATTATCAGACACAACGACACGAAGACGCTCCCTCACGACCTCAGCTCGTATTCTCACATAGCCAAGACCCTCAATGGCCTGGATGCCATGTTTGCAGGCGTTTTCCGCCAATTGTTGGATGCTCATTTTCGGTATTTTATATTGTCGTGCCTCATCAGTAATTTCAATGTAGTACTCAAACTTGTCCCGAAAACGGAATTTTTCAATCCCCAGGTACATGACTGTAAAACTCATCTCCTCCTCCAGCGTGACCACATCGTCCTTCCAATTCAAGAGACGACGAAGCAGCTTGGACAAGTCCTTTATGATATCCTTGACATCCGTATAATTATTTTTGGCACTAACCACAAGCAGCGCATTCAGTGTATTGAATAAAAAATGAGGATTCATCTGGCTTTGCAGCATATTAAGCTCGGCACGGATACGCTCGGCTTCCTGGCTCCGTTGCTGAATTTCCAGCTTGTATACATTGTTGATCAATGAATGGATCTGAGCAGTCATCATATTAAAATTCCGGATCAAATGACCAATCTCATCTTGTCCACCGTCTATGTTGATCAGCTCGAATTTCTCATTCCCGACTTTTTGCATGTGTCTGGACAAGCGTTTTACCCGATAATTGTAGGACCGCAGCATGACATAAATGAAAATGGAAGTGATCAGGGTAATGATCCCGGCCAGCATGCCGAAATAGAGCTGCATGGATAGCATCGCTTCTTTGACACGCGTTTCCTGAGGCACACCAATCAGCTTCCAGCCTTTCACATAGCTGGCATTGCCAATTGAAACAATATGTAGGTCTTTGTCTGCCGCCTTGCTCATATCGAACAACGCATAATTGCTATCCACCTCGCCCTGATATTTGTCATCCGCAGAAACGATGATTTGATTCTGGGCATTAACCAGATACAGATCCAGCGAACTCTTTTCTCTGGCGATCACGTCATAGAAACGATTGAGGTAAAAATCGATCCGGACCAGTTTCTGATAAGAGCTGTCCTCATTGTAATAGTCCATTTTTTCGATCACGCTAAAGTAAGAAGAAGTCGCAGCCCGATCATTGGCTGCCTGATCACGGTAGGCGAGCACGCGCAAGGACTCCCCCGCCGCTTTCCACTGCTTGAACCAGGTGCTGGAGCGCGTCGTACTATCCAGAAAATAATAATCCCCTCCAGGCACAATGGTTGGATTATCGGTATAAATGCCAATTCGCTGAATCTGGTTGTTCACAGGAATGTAGGAGGTCACCCGGTGCCGCAGCTGATCATCGAGCGTGCTGTAAAAATCCAGTTGTCCGTTATACACCCGATCCATGGATTCAGACAATAATTTGTCCGTGATCAAGGCATGACTGACTGCAATGCCACCATCAATCATGGTATGAATGTCCTTTCTTGCCCGCTCCAGCGATATTTGCAAATTGTGCTCCTCCCGCTCCTTGATCAGCCCGGACATACGATCCATAAACAAATAATTACTCGCAATGATGGGCAGCAAAATTCCAATTACATAGATCAGAATAAACTTATAATTCAACGGGATATCGTTCACGATGCTGCGGAAACGGATTTGTCTGAACATGTCTGCTATCGCCATCCTTCGTTCATCTCATCTTCCGAAAGGCCTATTGCTGCTTTCTATATGCAGAAGGTGCCATACCAGTCATTCGCTTGAATTGGCTTACAAAATAGTCAGCATTCGGATAACCGGAATTTACCGCAACGTCGGCAATACTTATACAGCTTTGACGTAATAACCGCTTCGCCTCTTCAATTCGTTTATCATTTAAATACTCCCGAAAAGCTTTGCCGGTCTGCTGTTTAAATGCCTGCCCCAAATAGTTGGCATTCATATGAAATTTCTGTGCAAGCTCCTGAAGCTGTAGCTTCTCCCTGAACTCCTGATTGACATACTGCACCACACAGAAAATCGTGTTGCATTCCTTTTCTTTTCGCTGTTCCTGTAACGTCTTCAAAGCGCTGAGACTTAATACAAGTGCATACTCCAAAAACGCAGGATATGAGTCTATTCCATTAATGCCGCCTGACATATTTTGAACCTGAAGCATAAAGTGGTCCACATCTCCATCCAGCTCCTTCAGTTTCTTGAGGACACCCATTTCAAGAGCAAGAAGTTGAACCCTGACGTATTCGATTTCCGACACAGGCTGTCCTGAGTCAGGTTTGGCAAGCAGCGCTTGTACCTTTGCCTCCAACCGCTCCTCTTCCCCGGACAGTATGGTTTCCATCAGATTTGTCAACGCTTTTTGATTCACACTCGACATGGCATTATTTTGTGGCAAATCCTGATGATAAACAATACCCCACTCTTGATGATAGCGCTTCCATTTGACTGCAGATTGTGCTTTTTCATACGCTGTCCGCATAGCATCTACTCCGCCTGATTCTAGTCCGAATGCAACGATGATTGACGCATGAGTAGAGTACATCTCATACAAACTTCTCCCCAACATCTCAAGCAGCTTCAGAGAATCTTCAATTTCAGCAGCGAACACGCCAATTCTTCCTTCGGCATCGGTAAAGGGTTCTGACCAATGAGCCTCAGCAAGATTACGCAACCGTGCATGCACTTCCTCATTGCACATATCTGTTTCAATAAGAAGACATGCCATATTCTCATGACCTTCCATTTGCAGCATTTCTTCCACTTCCGCTTTTAGTTCGCTGCTTTCTTCACCCTGAAGAAGGCGTTTGAATAAACAATTCACATATAAGGCACGCTCGCGTTGATGCAATTTCTCTGAATCTTGCTCTTTCTGGATTTTACGGCTCATCTGCTCCAATACGGTTTCAATTTCGGCTTCATCTATGGGCTTGAGCAAATAATCTTCCACCCGCTGTTCCAGTGCTGTTTTCGCATACTCGAAGCTATCGTATCCACTTAATATGACAAATCGCGGTGGTTTGGCGAGCTCGTGCCTGGAACGGTCAATCAGATCAAGCCCACTTACGGAAGGCATATGAATATCTGTAAACACCAGATCTGGATGAAGAAGCTCAATCATGGTCCAGGCGGTATTTCCATTCTCGGCCTCTCCGCAGATTCGAAAACCGTGTTTTTCCCAATTGACCATGGATCTCAAACCTTCCAGTACCCATGGCTCGTCATCCACCAATAAAACATCCATCATTCATGTTTCCCCCTTCGCATTAAATGAAGTTTGTTTTGTGTTCGACAGCGAATCTGTTCACGTTTCATTTCAAACCAATAGTATCATATGATGCATATCTTTTAACCTGGTAATTGAGAAGCATTACCTTCTTTCGAACCATAGGGCTATCCTAGACCACGGACTCTGACGCAAATCCCCTGGAAAAGTGTACCTTTTTAATTATCAAGAGCTTTCATCTCTTTTGCAACATTCAATATTTGATTTAGTATCCAAAGCTTTACTCATTTATGGCGTTTTGATAAAACTGAGTTCTTAACAGTCTATGAGGGCTATGTATTTTTTGGGTATTAGAACAAAAGACAAGAACGCTCCCTGCCACACAGCCACAGTAGGAATGCTCCCGTCTATTTGTTCTGTTTCTTTCTGTTTGAACTCCAAAAAGCAGCACTTGGGCGAATTTTCAAGAAAGCATGGATGAAGTCCAATTCGCGCTCGCTACAGGCTTCCCCTTTTCTTCATTTGCAACCAGTGGACCTTTGTTAAGCTTCATACCGCGTTTTAATCGACATAGCCAAAGCCTAGAATCGTAAACTGTTTGGCCTCATGGCCTTCATCCATATCAATCTCGATGGTGTGCTCCCTGGCATCCTTTTCATCAAACAGAAGCACGGCATGACAATGGGTCCACTTGATTTGGCTCGGGTCGGCTTTTCTTACCAGCTTACCATCCACGATTATATTGGCGATCCCGAACTCGTCGCTTCCTGAGTCTTTGAAGACGAGAATGACTCGTTTACTCCGCAGGATCATTTTAAAGCTGCCATTTCCATCATCACGCTCTCCTGTGTGCATCCAGTTATTAGGGAAATGAGGAGTGCCAAAGGCGTGATCATCCATCTCTGCCATTTGCAGATCCGTATCTATTTTCTCAAAGCCTCCCGCATCGATTCGGGCGATAGCGTCGCCATTCAGTCGATCCAGCAGCTTCACTTCTGCAAAATCATTTCCGATTAGCGGTGGTTTATCCATCGCCAATTTTTCTTTGTCCAGATCAGAATGATTCGTTACCTCGAATAACCAGCCCAGACAATCGGCCATGATAAAATGCCCGGCATTGCTTGGATGATAGATGTCGTGAAAGAATTGCTCTCTGGAAATGATGCCTCCTTCCGCTGGGGTATGATGAAACTGCTCCACAACCGCATCTTTTACGCTTACCATCGGGAGATTATAATGCCAACCTACAGGTGCCAAGCGATCCTGCAGATTCCAGTCGTTCTCAAATACGCTGAACAGCAGAATGACAGCAGGATCATTGTCAGCACCAAGAGCTTGGAGCCCCTCGTTTTGTTTTCTCAATTGCCCTTTTCAGTCTCGCGTTATGGCCCTTATTCAACAGCGATTTTGAAATCAGATCACGATAAGCTTGTGATTCGAAGTCCAAAAGTGGCTCACTGGTGCCTTGCATGGAAATCATCCTTTCCCCCACTGATAAGATATCGTTTTTTAATCATCGGATAGTGGACCTTGTAGCAACACATTGAACGGAATCTGTTTAAGTAAAAGTATAGGATCGTCCAGCTTCTGCATGGAAGGAAACAGACTTAAGTCCAGGGCCTTCCAACTGACAAAATCCATCAATTGCACTTTTTACGGTGACCTCAATAACTCTCCCCATCATCCAGGAGAAATCAAGTGTATAGCCGCCTCGGGCCCTGAGTCCCTGAACACTCCCTTCATACCAGGTGTCGGGTAAGGCAGGTAGAAGCCGGATCACCTCTGTGTGACTCTGCATTAGCATTTCGGCAATTCCCGATGACCCACCGAAGTTGCCGTCAATCTGAAACGGCGGATGATTATCAAAAAGATTGGGCAATGTTGAGTCCTCCAAGAGAGCCCTGACATTTTCATAAGCCTTCTGCCCATCCTGAAGACGTGCCCAGAAATGAATGATCCAGGCCCGGCTCCAGCCGGTGTGTCCACCACCATTTTTCAGTCTGAGCTCCAGAGTTGTACGTGCTGCTTTCGCTAATTCCGGCGTGTGTTCTGGCGTGAAACTTTCTCCAGGATACAGCCCGAATAGATGCGAGATGTGGCGGTGTCCCGGCTCCACTTCTTCATAGTCCTCCATCCATTCCTGAATTTGTCCGCTTCTACCGATTTGCGGTTTCGGAATTCGCTCCAGGACTGCAGCAAGTTCTTCTCTAAATGAAGAATCTCTTCCGATCAACTCGGCACTGCGGATGCAAGCAGTGAACAGAGCTTCTATAATCTGAAAATCCATTGAAGCACCTGCGCAAAGCACCCCAATCTCGCCATTAGGCAGCTTGTAACTGTTCTCTGGAGAAACGGATGGACAAGTAATCAGGCGTCCTTCTGCATCCTCGATCAAATAGTCAAGGAGAAACTGTGCAGATTCCTTCATGGTTTCGTAAGCCTTCTCCAAAAAAATGCGATTCTGACTATAGCGATAATGCTCCCATAAATGCAGGCATAACCAAGCAGCGCCCAGCGGCCAGAAGGAAGCTGGAAGGTAGGTATCCTGAGGGGCCGTGTCTGCCCAAATATCGGTATTATGATGTGCAGTGAAACCCCGGCAGTCATACATCGTCCGAGCCGTAATTCGGCCGGGCTCACGCATTCTTTCAATCAGATCGAACAATGGCTCATGACACTCTGCTAGATTGCAGTTTTCAGCGAGCCAATAATTCATTTGTGTGTTAATGTTGATGGTAAATTTGCTATCCCATGGCGGCGTAAAACTGTCATTCCATATGCCTTGAAGATTTGCTGGCAAAGAGCCTGGCCGGCTTGAGGAAATCAGCAGATATCGACCAAACTGAAAATAGGTTTCGATCAATCCGGGATCTTCTTCTCCCTGTTGAAACTGTTTTAACCTCTCGTCGGTAGGAAGATCATGGCGGTCAATCTTTTGGATCAAGTTCAATGCAACTCTGTTATACAGTTCACCATAATCCGATGTATGCCGTGCAAGCAGCGTATCATAAGCAGTCTGGCTAAGCTCTTCCACGCGACGTTTAGTGTACAATTCCGGATCCTTTTGGCGGAAAGTCGTTTCCGCAGCCAGCATCAGTGTGACCGAGCTCGCGTCCTCCACCAGCAAATACTCGCCAAGGAGCCTGCAGGCACCGTCAGTTGGTATCGCTTTCAAAACAGTCGCAAAGGAACTTCCGTCTTTACCACCGCATTCACCAAGCATGATGAGCCCGCTCTGCTCCCACTTCTTTGTTTTCTCCAAGTACCTCCACTTATGTCTATTAAATCGGGCTTTTACAGACAATGCACTCTTCTTGTCTGCTGAAATTCGGATGAAGATGGCTTGATCCGGATGGCTGGCAAACAGCTCACGTGTATAACAGATACCACTGACTCGATAGCTAACTCTGGAGATGCCCCGGTCCAAATCAAGCTCCCGAACATAATCCTCAATGGGACCATCATGATTGCCGAATGATAACTGCAGCTCCCCAAGTGGCATATAATGTCGCTGGGCTTCCGGAAGCCCGGCCATCGTCATGGATGCAATCTCTTCAGCCTCCCGGAGTTTCCCTTCCATTATTAACTTGCGGATATGGGGCAGATTGGGCAGTGCATCTTCGTTATTACGATCGCGTGGTCCGCCATACCACATGGAGTCCTCATTCAACTGCAAGCGCTCCTCAGCTATCCCACCGAATATCATTGCACCTAGACGACCATTCCCGATTGGCAAAGCCTCGTTCCACACCTCCGCAGGTTTGCTGTACCACATTCGATGATTGTTCCGATTCGATACCTTCATTGTGAACCTCCAATACGAATAATAGGTATATTTGTATGAGTGTAATTTAATTTTATCATCCAACTAAGGAATAAAAATGACGTATTCCAGCAGATCAGTACTCTTATATGACATGTAAATTGATAGTGATGATTTATTTTGAAATTTCACTTCGGTTAGCACAATTGGATTATTGCGCATATTTTTCTTCGGGCCAATAGGTCAGACCAATAAACTAAGATTTTTAAGGAAAATGCTTTAATTTGATCCATAACCCGCATGCTATACTAAAGCGAGTACGATCGATCAAGGAGGAAAATAACTTGGCTCACATAACTGAAGGCGCTTACAATACTTCAAAGTACAGAAATCTGTTTTTGGAGCACGGCTACTCCGACGAAGAAATTACAGCAAAAATTGAAGACACCTGGACCGAATTGTTCTACGGTGACCCTAATACGCGGATTTATTACCCCATTGATGAGGACAAAGGATACCTTCTCGATACCGGCAATCACGACGTTCGCTCGGAAGGCATGTCTTATGGCATGATGATGGCTGTGCAAATGGACAAAAAAGAAGAATTCGATCGACTCTGGAATTTCTCGAAAACATTCATGCAGCATACCGATGGCCGATACAAGGATTATTTTGCATGGCATTGCAAACCTGACGGCACGCGGATATCGCAAGGCCCTGCTCCGGACGGGGAAGAATTTTTTGCTATGGCCCTGTTCTTTGCCTCCAACCGATGGGGGGATGGAACAGCGCCATATGATTATGCGCAGCAAGCGAGAAAAATCCTTCACGCCTGCGTGCATCAAGGTGAACATGGCGAGGGCGATCCCATGTGGGACGCGGAAACCAAATTAATCAAATTCATACCGGAATCACCGTTTAGTGACCCCTCCTATCATCTGCCCCATTTTTACGAACTGTTTGCGAAGTACGCAGATGAATGCGATCAAGCGTTTTGGACAGAAGCTGCGGCAGCAAGCCGGGCGTACCTGCACAAAGCATGTCATCCGGTGACCGGGCTCTCGCCGGAGTATGCCAATTTTGACGGAACACCCGCCCCCCCTCAGCGTCATGGAGATTTCAGACATTTTTACAGTGACGCTTACCGGGTTGCGGCTAACATCGCCCTTGACTGGGAATGGTTTGGCAAGGATCGTTGGCAAGTGGAGCAGTCCAATCGCATACAGGCGTTTTTCAGTGAGATTCAAGTATCCGATTATCGTCGTTACACCATCGATGGTGAACCTTTCGATGAGCCATCGCTGCATCCTATCGGACTTCTCGCCACCAATGCCATGGCATCTCTGGCTGCGGACGGTCCACATTCCAGCCAGTTCGTGCACCAGTTTTGGAACACTCCTCTGCGCCAGGGCGAACGTAGGTATTATGACAATTGTCTCTATTTCTTCAGTCTGCTGGCATTGAGCGGCTGCTATCGCATATATTAAAGCAGATCATTATAACCGCATACAAGGGTATCAATCTCCCAAAAAACGGACCTGATTTCGCAAGGAATGCGAACCGGGTCCGTTTTTTAGGAAGATGGACGGTCTGTGCTCGCACAGATGATTCTAAAACTCAATCATGCCTGTTCTTCTTACTTAGAAATGGTTGAAGAATCATACGCGGACTGCATAATTTCAAGGTAACGATTGATATTGAGGCCCTCCAGCCCTTTCACATAATCATCCCAATCCTTTTCCAGACTCTTCGCTCCAGTGATGAACTGCAGGGCGTTCTGGTCAATATAATCCTTGAGATTCGTCTGCATCATGCTTGTTTCATCTGCATTTGCCGGATCCACCCATAGTGCCCAATGCGGAAATATCTCATCTGGTTCTTTGCCTTCCATCAGCAGTGTCGCCTCATAAAGTCGGCGCTCATATCCGTCACCCGCATAGATGTCCTTGCCTTGTACCTCGGCATCCCGGTAAGCTCTGTGGTGATTGTACTGACTGAGCGCTCCCCAGCTGTCATTACGGGGCTCCTCTCCTGTCGGGAGTGGAATTGCTTTGTAGAGTGGCTGCACCTGATCATTAAGGGCCACTTCTCCTTCCTGCGGCTTGCGCCAGCTCGTGCCCTCCTCACCCAGATATGCGCTCATGGCTCCTTCCTCTGTGTAGAGATAATCCAGCATTTTTATGGCTGCAATTTGCGTTTCTTCGCTTGCCTTGTTTGTGAGTACAAACGATGCTCCAGGATCAATTGGATAGTTATAGGTTGCATAATTGGCATGCGGCCCTTTCAGAGGAGGAATCGGATTGTAATCCTTCCCATACGGAGAATCCTCTGCCGTATTTACAAAAAGAGACGGGTGCATGGCTGCACCTGCACCAAGAAGCTGCGCATCAGCATTATCTCCGATTTTTTTAAATGCCCCAACATTTTGCGTGAACGCACCGGGGTCAATCAGGCCTTCATCGTACAGCGACTTGATATAGGCAAGTCCTTCCTTCCACTCCGGTTTACTCGCAACCGTCTCAACCCGGCCATCCTTCGCTATGAGATAGGTTCTGTCATCGTCGTAGATAAACCCGTTCATCAAATAGGGAATGATATGCACACCGAAATTTTCAATGGAACCGCTTAGCGCGACTTCATCAGCTTTACCGTTGCCGTTCGGGTCCTTGGTTTTAAATGCTTTCAGCACTTCCTTAAATTCCTCTGTCGTTGTAGGCTCGGATAAGCCGAGCTGCTTCAGCCATTTGGTATTCATCCACATCTTGTTCGGATAAGAACAGTGGAAACATTCATTCAAGCCCGTCAGACCGTAAATATTGCCGTCGGGCGCAGTATTCATGGCTTTATAATACTCACTGCTGTCCAGTACCTTTTTGATATTCGGCGCATATTGATCAATCAGATCATTGAGCGGTACAATGACACCTTGCTGGCCAAATTTTAACAGGTCTGTTTGAGAAAAACGGTCCACCCATGGAATGAGCAAATACAGGTCAGGGTAGTCACCCGAAGCCAGTGAAATCTGTCTTTTTTCAGCTGCACCGTCAAAAGGAACGGTCGTCCAGTTGATCTTAATGTTGAACTTCTCTTCCATTTTTTTCGTAAACTTGTTCGTTTGAAGGTTGGTATCCGAGCTTTGGTGAGCGAACACGTTAATGGACGCGTTGTCTCCGGATGAAGCCCCCTCTCCCTTTTCCCCGCTGGATGAACATCCCGCCAGTGCCAGTGACAGAAGCAGTATACAAGCAAGTACGAATGATCCTGTTTTTCTCAAATAGACCCTCTCCCTTATGAATGATTGTCGTGAACTAGCCCTTGACGGAGCCAATCAACATGCCCTGAACGAAATATCGCTGAACAAACGGATAAATGACGAGTACGGGCAAGCTGGCCATAACAATGAGCGAGAACTTCATCAACTCGGCCATCTGCTGCTGTTTCACCATCTCTCCCACATCCATATTTCCCGTGCTGTTGCTCAGAATCAGAATGCTGCGGAGAATCAATTGCAGCGGGTAGAGTGATTGCGTTTTTAAATAGATTAGCGCATCAAAATATGCGTTCCACTGTCCAACGGCATACATCAACGACAGAACAGCAATGATAGGTTTGGCCAGAGGCAAAATGACGCTGAAAATGAAACGAATATCGCTGCATCCGTCAATATCAGCTGCCTCGGACAGCTCTTCCGGGATTGAATTCTGAAAAAAGGTTCGTGCGATGATCACTTGCCACACCCAAATGGCATTTGGAATCAACAGCGCCCAGCGAGTATCGATAAGTCCCATGGATTTGACCACAAGATACGTTGGGATCAATCCGCCGGAGAAAAGCATGGTGAACGTAATGAACATCATGAGAGGATTGCGCCCAACAAAGGTTTTTTTGGAAAGTGGATAAGCAATCATAATTGTCAGCGCTACACTAATTAGTGTTCCGATTGCGGTATAAAATAACGAATTGGCATAACCCATAATAACCTGATCGTTGCGCAGTACAGACTTATAGCCGTCCAGTGTCATATCAACGGGCCACAGCCAGACTTTTCCTGAAGTAACTGCTGCCGGGCTGCTCAGGGACGAGCTTACGATATAAATCAGTGGATAGAGTACCGCAATCAAGATTACAGTCAGAATGACGTAGATGATGGCTATAAAAACCCGGTCCCCAAAAGATTCTCTGATTGTGCTCCTCCGACTTACCGCCGAACCGGCTTGGGAGTGCAACTTGCTCATCTTTTATCCCCCTTCCTTTTGCCGCATTACCACAAGCTTGTATTGGACAGACGCTTGGCGGCAGCATTGACTATTAACAACAGAATCAGATTAATAAGCGAATTGAAGAGGCCAACAGCGGTAGCAAAGCTGTAATTCGCATTCAGCAAACCCATCTTGTACACATATGTGGAAATAATTTCGGAAGCGGACAGGTTCAACGGATTTTGCAACAAATAAATTTTTTCAAATCCAACCGCCATGATATTGCCAACGCTCAGGATCAGGATAATGACTGCCGCCGGCAGCAGGCCGGGCAGATCAATGTTCAACATTTTCTGAAACCGGTTAGCTCCGTCAACCTTGGCTGCCTCGTACAATGAAGGATCAATACCCGCAAGTGCTGCCAAATAAATGACTGCCGAATATCCCATGCTCTGCCAGACATCAGAAAACACATAGATGGAACGGAACAGCCCAGGCTCTCCAAGAAAATTGACTGCTTCAAATCCAAGTGCCCCTGCAATCGTGTTCACAATGCCCAGCCGCGGGGATAGGAACAGCATGATAATGGATACCATGACAACCGTAGAAATAAAGTAAGGTGCATAAGTAACCATCTGTACCGTTTTCTTGAATCGGGCGTTTTTGACTTCGTTCAACGCCAGTGCCAGCAATATCGGGACCGGAAAACCCACGACCAAACTGTAAAACGAAATATACAGCGTGTTTTTGATGAGAGTAGCGAACGCGGGGTTTTGGAAAAGCAGCTCAAAATATTTGGTGCCTACCCACGGACTTCCCCAAATCCCCTTGATCACGTTGTAATCTTTGAAAGCGAGCACTGCATTAACCATGGGCACATACTTGAAAATAAGGAAGTATGCGACCGGAGGAATCATCAACAGGTATAGCTGCCAGTGCCTCCTCCAGCTTCTGGACAAGACTCGTTTCACCGCAGAGCGCCTGCCTTGTTTCACTACCATTTTGCCATTCGAAGTTGTCGTTCTCAGAGTCATCCCCCCAGTAGGTAGCCTAATATGAATAAGGCCCTCTTTTTTGATAGCGCTTTCTTGTTCGTAATCATAAGAGGGACCCCCTTGTCGCGTAAAGGTACACTTTAATCGAAGAGGTACGATTCAAGGACAAATAGGCCGGGAAGCCTGATACTGCTTTACTTTTCAATTTGATTTTTCTGTGGTTTCCGCTTTGTTTGGTGATAATGATTGTGGCAGCTTCATTTTATTTGATCCTCCATCTGGCGAAATGAACTAGGCAAGACCCCCCGGACTCGCTTAAAGGCTCTTCGGAACGAATGCGCGCTGTTATATCCGGTTGTCAGGGCAATCTCATCAATCGTCTGCTGACTCTCACGCAGCAGTTCAGCAGCTTTGTTAATTCGTACCACTTCCACATAGTCGGAAAGGTTCTCTCCGGTGTACTCCTTGAATAATTGCGAGATATATTTTTCCGGTTTCCCCATTTGTTCCGCAATCCGATATACCGTTAAGGTGGCATCGGCATAGCGTTTCTGAATATAAGCGATCGTTTCGTTAACAATTTCCGCATGCATATTGGATTTTTTGCGTTGTACGTCCCGGCAGACGTCTTTCGCCAGTTGATGAAACTTGTCCCGGAGTATGCCAACACTGTCCGTTACCTGAATGGCCGCAATCCGATTTTTAAACTCATCGACAAGCGCTTCGTCCAGCATGATCTTGGGTTCCAACTTCAGGAATGTTCCCTTTAGTTCCACAACGAACTGCTGTGTCATGTCATAAGACAGCTCTCGTTCTGTAAAATTTCGGCTGAACAACTGATCCAAAACACGATCAGATTCTTCCATTTCTCCCGCCTTCAGCGTATTTAGCAGACGCTGTTCGGACTCAATCGGATAGTAGTACAATTCGGTTTCCTTTATGGTATCTTCGAATCTCACCAGATGTTCTGCTCCCATATGAATGGCATATTCCAACGCTTGTCTGGCTTCGTTAAACGATCGGCCAACATCATTCCAATCCTCATAAGAAGAACCAATTCCGATCGTGGTGGATACCCGATAATCCCTGTATACAGCATTCATCCGTTTGCTCAGTTCAGATACAGCAGTGTGCAAGGGAGTGTTTGAAGGTTCTTCGCTAAGCGGTTGCACAAAAGCAATCTGATCTGTCCCCCAGTCTGTTATCAGCACGTCGGCATGCCATGTGGTCATGGTTTCGCGCACGATGAGTCTCGCTACGCTTAGTTCTTGAATAATTTCTTCGCTATCCGGACTGCCATAACCGTCTACCTTCAGGATTCCCACAAAGCCCCGGCTGGTATGAAGGGATATGCCGGTCTGGGAAGAAATCGCCTCCAACTCACGGATGGTGTAAAACTCACCCGTCAGCAGACGCTTGATAAACCCGTCCCGCAGCATGGGAATCTGCTCATTTAATGCATTCTTGAGTAAATGGTTATTGGTAATAAGGCTGGTGATGTTGCTTGCCAAAAAATCATATTCGTTGCCTGCCTTTCCAGGCAGCACGATATCCTGTTCCCGGAACACGGACAGAAGCCGATGAATCGGAGCGCTGTTTCGGTAAGCAAGTAGAAGCCCAATCAACAATCCGAAACCAAGCGTTGCTAGCGTAAAGGTAAAGGTAACCTGCTTGATTTGATCTGCCTTGACCATCAGCGCACGTTCGGGAATACCAGCCATATAATTCCAACCGTTTTGATTGGAGTGAATGGAAATCAGCAGACGTCCGTCGCCCATAGGCTTCGCTTCATCTTCCTTGCCGGCAGTCATAACCTTTAATTTGTTTGCCTCGTCTTTATTCAGGCCGCTCGAAAAAATGATATTCTCATTGGAGTCTGTCACCAGTGTCCATCCTCCATATTGCTCTACAATATGGTGAGTCAAGCTCGCCATCTTATCCTCATCAATCATGACGCCGATTGTAGCCTGTGGTTTGTTGAAGCTGTTTAATGGAAGCGATTGAAGAAACGTAATGGCAGGAGCGTCCACAAGCACATTACTGCGAATCTCCTTCTTGTAATTTTGCAGGGGAATGATTTCATTTAAATGCGGCTTTTTTAAGATGTTGTCTTTCCACTCGTCGAACGTCACGCCTTCCAGGCGATTGGCAGCAAAATAATGTTCAGGTCGGTAGTAAACCGTCGTAGGCGTAATAATGACATTATAATTGGGAATATAGATGAAGAAATGAGACAAATACTCATTGGTGCTGCTGTACATGGACAGACTGCGCTGCATGCGGCTCAAACCGTAGACATTATTAGCATCCTGCGGCTTAGGATCGGCTATTAAACGGTATAAATCCTGGTTAATGGCTAACTGTCTTGTGAAATCCTCGACCTGCATAAGATTACGTTCAATAATTTCCTTGCCAAGATTAAGTGACTTTAAGCTGTTCTCAATAGAACTTGTCCTCGCTGCTTCAATGGATGCTCTGTAGGAGGCATATCCGGCAATTTGAGGAATCATGAGAACAATCAGATAAGAAACCATGAATCTGCGAAACAACGGCGAGAATTTGGACCATAGGTGCTTCATATGTACCTCCTCCTTTGGTAAGCGTTTACAAAAGTGTTCTGTTAATGATACACCCTTCATTTGCGCTAGGTGAAGGTACAACTTCTTCTTTTTGGTACAAATCCTTAAAATCCAATTAAAAAGATCCAGCTTCATTAAATAGAAGAAAGTCCGCAAACTCAAAACTGTCTGCTAGTTTTCAATGTTTTTGCTGCTTACCACTCCTGAATACAAGTAAGGACCTCCAAGCCATGTTATGGCCGTGGAGGTCCTTACTTGTACATGCTGTTTAATTGACTGCAACAAACTTCCATTGCTGATTGGTCGCATTGGTAAAGGTATTTTGCTGCAATTTTGCACCATCTGTCGTCGCAGAACCTGTTACCTCAATGGCTTTATTGCTGTTAACGTTTATAATACTCCAATACCCATTGCCCAGATCATTGATTTTGAAGTGCTGCGCTGTGGTATTCAAATTGCTCATAAGCTGAACCGCTTCTCCATTGTTACTGGTTCCATTCCGAATGTCGATGACCTTATCGGGCGAATTCACACTCGTCAAACTATAGATCCCACCCGCAATCTGGTTCAGGACCCACTTTTGAGGATTGCCTCCCAGATCGGACCATTGCTGAAGCTGCAGATTGTTCTCATTCACCCCGCCCGGCACATCAATTACTTTCCCCGAATGTCTGGCTACAATCTTATAGGTCGCACCCGGGATCAGACCGGTTGACGGATTGCCGCCGTTCGGGTAGGTCTGTGCACGTTCATAAAACCATTCGAAGAGGAACCTTCCCATCGCGCTCCGTGAAGCATCGCCATCCCATTTTAGGCCTGCCGTAGGGTCGGCAAAGGAGCTTCGTTGTCCAGCATCTAAAATAAATCCGTTCATGTGTGCTGCAATGCTGACATTTCCAGCTGCGTTGAAAATGGTCTTCGTATTGTTTCCAAATCCTTCATTGCTGCCGTTGAACAGATTCCAGTATTCCGAATCTCCCGCTTTCTTTTTGAACCATGTTACTTCGGTGATGTTGATTGGATATTTATCGGCCGCAGCCTTCACATTCGTATTCCACTGATCTTGCAGAATCGACATATCGTCATGGGCACCGTATCCCGGATACCAATGAACCGCATAACCATAGTTGTTCAGCGGATCTGTTAGAGGATGACTCGCCGTCAAACTATAGAATTGATTGTATCCGAGGCCTGCTGCCCAGATCACGTTGTCTGCGCCCTTACTGCGAATCGTGGATATGATGGAATTCTGGAAATTGCGTAGGTCGTTCCAGTGATCCACGAAGTCATTCTCCCCGTTGTAGCCGCCCCAATGCCCGTTCGCATATGATTTTACAGGCTCGTTAATCAGCTCAAAATGCACATTGTCTGCACTTTTGATTTCTGGCCGGGAAGCAAGATAACCCCAGATCTCGTTAAACTTTTGCAGATTGGCTGAGGTGGTAGCCTGGTCATCCTTCAAAGTGAAGTCAAGACCGAGCGTGACATAGACGCCTTTTGTTTTGGCATATTGAATATAAGGGATAATGACATTTTGCGTTACCGTTTGTACACCTGCAAAATTGTAAGTGCCTGCTGCCACATCTCCCATGTCTTCCCGGTCGATGAACAGACGAATCTGATTCATATTCCAGCCGTGGCTGCTTCCGTACTTTGGACTGGTACTTGTGAATGTATCCGTAATGTCTTTTAGATAAGCCAATGTGGCAGCATGGCGGTTATTGCCATGTAGATTCAGATAATAGTTACTGTTCTGGTAAGTCCAATAAGCACCTGAGGGCTGATGCCAACCACTCAGTACGACGGGTTGATTATTACTGTTAACCAGGTTCTTTCCATTAACGTGAAGCTTGCCCATTGGCATGCCGACCCAAGCTTCCGCGCGTCCCGGTCCGAGTGGTGTAATGGACAACAGCAAAGCAAGAACGAGCATGCATTTAAATGGGATCAACAATCTTTTCAAATATTATCCCTCCTGTATCATCAAATTGTTAATCGTTGAAACAGACGCCATCACCTCCTCTCCTATATATGTTCAACTAAACATTTACACAATAACGGAGAGGACTGAAGAAACCTGGAGAAGCGAAGAGGTCGCCTTTATCCCCGGATTTTCCCTTTGGAGAAGGGAATCAAAAAAATCTGGGGATAACAGCGATCGGAAGGTTCTTCTGTCAAGCGGAGTGCCAGTGTAAATATCCTCTAGTTGGACTATATATCATCCAACGATTCCGGTACGTTCTACACTTTCAACGAAATAACGCTGTACAAACAGGTAAATGATGATCAAAGGCAAGATCGCCAGCAAAATACCTGTATCCTGAATCATGCTTAGATAGAATGGATCGGCTTTGGATGCTCCGTCGCTTACCTGCTGGGCCAGATTGTAAGGAAGGGAAGAAAGCTGGGTTGACATGACTTTACTGGATGTCAGATATGTTGTCGTATAGAAGCTGTCATTCCACTGCCATACAAAGGAAAAAAGCAGCACTGTAACGATCGACGGAATGGCGTTAGGCAGCATAATGCGTGCAAATGTACGGCTGATGCCTGCACCATCGACGTAAGCCGCCTCCTCTACCTCTTTGGGAATACCTCTGAAAAACTGGCGGAAGATGAAGATATACAAGCCTGCTTTTAGCGAATTCGCTGTAAGGGCGGTCAGGATAAACGGCCAGTACGTATTCAGCAAATTCATGGGTTTGCCGAAAATCAGTGTCATGGCTCCCATGAGATCGAAGCTTTTTAGATTCAGATACACCGGAATGAGAATCGTGGTGGGTGGAACCAGAATCGTTAGGATGACCCCGGCAAATAACAGGTTGCTGCCTTTAAATTTCAAACGGGCAAAACCGTATCCAGCGAGTGCACAGGAAAGCGTTGTCAAGATGGTCGTGGTTGCGGATAACGCAAACGTATTGAGCAGCGTTGCCCAGTAATCCATGACACGAATAGCCTCCCGGAAATTATCGAAGGAGAAATTCTGTGGAATCCAGACCACAACGGCTGAATACAAATCACTCTTATCCTTGATGGACGTTGATATTTTCTGAAATATGGGAAACAGAATCACGAAGGATAGCCCGGCAATCAGTGTGAATCGCACGATGGACCAGAGCCAGCTTTTCCACTGCTCAAGTGAAAACAGTCTGGACATTATCATCCGAACAACCCCCTTTCTAATCTTGATAGAAGACACGTTTGGAGAAAATGAGGGATACGAGCACCAATATGATAGCAATGGCCACGAAATACACCCACGCCATGGCTGAACTTAATCCAAAATCAAATTTCACAAAACCCGTGTCCCGAATAAGCGTTGTCATGGCATTGTTGGCAAACGAATCCACAATGGTATAGATGACGTTGACAAAAATAAGCGGGCTGACCATCGGAAATGTAATTTTCCAGAAGGCTTCATATCCCGTAGCACCTTCCATTTTGGATGCCTCATACAGTTGAGGTGATATGGTCTGGATGCCAGCCAGGAAGATTAGAATCTGGACACCTGACTGACTAACGATCTGATAAATGCGGTCTACAGCCCCGCTCAAATACGTCACAACCCACTCACTCAGCCCGGCGTCCAGCATCAGGCTTTCCAGCTCAAATGTACCCAAGGCACTGCCGCCAGTACTGTTCTGATTTACAGCCTCGATCAGGCTAGTGCTTTCCAATGACATAATGACCCCTGATGCCAGAATAACCGGAAGGAAAAAGATGGACCGCGCGATCGCCCGACCCGGGAACTTCTGATTGAGAATCACAGCCAGAAACAAACTGAAAATAACGATTAACGGCACATTGACTACTACATCCGTTATGGATTCAATGAGTGCCCGGTTGAAGCTGGTATTTACCGTCAATGCCTGGACGTAGTTGGCAAGACCCGTGAACTGAATGGATATGCCCTCCGCGTTTGCCTGGATGGTGCTCATGCTGTAACGAAGAGAAGCCAGCAATGGAACAAAGAAGAACAGTACAAACCCGATGAGCCAAGGAAGCACGTAGATGACTCCCCAGGCAGCCTTCTGCTGGGCATAGGTCCGTCGTCCCCACTTCCCTCTCAATAGCGCTTTCAGAGCTGCTCACCACCTGTCACATAACTTTTGGCTTCCACGGTCTGGCCTGCTGCCTGTACCGGGAAGTCGTTATAATTCACTATCGCAAACCCGCCGTTTTCGTAGGTCGTCTGGAACACGCCTTCAGCAAGCTTCTCATGGGATACCATGTGAGATCCTGCAAATGCACGATTGGCCAGATTGACCTCTTCATACATTTCGGCTGCCAGATCCATCCATTGTTCATAATGTGCAGCATACAGATAGTCATAATCCGTTTCCTTAACGACATGATTCGGTGCGTTAAACCAAGTGAAATAAGGACTTGCGCCGTACTCCACGAGCTTCAGCACGTACTCTCTCGCATCGGTATACGTAGACAGATTATAAGCAGCACCTGTATAGCTGATCCCCCCATGTGTAACCAGTTGGAAAAACGGAATTTCTTCATCCTCCAATTTGAAGCGGCTGCTGGACATCGGTACATCCGTCAGACCTGTCACATATGGCAGGGAATAAGCATTCCCTCCTTCAGCGACAACGGGTATACCTTGCTGTGCAATCTGCTTCAAGGTTTCGGTGGCCGCGGTTTGCGCGCCTGTACGATCCATCAATTTTTTGGGATTCATGTCACTGTTCAATTGCTCTGCGAGATCACGCAGAGACAGTCCACCTAGCTCAAAAGGTTGCAGCGCTTTCAACATGTCTTGAGTCACATCATCCAGCAAATGTGGAGAGAGGATATAGGACGGGAGTCGATCCCGGTCACGCCGCAGTCTTGCGGGATCCATAGGATACAGAAGCGCAGGTTCCTGCGTAAGGGTACGTGAAGCCTCCTTGGAAGGACTGAATCCTTTCTTGGAGTGTACATTCAGAACAGCCACATCGGGATAAAATCCAATTCCCTCTTCACGGGTATACTCACTGAATGCTTGCATGCCTTTTCTTCCTCCAATCGCTCCATCCACATGGATGGAATCCGGCACCTGATGTTGAAGTCCCCCGTTGAACCAACCTGCATAACGAACCTGGATGTTGGACACTTGTTTTCCTTTCAGGGTCGACAAGATATGCCGGGCTTCATCAAAGGTGGTCAAGGCTTCAGTGGAGTCGTAAGGTATGCCCAGCATATGTTTCTTGGTCGTCATTCCGCCGATAAGCTTCAAGTAAAATGGAATGTCTTTATCAGCCTCAGTCGTTTGCTTCGCTGGAAGACCGTTCGTCTGGGTTAAATAGTCACGATATAAGGAAGCCAGACCGGAATAAGAGGCTTTCTCTGCCCCAGCAAAAGCATAACGAACGACAAAATCGGATGCGGTCGGCTTCTTCTGGAACTTGGGAAGTGTGCGTACCATGTCGCTGGCCTGAAGAGTTACATCACTCTTGTTTACAACGTAAAAGCTTGGATACACATTGTTGTAGCTATTCAGCTTTCCGCTGATATCGGCATTTACAACGGCTGCTGCTGCACCCTCTTCAATGATGCCAAGAAATGCGCCGCCCTCGCGAATGAGACCGAATACCGGCAGCCTGGCTCTTTCCTCGGAGGAATCCACTTCCCGAAGCTTCATGGTTAGATCCGGTCCATAAATGTCCTGCTGATAGGAAGGGTATTGAACTTTTCCATTATTAAAATGAATGAGCGCTCCTGAACCGTCAGGAACAAACAGAGATCCTTCCTGTTCCGCTGTACCTGCCCCAAAGTAATCCAGTACAGAAATGCTGTTAATCGGGTATTGCTCAGGAAAATGGATGTCTGCTGCTGGAACACGTACAACCAATGATTCCCCGTCCAGCTCGTATTCGATGGAAACCATAAACATGCGGGGGCCGCTCTTCTCCTGTTCTATGCCATGCTCGGCATTGTCCAGTTCAAGGTCCTCAGAGGTGTATCCGGCTGTTTCAAAAGCCTTCAGGGCACGCGTCAGCTGAAGCCCTTGCAGCGCTTTGTCATTCCTTACGTAGACGTCCTCTCCCTTATCTTGCGCATATCCAATCTTCAAAGCCCGCTGCCCGGCCTTGTCGAGCGAAGCAAGCAGCTTCTGCTCGAATCGCTCTTTGCTGATCTTTACAGGCAGATCATCAATCGAACTCTCATCGCTTCCAAACTGGTAATTCACCCGAACGCCGTTTGGCAACAATTCGTAGCTTATCTGTTGATGAGCTACACTATCGGTATAGGAATTGACCGAGCTGCTCTGTCCCAAGCTGTTGTAAAAGGTGAGTTTGGCCTGCGCCGACAGCAGGTCCTTATTAATTCCTGCAGCGAGCGCATCCAGATTCCGCTCCTCGGGATTGCTGCGCCAGACCTGCCCGCTTCGCTTGTGAACCACCGCGATTTCGGCTGTATCCTCCTGAATGAGTAGCTGTAATTCGTCATTCTGAACGAGCCCGAGCATATCCGGGAGACGGGCATCCCTGAAAGACGATACCAGCTTCTCTCCAGGTGGCAGCACAGGCACTTCCGCTTGCTCATCTGCATTCGCTGACATCCTGGTTACAGGCGCAGAACCAGACTGACATCCGCTAAGAAACAGGCCGAATACGAGCAGGATTACGATCATTTTTTTGACCACGTCATAGTTCATCTCCATTCTCCTTCCTTAGCCCCGAAGTACAAGTTCCTGATAGATGGTGGCTGCAAAGGACACAATCTGCTGCACCAGACTGAAGAACAGCAGGCAGAGAAAGGCCATGAATGCCATGGCAACCAGCGTCAAAAGCATGGTCAGCACTGTTTTGGCGGGTGAGTATTGATGCACCGTCATATTGCCGACAAATAGCAGGTATACCGTCCAGGCCGTGGCAGCCATGTTAAAGAAATAATAAAAGGCGGTTTCCTGACTGGAAATGATCAGACTGAGCCAAATCCATGGAAACTGTATCAAAATCAGCGGAACCAATGCGAAGCAGGTGGACATGAAGATTTCAGAAAATTTGCCTTCACCGTCCATAAGGGTAGTCAACGACCAGTTTGCTGTGCACCAGAACAGCACCGGGACAATGACGTACACCATTTCCATCAGACTGTTCAGTCGTTTCGGATTGTTGAAGTTCACCAGGAAACCGCTGTATTGGGACTGGAGAATCGTTGTCACCATGAGTACAGCAAGAATGATCCATGCGATCATCAGCGTTGTTCTCTGATTTCGTTCATATTTCAGCTCCCAATATCCGTCAAATGGATGGAAAATGAGATGGAGCGGATATTGGATCAGCTGTTTACTTGATGCTTGCATGTGTGCTCCCCCTTCTCTGCCTGCGGACTAGGAACGTGATCACTAGCACGATAACGACCAATAACAGTCCGGACATGATCCATGAAAAATGCTCGCGGAGCAGTTCTTTTCGATACAGGAGAAACGCTTTGGAATACCCTTCTCTCTCCATGCTTCGCTTAAAGTATTGCGTGGATTGCGCATACTCCTTCTGACGCAACAGCGCTTTTCCGATACCTGCGTAGGCATATTCAAGATTGGCATTCATATCTGCGGCTTTGGCAAAGTTCGCGGCAGAACCCTCTTCGTCTCCATTGAAATAACTGCGTACAGCTTCATGAAGCGTACGTCCGTATTCAGTGGTTTGGAATAGGGTGATTTCCCCGAGCGCTTTGTCCAGGACAAGCATGCGATCCCCCACACGTTCCAGAGAAATAGGAGTGTTGAATTGTCCAAGCCGATTTCCGATACCTCCGAACATGTGTAGCAAATATCCGTCCCCGTTATAGGTGAAGATCCGTCCCATATTGGCATCCAGCACGGAATACATATCGCTGTCTCCAACGTCGACATCAATGAGACGTGAAGGCCCCTTCTCATTGCTGTACAGCAAATCACCCTGAGGTGGATAATATCCTTCCCTTCTCAGAATGTCCAAGCCCTGTGCATTCAGTTTTTTGATCGGTAATCCGGTCTTGTCTCCACTCGTTGCATAAATGAAGCCCTCTCCGTCCATGTCCATATTGGTGAACTCGGTTGGTGTGAACATGACCATCTGGCTGCGCTGCTGACGAGTTGCAAACTGTTTCCACAAATACTCCACCGGGTCAACCTGGACTCTGTTGGCTCCAATGAAGGAAGCAAAAGTTCCATCGGAATTAAACTCCATAAAGCCATCGAAGACACCTTCAGCCATGACATAGATTCGTTCGCCTTTATCCATAACCACCCGCAGTGGTTTGAACTGAAAGTCTGGCTTCAGCAGCTCCGATTGTGGCTGTTCCACCATTTTGATCAGTTGACCTTGCTTATCCAGATGCACTACCCGCTGGTTACCCGTATCCGCTATGAGCAGCTGCCCGTTGTCCGATACGTATAATCCCTGTGGAAGTTTGAACTTGTCTTTCGTTCCATCATGATCAAAAGAATCGATAACCCTTGTCAGCTTCATCTCTTGATTCAGCTCGACAATACGGCTGTTGCCGGAATCCAGCACATACACCCGCTGATCAGCAGTGACGTGCATATCGTTCGGTTCTTTGAACATACCAATATCCAGTTCCTTGCCCGTAACAATTCCTGTCGCCTCATATGCAGCAGGAGAACGAACCGCATCTCCCCAGTAGGAATAATTGTACGCACTCGTCTGACCATCGGCGAAAGCCGTTGACGCTGCGCTTCCCAAGCCCAGGAGGCAGGCAAGGCCCAGGGTGAGCCATCCGCATTTTTTCCACACGCTGTTCAATATGTTGCTGCCCCCCTTCTACTCTTTCATCCCGGAAGTTGCCATCGTCTGCATAACACTGCTCTGGGAGATGATAAACAGGGTAATCGGTACAATCATGAGCAGCAGTGCTACCGCAGCACCGACACCTGCCCGGGCGATACCACCCTGAGTAATCTGACTGAGCGCATAATGCAGCGTTTTCAGGTTTTCACTGTAAATGAAGCTTCCGCCGTCTGTTCCCCATAATGCTGGAAATTGTAAAATCATAAGCGTGAGCCAAGCGGGCTTCACGTTAGGCATGACGATGCTCCAGAATATACGGTATTCGTTCGCCCCGTCGATTTTGGCTGCCTCCAGCAGCGCATCCGGAATCTGCTCCATGAACTGCTTCATCAGGAACAGACCTAGAGAGAATGCGAGAGAAGGCACAATGATGGATGCATGGGTGTTGATCCATCCAAGCCAGGACATCACCATGTAGTTTGGAATTGCCGTGACGTGTGGTGAGAACATCAGCGACAGGATCACGATCGTAAACAGTACATTTGAACCGGGAAATCGGTATTTCGCCAACGGATAAGCTGCTGCGGAAGCGAGAAGGATATGTCCTGCCGTTCCCAGCAGCGTAATTAACAGCGTATTGGCAATGTATCTGGATAAAGGAACCCAGGAGTTGCCCATCAGATTGATCAGATCCGCGAAATTTTCCATCGTCGGATTGTTCACCCAGAATCGCGGCGGAAAAATAAACAGCTCATCCAGAGGTTTAAAGGCATTGTTGACCGTATAGATCAGCGGCAATACCATAAATGAGCCGAACAGACCCAGCAGTACAAACAGCATCAGACTGACGGTAAATGACCGATTGAGTCTTCTTGGCATGCCGAAAACGGCACGTACCTTGCTGGTCATTGTCATTCACCTATCTTTCTAAGCATTTTTTGTGTCAGCACGTTCGTTCCCAGCATGAGGGCGAACAAAACGGTCGCTATCGCCGACGCATAGCCCATCTCGAACCGAATGGTTCCAAAATCCATCAAATGGGTTACAACGGTATGTGCTGCATAGTTAACGCTCGGGAAACCAGCCAGTGCGATGGAGATTTCGGCCACGGCAAATGAAGCTGTAATCTGCATGACCGCACCAAACATCAACTGGGGTCTCATGGAAGGCAGCGTAATATACCAAAGCTCCTGCCACCGATTTTTGATACCGTCCACCGTACCCGCTTCCACCAGGGACCGATCGATGGTCTGTAGTCCGGCAATAAAGGCAAGGAAACTCGTTCCGAGACTGAGCCACAGCTGTACGATGATAACAATGGCCAGCACGTACTTCTCATTCGACAGCCATTGAATCGGTTCAAGAATAACGCCGAGACGCATCAGGAAACCGTTCATGTATCCGTAGCTGTCTCCCGAGAACACGATTAACCAGATAAAAAAAACGTTCCCTGAAATGGAAGGTGCATAGAATACAAGTGTCATGACTGCACGGATTTTGGGTGACAGCTCATTGATAATCCAGGCAAACAAAAAACAGGCAATATAGCTGACAGGTCCCGTAATCACGGCAAACAGCAGCGTATTTTTAAGTGCAATCAAAAAAACATCATCGTTCAAAAACAGCCGTGAATAATTTTGCCAGCCGACAAATCGGGGCAGCTCCAGCATATTGAAGTGAAAAAAGCTGAGCCCCAGCGAGATGCCCACCGGAATGACAGTAAACAGGAAAAAGATCAGCATAAACGGTGCCATCAGCACATAATAGTGCCTGCTTCGGTATAAATCCCTTTTCAAAAGGGACCACCAGCTGCTCTGCCTTGTGGTGATGGCAGGAGCAGTGGATGACTTGGTGGTTTCTGCGTGCAACCGTTACCCTCCCTTCTCTCTACTTCAGATTAAATTCCTTGCGCTTGAGCTCGATTTCATCATCAATGTACAGGACATAATCAGCCAAGGCTTCACGTGGATTCTCATTGGCATTGACCACTTTGCGGAATGCGTTGTCCAGATGTCGGCCCGTAAAGTATCCGCCGGGAACCTGAGGAATGCCCTCTACCCACTCCCACTGTTTCTTCAGGTTTTGATAATCCTTAACTGGCCATGGCAGCTGCTCCAGCGCTTCAATATTGGCAGTCGGGTAGCGCGCCGCTGCCCCCATCAACCCTTCCATCTCTCTGCCATATTCGATCTGAGTCTGCTTGTCGGTCCACCACTTCATGAACTCCCAGGCAGCTTCCTTGTTCTTTGCGTTTTCCAGCATCATGACCGCACTTGTGGCACTTGCCACCTCATGCCTTATAGTCCCGTCCTCCAGCTGCGTGCCAGGAACGATCGTAAAATCCCAAAGGTTTCGAATTTCCGGTGCCATGACCGTCAGCATGTTGTAGGTGGTGTAATCCGCAATACCAATCGGCATCTCCCCGGTACGGAAACGGTTTGGAAAATCAGCCTTCAGAGGGAATTTGTAATTGGTATAAAATTGGGTCCAACGCTTGAATGCGTCCATGGAGATCTCCGAATTGAGCGCGCTTTCCTTCTGATCTGCGGAATAAAATTCGCCATCGTTCTGATAGAGCAGCATGGCAAAGGTTGCGTTGGGTACCATGTTGGCATTGTTCGTCGTATCCTCAATGGGCAGGTAGAACTCCATGTTGTGCTTTTGCAGCACCGAAATGGCATTATACACATCCTGCCACGTTTTTGGCGGCTCCAGGCCAAGCTCCTTCAGAATATCCTTTCGATAAAACAACATTGGAAAATGCTGCTGCTCCGGAAGTGCATACACTCCGTTGTTGAATTGGTATGGCGTCAATCCACTTGCGCGAAATCGGCTCGCAACCTGTTCAAAATCCGGGAATGTACTCAGATCTGCCGCTGCATTCCGCATGGCGTAATTCACTGGAATATCTTCGCCCATTTGCATGGCAACGTCCGGTCCTTCCCCGGCAAGCGTGGCAGGCAGCAAAATATTAGGCGGAACGAGGCGCAATTGAACGGATATATCGGTTTCCGGTGTAAAGGAAACATCAATCAGACCTTTCAGAACCTGTGCCTGATCGCGTCCTGTTGTAATCCACACCGTAATGGAATCCTTATTCTGTTCAACATTTCCGATGCTGTCATAATCCTCCGTATACGAAGCGACATAAGCGCCCATTTCATGTTTCATCTGCTGCAGCATCGTCGCCTCTGCCTTCGGCATCTTCTGATCCGGTGAGGATACCAGGACGTAATCCAGTGAGATCGGCTGCTCACGGACGGAAAGAATCCAGGTCCCTAACCCGCCTACATTGATCTTAAAGGTGTCCAGACGCTTGGGCACAGTTTCCGGTCTAGCCGCCATGTCCTCTAACTGAATCACCATGGCATGGAGAATGGCGACCTTATCGCTCTGTTCACCTGTCGCCTTCTCCAGGTAGTCAGCAACCGATCGAAGAATGTCTGCCTGCCGCTTGAATACCTCAACCATCTCTGGAATGCGCGTTTCCAGCTGATAATCCCTCATGGGGTCCGGTTTATTGGAGGTAATCATCAGAATTTTACGATACATCTCGTTCAACTCCAGCACGCTTGATTCCACTGTACGCAGCAGTGGAGCGATATCCCCCAGCGTAACGGTCATACGCAAGCGGTGAATTCCTTTCTCCAAATGAAACAGGTAAGGCTCACTCTCACTTGTGCCCAGCACCTGTGTCTGCCAATCCGGGCTGTAGTTGAATCGAATACGCTTCATTTCTTCAAAAGGAATTTTGCCATCGATCGTCAGACTACGTGTGGCATAAACGCCGCGCAGCTGATCCTGCTTTACTTTGAGCCCAATCTGGTACAGGCCGTCTTCCGGTACATCCACATTCCATTCGATCCATTCACCAGGAAGCTTCCAGTTGATGCCCCCAATGGCGTTAACACGGATTTTGGATACATCATACGGTTCCAGAGACGGGCTTGAGCGATCCGAGATGGGGGCAAGGGTTGGCGAGGATTTACTCACTGCCTCCTCTCCCTGTACTTTGATCGAGACAGGATCAGCCGGCATCAAACCTGCTGCTTCATAATCGGCCTGCAGCTCTGTGTAGGCTGGAATGCTCTCTTCCCGGTACAGCTCGATATAATCGATCGCCATGCTTTCGCGCAGGGAAATCAGCGACAGTATCTGTGTTCCCTTTTCAAAATAAAATTGATATGGTTCTTCGAAGTAACCCGCACTGTCCTTAAAAGAGGCCAGCTGCCAAGCTGGTTGCTCCACCTGCCGTGGCCGAAGGTCGTTCCCGCGATCATCCCTGCGAACATGGTCATCGCGATTCCCCCATACCCTGTCAAATAACAGTACATCGGCTCCTCTGAACGGAACCTCTCCATTCAGCTCCAACTGCCGCTCAATCCCGGAGCTTTTGCCTGCAGCAGGATAATAATGTATGCGCATCTGGTATAACCCGCTGGCTGGAACAGGAACCTCCCAGTTGATGGTTCCGGATTCCGGAGTGATGACGGCTTTCCCGTCCAAACCGGCATACGCATTGACGATCTCGAACTCCCCGTTCACCGCCTGGGTGAATGACTCTCCCTCAATCCGTATGGTCTGCTCTGGCTTGTCTGCGTCAGCGTGAACAGAGAGGTAATGCTCATAGCTGCGAGAGTCTTCTGTACCGGATACCGCTTCGAAATCCTCGCGCGCCTGAACGATGCCCGGACCACGATCCCTTGTAAGGTAAATGCTCCATAATGAGAGGATCATCACCATGGCCAGCAGCAGGATCAGTGCCTTTTTCTTTCGTGACCGCATGTTCGAATACGTCCCCCTTCCTTCTGCCGTGGAGTATGATGGTTAGCACGGAATGGCCTCTCGGGACCTAAGCCATAGACCCCTTTTCGTCCCGAGAGAGCAGATTAAGTATGCTTATTTGTAGACCTCATCAATGGAAGCTTGGAAAGGTGCCTTATATTTTTCAATGACCGTTGATACGGACACCCCTTCAAGCAGTTCACCGTTGAAATCCCAGAATGGCAGAGACGGGAACGTATTGTGATCCAGCACCAGCATACCCTCAGCAACGGTTTTGGCATTTTCAATATCGGCCTCATCCGTCAGATGAGTCTCCAGGGTGGACTGGCTAGGGTAATCGTAGATGGATTCAATTTCATTGATTTTTTCCCAGATATACATCAGCTGTTCCGGATGCTCTACTGCCTTAGGAATCGTCAGTGCCTGATAACGCGATTCCCCGGAATGGTATGCTGTAGCACTTGGTCCTTTTGGGAAAGGAACAAAACCGATGTCGTAGTCCTTCATATCTGTTCGAATGCCTTCAATTTCATACATGGCTCCCGAGTACATGAGTGTATTCCCCTGACGGAAAAAGGTCGCTGGTTCCGTCCAATCCCCGCCCTCCGTAGGTCTTCCTATCTTCTCTGTCGCCAATTTGGAAAGAAAACTCAGTGCTTCTTTTGTTTTTGGGTCCTCCAGATTTTGTTTGTCATCCTTGGTCAGAGACGCTTCGTTGGAATAGAGGACAGGCTCAAGCAGTCCCGTTTGAGCCAATCCCCATGTGTCGAGCTTTCCATCGTTGTTGCGGTCCTTGTTTGCTTGTTTGGCTACTTCAATAAACGTATCCCAGTTCCATTGATCTGCGTCCACGTATTCCTGTAATGGCTTCATGCCAAGCTCCTGCATGAGTGTCCGGTTGTAAAAGATCCCACTGATAAATGAAGATTGATCTTCGGTGAAACCATAACCTCTGCCTTCATACTGAAAGTATTCGTTCGTCGTTTTCTGATTGAATACCTGATCATTCTTGGTGTATTCATCAATGGGCCATAACAGGTCCTGCTTGGTCAGTGCCGGGATGGCATAGTCTTTGCCCAGCCGCACAATGTCGCCCAGCGGTTCACCTGCCATTAAGGAAGCCACGACCTTCTCCTGATACTCACCAAAATCAATCGAAATGTATTCGATGTCAAAGTTATGCTTCTTTTTCAGTGCCTCCAGGTTCTCGATTCGCTGAATGTTATCCGGGTTGCTATCAGTCATTTCCATATCCCACCAAGCAACCACCTTGATGGTTCTTCCCCCCATGTCAAAGTCCATCTCTGGGGTGGATTTCTCATTCTTTGGTTCTGTTTCATTGGTTGCCTGCTCTTCCTGCGGTGCCTTTGTTTCTGGCTCTGTTTGAGCGCTGGAGCCGGAGCTGCATGCGCTCAACAAGAGCATGACTGCAAGGATCAAACTCGTTAGCATGAACATGCTTTTTCTCATTCGTTGTCCCCCCTGAATGTGGTTTTATCGTTTGCCATCAAAGTGTAGCGTTTAAATGAAAGCGCAAACAACATGTGTAATTACAGGTGTTTACCCTGGCAAACTATAGGTTTTGGCAAATTGAATGCAGATTAGAGCATTTACGTAGTTAAGTGGTAAATAAATGCTCCCTCTACAAATAAATGCACATTGTATGCGCTTTCTTTTCTTCTCATAATGAAATTAAGACATCTGTTATCCGGATATGAAGAGGACCTGATTCGGTTTATATCAATTGAGAGGGAGAGATTGCTTCATGCATAACATCCTGCTTGTGGATTTCAGTCGCTGTGTATTCGGGGAAATGCAAAAGCTGCTGCACCGCAGCAAATCTGAATATACTATTGGAAAACGAGTCGTTTCTGCCCAGTGTGCTTTATCGGCATTGTCTGAGAGGGAGTTTACAGTAGTGCTCATAAGCACCGGAGGATGTACTGCTGCAGGTTTGTGGGTATGTCATCACATTCGAAAGAGGAGCCAGATTCCCATTCTGATCATGGGAGGCAATGATCATTTTCAGCTTGTCCGCAAAGCACTAGCCTATCAAGTAAGCGATTATCTGCCCGGCAGGTTCAATGGCTCTTCCCTCCTTCATAGTCTCAACAGACTCCAGTCCCGGCTTGAACCTGATAGACCAAAACGAAATCTGCCCTCATTCAGATCACTCATTCAACTTGAGGGTCAGCAGGTCCATTCCGCCCAGGTGATTAAGATCATCAAAGCTTATGTCCTCGATCATCTGAATGGGGATATCACATTGAAGAAAATTGCCGATATGGTTCATTTTAACTGCGCATACCTTGGGCAAAAATTCAAAATGGAAGAAAACATGTCCTTCAATGATTATTTGCTTCAGCAGCGAATGGAAAAAGCCAAACTTCTGCTGAAGTCCACAGACTTGCGGATTTATGAAATTGCAGCAGAGGTAGGGTATACGGACACAGACTGGTTTTATAAAAAATTCAGGGCAACCACAGGCGTAAGTCCCAATGCCTATCGAAAACAAAAAGCGTTCACCGCATAAAGCAAGAGATTAGCCTTCCTTGGGCGAGCCGTTAAACCAATAGCGAAATAAGGTCACAGGACATTCGAGCCTGTGACCTTATTTCGCTTCGTTATCTTTCCAATTAACGGACCATCAAAGATTCCCTGAATTCCTGGGGAGTCATGCCTGTCACCTTTTTGAAAAAACGGGTGAAGGAATGAGCTGCCTCATAGCCGACCTGGAGAGCAACCTCACGAACCATGAGATCCGCATTCCGAAGCAGATCCTTCGCTCTGCGGATTCGCAGCTCGTCAATAAATTCGGAAAGGTTGATTCCCATCTCCTGTTTGAAGAAACGCGACAGGTACGATGGATTGAAATGATAAAGCTCGGCAAGCCTTACAAGAGAAAGGTCTTCTTCCAGATGCTCGGTGATGTAAGTACAGAGCGAGTGAATTACGGCATTTGCCCGCTCCTGTTCATTCGAACTTTTGAAGCGCACCAGTTGGTCGGCTGCCTGATACAAAAACTGCACGGCATCTTTCATACACGTATACTCGTTGAGATGCAGCAGTCTGCGTTGATCCGGTATATCCTGATTCAAATCCCATCGATTGATGACTGAATACAGATGCAGCGCAAGATTATAGTAGGTTTCCATGGTTCTTTCCAGATTCACATCCTGTTGAATCAGTTCATTGACCAATTCCTCAAACACTTCATAAAATTGCTGGATTCGCCCTGTTTCCAAATACCCTGACATCACTTCAATTCGGTTACTGACCCGTGTAAACTCCCTCTGGCCCTGATTGGAAAGAACATCATCATAATCTTTAAGCACCATGGATATGCCATCTCCAATCTTCATCCAGTGAAGCTGCCTCAACCGCTCATATTGCCGGGGAATCTCTGACCACTGACAGCTCTTCCCGCCCAACGCAAAAGCCACAGATATGCCAAGTGAAGTCATACATGCTTCCTGGATCAATTCCAATGTTCCCTCCAGGTATCGGACAAAAGAACTGCCTGGCTCTGTATCCGACCGGGGTTGAATGAGCCATACCATATCCCCGTAATGGTCCGGCACGCTAACGTGAACTATGTGCTCCTCCAACAACGAGGAAACAATTAATTGCGTCTGTGCCTGAATCTGTGCGCGTTCCAAATGGGTAAGTTTATCCTTGGAATGGAACCGGCCCAGTACGACATATACAGAAGAAGAAGCATGCAGACCAAGCTCCCAGCGATCCAATTCTTTCTGAATCTCAAAAGTGGAATCCGTATATGCAGTGCCGTTCTGAAGCTGATTCCGCAGAAACTCTTCCTGTTGAAGGAGCGCCAACTTGCAAGTGATCTCAGATGATTTCTCCAGCAACTCATGCATGTCGTGACTCTGCCTAATCTCTTCCATCACTTCCTCCACTACAGCCATAACCTTGTCATACCCTTCCGTTTTGAGCAAGTAACGGACATTGGGCATCTGAAAAGCCTTGTAAGCATAGTTAAAGTCACTGTAACCTGTCAGAAAAATAACACGGCAGTGCGACCAATAGACCTGAACCTGCTCTGTCAGCTCAAGACCATTCATACCCGGCATGCGAATATCTATCAAAACGATATCAATCCTTGAGCGTTCCATCCAGGCCAATGCCTCACTCGCAGAATAAGCCTTGTATACATCCAGACGGTCCGGCATATATCTTGCAAAGGTTTCATAAAGAGCATCCGTAATGATTTCCTCATCATCCACAATCAAAAGTCGATACATCCGTCTTCCCTTCCTTCCATATGAATTCGGATTGTGACCTTTAATCCCGACAGTTCACTTCTCGTCAAAAACAAGCCGCTATCTTCCCCATAGGTCAGCATCAGCCGACGATGAATATTCATTAATCCGGTCATTTCCTCCGTGTCACTTTTTTCATGCAAACGTTGTTGAAGCGCAGCGATTTGACCGTCCTCCAATTCATGCCCATTGTCCTCCACCGTAATCTCTGCGATCTGCTCCGTCATGCCAAACCGGACTCGAAGCATGCCCTGAGCGGTCATTTTTTCCAGACTGTGTTCATAAGCATTCTCAATGATGGGCTGTATGATTAATCGGGGGACACGAATGTGTTCCATCGATGCTGGCAAATCTCCGAAGTCTGCGTGTATGCGTCTGGAGAAGCGCAGCTTTTGAATTTCGGTATATGTACGCGAATGGGCCGCTTCTTCTTCCAGCCTGATCTGATCGGTTTCGTTCCGGGAAATAAACCTGAAATATTCGCCAAGCATGTTGGTGAATTGTTCAATCCGCTCCGTATCCCCTGTTCTTGCAAGTGAATTGAGAATAAAGAAACTATTATATAAAAAATGGGGATTGATCTGAGATTGGAGCTGCTTCAATTCAGCGCGCTGCATCATCATCGTTTGTTTGAAATCCCGATCAATAAGCAGCTGAAGCTTCTCAAGCATCTGATTAAACCGGGTATACAGGAAACCGAACTCATCCTTCCGCTTGTGCACGATAGGGATATCCAGTACGCCGGTTTCCATTTTTTTGAACCTCTTGACGAGCAAAAACAGAGGAATGTGGATGAGCTTATAACTTGAATATAAGAAGACCGAAATGGCAACAAATGATGTAATTGCAAACAACCAGGCCCAATGATAGAACTTGGTAAGTGGTCTTTTTACACTTTTCTCCGGCAAGTACGTTACGATCGACAAGCCCAGCGGTTCCATACGGCTCTGGCTGACATAATAACTTGTGCCGTCTACCTTCACCTGAAATGCACCATGTTCGCCACTGACAATCTGTTTACGATAATCAGAAAGGATAAAATCACGCTGCGAAAAGTCGGTGATGATCTGTCCCGTTTTTTCCTCCAGCAGGAAGGACCCGCTATCAGGGTACAGATTAAGCTGGGTCAGCGCATGTTGAAATTGATCCGTATCCAGTTCGACCTGAACCACGAACAGCGGAGCCTCTCCCTTTTTGCCAGTCAGCCGCACGGCACTCAGGTTCATTACACCCTCTTTCACCATGAAACGAGTTCCCTTTCCCTCCTTGCCTGAGCTGAAGTATTCATAGGAATCTCTGTTGTAATCGTCAATTCCATGCGTGGCGGAGATGCTTTTGCCAATCGTGCGAATATGCACATGAACGTTTTTGATGTAGACACTGCTGTTCTTAAACGTCGCAAGCCGATCGGACAGGTAGTTCAATGTCTCGCGGCGATCTACCTGATCCATCATCTCCCATAGTACGGCAAGCCTGTTTAGCTTCCTGTCCTCCACAATGTCAAACTGCTGCAGCTCCATCCATTCGATTTCCCGGTTCAATTCTTCGAGATAACGATCAAGCCTTCTTTCCGTTGAAGACGATATTTCCTGGCTGGCATTGTCGTAACTCCAGTTGTACAGATATATCCCCAAGAGAATCAGTGGAAGAACAAAGATCAGATAGGTTACGACCAGTCGTGCGAAGATGCTGCTGCGCCATGATTGGGCCGGGAATTTAATCAACTCATCCCCTCCAGCATGTGGTTCGCTTTCTTGCATGAATGAACTCTAAAGGATCCATTTAATGCTCCATTGCCGTTTTTGTATTGAGCCACGCATTAACCTCCGCAGTGATCTGATCTCCACCCAGCTTTAGCCAATTATCCACAAACAGGTCGAACTCTTCTATGGGTCTGCCCAGAATAATATTCAGATAGGCTTCAAGCTGAAGATCATTTAGTATGATTTGCCGATCAACCATTGTTTCAGTAATTCCACCCGTGAATTGATCGTACAGTAGTTGTCCGTTTCTTTCGTAGCCATCAGCTATACTGAGCGCACCTGACGGTCCATAGGTTTGCTTCCATCCCCAACCGCTCTCCACGTTCTCCTCGGTATACGCCTCAATTCTCTTCTGAATAGCCGATGCTTCCTCTTGGAGAACGGAAAGATTACCCGAGCGGTTCGCTTCCTGAATTTGGCGGTAAGCGTCCAGGTTTTTGGTCCCCGGAAAAGGGGTGACCGGCGAGAGCATCCATACGGCCTTGGAATCGTCATTGTAGTATGTTTCGTACTGTGCGTGCTCACCCCAGTTGGTTTCCAAATGCAAGTTCATGAGTTTCATGATGACTTCAGGGTGAGCGTAGTCTTTTCTAACAGCGAAATATTGCCAAGTATTGGTGCGAAGCTGCACCTTCGCCAATTTTCCGGATTCAGCAAGGATGGGAAAAGCCTGCCACTCTGCTTTTGGATCGTTCTCCCGGCTTGACTGGATCTTAAAAGGAGTCCATTGTTCACCATAAAGCATGCCAATGTTTCCGTTCTGGATCAGTCTTGCTTCGTTCGTTCCTTTTTTGTAGCTGAAATCGGGGTCAAGCTGACCTTCCAGGTACATGGTTTGCAGCACTTGCAGTGCTTTTCGGACTTCGGGTTGTATGCCGCCATATACAAGTCTGCCATCCTCATCCTTAATCCATATATTCGGATATGCGCCATACCCGGCCATCAGGCCGACAGCCCCCATGACCGGGTCCCACAAATGATTCGTTAGGGCAAGTCCGTACGTATCCCGTTGACCGTTGCCGTCCGGGTCTCTCTCTGTAAACGCTTTAGAAATTTCAAGCACGTCTTCCATGGTTTCAGGCCGATCAAGCTGCAGGTGTTCTAGCCAGTCGGTCCTAATCCACAAGTACTGGGCAGATTCTATGGAGGATGCCGTTTCAGGAATGGCCATCAATTTGCCATCAATGGTTGCCGCGTCAAACGGGCCGCTTCCTTCTGCCTCCAATATGCTCTTCGTAAGCGGAGAGGCATAGGTTTGGTACACTTCTGACAGATCCTGAATCAGACCTGCATTACTCAACTGTCTTAGCTGGTACGGATTTACCCTGACAATGTCAGGAATACGACCGGCAGCAAGAGAAACACCCAACTTCTGTCCATAAACGTCCCCTCTCGCAATCCAGTCGTATTGAAGCTGAATCCCCAGCTTCTCCTCATACAACCGGGTCCATCGATTGTCGAGCAGACTCTCTCCAGGCAGCTGGCTGATCATTTGTTCCAGATCGTCCCCTACCTCTCTGACAAAGGATACCTGTACCGGAGAGCTGTATTTGCTAATATGCGGCTCATTTTCCGCAGCCTGAACGTCGATATTCATTAAGTCCTGTTCCGAATATCCGCTTGTATGTCCTGTTGGTATGCATGCACTAAGCAGGAGGATCATAACTAATTTGGTTTTGGTTAACGCAGTAATGCGCAAAGTATGCACCCCGATTCGGCCGAAATGGATGGTTTGTCCCCTGATCTTCAAACCTGTTCTTATTGTACATGAATTCGCTTCAGCTGAGCAGAACCAGATTAGTTGTTGATAGAAAAAAAAGCCGCCGGCTCGGCGACTTCATTCCGTTATTTCCCGTTATGCGCAAGCATCACCTGATATTCAAAATTCGAAAAATCAGCGATTCCTCCGATCATGCTTGTCGAATATAAAAACAATCCGATCCGGCATCCCATAAAATGATCCAATTTATAAACCATTTTGTGGGTAATTCCGAGCGGCTTCCACTGCGATCCTTCCAGATAAAAAAATGAACACTCATCCTGGTTGTCCACGAAATTTCCAATAGCCTTAAGCGTAACTACGGATTCCACCATCGGAATTCTTGCGTATTCGGTAGCTGGCTCCGCATCGATCAGGTTACCGAAGATGGATGAATCCTCGCTGTTTCTTGCCAGCATGACTAATTCTAAACGACCTTCATTCCTCGTGAGTGCAATCAACCCATATGTGCCAATCAGAAAACTCAAACCGGCATAGTCGCCATCCTTTAGCCCGCTTCCATCCAATGTGACCGTCGCTTCACAAACGGGACCCATTGCACGCTGTGTCAGTGTATTAACGGCAAAGGTCAGGTTGGGACGAATATGTCCGGATTGAATCCGATAAACGCCCGGTTTGTCGGTCACGGACCAGAGGCCATCGTGTGGGGTATGGTTCCACTGCCAAAAATCGTTCAGTCTTACCTTCCCTGTTTCATCGGCTTCATAATGAAATGCGTCGCTCCCAATCAGAGGTTTATATGTATAATTGGGTCTTGTACTCTGAATCAGGATTTGTTTCGGAGCTTTCTCGGCAAACACCGGTATATCGTTCTCGAAGTGCAGCGGGACCAGCACAGGTATACGTCCGATGGCACCATGATCCTGAAACAGCATGGCATACCAGTCTCCATCCGGTGTATCCACGATTCCCCCCTGAGCTACCCCTGCATTAAAATATCCCATGTCATCATTGAATGCTTCACCGCCAACAAACTCACTGTCCAACGAATCGGCCATATAGAACGCCTGTGTTCTTCTGCCAGAAGCCTTGGATATATGGATTAGGAACACATAGTACTTTCCGTTAATTTTGTAGAAATGGGCACCTTCATAGCCGAGGAAATGAGGCTGCTTATCTTTTACGATCATTCGCTGTACTCCACCAGGCTTAGGTCCGGACAGATCAGAACTTAATTCCGTCAGATATATCTCGGTGTTGCCATGTATCAGGTAGGTTCGATCATCCTCGTCAAAAAACAGAGAACAATCATGATAAAACCCTTCCACATACTGTTTGGTCCAGGGACCGGTTATTTCCTGGGCAGTGTACAGATATGTCTTATGCGTATCATTGGCAACGAAAATAACGTAGAACCTGTTCTTGTGATACCGAAGCGAGGCAGCCCACATGCCTTTGCCGTAAATCTGCTTGCCTTCCTCCAAACACTGGGCTGGTGTATCATCAAGTCTATCGTACACATGAGTTGCAGTCTCCCAATGGATCAAATCATAGGACCGCAGGATGACGCAGCCCGGCATCATATGCATGGTTGTACTGACCATATAATAGGTATCTTCGACCCGAATCACATCTAGATCCGGATAATCAGCCCAAATAATCGGGTTTGCATACATACTTTTCGTTCTCCCCTTTCTATTCATGTTTCATCACAACCTCAACAGATACATTAACGAATTCTTGTTACAGATCACGATCCTCGGTTAAATCCATGACCGGAAGTCCATCGTTATCAAGATAGAACCGGCAAAATTACGTCTCCGTTATTGATGATTTCAAAGACTTACCCGACGATAAACCTCTCGAAATTTATCGATTAATGAGTGATTTCCTAGCGTTTTTCCCTTAAAATTATAAAGTAGAAGTGCATCTCAAAGAATGATATATACTAACGCAAAATTGATCTATCCCAAGATTGGAGAATCCTATGAATACGATCTTTTATGTCGGTTATGATGCCGCTCATCCTGCTGATTTCATTTATGACATACCGGAAGGTCATGACTTCTGGTTGCTTATTCTTACACAGACTCCGGCAGAATTCTGGGTGAATGGCGAAATAAAAGCGTATCCGGCCAATTGTGCCGTCCTATACCCGCCTTATCAGAAAATCATGTATCGTGCGTGCTCTGATCAATACGTAAATGACTGGGTGCGATTTCTTTCCGATGAAGCGTATGTACTGGAGACAGCTCTTCCGCTCGGCACTCCCATTCTTCTTCCGGATCCTGGTTATTGTCATCAGTTGTTCCAATTGATGGCTACCGAAAATTTTCTTCAGTGTGATTACCGTGAGCTCTCCATTGATTATTTGTTTCGAATTATGTTTAACAAGCTTCTCGAAGCCTCTCAGTCCGCCGAAAACAAGCCTCATTATCAGGATCTTTTGAATTTGCGCAAAGCCATTAACCACAACCCGGGACAAGAATGGAGCGTTGCTGTCATGGCCGATTGTGTCCATCTTAGTCCGGGCTATCTGCAAACGATATATAAAACTACATTTGGCATCTCCTGCATGGAAGATGTCATTCAATCCAGAATTCGTCTGGCCAAAGAAAGACTGATTCATGGCCAGTCCAGAATTTCAGACATCAGTGAACTTTGCGGTTATCGGAATGTCGAGCATTTCTCCAGGCAATTCAGACAAGTGGTTGGCTGTACACCGCGTGCTTACCGCAAATCCATCACTTCTACGTCTTGATGGTGTCTTGCAAAAATCTGAAATTAAAGTTTGGCATCATATAAAGTCCGTTCTCTTCGTGCCCTTTATGGCCTACCTGCATAAATTAGCTTCATAAGTAACCATGGTGCTGGAGGGCGAAGAATGAATGAAATGTGCGGCAATGCTAAATCGACAGACACCAATCCAAATAAATACGGTTTCTATAGAGACATCTGGGAATGGATAGCCTCCGTTTCCCCCGGCGGCGATGAAATGGTTTCCCCTTTTCATTTTGGCGGAGTCGCCAAATTCGAGGCTCCGAAAACCCCTGAAACGGAGATACATCGTTATTTGATGCCCTACACCCTTCATCCCGAAGGCGGATATGTTGCCTGCATACCGAATGGGCGTGTTTGGGGATCAACAGGTTCTATCCTGACATCGGACGGAAAACTGATTTTCGAACTTTCCCCTGAGTATGATGGACAACAAAACAGAATGCTGACACTGGAAGAACACCCCGCTTTGCATCGAAGGAAGGCTCAAGAGCATCAGCATCTCGAGGGGACAGCGGCCGTTTTAACTTTTTGTGGGAGTCATAATTATTTTCATTGGTTATATGATGTGCTGCCGCGGCTGGGTATGCTTCGGGTTTTAAATATTCCTTTTCAATCACTGGTCATGAATCCGAATCCTCATGGATCTTTTGTGAAAGAAACGTTATGTATGTTTGGCGTATCCGAATCGTCCGTAATTCGTACTGAAGATGATCTGGAAATTCAGGCCGACGGGTTGGTCGTACCTTCCCTCATGATGAATTCCCATTATCCTCCTTGGGCCACAGCTATCCTTCGGACGTTTATGCTACCCGGATGCGATACAACGCTGCATTCTCCTGATCGCATTTTCATTTCTCGGAGCAAAGCCTCTGCCCGACGGATCGCTAACGAGGACGAAGTAATCCGGCATTTGGAGCCGTATGGGTTCACTCCTGTATGTCTAGAGGATTTGACCGTTGCCCAGCAAGTTCAGCTCTTTTCTTCCTCAAAAGCAATTGTTTCACCACATGGAGCCGGGCTGGCCAATCTTGCTTTCTGCATGGAGGGAACCCTTGTCGTCGAAATTTTTCATACCCGGCATGTAGTGCCTACTTACTGGATGATCAGCAACCATAACAAACTTGATTATTATATGATGTATGGGCAGGATGCCGGAACAACACAGGACCGCTTTCCGGGATTGGAGGACTTCTCCGTGGATCTGGATCGGCTGGAGCAAACTCTTCGTTTAGCAGGACTGAAAACACAGCATACATGAGCAGCCGTTCAGGCTATCTGGGCACGAAAAAAAGGAACATACCGGATCACGGGCAGCCTATGCTCGGGATCCAATATGCTCCTTTGAACTCATTGTTCAATTCATTTACTTTAGATGGATTTTGAAGACATCCCCGGCTTCACCACCAAAAACGATAAAACCACCTTTCGGGAGCTGTGTCGATTGTTGATTGGTTGCTACGGAAAAGTGAACCACTTCACCTTTCTCGTTATACACGGCATAACCGCCGTTTCCCGGAGAATCCACCGTTAACGATTTGTTCGCCGAGCTGGAGCCGATGGCATACCACCGGGCTTGCCCGTTGGATGGGATGGTGGTGACTCCTGTTTTCCCGGCAAAGATCGGTGTAATGGCATCCTCTGCGATATATTCCTGACCATCCTGAATCAAAAACTCTGCGCCATTCTTCGAGTAGAGCTGCAAATCGAATGCATCTCTTCCATTCATAACAGGAATCTCGGCGACATTCACTGCGTGGTCTGGATCAACAACTCGGGTACCATTCGCATAACCGTTCTCCGCATCTACGGATAGATTTTTGATCAGCATTGAAGGAAGCAGATAGAAGATCGATGTTATCTTTTCATCCAATGCGTAATACTTCGAGCCATTGCGAGCTGCCCACTTCTCTTTCGTTGCTGTATCGAGCGTGTTATGCTCCAGTTTTTGGAAATCATAGGTGTTCATCACCGTTTGGCCTAAACCGGGTAACGTGATGTTTGCCAGAACTTTAACATACACCTTGTCATTACGTTCTTTCTCGAAACTGACCTTCACACTTCCATCGGGACTCGTAAATTGTCCTTCACCTGTGTACACATAGGTCTGCTCCGGGATAAGTCCTCCCTGCAAAGCAGGCAGCTTGATCTCACTGTTTTTAATGTCTATATCCAGCGTTGTACCTACCGTACCATAAAGACCGGAATAGGCAGTCAACTCCGTCGGCATCTTCACTTTGTCGGGTGTTGAGAATTTCTGATCAGGTTGAATCTCTTCAATAATGCCTTGATCCTCAAGAACCTCCAGCAGAACTTTACTGGCAAACATCTGGTTATAGATGGATGACCCGCCAGAAGAAAGAACCGCCATCGAAATATCATGTTCAGGTATGGTGATTAACGATGCATGATACAACATGGTGTCTCCACCCTTGGTAAGTGCAGTAATGCCGTAATCGCTGAACGGTGCCAGCGCAACGGCATCCCATCCGAGACCGTAGTTAAAGGTATTTCTCTCTTCGGATACCCATATTCCTTGACGATATTCATGATTTTGCATGGACTTTGCCGAGGATTCGGACAGAATGTCGGGTCTGTTCCCTATCAACACCTCAGCAAATCGGCTCAATTCCTCTGCAGTCGAGTAGATTCCACCTGTACCGAGGATATTGGCATTTTCGACAGGCAGTTTCGTTTCCATCGTAGGCCAGTATGTTTCAGACAATTGTTCTCTATCAAAAGAATCCAGTGGTGTTTTGGTTGCTTCCAAGTGTAACGGATTGCTGATGAACTTGGCGATATATTCGCTGTAGCTTAATCCGCTCACCCGTTCAACCAATATCTCAAGTAGTTGGAAACCATCATTGCAATAGACGGAATAGGCTCCCGGTTTTGACTTAAGCTTTTCAGACTTCAGTTTGAGTAATAATTCATCATGATTGCGAGTGTCATTATCGTCAAACAACATGCTGTTTCCATAATGTGTGCCATAGAGACCGGAAGAATGGTTCATCAGCATGCGCGGGGTGATTTGAGTGTACCGGTCATCCGCCATCTCAAAGTCTTTAATATACGAAGTGAGGGGCTGATCCAGGTCCACTTTACCGGAATCGACCAGCATCATGGTAGCTGCTGTTACAACCATCTTGCTTACAGAACCTATACCAAACATGCTATCCTTGTCGACTGGTTTCTGGGATGCCTTGTCGTGGAATCCTACACCGTCCGACAAAATGATTTCCCCTTCGTCCATGATGGCATATTGCAGACCTGTAACCCCATAATTTTGCACTATCTGTGCCGCAAGTCGCTCCGCCTGATTCTCGATCGCTCCCATCCTGTTTGCCTCTGCCCTGACATCGGTCATCGGAATGACCACGAGCACTGCCGCACATAACATGCTGATCAGTTTCTTCATTGAATACTTCCTCCCTTATGATGCTGTTTGTATGATTGCTTTCATCATATCCGGGAAGAGGCATATCGAACGAGAATGGACCCTGAATGGAAAAAAACAATCCCCGAACGGTATGTTCAGAGATGGTTTGGATCAAACGGGAGCACGACCATGTTATTGAAGGTACGATGATGATTCTCGATGCTCATATGTCCACCATATTTCTCGCACATTCTCGCTATATTGGTTAGGCCTATTCCATGATACTCCGGATTGGGCTTTTCACTCTTCAAGTGAGTCAATTTTTGCTCCACATGATTCATAATCTGGATAGCGAGTGCAGACGCTGTGGAGTGAATCGAAACCAGGATATATCTGTCTTCCGCATGTCTGACCTGCTTGGAAGCCTCGATGGCGTTATCCAGCATGTTGCCGAGCACTACGCACAGATCGTATCGATCAATGTGAATATGTTGAGAGTGAAGTCCAATTCGGGTGTCGATTTTGATTCCATTTGCCTGCCCCAGGGCGATGGTATTTGTTACAAGAGCATCAATCACGAGATTGCCGGAGTTCACCCGCTGGTACGATCCTTCAATCTTATTCAACGTGAGTTTAATATGATCCCCCGCCGCTTCAAGCTTGTTTTGCTTGATACATTCTTCAATGTACAAAAACTGCTGATTGATATCATGAATGATGCTTTTCACATTTTTGAAACTGTGCACCGTCTTCTCGTAGTTGGCATCCTGATAATCCATCTGACGCTGCAGCTGGGCATTTTCATGAGCGAGTTGGACCTTTTCGACCATACTATCGAATACATAAACAATGAACACATTGAGAAAAAGGGAGCCTAGCACGGAAACGACATAAAATATGTTTTTTTCACTGTACACTGAAGCCACATTGATCTGGTAGATCGTAATGGTAGGTACAATCAGAAACAAGAAGTAATAGCGATAATGTACTGTGAAACTCCTCCGTTTGGCAATAAGGCGGACAATCTGAATGACAATGAACATCATGCTGCAGCCGAGCAGCATCACCTTGGAGAACACCCATTGATGTTCCTCGTTAAAATGATCCAATGAACTATAATCTGTAGAATCCAGTACCCCTATGATATATACCGCAATGAAATTCACCGTTGTGATCAGAACCGCATACAGGACCGTGAAGACAAGTTTGATTTTGAACTCCACTTCATAGGATTGCGCCAGACTGAAGATGAATAACAAAGCAACGACAGAAGAAACGATTGGAGGTAATGATGATGCCAAGTAGAAATAACCCAATACGATAAACAGGACAAAATAGATTGCTCGATGCCTTTTTCGCCTGAACTTGCCAAGTACAGAATCAAAATAAAAATTCACTTGGAACGCCATAAGCAAGGTAACCACGATGACGGACCAGATCACATATGTATCCATATCATTGAATCCTCATAATCATAAATTTGGTGTAAGCATCCTTGACTTCCTTGACTTTTGAACGACCAATAGGCAATTCGGTACCATTTAACATGACCACCTGAGCGCCGGAAAACTTTTGGACATGCAGCAGGTTGATGATAATCGAGCGATGAATTTGCAAAAAACCATGGTCTTTCAAGGCGGCAGCATAACAGGATAAAATGCCTTTGCTCTCATGTGTGTTTTCTTTTGTAACAAAATTCAGTTTGTTTTTGATCGTTAAACTCTTAACGACCTCAATCCAGAAAATATCATCGTATTTCAACAGAATTTCTTCATAGTCTGACTTGATCAGCACATACTTTTTGTCCATCGCTTTAAAGTACTGGCACAGTTTAATCATCTTCTCCTCGAAGATATGGGGCTGGATCGGTTTGATCAAATATTGAAAGGTGACCACATCAAAGCTCTCCACCATATACTCCGGGTAGCTGGTCAGAAACATGATCTGCACATCCATATGCTTCATAGTTCTGATTTGTTTGGCCGTCTGGATTCCGTTCATTCCGCTCATCTCCACATCCATGATCAGAATATGGAACGTATCCCCAACGTTTTTATAATGAGAAACCAGCTGTTCGCCCGAAGCAAATAAGGTAATTTGGAAATCAATATTTGTTTTTAGTGACAAGGAGATCAGCATATTTTTCACTTGTTCTCTTTGTTTCTCCTCGTCATCACAGATTGCTACATTGAACATGAGGGAACATCCGCCTTTCCATTGACATCGACTCTGAATTTCACTCTCGAATATACTATTTTATCACAGGTTTCGGAGCTGAATTTGGGTGAAATGCACTATTCAGGCCCTGAAGTGCACTTGGCGGATGGAATCGGTAAAATGCTGGGAAGCTGGTCTTACTTGAGAACGTTTACTTGTGGTAGTATAGAATAGATTTGCTCTTATCATAAAAATTGGAATTTGTAGTGGTTTGAATTCATACAGCAATACCAATACTAATGTCTTTTAAGAATTCGCTATGGGTTTCTCATTCTTTCTGTACATATGGTTTAACAAGTTATTGCATGAATAACGTCCAAATAGAAAGGTAACTGGCGATGATATTCATTAACAAAAAAACAATCGATAAGCTGACTGAATCCCATAGGGAATCTAACATGCATATCTGCTACTCAACTCCCCAAAGTTTCTCGGCTCGTACAAGTCGGGCCATATTACTCGTAAATGAGGATCGGATGATTATCCTTTTTCTCAATCTGTTTTCTTCCAAAGTCGTACACAAAGTTGAATTTGAAGTATCTGATTTAGAAGAACAAAAGTATCGTTCTGGAACTCTGCTTTCCGCCATATGGTCATTCAAAGTCAACGGCCAATATTGGAATTTCAGAATAATCAAAAAAATAGTTACTCTTGGCTCGATGCAAAGTGATTTTCTGCACTTCTTACATCAGAATATTATTAAATAATGCCATGACCCCCTCGGCAATACCTCGTTTAGGCAAACATAAAAAAGCGAACAAATGCACCTGCGTGCCCTGTTCGCTCTTCTTGATGCATTCGTAGTGCGTTCCGCGCCTTACTCGCCCAGGCTGTTCCAGAACGTTTGAAACGCTCCATCCTCAACCTCGAGAATACAGATGAACCACCGATCTATACTTAACGGGCAGTGACAGCACGAGTTCGATCAATGCGTGATCTTCAGGGTCCGTTGTAAGGGGATCGACTCCTTCCAGCTTGACCTCCCGTTTACGCCATCCTCTGCCTAATAAGGATTCGTAATGATTGGTGATGACCCGAATCAACCATGCCTTCTGATTTGGTCACATTTTGTTGAATAATTTTAATGTCCAGGCAACGACGTAATCGGTAACCGGAGCAAATTCTCACCCTCGGATCGGAACAAGAAATGGGTTCATGGAAACAAAAAAAGCCGCTAATAGCGACTTTCAATGGGAATGTATCCTTGTTACCTTATCGTATTTTCACTCAATTTGATTGGGGATCACCTACCTGAAAAACCATTTTTGATTCTCATTTTCATCGCGAAGCTCATTCACCACAAGTTCTGACCCATCCGCGGATATACCGAGTGCGTTTCCGTTATGCATATTTGTGATGTGTATACTCCCATCATCATTTTCAGAAATTAGCCAGCGTTGATTGGCATACCCAAGATATGAGTAGAGCTGGACGCGATTCTGTCCTACATCCCAATCCAATGCCATTCCGCTCAAGGTCCTGATGGAGTAGGAGCCGGAATCATCTCCAGTCGGAACAAGTACCCATTTGAAACCTTCACTTGCATTCTCTGCCCCGCCATCAACCGTTATAACTTCGCCTTCTTCTGATTGAACAGCTTGCATGACAGCGGGATGTCCTGCGTTCCGAATTATCACCGTCTCCAATTCCACTTTTTTCGTATTGTTCACGTTCACATTCTGAAAGGAAGCACTCCCACCAAAAACATGAACACCAAAATGTCCTTCAGCAAATGTTCCATCCTTAAGATCCATTATTCGCTTGCCATCCAAAACAACCTGGATCCGAGGACCATCCGCCTGAATCTTGATGTGATACGTTTGATCCTTACCTATGAATCTCGGAATCTGGGTAAGGACCTGCCGAGTTTCGAATTTCCCGTTCACTTTGTAAAAAAGTCGGACAGATTTCAGATTAGGATCAATGTTCAAGTAGTAACCACTTCGTCCATCCTCGCTCGCACGGAATACAATGGACCCCGCTCCACTCTGTGCACCTAGCGTTAGATCAGCTTCATATTGAAAATCGCCCGCCGTTTCCTGTGCGATATACTGTGAATCTCCACTAGAGCTCCCCTGTATACCTTGTTCGGAAACAAACCATTGGGCAGTTGATTTATCCGATTTCCAGCCAGACAAGTTGGTTTGGAATATGCCGCTGGATACCGTAATCGGTATTTTGGCAGAAGCTTTGCCGTTTGCCGTTGATACCGTTACGATAGCCTCACCTCCACCCACGGCTCGAACCGTCGCTTCCGTCTTTTCAGAATGAACGATTTGCACCACTTTGGGATTGCTTACTTGCCATTTCAACGGTTGAGCACCTTTTCCCCTTCCGCCCTCAACCGTCGCATACAAGGTTTGAGTCTGCCCTATATTTGCCGTTCTTCTGTGGGTGTCTGCAATGACTTGTGTCTGAGAAGATGTGTTCTCTCTCCAGATGTTATCCAAGGCGTGCACCTTTAAAGAGTTCACCTTTACTTCTCCACCGAGGCTATAGAACGCCATTGCCCTTCCGGCCGGGTCTGGAAAAATGACTTCCGAGAAAACAACCTTACCATCATTGCCGAAGACCTCAACAGAGGATTCATCGACAAATATGCGCAGCTTCACCTTCTGATTTTCCGGTTGTAACGGTGCCTCATGGACCTTGGTGAATAAGTCGGAGAAGGTCACGTCACCCGAAGTGGAGCGATCCACGAACATGTTCTGTGTATCCACTCTGTATCCTACTGTGGTTTGCTGCCCCTCCTTTTGTCGCAGTTGAAAACCAAACTCGGTTACGGAACTGTTAGCTGGAATTTCCACCTCAGCTTCAATCTCATATGCCCCCGCCGTGAGGCCATCAAGCGGATTTTTTGTTTTGGGTCCAACCATCAATTGTTGTGCATTATATAGATCATGCCGCAGCGTCTGGAGTTCAGCAATTGGTGTTTGTACCAACCGCACTCCTTCATCCGTGGTTCGAAGAGAGACTTCTCTCGGAATGGTCAGCTGCCCTTTCCAAGATGAGGTTGGGAATTCAAACGGATAATCCCAATTCGTCATCCATGCAAGCATGACTTTCCGCTGATCGGGCATATTTGCGAAGGACATCGATGCGTAGAACTCCTTGCCAAAGTCCGTTCTCAACACCTGCCCAACCGGATGTTCGTTCAGGAATTTCCCTTCTGCTGTCAGCTCGCCTACAAAGTATTCCGCATCAGATCCTTGGGTTTTCGGATTGGCTCCTGTACTGATCATTAGCACCCACTTCAGCTGATCCGTTCCATCTATAGGCAGCTGCATCAGATCGGGACACTCCCACACACCACCACGCACGTAATCACCATATCCGAAATTATCGGTTAACGTCCAATCAAGCAGATTCGTTGAAGTGAAGAACCGAATGTGATCCCCTCCGGACACGACCATCATCCATCGGTTGTGTTCTTCATCCCGAACGACCTTCGGATCACGGAAATCCCAGCTTCCCGGATCATCACCATTCTTGCCAGGGTTTTCAATAACAATCGGACGATCTTCAGCGTAATGCCAGTTCCGACCTTGATCGGTACTGTAGGCAAGACCGATGCGCTGATTGCCGCCAGGCTTATCCGGGTGATAGGAAGTGTAGTACGCAATCAGACCTTTTCCGCCTGAATCCGTGAACAGACCGGTTGAATTGTTCAAATCAGCAATTGCTGATCCCGACCATATATGACCCTGATCATTCCATGGCAAGGCAATGGGTAACCGCTTCCAATTTATAAGATCAGTACTGACTGCATGAGCCCAGGTGCCTCCATCCTGATGAAACAGATGATATTCTCCTTCGTAATAGACCAGGCCATTCGGATCGCTTGCCGATCCCCGAATCGGAGAATAATGGTACTGGGGTCGATAGTTTTCCTTGTAGTACGCAGACTCTTCCGTCACATAGATATCCTGAAAATAAGCCATACCTTGTTGAACCACAAGACCGACATTTCCATTCGCGTAACTTGTGTCTGTGACCTCAACAGCCGGAGGGGTGTAACCATCCACATAGACCTGAAGCAGGCTGCCCGAGGCTATAACTTCGATGTGATGCCTCGCTCCCGGTTGACTTGGAACCTTGCGATTCGAGCTGGCGAGCACGGTCCCGTCTGCCTTTCGAAGCTGAACTCCTACTTCTGCTCCTTCCCTGATCAGGACTGCTTCATATCCCCTCGTTCCGTCTGTACTCGCCCTGAATAACAGTGCCCCCGAGGAACCCGCATTTGTATTGGACAGTGTTATATTCCCCTCAAACACAAAATCTGCCGCTGTCTTTTCGTATACAATCATTCCGGTGTCCTTGGCATTTCCCTTCCCTCTATAACCTTTCAAATCCGGCTGCCATTCGCCTACGCTGCTTATCGATTTGCCTACATTTCCATTCATGGTACTAACCTGCACATTCTGGAATAAAGCGGACCCATCCCAAACATGGAGCCCCAGCTTCCCTGATGAGTAGGCACTGTCCTTCACATCAATTACCGGATCGTAGCGATTATCCCAAAACACCTGAAGTCTATCCCCGTCCGCTTTCACTTTCAGATGATAGATGCCTCCGGATTCAAGGCTTGCTTTATGTTCGACATATAACGTTCCCGGCTGCCCACTTGCATCTCTTAGACGTATCACACCAGCCTGAGGAACCACTTGCAGCATATATGAAGACCAGCCTGTATCATTAGATCGAAAAATAAGACTTGTATCCGCTTTCATATCCTGAACCATTAAATCAGCTTCATAGATAAAATTATCGGCTCGTGTGGCGGAAATGGCCATCACATTCTCCCCGGCTTCCGAAGCCAGACGGAGTCCTTCGTCTGTATCTTCCAGACTGCCTCTGCCCTGTACTGTCCAATCCGACAAATTCGTTACAGCCTTAGACACTTTGGTTAACGTTTGAACCGCCTCCCCGCGTTGTTTCGCTGATCCCTCGAATGGCTGCTCTTTCCATTGCGTGTCGTCTGTCTCCGTAGTAGATGCTGTGGCATAAGCTTCTGCAGAAGAAAAAACAAGGAAACATGATAATAGAACACAGCCGATGGACCGGATGATAAATTTCATGAGCCTTCCCTCTTTTCGTATAAATGAATAAGCAAAAATCCCACAAAGGACGGTGCATTCTCTTAGCAAAATAAGTGAACATGCATCCGTCCTTTCCGGGACGTTAATGAAGATCAAAAGCTATGAAGCAGACGTGACACGTTCCAGTGCTTCCAAACCCAATGCGAGGGCACCGCATAGTCCTGCATGCTGGCCCAATCCCGGCTGAACAATATATTGATCGATATGATGTGTTAATGGCGCTGCATTCACATAACCATTCAGATTTCGTACAACCCGCTCCCGAATCATCGGAAATAGATGACTTTGCTGCATTACCCCACCGCCCAAGATGACCTTTTGCGGAGAGTGAAGCAGAATGGCCGTCGTGATGGACTCCGCAATGTAAAAGGACTCGATCTCCCACGCGGGATGGTCTGCCGGCAGTTCGCTGCCAGGGCTTTGCCAGCGTGCTTGAATGGCTGGCCCTGCTGCCATCCCCTCCAGGCAATCGCCGTGATACGGACATAATCCGGTAAAATGATCATCCGGGTGCCGCCTCGTCCGCATGTGTCCACCCTCTGGATGCAGCAATCCATGTACACGTTTGCCTCCCGCCACAAGTCCAATTCCAACACCGGTGCCGATCGTATAATACACACAGTTGTCCAGCCCCTGCGCTGCTCCCCAAGTAACTTCTCCAAGGGCCGCTGCATTCACATCCGTATCCCATCCGAAGGGAACCGGGAGTTCACTCTTCAAGGTTTCAATAACATTGCAGTTCCCCCAACCTGGCTTGGGTGTTGTTGTGATAGAGCCATAAGTGGAACTATCCGGTTGCAGATCAATCGGACCAAAGGAGCCGATTCCGATGGCCGCCACTCCCTTATCCCTGAAATACTCGATAACTTTCGAAAGTGTGGTCTCGGGATGCTCGGTTGGAAAGCTGCACCAATCTTCAATTCTACCATGCTCATTGCCTACACCACATACAAACTTTGTTCCTCCCGCTTCTATGGCTCCTATACGCATTTCCCTATCCTCCTAGCGCTCATTCCGATTGACCTTCTGCTTGGACAGGGGATAGTTCATAGATATGAACCGAAGAAAATACCAGATCGCTATGATCCGTATGAACCGAGATTCCCTTGGAACCCGCATCCGGATAGATCAGATCGGTAATCACCGCCTGACCGTCATTAGCAAATACCTCTACGGATGAATGATCCACAAAGATACACAAACGCTGGCTGCCGTCTACTCCTTTTAATTCAGCTGCATGACGACCCAGGAAATGTTCATGGAAATCGGTAATACCTGACCGGCTGCGATCGACGTATACTTCATTCTCGGTAGCGTCCACGCCTATGAGCGTTTCGTTCTCCGCACCACTTCGTAATGCAAATTGAATGGATAGATCAGAAGCCCATTCTGCACGGAGTTCATAATTCACCAACTGCAGTGCCTCAAGCTGTTCGCTCACTTGTTTGACGGAAGCATTCTGTAGGGACAACACCGGCTTGCGGGCTTGTTCCAGCTCGCGCGCAGGACGCTGAACCAGCAGGATTTCTCCGTCCCTTGTCTCCAATGTCAGCTCTCTCGCAATGGTCATCGCGCCGCGATACCCTTCCGTTGGCGTCTGATTGGCATACATCCAGTTACTCATCCAGCCTACAAACAGGCGTCTGCCGTCTTCTGCCGGAATATCAGACCAACTGACCCCTGCGTAGTTATCCCGACCATGATCAACCCAGCGAACAGCATGGGAAGCTTCATCAGGAACAAATGAAATGCCATTAAAATCTCCGGTGAAGTACTGCGTTCTGGAGCCTTCCTTGAAGGCCGGATCTGCACCAATGCTGACGAGCATCACCCATTTCTCCTGACTCGCATCTCCATCAACGGCAAGCGGGAACAGGTCAGGGCACTCCCAGACGCCATCATGCGAACCGATTCCTGCGCCGAACTCACTGCCAAGTGTCCAATCCTTCAGATTGGGTGAATGATACAAACATACCGTTTGACCACAAGCAATAATCATAATCCATTTCGCGGTCTGCTCGTGCCAGAATACTTTGGGATCACGGAAATCCACGAACATTTTATCTTCCAGTACCGGATTGTCCTCGTATTTAATCCATGTTCTGCCGTTATCCTTGCTGTAAGCGAGACTCTGTCGCTGAATCGGATGATCGTTTGGCACTTCCAGATGGTGGGTGAAAATAGCCACCAATCCAGGCTCATCGTCAAAGAATCCGGAAGTATTATTCCAATCCACCACAGCACTGCCAGAGAATATCGTGCCATGTTCATCCGGTGCCAAAGCCACGGGGAGCTCTTCCCAGTTGACCAGATCCCTGGTCACCGCGTGTCCCCAATGCATCGGTCCCCATGTTGTGCCAAACGGATGATGCTGATAGAACAAGTGATACTCGCCTTTGAAAAATACCATGCCATTCGGATCATTGATCCAATTCTTCTTAGGTGTGAAATGATAGATTCCCCGGAAATCGGATGTTGTTATTGTAGACATATTGGTTAACTCCTTTGGATCAAACTGATCATGGGGAGACGCAGCTTTACTCGCATTCTGCGGCTATGAATAGCAGCATCTCCTCAATCCGTTTGTTTATTTGGTATTGCGGTCATATCCCGCTTGTTTAATTTGAAGCCATTCCTGCAGTCCAAGACGATCCAACTCTTTCAAATAAGCATCCCACTCCTGGTCGATCTTTCCGTTCTGATACCATTCCGTGCGCATACGCAGCACATAGGCGAACAGATCAGTTTCAATCGTGGAGAGGCGGTCGAGTTCATCAATGGAGAAGAACACGCTTGGATAGACGTTTTCCGCTTTCATATGCGGAACCATAACTTTGTCAAGGAGCTCCATACGCCATGCCGCGTCTTCCGGTTTGGTCGTGTATTTGTCGTAGTAACTGTCGAGAATTGCGAGCGGTCCTGCAATGCTCGTTTTCTGTCTGAGCTCAACAGGTGCAGCGCCTTCCAGCGGAAGATGCTTCAGCATACCCTTGGCTTCGTCGAATTCAAAAATATTCTGCTGTGTCTCATCGCCGTACGTTCCCCAGTTGTTCTGCACAGATTGGAGCGGATCGTACAGTTGGTCCACCCACTTCGCTGTGGATTCCAGATTTTTATTGCTGCTGGTAATAACCATACGTCCCCGGTCGAGACCGATACCGTTCGTTCTTGTCACATTGACCTCGCCACTCGGTCCAGCAACCGGAGGCAGAACATCATAGGTATCATTCATGCCTGTAATGTTGGCTTTATCCCAAGTGAAATACATGCCATACTTGTTGTCTTTGCCCTTGGCGAGATACGTATTCCAATCCTGCTGGTACGCTTCCACATCCACGAGACCTTCCTGAACCAGTTCGTGAATGTATTTAACCGCTTCCTTATAACCTTCATCAGCTGCCGTGAAGACCACCTTGCCTTCATCGGTCACCACGGTATGATCCCAGTTCTCCCCGAGTCCAAATGCCGCAAAGAGAAATGTCAGATCTTCTCCGCCCGGCTTGTTAATGAAAGACAACGGAATTTCGTCAGCCTTACCATTACCGTTCGGGTCCTGAGTTTTGAATGCAATCAGCACTTCTTTCAGTTCTTCGGTTGTCGTCGGCATTTTTAGTCCGAGCTTGTTCAGCCATTCCACATTGATCCAGGGCAAGTTATCCACTGCCTGAATCCGTTGTTTGCCACTACCAAGTTCCTCAATCCAGGGAAATGAATAAATATGTCCATCCGGAGCCGTGATCATGCTCTTGTATTCGGGAGCTTCCTCCAGCACTTTTTGCAGATTGGGCATGTATTGCTCAATCAGGTCTTCCAGTGGAATGATGGCCCCGTCCTTCGCCAGTTTCAGGAGATCATAATCCCCATAACCTGCGTCAAAAATGGCATCCGGCAAATCACCGCTGGCTACTGCCAGGTTTCTTTTTTCGGCAAACACATCACTCGTATAGTTTTTCCAGTTGATATGCACATTGGTCTTCTCTTCAAGTCTCTTGTAGATCAGCTTCTCGTTCGGATCAGCGGGCGCCAGCGGAGAGCTCTGTGTAATAAAATTCAATGACACTTTGCCATCAGGTGATTGGGCTTCACTCGCTGCACCGCCTCCGCCCCCACCACAGGCCGAGAGCAATAGCATGGCAGACAGCATGGAAACGGATGCTGTGGTAACGGCTTTTCTGGACTTGTTCGCTTTTTTCATGATCATGACCTCCATGGAATTGAGTTGGATCAAACTTGCTGTATATCAGGCCGTTCACTATTTAAGTGAGCCTACCATGACACCTTTTTCAAAATATTTCTGAAAGAACGGATACATAATGATGAGTGGCAGGCTCGAAATGACAATGGCTGAATATTTGATCATTTCCGAGAGCCGTTTCAGTTCCGCCATCGCAAGCTGATCACTGATCATGCCTGGTGCAGCCTGGTTCTGTATCAGAATAGAGCGCAGTACAAGCTGTAACGGGTGGAGATTGGGATTATCCAGATAGATCATGGCATCAAAATAGGAATTCCACTGCCCTACAAACGCGTACAACGCCAGTACAAAAATGATGGGTTTCGACAATGGAATGACGATCTGGAAGAAAATCTTCATCTCGGATGCACCATCCACATTGGCGGCTTCTTTCAATTCTCGCGGTACCCCTTTGAAAAAGGTTCTGGAGAGAATGATGTTCCATACGTTCACTGCACCTGGAATGATAATGGCCCATACCGTATCCAGCATGCCGAGATTACGCACGAGCAGATAGGTGGGAATCAGTCCGCCACCGAAGAACATGGTAATGATAAATATAATCATGAAAAATCCTCGTCCTGCCAGCCTATCATCAGACAATGCATAACCTGCAAATATCGAGACAGTCACCGTCACGAGTGCAAAGGAAACCGAGTACAGCACAGCATTGGCAAAACCTCGAATCATGGCCGGATTCGACAAAATCATCTGGTAACCATCCAAACTCCAATCGGACACATTGAAAGACAGGCCACGGTTCAGCAGCACAGTCGGGTCCATGAATGAGGCGATAACAATGTAAATCAGGGGCACGACCACAACCAGTACAGCACAAGTGAGAAAGATCGCGTTCAGTACGAGGAGCAGACGATCCAGTCCCGTATGTTTGACAACCATGAATAACTCTCCTTTCCTAATAGAGGCCTTCGCCTTCATTCAATTTCTTGACAATCAGATTCACAGTAACCAGCAAAATCACGTTGATAACCGAGTTGAACAATCCCACAGCTGCAGAGTAAGCATAATCTCCAGACTGCAAGCCCACCTTGTAGACATACGTGGCAATGATCTCGGAGGATGGCAGGTTCATGGACGTCTGCATCAGGTAAGCCTTCTCAAATCCAATGGACATGATCCCGCCAGCGGCAAGAATAAATACGATGGCCATAATTGGACGAATCGTCGGAAGGTCAATGTGACGAATACGCTGAATGAGATTCGCTCCATCGAGATTGGCTGCATTGTGAAGTTCCGGATCGACATTGGCCAACGCCGCGACATAAATAATGGAAGCCCATCCCGCTCCGGTCCAGATATCCGACAAAATGTATATCCAGCGGAAATATTCCGGCTCGGACATGAACATGATCGGCTGACCGGTAATCCATGTGGCGAATTGGTTAATCGGCCCTGTCGGTGATAAAAAGATAAACAGCATACCCACAATGACAACAACCGATATGAAGTTTGGTGCATACAGAAACAACTGAATATTTTTCTTCACTCCGGCTTTACGCACCTGATTGAGCATGAGAGCTAGCAAAATGGGTACCGGGAAGCTGAAGATCAATCCAAAAAAACTGAGTTTAAGCGTATTCATAAAAATGACATCAAAATTGGGGGAAGCCAAAAATTTCTCAAAATGCTTCAACCCTACCCATTCACTGCCCATGATGCCTTTGATTGGGCTAAAATCCTTAAATGCAATAATGGCTCCATACATCGGGATGTATTTGAAGACAAGGGTCAGGATCAAAGCTGGTGCGAGTAACAAATACAAGAAGTAATTCTTTTTGAGCTGCTGCATCCTTTGACTGGTCGATGTCCTCTCTTTCAGTGCCCTTCCCGAACTTTTTTGGGTATCCACTGCGTTATCCAACATGTTACCTCCGTTCATCACTGTAAGTTTACAATTGCACCCGGTAAGGGCTTTCAATATTTACAATTGCTCATTTGATAATTTACAATTTAACAGGTAATCTAGGCATTAGTCAATACATTATGTAAAAATAATTGTGCATTTGATTACTTTTTTGTGAGCTTACAGTATAGATCGTCCATATAATTGCGTGTATAAAGTATATCCCTTACCCTTTTCTATGCCTTAAGCCCATAAATCGTAGGGAGATTGTTATTTTCCGGTCATGGCAGAAAGAATACATACATACCAAAGTGGATTGCCTCAATTTGGAAAATGTAAACTAAATTGTGCATTTGTAAAGTCGAGATTGCTATTTGCTTCAATCTATTATACATTTGAGTTAGATAGCTATACGGATGACCATTTGATCATTAGAGGTGAAACACGAGATGGCAAAAGAAAGAGTCACGATTCAGGACATCGCGGATGCTTTAGGCATCTCCAGGAATACGGCTTCCAAGGCATTAAATGATTCTGGCAATATCCCGGACGAGACACGGAATCGTGTAATTAAAAAAGCAATGGAACTCAAATACAAACAGTTCGCTTATATGGAGAGTGAGCATGTCTTACCCAAAACACCAGGGAATATCGCCCTGTTAACAGAAAATCTGCCCAATACTTCACACTTTGGTTCGTTATTGATCAGCGGTTTGGAGAAAAGAATTAGTGCGGAGGGATACAATCTCTCCATCCATATTGTGCGCGAGGTTGATCAGAATTCACTTACACTTCCCAACAATTTTGATTTTTCGAAGGTAGATGGCATCATTTGTATTGAATTATTCAATCTTGAATACACTCAGCTTATTACCAATCTGGGGATCCCCACCATCTTCATCGATTGCGCTTCGAACATATGTTATCCTGATTTCCATGCTGATCTGCTGTTGATGGAGAATGAACATAGCATCTACCAGTTAACCAAAAAATTAATTGAGAGCGGCTACAAAAATATTGGATTTGCCGGGGATTACAATCACTGCAAAAGCTTCAATGAACGTTGGGTAGGATATCAGCGGGCCATGCTGGAATCGGGGCTGCAGGTCGATCTATCCCAATGCATTGTGGAGGATGACCGCCTGTTCTTCTCGAAGCCCGGCTGGTTGAGGGATCGAGTGTCTGAGTTGAAATCGTTACCTGATGCCTATGTCTGCGCCAATGACTTCATCGCGGTTGAACTGATTAAGGCCTTGAAATTGAGAAATGTATCCGTTCCACAGGATGTGGTTGTATGCGGATTCGATAACGCTCCCGAATCACGAATTATTGAACCTCCATTAACGACGGTTCATATATATAGCAACGAGATGGGTATCAAGGCAGCGGAAATGCTGTTATCCCGAATTGACAACCCTGCACAACCTTATCAGGTTTCGCACATCGTGACCAAACCGATCATAAGAGAATCCACACCAACCATTATGCCTGCCAACTCTAATCTGGCTGATGTAATCGTAAAATAAATGAATTGGCGGATAATTCCGACAAGATTTGTATACCACCGTTAAGTTCTCCCTCTAGCGGATGGGTTAATAAAAGAACAAGCGAGCTGTGCGTCAATACGCAAGCTCGCTTGTTCTTTTTTTATCGCTTCACGTGCAGCATCACTGATTCCTTTTCGCCTTCTATTTTATTCCGATAAAAAACCGCTATAATAGCGACTATGAATAGAACTATACGCTTCCTTCGATATATCATTAAAAAAGTGTCACTACAGATTTGTAATAGGTTCATTTTTTTCAGAGTGTAATAAGATATCATTTACTGATTGCTCTGGTGTCTGCTCCGAGCTGTCCAGCCAAAACCCGATTTTAGGTGTTTCCTTCATGAACTCTAAATACAAATTTTCCACCGTAAAGCCAGTATAACCGACCTTGCCTCTTAATTTTTCACGTTCTTTCACCACTTCTACATTTGGACACAGCACAACGACCTGTACCGGGTAATCCTTTAATTGCTCCATCATATAGATTAACTCCGCTCCATAGTAATTATCCTGCAAAACAACAGAAAATCCGCTGTCATAATAGGTCTTTGCAGCATTTACGGCTAATCGATACCGCAAATGTAATTGACGGATTGCTTCTTCGGAAGGTTCAGCGGACATGTCTTCACGGCCGGATACGATCATGCGACGGAACACATCCCCTCGCAGATGAACACTTTTCCCCAGCTTGGAAGCCAGCAGCTCCGCCACCGTTGACTTTCCGGAAGCCATAACGCCTGTGATTAAGTAAATTACTTCTTCCATAACAGATTGCCTCCCTCCTTACTTGTATCTTCACCAGTGACTGCTAAATATCCGACTAACTGTCCATCATGTTCTGCAACTAGGACCCTTGAATTCAATTCCTTGTTGTCATTATACATCTTATGGAATGAAGCTCCCCCTAAAGTTACATAAAAACTGCCTTATAGACCAACACTTCATTTGTTCGTGATCTCTTCAATTTCATTTTGAACAAGAAGAACTACAATCACTTTTTTTATCGGCAGCCTGTACTTGAGGGCGATTCACCATGCATACGCCAGTCTCAGGTAGCTCCAGCTCTACTTTTACAGCTGCCTCCAGATCACCCGCGAGAAAAGCAACCACCGATCGAACCTGCTCATATCCGGTAGCCATTAAAAAGGTAGGAGCACGCCCATAACTTTTCATGCCTACAATGTAAAAACCTTGTTCCATGTGACGCAGCTCTTTCTCTCCGTGGGGGCGAACGGTACCGCAACTGTGAACATTGGGATCAATTAACGGAGCAAGGGTTTCCACACTTTCTGTAGTCTGGTCAATGCTGAGTCGCAACTCTCTCAGGAATGAAAAATCAGGTCTGCTTCCCGCATTCACGATAATCTCATCAACTTGTGCTATCTCACGAATTACGCCATGCTGCTCTCCAACTAGGGTAACCCGTTTTCCTTCCCGCTTTAACTCCTGAATATGAAATGGCGTAACCACGTTGACCTTTCCAGAATCAACAAGTTCATGAATTCGTCTTCCCAGTTCACCTCTAGCTTGCAGTTGATCATTCGATTCTCCACCGTAGGCTTCCTCCACCCGGTCTCTTCTCATAATCCAGGTCAGTTTTATACCGGAATTCAATTCTTGCAGTCTGGCTAAATCAAGTAACGTATTCAAGGCAGAATGCCCGCCCCCTACGACAGCAATATGTTTATTCGTGTAGCGCTCTTTATCCCCCCCTAATACATCCGGAATGCCATAATATATTTGATCATGAAGAGCTTTCTCCCCAGGAGTCCATAGGCCGCTGGAAAGTACAGGGTTAGCATGCCCCCACGTTCCTGAAGCATCGATCACAGCTCTGGCCTCATACCGCTTGGACTTTCCTTCCTGTTCAACGTAGATCATAAAGGGTTGTTTTTCGCGGCCTGCTGTTTTCATTTTGTCTGTATTTTTGCGACTAATCCCGACAACATGTGTATTTAAATGAAGAACAGTCTGAATCTCCGGAAGTTTTGCAAGCGGGAGTAAATACAAATCACGCAGCTCTTGACCCGTCGGTAATTCGTCTGGCGATGGAGCAATCCACCCCTTCTGGGTTAACAATCGTACAGCCGCTTTATCCACGTTATACTGCCAAGGTGAGAACAAACGGACATGGCCCCATTTCGAAAGGTTTTCGCCTACTTTAGTTCCCGACTCAAGAATGATAAATGATTGTCCTGCTTCGATCAGATGAGCTGCTGCTGCCAGACCAATAGGTCCGGCACCAATAATTACTACAGGTAAATGATGTAACTCTCCTTGGTTTACAGACTCCCGAAGGGAAAGCCGCTTATCCTTCAAAATGGGAGTACAGCAGGACTCGACTTGTTTGAATTCAATGTTTTTCATTTCAAAAGACCTCCATTAGTCGGTTGGATATTTATTTGCAAATTGCAAGTATTTAAGAAATGTTGAGGGGTAATGCAGTTCATCACCCCAATGGCGTACAACACATTTTCGATTTTAACATGCTCTCATTAAGCAGTTTAACAGATTGAATGACGATTTCCTTTTCAGTATCCGTCATGAAAGAAAAAACCTCTTCCAGATGACTATTCATCCGATGATCAATGGACGTTGCTACAAATTTCCCCTCTAAGGTCAAACTGAGGATGTATACTCTCCGATCATCAGGGAGGGGTGTTTTTCGAACAAGATTCTTTTTAACCAACGTCTGAATTTGACGACTAAATGTGGTAATATCCATCCCAAGCGATTCGGCTATTTGTTGCATGGACGGCTCATGTTGATGATCAATCTCATAAAGGATATGGCTCTGAATCAGAGAGATTTCCTGCTCTCCAACCGTGCAACAGTTTTTATCCAGCAAGCCGAAACGACGAACCATAATTTGTAATAACTCTCTTGGACTTTGGTTATCTGACAACATCTTCACCTCTTGAAAATCATTATACATATTTATTTGTATATTGCAACTATTTATCGAAATCTATAATTCTCTCTACTATAACACAATTCAGCCATTGCCCATCTAATTGCCCATGTTTTTCATAAATACCTACTTCCCGAAATCCACATCTGTTACAGAGAGTCCTGCTTGCTATATTAAAGTCAAAAATACGTGAGATTAGCTTCCAGTAACCCAGATTCTCACATTCGAGTATTAATGCTTCAAGCAACCTGCGACCCACGCCCTCACCTCGTGAGTGACGCTCTATGTATACGGAGAACTCACCAACTCCATCATAACATTTTCGTGCCCGGTAAGCCGAAACGGAAGCAAACCCCAGTACTTGATGATTAGATTCTGCGACTAAAATGGGGTGGCGCTGACCTTGATTCAATATCCATTGTTCTCGATCCTCCACACTCCGTGGTTCTGTCTCAAACGTTGCATTTCGCTCTTCTAAAGCCTGGTTGAAAATAGACGCCAGAGCATATGCATCCTCTACCGTTGCTCTTCGAATCTGCATCTGTCTCCCCTCCTCTCTTCATTCCAGTGATTTCATTCTTGCACTGGCATGTATTCACTTATTATATTTATTTATTTGTAAATTACAAGTATTACTCTTAAATAAACTGTTCGTTTCATTTCAACTTAACCTAGTGTATAAGTCTTTTATATCCCCAGGGTCCGACCTTTTTTCTTATGAATTCATTTCATACTTCTTGCTTTCTAGATGGATAGTGATTACGAGAGGTTTGGCTGAGCTTAGCGTGGGAAATATTGATAATAATCCACATCGAAAGGATGAATTACACGATGAATTCAACCTCAGATCACCAAGAAGCGATCAAGAAAATTCAGGAATTGATCAAAGACATCGACGTTGCGATGCTAACAACGGTATCAGAAGAAGGGCTCGTTTCACGCCCCATGAAAACCCAGGATGTCGAGTTCGACAGCAACCTGTGGTTCCTGACCAAGAAAGATACCAGCAAATTTCATGAACTGCTTCGCAATCAGCAAGTCAACGTGGCATATGTGGGTAAGTCTTTCCTCTCCATCCGCGGTGAAGCCGAACTCGTGGAAAGTTCCGAGAAGATAAAAGAATTCTGGAGTCCGGCCTACGAGAAAGTGCTGGAAACCACATATGACGATCCGAATCTCGTTCTCATTAAGGTCACAGCCGAAACTGCCGAGTATTGGGATTCCGGTAACAAGTTCAAAATGGCCAAGTTCTTGTTTCGTAGGCTGCTCGGCAAAAATACAGAGGGAACGGATATCAATCAGATCGTTGAATTAAATTAGATTCGTTGAGAAATCCTGTCTTCGAGATAAATGCCCATCATGTTATAGGTGATGGGCATTTTTAAATCAATCGTTATAAGTAATTCATTACGGTGTGTTACATAAACCCGCAAAAACCTCCAAGGTTGCTTCAATATCTTACGGAAGACGCCGCTATTGGATTTCCCTCACCTATTCTCTTATCATGATCGAATTAGAAATCGAAGCATATTCTCATAGTTCTGACCTATGAACTTATCCATAATCCCTATTTCCTCTTCTTATTTCTCTCCTGTAAAATATTGAAAAAAAACAAGGAGAATAAACACATGAACTCTTCAGTAAAGCACTTATTTGATAAAGTTGCCCAAGACTATGATATGCAGCGAAAGCAGCTTATCCCTTGTTTTAATGATTTTTACGGAATCGCTCTGGACCTTATGGAAAGCTCCAAGGATTCCCCCCATATTCTTGATCTCGGTGCCGGAACGGGACTTCTCTCTGGAATGGTATTGCAGAAATATCCTAACGCACGGTTAACGTTAATGGACATTAGTGAAAAAATGCTTGAAATGGCACGCCGAAGATTTGCTGATACAGATCAAGTGCAGTATGTGGTTGGAGATTATACCAAGCGTGCATTTACCAGTTCATATGATATGATCATTTCTTCTCTCTCAATTCATCATCTGACCCACGCTGACAAGAAGAATGTGTTTGGCACTGTATACAAAATGCTTGAACCCGGTGGACTCTTCATCAACGCAGATCAGGTTCAGGGAAGGACTCCAAAGACAGACGCTTATTACCGCGAACGCTGGCTGGATGCCATTCATGAGAGCGGATTGTCAGATGAAGCCATCTCGGATTCTATCCAACGTCGAAAAGTTGATATCAATGCCAAGTTGGAGGATCAGCTGCTGTGGTTGGAGGAAGCTGGTTTTAGCGTGGCGGATTGTATGTATAAATATTTGGATTTCGCCGTGTTTTACGCTCAAAAAGAGAAATAGTCAGATCGCGTATATATCCGGAGTCAGTATTTACGTCATCCTTCGGTGGCGAAATGCCGGTCGAATAGGTTCTCGATATAAAGGTAGGCCAATTTCATGATCCTTCGAATTATGCTTCCCACGCTTTATACGACGAGCAGATAGATTCACTAACTATTTGGCTTATACAAAAAGTCGCCAAAATAGCGACTCTTAGCTTGTTACATTACCTCCGGTTTTTCCTATGAGCCGATTCTCTGGGCCAGCTGCTTTTATGGCATGAAAGGGTAATTGTTCTAAACGTTAGTTGATAGTCATGATTTCTCCGAATGTAGATTAAATCCCTTAAAGATGAGCCAGAGCGGAAGCATTATTTCAAATATGGCCCCTGGAATATACAGAACGGTTCCGCTGTCATGACCAGCGATCGCCAGACAACTGCTAGTTAACAACCCGGCATATCCGATGAAGCCGATTATGGACAAAAATCGCGGAACCAACCTAGAGTGGTAGAGGACATAACAAAACAACAAGCTACCTAAGCTCAGTATGAACATAGCCAGTTCAAAAAGCGTAAAGTGTGCATCTACGATTGTCTGTGCCATCGTTTGGAAGTGAAAATGACCTGAAGCTTCCGCCGCTGAATAATCTTCGCTTAACCCGAGAAGGAGAATCGGACACACTAAACTGATGATTAAAATCACTGACTCGATCACCCTGGAAGCGAAGTATCCTAGTGCAAATGCCTCGTTATGTTTTTTTAAGATAGGATGCAGTAGCATCGCAATTCCCACCACCGCTATGGCGTTGATCAACTCCAACAGCAATCCCACGACTACGTTTGTTCGTTCCAAATGTAAACCCGTGAGAAAATCCGGGTTTTGTAGAACGGGATTCAGGATCCCACTCCCTAACAAGTAGGCCACCGTTGACACCAGAAAAAGTATCCCTACCACCCTTGCAATCCTATTGTTCATGCTTATCTCCCCTTCGCTCATGTTATAAAAATTATAGCTAAGGGGCGCATTGTGCTGATAGACACTTTAGTGTGGTTTATGGGTGTTCGGGAGTAAGCCCAACTCATGTGCACGCACGATCGCTTCGGTACGTCTTTGCACTTGCAGTTTCTCAAAAATCCTGCGATTGTGTCCTTTGACCGTGTCCACAGCCAAGAAGAGTTTTGCACCGATGTCCCGATTGGAAAGTCCCTTGGCGATGAGCGCCAGCACCTCAAGTTCACGCGCACTGAGCGACTCAATCAGGTTGCCCTTCACATCAGGGTGAGAAATCGTCCTTATACGCTCCAGACCAGCTTGCGCTTCACGAAGAGCAGGAAGCGGCAGATTACCGGATAGCCGAAGAGCCTCTTCGTAACATTCCCCCGCCAAACGGGGCTCATTTTCTTTTTCTTGTATTTGCCCCAGTCCAATAAGTGACATGATCGCCATCAGTTTGTGGCCCATCATGTGACTATAGGAAATGACTTCATGATAGGCCGCTCGAGCTTTCGCATAATCTCCCCGCCGCTGGCTGGCGACGCCCAGCATCCATGCTGCAGACGTCCGAACAGAGAGGTTATCCTGACGGAGATATTCTAACGCTCGGCTTGACTGGGCAACAACTTGTTCTATCTCGCAGCATGCATTCACCGAAGCATCCTTTCCTGGGGCAATAAGCTTGATAAGGTCGTCGCTCTTATCGTCTTGCTCCGTCATTAGCATGAACCCTTCGGCCGCCTGTAATTTTTGATTCGTCACTCTGGGCTTTACGGCCATCATTAACGAAGCCACGGCAGCCCGAGTTGCAGCAATCAGCCCGATCAAGTCTCTAACACGAACGTCCTGTTCGACGCCCTCCAGCGCTGTCTCCGCCGCTCGAAGCTTTGTTTCGACATGCGTCGGCTTACCCGTTATCAGTAATACTGAACCATACATTACCCACAACGCAGGTCTGGCGTCCAGTTCCGCCGCAGGCATCGACTCCAACCATTTCAGCGAAATATCTGCTGCGCCGCGAAGATGCAGCGGCATCCCATTGCCTTCAATCAGTCGAGCGGCGCGTTCTATATCAGCTGATTCTACGGCATGACGAAATGCTTCAATCTGGATCCCTTGGTTTTCATACCAGTCACTTGCCCGCTTATGCAGTTCTGCGATACCGCTTCTATCGAGACTATCCTCTAACCGTCTTTGCAAAGATTCGGCAAACAAGTGATGGTAGCGATACCACCGTCGTTCATGGTCCAAGGGAATGACGAACAGGTTCTGCCGCTCAAGATCAATTATCCGCTGCTTACCTGACATGGCGGGATCGGGCAGAATAGCATCGCATAAAGAACCGCATAAGCGGCCCAGGATAGAAGTCCGTACCAAAAAGGTCTGAATGGCTTCCGGTTGGCGCTGCAGGACCTCTTCTACCAAATAATCCAGAACAAAATGATGGCTGCCAGCGATTGATTGAACGAACCGATCGTTCCCATAATCGCCCTGTATGGAGAGGGCGGCCAACTGTAAACCGGCAATCCATCCTTCGGTACGTGATGCCAACGCTTTTATTTTGTCCTTCGACAGATTAAGTCCCATGACTTCGTTTAGAAATGCCTCAACTTCAGTGGAAGTAAATTTTAGGTCTGCTTCGCGTAACTCTGTCAACTGGTCTTGTACTCGTAACCTGGCCAATGGAATAACCGGGTCCTCGCGAGTGATGATCACCAGGTGGATTTGTGCAGGATGATTAAGCAGAAAGAAAATGGCTTCGTCTATGGGCTTCGATTTCGCTATGTGATAATCGTCAAGGACTAGTATGAAAGGAGCCATGGCAGCGGCTTCCCTTAGAAGCGCCTCCATAACTGTCTCCATGGGCGGCGGTTCAGGAGATTGAAGCACAGCGAGCACGCCTTCCCCGATTTTCTCCGTAATTGTGTGCAGGGAGGCGATCAAACAGGTTAAAAAGCGGGTAAGCTCGTTGTCTCCTTCCTCAAGGGACAGCCATGCGGCAGGCCTCCCGCAATCGGTGAGCCATTCGCTAACCAATGTCGTTTTACCATATCCGGCGGGCGCGGAGATTAGGGTCAGTTTATGATGCAAACCATAATGAAGCTTATCGATCAATCGTTGACGAAGAATTGTACTTGGCCGACAAGGCGGTATATTAAATTTGGTGGATACGATGGAGGTAGACATAATCATATCTTACCACCAGAATTTCCCACCATCAATGAATGGAATTTCCAATGTATAGTGCAGATAATATCACTCATATGCAGGAATAAGTGAATGAAAATCACCTGCAGCTTTCGCGAAGTACAAGCTGGGGCTCCACCATAATGGCTTGCCCCGATGCGCCTTTTTCGATCAAGTCTATCAGCATCTGCCCTGCTAATCTGCCAATCCCTTTTTTATCCTGCCTAACTGTCGTTAACTTGGGTGTGGTGAATCGACAAGCTTCAATATCATCACAGCCAATAACCGCAATGCGATTCGGAACAAGCATGCCTCGTTCTTTGATAGCTTCTATGGCTCCAAATGCCATAAAGTCCGAACAAGCAAAGACCAATTCCGGCAGATCTCCTCCGTCCAAAATCTGGTTCATGGAGTCGTATCCGCTTTGATCAAAATAATCTCCGTAAACGATCCATTCTTCCCTGCACTCCAGATTATAAAGATGTAGAGCCTTTCGAAAGCCGCTTTCTCTCTGTTGAGTTATAAAGGAGCATTCGTTTCCGCCTATAAAAGCAATTTTACGTATCCCATTTAAATGAGCATGGCTGACCACTTTCTCCGCGATCATATAATTATCTGTCATGATATAGCTCGATGTTGTACCTGAGAGGATCATGTCTACACCTACGACCGGAATGTGACTCTCATCTATCTGGCGGCTCCCTTCGTCAGTCTCATCACCTGACATAATCAGGCATCCGTCAATATTGTAGTGGTGACACCTTTCTAAATAATCCCTATCCTTCGAGAAAAAAACAAAGTCATAACCCATTTCACTAATAAAATCCTTAAAATTATTCAATATAAGACTGAAAAATGGATGCGTAAAGCCCACGTTAAATTGACCACCAATAATAACCCCAATCAACTTGGAACGATTCGTAGCCAGTGTTTTGGCTGAAAACGTTGGAACATAACCCGTATCCTGAATGATTTTTTTCACTCTTTGACGCGTCCGATCACTTATGTTACCCGTATTATTCATTATTTTGGATACTGTTGCAGCCGAGACCCCTGCCAGTTTCGCGATATCACGAATGGTATGTTTTTTATCCATTATTTAATCCCCGTAAAGTTAAAGCCTTGAACGATATATTTTTGGAAGCAGACATACACAATGAGAACAGGAATAACCATAAATGTGGCACCTGCCATCTGCAGAGCAAAATCGGTTGAATATTGTCCTTTTAGCAGCGACATGCCTACGGATAACGTAAACAAAGCATCATCATTGGCAACAATCAGCGGCCATAGGAAACTGTTCCAAGCACCAATAAAGGTAAATATGGCCTGCACAGCTAGAATGGGCTTCGACATCGTTAGCACCAACTGACCAAAAATACGAAACTCTCCCGCCCCATCCAGTCTACCGGCTTCAAGGAGTTCATCTGGAATGGTGCTCATAAACTGGCGTACCAAAAATATATTGAATGCGGATGCAAGTCCTGGTAGAACAATACCCGCCATCGTATTCGTCAAATTCATTTCGCTGATGATAATATACATAGGTATGATTTTGACCTGTCCGGGAATCATCATGGTTGCCAGTACAATCATAAACAATATGCGGTTGCCTCGGAACCGGAACTTGGAGAATGCATATCCTGCCATCGTATCAAGGAGGAGACCCAACATGGAAAAGAGAACAATGATCATCGTATTCATAAGGTAAACATCAAAATCAAGTCGTTGAAAGAGATTTATGTAGCTTTGAAAGCTGAACGTTTCAGGAAATAATGTCGGCGGAATGGCTAATGCTTCCCTTTCCGTCTTGAATGAGTTCAATATCATCCATAAAAAAGGGAAAGCCATCACCATGCTTCCTATGGATAAAAGAACTGCCGAAATGGAAACCTCCCATTGTTTTTTCATACTTCTTCACCTCAGCTGTCTTTATTCTTCTCTTCTTAGTTTAAACTGTATCATCGTAACGACGATAATGACGGCAAACAAGACCGTAGATGCTGCTGCGGCGTATCCGAATTTACTGTATTGGAAGCCTTCCTGATAAATGAACAAAGCCATTGAAATTGTACCGTTCAGAGGCCCGCCCCCGGTCATAACAAAAGGCTCTTCAAAGAATTGCAGCCATCCAATGAGTTTGGTAACCACGACAAAGAAAATGGCATAGCGGATGGACGGCAGCGTAATATGCCACAAGCGCTGCCAGCGATTGGCACCATCTATTTCGGCTGCTTCATAGTACATCTCGGGAATAGATTTAAGAGCCGCTAGAAAAATAATCATATTGACCCCAAGTCCTTGCCATACGGCCAGGATGAGCAAAGAAATCTTAGCTACAAAAGGCTTCTCTAACCAAGGTATAGAATCTGTTCCTGCGAGGGACAACAAATAATTAAATAAACCATACTGCTGATTGTAGAGATAACTCCAAATTACAGCTATAGCTACGATATTAGTTATCGTGGGTAAGTAATAAATGGTTCGAAAAGCAGAGAAGAATGCATTGCTCCCATAATTAAGAAGCAGTGCTACGACAAGCGATAACAGAACGACCACAGGTACGCCAATACATACATAGAACATTGTATTTAACATTGAAACGATGAAGACTTTGTCATTAAACAGCTCGATGAAGTTATCGATGCCTATAAAATGGATCTTCGACCAATTCGCCAGACCAACAAGGTCCATATCCGTGAAGCTGATGAATGTGGATACGATAATTGGAACAATTGAAAAAATGGCCAAAAGAAGAATGGCTGGAGCAACGAACAGATACGGAATCATTTTTGTTCTGAACCGATACATCTTTTCCCCCTCATAAAATGAACTGGGCAGATGGTAAACGCTTCAATCACCCCTGCCCAGTACGGATTCATTAATCAGACAAAATTTTCCGGACTTCCTCTTGGTAACTTTCCAGAGACTTGTCGATATCCTCCCCGCCACGAATCACTTGTTCAAGCGTTTTAAGCAATTCGGATGCGATAAATTCATATTCCGCAATCACCGGGAACGGTTGAGTTGAGTTCAGTTGTTCTCCAAATACTTTCATGAAAGGGTCATTAGCGAACATTGGATCTTCCCAAGCACTTTTCGTAGTTGGTAACGTAGATGCTGCTTTGTACCATTCCACCTGAGTCTCCGGATCAGTCATGTAGTTAATGAACGTAAGCGCTTCGTCCACTTTATCCGTACCTTCAAATACCGTAAAATGAGAACCGCCAGCCATCGATGTATTCTGTTCTGCCTTAGGCATTACTCGCACATTCCATTTCCCTTCAATATCGGCAGCCTGTTCTTTGATGGTGTTGACCATGTAGGGGCCGCTGATAAACATTGGATATGTACCATCGCTAAACCCTTGAACCGTTTCTTTACCGGCTTCCAGTTGAGACAAGCCTTCTGCAAAGAATGTACTGTAAAGCTCCATTGCTTCCTTAAATTTTGGATCTTTAAAGTTATCTGCTCCCTTCTCCGTGTCGTAGACCCAGCCATGTTCCCAAGCCATCATCATCGGGATATGGTGACTGCCTTTGTCGATATCAAATCCGAAATTCCCTTCCCCCCGTGCTGTCAACTTTTTTGCCGCATCAAGCATGTCATCCCAGGTTTCCGGACCGTTGGGATACCCTACCTCAGCAAGTAAATCTGAACGATAGAACAATATGCGAGTATCAATGATGTATGGAATTGCATACGTTTTTTCATCATAGATGGTCGTGGCCGTAGCGCTTTCAAAGAAGTTGTCAGGATTAAGATTTGGATATTTGTCTAAATGTTCAGTGAGGTCAAGAAAAGCTCCGGCTTCAGCAAATTCTGCTACCCAAGTATTCCCTACTTGTAATACATCAGGGCCTTTGCCTGCTGCAACTGCCGTAAGCAGCTTATCATGCGCATCTCCCCACGGAATTGCGAGTACATCAACCTTCATGTTGTGTTCCTCTTCAAACCCTTTTACGAACGCTTGCATTTGTTTTCCTTCCGAGCCCATCGCCCACACTTGAATGGTATGATCTGCCCCCGCCTGAGACGAACAACCAGATAAAGCCATCGCAAAAACTGTAGAAAGTGCGAGTATGCCACTTTTCAGCCTTCTTTTCATCAACGCTTCAAACCCCTCTCACCCTGCACATTTTAGTTAGGTAACCGGTTTCCTAAAACGAAGTATAAAAGAATTTAATTAATGAATGATAAACCAGGTGTAAAATAATAGTAAACTATTCCTTCAACTTACTATTTTTCTAATCATCAGTTTAAGTTCCAGCTGATTCTGACCTGCCCCCGGTTTTCATCGTTTCTCCAAAATCCATTCTTCTTTAGAATTTCTTCAGATTTATACCCAGTGAATCCTAAGTTCTGTTCGTTATTATTCTCGTAGAATCAATTGTTTGTAGGAAACAACGATATTGGAGGAACATTCCATTGAAACTTAATGAGAACATCTTATTTTTACGCAGCTTTATTCACTGTCCGAAAAGAGTGGGAAGCATCATTCCAAGCTCTCGGTTTCTGGCAAAAAAAATGGTTGAGCAAGCTCCATGGCATGAGATGAGTGCCGTTGCAGAACTCGGTTCGGGTACGGGTGCCATCACCCATTCTATTCACGAACATATATGTGAATCAGCCAAGGTTGTATTGTTTGAAATGAATGATACAATGAGGAACGATTTACAGCTAAAGTATCCAGAGTATGCCTGCTACCCGGACGCAGCTAACCTTGTTAATATATTGAAGCAAGAACATATTCAACAATTAGATTGCATCTTTAGCGGACTTCCCTTTTTTAATTTTGAACGTGAGTTCAGAGATACGTTGGTTGAACAGATCTACAGTGCACTTAAACCTGGGGGATTGTTTATCGCATTTCAATACTCACTTCAGATGAAGAAGCAACTTTCCGAGAAATTTATGATCGAAAAGATTGATTTCGTACCGTGGAACGTCCCTCCCGCTTTCGTTTACGTCTGTCGAAAAAAGGAAATCAATAGGATGGAAACACTATAGTTCAAACTATGGATGTATAATAAACATGCAAAAAATGAAGGAGCGTCATAATGAATACTGTTCTTGTTGTAGATGATGAATCGGAGATTCGAGATATCATTCATGTCTATTTACGTAATGAAGGGTACCAGGTCATTGAGGCCGCCGACGGTGAAGAAGCACTTAAAGCCATTCAAACATCATCCATTCAGCTGGTAATCCTGGATATCATGATGCCTAAAATGGATGGAATCAAGACCTGCCTCAAAATAAGGGAAATATCAAACACTCCCATCATCATGTTGTCAGCCAAGGAAGAAGATATTGATAAAATTACCGGTCTGACCACTGGGGCTGACGACTATATGATCAAACCGTTTAACCCGCTCGAATTGCTTGCTCGTGTGAAGGCTCAGCTGCGGCGTCAATCCTTACTGGGCAAGGAAGAATTCAGTTCCCTAATGATTATCAAGGATCTGCTTATTGATGAAAGCAAACATCTGGTGAGGCTGAAAGGAAGAGACATTTCGTTGACGCCTCTGGAGTTTTCCATCCTCGTGCTGCTTGCCAGCCGCCCTGGACAAGTTTTCAGTTCACAACAGATTTACGAAAATGTCTGGAAAGAGCCTTATGGGTATTCGGATAATACGGTTATGGTTCACATTCGGAATTTACGGGAGAAAATAGAGGAATTCCCAAGGGATCCTCAGTACATTAAGACCGTGTGGGGAGTTGGCTACAAAATTGACTGAAGCTGCAGATCGACCAAAGCAAAAAAAGAAAATTCAGGTCAACATATTAATCAGGATGTTATTAAGTTTAATTATGGCTACAGTCATAAACAATTTATGTATCATGCTTTTTCTCAAAATAAGCACGGTTATGGAGTGGTTTTGGTTTCGCGATTTTTTTCCTTACATCCTTACTCCCTTATTTACTGTAGCCTTTGTATTGATTTTTTTGATTTTGACACGTCAGATGGTTCGAGACTTAATTACACTGGAAGAAGGACTGCAAACGATTGCCGAAGGGAATTTGAAATATCGGGTACCTGTTGTAAGGCAGGATGAACTCGGGCGGGTCGCTCATAACATTAATCGAATGACAGAACGTTTAGAGCAGCAGCTTTCAAAGGAACGAGAGATTGAAAAGTCCAAAATGGACATGATCACAGGAATTTCACATGACTTACGCACACCTCTAACAAGTATTATTGGATACATCGAGCTCTTAAAATCCAATTCATTTCAAAACGAAGATGAATACAACAGGTTTGTCCAAAACACCTATAACAAAGCATTTCATTTGAAGAAATTGCTTGATGACTTGTTTGAATACACACGTCTTACTTCAATGGACGCTCATATCCATTTAAAAAGAATCGACATTGTACAGCTATTAAAACAAATAACATTTGAATTTGAGCCCATTGCACAAGAACAGGGGATTCAAATCGTAAAAGAAATCGCTGATTTACCAATGATTACGTCCGTAGACAGTGACAAAATGGCCAGAGCCATCGATAACCTTCTCATGAATGCTCTAAAATATTCCCTGAAACCAGGAACGATCAGCATTCGATTGAACTCGAGTCACAATCAAATTGTAATTGAGGTCGAAAATAAAGGGATCCCTCTTACGAAAGATCAACAGGATCAACTCTTTGATCGTTTTTATAAGGTGGATCACTCCAGAAGCAACGAGGGCATTCAAGCAGGGGCTGGGCTAGGTTTGGCCATCACAAAGAACATCATCGAATTACATCATGGTTCCATATCGCTCAAACATACCGATAATATATTTATCTTTCAGTTAACTCTGCCTTCGGAAGTTACCAGTGATTAAACTCCTTCCATTCGTTCCGAAGAATCCCTCATACACAAAACCCGCCGCAGATTATCACAATCTCAGTGCTATCTTCGGCGGGTTTTTGTTGTCCGGTTAGGAATTTGACGAATCACCAAAGGAGAATATCCGATATGTATTCTTCCCCTCCGCTTTAGCAAGATAGAGCGCTGCATCTGCTTTTTGAAGCAGTTCTTTTACGGTATCGTCTTTTTCATAAAAGGCAATGCCAATGCTTGAAGTCGTATTGAGCTCCTGCCCACCTAAATGCCAAGGCTGCTGCAGCGCTTCTAAGATATTTTCAGCCGCAATACTGGCTTCTGAAGTGTCTTTAATTCGAGGGAGTACAAAGACGAATTCGTCACCACCCATTCTGGCCAAAATCTCGTGTTCCTGAAGACAAGCTCCTGCTCTCTTCACAAATTGGCGAAGCAGTTCATCGCCTGCATCATGTCCTAATGTATCATTAATCTGCTTAAAATTGTCCAAATCTGCAAACATGACAGCTAGCTGTCCAACATCTGTTTCAAGTAAAGCATCATTTAACATTTTATTTAGACATCTTCGGTTAGGTGCCCCAGTCAGGGCATCATGATAACTCAATTGCTCCAGTTGTACCTGATACTTTTTCCGCTCTGTTATCTCTCTTCCGACAAGCATCATATTTCTAAAATCACCGTTCTCATCGAACATCGGCGTTCCTTTCAACTCTAGCCATACCGGATAACCCTGCTCATGCTGCCGCTGTATCTCGTAGGTAAAGGGCTTTTGCAATAGCAGCATACTCATAAAAACGGAGCGGAATTTCTCATCCATTTCTTCATTCGGTTGATAGAATACCCATTTGCCTATATATTCTTTGGGATCAAACCCAAGCACCATTTTGTGAGAAGGAGAAGCGTATTCCACAATACCGTCCAGATTAATCAGTTGGATCAGGTCGAGGGAGTTATCTGCTAGCAATCGATAGCGCTCTTCGCTTTCTTTCAATGCCTTGAGAAGCAACTTATGCTCAGTAATGTTTTTAGCCACTCCAAAAACACCATTCACCTTTCCCTCATAAAACAAGGGAACTTGCTTAATTTGCAAATACACTATATCTCCGTTGTTATGATGGGCTTCGGCAACATATTGACAGGATGCCCCCTTTAAAACCTCAGAAAAATACTGGCTTATCAACTCAAGCTGATGCGGACAAAATAGTTCTTTGTATAAAGAACCCATAATATCTTCTTTCTTATACCCTAAGCATTCCGTGACCCCTTCATTTACTTCTACGATCTTTCCTTCGTTGGAAACAATGAAGATCGCATCCGGATTGTAATTAATGATCGATCTAAATGCTTCAATGGACTGCTCACTTAAAAATTCTCTCATACTTCTCGTCCAATCCTCCACCCGGATAGCTGTAATTAGTTAGAGTACCTTTCACATTACTTTAGCAAATTTTGTCTTCGTTTTACATTGACAAAATCAACCAATTACATTAATTCACGTTTACTAAGATCCCTAAAAAAACCGCTAAATGCATAGCGGCTTATGAATACGTTTATGTGAAAGTCGAATCAGAAACTGTGGTTATTATTCAAGTCTGTACCGGATGGAACCTGATGCTGTTGCTTTGCATAAAACATCATCAGGGGAATACTGATCGCAAACGCTCCTGCTACGAGCAGGAATGGAATTCTTGGGTCAATTCCATAAGCCCAGCCTCCAATAATACCAGAAGGTGAAATAACGATCAGGATCAATACTTGAAGCAGAGCAAATATCTTGGCACGATTCTCATCGTCGATCGCATTCGCGACTGCGGTCTCCAAATAGGGATAGGTCATCATCGTTCCAATTGCAGCGATGATCGTGCTCACACTTAGTATGATCAGGTCACCTTTTGGAGCAATGACGAGAATGACATTGGACAGAACGGAAATGACGAATCCCCACACCATGGTACGATTCACTTGCGACTCGTTGATCCGAGGCATAATCCAGCGCATAAACATTAACATGATCACAGAGGAGAACGCTGGAAAAACAGAGATCAGTCCGCTCCCAAGCTGTAAGTATTCGACCATAAATATGGAGACGTATGTCGTCTTCACCGTTGTCTGAAAGTTAAACAGGATATAGACGCCAAATATGATCAGCAGCAATGGGCTGCGAAGCATCACTTTCATTACGGACAAGTAGTCAGACATTCCCTCTTTGATGCTCATTGACTTGGTTTCCTTCATTTTACGATAACCGATATCCGTCTCTTTCGTTGCATAATGGCGTCCGATAAACTGAATCGTCATCATAATACAGGCGAGCACAAACATGATTCGAACCCCGGGTACGAGAGAAAAATGGTAAACCAGCAATCCACCGAGTGGTGCAAACAATCCCCCCACTACACTAATGAGCTGCAGTAAAGTAAATACGTATGTTCTTTCTTTCGGAGCCGTGTCCTCAACCAGCAGACAATAAAACGCGGTGTGTGGCACCTTCTGAAACCCGTTTACAATGGCCGCGAATACGAAAAACCAGAAATTTTGAGAAATAGCCCATAACAGTGTAGCGACGCTCCAGCTGAGCACATCAAAATAGAGCAAAGCGCGCTTTCTCCCCATCCGGTCTGTAAGGTATCCGCTAAGAAAGGAAGAGAGCACCTGTACAAGCAATCCGATGGAAGTAATCCAGCCGATTCCTGTTTCCGTTACCCCTAGCTGATACATGAAAATGGAGCTGTAGGTGACATACATGCTGTAAGGAATCAGAAACAGCGGTTCGTAGATGAGACAGCCCTTGGCGTTGCCGGTTAATTGCCGAAAAGAATTGGAAGCCATATATTCCTCCCTCATTATGTACTTAATTAATCGTATTATATATTCTATCTCAGCATTTGTAATGATTGGAACGAACTAAATTATCTCACGTTTCGGAATGAAGCAGATGACAACATAAAAACCGCCAGCGAATGCTGGCGGACATTATTAAGCTAGATATTAAACTAAGAAAGCTTTGGAGATGATGACCAACAAAATAAAGAGTACCAGAATTGCTCCGATGGATGTGAAACCACCATATCCTCCACCAATTCCTCCTACATTGCCATTGCCATATCCAACTTCACTCATGTTTCTTCCCCCTCTTCTGTGGTATGTGTTAGATTATGCAGAAATTGTTCAATTGACAAGGCGAAAATAAAAAGGGGCTAAACTCCTATTCTTCTTTTCTTATATATTTCCGGAAAACCCTTATTGGAACATCCATTTAAGAAAACATAGAGCCATATTCTCGTCCTTTTTAGCATTTTTACTACAACTTCACTATTCTATCTACTTCTCCTGTTCCTTTATTACCTGCTCTATCCCCAACAGAATCAGCTTCAAACCGAAGTCAAACGCCCCGTCGGTTCCCATCAGCTCAAACATTCCGCCCTTGTACATCCTGCGGAATATTCCCGCTTCCGTCTCACTCATAGAGTCCAGAAGAGGGAGCATTTCCCCTTCCGGAAATACTTCCTGGTCCTTAAGAACAGCGGAGATATTACGCTGATGTTGATAATCATCCAGCACGAAGTAAAAAACATAGTTCACAAGTGTAAGAACCGCTTGTAATTTCTCCTCTTGCTCAAGTGGCGTCGATTCCATGCAGAGTAGCATGCGGTTGGTGAACCGGATCATGTCCGGCTCGTGAGGCAGCGTCATCATCATGAGTTGCGTGGAGCAAGGGTATCGGCGGAGCACACTTCGTACCGTTACCGCAAGTCCCTCCATTTGTTCCTTCCAGTCCCCCTCGGAGTCGAACTCCTCCAGAATCACTTTCGATATCTGGTTGGCTAGGCGCTGGTAAAGAGTCTGTTTGCTCTTAAAGTACCAGTACAGAGAGGGAGCCTGAATCCCCAGCCGATCGGCCAATCGTCTCAAGCTGAATTTCTCAATGCCCTCCTCCCCGAGAAGCTTCCACGAAGTTTCCAAAATCTTATCTTCCGAAATCTGAGGCTGCTGTCTTTTCATTGGTATCCGCCCTTTTATCTAACAGTGTAAGTTTATACTTTACAGGTCCGTGGGTTCATGATAACATCTAACACTGTAAGGTTCAATCTAACACTGTTAGACTGAACCGAAATTAACAAAGAAAGTAGTGAACCACATGGATACAGAAAACCTGCATTACTTTGAAAAAGCACCTATCGCAAAAGCCGTAGCTCATTTCGCTGTACCGATGATGCTAGGCACGTCAATGAGTGTGATCTATTCAATCTTGAATGCCTATTTCCTTGGTACATTAGGCAACACAGCGATGTTAACCGCACTTGCGCTAACTTTGCCGCTATTCGCAGTAATTATGGCGCTAGGCAATCTGATTGGCATGGGTAGCGGTACATTCATCTCTCGTTTGCTAGGAGAGAATAAATATGATGATGTAAAGCATGTATCTTCATTCGCCTTTTACAGCAGTTTAGTTCTCGGTGTTATCGTAATGGCCGCCGGTCTCCCGTTGATTGATCCAATCGTCCATGGCCTAGGGGCAACATCTGAATCCTTCGGTTTTACAAAGGACTATGTCACGATTATGCTCATTGGCTCACCATTCGTCGTATTATTCTTCACCCTGGAGAATATCGTGCGCTCGGAGGGTGCCGCCATCACGTCGATGATCGGTATGATTCTCAGTGTTGTCGTGAATATCATTCTTGATGCGTTAGTCATTTTCGTCTTCCATTGGGGTGTGATGGGTGTTGCATCTGCGACGGTCATTTCTAACTTGGTAGCGAGTGTATTTTACGCCTTTTATATGGGTTATAAGAGCCAGTACTTAACCATCTCCGTAAAATGGTTCAAGGTTAGCAAAGACATTCTGAGCAATGTATTTAAAATTGGAGTACCCGTCTTTATTATGAGTATTTTCTTGGGTGCAATGTCACTGATCGTAAACCTCTTTCTTGCCCAATATGGGGATCAAGCCATAGCGGGGTACGGAATTTCATCACGCTTATTGCAATTTCCAGAGTTTATTTTGATGGGCTTATGCGAGGGAGTCGTACCGTTGATTGCATTTACTTACACAGCGAATAAATTACGCATGAAGCATACCATTGGATTTACGATCAAAGCGATTGTGGCGTTAGCAGTCGCGTTCGGCATCATTGTCTATCTGACTTCCGACCACTTGATTAGTCTATTTACGAATGACCCACAATTAATTGAGATGGGCAGCTACATTCTTCACGTTTCATTCCTGTCCCTCTTCATTTCAGGAATGACCACGTTGTTTACGGGAATCTTCCAAGCAACAGCGCAAGGGACCGCCGCGTTTATTATGTCAGTTATTCAAGGAATTACTTTGATTCCTGTGCTGTATATTGCTAATCAAATGAACGGCTTCCACGGGGTCGTGTGGTCGCTCGTCATTGCAGATGCCGTTGCATTCCTGGTTGGTGCCATTATGATGTATGTTTTGCGGACCAAGTTGCAGCCAGAATTAAGTAATTTAATGCAGTAGAAAACAGATAACCCGCCAGAAGGCAACACGTACGCCGGATTGTTATTATGGCCTTTCCTCATTCATGACCCTTCCGCCCAGTCTTCCTGCTCAGGATGAATGTCATCTTTTATGGTTTGATGTTTTTAATCAAATGAAGTGGGTAATTGTTCATCAATGATTGGTTCTTTTCGGGAGGTTGGATAGATATGTTTATGGATTTAACAATGAAGCTCGTAATTAGCTTTTTCGGACTTTGGGCCATCGCTTTTATCACGGGTAGAAAAACGCTTAGTCAACTTACACCGCTGGACTTCCTGTCTTCGTTAGTATTGAGTGAAATTGTAGGGAATACGCTGTATGACGATCAGGTAAAGGTGTCTCACCTTTTATTTGCATTGGCCGTTTGGACTGCCCTCTCTTATCTTTTTGAGAAAGCAACCACCCGATTTGTGAAATTCGGGTATGTAGCAGAAGGTCGGGTCGCTCTCTTAATTGATAACGGTGAAGTAAATCAGAGTTTGATAAAAAAATATGATATCGAATATAAACAATTGCTCTCCATGCTTCGAAAACAGAATGTTTTTTCGCTCCAGGAAGTCAAACATGCCGTCTTGGAAATAGACGGGTCCCTGTCCGTCCTTCGCAAGCCCGAATATGAACCTCCGACTGCTCAAGATTTGGGATTGGAAACGCAATCCGATTCTTTTTCCATTACAGTGATTGATAAAGGGGAACTTCTGAAAATGTCGATGAGAGGAAAGGAAATTGATACGGAGAAGGTAATGATGGAGATGCAAAAACAGGGCTATCATCATATTAAGGATATAGCGTACGCAGAGTATCGTGAAGATGGAACACTTTATATCATTCCGAGAAAGAAAAAGAACAAACGAATGATAAGCAGAAATGTGACATGAATGATCCTACTCTTCAATAAGGGGATAAATCGATCGATTTATCCCCACAAGAGCTACTTCCTCTACCGTTTAAAAACAATGGAATGAGTATCCCCTTCTAAAGTTAATGTTGAATAATTATTCAGGACAGGAATATCCCCTTCAAATTCAATGGGCAGCACCACATAGCTGGATTGAAAGTAATCCAAGGCGTTCCAGCGATCCGAAAAGTAAAGGTAATCCTGCGCTGATCGCTTCAGCACAAATGCCGGTTGGGTTCGAAACGTAGTTTCATCGCCAAAATCGCTGAGCATTCCCCACGGACCATCCATGGAATTCGCCATCGCGTATTTCCCTTGATTCGGTTCCCAACCCGTACAAAAAGAGGTCAGCATGTAGTACTTTCCGTTTCGCTTGAAAACGGCCGGAGCCTCCCGATACTCCCCCTGCCACAGCTTTCCGACAAGGCTTTCGACATTAAGGTAATCTGCATGCAGCCGATATATGTGAAGATCCGCATTGTCTCTGGCAGCTGAAATGAAATACGCAGTCCCGTCATCATCCTGAAAGAGTGTGCAGTCTCGCGACATATACCCATAAGGATTAAAGCTGCCATGATATACGAAATGGCTATCCGGAGAGTCCGATGTGGCGATCGCGCATGCAGCATCATTATAATTCGTTCCATTCTCATAGTGCACCCATAGAACAAACTTCTTTGTCGCTGGGTTAAAAAGCACTTTAGGTCGCTCCAGGTTCACTTTTCCACCTTTGTCGTTCTTTAATTTCATATTAGTTCGAACACGAATGGGTGCAGTTGGAGTAGAAGTCGTAATGATATGATTTCGAAACTCCCAGTTGAAAAGATCTTTGGAACGGTAACAACTAACATAAATATCGTCTCTGCGGTCTTCACCATACCAATAATAATAATGGTCATGAAATAAAATATGTCCACCATGGGCATGGATCGGCTGACCGCTTGAATCATTCCAAATCTCACCATTGGTTAATCTATTATTCACACAGCTACCTCTCTTCCATTTATATTTGATGTTTGGGAACATCGTTAATCGGTTTCTGTTCCAAATATCTTTACTTCCCACAGCCTTGGGGTGTACCAGTTGTTAGGGTTGTTATGAAGTGTCGCATTTAGCATATTAATTCGTACATATCTGGCAGTACTCGAAAGACTATCCGAGGTGAAGCCGTACGATGTATTATCGGTTCGATCCAATGCTTCGGTCCAGTTCACATTGTCTGTGCTCGTTTCAATTTTATATTTGTAAAATCCTTCGGAGCCTTTTTGCATCCACCAGGAAATTTGCACGTTATTAATTTGTTGAACTGAGCCAAGGTCTACTTTCCACCAATGTGGCCAGGAACTGCCTGTGCCGATCCATTCGGTTTGATAGTTACCATCGTTCGCATAATTCGCCGGGTTAGTTCCGGCAGCCGTTTGCGCAGTGGCTTGTTTGCCTTGCGACAACAGCTTTCCATTCTGAACAGGAACCACGACATCATCGTTCGCATTGTACAAAATTTGATCAAAGTAATCATAGAACGCGTAACCATTGGAGAACCAAACCGGGAGCAGTCGTTCCTCCGTTGTTCCGTTTTGTGTACCTGCCCAGCCAAACATCCAGCGGTAAGCAACCATTACAACCTGATTTCCAGTGTTTGGCTTTATTCGCATGACGGAACCCGATTGTGCCGAAAAGGTAGAAGTGTTGCCGATGGTTCGTAATTCAGACCAAATTCCATCGATACTTGTTGCTGAGGAATACAGAGGGATACTTGGATACCAACCTGCAGCTTGGGAAGAAAACAAATAATAAATGCCATCCTTTTTAATCATCTTAGGCAGTTCCCTGTGCTGATTCTGATAAATAACCGAAACTTGATGATCCACATCAAGCCAATCGGAGGTCAACTTGTACAAAATGGTGTCCGAATTATTATTCGCCGTGGAGATCAAATAAGCTGAATCATCATCATCTTTGAAAATCGAGATGTCCCTGGACTCGTTTCCTTCGGGTCGAAAGCTTTTGTGAAATGTAAAGTTTTCTCCCGGCGTGGCCGAAGCCACCGATACCCTGGCAAGTGTGTAGTCTGTACTATTTTCATAGTGAGCCCAAAAGACAAATTTATTGGAGGGGGCATGGTATAGAATATTGATCCCTTCAAATTTACTATTAGCCAGATCGGGATGATCCGTGTATGAAAGGACCACTTTGTCGTTACCATAGGTGATATCGTCGGTTGACGTCTGTTGAATCATCTGACCAAAACCACCTGATGACTTTTGTTCAAAATTGAACCTGTAGTAGGTATCTCCCACTTTAAGTTCATTTGGGAGTGATAGGGTTGATTTTGTTGTATTATCAAAAGTGGTGAGGTTATCCGGAAGAGTATAAGGGGTATATTCAGGCGAAACGGCGGAGGTTAACAGGGAATTGCCGCCATAAACCCTCACTTGGTAGCTATATGTGCTTCCTATGCTGAGGTCATAATCATCCGTTGTTGTACCGGTTAAGGTCTGCAGCAGAGTATAGGGTCCGTTGTTCTCGGATCTAAACAGTTCATATTCGGTCGCTCCGTTAACAGGTGCCCAATGTATTTTGGCATTGGAAACTTCCGATTCATTCTTTAGCACAAACAGTGTTGCTGCAATATTTGTCTCCTCGCTTGCAGCAGCGTGAGCAGTTTGAGCTGAGGACGATAAATGAAATGCGAACCAACAAAATACAATGATGAGTGCAATTCCTGGTTTACCTTTGATCATGATTCATCATCTCCTTCTTTATCTCCCCTTTAACAGGTCAACCCTCCTTGTTCCCGGAAGATTGACCTCTATGAAGTGGGACTTTTATTTCAGGTTCATCAGTGACATGACATCCGTCTCCCTGGCTTGGCTGTACCACTCATTTACTTCTTCGATCACTTGGTCTCCGCCTTTTTCGTGCCATTGTTTGACAAAGGTATCAAACGCTTCAAGTGGCTCATTTCCGTAAATTATTTTCGTAAAGGTTTCTTGCTCCATGGTGGTAAGCTGTTCCCACACATTCTGCATCGTTGGCGTGGGCGGACCATTAAACTCATTTGGCAGCAAGACATCCCGATTTTCATAGGAGATCCGATATCCGTCTTTGGTGGTTTGATCCTTTGAAGCGCTTTGAATAAGGACACCCGTATCGGGCTTGGCACCGTTAGCCAGATCGAAGTACGATTTGCCGGGACCGTCAACACTCGGTGTATTTTTGGTAAATGCCATTTTCCCAACACCTTGTACAGCCTCCAATGGCGTATTGAATTTCGTTGGATCGAATGTCACTTCGTCATTGACGATATCGTAATCGTATCCCTGAGCGTAGCCATATTTGAAATCGCCAGTGCTGAACGCCGCATCGTACATTTTATCGTAGTACAGGAAGAATGCCTCCATGTTTTGAAAGTCCTTGTTGAACATGAACACGCCATCGTTCAACTGGGCAGACTGGTAGGTCTTATCGCCGTTTACGCCTTGAATGGTTGGATAAGCACTGATTTTCGCACCTCCACATTTTTCTCCACGTCCTTCACACTGTCGTAAAGCCAAGGACGGCCGATGATAATGCCTGCCTTTCCTTCAGTGAAATCGGATAGTGCGTCCCAGGCGCCCTGGGTGGCCAATTCTTTGTTCAAGTACCCTTTGGAATACCAATCACGCAGCTTAGCAAGGGCATCCTTATTACCCTCAGCAACCGATCCATAGGTAAGTTTTCCGTTGTCGTTATACCATTGTCTTGGAAGGTGTTTGCCTGTATATGCACTGAATATCATCACCGGATCGCTGACCCAGCCCGTGTTGTAGGAATCCTTTCCTGAGAAAGTAAAGCCGTATGTGTCTTGTTTACCGTTACCATCCGGATCCTCAGTAGTGAACGCAGCGATGACTTGCTCAAACTCTTCCATCGTCGTCGGAGCTTTCAGCTTCAATTTGTCCAGCCAGTCCTGGCGGATCAGCATGACCTCGCCTTCCGTCAAATTCGGCGCAATGGCCATTCCGTAAACCTTGCCATCTCTTACCACAGGATTGAAGGTGGTTGGGTATTGTTTGTAAATTTCTTTGATCCGATCAGGCATGTAGGTTGAAATATCTTCCGTGATCTCCTTGACCCGTCCCGATTCGATCAAATCATTGATCAGCATGGTGTCATAGACCGGCAGAACATCCGGCAGCTTCTCGGAACCCGTCAGTGCGAGCCGCAGTTTGGTATTGTACTGGGAAGCGTCACCACCCAGCAGGGTCGTTTGGATCTTGATGCCGAGATTTTGTTCGCCCCAACGGGTCAACACATTGTCATTCAAACTTTCACCATTGATGTATTTGCCGGCATTTTCATCCTGTTGTTTCGCGATGGTAATCGTAAACGGAGGATCATATTTTCCATCCTTGAGCACCGATGCCGGTGCGGACTCAGAAGCAGTTTCCCCTTTGCTGCAGCCAGCAACAAGAATAGCCGATAACATAACCAGACTTACCATTTTCCATAAATGATTTCTTTTCTTCATGGAAACATGCCCCCTTCACTCAAACTCAATTTGTGTTCTCTGATCCAATTTTTCGTCATCATAACTATTCTTTCACAGCCCCGAGCACGATCCCCTTAACAAAATATCGTTGCAAAAAAGGATAGACCAGAATGATGGGTAACGTGCTGACAAAAATTTGGGCTGCTTTGATGCTTTGTTCCGACATGGCTGCCACCTCAGACTGACTCATCGCCATATTCTGCATATTGCTCTGCACCACAACCGTCTGCAGGAACGAAGCCAGCGGATACTTGCTCGCATCCGACATATACAGAATTCCGTCAAACCAGGAATTCCAGTGTCCAACCATAATGAACAAGGATACGGTCGCAAGTCCAGGCAGAGACAACGGTAAATAAATTTTGCTGAGGATCACGAAAAAGGATGCTCCATCAATGAATGCTGCTTCTTCCAAAGCTTTTGGAATCGTTTTGAAGAAATTGACGAGAAGGATCAGGTTATAGGCTCCGAAAGCTCCCGGCAATACGAGGGCCCAAATGGTATCCTTTAATCCCAGGTTTGTCACCAGAATGTAAGAAGGTATCAATCCTCCAGAGAAGAGCATGGTAAAGATAAAAAACCACATCAGTGCATTGCGCCCCCGAAATTCCTTGGACAGGGCATAACCTGCGCAGGTAAGGATAAACATGCTGATTGTAGTCCCCAAAACCGTTCGGGTAATGGAGGTCAGCATGGCGCCGATGAAATTGGAATTGTTGAACGTTTTAACATAGGCGTCCACGTTGAATCCGACCGGCCAAAATGACACCATGTTGCCGCTAATGGCTGCCTTGCTGCTGAGCGATTGCGCCATTAAATGCAGCAGGGGAAGAAAACACGCTAGTCCTGCCAAAATCATGAACGCATAATTAAAATACGAGAATACTCTATAGCCTGTTGTCTTATGGTACATTATCCCTCTCCCTCCTTGTTAGAATATTTTATAATTGGCATACTTGTAGGCCAGTCTGTAGGATACAACGATCAAGATCAGGCTTATACCCGACTTAAACAACCCAACCGCGGTCCCGAACCCGTACTGTCCATTTAACAAGGATGAACGGTAGACATAAGTGTCGATGATATCTCCCGTACTGTAGACAAGCGGGTTGTACAGATTGAAGACCTGATCAAAGCCCGCGTCCAGAATATTCCCCAGACTAAGCGTGGAAATGACGATAATCATTGGCAGCATGCTAGGTAAGGTAACGTACCTGATTTGCTGCCGACGTGTGGCGCCGTCGATCTCTGCCGCTTCGTAATAGGAAGGATTGATCCCCGCTATCGTTGCCAAATAGACTATCATGCCGAAGCCGAAGCTTTTCCACACATCGCTGACCACAACCGTGAATCTAAAAAGATCAGGATCACCCAAAAAGTAAATCGGATCGATCCCGAACAGCCGGGTCAAAATTTGGTTGATGCCTCCGTCTAATCCGAGAATGTCGATCATCAACCCTGCCACTGTGACCCACGACAAAAAGTGCGGCAGATACACCAATGTCTGTACACTTTTCTTAATGCCAATATTTCGGATCTCGCTCAGCAGAATAGCCATGATGATTGGAACAATAATACCAACGATAATTTTGGAAACGGCGATAATCAGCGTATTGACGATCGCTTGTGTCGCTTCTTTATACTGAAAAATCCGTTCAAAATTATCTAACCCGATCCACCGGGAACCTCCGATGCCAAGCCACGGTTTGTAGTCCTGAAACGCCATCAGCAACCCTACCATGGGGCCATAAGAAAAGATGCAGACAAACACTAAAGCGGGAATACACAGTACATACAAAGGCCAATTTTTCCTGACTTCCTTTTTCAACGAGTTTCGATGGGAAATCTTAAGTTTTGTTTTTTTTGCGGATGTAACGGTACCAATCTCGTTAATGTTGCATACCTCCTCTATGATGACACTGGGAAAGCAATCCTCGCAGTTAAGCTTAACAAAAGCGCTTTCACACCAAAATGCCAAAATTTCAAGATCATCACCCCATTCTGAATCATTTTTAAACCGCTTTCATTTTAGTAATTCGCTGCTCTTCCGCTTTCCAGTGGTTTGGCTTATATTAAAGTTACACCGACATGGAGTTATAACTTCTAGTGTTGCATTAGGAAAGGGAAATCATATGATAAGAAAAATGTACATGAAGCGATTTATCTATTTCTTTGTTTTTTTTCTGCTGCTGACGCTGAGTTTGTTTTTTGTAATGAACCGTTTGAGCTCAAAGACACTGGAAGAAAACCTGATTGTCGCTTCCAAGAACCAGCTTGATTATGTGAAGGGCATTCTAGACGGGATTATGTATGAGGCAAACATGTATGGGGTTCAGTTTGCGGCAGACAGTGATGTCCGCTTTTATCAGAGCCAGGTGATCGAGTTGAGCAATTATGATTCCCAAATGAAGAAAAATGATATTGTTGATCGATTGCGGCAAACGCTACTTTCCAGTCGATCCATTGAATCGATCGGCATCTACTGGAAGTCTGAGGAAACGTTCCTGTCCACCAACAATACGCTGGAGGCAAGACTTCCGTTCAAGGATGTTGATCAACGGGGATGGCAAATCATTGACGAAAGCTTGTATTACTTTGCCGTCTACCCTTACATCCAAAAACCAGGACAAACTGAACCAGCTCAGTATGTCGTTGGCGTGAAGCTCAATACGGAATATTTGAAAAGCCTGCTGAAAAAAGCCGTGAATAATGACAGCTCGAACGCTTTTTTTCTGTTTAATCACCAGCAATTATGGAGTCAATCAGAAGTCGACAATGATCTATTGAAAGCGGTTACCCATATGCTTTCTCCCCAGACCGAGGCAACCTTAAAATATGATTATCATACCAATTCGGATGACTACTATGTTCTATCCCGATATATTGAACCGATCGACACCTACCTGATTACATACACACGGACAAATGATTTCCTGCAGCCGCTTGACCGCAGCCGCAAAGTTTTCCTCGCCAGCATTTTAGCGGTTTTGACGCTCGGCCTGATTGTCATCTTTACGTTCTACCGGAACTATTACCGCAATATCCGTCTGCTGGAGAAGAAGTTTTTACAAGTCGAGCAAGGGAACCATAACACACGGATTACCGAAAACACCGACAAAGAGTTTTACAGCCTCTTCAGAAGCTTTAACCATATGGTCGCCGAAATCCAGGATCTGTTCGTATCCTTGAAGACCGAAACGGAACTGAGAAGAAGTGCGGAACTTCAACAATTACAAGCTCAGATTAACCCTCATTTTTTATACAACAGTTTGTTTTTCATCATGTCGGTGGCCCAGTTTTCGCCGGATTCCGTCATGCGAATGAGCAAGCATCTGGCCGAATATTACCGCTATTTAACCAAATTGGATCGGCATGAAGTCACGTTGGAAAGTGAACTTCAGTTTGCGGAACATTTCCTGGTCATTATGGCTCTCAGCAAAAAAATGGAGTACAACATCGATTTTCCGCCGGAACTGGCTTCCCTTCCCCTCATGCCGCTGATCATTCAGCCCGTAGTCGAAAACGCGATTCAACACGGAATTGAAGGTCAACAGGGAGCCCATCAGGTGACGATCGATGTAAAACAGGAAGAGGATCTGATTAAGATAAGGGTTTCGGATGACGGCAAAGGTCTAACGATGGACGAGATCCGGATGCTGGAAGCTCGGCTTGAGAGCAGCGCCTCACCTGAAGGAACTAGAGGGGTTGGGCTCTGGAATGTAAACCAGCGTCTGAAAAATACGTATGGCGAGCTAAGCGGTCTGCAGTTTTCCACCAATGAATGGGGAGGCTTGTCCGTCCTGCTGCTCATTCACAATCCCACGGAGAAAGGGGAAATTTTATGCGATTATTAATCGTTGATGACGGACATTATGTCGTTGAGTATATGAAGCACTTGCTCGATTGGAAATCCTTCGGCATCGTTCAGATCGAGACGACGACCAATTCGATTGAAGCCAGAGAAATGTTGAATCAGAGCCATATCGATATTCTGATCACTGACATCCGCATGCCCGAGGTATCGGGGATTGATTTGCTTCAACATATCCAAAACAATGGCCTGCCAACCAAAGTCATCATTCTTTCCGGCTATTCCCAGTTCGAATATGCGCAGCAAGGAATCCGTTTGGGTGCACTCGACTATTTGCTCAAACCTGTAGACAAAGATGATGTGGAGAAAGCCATGTCTAAAGCCATCAAGAACATTATAAAAACACGGCCCATTCAACCCGTCGCATGGGAAAACTTCGATGGTTTGGGGTATCTGCTTTCGCTTCTTGGAGAAAACGAAACCTTACGGGCCAAATTTGATGCTTACACTGATTTTTTAGGGGCGCGCCAATTTTGCGGCTTTAAGATGGATAATTTCACACAAGCACATGTGGATATTGTAAAACATACGATTGGAGACAAGTTGGACCGTCTTGTTTGGACTGCGGGTACCCAATTGGTCGCTTTCGTTCCGGAAGAAATTGCTGGGGAACTGACCATCACATTGAAACACTCGCTTTTGTCACCGCCCTTTTGCTTAAAAGATCGAAACGAGACCCGCCAACAATTCTACGGATTTTTCCTAAGCGAACACGTGCACTCAAGTGACTTCATGGAGTTATACAATCCATCTCCATCATGCGGTGAATGGGAGTCTGCCGGAAACATCATTAAAAAATATGATCGAATCCATCTCAGAAAGCACAAAATAATCTTTCTCATGGAGACCATCCTTTATCTATATCAGGCGGATAATAATCGGGATGCATCTGAAACTGCAGACTGGATTTTTAATCGGCTGCGAGACCCTGACGAACTTTGGTCGACCCTCATGGATAAGGTCAGCCGGATCAGGAACAACAAGCAGATGTCCATTCAAACCATTGTCGACAAAGTGCAAACATACATCGAAGACCATCTTTCACATGGCCTTAGCCTGGATGAACTGGGAAAAGTCGCACATCTTCATCCTGTCTACCTTTCCAAACTTTTTAAACAGGAGACAGGAGAAAATGTGTCAAACTACATTTCGAGGAAAAGGTTGGAGGAGGCTTCCCGGCTGCTGCAGGAATCTGAACTCCGCATAGCCGATATCGCACAAATGGTCGGTTACAAAAAAAATCAATATTTTATCCAGTTGTTCAAGGAAGAATACGGGGTTACACCCTACCAATACCGCAGAAACATAATCCACCAATAAAACTGCAAGCACTGGTGTGATGTTAGTGCTGGTGCTGAGGTCACGCGCCAGTGCTCACCTCTACGACCTCCCAAGTTAGAAGTTGTCCTGCTCAGGACAAGGAATTATACCGGTATAACAAAAAAAGCCGCTAATAGCGACTTTCAACGGGGCTCTTCATCAACCTCTGAGGCTGAGCCTCTCCATTTTTGCTTTCAAGGCGTTTTCACTGGCAGCTTGCCGCCTGGTTTCTGTTGGCCAAGCAGCACGTTGATCCCCGCTTTTGTATTTGGCTCCTGCTTTCCGTATACGGCAAGTCCCGAGCGCACATTATTCAAATAAATTGTCTCGTACGGGTTGCCCAGCGACAACAGCGTGTATCGTTGATTCCTCCTGTTCATCGCATCGATTAAGGTTTGATAATCGGACCATCCGAACTGACTGGCTACGTTACGGAACTGGTACGAAGCCAGGATGACGTAATCCGCCTTGCCTATCGCCTGAAGGGCTTCATTCGTTTTCCCCTGGCTCACCACAGCAATTTCCGTCTCTAGCGATAGACTGTTTGCGGCTTGCAGCAGCTGCTTCTCGAGCTGCTTCGCCTGATCCTCTTCTGCTGCGACAATAACAACCTGATCGCCTTGCCGAATTAGATCCGGTTGCTCACCTTCGCGGCTGGCCAATAATGTAACTGCTCGCTCTGCGATTTCACGTTCTACGGTGCGATGCTCCTTCGATCCAATGATATCGTTAAGTCTGGCTAGCTTATAGGTAAGGGTTTCGCTGCGTTCAAACAATCCATACTTCGCTTTCAATTCCAGAATTCGCTTCACGGAAGAATGAATGGTTTCGGTTGGGATATTGCCGCTATTCACCGCATTCACCAGCGTTTGATGTGCAGCTGCCGAATCTTGCGGCATAAGAATGATATCAACACCAGCGGAGACAGCACGTTCCACCGCTTGGTTCTCCCCAAAATGCTCTGCGATTGCATCCATGGTAAAGGCGTCCGAAACGATGAGACCTTCATACCCCAGCTCCTCCCGAAGCAGTCCGGTCAGTACCTTTTTGGATAACGTGGCAGGGATCGGCACGCTAGTCCCGTCTTTGAGTGAAGTGACATGCTCGTTATCTATTGCAGGGAAAGCAATATGTGCGGTCATGATCATCTCTACCCCGTTCTCAATCGCAGCCCGAAACGGTTTCAGTTCTACTGCATCGAGCCGCTCACGGTTATGTGGCAGCACCGGCATTCCGAGATGGGAATCTACTGTCGTATCGCCATGCCCCGGAAAATGCTTGACTGCCGCAATCACCTCTGATTTCTGTAGTCCCGTTATCGCTGCGAGACCAAGCCGTGTTACCAAATCCGCATCCGAGCCAAACGACCGCATGCCGATGATCGGATTGTCAGGATTGCTGTTGATGTCAAGCACTGGTGCAAAATTGACTTGCACCCCCAGTGCCTTCAACTCCTCCCCTGTCAACTGTCCGGCCGCTTCGGCTAGCGCTGTGTCTCCGGTTGCACCAAGCGCCATTTGCCCCGGCAGATTCGTCCCGCCTGGGATTCGCTTAATAACGCCTCCTTCTTGGTCGATGCTAAGAAACATAGGAATGTCTCCTGCTTCCTTTTGGATATTGTGTGTGAACGTTGTGACCTGCCTAACATCTACAATATTTTTGTCGAATAGAATAAGTCCGCCCAAATCCTGATCGTGAATACTTCGTTTCAGCCCTTCATTAACAGTGGTTGTCACTTTACCGTTCCATTGCCTAATATCAGGCATGAGCATTTGGCCGACTTGCTCACTTACGGTCATATAGGATATCAGCTTGTCCCAATCTTGCGTTTGAATAGCTGCTTCGCGTTCAAACCGAATCACTCGCGCCATGAATACAGCATATTCCGCTCGTGTGACAGATCGATTCGGACGATAGGTGCCATCTGAATATCCGCCAACCAAACCGTTTGAACTCAAGATGAGAATAGGCGCTTCTGCCCAATGCTTTTCCGTATCTGTCAAACTTACGGATTGCTTGCCTTCCACGAGTGGATATGCACGTGTAAGGAATGCCGCAGTCTCTGCGCGACTAATTGGAGCATCCGGATGGAAGGTGCCGTTAGGAAATCCGCTGGCAAGTCTATGTTTAGCCGCTATGGCGATTTCGCGATAAAACGGATGTGTTGTCGGAACATCCGAATATGCCGTGCCTTGCACTGCTTTCTGAAGCTCTTGCGGATATAGCTCCCGCACCATAAAAGTGACCGCTTGTGCACGTGTGACCAGCCCCTCGGGCTTAAATATCCCATTGCCATAGCCAGCCACTGTTCCCCGTTCCGACATATATGCAATGCCATCTTCTGCCCACTTGGAATGCTGCAGATCGACAAACTTTGCTTCCGCTGCTGCACTGCCTGCCCATACGAGCATAGAACCGAGAACGGCACCGATCATTGTCATTAGTTTTACTTGCATCTGTTTCACCCCTGCTGTTGTCTATATATGATGAATAGACGCTTCATATATACATTTTGTTGCGTTTATTGGTGTCAACTGGCGTGTCCACCATTCGTTATAGCTCAAAACAATTTCAATTATTCACTTGTACCAATATTATCCTCTAAAAGCAAAAAAGCCGCTAAGCAGCGACTTTTTTTTCCTTTTCGGTAATTGGTAGCTCTAGGTTGTATCTGATACCTAATATCATTCTATATTTTTACCCGTCCACAACCTGACACGATCTTTAATCCATTCCGTATATTGTTTCTCCATGGCTACTGCTCCTGCATCATCAATTTCCTTGATCATATTGTCATAAATGGAATCAAAGGCGTCCGGAGAGGCGGTGATTGCTTCAGCGATCCGTTTCTGGATAATATCCTGCGTTTTTTGATATACGACATTGTAATCCCCGCTATCTGAAGGAATCGGCATATTGTAAGCCGCACCCCACTCTTTTACAGGGAATTCTTCCTCGGAAGGAAACAAATCTTTCCAGGTCGTGATGCCATAACCTTGAAGAGCTTCTTTTTCCACCTCGGAATAATTCTGTTGAATCTGTCCAGGATAATTGGTCGTGAAGTAATTGTCCGTCGAATCTTTGACACCATCACCATAATGAGCGCCAAAAATATAGTACAGCCCTATGCCCGTTTCTTTGGTGAATGTGTTGTTGTCCTTATTTTTCCGCTCCTGAACATCTGTCGGAATCGTGCGCTTTCCATCTTCCACAACGTAGTGCTCGCCTTCAATGCCCCAGTTTCTTAAAATTTGCCCTTCTTCGGAAGACATCCAATCCAGGAATTTAATGGCTCGAACAGGATCTTCGCAGTCAACTGTAATGCCGATGCCATAACCGTCAAAACCGATATCCTGGAAGTCTTTTCGTTTAAAGGTTTCGTCCAGCGTCACTGGGTAATATCCGTATGTCATATCGTCCTTGCCCGCGCTTTTCAGTGCATTTTCCGCGTCACTATAGCCCCAGTTTGGATCCAGCAGCGATAGTACACGACCGCTGGCAATTTTGGACTTATACTGATCATCCTTCTGAACAAAGCTGTCTTTATCCAGTAGACCTTCATTGAACATCTTGTTCAACCAACGGAAATACTCCTTCTCCTCAGGCCGTTTATAATGCAAAATGGCCTCGTAAGTGTCCGGGTTGATATAATACTCGCCATCCCCGGGGCCTCCGGTTGCCATAGCGGCAGGATCGGTTACGGTGATCATTCGTCGCCACCCGTCTGCGCTTAGTGTTAAAGGGATCGTTGGTTGCCCATCTTCTGTTGTGGGATGTTTCTCGTAATATTGTTTCAACACCTTTTCGAAATCGTTTAAGGTTTTGATCTCCGGATACCCCAGTTCCTTGACTACGCGATGCTGAATGGCTGCGCCATTGTTAGCATCAAAACTGATTTGGTCAATGGCACCATTGGTCGGTATCCAATAAATTGAAGGATCGTCGTTGCTATATTTTAAACGATTGAAATGCTCTCCATAAATTTTTTTCAGATTCGGTGCGTGCTCTTCGATTAATTCCGTCAAATCAATCATGGCCCCAGCATCAACGAGTCTTGTTAAGTTTCCTTTGGGGAAAATCAAATCCGGATAATCACCACTGGCAGCCATAAGCGAGATGCGGTCGTTCCCTCCACCGCTTGAAATATCGTACTCCGCATCAATGGTTACACCTGTTTTTTCAGAGATTTTTTGGCCTACCTCATCCTGCATCTTGTTCCAATTTGGACTTGCGTCAGCTCCGAAGAAGGTAAATGTGATCGGACCATTAGAATTACTGTTGCTCGTACTGGAATTGTCTGTCGAATCTCCGCATCCAGAAATAATCATTATACTTGTCAAAAGGCATGCTCCAAACGTTTTTGAGACATTTCTCATTCTATTCTGCCCCCTATAATTATTCAGTGTTTTCAAATTGGGAATGCGCTTTCAAGATATTTGAGACAGAGTCATCTTCAAAAATGATCCTCCTTTGTTGGCTGTATCTTGTTTTCTCACACTTATACTAGTATGGAAATGAAAACCCAAACCTTGATTTTTAAGACATCATTATAGGATGATATAGACATGAATTCAGTGGTTGAGGTGGGGATATATTGAAAAAGATTCCTTTGCGATGGTTTACCCGTGACGAAGAATTTCCGTTTTTCATACAATACGGAGGTCATTCTGAAGACTTTTATTTACATAAACATATGGATTTCGCTGAACTTGTCGTTGTTCTTCATGGACATGCAACCCATATCGTAGATGATGAAGTTTCATTCATTAAAAAAGGTCATGTATTTGTTATCAGTGGTGAAACGAGCCATGCCTATAAAGACCCTTGTGATTTTAAAATATGCAATATCATGTTTAGACCTGAAATATTACAGCACCATCTCGGATCTGATTTACTTACTTTTGACGGCTACCATTCGATGTTTGTTTTGGAACCGCTTTATCGAAATTCCCCTTCGGAAAAAAGTCAAATGGTTATGTCGTTAAACGATTTCGATTACATCGAATCGTTTATAGCCGACATGATCAATGAATATCATTTGAAGCAGCCCGCCTACCAAACTCTGTTGACTTCAAAACTAACCGAATTGATAGTCTATTTATCGAGATACCACCAATCGAATGGAAAGTCATCCGATGGCCAATTCATGCATTTGGCTGCAGCAATATCATATATTGAAGACCATTTTCTGGAACAGATTACACTGGAGGAAATTGCTTCACAATGCAATATATCTATCAGGCATCTGAATAGAATTTTCAAATCTTTTTACCAGACGTCCCCAATGGCTTACCTCAAACGTTTGCGCTTGGAGAGAGCTTGTCAACTCTTGAGATTAACCGATCTGTCCATTACGCAGGTCTCCTACCAATCCGGGTTCAATGACAGCAATTACTTTGCGAGACAATTCAGGCAGACGTATAAGATGTCACCTAAGTTGTTCAGACAGAGTGAGTTAACATAAGGACTTCATTGCAAACAATCAAAAATCCCCTCTGGATTTCAGGAAGATTGCACAATGTTGCGCTCTCTTTGCCCTGTCCACCATGAGGGGATTGTTTGACTAATACGCTGGCTCTGCTTGATGCATAGCACGCTTCAATTAATTATTTATTAAAAGTGATCTTCTCCAAATCGCCATCCAGAATGATCGATGTCTCCCGCGGCTTCGTTTCCGCGATTTTGCGGCCGCCTCTGAACGAATATAGAACTCCGGCCTGCTTGCGAATGGCCTCATACTCATTCTCTGCTTCAAGAACGATAAAGTTGGCCGGCTTCCCTTCTTCAATGCCGTACACATCCTCAATGTGCAACGTTCTTGCGCTGTTCTTAGTAATGAGATCAATCGAATTTACGATTTGATCGTAACCGAGCAACTGGGAAGCATGGATCCCCATGTGCAACACCTGAAGCATGTTGCCCGTGCCCAGCGGATACCATGGATCGAAGATGTCATCGTGACCGAAGCATACGTTAAGACCCGCTTCCTGCAGCTCTTTGACGCGAGTCAGTCCTCTTCTTTTCGGATACGTGTCAAAGCGGCCTTGCAGGTGGATGTTGACCAGAGGATTGGAGACAAAATTCAGGTCAGCCATCTTCAACAATCTGAACAATTTGTACGTATAGGCGTCGTTGTATGACCCCATCGCCGTCGTATGGCTTGCTGTTGTACGGGAACCCAGTCCGCGTTCGTAAGCTTCCTTGGCAACGACTTCCACGAAACGGGATTGCTCGTCATCGATCTCGTCACAATGGATGTCGATGAGACGGTCGTATTTTTCGGCAAGGTCAAACGCAACCTTCATCGAATCCACACCATATTCTCTCGTGAATTCGAAGTGCGGAATGCCGCCAACCACGTCAACGCCCATTTTCAGTGACTCTTCCAGCAATTCTGCGCCGTTCGGGTAGGAGTGAATGCCTTCCTGCGGGAAAGCGACCAGCTGGATGTCCATGTATGGTGCCATTTCTTCTTTCACTTCAAGCATCGCTTTAACTGCGGTCAAGGTTGGATCGGTAACGTCCACATGCGTCCGTACATGCTGGATCCCCTGAGCAAGCTGCCATTTCAGTGCTGTTTTGGAGCGCGTTTTGACGTCTTCATGCGTCAGGAATGCCTTGCGTTCCGACCAACGCTGGATGCCTTCGAACAGCGTTCCGCTCAAGTTCCATCCCGGCTCGCCCGCCGTCAACGTTGTATCGAGATGAATATGAGGTTCAATGAATGGCGGCAGTACAAGCATGCCGTTGACATCAATGACTTCCTCGTTTGCAGCTGCTTCCTGCGCTTGTGTGATCTGTCCGAACTTCCCGTCTTTCACGACGATATTCCATAGACCTTCTTTACCCCGCAATTTCGCGTTCTGTATAATCATTTATTTTCCCCTTTTCTTTGGATTGTTTGGCAGATACGATCAGCATCAACACGATGTAAGCCACCGCCGTACCGATCAGTGCGTTTAATGGTGTTACTCCTGGGGCCAGCTGAGCGAACGCAACGCCGATGGCCCAAGCTACCATCGCTATCCAGTTTACCTTCTTGAAAGTCATGTCGGCAAACGGTTTATAATTTCTGCGCTTCACGAAAAAGTAGTCCGCGATGATAATCGCCCCGATGGACGGTACCGCCGCGCCAAGCACATTCAGAAAACCAACAAAGTTGTTGTACATCCACATGGCGAATATGGTACCCACGGTACCGTTTACGATAACAATGAGCTTTTTCGAAATTTTAGTAATGTTGGCAAAACCGAGCCCGGAGGCGTATAAGGCATTGTCGTTTGTCGTCCAGATATTCAACCCCAGAACGATGATCGCTGGAATGATCAAACCTTGCAGGAACATGACCTCTGAGATGTCTGCCAGGTTATACGCCATTGCGCCTACAGCGCCGAACAGGAACATGAGTGAGTTACCCAGGAAAAAGGCAATAACCGTTGCGGTAACTGCCTGCCGGGACGTCTGGGAAAACCGGGCAAAATCGGGTGTCAGCGTACCGCCGCTAATGAATGAACCTATACAAATCGTTAATGCCGCTGCCGCAGTCAGTGTCTGTGTGGGTGTGTAATCGAGCAGTCCTTGCAAACCGCCAAGCGTATCTGCGCCTTCTAGCATGGAGTAACCGCCGAGAATCGCAATTGCAGGGACCGCAATATAGCCCAGAATGACAAGTGACTTCATACCGAAGATGGCTGTTGCCGTCATGGCGAGACCAAACAGGAGAATCAACAGATACACATTCCAATCCATTGCTTTTGCAACCGGGATTGCGAACATGGCCACTCCAACGCCAAACCATCCGACCTGCGTGAAGCCGAGCAGGAACGATGGCAAGTATGACCCTTTCTCACCGAACGAATATTTGGCCAGCAAATGCGTGGACAGTCCCGTTTTGGCAGCGATATGTGCCAGCGCTCCCGTATAGATACCAAGCACCAGATTGCCCGCCAGTACAATCCCAATAAACTCCATGAACGTCAAGCTGACTCCCAAGGTTCCTCCTGCCAGCATGCTTGCCGAAAAGAAGGTGAATCCGAGCATCACGGATAACGTCTTCCAAAATTGGTTTCTCTGCGTTTTTGGCACCTCTTGCCACGAAAACTCTTGATCTTGTTTGCTCATCAGAATACCTCCAACTTAAAGTGTCCTGATACCAAGAAAGCAGAAAAAAGAGGCTACTCGTCAAGTCTCACTGACAAGTAGCCTCTTTTTTGCATCATAACCCGCGCGAAGACGCGGAGCATCCCCAGACGGAATATGCCCTGTTCCACGCGTGATTATAAAAATCCGCTGCCCTTGCCAGCCTCTCTGGACTGAATTAAAGGTACCAGTATTCAATTACATTCTATTATTTTGAAAAAGCCCGCAGTTGTCAATGTCATTATTATCCATTGGTTATAAACCAGCTATGCGAACGTTGTCAGCCCGCGGATTAATCTATAAAAAAAATTATAAATTTAGTTCTCCTCCTCTACTGCCATAACCTCTCTTGCTGCTTCTATGAACGATAACAGGATTGGTGAAAGCCACTTGTCTTTGTGCCATAGCATCTGTGTATATACGTGCAAGTCAGGTATTTGCCATGGAAGAGCAACAAGATCACCGCGTTGAACTTCAGCTTCGGCTGTTATTTCAGGAAGAAAAGCAATACCGATTCCCGCTATTGCACATTGTTTAATGGCTTCGGCATTTTGAAACTCCAAATATGTAATACTATCAATGCCCTTTTGCTCAAATGCCCGGTCAAACATGGTTCGATAGGTGCAGCCCTTTTCATTGGTCAGGAAAACTTCACCGTGAAAATCCTCCAGCTGTAGTGCAGTTCGTTTCGCAAGTGGATGGTCCGGAGTGGCGAAAAAGCGGAATGTTTCTTCCAGCATCGGTTCCACTGCAAGTCCCGTTGAGCGAATGGGCTCGTCCAACATAAAAACAACATCCGCCGTTCCTTCAAAAAGCGTTTCCTTGAGCTGCTGATTGGGAACAGACCGAAAGATAAGTCGAACTCCGGGATGACGCGAACGAAATAGGTGAAAAACAACGGGAAGCCGATAAGCGCAAAGAACCTCGTTAGCACTGATCGTTAGGGTACCACTCAGCGTTTCATTGTCATGTATGTCGCTGCGAGCTTCATCCAGCTTGTCCAGAACGCTTTGGACATGAGTTAAAAAACGTTTACCCGCAGTTGTGAGAACGAGCTGTTTGCCAAGACGGTCAAAAAGACGAACACCAAGTTCGTCCTCCAATGCTTTGATTTGCATCGTCACGTTCGAGGGGACATAATTCAGCACTTCCGCAGCCCGAGTGAAATTCAATGTGGATGCCACCGTGCGGAACGTATTCAGTTGGCGTAATTCCATCGTACGATCTCCCTTTTACTATCAAAATTATTGAATGCAGATTTCAATTTCATTCACTTTATTTGAGGGTACCACAGGCCTATACTGACTACAAGAAATTACATTTTACCTGTGTGGTTTCTATTTTGAAGGGAGCGACAAAACAATGGACTATGAAATTTTGATTTGGGTGACGTAACTTTGCAATCAGGTGTGACGTTGCCAAGCGCTTTTCTTGCGTATAAGACGTATGGAAGATTGAATGAAAAAAAAGATAACGTCATCATTTATCCAACGGCATTTGGTGACCAGCATGTTCAAAATGAATGGTTGATTGGAAACGGCATGGCACTGGATCCGGAGAAATATTTCATTATCGTTCCGAATCTGCTGGGGAACGGATTATCCTCCTCTCCCAGCAACACACCTCCACCATTTGACCGGGCTAATTTTCCAAGGGTAACCATCTATGACAACGTACAATTACAGTATCGGCTGGTGACTGAAAAATTCGGCATTCAAAAGATCGCTCTCGTCCTAGGATGGTCAATGGGAGGCATTCAAGCGTTCCAATGGGGAGCAAGTTATCCCGACATGGTGGAGCGAATTGCACCTATCGCCGGAGTTGCGAAGACTTGGCCTCATACCTTTGTGGTCATGGATGGAGTGAGCTCCACTTATGGCTGTCGCTCATTTCGATTCAAGTAAGCTAAACCAATTGACATCAGCAGACATGCGCGCTGTTGGCCGAGCCTATGCGGGATGGGGCTTTTCACAAGCATTTTACAGAGAGGAACTTTATCGCGAGCTGGGATATGATACAGTGACAGATTTTGTGGCAGGCTTCTGGGAAAATATCTTTATGACAATGGATCCGCATAATGTGCTGACCATGTTATGGACAGGCCAGTTTGCAGATATTAGTGCAAACCCCTCGTATAACGGGGATTTCGATAAGGCACTTCGAAGCATAAAAGCGCTTGCCTGCATCATGCCTGGAAGCACAGATCTCTTCTGTACAGCTGATGATAACGAATACGAGGCTAAGCTTATTCCCAATGCTGTATTTAGTCCGATCGAGTCGATCTGGGGCCACTTTGCCGGACGTGGGATCAACAGTGCTGACAATACATTTATAGTTGATAATCTAAAACGCTTGTTGGCGCTTAGTACAAATGGATAAAGGATTGGAATGAAGTTTCGCCTGTTTCGGAGATCAAATGACCGCTCTTATGTGTACTCCAGTGCGCTACTCCGTATTCTTGTTCATATATCTCCTTATGTTAGCTATTTCGCATCAGACCACTTCGATCATGAAGTGGTCTTTTTTTGCATCCGACGATATGTCGGCATATATGTGCTGCAGTTGACTCATTGTTTCCCCCATCGGAAGGAGCCTTCGGTGCAAACTACTCTAAACTCCTTAAGGTGCTCCGCAAGCTCCTCTTCTCCAAAATTGAATCCGCTTTTTAGTACGAAAACGGGAAAAATCCTTTTAGGTAACAGAAAAAATACGCCCAAATTTTCAATCAATGTATTTTATTTATAATACTACCTTGACAGTCACAGTAGTGTGTCGTATTATACAGATGCGAGGTGATTACATGAGCCAGAACAAAATTACATCCGACCTACTGCGCGGCCATACCGATACGATGATATTACGGCTCTTATCCGAAGCTGACAGATATGGGTACGAGATTGTTAAAATGATTGCCGAACGCTCGGGCGGTGAGTACGAATTAAAAGAAGCCACAATGTACTCCAGCGTACGGCGACTTGAAGCGGAGGGCGATATCGAGTGGTATTGGGGCGATGAATCTCAAGGTGGACGTCGTAAATATTTCCGGATTACCGAAAAAGGTAAGGCAACGCATGCTAGCAACAAAGACAACTGGGAGTACGCCAAGCGTGTTCTTGAAAACTTATTATGAGGAGTGTTGAGGTTATGAATGAGAAGTTGACCCAGTATTTGAATGGCGTTTTTGCACCGTACGATGAGGTGAAAAGCGTTACCGAATTGAAAGCAGACCTTCACTCTGATTTACAGGAGAGGTTCCGTGATCTTAAAGCTGAGGGCAAGGATGATGAAACTGCTTTTGAGATGACCATTGAGAGCATCGGCGATATTGAGCAAACGGTACAGGAGGTCGCCAACCTCTCCCGCTCTCTGGAGCGGCAGGTGGTGACGAACTTTAACGCGAGTAACCTGCCAACGAGCGACTTTGCTGGTGTTGTCGCCCATAAAGGACAATTTAAGTCCAGCGCGTTGCGAGGCTCTAATTTCACGAACGCGGACTTGACCGGCAGCTCATTTGCCAGCAGCGATGCAAGGGATGCCAAATTCGACGGCGCAAATCTGACGGACTGCAACCTATCCACCCTTGACCTAGGAAATGTGAGCTTCAATCGATCGATCCTTGTACGCACAATCTTCAGCAAGTCAGGACTGGATGGCGCAAAATTTACAGGTGTAAGACTGACCGACGTCACCTTCTCCTTGACCGACCTTAGAAAAACCATTTTCCAAAACTGTATCTTCGACGGCGTGGAGTTCAAATCTTCCGATCTGGGAGGGATGCGTTTTGACGGGCAAACTTTTATCGGCGTCAAGTTTGAAAAGACAGCACTGAACGAAGTTTCGTTTAAAAATGCGACTCTCAAGAACGTGTCTTTCCCAACGTCTTCATGGTCCAGAAAATATTACCGCATTATCAAAACCATCTGCTTTGACGGTGCGATGATGGATAAACTGACATATGCCGCCCTTAAAGGCATGGATGCCAATTTGTCAAAAGTTACAGTTATCTAAGGAGGAGATCCTATGCAAAACAAGTCAATTCATGTGAATGGCCTGCAAAAATCCTTCAAGCAGCTGCAAGTCCTTAAGGGCGTAGATTTCGAGGTGGAAAAAGGAAGCATCTTCGCCCTGCTCGGCTCCAACGGTGCGGGCAAAACAACCGTTGTCAAAATTCTCACCACACTGCTCAAGAAAGATAGCGGTACTGCCACCGTAAACGGGTTCGATGTGGAAACCAAACCCGACAATGTGCGGCAGGCGATCAGTTTGACTGGGCAATTTGCCGCCGTAGACGAGATTTTAACCGGACGAGAAAATCTGGTCATGATTGCCAAACTTCGATACCTCCAAAATCCCCGTCAGGTTGCAGACGATTTGCTTACACGTTTTGGACTGACAGATGCCGCCGACCGCAGGGTGTCCACTTATTCTGGTGGCATGCGCCGCAGGCTCGACATTGCTTTGAGCCTAGTGGGAAAACCACAGATCATCTTCCTCGACGAGCCAACCACCGGACTTGACCCCGAGGCACGTATTGAGGTTTGGAAGATTGTGAAGGAGCTCTCGGCCGGAGGTACGACGGTATTCCTGACCACGCAGTATTTAGAAGAAGCGGAGCAGCTGGCCGATCGGATTGCCATTCTGCATGAGGGAAGAATTATCGCCAGCGGCACCCTCTCGGATCTTAAAAAGCTGATTCCGACTGCAAAGGTGGAGTATGTCGAAAAACAGCCCACATTGGAAGATATATTCCTCGCCATCATCGGCAAAAAGGAGGCTAACTAAATGGAAACGGTGAAAAAACACTTTTTTAGCGATATGAGCGTCATGCTTGGACGTTCCATGCGGCATATTTTCCGCAGTATGGACACCATTATTACAGTCACCATTATGCCCATCGCATTTATGCTGCTCTTCGTTTATGTGTTTGGTGGAGCCATTCAAACCGGAACCGATAATTATGTAAATTATCTACTGCCCGGTATACTATTAATCGCTATTGCTAGCGGTATATCCTACACGTCTTACCGTCTGTTCATTGATGTGCAGCGGGGCATATTCGAACGGTTTCACTCCATGCCGATTTCACGTTCTACCTTATTATGGGGCCATGTGCTGACCTCTCTGTTATCCAACTTTTTGTCGGTTATAGTCATCATTCTCGTAGCGCTCGTTATGGGCTTTCGTTCACCGGCAGGGATACTGTCATGGCTTGGGATAGCTGGCATACTCACTCTGTTTACGTTGGCATTAACCTGGGTCGCAGCGATTGCCGGACTGTCCGCCAAATCTGTGGATGGCGCAAGCGCCTTCTCCTACCCGATTATATTCCTCCCTTTTATCAGTTCTGCGTTTGTACCCACCGAGTCGATGCCTTCGGTCGTTCGCGCCTTTGCTGAAAACCAGCCGGTAACCTCGATCGTGGAAGCGATCCGTGCATTAATGTTGGGTCAGCCGGTAGGCAATGATATTTGGGTCGCACTTGCCTGGTGTGTCGGGATCTTGGTTGTAGCATATATCTTTGCAATGAGAGTGTATAAAAAGCGGGTATAAGAAACCCTCAGCTTTCTGTTTTAACTGTCAACTGGCTTCCCACTCTATAATAATTTCACCCTGTGCAATACACCTTCCTGTGATTACAATAATGAGTTAAGTATGTTTAACTGATTACACTCTAGAACCATTTATCCTTCCAAGTTCAAACCCACCTTTTACGTTACATTTATCCTGTGCTCTCGACTTGAGTAGGTCAGTGAAACCTGTTTATTCCGTTTGTTCCTCCTTCCTTCCCGTGTTTTAATCGAAACGTTAAAAACTGCACACTCAATGTAGATTTCATCTAACCATTGAGGTGCAGTTTTTACATTACTTATTCTTCTTGAATGATTTAATTATGTTTAGCTATACTCATATGTATTTAAGAACAATGTCCCTTCCCTGTCACTGACGACACCCGAACGGTACGCCCAAGCCATTAATCATTAGAATTGTTATTCGATCCTACTTTTCAAACGTGCTTAATTGTTGAGGCTTATCCAATCTGACTTGTGAAGCAGATAATGATTATACTTATCCTTCTCAATTTGAATCTCGTTAATGAAAACAAAATGATTTTTCTGAATGACCTTATTGGAAGGTTTGTTTTCTAGGAGCGCAATCGCATTTAACTGGGCAACTTCTGTGTTTTCAAATAAATACTGTATGACTCCTTGGACAGCTTGAGACGCATAACCTTTATTCCGATGATCTTTCGAGATCGCATACATGACCTCTCTATTCGGTTCCGGAAGCTCGTCCTTGATCCCTGAACAACACCACCCAATGAATTCACCAGTCCCCTTTAGTACAATCCCTAATCTTAAAATAAGATCCTCAATATCATTGCCTTCTTGTACTCGCTGAATGAATTCATTGTTAGTTGGAATTTCGTAATTCATCAGCCAGTCTTGGCGAACTTCCTGTTGAACATTCCACCCTGGCAAAAACCCGTGAATTTCCGGCTGCCATGTGATTTCCTGCATACGCTCAAGATCGGACAAACGATACTCGCGAAGAATAATATCTTCACATTCAATGAGAATGCTATAGTTGGTGTTTTTGGATACCATGTAAATCCTCCTTTGAACTCCTCCATTAAAACACCTTATTATAAAACAAAGTTTAGCAAGAATACAAATAAATTGGAATGCATAATTTACTAATTTGATATGCATAATTATCAAATATATGATTTTATTTCCATAAGTACACATTTGCGGGTTAAATCAACCTTTTTACGTACTCTTAAGAACTGCTTTCTTTAATCCTGAGTACAATCCATTTATGTGGGTATATTGGATAATAAAGTAATGTTTTTTTATAGTGGAGGTGAAGTAAACATGGGGATTAAAACGGAAGGTAAACATAAAAACTCCAATGTCATGAATCGCTTCGTTTATGCTAACCGAAATCTATGGTCCGGGATTCTGTTCGGGATTGGTTTTGTTGCGTTTATTGATGAGACCGTTTTCCATCAACTGCTGCGTTGGCATCATTTTTATGACAAGTCGACAACAGATGTTGGTCTGATATCAGATGGTCTGTTTCACGCTTTTAGTTGGTTTGCGACGATCGGAGGGTTATTCATGTTTGCTGATCTTCGAAGACGAAACGCAATATGGCTCACGAGATGGTGGGGTGGCCTTTTTCTTGGAGCGGGAAGCTTCCAATTGTACGATGGGCTCATCCAACACAAACTAATGAGAATTCATCAGATTCGTTATGTGGAAAATGTTATTTTCTACGATTCGATATGGAACATCTTAGCCGTTTTAATGATCCTGATAGGGCTCAGTCTTATTTATCGTACAAGAAGCAGACAACCATTAAGGAAGGGTAACTCATATGAACATTAGTACTCACATTCATCACAACCATGGAACTGAGCTGGAACCTATGGCGTGGATTGTACCTCAAGTGATTCTAGCCCTACCATTTGCATTCGCGTTTGGTATGTATATCCTTGCTGCATTCCGTTCCAATCGTACCAAGCCCTGGCCCATTTACCGGACGGTTTGTTGGTCGCTTGGTGTGCTTTTTACAGTTATTGCCGTGGCTGGACCCCTGGCTAATCTTGGACATACTGATTTTGTTGCGCACATGCTCAGTCATTTACTTTTGGGTATGCTGGCACCATTGCTTCTGGTACTTGCGGCTCCGATGACTCTACTGCTGAAATCACTAAGCGTACCTGCAGCCAGATCTCTTACACGTATTCTGAGAAGCTGGCCGTCCCGGATATTGATTCACCCTATTGTTACGTCACTCCTTAATATAGGGGGACTTTGGCTGTTATACACCACGAACTTGTACTCGCTTATGCATGAAAATACCCTTCTGTTTCTTATCATTCATTTCCATATATTCGCAGCAGGTTATTTGTTCACGGTGTCCATCATTTACATTGATCCTGCACCCCACCGATTCTCTTTTTTGTACCGTTCAATGATACTCATGTTTTCTTTGGCAGGTCATGGCGTTTTATCGAAGATGATTTATGCCTCCCCTCCTATCGGCGTACCTTTGGATCAAGCCAAGCTCGGAGGCATGCTCATGTACTATGGTGGAGATGCCGTTGATATGGTGATTATCTTCATATTATGTTTGCATTGGTTTAGAGCAACTCGTCCTCGAACTGGCCTGACCATAAGCCGGAACTAATTATTTTAAAATGCTATATCATTATCTTGTCATAATAAGAGTCAACAAGAACAGCCATGCTCTATCTTCCAATCCTGGAAGAAATACAAGAGGACTCTGCCCGCAAACCAACCATGTATTGTGAAAAGCAGAAATTAAACTCATTTTCGATTCGTTTTCAGTGACATCTATTAAAGCTTAAAATGTTCTGTCTCTTTCCTATGTTATAATGAACCGAAATAATTCATGGATAATATTAGGAGGTTGTTATGTTTAGTAGTATTGGTATTCCAGGATTAATCATTCTGATCCTAGTTATTCTGTTACTTATATGGTTTGTCCGCAAATTGCTCCAATCATTACGGCAATGAGCACACATTCGTGTCATTGACTTGGGACAGAAACTTCATTCCTTAAAACAAAAAAGCCGCGAAATAAAAGTTTTAACCCATAAAAAAACCTTCAATTTAACGACTTTTAAATGGGTATAACTTTACTTTAAATACTAAAAGAAATGCTAAGCTACCTCGCACTTTGTACGGTAGATAAGGAAACAAGAACCGGGCCGGCAAAATCGGAAGCCTGGAGGTACAGTTCCGCGGAACCAAGCGGATGTTCAACCAACTCCCCGCTATAATCGGACACCTCACCAAATTGACTCAACTCTTCCCTGCCCGATGTTTCCAACTGAGTCGAATCATAATTGGAATGTTCATCCAAAGGAAATACCGATTTGTCAATATGACCACTCCTTTCGGACCTGCTCCCGTTTAAACAACAAAAAACCTGAAGTTAGCTCTTCAGGTTTTTGCATTTCTATAATTTAGACCCTGGAAATACACATCACTCTTATTGAGCAGTGTATCCTCCATCCACGATCAGGCTATTCCCTGTCATATAGGATGAATCGTCACTAGCCAGGAAGAGAACAGCCTTAGCCATTTCCTCTGCTTGTCCGAGTCGTTTCATTGGTGTTGCCGCAGACAGAGCCTGCTTGCTCTCTTCCGGAATAATCGGTGTATCGATGAAACCTGGGCAAAGTGCATTCACCCGAATATTTTGTTCAGCATATTCCAGCGCCAGCGAACGAGTCAAATTCACGACGCCACCCTTTGCTGCATTGTAGGCTGCAGAACCCGGCGAACCAACCCATCCGTACATGGAAGCCGTGTTAACGATCGTTCCTCCACCAATTTTGAGCATTTCGCGGATGGATTCACGTGCAACCAGGAATACCCCGTCCAGATCCACATTTACTGTATTACGCCATTCGGCATAGTCAAGCTCATGCGAAGGATGAACACGCCCGATCCCTGCATTGTTGAATACGATATCCACTTTACCAAAAGCCTCAATGGTTTGTTTGAAAATATCAGCAACTTCTTCTTCACTCGTGATGTTCGCTTTAATAAAAAGGGCATCCGCTTTAAGCGCTTTCAGTTCTTGCTCAAACGCCTTGCCTTTTTCTTCATTCAGGTCCACCAAAACCACTTTGGCTCCCTCTGATACGAATAAGCGTGCTGTCGCTGCGCCGATCCCGGATGCCCCTCCTGTAATAACTGCCACTTTGTCTTGAAGTTTGCTCATGATTAAATCCTCCAGTATACTATTTTGAATAGCACCTATACAAATAGTGCTATATGACGTTTACAAACCTAATTGTATGCTTAAAATCGTAACAATCCAATCATTAAGATACGAGGATGTGTCTACCACATCGACACTTCGTGGAACAATGTCTATTTATATAGGAGATTTTTTGAATGAATGATGAATTTATTGTGACATCTCAACCTCGCAATCGCACCAAGGAGCACCTTAAAATGGCGCTAATCCAACTCATTAAGAAAAAGGGCTACCATGCTGTGTCTGTCAAAGACATCGTTGACCATTCAGGTTACAATCGCAGCACATTTTACTTACATTACCAAGATAAATTTGTGATCGCCGAAGAATTGTTGACTCAGATGCTCGTAGGTCTGAGGTGCTCCGTAGGCCGGCCATATAAGCACGGTCAAAAGGTTTATACCAACAAGCTCAATTCGGAATCCTTCCAAATCGTGGACTACATTCATGAACATCGGGACTTCTTTGAATTGATCCGATATGATGATACGTTGCCTGGTCTGCATACAGGCTTCCCACAGACCATACTCAAAATCTACGAGGAACAATTTATCTTCGAGACGATCAATAACTCTCCAGTGAATATGGAGTATTTCAAGTACTATACGGCATATGGCTTCTTCGGACTACTGAACAATTGGATATTAAGCGGATTTCGCGAATCCCGTGAGGCGTTTATCCAGAACGTGATCGAACTGACCAAGACGCATATTCACTCTTTTCATTATGTGGGAGACAAGTTGGATTGATTACAGCACTCAATAGCCAAAAAAGCCGCTAATGTTAGCGACTTTGAGCGGCACTGCGGTTTTTGTCTGATACATAGGATTAGACTTAGAATTACATGAATTAAATTGTGACGACTACCTGCAAATTTCACAGGCAGTCAGTCCCTTAAATCGTAGTATTCTTCTCATCATATTCGCTTGATAACTCTTTAAGCGATTTGATTTTACCATGAGGATGCTGTTCTTGCTTTCGTGACTTCCAGGCAGCTTCCTGCCTTTTCTTCTGGCGAGCCATAAAAGATCTCCTCCTCTGGAAAATTAGAGTTATACTACTTCTTTAGAATGTCATTAATGAATGATTTTCATTCAGATTTTGGTATTCTACTCTTCAGGACCATACACCTCAAATTCCCAAATCGAATATCCGTATATGGTTGCCCGAACCGTTCCATACATTCGAACATACCGTGCTTCTACTTCGTCAAAAGTAATTGTCTCCAAGCCACCTTTGCCTGTTGTAGTGCTGTATACATCTCTCCAGTTTGCCTCATGACTTGGGTCCTCGCTTACTTGTATTCGATAACTTTTCCCATAAGCGGTCTCCCAAAAGAGTCTGACTTCATCTATCGTTTTGCTCTCTCCCAAATCCACGTATATCCAACCGGGATCCACTCCCCGCTTTGATCCAAAACGCGTTGTTAACTTACCATCGTTCACATAAGGTGCAGTATTCTCTACCCCATCATTCGATGATGCCACGGCTGGACGTTGAAGTGCCAAGTTGGTTCTTGGGAGCGGTTCCTCATTTTGAACAGGTTTAATCGTGACATCACTGTAATGTTCTTTGCTCAAAAAGTTCATTTCGTGAAGCGTAGTCGCCGGTTCGCTTGCTCCGGGCATATAGATATTTTCAAAGGTCAGGTCCGTAATATCGGCACCTTCCATACCTTTAATCTTGGCAAAACTTTCTCCAGCATCACGTACTGTAATATCCTTTACTAGGATGTCTCTGATCGGCCCTACACCGTTATTGCTTCCATCCACAGTAAAAATGGTCATCCAGGCACTATTATCTTCGTTCTTACCGCTGATATCTTCGACGTCCATGGATTCAAATCTAACGTCATTCACCGTGCCGGTACCGTATTTATGATGTATGGCGAACCCTACAGCTGCCTTGTAAACCACGCCGTTTCTAAATACGATATTGGATTGATCCTGCATGACACCCTGACCGATCTTATATCCATAGCATAATGTCCATGCGATCGTATCCTCGAATAACACATTACGAACGGGTTCAGGATTACCCGGCCAAGGTACGTTCCCGGAAGCTATATCGGTATCTTCTTTCCAAGCTTTTGTAGAAAAAGGATCATCGAGAGAGATGCCAATCGCATTCTGTACAACGACATCTTGCGATTCACAAATATCTATTCCATCGTTCTCTCCCATACCCAAACTGTTGAAGAGCTTTAGGTTTCTGAAGGTTAAATCATCGGAACGAACGGTTACTACAGCCCAGCCCGCTGATTCTCTTATGACAATACCCTCCATCACAAAATGGGATGTGTCAATCGGAACAACCAGATTATTAATCATCCCCCTGCCGTTGGAGCTTTTGTCGTCATGCAGGGTTTGCCCGTTTCCGTCAATTGTACCCCGTCCATAGATTCGAATGTTTTCGGACTGAAATGCAGTTGAGATCCACCAGGTTGCCGGTCGACCCATCGAATTCTTGAACCAGTGTTCTGTATAATCGGCGGTCCTCCCTGTAGACACAAAAGCAGCACCGGGTTCCATGTAGATCGCCGTATTGCTTTTTAAAACCAAATTGCCAATATAGTAGGTTCCTGCAGGTACATAAACAGTGCCTTGTACCCTACCCCCTTTATGGGTTCCATACTGACTAGCATCATCAATCGCCTGCTGGATCGCCGCCGTTGTTGAAGAAACTTGTGTTAAGGAAGAACTTGAAGAACCAACATGATACGGAGCGCTACCAATATTGAAGGTACCCTCACCACTTGATGCAGGAACGTCCGTTTCGAGCGGATCTGCAGCGATGACCATACGCGTCTTGCGATTATTCATCATTACGATTAAGTACTCATCAGATTGAGTCGTGAAGGTGATGGTTCTACCCTCTATCTTGTCAGCTTGAATTCCAAGTTTCTTCGGACTTATGGAGTACTCATGAACCTTGTCCGTGTTCAGGATTGTTAATTCGTAAGTGACAGGACCATCGGACATGGAAAAATGTGCATAGTCATAGTCGCTGAAGCCCTTGACCACGGGAACAGGTACTCCATTTGCTTTGAGGGTATAATTTACGGAGCTTGCATAACGATCTGAGGGCTCATAAGGAAAGATGGATGCAGGGATCATAGAAACATGCTGTTCCTCGGCCTCCAGCGCTTGAACTTGCGGAATTGCAGTTATGGACAGCAGCAAGGTAAAAACGAGCATAAATACAAAAATTCCACAAATCCATTTTTTAACCCTTGTCATGACATACGCCTCCTTTTCGCTCATTCGTTGAAAACAAATACACATTTTCTGAACCAGCATTCTCGTGCATTCCGACCTCTTTAGCAAACATGCTCTGATACTAAATCATTCGTCATGCGAACTAATCTAGGAACGTCAGACAGGCCGAACCGAACAAATGCGTAGCGGCTTTGGAAAATATGAGTGTCTTTGTCGAGGTCCTTATCCGTCCATCCTGCCTTATCCTTGAAGCTGTCCGGACCAACCTTGAGAGGTTCTCCTTTTATGTGATGATGGGGGCCGAGTAAGTTTCTGCAGCTATTGGTCAGCTGGAGCTCAATGAAGTTATCTCCGGACCGGAGAAATCTAGTAATATCCACCTCATAAGGTTCCCATAGGAAGGTGTGAACTTCTTCACCATTTATTTTTAACTGGGTGATAATCGCATCAGGTTTAGAGCCGAACTGCCATAACCAGGATGCCTGATCATCAGAACGAACGGAAACCGTCTGCGTTAGCCGAATGCTCCCTGCAAAGAAAGGCAAACCCTGGCTGACCAAATCATCTTCAATCGAGCATATTCCCGGATATTCAGTAAGCATAAATGGTCCATCCGTATACATGACTCCAAGTTCCCCGTCCACATAACCTGATTCCGATGCTACGGCAAAATCGCCGATAATATAAATGCTTTCGAGCTCCGTATCCAATGTAAGCTTATTGGCTTCGGATTCAAATTGACCAGCCCGCTCCATAGCTTCATACGTTTCAGATGAATTCCAGAAATCCATCATGAGATGAATACTATTCCGTCCATAACGAAGGCAGCCTCTAATATCTATCTTCCTGAAAGCAATGTCCCTCCACCAACCACAACTATTCGATGCTACTTCTTTATCGTTAACAACGATGCGCACTTTCTCCGGATTTTCCAAAACCAGAAACATTTCCCGTCCATCGGTGGGATCAAATGCCAGGTTAATACCAAATTCCAACTCGATATTTACGGCAGACCCGATTTTCTGCAGCTCCTCCTGAATAAAAATAAAGGGCATCATCGTTGACCATTCACCATGTTCCAGACGATATCTGCACATATCGAGCGTTAAGCTGTTCTCATCCATATCATGGATTTTCCAATCTGTATTCAAATGCTGAATGTGACAATCGGAATAATCAGCTTGCATTTTCGTTACCGTTTCAACGAGCGATTGCACTTCCTCCTGGACAAGGCGAATCATATAGGACTGACCGGGATACAGGGTCAGATTCACCTGTGTACTGCCCTCTACTATTTTTTGATTCAAAGGTTTGATGTTTCCACTCTCCAAATCAATTAAAGATAGCTTTCCCTTTTGATAAAGAGTCACCTCAGAATCCGGGTAGCATTCTTTACCGGAATTGACCAAATAATAGAGGTAAGCGTCGTCAAGTTTGAGTGTCTGAACATTAACCATATCTGTTGTTATCGGAACCCCATGTCTATCGTTAACAGAAATCGATGGCGAAACCGCACTGGAAATCATCTTCTCAAGAGTTAAACGGTTGTACGCGGGTTTCCGTGCAGCTTCTATTAAATGACTGATTTCGGCTCTCCGTTCTCCATTTATCAGGTACGGATAAGGCTCGAATGCAATCAATGTCCCGCCTTGAAGAACGAACTGCTGCAGCAGATGCACGACGTGGCTGCTTAATGTGACACTTGGCGGAATGACAACCACCCGGTAGTCGGCCTCACCTATAATGAACTGTCCACTTACTACTTTGCCATGTCGTTCTATGATTCCCTCGCTCCCGTAATCATGCTCAATAAACGATTGGCACATCCAACGTGATAGCTGTGCAAACGATTGATGGTAGAACTCAATTTTGGTTGAGTCCAGTCCCGCTTGTTCAACCCAGGCGGTCCTGATCGGATGCAGGAGCAGCACCTCCGCTTGACGTGTACCTTCAACAAGCAGCATGGATAAACGGGCAAAGTAATCATTAAAGTGATGATAGTGCTCCCACCAAGGCTGCTGGTAGAATAAGGATGGGGGATAATCCCTTTTACGCATTCCTTTTAGCGTGTACGCCTGCAAATGCTGACACATGAGATTCATCCCATGGACAAACTGCCACTCCCCGATCCGCTTCAGATCCTGAAAGTCAATATTCCATCCTGCACAACCGTAACTCTCGGTAATGGCCCGTTTTTTGCCTAGTTGCCGAACGACAGAGCTGACTTGTTTGGGAACAAGAGGCTCTTCGCTAACGGATCGGCCAAGCCAGTCACAAGCTGGTATTTGCAGATGCTCATAGAAGGAAAGTGGATCACCTACCGAGGTGGCTTGACTCATAAGTGTTTGCTCATCGACGACATGGCCGGTGGACAGCCATCCCCTCTTCCCGCACCAGGTACCAATTTGCTTGGCATAGGCTTCAGTAAACATTGTGGTGACACACAACCAATAATCATTTCTTATTTTCCGATAGTTTTCGCTTTCCCAAAACAGTGCTGGAAGAGCTGTGAGAAGTGAGTACCCGAAACGGGTTTCAAATTCATGCTCAAGCTCCAATGACCAAGGAAGATTACACCTGCCAAACTGCGGTTCATCGGTAAATATCCCTTTCAATACAGAATCGTATCTAGTACCAAATCTGGCCCAATACACTTCATAGACGGTGGTTATGAATGCGTTCACTGCAGTTTTGCTTAGCGTGTCGATATAATATGGATTCACCTCATAATATATCCTTAAGTCGGGACTTCGGCGATCCTCCGGAGCCAAAAGATGCAGTTCATCACCACATTGAATATAACCAGCTATCGTATTTTTGTTCTCTTGTTTAAAAGGACCCCACTCGTAAGCCAGCAGCTTTTGCTGATATGCATGCCCCCGAGCAGGCACCTTTCCATCGGCAAACCCACTGGGCCAGCCATTTTCGTCATACAGCCACACCTCCATTCCGAGCTCTTGGCTTTTCTCTATACAGAGCTGAATTGCATCCATCCACTTTTCACCCATGTAAGGTACCGTAAGACCACCGCGGGCATGTATAAAGAAACCTCCGATACCAGCTCTATGCATTTCTTCGATCTGTCGTATAAGTTCGGGCTGATCCAGATCATCATTCCAAGACCAAAAGGGTAATGTTCGATAACAAGCAGGAGGATTCTTCAAAAGGTTCCATACGGTCATTGTCTCTCCACCTCCACTACTCGTTTAGACATAGCTTAATCAAATCATCGATATGAGCCGTCGCCAAACATTCCACAGCGTCTGCGGCACCGTAATAAATCTTTACTTCGCCATCTTCTTCTAAAATCATGCCGCCAGGGAAAATCACGTTGTTGCGGAATCCTCCATGGGTTTCGTATGAAACCTCTGGTGCAAGTAGAGGTTCTCTAGACATACCGATGATTTTTTTCGGATTATCCAAATCAAGCAGCATTAAGCCGGCTGTATACCGTTTTTTCCAGGAGGATTCCCATCCGTTCTTGCCTCTTGCAGGATCAAGATCCACGGCATGGAAGGTGGTAAGCCATCCCTGCTTCGTCTTGATCGGTGGCGCAGCAGGACCTATCTTGTCATTGGCGAAAGGAACGTCTTCCACAGCTAGGAGCAGGTCGGAATTCCCCCAGTATTTCAGATCTGGCGATTCCGATATCCATGTATCAAACCGATCCTTTCCCCCTCGGCTGTAAACCGTAAATGGTCGCTCAAGTCGTATATAGTTACCACCAATCTTCTCGGGAAACAGCACCATGTTACGCAAGTCAGGCGTTGACAGACTGAGTATTTCAAAGTGTTCAAAATCGTCTGTAACTGCAACGCCTCCGCGTATACCATGTTGTGTATCCACGGCAAAACACATATAACAGCGACCGCCGAGCACAGTAAGCCTTGGGTCATATGCACGTATCATCTCTTGGTCATGCAGCTTAAAGCACGGCTTCGGTTGTACTTCCCAGTTGATCCCATCGTCGCTAAACGCGATTCCTAGGTCCGTGGTGTGATGGGGCTCAAGAATCTGCTGCTCTGCGCTGCCGTAGTCATTGCGAAACACCATGACATATTTCCCATTGAATTTGGTTACTCCAGCATTAAACACGAGCGCAGTCGGGTATGGAATGCGAGACGCATCCAGAATCGGGTTATCTGGATGTCGCCTAATGACGGAACTTGAGACAAGATTTCCAATCTGTAGCGAATTCATGGCATGAACCTCCCAGTTTTATCGATAGAGTGCCGTTAGCCCTTTAAAGAGCCGGCGGTCATCTGCATGAAGGATTTGTTAGCAAAGATATAAGCAATAAGAATTGGAAGAATGGAGAGGCACGCTCCAGCCATCATGAAGTGGGTCTGTGAAGCGGCGGCGACACCGTATTTTAGATTGGCCAGGCCAACAGTCAACGTCTGTAATTCGGGTTTGCTGAGCGTAAACACAAACGGGAGCAGATATTCATTCCATGCACCCCGAAAAGCAAACAACGCACAAACGCCAAGGCCTGGTGTCAGCAAAGGAATGATAATTCTCCAGAACGTTCTGCCGGGCGAGCACCCGTCGATCCGGGCAGCTTCATCCAATTCCCTGGGAATCCCCTTCATAAAACTAAGCAGAATGAAAAATGCTGAAGCATGGGCGCTAATCAAAATCAGAATGACCCCCCACAGCGAATTATGCAAATGAAGCTTAACCATGAGATCGAATTGGGGACGCAGCACTACAGCGCCGATGGCCACAAACATCGTAAATGCCTGAAGGCCTACGTACACCTTTTTACCGATAAAATCCATCCGATCTACAACGTATGCTGCCATGGAGGCCACCAACAATGTTCCGAGCGTTGAGGCACTGGCAACGAATAGGCTATTCAGCGTATACGTAGAGAAATTCGCCTGTTCCCAAGCTTCAATATAGTTTGAGAACTGCCAATCCGCTGGAAGAAATGTGGCCCCGGCGGTAAGTTCAGCATTGGTTTTAAAAGAACCGAGGAGGGTGATCACCACAGGGAACAATGTCAGGAAAGCGACGACTAACAGAAACGTCCATAGTATAGTATTCCAGGCGATTTTCATGAACGTTTCCTCCTTAATCGTTTTGACTCATTCTTTTTGAGCCATAGAAGTAAAGTATTGTAATCAAGCCGACGATTACTGCCGTAATAAAAGCTACTGCACTACCATAGCCAAACTCCTGAATTTGCGTGGCTGCTGCCGAGCCTGCCGGTGGAAAAAATAATTTATACACGTATAAGAACATGACATTGGTTTCTCCAATCGGGCCGCCATCGGTCATCACCATGATACTCTCATAGCCTTTTAGTGCATTGATAATGGCTAGCATGATAATCATCTGCATGACAGGCCCCAGCATTGGAATAGTGATATATCGGAATTGCTGAAATTTGTTGGCCCCATCTAATGCAGAGCTTTCGTAAACATCTTGAGGAATGTTTTGGAGTCCCGCCAAAAATAACAGCATGTAATTTCCAATCGCTCCCCATACCGCTACAATAATGACTGTCAGCATCGCATAATCCACGCCAAGCCAATCAATGGCATTCCGGATGAAATGATATTTCATCAAAAACTGATTGAGTATGCCGTTATAGGAATTAAAAATCGTAAAAAACACGACTGCCATTACGGCTGTACTTATGATTGTTGGCATAAAGAAAATGGCTCTAAGCAAGTTTCTGCCTTTGATATTCCAATTCAGAATAACGGCTAGTATTAAAGCAAGTGGAATGGATATCAGGAGTTTACCACCCGCATAAATGAACGTGTTCGCTACAGATTCCCAAAATTGATGATCCCTCATGGCACGCTCGAAATTGGCCAACCCAATGAATCTCTCGGTGCCATATCCTTTATAATCGTAAAACATATATCTCATAGCCCATATCATCGGGTAAATGCCTAGAACTATGGTCAGAATAAAGCTCGGCATCAGAAAGCTGTATGAAAAAGCGGCATTCTTCGCTTTATTCATATCCTCTCAACTCCTTGTATCTCTTAGCATTTAGGAAAGGATGGAATAAATCCATCCCGTGATAACATCTACTTGGCGTACTTTCCAGCAAGATCGAGAGGATTAAAATCAGCCATTGGCTCTGCCTTCACTTCCCCGTTTGCGATGGCTGCATCTAGGGCGGCATTATACCGTGTATTTAAATCGTTTATGATGTTATCCAGGTCACCACCACTAAGCATATATGTGAAGAAGGCATCGTCTGATTTTATGCCTTGAACGGGTACTGCCGGATAAACCGGCCACACACCGTCGTACTGGTTGGGCAGAAACCCGTCAATGCCTTTCACTTCAGGCTTCGCAGCAACCGCACTAACTGCAGGAACCATCGATATTCCAAACCCTTTTTCCTGGTACTGCTGAAGGATGGATTCGTCGTACATGTAGGTTAGGAATTTCCATGCCGCTTCTTTATGCTCCGACTCTGAGCTGATGGCTAGCCACTGTCCACCCAAGAAGCCCGATGCCCCATTGAACTGACCATCGATGGATGGAACGGGTGCCGCAGCCCAGTCAATCTTCGCCGGAAATTGGGATTGATAGACTCCAGCTTCAGCGGAAAAGGATAAATACATGCCGATTTTCCCTTCCGCGAACTGAGCACGCAGCGGATCTATATCAAGTGATTCGACGCCTGGCAGCATACTGCCATCGTCTTTTATTTTTTTGAAAGCCTCGATAATGGGTTTAAAACCACTAAAGTCATAACGGGCTGTCTTAAAGTCATATCCAAAGCCTCCGTATCCACTCACCTCTGCAATCACTCGTGCGGAACGCCCGAAAGCACTCGAGGGGCTCTTGAAATTTTGAGCGAACCCGTAGGTTCCGTTAGCCTTACCCACTTCAGTTAATTTCTTGGCAGTTTCGACGAGCTCATCCAATGTGGTTGGCGGTGTTTCTATACCCGCTTTGGCGAAAAGCTCTTTATTATAGATCAGGCGCATCGTTGTGCCGTAGTTCGGCAGGCTGTATCGTTTACCCTCAAAACTGTTCAGATCCTCCATGATCGGGAACTTATCCTTCATTTCGTCCGTCAGAAACTCGTCGATCGGAGCAAGAAACCCTTTTTTATAGAAAGTCTGTATGGTATTCTCCTTCACGCGAATAACATCCGGCGGCTCGGAGGTCTGGTAGGACATATCCAGCGCTTGATCGAAGTCGTCTCCCTTGATGACCAGTTCTACCTCAATATTGTCCTTGTTCGTTTGGTTGAATGTATCGACGGTCTCTTTGACAAATTCAGAATCATGACGATCGCCAGTCCAATACGTGATCTTCGTCTTGGCATTGCTGTCAGACTGCGCTCCTTCCTCCGAAGGGCTTGGGCTGCCACAAGCTGCGAGACTCCCCATAAACATCAAAAACGTCGCGGATAAGAGCAATTTCTTGCTGATCTTCATCCATGTTACCTCCTTTTTATCTACAAAACCTCGTTTCTATCTCTCAGTATAAGGGGCACTTCTCGCTTGCATAATGAGGGTAACCACACATCGAGGGCAGGTATTCAATGAAAATGCTTCCTTCAAAAAAAGCCCTGCATCCAAACAAAGCTCGGAAACAAGGCTTATCTGTATAATGATTCTTAGTCCAGCAGATCCGTATGTGTACTAACTTTTCCGGTACTGTACAACTTGAACTCGGATGGTGTCATGTTGGTATGCTTCTTAAAAATTTCGCTGAAGTAGCGTCGATGCTCGTACCCAAGCCTTTGAGCAATCTCCTGTACCTGATAATCATCGATCAGCATCTCTTTGGCTTGTTCCATCCGCTGGTGAATCACGAATTGCTGAAAGGATATGTTCAGTACTTTTTTAAAAAGATTCGAGAAATAGCCAGGACTAATATTGAACTGCTTAGCGCAAACATCTAAGGTCAAGTTGGTATGCAAATGTGTACAGATATAATCTTTTGCCTGATATATCAATCTCGTCGATTCGTCTGTGCGCTCCTGTTCAATCCATGAACAAGCTTCAAGGCATATTTCCTTCACCGCATCCCTCAACATCTGGAACGAAACAAGTCCTGAACGCTTCACTGCATTCCATTGTTCTTCCAGTCTTTTCACCCGTTCTTGAGGGAATTGCTCCGACATAACCCTACAGATCTTGGATGACAGCTCATAACTTAAATGCTCGACCTGCTGAGGTTTGGGCAGTGGATCACGCTGCAACATCTCATTGAAGATTTGCTCCAGAATCAGCTGACACTTTTCGTGATGCCCGGCGCGTAAGGCGAACAGCAGCTCTTGTTCTGTTGAAGCCGTGTAGTTCAGGAGAGTTTTCTCATTCTCCGTAGTACGCACATAATTGTTTACACCATCGGTATAGAAATGATACTCGAGTGCATTCATAGCCTGTTGATACGAGTCAGGTAATTCATCTATAGATGGAACACACCTACCAATCCCGATTGAAATGGTTGAATGCGTAAATTGGTACATATTCATTCGACATGCTTCTGAAATTTGTTCGGCCATCTTCATATCCTTGCAATGAATCAGGCAGACAAACCGATTTAATGCTTCACTAAAAACGACGCCACGGGTGAAACTGCTTATCGTTTCCTCCAGAATATTTCGGAGGCTGAAACGGATTAGTTCTACTTCTCGTGCAGGCTGCTGTTTATATTTGTCCATGAAGCGATCCAGTTCCACGATAAAGAGACTAAAATCCTTGGAATCAAGCTGAATTCCAAGTGTTTGCCATCTTAGATATGCAGTAGTCGGATTTGTGCGATGATGGATCACCAGTGACAAGTATTCCTGCTGCAAAACCGGCAAGCTCTTGATCATATTCTGCTTCAGTTCCATGACTTCTCTCTGCTCCTGCCATTCTTCTAGATAAGCCGCCTTTGCCTTTAATACAATTTGTATGACCTCGTCAATGGAAAAGGGTTTTTTAACGAAATCAAATGCACCTAAACGAATGGCCTGTCTTGTAAAAGAAAAATCCGTATACGCGCTCAGAATCACAATTTTCGTTGAGGGAGAATTTTCAAGAATTTCTTGAGTCATGGCTAGCCCATCCTTTTTAGGCATGCGGATGTCCGTGAGGACAATTTCTGGTTTCTTTTCCTTGACCAGGCGAAGCCCCTCCTCCCCATCCAGCGCCATACCAACAACCTCTATATGATGTTCGTTCCATGGCGGCTTCTTGGCAATCATATCAACCACGCTTCGAATGTCATCAATGATGCATAATTTAATCATAGGCCCATCCTTTGTCATGCTACAACCTCCCCTTCGCTAATCGGTATCCATATTTCCGTTCTTGATCCTTTGCCAGGAAGGCTGGTCAGTTCGATTCCGGCTTCTTCGCCGTAAAAGAGGTTGAGCCGATTTACAATATTATTCAAGGCATACCCTTTCTTCGAGACTGGCGGTTGTCGCATCCCCTCCGTCACTTTTTCAACATCCATGCCGATCCCATTATCCTCAAAACACAAGTGAAGCACATGGACCTGCCTGGTGATTATCAGGTCGATCCTACCTCCTGAGTTCATGTCCTTAAATCCATGCTGAATACTGTTTTCCACAATTGGCTGTAGTAATATTTTTGGTAAAAGGCAGGTTAGCAACGAATCATCCGTTACGGTAACGTTAAACTCAAACCGTCCTTCATAACATTTTTGTTGGATCAGGCAGTACTGTTTCACATGTTGAATCTCATCCTCCAGTGTGTTCCAGTCTTTGCCCCCGCTCAGTCCGATTTGAAACATTGAAGACAAGGATAAAATCATTTCATTGACCTCATCGTTTTCTCCTAATACCGATTTGCAATAGATGGTGTTTAGCGTGTTGTACAAAAAGTGCGGTTCCATCTGTGCGGTTAACGCTCGCATTTCTGCTTTTCTTTTTCCGGATTCGCTCAGTTTTACATCATCGATGAGCCGATTGATTTCATCCAGCATCCGGTTAAACTGATATCCCACCTGTGCAACTTCGTCGGTAGAACGACTTGCAAAGCGTACATTCAGACGGTTGTCTTCGACCTCCCGCATGAGCCGCTGCAATTTATATAACGGATTCAGCAGTATTGCGGTCAACTTCGTGGATAGAAGCCAAGTAAGAAGGAGAAAGAAAAGCATAATTAAAATGGTACTTCGTTTGACCCCGTTCATTTGCTCAAGCAGCTTATCCTTCTGCTGTATACCGAACAGGCTCCAATGGTTAACGACGGCCGATCTGGTGTAGTTCACCAGATAATCGGTTTCGTCAAAATGATGAAAAAAAGAATCTTGTGTATCTTCGGAAACATTATTTAATAGCAGCTTATCTTTCATAAGATTGTGGCTGGAGGACCATGCGGTTCGGATCACTTCCTCCCCTTTCAAATCAATGACAAAGTAGTCGCTGTCATCATTTGAAGAATGTTTGTTAACGGTGCCGATTAGCCCGCTTTCATTCACGTTCACCACAATAAATACGTTGGTATTCGAAACGTTATCTAGCGTTCCGTTCGTCACAAAGGACAGCGTACGACTGTTCCCGGTAAAAAACTTGTCGGTGTGCCCCTTGATCCAGACTCCCCCATAGTTCTCTTTTACGTCGTAATACATGCTGGATTCATAAAAGGATTGTGTCTGGGAACGGCGCTGCGACATTGGATAAAAGTCCCCAATCGGCGTGGCAATGAGAATGCTTTCGATCAAAGGTTCGTTGAAAGACACCTGCGAAAATACATACTGAAGCTCGGACAAATGCACATAATAATTGGAGATGTCATTACTCTGCACATCCAGCATCATATCCTTAAACGCGTAACTGAACATAAGGGAACGAACGGAATTGGAGATCCCAGACAGTTTATCGTCCAGAATCTGGGTCGTTTTGTTCACGGTCTCTTGGCTGGATTCAAATGCATTCTTTTGAAGCTCCTTGGATGCAATCCAATAGGTTGTCATGCCTACCGCTCCAATTGCAAGCGTTATCATAACCATGAATGACAAACGAACTCTTTGTTTGAAAGAGATACCGTGAAGCCATCGGCTAAGTTTTCCACGTTCCAACTGAAGTCGTCTTATCAAACTTCATCAACCTCTCCTGAAATCCAGACTTTACCCTTGAATTTAACAAACCTATTCGCGGAATATTGTACAACAGATTATCCATTTAGCAACAGGTTATTCGTTTCCGAAAATTCAATTCTTGTTAAGATGGCGTTTGGCCATTTTATTGGAAACGATGACGAGAAGCGCTGCCGTGAGTGCATTAAACAAAAAAAGTCGCTAGTTTAGCGACTTTGAATGGGTGATTCTTTTTTGAAAAATGCCAACCCTATCGGTTATTCCTCTATGGTTTTTATCACTTTTGCCGGTATACCAGCCACAATCGTGTTGTCAGGCACATCTTTTGTGACTACGGCCCCTGCGGATACAATGGAATTCTCACCGACGGTTACACCCGGCATAATGGTTGCTGCAATGCCAATCCAGGCTCTTTTTTTGATGACGATGGGAGTTGAAACGGTGGATCTCCTTTGGGATGGTGAGATTGGATGATTAATGGTGACAAGATTGACTTTGGGAGCAATCAACACATGATCTTCAATGGTTATGCCACCTCGATCCATAAACGTGCAGCCCTGGTTGATAAATACTTCTTTTCCCACTCGGATGTTTTGACCATAATCGGTGTAGAACGGTGGCAGCAGTTCAAACGTTTCATCCACTTGTTCTCCCGTTAACTGGCTAAATAAATCCCTAACTTTATTGGTGTTATGGTACCCCGTATTTAATTCTGCAATTAGCTTTTGTGCACGTTCAATAGCTTCGGCAATTTTATAAAACTCAGGGTCACTGATTGAAATGATTTCTCCTGAACGATCTCTCTCAAAGATATCTTTGCTCATTATGTTTCTCCCTTCAACTTTCCTTTATAGAGTAGTAAGTATTTTTACCGTACCACTTCGATCTAACTCTAGGTCAACATCAATTTTGATGTACTACCCGTATAAGAACTAATATCCTTTTTTTTCGAATTTATCGATGTTCTAAATCTTCATTCAAGGATTAGATAATGGTCAGGTTCCGATCTAACAAAGATCCTACCTGCTCTGCTACGACATGCGTGGGCTCGTGTAATTCACTTGTGAACCAGGCTTCTATGATTTCAACGATAGCTGCCGCAAAGAACCTAAGGAGCAATTCTTTGCTTAATCCTTGATTTATGCCTTTGGTTACATCTACTTCTCCTTCCAACTCCTCCATAACAAATTTCAGAAAATGACCCCGAAATACGGGTGCTCCTTTTTTCGTCAACAACGTTGAGAAAAACGTATAGTTCTTTTCAAAGTATTCAAACCAGATCAAATTACCCTCAGCAAATGACAATTCAGATGCTGATTCACACAACGCTCTTAGCTCATGGATATGTTCTTCTATAAGCTTATCGAGCAAATCAAATTTATCCATGTAATGATGATATATCGTTCTCCGGCCAACATTGGCTTGATCCGATATGTCTTGGATCGTTATATGATCAAAATCCTTCTCGGTCATCAGCTGGATCAAAGCCTTTTTTATTGCTTCTTGGGACCTCAAGACTCTTCTATCCTTAACATCCATTCGAATTACACCTAACTTCCCTCAAGTTTTATGACACGATTTCATCAAAATGTGCCAAATGGCACGATTCCTGGTCATTTGATTATTGTCGTAATTTTAATTGCGACCTATATTATACACAGATGTGCGATATCGCATCCATACGCAAATCATCCTTGGTATATTAACCTTGGACAATGATAAGGATTAAGGAGGCGAACTATGGATCGAGCCAGCAAGTCCCAGGAAAAGTTCCAGCAGCTATTTGGTAACGACGAAACAGGTCTGCATCTCACAGATCCTGATTTTCATGATATTTTAAGCAGATTTGTCTATGGTGAGGTGTATAATCAAGGACCCTTAGACGATAAGCAACGTGAACTAATAACCTTGGCCGTACATGTCACCAATCAGACTATGCCTCAGTTCAAGGCACATATTAGCGCAGCTCTGAACATTGGGCTTACACCGAGTGAAATAAAAGAAGCCGTTTACCAGTGCGCACCTTACATTGGGTTCCCCAAGACGTTGAATGCTATTTCAGAAATGAATGAAGTGTTCAAATCCAAAGGTATTTCATTGCCGCTTGAAAGCAAGAAAACTGTCAATGAAGAGCATCGTTTAGGTAAAGGACTTGAGGTACAGGAGGAAATTTTCGGTGATGTGATTGTAAAAATACGTGAAAGTTCACCGTCAAATCAAAGACACATACAGGACTATCTGTCCGCTTTTTGCTTCGGGGATTTCTATACGCGCAGTGGAATTGATCTGAAAACACGGGAACTGGTTACACTTTGCATAATCAGTGCATTGGGTGGTACGGAAAGTCAAGTTAGGGCACATGTACAGGGAAACAAAAATGTTGGCAATGATAAAGAGCTATTAATTGCTGCGATAACTCAATGTCTTCCTTATATGGGCTTTCCAAGAACGCTAAATGCACTAGCCTGCATTAATGAAGTTATTACCGAGAACGATTATAACTAGATAATGAAGTAAAACCATTGGAGGGAATCAAAAAATGACAAAGCACGAAGCAGTCAAAAATGGAACTATTTTTCCTATTGGAGAGAAAAACGAAGCATACGCACAATACTTTGTGGGCCAAAGTTATCTCAAAACACTGGTCGCTGATCCCAAAGTGAATGTCGGTGTTGGGAATGTGACCTTTGAACCAGGATGCCGAAATAACTGGCATATCCATCGAGATGGATTTCAACTATTATTGGTTACTGGCGGAGAAGGCTGGTATCAGGAGGAGGGGAAACCTGCCCAATTCCTAACAGCTGGCGATGTTGTTGTCACTCATGATGGTGTCAAACACTGGCATGGGGCAGCAAAAGATAGCTGGTTCGAACACATTGCCATCACGGCAGGTACGCCAGAATGGTTGGAACCTGTTTCAGATGAGATATACGAAAAAGCAAGCAAATGAGTGCAAAATACAATTGTTCAAAGGCTGCTTTTAGGTATTCGATAAATATATAATAGAGTTCTACATGAGAATGACATCAAGTTCTTAGTCCATCAACACGGGACAAGAACTTGATGTCATTTAACATTCTATTCCGTCTTCCGAACAAGTGGAATTCGGCGGTATCACCGATTGAAACCAAGCATAAAAAAATCCCGTTCTGGCGCTTGCCAAAACGGGATATCTTGAATGTTAGTTGTTTGCGTTTTCCTTGGTCACCAGCTTCAATTCAGCCGGAATGGATTTTTCCACCTGCTTACCACCCAGTACATCGAGAGCAGCTTGCACTGCCAGCTGGCCAATCAGCACCGGCTGCTGAGCAACCGTGGCGGTCAACTTGCCGTCCTGAATGGATTTGATTGCATCATCATTCCCGTCAAATCCAATGACCGGAATGTCTTTGCCGGAGCTTTGGATCGCCTCGATCGCGCCAAGTGCCATCTCGTCGTTATGAGCAAATACCGCTTGCGCATCAGGATTGCCCTGGAGCAGGTTCTCCATCACATTCAAGCCTTTGGATCGATCAAAATCGGCAGACTGTTTGGCAACCACGTTAAGTTTCTGGTCGGCCACTTCATGGAAACCTTGTCCCCGTTCTCTCGTTGCAGAAGCTCCCGGCACACCCTCAAGTTCAATCACTTTCGCGCCTTCGCCGAGCTGTTCAACGAAGTATTCCGCCGCCATTCGTCCACCCTTAACATTATCGGATGCGACCAAGGCCGCTACCTCACCTTTATCTGCAGAGCGATCCAACGTAATTACAGGGATGTCCACACTGTTCGCGGATTGTACCGCCGTGGAGATCGCTGCGGAGTCCGCAGGGTTGATCAGGAGCGCATCGACTCCCTGTTGAATCAGATCATCCACATCATTCGTCTGTTTGGCCGAGTCGTTCTGAGCATCCACCACAATAACCTGAATTCCCTGTTTTTTCGCTTCGGCAACTACCCCGTCCTTCAATGAAACGAAGAATGGATTGTTAAGTGTAGAAATCGACAGTCCGATTTTCTTCTGTCCATTGCTTCCAGCGGAGTCAGGCTTAGCCCAACCCGGTGGCTCCAAAGAGCACCCAGCCAGAACGATAATCATCAGCATGCTTACGAGCGTTAAAGTCCATTTTTTCATATTCGCTTCTCTCCTTAAGCCGTTTTCTTGCGGTCCAGCAGGACAGCAATGGCAATTACGACGCCTTTCACAACCATTTGATAAAAAGAGTTCACTCCGAGCAGGTTCAATCCATTATTCAGCACACCGATAATCAAAACACCGATCAATGTGCCGACGATTCGTCCGCGTCCTCCCGAGAGGCTTGTACCACCCAATACGACAGCCGCGATGGCATCAAGCTCATAGGACGTACCCGCCGTTGGTTGCGCTGAATTCAGGCGAGATGTCAAAATCGCACCTGCCAGGGCTGCGAGCATGCCTGCCAGGGAGTAGATCATGATTTTCACACGCGTTACTTTGATACCCGAGATAATGGAGGCTTTTTCATTGCCGCCGATGGCATACGTTTTGCGGCCAAAGGCCGTTTTATGCAGAATGGTCCACAAAATCACGAAGGTAATCAGCATCGTTATGGCAGGTACCGGAATGCCAAGCAGATAACCACGTCCAAACAGTTGGAACAGCAGGCTGTCGCCCAGACCTGTAATTGGGTTACCATTTGTATATACAAGTGTTAAACCCCTGAAGATCGTCATCGTCGCCAATGTGGCGATAAACGGCGCCATTCCCCCTTTGGTAATCATCAATCCGTTTACCATACCCATGACACCGCCGAGCGCTACTCCGATAATGATGGACAAGATCGGATCAAGCCCGGATAACATCATATTGGCTACAAAGGCACTGGATAGTGCGAGAATGGAGCCGACTGACAAATCGATACCACCCGTCAAGATAACAAACGTCATGCCGAAGGCAATCAACGCATTAATCGAGACCTGACGCAGTAGATTCAAAATGTTAAGCGGTTCCAGGAAGCTTGGATTTAATATCGATACGATAAGAATAAGAATAATCAAACCGAGCAGTGGCCCCAATTTTTGTGTCACGTTTGATAAGCGGAAGCCGTTTTTGGCAGTTTTGTTTTCCTGTATTGTTGTCATTTCACTGTCCCCCTGTGGCCAATGTCATAATGTTTTCCTGCGTTGCTTCTTCCCTGGCCAGCTCGCCAGTGATGCGCCCCTCATGCACAACCGCAATTCGGTCGCTCATGCCGAGCACTTCGGGGAGCTCTGAAGATACCATAATGATCGCAACGCCTCGGTCTGTCAGTTCATTCATCAACTGATAAATTTCGCGCTTCGCTCCGACATCCACCCCGCGCGTTGGCTCATCCAGAATGAGTACGCTCGGACCGATCCCAACCCATTTGGCGATAACCACCTTCTGCTGGTTGCCCCCTGATAAATTCCGGGCCGCCGTTTCCGAGGATTGTGTCTTGATCTGAAGACGCTTAATCAGAGTATCGACGAAATCTTGTTCTTTCGAAGCCGAGATAAATCCTTTGCTTGAGAAGCTAAACAGATTCGGCAGCGCCATGTTCTCGCGAATGGAGAAGTCAAGGACCAGGCCTTCATCCTTGCGGTCTTCCGTAATAAACCCGATGCCATGTCTGACCGCGTCTGCCGGCTTGCGAATGTTTGCCTTTTTCCCACGGATGATGACCTCGCCACTGTCCATCGCATCCAAACCAAAGATCGCTCTCATGATTTCTGTCCTTCCCGAGCCCATCAGACCCGAGAAACCGAGAACTTCCCCCGCTCTCACGGTGAAGCTGATATCCCGAAACAACCCTTTACTGCTTGCGTTCCGAACTTCCAGAACCACTTCACCATATGAAGGATTCCGGGCCGGATATCGCTCTGTAAGCTCACGACCAACCATTTTCCGCACCACATCATCAAAGCTTGTCTGCGGAATCGGTTGCGTATCCACCGTTCTGCCGTCCCGCATCACCGTAATCCGGTCGCAAATGGTGAAGATCTCCTCCATTCGGTGAGAAATATATACGATGGATACCCCGTTCTTCTTGAGCGAAGTAATGACGCCAAACAGCTTTTGAATCTCGCGTTCCGTAAGTGCAGCAGTTGGTTCGTCCATAATAATAACCTTGGCATTGGTCATCAGCGCCTTGGCAATTTCAATCATTTGCTGCTGTCCGACAGAGCATTCTCCTGCTGGACGTTCAAGCGGAACTTGTACGGACAGCTTGGCGAATTGCTCTGAAGCGAGCGCTTTCATTTGTCTCGTATTTAGCAGTCCGAAGGACGATGTCAATTCCTTGCCGATAAAGAGATTATCCAGCACCGTCATTTCGGGCCATACGTTCAGCTCCTGATGGATGAAAGCAATGCCCTGTTTCTCTGCTTCCTTCGGACTGCCGAAATAGGTTTCCTGTCCGTCAATGGAGATGGTTCCCTGATCACGCTGATGAAGTCCGATCAAAATGTTCATCAGCGTGGATTTACCGGCTCCGTTCTCACCCATCAGGGCATGAACCTCGCCTTCCTTCAGTTCGAAATCCACTCCGCTCAGCACCTGATTGGTGCCAAATGCTTTATGAATGTTTTGCATCTGAATGTGCATAATGCAACCCCCTTTTAACCGAAATGGACACCCGATTGTAAAATGCAATTAGCGTAAGGCGTAGCTTCACCTGTGCGAATGACCGCCTTCACCTGCCGGGTTAGTGCTTTGAATTGTTCGTGGCTGATGGAAGCATCTACGGCATCCTCACCGAATTTGTCCGTAATATAATGCATTGCCTCGGGATTTCCTTCCTTGATCTCTTCTGCCACAATCACTCTCTCAATGACCATATCATCTGCAATCAGTTCCACAACTTCCTGAAAAGTTGGTGCTCCCAATTTCAGAGCCACATCGATTTTGACTACTCCTTCAGGAACGGGAAGGCCAGCATCCGCGATGGCAATCATGTCCGTATGACCCAAATCAGACAGCACCTTGGAAATGTGACTATTCAGCATGCCGTTTCTTTTCATGACAAACTCTCCTCCACTTCATCTCTCGTCGGCATGCCGCCCTGTGCTCCGAACTTGGTCACAGACAACGATGCAGCACGATTGGCGAACCGTATGCTCTCCTGGAGAGGCTTCCCTTCGGCCAGAGCGACCGCAAATGCGGCATTGAACGTGTCCCCTGCCCCGGTAGTATCCACTGCCTCCACCTTATAAGTAGGTACAACGATCTCCTGTGCTCCATCAAAATAACGTACACCATTACTGCCTTCCGTTATAAACAGCTTGTTTGGATATTGGCGCAATGCTTCTGCAGGACTCATGCCTTGAAACAAAATCGCAGCTTCATGCTCGTTCGGCGTGATATATGCAGCATTGTCAATGACTTCCTGCGGTAATGTTCTGGCCGGAGCCGGGTTAAGCAGTAGAGGTGTTCCGAACTCAGCGCACATTGCGCTAACATGAACCACGGTTTCTTCCGGAATTTCCTGCTGAATCAGTACGATATCGGCACTGCGAATCACCTCTGCCGCTTGATTAACATATGCGGGAGTGACTTCGCGATTAGCCGCCTCAACGAATACAATACTATTATCACCTTCCGCCAATATGATATGAGCCGTTCCACTCTCCAAATGTGTAACCGGTTTCACATTTTGCGTATTTACTCCATTTGCTTTGAAATTATTTAAAATGTCTGTGCCAAAAGCGTCGTCACCTACCCGGCCGATCATGGTTACCTCGCCACCCAGCCTTGCTGCGGCAACGGCCTGATTGGCTCCCTTGCCGCCTGGAACGGTTTTGAAACTATCGCCAAGGACGGTTTCACCCGCCCCCGGGCGTCTTGAAGAAGTAACGACCAAATCCATGGAACTGCTGCCGATTACGCATATTTTAGCCATTTGAATTCACCTTTCTCGTTGTGCCTCGTTCGATAAACCCGACAGGCAGCTGTATGTTTTTATTCTCAATTGGAGCTTGTTCCACAAGCCCGATAAGTAATCCCGCTGCTTCTCTTCCCATCTCATATGCCGGTTGACGGATGGTGGATAATCCCGGCGATAACAAGCTGCTCATCGGAATATCGTCAAAGCCAATCACCTGCACGTCATCGGGGACCTTTCGTCCGATTCGCGCTGCCTCATGCAGTATCGCCATGGCCGCGATATCATTGCTGGCAATGATCCCGTCGGTGTCTGAGTATTTGCTGAATAATTCTTCTGCCCATAACCCTGCTTCGTTAAAAGAAAAAGAGGTCGTCTGGATTACGCTGTAATCCAAACCGGCGTCCCGGATGATTTCGATGGCTCCTTCGAAACGATCCTGCGCTGGCCGGATATGTGAAGGTCCCTGCATAACCGTAATCCGCCGGCTTCCACGTTTGATGATCTCTCTGGCAGCCAGTCGTCCGCCCTCTCTACCGTCCGCATATACGGAAGGACTATCCAGCGAAGTCCTGTCCAGAAATACAACCGGAATCTTCAGGTTTTCATATATTGAAGAATGAGGGTAGTTCGTTGAAGAGATCACACCCACCACGTTATTTTGGATAAACGTCTGGATGTAGTCCTGCTCCTTCAGTTCGTCCTCATCACTATTTCCGAAAATCAGTCTGAACTCCTGCTCCTGCATCCGATCCTCTACGCCGCGGGCCAACTGCGGGAAGTAAGGGTTTGCAATATCCGGCAGCAGCAGACCAATCAGTTTGGACTTACGTTTATATAATGAGCGGGCCACTTCATTGGGGGAGAAGTTAAGCGCCTTCACGGCATCTTCTACTTTCTTGCGGGTATCCGCATGAACGTAACCCCTGTCATTAATGACCCTTGATACAGTGGCTACCGATACGCCAGCCAGTCTAGCTACATCTTTGATTGTCGTCATAAGATTGTTCTCCTCTATGTGTAACCGGTTACAGACATTAAATTATCATACTTTTTTTATTTTGACAATCTTTTTGTTACTGGAAATTTATCCAAGTCACTCTGAAAGGGGGCTGGAATAGAGGTACATCAAGGTAAATACTTTTTTCAAATCGGTAAATCTATTCAAGCTAATCATACGGCCTGCATCCGTTGGAATTCCAGATCATGGCCGTTTATTTGATTACTTAAAGGTTCGTGAGCCAGTTGTCATTGGAATTTAGTCCGCAGGGATAAACTCCAATGACGTGATGTAGGTCACTTCGTAGATCATTGGAGTTTTCACCTGACTTTTCTGTATCAAGATCAAAATTCTCATGAGCTTTATCGCAGCGGAATTGTCTGATTGCAGGACTCTTTTGGGAGAAGTTTATCTTCCAGACACTCCTCTACTAGCATTGAGGCAGCGATCGTCTTAAAGTCCTCAGCTCCAATTTCAAAGTGACCTCGACGAAATATAAATCCCCAATTCCGATTCTCGCGGGTAAAGGTAAGTTGGTTTAACAAAGATGCAATCTTGACTTCTCGACATGGAAAATAACAGATATCACGACGGAAGGGTACAAATGATTCTGACGACTGATGTCTGTAAATTCTGCCATCCATAACCTGACCAATCGCGGTAAACGCTTGGAGTGGCTTCCCTTTTGACATGTCTGAACGTGGAGAATAGTATATCAGCCAATCATTTGGTGCCATTTGACGTAAGGGAGCTGACTTGCCGTGACACATCTGAGCGAACCCACCCTCTATTGCTGCATTCACATGAGAAGCCGATACAACACCAATCCAATATCTGTTTTTCTGACTTTTTATCATCGACATTACACTATCCCTACTCTCTATCAAAATTCAATTTCTAAATTATTTTTCAATCGATCCAGCTATAAAAATGGTGACTCTTGCTACTGAGGCTTCAAATGACTTCAATACTTCCATGGTGTTTCTCATCCTTCAAGCAACTCCTCTTCATCTTGGGTATACCCACAGTATAAAATAGCACTACTGACAAGGGTATGTCAGTAGTGCTTTAGAATGTTTGTCGCAACTTCTTGAATTCTGAAGCGCAGAGACTTCGGCTCAATTACTTCAATATCTCCACCCCAGCCAAGGAAATGATGCAATAGTTCCTCCGGATACCGGACACGAAAGTGGAAATTCACACCTTCCTTGTGGTCCTCTATGGATTCAATATAAAAATGAACCGCCTCTATGATCTTGTCGGCTATTTCAGGGTTTGCCCTGATTAATACTCGCTTGTTTCGGTCGTCAGGAGGTCGATAGCTGCTCAGGTCAAACCCATCCGGCAAAAGAAAGTGATCCTCCAAAACGGAAAGCCCGGTCATCCGGGACAAGCGGAAATGACGTATATCCTGACGCATGTCGCAGCGTGCAATTAGAACCCAATTTTCATGAAGCAGCGTCAATCCATATGGAGAAACCTCACGCTTATTTTTCCGAGTGCCATCCGTTCCCGGCATTTTTTTGAGGTACATAAAACTGATCTTACGCCGTTCCAAAATGGCGTTACGTATTTGGTTAAGATACGGTTTAATCATTTCATCAGTTAACGGTTCCACTGTATGAAGCAGTCGCATCGTTTCCCGAACACGTGTAGACTCGTTACGAACGGATTCCGGCAAAATGGCCTCAATTTTGCGTTGAGCGGACTTAGCCTTCAAACCGTAATCTGTATCCAACCTCTGCTCAATAAAATCAGCCCCCATTAGCAGGGATACTGCTTCTTCTGCTGTGAAGCTGACCGGGGGCAGAAAATATCCCTCCATTAGGGAATAACCCTGGCCAGGTGCTCCTATAATTGGCACCCCAGCTTCGCTTAGTGCTTGAATATCCCGATATATCGTACGTACACTTGTCTCAAACCGGGTAGCTAAATCTTCTGCTCTTAGCGTTTTGCTTCGCTGTAATTCAAGCGTGATTGCAAGCTGCCGTTCCGTTTTGTTCAATTTCTGTTCCCCCACGATTGCTCTATTTAAGCCTTATTAATTCTATCATAGGTTCTTGCCTGATAGCTTAATTAGATCAGAGATGAATGTTTTTCTACTAGCGATTAGATGAATTGTTTTTAAACAAATATACTAAAATAACGACTCCAAAATAGCTGTCACAGCTACTTTGGAGTCGCAGTTTAAGTATGACCAAATTAGTTAGAAGTTAACGCATTAAACGTATTTTCCGGAATGTCTTCTCTTTGAATTATTATCCATTTTTTGGTGTAAGATCCCTTGGCAAGCACACTCACATACGTACCCTGCTCCAGTTCTTTACTTGAAGAGAATGTAATCTCTTCTTTTTGTCCCTGTTCGGTATAACCGCTCAGATTATATCTGTAGCGGATCCATTCATTTTTACCTTCCTGTTCGGCTGGTTTATTGATTACTGCGTATACATATTGTTCCTTATATAACGGGTTGAACTGATCAAACTCCCGTTTGAATGTTATATATAAGCCCGAGCAGATAATGACGATAATGAATATAAAAATAACTGTTTTCTTCATCATGCACCTCCTGAAAAATAGTGTTACAACATAGCGTGTTTAACAATTTTCCGATAGTAACCTAGAGTGAAAAGTGCGAACAGAAAATAGATGGCTGCATAGGCTCCTATCGAAATAATCGTTGGAATAGTAATATCCGAAATAATAATAAACGAAGCCGCTTTAACTGCGAAGATCGAATGCAGCACCCCCATAAATAAAGGGAGAAGAAACACTACCATCTGCTTTCGCACAATGCCCTTCATAATCATCTTCTCATCAAATCCGAGCTGACGCAGCGTCTTGAAGCTCTGTTTTTCCTGCTCCGCCTCAGTCATTTGTTTAAAATACAGGATACTGCCGGTAGAGGCCAGAAAGGCAAGTCCCAGAAAGGCAGCGATAAAAATCAATAATCCGGAAATCTCAATCATCTGTCTGTATCGTGCATAGAAGTCGGTCGTAAAATGTTCATCAGGATTATATTTCTGGTAAAGGGAGGAAGCTAAAGCAAGATCTCCTTTGTCTAATATACGATACGTATCGATCAGTACTTTCTCATAACCAGCAGTACTGGACATGCTATCCTCAATTTCTCTTAACGTATGTTCAGACACTAAAATCTGATTGCCGGATATATCGGAATTCACGAGATTTGCCACGACCAGTTCTTTTAACGGATAACTAACCGTCTGCCCCCCTGTTATCAGTTCAATATTCGTTGGGTAACGCTTTGAGAAATCACTGTCATCAAAAGCAGTATAAGCAGTTACGCTGTATTCTACCGCTTCTCCGTCTGAAGGCACGGGCAGCTTTTTATCTGTCCTTTGAAGCTGTTCGGCTGGAAGCCACAACAGGTTTGTCTCGATATAGCTGGATTCATCAAGTGGATTAAGAATAACACCTTTAGTCCGGAGGGCCTCAATGGGTAGGTAGCTGTAGTTAATTCCTTCCCACTCAAGCTCGGTTATGAACGACTGTGCATCCATCTTCCTGTTTTCAAATGAGAAATCATAAGGCATCTCCATACGGACCGTATTCTCCGTGGAGTAGTAAATAGAATAAGCCATTGTAACCAGAGTAATGGTTAAAGCTGACAACACTGTAATTAAGGTGAGCGAGTTGGCATTACCCTTCATCCGGTGCATCAGTGGAGCAAGTGACAGGCTATTATACAAGCCAAGATGGCCATTTTTCCGTTTGCGAAGCCAGGAGAAGCACCATTTGATCGTCACACGAAACAAGATATATGTTCCTGCAATAGTAGAAACAAGTACCAGGAATGAATTTAAAACTAATTGCTCATCTACCATCCGACCCGATAATTCATAGCCATATCCAAGAAGCACAATGCCAAGCAAGGCATAAATAGCCGTAAGAATAGATGCTCGGATTGACGGAGGCTGGTTGGATAAGTCAGGTTGCTGATCTGCTTGAAACAAATTTAAAAGTGTACTTCGACATATCATGTATATGATTTGAACAGAAGTAATAACAACGACGAGAACAAAGACAATTACCGTATCGAATGCTGCTGGTAATGAAAAGTCAATCGCAGGCATCCCATCCAAACGGAGCAATTTCATTAGAATAAGGACAAACAAACGGGCTACCAATGCTCCACAGATAATTCCTGCAATGAGTGCACCAAAACCGAGTAGTATATTCTCTATGACTAAATAACGGGCAACCCAGCCTTTGGATAGACCGATGAGTTGGTACAATCCGATTTCACGGCTGCGCCGGCGTAGAAAAATTTGGTTAGATGATACAGTAAAGATTACAATAATCACAAAAAGCAGGATTGCTGCAGACTGAAAAGCTACCAGAAATTTATCACTTGAATCCATCATCGCCTGAACTTGCTGATCATGCTGTAACGAAGAAAAGACAAAGAACAGACTCAAACTGAAAATAAGTGCGAAGAAATATAAATAGTAATGCTTCACATTTTGCCGCATGCTGCGTAGTGCTAAATCAAATACTGTCAATATGGTCGCCCCCTAAAACAGCCTGCACATCAATGATTTCTTTGAAGAACGACTGTCTGGTTTTCTCTCCCCGATACAGTTCGGAATAAATCTTCCCGTCCTTTAAGAACACCACGCGGTTACAGTAACTGGATGCGACTGGATCATGCGTGACCATGATAATCGTGACCTTCCGTTTCCGGTTCACCTCCTCCATTACTGACAATAACGATGAAGCGGATTTGGAATCCAGTGCTCCCGTAGGCTCGTCTGCAAAGATGATGGAAGGCTGATGGATGAGGGCCCGTCCTGCCGCAGTGCGTTGTTTTTGACCACCTGATATTTCGAAGGGGTATTTATGTGATAATTCATCAATGCCAAGCACTTCTGCAATGGCTATATATTCGCTCTCTGCCTGCTCTTTACTTATTTTGCTAAGGGATAATGGCAGGAGGATGTTTTCCTTTACCGTCAAGGTATCAAGCAGGTTGTAGTCCTGAAAGATGAATCCAAGTTTTTTTCGCCGAAAAGCAGAAAGGGCGGTATTGTTCATGGTAGAGATATCTTCGTCTTCGATTAAAATCGTGCCATCGGTAGTCCGATCAATAGTTGCAAGAACGTTAAGCAATGTTGTCTTTCCAGAACCGGAGGGCCCCATTATTCCAACAAATTCTTTGCGAAGAACACGTAACTCTATTCCCTTTAAAACCTGTTGGGCACCGCCCTTTGTACCATATGATTTGTGAACGTTGCGGGCATGTAAAACTGTTTCTTGTTCACTCCATTCATTCATGTTGTACCTCCCAAAATTTGATTGTAGGTTAAGTCTACTTTGTATCCCCCATCTTGTCGCACGTTTTGGGTGACGAGTTGAATAGGAAGGTGACAGGATTGTCATGTTCACAAAAAAACAGCCAAGATTAATCTTGACTGTTTATAACGGGATATTTTCCTCTTGTCCTCTTCGGATTGTCTCAAACGTATTGGGATCCGTAAAAGTCATTCGCATCGTCGTACCTTGCGACTGGACAGGTTGTACCTGAAGCGTTATTCCCATTTTACCCGCTACAGTTTGGGCAAGATAGAGTCCCAATCCGGTAGCTGCGTTATGAATCCGTCCATTATCGCCTGTAAATCCTTTATCAAAGATACGTGGCAGGTCATGTGGCTGTATCCCCGGACCTTCATCAATCAAGTCTAAGATAACATTATTTTTTTTCGTCACGTCTGTTTGGAATGTAAGAGATTTATCCGGGGGACTGTATTTAATGGCATTGGTTAATAACTGACGGATGATAAAGCGGCACCATTTGCGGTCAGTGACAACCATGGCATCCGCACCTTCGATACCAATTTCCAAGTTTTTCTCCAAGCACCAAGGAGCCAGTTCACGAATCTCTTCTGCAACAAGACGATGTATGGAAACTCGTTCAAGCCTATAATCCGATTCCAAAGCGGGTAGACGTGTCATATGTAACTGACGATCTACTAGTAAATGAATCCGCAGCCATTCAGAATCAATTCTGCGCATGTCTGGATCACTCGGTCTCGTGTCCAAAATTAGTTTCATCGCGGTAAGAGGAGTCTTAACTTCATGGATCCAAGAGGCCACAAAATCATTTTCAATCAATTGAGCTTCCTTAAACTGGGATAGTTTACGTTTGAACTGATAAGCAGTCTCTCTCAGCAACTCGTTTGCAGCCCTATCTAGTTCATTGTCAGGTTCAGGCAGGTTCTCAAACCAGTCTGAGGTCATGACTTCCTGCAGCTTGGCAATCGCCGTAATATATTTTGTTTCTTTCTTATAACGCCATAGAAAAAACAGAAGAAACCCAATAAGATACAAAGCATTTAAATAGAGAAGAGAGGTCAATTCAACTCTCAATTCTTGTTCAAGTAAGATTAGTAAATCGGTCAAACCTAGTAAGCCTACAAACAACAAGATCCAGCTTTTTCTTGAAACCAAGTAACGCATGAACATATACCTATTCCTCCTATAAACTGATGGCCATATAACCCATTCCTTTCTTTGTAACGATTGCGTCTGATAGTCCAAGCGGCTCCAACTTTTGCCTCAGACGGGTTATATTTGCAGTTAGGGTGTTATCATTCACGAACTGTTCATCTTCCCATAATTTACGTATCAAGTCATGACGCGAGATAACCGCATTGTTGGCTTTCACGAGCGTGATTAACAGAAAAAATTCATTTTTTGTCAAATCAGCCTCCTCGTCTGATCTTCGAATTGTACCTCGTTTCAGATCAATCAAGGCACCATTCCATTCCAGAATATCGGTCTGGCTTTCTCCGTAAGCATAAGTTCTACGAAGTACAGCTTGAATTTTGGCATACAGTACATTTGTATGAAAAGGTTTCTGGATGAAATCGTCCGCCCCCATATTGAGCGCCATGACCATATCTAAAGGATGATCGCGAGAGGATAAGAAAATGATAGGTACTTCGGATACGGAGCGAATCTCCCTGCACCAGTGAAAACCATCAAATTTAGGAAGTGTGATGTCCATCATAACGAGATGAGGTTGTTGATCAAGAAACGAACGCATGACCTCGTTAAAATTATCCGGCCTCGTAACCCGAAACGCCCATGCTTCCAGTCCTGTTTTCAATGCTTCATATAACGCATCATCATCTTCGACTACAAATATTGTGAACTCCATAGAGTCAACCTCCTTGTTCATTTTCCTGCATGTTATGTCTGTGAAGTAACTCTTGGCCCCAAGCTGTTCCATAACTCAACAAAAATAATAACATGTATTCGACTGTACTACTCACTTCATACTTAATCGTTACCCAAATGAATGTATAGTTGTGCACAAATTTCTTCTTATTTCTTGTTACAACATGCCAAAGGTCATCCATTTTTAGACGGAACAACTAAACAAAGTTTTACCACAGGTTATTAAAAAGGCGACCTTCATATGAAGGTCGCCTTTTAAGCATCATCCGCCCTTTAATTCTTACTGTTCTTCAACGAAATCTCGAACGTTGAACCAACCTAGCCTGCAAATACAATGCTGCAGTTCTCAGGCAACACAACTTCATTTTGGCCGCTGACCACAGTGTTATTGATGGAGATGCCAGCCTAGTCATACACAGTAAAACCGCCATTCAAAGGTAATTGCACCGTCATTACCTTACCTGTTACAGCCGCGGGTATCGAAAACCATGCAGCCAAACCGTTTGCTTGAATCGTTGTCTTCGATTGATTTCCCGAATAGAGCGGCTTCACCGCGTCTTGACTAGCGTATACCTTTCCGCCTGCAGAAACGTATTCCACGCCGTTTTCCTCATAGAAATCATATTCCATCGAATCCCGGCCGGCCAAGCCGGGTATTTGCAGTTGGTTCACGGCTAGATCTGCTCCAATAATCTTATTGGTGTACACATAGCCTGGTACCTCACTGAACAGATGAACAGGCATAACCTGGGTAGCACTGTCATATACCGTCGATGTGTATTTCTCATTCACCAAGTAATAAATCTGCCTTCCCTCTTCTGCCAAGCAGCCGTTACATCTTCGGATAATTCATTGGTTTCAAGCTTTTCAGCTTTTTTGGGCGTCAATCTCATCATCTCCTTTTTTTCTTTGGTTGAGAACCTTCGTAAGGGCACTGCACTGAAATCAGTTTAATGAATGAAAATGTACTGCCCGTGACACCCATATGAACTGAACATGAACAACTTAAAAAGCCGCAATCGCGGTCTTCTCCAAGGTAAGATTGATTAAGAAAATGATTATTGTTACAAAAGGAACGTACGACACTGCAGTCAAACAAAAGGTCCTTGACTTTTATGTGTTGATTTTGAAGTTCGTTATTACATTGAGAAAACGCAAATGTAACTTGGTGGTAGGTAGATACAAAGTCCGAGAAATGTTTTTCTATTGTGAATTTTTCATATGTTGAAAGATTATAGTATGAATCCATAAAAAAACCTTCAAATTCACGTTCAGGTAAATTGAAGGTTTTTGATTTTATTTCCATATGAATCGAAATTAAGCTTCCATCGATCGTTGCAGACCTTTTTGACCTTTTGCCTGCATCCGTTTATGAGCAATCCATAGGAAGGGGACTCCACATACGGCACTAAGCGCAATCGGTGTAAATACATGTAAAGGTTGGTTAGCACCAAAGCTGTCCAGCAGGAAACCGCCTAGAATCGGAGCACTGACGTTCCCCAGATTGTTGAACCCAATCATGCCAAAATACGTCCCTTTCAATTCCGGCTTCGCGATCCGGTCCACCAGAACGTCCATCAACGTGAACATGAGTACTTCACCTACAGTAAAAATGACAACTGCCGCCACCAGCATCCACGGGCTCTGCGCCAAGCCAAACATCATTAAACTCACGGATACCATAATATTGCCTATAATGAGCGGCACCACAGGTGGGAAGCGACTCGCGATCCGAACCACCGGAAATTGGACGGCCAGGACAACGACTGCGTTTAAGGATAGCATGTATCCAAACCATTTCGCACCGTCTGTCATATTCGGGTTAATCGCCATAAATTGCGGCAAAGTCGAGCTGAAATGTCCATATCCGAGCACACAAAAGATCGTGCCAATCAATACAAACATAAAGACCGGATCACCACTCGTTGTGCGAAAAGCCTGTTTTAACCGGATCGGCTCTACTGTCCGCGAACCCTGTTCACCCGATTGCAGTGGATGAAGAATAAATTGAATAATTAACAGGATGCCATAAGCTATGTATACTCCGCCTGCGACCAGAAACGATACGTTGGAATCCGACAACCCCAGGTACAATCCAAGGAGCGGCCCAAACACAACGCCCAGATTAATCGCTGCATACCTCAGATTGAATACGAGCAGCTTGCTTGACGGCGGTGTGATGTCCGATAACAATGCTCTGGATGTCGGTTCAAACAGCGCCCGGCAAATGCCGTTGAGTGCGTTCATGACAAAAAAGAGCCAGATCTTGTCGGACAAAGCAAATCCAATAAATACGAGAGCCCAGCCAAAAACCGATATGAACAACACTTTTTTACGTCCAATCCGATCCGAGATATACCCTCCATAAAAGCTGGCAAAGACTCCTACCAGCGCACTTACCGCCACTATAATTCCTGTCTGTGTTGGCGACGCCCCCATCTGCTGCGTCAGATAGATCGACAGAAACGGAATACTCATTGAGGTAGCCATCCGTCCAAAAATCGTCCCCACAATGATGGTCCACGCCAGTGGATGAATTTGTTTTAACTGTGATGCCATGCTGTTCCCCCTTGTTGACCCTTCCTGAATTTTCATGTCCATTTAAACATATGAGTTCTATTATACGACTAGGGGACTTGTTAGAGGTAAATTTAATTTAGGAAAAAGACTTGACTTCTTTCATTTTGTTTTAAATTCTCCCGTTTTTCCTTGCACAGGCATACACTGTATCTCTATCCGTGGTGAGTGCGTAAAGAGTGTTTATTATTGTGAATTTTTCATATATTGAAATTATATAATAGTTATCTTTTCATTGTTTTAGTTGTTCCCTTTTAATCCAGATTCAACTAAAAAAAGCCGCACTCGGCGGCTTTCAAAATCGATGGTTCTCTCTTGAACCATTCGATACGTCTTAGGTTACGTCCGGCCTGTCCAATCCGATCCGGCGATCTCCTTCCATCTTGTTCTGATTTCATCATACAGTTCCTGCGGGAGCGCGCCCTTGGCCACCAGATCAGCATTTTGCTGCCAACGGTTCGGCTTGGTTGTACCCACGATGGCCGTATCGACGCCCTCCGTACTTAGCGTGAAACGCAAGGCCGTTTCAACCGCCGCTTGTGCATTGTCACCCGACAGGAAACCATAGCCCAGTTCCTGCAACCGTCTCCAATACACGAATGGATAGGCATCTTCGGAGAGCGTGTCATATGTCCAGGCTGCATTGGCAATCGGCCGTTTGGCGATTACACCCATGTTTCTTTTTCTGGCCTCTGGCAATGTCAGATCAATCGCTTCTTGATCCGCAATATTTAGTGAAGTTTCCAAACTGTCAAACACCCCGGTTCCAATGGCGTACAATGCGTCTGTTGTATCACCGCTGTAACCGATATACCGGGTCTTTCCCGCTTCCTTGGCACGTTGGAGGACTTCAATTACCGCTCCTTGCCTAAGTACTTCTTCAGAACAGCTATGCAAATGAATGACATCCACATACTCCGTTTTGAGCCTTCTTAGACTGCGATCGATCGTTTGCTCCAGCACTTTGGGATCCCAATCCGGCCCATCCACTCCGGCAGCATGTCCACACTTGGTAAACAAATAAAAGTCGTCACGTCGGTGCGAAAGTACGTCTCCAATCAGTTCCTCGCTGTCTCCATAACATTCGGCAGTATCAATGACGTTCAATCCGGCATCCAAAGCGGTATTCAGGAGTGTTTCCACGTCACCTTTGGATACATCGCTTCCAATTTCGGATCCGCCAAACCCGAGAGTGCTTACTTTCATGCCTGTGTTTCCATATTCGCGCAGTTCCATAATTGATTCCTCCGACTTCGTAAATATAGGTACAACTTATATGAAAGAATGACAACTCTGTTTGTTATTACCCGCCAGCAATGCATCGGACCCACTTTTTACCGTTTATTTCTCTATTATTTAGAATCCATAAATGGACATGCCCCCGTCAACAAGCAGAGTTTGGCCCGTCATATATCCTGCAGCGTCTGACGCCAAGAAGACCACAGGTCCAACTACCTCTTGCAGCTCACCCACTCGCTGAAGGGGTGTTCGACTTACAATTTCCTGCAAATATTGCGGATCATCCAGCAGCTTTTCGGTCAGCGGTGTACGGAAATACCATGGACCTACCGCATTTACACGAATGCCATATTTCCCCCATTCCATGGCAAGGACCTTCGTCATATGAATAAGAGCTGCCTTGGTCGCTCCATAGACAACGCCTGTACGCAAAGCTGTGTGCCCGCCTACTGAAGAAATGTTGATGATTTTACCGCTGCCCTGCTCCTTCATGTGTTGACCGGCCAGCTGTGAAGCCATGAAGGCTGATTTCAAATTGGTTTGCATAATGGTTTCCCATTGCTCGTCCGTCACTTCAAGCGCTGGCGTCCGAATGTTCATACCGGCATTATTAACAAGGATATCCAGTCTGCCCAGCTCGGCGATCGTCTCACGAAAGACTTCTTCCAGCTGCTCTCTGGATGTCACATCAGCACTCAAAGCTATGGCTCTATGGCCAGTCTGCTCATAAATTAAAGCAGCTGTCTCCTCGACTTCCGTCATCGTACGAGATATGAGAACAACGTCACATCCCGACTCCGCCAGTCCGATGGCTATCGCCTTTCCGATCCCTCTTCCCGCACCGGTGACCAGTGCAGTCTGTCCTTCCAGATGAAATGTTGGTCCGTTCATGCCACACACTCCTCTATCCATTCAAATATGTATTCAAGCTGCGGATCAGCTCGCGAGCCTGATGTTCACGTTACAAAAAACTGGCTTGGATTACCCAACTCCGGGTGAAATTTTTCGCGGAATCGGCCTCCCGTATAAGCCCCTATTACTTTTCTCCAGAACGCCTGCGCAATCACATTATTGCGTACCTGCGTCACTTTCCAGCGTCCCGGAAAACGATTAAACAGCTCGTGTGCTGCCTGAGTCCCTATTCCGCTCCGCCGATATTTTTGCATGACAAAAAACTCAGTCAAATAATAATCATTATCCTTGCTGCCAGGCTCGAAACGTTCTACCAGCGCAAAACCTGCCGGTGCCCCTTCACTCGTAATCAGAAAAGCAAATTTGCGGCCCTCCTCCTCCCAAAAAGCCTCCAGACCCGGATACTCCGGGAAAATACCATTGCTGTCCACATCAATATTCAGATATTTGGTGAAATCATACAGATAAAATTGCATCAAATGCCGGATCACCTGACTCCGTTCCCGGGGAACCAGCTCTAATCTCATATTCATCCGGTCCACCTCCTCTGCTCTGCTTATAACAATTACTTTAAAGGTTTGTACGCGGAAGGGCAAGGAAGCAGCCCCCGCCTGCTCCTGTTCCGTGAACAGGCTGTGACCAAGCAAATTATGGTACACTAGGACATAGACTAATTTGTAGAATGAACTGATTAGGAGGTGCCGAACTTGACCAATGTGCAAAAAGAGATAGATCGACGCAAGCTGGATGATAAACTGCCTTCCATGCCTTGGTTCGTTCAGCAATTCATTGACTATAAGCTTCCCGATTTATCACCATCCACCCTGCTTGAATACTTAAGGGATTATGACACCTTCTTCAGTTGGCTGCGCGCGGAAGGATTGTCCCAGGCTGAGTCCAATAAAGACGTAACATTAACTGAACTTGAGGTATTACGTATGGATTCGGTCACTTCATTCCGTTTGTTTCTGGCGACCAAGCGTGAAGGAGCCAACTCCAGAATTACGGTATCCCGCAAACTGTCCTCCCTCCGCTCACTCTTTCATTATTTAAGCCAAATTGCCGAAGATGAAGACTTCTATCCGCTGCTGAAACGTAATATTATGGCCAAAATTGAGATTAAACGCACGCATAAGCCAAAAGACACGGCAGCGAAGCTGAAAGGGAAGCTTTTGGAAGATGAGGAACTGCTTGAATTTATCGGATACATTCTCGAAGGTTACGCTGTCGACATGCAGAAGAACAAGCAAGCGCTCTACTCGCATGAACTCAACAAAGAGCGGGATGCGTGCATTGCCAGCCTTATTCTGAATTCAGGGCTGCGGGTATCCGAAGTGGTTAACCTGAATATTGACGATCTGGATTTGAACAATAAACTGTTATATGTTTACCGCAAAGGTAACAATGATGAAACGTTCAAAACCCCTGTTTATTTCAGAGAACAGGCCAAGGATGAGCTTGTAAACTACATGCACCTGCGGCAATCACGATACCGTACACCCAAACGGGAAAAGGGGCTATTCATTGCGCTGCGTAACGGTGAGACTGAAGGCAGTCGAATGACCAAACGGGCGATTCAGGCGATGATCATGAAATATGCCAAATGTTTTGGCAAGCCGTATCTGACCGTGCATAAGCTGCGGCATTCCTTTGCGACAGATTACTATCTGCAAAATGATATCTATAAAACGAAGGAACAGCTCGGACACGCCTCCACGGAAACGACCGAAATCTATGCGCATCTCACCGACAAAACGATGTCTGAAGCAATTGAACGTCGCTCTGAAGATACGGGATCTTAAGCAGGTTATCACCAAAAAAATCAAACAGCGGATTCTCTCCTGGTTACACACACCATAAGAGAATCCGCTATTTGTTCAGCATGATTTCAGTTTACATTCACCCTTTTTAACAGCCACTCAGCGATAAGCCCTGTCTCATGCACTGAATGCCACACCACTTCTTTTAACGGATCATGGCCGTTACCCACTAAATGTATTGAATCCTTTGGCAGCCAGGAAACGACAGCCATCACTCCATGCAGCTTCTCAAGCATGGCCAAATGTTGATCTTCGCGGATCATCACCAGCTTGGGATAGTTCGCCCACTTGTATCCTTCAATCAGAATCCAATCATAATGGTTCAGATGGTTTAACATATTCTCCAAAGTGGTTGCCTGTTGTTCAATAATGGCCGTTCGCTTATCCGACATGACAACTACAGCAGAAGCACCCGCCTGATTAAAACGGTATGAATCGGTTCCTTCATGATCCATCTGGAAATGATCATGTCCATCATGCTTGATGACGGCAACCCTCAGTCCTTTTAACGATAAATATCGGGTGAGTTCTGCCGTTAATGTGCTTTTGCCCGTATTTTTGTAGCCTACAATCTGCACAATGTATGGTGGAACATGACTTGTTTTGCCCATATCCTACCTCACCTGCCCATGGGGTAGCTTAAGAATCCGTACCTGTTCTCCTGCAGGAATCCCTTTCTTTTCAGGTGGAATGATAATCAGGCAATCACTATCTTTAATTGTGATCATGACACTGGACTCATCCACTCGAGCCGCAGCAGGCATTGCATATACCCTTCCATTCCGAATTTCCGTGCGCCCCCGTACAAACCGGGTAAAGTTGTTTACTTTCGTATATTCCTGATCCAGGATCGCTGTCCACTCTTCCAAATAAGGGTTGGCATCATTTTGCATCATACGAATGGTTGGCCGGACAAACAAACCGAATCCAACAAAACAAGCTCCGGGGTTACCGGATAGTGCAAAGAGCAGTTTATCATTCACGACGGCTGCTGTTGTAACACTGCCTGGACGCATCGTCACTTTATTAAAGAGCATCTCCATATTTCCTTCACGTACCAAATCACCCATGATGTCATAATCCCCAACCGATACACCGCCAGTGGTCACCACAATATCGTTATCTTCAACCGCTTCTGCCAGTTTCGCACGTGCAGTATCCACATCATCTGCTATGGAGCCATACATGACAGGTTCACCACCTGCCTCCGTGACCAGGGAACGCAGCATATAGCTATTGCTGTTGCGAATTCGTCCGGGCTGCAAAGGTTCGTCTACCTCCAGCAGTTCGGTTCCAGTGGCAAAAATGGCGACTTTCGGACGCCGAAACACCGGGACATGGGCAACCCCAAAAGTAGCCAGTACCGATTGCTCTCCTGCCTGAATAATCGTTCCGGCTTCAAGCAATAGCTGACCTTCCTGAACTTCCAATCCGATTGGCGTAATGTTGGCGTTAGGCTGGATATGACGCTTAAGGGCAATCCATTGTTCTCCATCCTGCTCCCTGCTTTCGGTCATCTCCAGCATGACAACCGCATCGGCACCATCAGGTACTTGCGCACCTGTCATAATTCGGGCGGTGGTGCCGGGAACAATCGGTTGATCCGATGTATATCCACATGGAATCTCATCAACGACACGCAGCCAGATCTGTTGGTCGCTGGACGCATTGACGGTATCACTGCTCACAATCGCATAGCCATCCATCCCGGATCTCCGGAAAAAGGGATATGGATGCGGGGCATGAATCGTTTCGGCAAGCGTTCGCCCATGCGCCGATTCCAGGGTGACTCTCTCAATCGCAATTGCAGTAACATGGGGTGAAATTTTAGCCTGTGCAGCCTCGACCTGAACTGCTGTACGATTAAATTTGGGACTGGTGATGTCATCTGAATGGGAGTTGATTTTCAAAATGGATAAAACCTCCTTGGGACAGAACTCGTTTAAGAAAGTGTAGCGTGAAAGCTAAGGTGTGACAAGTAAAAGCCCGGCTGGGAACATGAAAGTGCGATATCATGCCCATAATAGAGATGAAGAAATGGAGGGTCATCATGAGTAACCGATGCGAATTGTGCGGTAGAGATCCTGTCGAAACGACGGTCCATCATCTCACACCCAAAGAAATGGGCGGAACGTTCATGCCTACCGCCAATCTATGTATTCCGTGTCATAAACAAATCCACTCGCTATTTACCAATCAAGATATTATGAGCCTAAACCTTAGAGATCTACAGGCACTGCGCGAGAATGAACGAATGGCCCCTTATATCCGCTGGATTCGTAAACAGCCTCCTTCCACCATACCCCGGACACGCAAGTCCAATCACGTTCGCAGATCCTAATCATACGTTGGTCCTTTCCTTACTAAAATATATATAAAAAAACAGCCACAAGGTTTGCTTGCGCATGGCAGGATTCATTCTGCCTTACCTCGTGGCTGTTCTGTATGGATTGTTCAGACGTGCCGAATCATGATTACCTTCGCCTCTTGATGCGTCCCCCGCCTACCCTCGTTTTGGGTTTCTTATAAGAGCTTTTTGGTGAGTCAAACAAGCCTCCACTCTTATTCCGTTCAACCGTACCCGTGCTCGGTTCCTTTTTGCGGCTAAACAAGCCCCCGCCTGAACCTACACTTGTATCGGTATCCCCTCCCCGCCGGGTAATCGACCCTTTTCGGTCTACTGTAATTGGCGGAGCAGCCTTTTTGTCATTGCTTGTTGGTGCACGATAAGTATCTTGATTCGGTTTGTACGTATCACGATCTGTATATCCTCTGTACTTTCCGTACCCGCTTCCGCCAAAGGAATCAAACAAATTGCCTATGAGCGTTGCGGTCAAATATCCTTGTAGAAAAGAGGAATCGTAATTCTGCCGAACATATTCCTTGGAATCCACTTCAATTAAGGTGTCTTCCTTCTTGTTTGGATCTTGCTGCAAATGATAATACTGGTCCTGATATACCAGGAACATCCGCTCTTCATTTTCCGCCGAGATCTGATCAGGTCTACGCTCTTCGGATAACTCCTGTGCAACTTCAGGAACAGAGCGGTCGGCAGCCCGATACACATACGATGTTGTATTGCCACTGCCACTTACAGACTCAAGCGGATAAGTGTCCTGAACGGAAGGCATCCCGCACGCGGACAACAGGGACATGACAAGGCTGAGGACCAGCATTAATTTTAATCCAAGTGCCATGCGCTTTTTCATTGGAACCTCTCCTAGCTCGAACGAATCACTTTGATATCCGCAGGAAGAATGGACTCACCTTCATACAGAGTAAATCTTCTGTCTTGCCATTCCACACGCAGAAGCATATTATCATCGGACTGGTACTGCCAAACCAATTGCTCCCCACCCTGACCATAAGGTGTCCTGCCTGCTGTGGTAACCATTCCTCCATATTCTTCCTCCAGATGATAGGCGCGTCCATCCAGATCGAGCAGCGTCGGCACCTCATCCGGTGCGTCAAGACGGCCGTCAATTGGTGTATAGAGGGCGTAATGTGTCATTTCTCTTTCTTCAACATGCAAATGTCTAATGGTTGTGCCATCCTGCAAGGTTAGCACCACTGCTCTTCGCGCACGGTGATGCACCCGTCCCACGACTTCATATGTTACAAGTGAGACTTCACAGATGTCACCAGGTGCAAGATCCAGCATCGTTTTCTCCGCCTGCGGCGGTTCGGGCTTAGCCAGAATCCCTTTAATCCGTTTCCATACACTCATACCCATTACTCCCGTTCATTATCTTATAAACAAGCTGCAATAATTAATGCACCCACGATATGCAGAGCACCGGAGAACAAACCGTACCCTGTCTTCCCTTGTTGTATTCCCGTGTCCAGATCCAGATTGGCCCACTTGCGAATCATAAAGTGCACTACACTCTCCAGAATAAGCAGGATGACAAATGAAACAACGGATACCAGCAATGCTTCACCCAGATGACCTGCTGTCGAAATGGAAGTCGCAAGTACATACCCTTGAGCAAACAGCTTCATGACCATCCGTGTCGTAACCGCCATGTTCCCCGCTTTAACTTCTGCAAAATCCTTATACTTCGTAAACAACGAGTCCACATACATCAAAACAAAAAGCAAAACCGAACCAGATAAAGTCCAGACCAGCATCGCCAAAATGTTCAAATCCATTTACACAGCCCCCACATATCAACATGAACCGCATTTAAAAGCGAAGGAGAAACGTTGGTCTCTCCTCCGCTGATGAACCTTGCTTCAGGTGCAAGGTTTAATTCTTATTTTCGTATTGCTTCATGAGCGCAGCCAGTTCATCCTCAACGGCCTGATCCTTGCCGAGTTTCTCAAACTCTTCATCCAGTGATTTTCCTTTGGACGACATCTCATTGCTGGCTTCTGCCTGTGCTTCCATCTGCATCATTTTTTCTTCCATGCGTTTCATGCCCGCACTAGCCGTGTCGGAGCTGAATCCGTTCAATGCTTTGTTGATTTCAGTTTGAGCTTTGGCAGCGTTGTAACGTGCAACCAATGTCTCACGTTTGTTTTTCATCTGTGTCAATTGCTTGCGCATCTCATCCAGCTTGCCGCGCAGATTGTCTGCAGATGCTTTGTTCTGATCATAGCTTGTTTTGTATTCCGCCATTTTCACTTCTGCCGCTTTTTTCTCTTCCAGAGCCCGGCGTGCCAGATCCATGTTCTGTGCACGTGCTGCAGTATGAGCTTGCTCCTCACGCTTCTTCACCAAAGCTTCCTGTTCTTCGAACAGCTGCTTGAATTTTTTCTCAATAGCGATTTGTTGAGCTACAGCTTTCTCGGCATCTTCCAAATCTTCCTGCATATCACGGATATATTGATCCGTCATCTTGATTGGATCTTCTGCCTTGTCAATAATGGCATTAATGTTAGACATCGTTAAATCACGTAAACGTTTGAACATGGACATTATGGTATTCCTCCTAGTCGATATTACATCTTGTATATAAACATACATACGTGGTAATCTTTCACTCGTTTCAATTTTACCAAAAAAAAGTTTAAAACACGATGCTCTGCCTTCCAAAATCTACTATGTTTTTACATCTGCCTGGTTTAAATGATCGTCCAGCAGCTTTTCTGCCGTCAGCACGATCTCATCAATCTGCATGCGTGTAATGGCGTCGAAATGAATGCCCATTACAACAGTCACGGTTACCTTGAGATGATTCGCAGCCTTGCGTGCAAGCCGCTCGCATAGCTCCTGTTCCTTATGGCCCGGAATGTGGATTGCAGTCCCGACCACCCGTTCACGTTCCGGATAAAAGGTTGCTACAGCCCCAATATGAGCTTTCCCACCAGTGACCAAAAATATCTTATCCTCTCCTGCATCAATTACCTGTAAACGAACCGTATTTAAATCATAAGCATTCATTAGTCCACCCATCCTTTATGTGTGTATATGTAATGGTGGAATTATGAACCCAATGGATCAGATTGGACAATGAAACTTCTCACATCATGCATAATGAACCAACGCCAAGGGCATACCAAAGAGAACGCAATTTTGAGAAGGAGGCTGTATCATGCGAATTCGCCTCATCGTACTTTCCATGCTGGTCCTGATCCTGAGTGGAAGTTATTCTCCTGGACATCTATGGGCTAATTCAGCTCCGGACAGTCTGCCTGCTGCAAAACCCGATCTATCTGAAGATGAACAGCTGACACTGGGTCAGCTAAGGCAGAAATATGCGGACACATTCAAAACCAATGGCCCTTCTACCAGACAAGTGGCACTGACTTTTGATGATGTGCCTGATCCAAGGTTCACCCCACAGGTGCTGGATATATTGAAAAAATACAAAGTAAAGGCTACTTTTTTCATTGTGGGCAACCGCGCTGAGAAACATCCCGACCTCGTCAGACGAATCGTTAGGGAAGGCCATATTGTTGGAAACCATAGTTACAACCACCCTGAATTCAGTAAGCTGTCTCTCAACGCTTTTCGTAAACAGATCCTACATACCGGCGACATTATTCATAAACTGACCGGGTACACACCGAAGATGATTCGTCCTCCATACGGGGACATTAACGAAAAACAGCTGCAATGGGCCGCCAGACAGCAGTACAGTATCGTAAACTGGAACGTGGATTCACTGGATTGGAAAGGTCTTAACAAGGACCAGGTGAAGCAAAATGTGTTATCTGCGGTCAAGCCGGGTTCCATCATTCTCCAGCATGCCGGAGGCGGTGTGGGTTCCAACCTGTCCGGTACATTAGAGGCACTACCGGAAATTATTGATGAGTTGCGGTGTCGGGGATTCAATCTGGTGACCTTGGACGAGATGCTGCAGCTGCCCAAGAGCAAATAATGTCCGAAGTAACTGTCACTTACAAACATGTATCTGCAAACGAACGCAAACTTGAGTTTGCAGATACAAGACAAAAGGTGCCCTTCAGTCACGATCATCATGACTAATGGACACCTTTATTGTGGATGATTATATTATTTTAAAATGTAAAGTTCAACGTCCTGAAAACCAAATGTGCTCACAGACTTCTGACTGCCAGGAATGAAAATATCAATTCGTTTTCCCTTGATGGCTCCACCAATGTCACGCGCAGTTGCTACAAATGCTTGCTTTGGTAGTCCCGGATGGGAGTGACCTGTAACCAGTACTTTTGTTCCCAGTGGAATAACACTTGGATCAACGGCGATAGTGCCCAATTCGAGCGGATTACCAAAGTAATCCACAGCACCCCATCCCCCATTTTCAGAGGCATCTGCAGAGTAAGCAGTTGCTTTCACTTCTACTGCCTTACTATAGTCGAACGTTTTACCCCAGGCTTGAACGACTTTGTCATCTGCATTTACATCAAGACTTGCTGTCGTGATGGTCTTCGCCGCGGATGAGCTCTTAGAGGCTGCAGCAGCCTTGACCGTGTTGGTTTTGCCAGGAATGGTAATCTTCAAACCACCATAAATGTTGTAAGGCGAAATGTCATTGTTAGCTTTGATAAGTGTGTTAAGTCCAACGCCATATTTTTTCGATAAGGTGTAGAAGGTATCCCCCTCTTTGGCCACGTGAACAGAATCAGCGTGAGCTGGAACGGCCTGGATGAGCATTGCTGCTGTCAGCAGGGCTGTTGCTGTTTTGGCTATACTTCTCTTCTTAATCATGGTCTTCCTCCCTCATTGTGCCTGCGAAGTTAGTTGTCGGATTCGGATGGAGGAAACCACCCTATAGGTTCGCTGTTACATTGGTGATGCGTTATGTACCCCTAATTCACCCCTAGCAGCGTGTAATTTCAATCTTCCCCCGTACACGCTTTGCATCATTACATCCTCCACACTTCCTGCTCAGGAAGTTTCGGCAGAATCAATATATCACAATTTTGTAACCAGGGTCCGTAGTAAATGTTACCAAATGGTATGTTCAGTTCATGATGAGACTGAATTTATAAGGTTTTTTCAGAAAATGGGTGTGTAAAAGCAGCTTTCAACAATGACAGAAACGTTACTTTTATGTAAATCCATGCTTATGCAGCTCACAAAAAACAACCCTGCTAACGGTATAGTTAACAAGGCTGTTTGATTAAATATTTATGATTAATGATGAAAAATGAAAGGCTATCCGTCGACTTTTCAAGGAAAGTCTATGACAACACTTTGCCCAGAAAATCCCGTGTACGGGCATGTTTAGGGTGTCCAAACACTTCGTCAGGTGTTCCTTCTTCCACGATTACGCCACCATCCATAAAGATGATGCGATCACCAACTTCTCGGGCAAAACCCATTTCGTGAGTGACAATAACCATGGTCATACCGCCTTCAGCGAGACGTTTCATTACATCCAGCACTTCCCCGACCATTTCAGGATCAAGCGCAGACGTTGGCTCGTCAAACAGCATTACATGGGGCTGCATGGCGAGTGCCCTGGCAATGGCAATCCGCTGCTTCTGTCCACCAGACAGCTGATTCGGATATGAATCCTTCTTATCGAACAAACCAACGGTATTGAGCAAGTCTGCAGCGATCTGATTTGCTTCCTGTGCTGACTGCTTTTTAACCTTGATTGGGGCAATCGTAATGTTTTGCTGTACGGTTTTATGCGGAAACAGATTAAAATGCTGGAATACCATCCCCATTTTTTCCCGCGTTGCATTAATGTTGTGTTTGGGATCTGTGATCGACACACCTTCAAACTCAATTTCGCCTGAGGTCGGCTGCTCCAACAGGTTGAGGCAGCGCAAGAAGGTACTTTTACCCGATCCGGAAGGACCGATGACTACAACGACCTCACCCTTGCCAATTGTTACATTAATGCCTTTAAGCACATCGTTTTTTCCATAGGATTTGTGTAATTGTCTAACGTCTATCACTTGCACTCAACTTCCTTTCCAGTCGACCCAGCAGCTTGGACAAAATGAATGTCAATACAAAATAGATGGCTGCCGCAATAAGGAACGGATTCATTCCTTGGTACGTAATGTTTTTGACTACACTTGCCTGGTACATGATATCGACCATACCAATGACCGAGATAATGGACGATTCTTTAATAATGGTCACAAATTCATTACCGATGGCAGGCAGCACTGCTTTGAAAGCCTGTGGCAGGATAATGAACCGCATCGCTGCACCTTTCCCCATCCCCAGGGAACGAGCTGCTTCAAGTTGACCGCGATCGACACCTTGAATACCCGCACGGAAGATCTCGGCAAGATAGGCACCACTGTTAATCGAAAGGGTAATGATACCCGCTTGCAGCGCCGAGAAGTTAATTCCGAAGGTCAGGGAAAGACCGTAATAGATAATCATCAATTGAACCAGCATCGGCGTACCCCGAATAACTTCAACGTAGGCAGTACCGATCCAGCGGAGGATCGCAAGGTCATGCATTCGGAACAGGCAAATGATCAATCCGATGATCACCCCAAATATGACGCCAAGTGCAGACAGCAAGAGGGTGTAACCAACACCTGTCGCATAAAAACTTTTATATTGCCAGAACACTTCAAAAATGTTTGGCGTTTTGGTTTCCCGGTCAGCCATCAACTGACTGGCTTCCGTAACCATTTGATCGATTCTGTTTTCGCTTTTCAGCCGTTCAAGCGTACCATTAACTGCATTCAGCAATTCCGTGTTTCCCTTACGAATCCCGATTGCGGCTTCCACCTGCTCTTCGTCCGGAATTGCAGGAGCAAGTCCAATCGCATCGTCCAAATAACCTGCAGCAACGGTATCCTCAACGATTGCAGCGTTGATCCGTTTGGTTTGCAGCTGCAGCACAATATCCGAGATTTTATCCAGAGAAGTCAGCTTGGCTCCCGGAATCTTCTGTCCGATCGTTTCCTGAATGGAACCTTTTTGTGCACCGATCTTTTCATTCTCCAGCTCGGTCATTGTTGGATATTTGTCTTTATCCTCATTCCGGACCATAATCACTTGTTTCGATTTATAATAGGTATTTGAAAAGTCGATACTTTTCTTGCGCTCCTCTGTCGGTGTCATGCCCGAGATGACCAGATCCACACGGCCACTTTGCAAGGCAGGCAGTAGACCGTCAAAGCCCATGTCCTCAATGACGAGCTCTGCGCCCAGATCGGCAGCAATTTCTTTGGCTATCGCAATATCAAATCCTACAATCTCATCTTTTCCATTGATGACTTTATGGAATTCATATGGTGCAAAGTCGGCACTTGTGCCAAGCACCAGTTTTTTGCTGCCTGAATTACCCGTAGTTCCACTTGCAAGCGCCGAAGGTACGGCTGCCGTCAGTAAAACGACAAAGGCCAACAGCATCATAATGTAACGACTTATCAATTTCAACCCTGTTCTCCCCTTACAATACTTTGTATGCTTTCTCATGTTGATGCCTGAGTCATTATAAAGTACAATGCATGATTATGCAATGCATTTTGAAATTACAAATCCTGACTTGTTTCTGAAAAATACACGCAAACATGATATAATTACTGCATTATTTTCATTTTGCATAAGGAGTTTTACGATGACACATACCAAATCACAAATTTTGTCGGTTATTGATCAATATGCTTCCCGTTTTAAAGAGATTTCATCATACATTGGTGCCAACCCCGAACTAGGGAATGAAGAATATCTCGCCTCTGCCCGGTTGAAGGAGGAACTCAGCTTCCACGGCTTCGATGTGGAGGCTCCCGTACTTGGACTGGATACGGCCTTTATCGGTACCTACTCGGCTGCCAAATCAGGACCAACCATAGCCCTTTTATGCGAATATGATGCACTTCCTGAGATCGGACACGCCTGTGGTCATCACCTGATCTGCATGATGAGTTTGGGTGCTGCTGTCGGTTTGAAATCCATCCTGGATGAAGTCGGTGGCACGCTAAAGGTATTCGGAACACCTGCGGAAGAAACGCGTGGTGCCAAAGTTCCGATGGCGGAAGCCGGCCTGTTTGATGACTGTGATATCGCGCTGATGGCCCATCCATATTACGCTTATGAGAAATCAGGCAGCTCTCTGGCCATTGATGCAGTACAATTTGAATTCCACGGAAAATCGTCTCATGCTGCTGCCAGTCCGCATGAAGGGATTAATGCTCTCGACGCCGTAATCCAGACATTTAATGGCATTAATGCATTCCGCCAGCAGGTGAGAAGCACCGTTCGGATTCATGGAGTTATCAATAGCGGGGGTCAAGCGGCCAACATCATTCCCGATTATGCTTCTGCCCAATTCTATGTACGCGCCTCAACAAGAAAAGAACTGAATACACTTACGCAGCGCGTCATACAGATTGCTGAAGGTGCTGCGCTGCAAACAGGCTGTCGTCTCGTGACTTCCAATTATGAAACATCATATGATGAGATGGTGACCAATGAATCTTTATCTGCTGCTTTCAGTGAAAATCTGATGGAACTTGGTATTCCCCAAGAAGAGATTGTCAGCGGCAACGACCATGGGTCTATGGATATCGGTAACGTGTCCTTACGCTGTCCTGCGATCCACCCTTATATCCGTGTTGTGGATGAAGTTCATACCCTCCATTCCATCGAATTTCGTGATTTGGCGCTGCAGGAACGAGCGCTGGACGGCATGATTTTGGGTGCAAAAGCACTTGCTACAACGGCCTGTGATGTGCTGACCAAGCCAGAATTGCTGCAATCTATTCGAACTGAGTTTGAACAGGCTGTTCGTTAATCCAAGGTATTTAGCTCTCTGAAATGTAAGAAGAGGTGTTCTTCGGGACGGATTTACGTCTGCGGAAAACACCTCTTTTGTTTATTCTGCATACGTATAATCAGGCAAAACATGGAGAAGCCTGTGAAATGAAAACGATGAAAATGATGAAAAATTTTCTTGTTATGTAAACCGTTTCTGGTTCATTTGCTGTCTAGCTTGGTTATGTATAGCTATAACTTATCTTGATACAGGAGGTGCTGTCATGCTGCTCGAAGCGATGTACCACGTTCCCCGTGACAAGTGGGCCTATGCCTATAACCCGTCTACGATTCATCTGCGTGTACGAACCAAGAGAAATGATGTAGAATATGTGACTGCACTGACCGGTGATAAGTATGATTGGGATGGAACCTATAGAGAAATCCAGCTGGAAAAAGCCGCATCTGACAGCATGTTTGATTACTGGGAGGCTGCGGTGAAGCCAAAATTCAAGCGTCTGTCCTATATTTTCCGGGTCACTGCTGGCAGTGAAAATGTATTTTTGGCTGATAACGGCATTCATCATGAAGCCCCTTATCCGACGGGAGGATATTATGAATTCTCCTACATACATGAAATTGATGTATTCAAAGTACCTGAATGGGCAAAAGAAGCTGTCTTTTACCAGATCATGACGGAACGTTTCGCCAACGGCAATCCAGATCTCAATCCGGAAGGAATCCACAGTTGGGGTGGCAAACCTGAGCTTGATAACTACTTCGGTGGAGATTTGCAAGGCGTCCTCAATCATCTGGATGATTTGGTCACACTCGGCGTGAACGCCATTTACTTTACCCCCCTCTTTCAAGCCAACTCATACCACAAATACGATACCGTTGATTACAAAAAAGTAGATCCGCATTTTGGAGATAATGACATGCTCAAAAAGGTGGCCGAAGCTTGTCACCTGCGTGGAATCCGTGTCATGCTTGATGCGGTTTTTAATCATTGCAGTGAAGACTTCCCTCCATTTCAGGATGTATTGAAAAATGGGAAGAATTCTAAATATGTGGACTGGTTTCATATTAATGAATTCCCTGTCGGTATTAAGCATGGCATACCCACCTATGATACCTTCGGTTTTTATGGCAATATGCCGAAGTTTAACACAGCCAATCCAGAGGTTAAGGAGTACCTGCTTGATGTGGCTGAATACTGGATCAAGGAAATCAAGCTCGACGGCTGGAGGCTCGATGTTGCCAATGAAGTGGATAACCACTTCTGGCGTGATTTCCGTAAGGTTGTAAAGGCTGCGAACCCGGAAGCCTATATCGTGGGCGAAGTTTGGAGTGATTCCCTGACATGGCTGATGGGTGACCAGTTCGATTCTGTCATGAATTACCCTTTTGCCGACAAAGTCCTTGAATTTTTCTGTGGATCCATGGATGGTTATAATTTTGCGAATGAAATGGGCACTTTGATTATGCGTTATCCGCAACAAACCAACGAAGTGATCTTCAATATGTTATGCAGTCATGATACCCCTCGCCTACTCTCCAGATGTGGTGAAGACAAGCGCAGATTAAAGCTGTCCGTTGTGTTCCTGTTTACCTATATTGGCACGCCTTGTATATTCTACGGAGACGAAGTGGGGATTCGTGGTGAAGGCGATCCCGATTGCCGCAAATGCATGGAATGGGACCCTGCCAAGCAAGACCGGGAACTCTATGATTTCTACCGGCTGATGATCGATCTGCGTAAAAGCAATGAGGCACTTCGGAAAGGACGCTTCCGCTTCCTGAAGGCGGATCACAATGATCCCTGTATCGTGTATGAGCGCATGGATGACAATCTTCACTTCACCGTATGGATGAACAACACTCCGGAAGGACGTACACTCTCACATCCCATGGAGACCAAGGACTGGAGAGATGCATTAACTGAAGAGCCGGTCACGCCTACGGATGGCGTCATGAATATTAAGCTTGATCCTTACGGCTACCGTATTTTGTACAGACAACTGGATCCATTATAAAAGAACCTCCTAATCATCAGATGAATTTGCAGATTCTGGTGTTTAGGAGGTTTTTTTTTGAAAATGTATTATATCTTTGTCCCCTTAATATTACCGTGTTCATCAACACTGACCCTCCAACGGGTAGAGTTAGGACCAGACAATACAAGATCGTTTACGAGTTGATATACGAAACCATTATGATCCTTCACAATATCAATGACGACGTTCTTTCCATTCGAAAAAGGGCTTGATCCGTATAAATACCGCCCTGTAGCATTAGCAGAGACCAGCAACACATTATCTTTGATGATGTTATTTTCCACAACATGATTTGCATTATCAAAATGAACTGCCCACCAATTCCCGTCATATTTCATGCGATTGCCAGTAACTACATTATTTGAACCGCGAATTTTAAGCGATGTACCTTTGCCTGATATTGAGTTATCCGTGAATGTGACATTATGGTTCAAACTGACCATGCGGTCAGGATTGGCCGTCACAAAACCTGGCTGTATTATATTATTAGCGGCAACGACTCCATTGCTTAAATCCATTGCAATTCCTGCTTTAGCGATATAGTTGCCCTTAATTATGATATTACCGTCTGCGATAATACCCCAATGGTTGCCATTAGGAATAATGATATTGTCAGAGATGATCCCTATATCCATGCCCTCAACACCGTTATTGGTCCTTGCCTCAATGGCTGATGTGGGACTCGATGATCTGGATATGGTGTCAATATAATTGCCCTGAATAACAAAAATATGGTTGCTTACATCATTTGGGTTGAATTGGGAAGGAAGGAAGGATACCGAAATAACAGAACTGTTTCGAATATTTTTAAAGAAGTTTGAAGTAACGAATGCCCCTTGGAAACCAATGAGCCCTACACCAAAAGCAGTTCCGATCACGCTATTGTCATGGATATGCATACTCCGTGCACCAGTCTCGCCGCCTTCATTGTTGCAAGTGATGCCCCCGCCTACCTTGGGAACATTAGTCCCTTCTTGACCTGCTGTAAATGTCGCATAATCCGAATCCGTAAACAGCACTGGAGTATGAAGATAGTTATTGGTTATAAATACGTTCCAGGTTGCTTTAATTAGAATGCCATCTCCCAGGTATCTGTAGCAATCATTTTGGCTAATCATTACAAACGCTAAATTGGTCCTTACCGCAATAGGCTCTTCACCCAAATGGTGAAGTTTATTGTTTCTGATAATTACATTCCGGGACGGGTTCTCTTGACTGCTTGATCCATTTACCCCAATACCATCCGTAAATTTGCTAATATCATTATTTTGCAGGATAACATTGCTTGAATTCTCAACATATATTCCTGTTCTTCCCTTGGCCCAGCCAGCCTGAGTTGTACGCCTTAACGTTAACCCACTCACTTCAATATGATTGCTGTTCTCAAAGCGTAAACCCTGATCGGAGACTTCCAATATTGCTCCCGGATGAGCTCTGATGGTTACCGACTTACCGTTGAACGTATAAAACCAACCCGATTTTACGACTTTGTAGTGTCCTGGGGTGAATAATAAAATATCCCCTTCTTGTGCTGAGTCAAAAAAAGCCTTGATCTGTGCAGATTGATTACTCCCATCCCCTGGAGCGAAATTTCTAACGTCAATGATATTTCCAGGAACGGAAGATTGCACAGAAGCGATATTTCCTAATACATGACTGAACATTTCATTTAATTTTAGAGGATCAAATTGTTCATTAGCACCCCATGCCTCCAAGTTAAGGTTATAAGCGGAGGTAAAATTAATATTATTGGTCATTTTACCAGCTCTCTTTCATTCCATTTTCAACTACATCACTATCACCCAACTCTTACAAAGGGCATTTCGCAAGGGCTCCGAAATTAATTCTGCAAAAAAGCCACAGTACGAATACTGCGGCTAGGTGGTTTAAAGATTAGTTTATATGCTCGCAACAGTTATGCCACGATAGATGTCCATATATTCGTCTGCCGAAACATCCCAGCTGTAATCCCCGTTCATCCCATTCTTCACAATTTTTTTCCAGTGCTCGGGTTCGCGATAAAACTTCTCTGCCAAGCGGATGGTGTTCAACATGTCGTGTGCGTTAAAGCTGGTAAACGAGAAGCCATTCCCTTCACCGTTGAACTCATTGTATGCCTGCACGGTATCGTTCAGACCACCCGTTTCACGGACAAGCGGTACACTGCCGTATCGGAGTGCAAGCAGCTGGCTAATACCACACGGTTCGAACTTGGAAGGCATCAGGAAGATATCACTCCCTGCATAAAAACGACGGGATAATCCATCGTTAAACTTAATTTGAGCAGACATTTTTAGTGGATAACGGTAAGCTGCCTCGCGGAACCAATGTTCATAGGCCGGATCGCCGGTTCCCAACACGGCAAACTGAATATCATCGTAATACAGCAGTTCATCCAATATGCGGCAGACCAGATCAAGCCCTTTGGAGTCTACAAGACGGGTAACCATAACCATAAGAGGTGCATCCGGACGTACAGGCAGCCCCAGTTCCTTTTGCAGTTCAATCTTGTTCTCGGTTTTCTTGGCCAAGCTTGTTCTGTATTTAACCGGGATTTTATTGTCTGTTGCGGGATTATAGCTTTTGGTATCAATCCCGTTCACAATCCCACTGAAACGTTCGCCGAGCGAGCTAAGCAATCCGTCCAGGCCGTACCCATAATATGATGTTTTTACTTCCTGGGCGTATGTTGGACTAACTGTAGTAACATGGTCCGAATATACAATGCCTGATTTCAGGAAATTGACATTACCATAATATTCTGCGCCATCCATGGTGAAATATCGATCGTCCAGCTCAAGCAGGTCACTGAATAACGAATGCGGGAACACCCCTTGATACAACAGATTATGTATGGTAAATACGGTACGAATCTCACTATAAAATGACTCATGGGCGTAATGCGCCTTCAGCAGCAGCGGAATCATTCCCGCATGCCAGTCATGACTGTGGAGCACATCCGGCTTGAAGTCCAGAAGCGGCAATACTTCGAGTACCGCGCGATTGAAGAATGCAAACCTTTCCCCATCGTCCATATATCCGTATACACCGTCTCGCCCAAAATAATATTCGTTATCGACAAAGTAAACCGGAATACCATCATGAATGATCATTTCAATACCGCAATATTGTCTGCGCCAGCCCAAAGGCACATCCGTCACAATAACCGGTTTCATGGCCTGCTTATACTCGTCAGGAATCCCTTTATATTTGGGCAACATGACACGAACATCTGCCCCAGCCTTTTTCAAGGCCTGAGGCAATGCTCCAATTACATCGGCGAGACCACCCGTTTTAATAAATGGATGACCCTCGGCAGCAGCGAATAAAATTTTCATGCCTTCTTCCCCCTTTTCGGTTTGGCAGTCGTTTGTTCTGTTGTTTTTATGGATTTTGGTCTGACAGAAGCGACTTCAGTTGCTGTCCCATCCGTTTTCCGACGTGTATTCTTTTTTAGAATAACCACGCTTAGCGGAGGCAAAACAACTTCAAGACTGTGGGGATGCCCATGAAAAGGAATCTTTTCGGTAGTCATCTGCATATCATTCAATATACCTGATCCCCCGTAATCGGGATGATCACTGTTCAGAACTTCGGTATACATACCGGGACGCATGACACCAATCCGGTAACGCTCCCGCTTGACCGGCTGAAAGTTAATAAGCACAAGGAGTGTATCCGCAGGTTTTTTTCCCTTGCGTACATATGAAATGACACTTTGGGCATGATCATCCGGAGTGATCCATTCATAACCGTCCAGGGAATGATCAAGCTCCCACAAAGCTTTTTCGCCCAGGTACAACGCCGACAGATCACGTTCAAACTTGTGAAGTTTGCGGTGACTGTCGTAATCCAGCAAAAACCAATCCAGTTGATCCTCATCTTTCCACTCGATAAACTGGCCGAACTCTCCACCCATAAAGAGCAGTTTTTTGCCTGGGAAAGTCATGAAGTAACCCAAGAAAGCTCGCATGCCGTCAAACTTCTGTTCGTACGATCCTGGCATTTTGTCCAGTAAGGACTTCTTGCCATGTACAACTTCGTCATGCGACAAAGGCAGCACATAATTTTCAGAGAAGGAGTAGACCACAGGAAATGTCAGCAAATGATGCTTCGATGGACGCTCGTGGAAATCCGATTTCATATAATCCAGCGTATCGTTCATCCAACCCATGTTCCATTTATAATTGAATCCCAGTCCGCCTACGTCAGTTGGAGAGGTGACCATCGGCCATGCACTGGATTCTTCAGCCATCATCAGCGCATAAGGATAATACTTGAATATCGTTTCATTCAGTTGCTGCAGAAAGGCTACAGCCTCTTGATTTTCCAACCCGCCATCCGTATTAGGACGGAATTGTCCAGGATGCTTCTCAAAATCAAGCCTCAGCATACTGGTGACTGCGTCAACGCGCAGACCATCAAAGTGATACATGTCCATCCAATAGAGGGCATTGGAAATCAGAAATGAACGAACTTCTGGTTTCGAATAGTCGAAACTAAGTGTGCCCCAACCTGGTTTCTCGGCTAACAATGGATCTGCATACTCGAACAAAGGAGTCCCGTCAAACAAACGCAGACCATGAGCGTCCTTCGCAAAATGTGCAGGAACCCAGTCGAGCAGCACGCCAATTCCTGCCTGATGAAGTGTATCCACCAAATACATTAAATCCTGAGGTCCTCCGAAACGGCTTGTCGGTGCAAAGAAACCCGTACTTTGATATCCCCACGAAAGGTCATAGGGATGTTCGCTAAGAGGCATCATCTCAACATGGGTATATTTCATTTCTAATAAGTAAGGAACGAGCAGATCCGCAATTTCGCGATAACTGTATAGAGAGCCATCTTCCTTGCGCTTCCATGTTCCGATGTGCATCTCATAAATATGTAAAGGCTTGTTATAAATAGCCCTTTGCTTGCGTCTCCATGCGCCGTCATTCCATTTATACCCTTGAATCGAACTCGTTATGGAAGCAGTCCGTGGTCTTACTTCGGCATGGAATGCATACGGGTCTGCTTTGAGCAGTTCAGTTCCGTCTTCCGCTAAAATACGGAATTTGTATAATGTTCCTTCACTGATTTCCGGAAAAAAACGAGTCCAAAATCCAGAATCGGGTATCTTATATAAAGGTTCCTGTTCACCTTTCCAATCATTGCGGTCAAGAGCCAAACCTACTTCTTTGGCGTTCGGAGCCCACACGGTGAAGCGATACCCTTGACGATGATCCTCAATCGTAGGCTGTGCGCCCAATATTCGATAACTGTGATGAAGGTTTCCTTCATGAAACAAATAAATATGCTCCGGCGAAATGGCCGGATCTGCCAATGGTTGAATGGCCAAGAGATCACCTTCTTCCCCTAGAAAATAGATATAACGTTAATCATTACCCCATTCTAGCCAAGTTGAAAAGAAAAATGACGTGTTTAAAAAAATGTTGTAATTTTACAGGAATTTTACAGTATTACTCGTTTCAACAGCTCCACTTTGCGTTTATGTATGTACTACACTGGACAAATATCTCGGGAGGGAAACGATTATGTTTAATAAAGATTGCATCGCTATGCTGTTGGCGGGAGGAGAGGGGAAAAGATTAGCCCCATTAACCTCAAGTATTGCTAAACCCGCTGTACCGTTCGGCGGGCACTACCGGATTATCGATTTTCCTCTCAGCAACTGCGTAAATTCAGGCATCGACACGGTTGGTGTACTGACGCAGTACCAAGCTGAATCTTTACACGATCACATTGGTGGAGGAGAGCCATGGGGACATGGTAATTCGAGTGAGGCAGGAATCTCCCTGCTTCCATCTTATCATACAGGAAATGACGAATACTTGGGAACGGCGGATGCTATTTATAAAAATATGGACTATATTGACCAACAAAACCCCGAAAATGTTCTAATTTTGTCGGGAGACCACATTTATCATATGGATTATCGTGAAATGCTGGAGGCACATAAAGCAAATAATGCCGTTGCGACTATCTCCGTGATGGAAGTCCCTTGGGACGAAGCACATCGCTTTGGCATTATGGCAGCGGATGAAAACATGCGCGTTACTGAATTTGCCGAAAAGCCAGCTGAGCCGAAGAGTAACCTTGCTTCCATGGGCATTTACATGTTTAACTGGGAGTATCTGAAACGCCATCTTCTGCTGGATGCAGCCAATCCGGAATCCAGTCATGACTTTGGTAAAGATGTGATCCCGCAAATGCTCAATGAGAACAACTCCCTTTACGTTTATAACTTTAATGGGTATTGGAAAGACGTAGGTACGGTGAAAAGTCTGTGGGATGCCCACATGGATCTTTTGTACAACGAAGAAAACTGGAGCCTGCATAAGGATCACTGGCCGATGTTCACTCGTGACTGGAAAACCAAATTGACTGCTCACAAAGCTCGTCATTCGCGGACTGAGCATATGGCATCCATGATCCATGAATCCTGCGCCATTGAAGGCCACGCTGAGCGCTCTGTAATTTTCTGCGGTGCTGAAGTGGGCAAAGGCTCTGAAGTGAAAGATAGTGTCGTTATGCCAAATGCTCGTGTGGGTAGAGGGGTGCACATCGAACGTGCCATTATTGGTGAAGGAGCCATCATCAAAGACGGAGCCATCGTCAAGGGCACTGCTGATGAGATTGTCGTTGTGGGCCCAAATGAGATTGTATCTGCCAAGCCGGCAGTACGCACTCAGCCAGCCCGTATGCTGAAAGAAGTGTATGAGAAAACAGGTCGCTTGCGTGCAGGTGAACTTTCGTCATAACATACTAAAAAAGGTGAGCCGTTAATGGCTCGCCTTTTTTGGTGTATTGATGTATTCATTGGATCTCACACCTCTTTTGGATCCGATGGATTCTGTTGTATCCCTGTCTCCGAACCGGGACCAGGAGTGCTGTCATCCGCTTGATATTCGCTTCCCATCTCTTCTTCCGGCAACGCAGGCAGCGCAATGGTAACGGTTGTACCCGATCCGAGTTCACTTTGCATAATGATCGTTCCCTCATGTAATTCCACGAGTTCCTGCGTTATGGCCAGCCCCAATCCTGTTCCACCGTTCTGGTGATTCACCTGGAAGAAACGGTCGCGAACCTTGATAAGATGTTCTTCACTGATCCCGATCCCTGTATCCTGAACAGCCGCGATGATCTTCCCATCCTCTTCTTTTACCGACAAGTAAATCCAAGAATTTTCGTGGGAAAATTTGATTGCATTGTCTACGATGTTAAGAAATACTTGTTTCAGCCGATTTCCATCTCCGAACACATTAAATGCACGATTCTCATCTGTATCCAGCTTCAAATGTATTTGCTTTTGTTCGGCCTTGGCCCAAACGTTTAACATGGTTTCCTGTACAATCTCACGAATGCTGACTGTCCCTTTAACCAGTTTCATTTGATTTTGCTGCAGCTTGGAGAAATCCAACATCTCTTCGACAAGTCCGATCAAACGCTCGGTTTCTTTTGAAATGATACTCATCCCAATGCGGGTCTCGTCCGGGTCATAACCACCCGAATCCAGCGTCTCACTCCAGCCTTTGATACTGGTCAGAGGTGTCCTGAGTTCATGGGAAATCGAAGAAATGAAATCATCCTTGATCTGGTTACTCCGGACAATCTCATGAGCCATAAAATTCAGCGTAGAAGCCAATTCGCCAAGCTCATGCTTGTAGTTTCCTTTGACCCTGACATCCAGACGTCCTCTGGCCATCTGAGCAGAAACCGCAGTGATATTGTTAATCGGACGAACAATGGAGTTCGCCATCCCAATGCTGATAATCAGGACGATGGCCAGAACGGCCACACCAACGGCAACGGCAAGCAATCCCATAACCAGCAGCTTGGAATTAACGTTTTCGAGGGAGGTCAAGTATCTTACAATGTAAGTATTTTCCCCGCCCAGGTCAATTTTTTGAGAAACAGCCATGACTTGCTCTCCGGTACCCGGTTGTCTGCCGACCCATCGGCCTGTATTGCCGTTCATCGCCTGCATGATATCACTTGTCTGCAATACAGCCCGATCAGACTCAAAGGCCGCTGAGCTTGCCAGCACTCGTCCGTTGAGATCGAGAATTTCGAGCTCTGCTCTGGAAAAATTCAAATTCGTAAGTAATTTGGACAGATTCCCATTATCCGCATTATCTTCTCGGGCAATAGGCTCCAAAAAGTCTTTGGACATGGAGATATGAGAGCTGATGGTGTTATAGATACTCTCATAGTAATATCGCTGCACCGCGAGCATGAAAATAAACTCCACCAATAACAGAGCAAGCAGAACTACGATAAAATAGTGCAATACAATCTGCCTGGTGATACCCTTTTTAATCATTGCTCCCGGCCCTTCCATTTGTACCCATGACCCCATACTGTCTGCAGGTATTCAGGTTCGGAAGGATTGTTCTCAATTTTTTGTCGCAGACGACGGATATTCACGTCCACAATTTTCGGATCACCCATATACTCTTTACCCCAGACATGATCCAGCAGCAGATCACGACTGAGCGGTGTATTTTCTTTTTCCAGGAAGAACTGAATAAGTGAAAATTCCGTTGGCGTCAACTCAATTAATTCGTTTTGTTTCTTGAATTGTTTTGAGATCAGATCAAGCGAGAACGGACCGGATTGGAAAGTGACCTTAGCTGCGGTCTCCCGATGTACGTTCACTCTGCGCAGCAAAGATTGAATACGTGCAATCAGTTCCGTCGGACTGAAGGGCTTGCTTACATGATCGTCTGCTCCAACCGAGAGAGCATATACTTTGTCCTGTTCCTGAACCTTGGCCGTCAGGAAGATAATGCCCAAACGTTCATTGGTTTCGCGGATACGACGACACACTTCAAAACCGTCAATTCCTGGTACCATCACATCCAGAAGAGCCAGATCAATATCCGGTACAGTCTGCAGAATGCGAAGCGCTTCATGCCCATCTCCGGCTTCAAGCACTTCGAACCCGTTTCTTTTTAAATTAATGACTATAAAACTGCGGATGGATTCTTCATCCTCAAGAATAAGTACTTTACTCATTAAGTTCTCCCTTTCTGTTCAGTTGAGACATATTATCCAGTAATCCCTCGTTGCTATCCTGGGCATTACGCGAAGCAATCACCCGATCGTTCGTACGGGTAATTTCTTTCCACCTCTTCCCTTTTTCCTGCTCCCATTGGGAAAGGGTGAAATACTTAATTTCACCTACGGTTTCATCTGTATCAATCATTTTAAATCGAATATATTTTTCCTTTTCCGATTTGGTGTCAATCGTGATTTTACCGTACCACTCAGGTTTTAAGTTCAAATGAAAGAGATTGGCATCATCACGGTACTGGAATGAGACAAATTCTTTCCCATCCTTGCCATCCCATTGATAAAAGGTATAGAACCACATGCGTGAATCAAATACGTAATGTTCCCAGCCTTTTGGAGTTTCCTTTAGCCCAAATTCAATAATACCATCATTGTTGAAATCACCGCTTAAAATTTTGTCATCTCTGTAGGTTTGGTCAGGCGATTTGAACGCATTTACCAGTTTGTTATCCTTCACATAAATAATCTGTGAAAACGAACTGCGGTCATCCAGCTCTGCGTCCAGCACAATCCCCATCTTATCCTTAGCAATCTCTCCACCCAGAGCATTGTAGATCTCTTTTACCGTGTAATCGGTTTGAAGACGATCCACTTCCTTAAAGCTGCCTTCATCGTATTGATATAAAGCAATGCTTGCGAAACCACTGTTATTCAGGGCTACAATGGCAAAGTCGTTTTTCCCATCCCCGTTCAGATCCAGTGTGTTTCCTTGCAAATCATCAATAATATATTGGTTATATGGAACGCCACCCAAGACCTGCTCAAGTGCACCGCCCTTGTAAGAGTATGCTGTCAGTGCTTTTTGTTCTTGCAGACTCACACCAAGAATTATATCCGGATTCCCATCGTTCGTAATGTCCAATACTTTAAAGGATTGAAGCTCGCTGCCCGGCACATCAAACGTCAGCTTTTTAACCCACGTATCTCCCTGTTCCTCCAATAACATGCCATGGATTCGTACATTTTCATTGGGGGTTTCATAAAATACGATCGCTTCACGGGTTCCGTCACCGTCGAGATCTTCCACACGAATCATGCTGGTGTTGTTCATGTCTTTGGGGCGAATAAGTGCGCTCTCAGGCGGCTGCTCCTTCTGAACAACATAAAACAATTTCTCTTTATCCATGGATAGCATGGGTTTCTTCATCAAACCCTTGGGGTCGCTAATGACCGTGCATCCGCTAAGAACAGAGCCAAGCACGATTGTGACCGCTCCACAAGCTAACAGGCGCACCCATCGTGAGTTAAGCAATTTCATCACTCATTTCAATAGTTTAAATCATGTTTTTTTCTTTTTGCGTCAGCCTACGTCCACGTATATCAAAAGCAATCTTACCTTCCGCAAGACCCCAGATGCGTGTGGCATGTTTCTCCGCCATTTCAATCGGTAGAACCGCGATGACTGTAGCACGGTCTTCTTCACACAGTTTGCGTAATGTTTCGAGAACGGTATCTGCCGTGTGCGGATCAAGTCCAATTACAGGTTCATCCGCGAGGATTACTTTAGCACCATGTGCGAGAGCACGGGCAATGGCAACACGCTGCTTCTCACCACCGCTAAGCTTTTCCGCAGTTTGATGTGCTTTATCCAGAAGTCCTAACCCCTCCAGATAATCCATGGCCCCCATATAATCATCCGAACGGACCATGCCAGTCACCATTCTCCACCAAGGCGTCTGACCCGATCGACCGATTAATACGTTCTTGAGTGCCGTACGCCTAGGATAGAGCTGAGGATTCTGTTCCAAGTATGCCCATTCACGCTTAATTTTCCGTTTACCGGACCAGCCTTCTTTTATAATTTCGACACCGTCAACCGTAAATCGGCCGCCATCCCATTTCTCCAACATGGCCAGGCACTTAAGCAGCATGCTTTTTCCACTACCGCTGGAACCGATTACTGCGATCATTTCACCCTGTTGCATATCAAATCGTATATCCCGCAGAACCGGAACCCGGTCCGCTCCAACGGATTTACTCAAATTCTCAACTCTGATCATCGCGATGTCTCCTCTTGTCCATGTTTTTCCCTACTATATAGTGTACTCGGAAATGGACATCAATTTCCATGCGAACACCAGCTTCTATTTTACCACAGATTGGGGGATGGGTTTATTCCGGAATAATACACCTGCAGCACCAAAAAGCAGATACATGCATCCAAGCAGGGTAAACATGCTTCCAGGCGAAATCCAATTGATCATTTGACCACCCACATTCGGTCCCAAAATACTGCCAATCGTAAAATGGAACGATGCCACCACGTTGGCTGCCGGCAGGAGTGCCTTAGGTAGAATATCTGCAGCATAGGCAAGTCCAAGCGAGAAGAAGGAACCTACCAGACCTCCTGCTATGGTTAGCAACACCAGCGTCCACCAGAAATGAGTCCCGGCCACGGGTACCAGCATGAACATGACCCCGCCTGCAATACCGGCAGACATTAACACCCTTTTGCGTCCAAATCGGTCACTTAGCATACCCAAGGGTAACTGGAGGAACAATCCACCGATTCCCACAAACGGCAGCAAAGATGAGATCTGATTGGCATCAAAACCGATTCGCAATCCGTATACCGGGAAGTTACTGTTCATGCCCGCTTCCATATAACCATACAAAAGCGCCGGTATTAAAGCATACCAGGCCCAGGACCAACTGCGACGGAAACGACGTTCAGGTAGTTGTCCATGCTCTGTTTTTTCCGGTTTGGTGTCGGGAAGCTTCATTAATACAAGCAAGAGTACGGCTCCCATACAAACGAAAAGAACCCAGAACGGGACAGCCTCGCCAAACCCAAGCAGTTTGATGCCCAATGGGCCTATACTGAAACCAAGTCCATAGGACATGCCGTATAGGGATATGTAACGCCCTCTTTTTTCGGGTGCCGTAACGAGAAGTACCCAGAGCTGGGCAGCATAATGCAATGCGCTATCACCAATACCTACGGCAAGACGAAGGATAAACCATATTTTAATATCCGGAAAATACGGAAAAAGGATCAGTGGAAACATAACAAATAACAGACCGCCGACAATCAGTTTCTTGAAACCGACAGCGCCAAGAAGCCGTTCCGCGATCAAGGTCATTGCAAAGGAACCCACATACAGCGCCGCTGCATTAAGGCCGTTTAATCCGGGGGATACTCCTTTTTGCTCGAGAAAAATGGATAATACCGGAAGCAATAGTCCCTGACTAATGCCTGCAACAACAATAACGATGATTAGGATAAGATAGTTAGATGTAGAATGTGATGATTTTGCGACATTAACCGATGACACGAATTTCATTCCTCCTGCGGACAAACAAAGAAAAATCGCCATCGCTGACGACTTTTCGCATGTTATTCATATTCATATGATAAAGCGTTGCTGCACCGGTGCATTTGCCCCGGACTTGAACATTATAGTGGACAACGCCCTGCAAAACAAGCCATAATAGTACATAAGTCGCTGCGTACATTAGATGTGACGGGAGGATTCTGCATCGTTATGACTTATCATGTTAAAATTGATGTTTCACCGATATATGAAATGCTGAACAGTTTTCTTGTATATGTTACAAAAAAGTGGATTCAACATCTGGATGTTGGTCCCGAATGGATTCTTGAAGTCGAAGGCAAACTAAGTTCCAATGTACGAGCTGCTCTCGCGCCTGCCTCGACTTGGCCTTTTGATGATTTTGATGTCTTGTTTGCATGGGCGGCCTATCGGACTAGCTCTTCAGAAAATCAGGATTTTCTGAACATGCTTGCGGAACTGACTACAGAAGAGCTGTTTGCTCGTGTATCTCCTCTGCTGCCAAGTATTACAATAAAAGAAACGACACGCATTCGGGACAGCTATGTGCCGCTGCTTCGTCTCTGGGATCAGCATTACTGCCGAAGCATTAGTGAAGATCATCGTACCTGGCTGGAAGAGGACGCGGATGAGAAGCGCACTCTTTTGGGTAAAATGGGACCAGAACTGCTTATCGAATATGCAACAGCAGGTGTTATCGTGGAGCCTATGCCTGGACTTGACGAAGTCATCCTGTTTCCGACTGTACATAACCGTCCAATCAATATGTACTGCTTCTATGAAGGCATGATGATTATGCAGTATCCTGTTGATATCCCTGAAGAAAATGAAGACCAGCCGCCGACCTGTCTGCTGCGTTTCACACATGCCTTGGCCGATCCCGAACGACTTCGTTTGCTTCGTTACGTATCCGATGAACCGAAATCGCTCGCGGAGATGTGTGAAGAATTGAACAAAGATGAAGACATGGTCAAAGACCAGGTTATGGCGTTACGTATCGCAGGTCTGCTGCGAACCCATCTGCTCGGCAGTAACCGCAAAGAGAAATACAGTATCCGGCCGGATGGCGTGTCTGAATTAAACATGTTCCTGGAATCCTATATTCGCATATAAAAGAGGATGCATTGGAGTTGCCGGCTGCAAGGAGTGAGTTGAATGAACACCATTAAACAGCATATTATTTTTGACCTGGACGATACACTTGTCTATTGCAACAAATATTTCAACCTGGTTCTGGGTGAATTCTTTGAAAACATGCAGGAGTGGTTTGACCCTCATGCATTAACGGTTCAGGAAATCCGTGACAAACAACTGGAGATCGACGTGACAGGAGTAAACAAAGTGGGATTTGCAAGTCATCATTTTCCCGAGTCCCTCATTGATACGTATCGTTATTTCTCTCAAAAGTATGAAAGAGCCACGTCATCTGAAGAAGAATCGTTTCTTACCAAGCTCGGCATGAGCGTATACGATCAAGAGGTAGAGCCATATCCTCACATGGTCGAGACACTGGAGAGCCTTCAATCGGCTGGACATTCCCTCTATCTGTACACCGGAGGCGAAACCGTGATACAGCAGCGGAAGATTGATCAGATGAAGTTGTCAGCTTATTTTGATGACCGTATCTATATCCGACAACACAAAAACGTTGAAGCTCTTGAAGGCATTCTGTCTTCCGGACCGTTCGACCGCAGGACTACGTGGATGATCGGAAATTCATTACGCACGGATATTCTGCCAGCGGTAACCGCCGGAATCCACAGTATTTATATCAAACAGCCAAATGAATGGCAGTATAATATTGTTGAACTTCAGCCAAATCCGGAAACATCGATGTATACCATCACTGCTCTGGAAGAGGTACCGAAGATCATTCATGAAAATATTCAACAACAGCAACAAAAAAGGACCCTTGGTTAAGGGTCCTTTTTGTGTATCGATTAGAGATATGTTATTTCTCAGAGCAGATCTATGATTCCTGCCTTTCAGCAGAAAGCTTACCTGAAGTAAGATCCTGCAGGATAATCCGCGCCTTGACCGTACTCCCGTCTTTTCGTTTGAAGGCCAGTACCTGTGTGCTTCCTTTCTCAATCAGAGACTTTAGCATCGTACTGGTTATTTTTTTGCCGACATACTCTTTCCAGATGACAAATCCGCAGCCTTCCTTGAATCGGGTACACCCATATCCTTTCTTGCCTTCAATAATCTGACCGGTGCATCCCGGAGAAGGACAAGACGCCAAGGGTTCACGAACGCCGGTTTTCCCGGAAGATGCAGATGGTGCCTTCGCCACTGAGGTGGCCGTGTTACCCGATCTGGAGACAGCTGCTGATGTCTGACGTGATGTTTTGGGTGCTGAAGCGGCAGATTTGGTCGTCGTTCTCGTTCCGGCTCTTGAAGCTTTCACTCCCTTGCCTTTACCACGCCCCCCGCGTGAATCTTCCCCGAATGCATCTGCTGGTGCAGGAGCCTGAACACGGACCTTATCTATGATGGACATGGTGAACTTCTTTACGTTCTCCATAAACTTATCCTGTCCGGCTTCCCCCTTGGAGATCTGATACAGTCTTCTCTCCCATTGCCCCGTCATTTCAGGGGATGTTAACAGATCCACACCGGCCCGGCGAATTAATTCAATCGCTGTCCGGCCTTTCAGCGTCAACTGCATCTTTTTCCCCTGCATCGTAATATAACCGACATTTTTAAGCCTTTCAATGGTAGCAGCACGTGTTGCTGGCGTACCCAGTCCACTGTCTTTCATTGCATCTCGCAGTTCTTCATTCTCAATCTGCTTGCCTGCGCTTTCCATCGCTTTCAGCAGAGTTCCCTCGGTATAACTTTTGGGTGGTTGGGTTGCTTTTTCCTTAAACTCGCTCTTGATACATTGGACTGGAAGTTCGGGCTGTACCGAGAACGTCTTGTCTGTCCACTCCTCTGCATCTTCATCCTCATTGCTGCTCTTCTTCGTTTTTTTCTTGCCAGAGCCGTTCTGCTCCTGATCCGAAGAAGGCAAAACCACTTTCCACCCCAGTGACAGCAGCTCCTTCACGGAAGTTTTGAACTGATGCTGCTCAACCTCTGTAAGCACAGTATGCTGTTTGTACTCTGCCGGTGGATAGAAATGAGACAAAAACCGTCTAACGATCAAGTCGTAGATGTTCTGCTCATCCTTGGATAAAGTACCCGGACGCTTCAGCGTAGGCAATATAGCATGGTGATCCTCTACCTTGGATGGATTGCAAACGCCCTTGTTGTTTTTGTGAACCAATTCAGGTTTAGCACCAATTGCAAGTTCACTATATGGCCCGTTTTTCAGCAGATTCAATGTCTTGTGCATACCCTCAATATTCTGTTCCGTAACATAGTTGGAATTGGTACGCGGATACGAAATGACCTTGTGTTTCTCATACAAGGCCTGTGCGATATCCAATGTTTTTTTCGCTCCGTATCCGTATTTCGCATTAGCCTCACGCTGTAAAAGAGTCAGATCATATAACCTGTACGGGTACTCCTTCGTTTGCTTCGCCTCATACTTGGAAATATGTCCGGTCTTGCCCTTCACACTTGTGGCTATCGCTTCAGCAGCCTCAGCATCTGTAAGCTTGTCTCCTTGACGCATACCTTTATACTCGACGCCATCCTGACGAAACCAGGCGGCCACTTCATAAAAGGTCTGTGACTGAAACGCCTCTATCTCGATTTCCCGATCATAAATCAGCGCGAGTACCGGCGTCTGCACACGTCCAACAGACAATAACGCATTATGCCGAGTTGTAAAAGCACGTGAAGCATTCATGCCAATCAGCCAATCGGCCTCACTTCGAGCCCGGGCAGCATGGGTCAGGTTTTCGAACTCGGATGCATCCTTCAGTCCGTCGAATCCGCGTTTGATGCTTTCAGCAGTCAGATCCGAGATCCATAAACGCTTAACAGGCTGACGCAGCTTCAATTGTTGTTGAATCAGCGCAAAAATATACTGCCCCTCTCGTCCTGCGTCACATGCATTTACGATCGCTGAAGCTCGTTTAGCAAGTTCTCCGATGATCTTCAGTTGATCTTTCGTTTTGGGATTGGGCACAATTTTGAACTGATCCGGAATGATTGGCAGATCGGCAATATTCCATCGCTTGTATTTCGTATCATACGCATCCGGTTCAGCAAGCCCGAGCAGGTGACCAATCGCCCAAGTGATGATGTAATGCTCACCTTCAAGATAACTGCGATTGTTCTTGGCTCTTGGTTCTATGACGGCGGCAATGGTTCGTCCCATATCAGGCTTTTCCGCTATAACCAGTGTCTTCATCCGTCCATCTCTCCTCCTTCACCGTCCGCATGACGGCAAAAAGGGGCCTTCCGCCCACGGAAGCCCCTTGCTTCTGAAACCTATTATATCAGATTTTGATTCCGGGAGCATCCTCCACGGATGAATTAACCTGCCGCCTGCTCATTTATGGCCTGCTTTTCCCGGCACTCCTTGCACACACCCTGAAAATCAAGTCGGTGATCTGTCACTGCAAAACCATATTGACGTTCAATCTGCTGTTCCAGACGAAGCAAACCATCTTCCATAATTTCTTCTACAGTTCCACACTCCGTGCAGATCAAGTGGTGATGATGATGGGAGCCATCTGTACTTCGCAGATCGAAGCGGGCAGCCCCATCTCCAAAATTGATTTTCTCTACAACCTGAAGATCACTTAACAGCTCCAGTGTACGATATACAGTAGCCAGCCCGATCTCTGGAAACTGTTCTTTCACCAGCAGAAACACTTCTTCGGCGCTAAAATGATCCTTCTCATGCTCAAGCAGTACACGTACCGTTACTTCACGTTGTTGAGTTAGTTTATATCCCTTATCAACCAATTGCTTTTTAATCTCGAATATCTGTTCTGAAATGGACTTCTCCCGGTTTCTTGCCATAGCAGGTTGCACCTCCGGATATATCATTCTCTATTTACGATGTCATTGTCATTTATTTTCTTATTTATAATAATTATAATCTAATAATAAGTCTTTATGACTTAAAAAGCAATGCTCTACCTCACACTTGCAATAATTATTTTCGTTCTAGGTGAAATAGATATAACAAAAAAACAACCCTCACTGATAGCGAGAGTTGTTTTGTAACTTCCATAATAATATCAATTATTGCCATATGCAGATTATACAAGAACAGTGGCACCCATCAAATATTTATCCACTTCACGAGCTGCTTCGCGGCCTTCGTTGATAGCCCATACAACCAGACTTTGACCACGACGCATGTCGCCTGCAGCAAATACTTTATCCACATTGGTATTGTACTTGCCGTAACGAGCCTTTACATTGGTACGACGATCTGTTGCAAGACCCAGCTGTTCAACCAGTGTTTGCTCCGGTCCATCAAAACCGATTGCGATCATTGCCATTTGGGCAGGGAATACGCGCTCAGTTCCAGGGATAGGCTGATAGATCTTACGACCCGTTTCATCGACAATACGCTCAATTTGTACCGTATGCAATTCTTTGAGATTGCCCTCTTCATCACCAACAAATTTAGTTGTCATGATAGAGAATTCACGCGGATCTTGACCGAAGAGTGCTTTGGCTTCCTCTTGTGCATAATCCAGCGTATATACATTCGGGAACTGCGGCCAAGGATTATTAATGCGATCCCGTTCCATAGGAGCCTGTGTATGTGTACCAAATTGGGTTACGGTCCGGCAACCATGACGAAGCGATGTAGCTACACAGTCAGAACCGGTATCCCCGCCACCAATAACGATGACATCCTTGTCTTGTGCGGAGATATAGTTTCCATCTTCCAGGTTGGAGTCCAGATAACTTTTGATACTTCCATTCAGGAAGTCCATAGCGTAATGCACGCCTTTCAAGTCGCTTCCTTCAATGTTGAATTCACGCGGCTTCGTTGCACCTCCACACAGTACAACAGCATCAAACTCGTCTACCAATTGCTGCGCAGGGATATCTTTGCCAATTTCTGTATTCGTCACGAACTGAACGCCTTCCGCTTCAAGCAGGTCCACACGACGTTGAACCACTTTTTTGTCCAGTTTCATCGTAGGAATGCCATACATCAGCAAACCACCCACACGGTCCGAACGCTCATAGACAGTTACCGTATGACCGGCTTTGTTCAATTGAGCCGCAGTAGCCAGTCCGGCAGGACCAGAACCAACAACCGCTACACGTTTACCCGTACGCTTCTCCGGAGGTTGGGGAACCACCCATCCTTCTTCAAAACCTTTTTCAATGATGGCTTCTTCAATCGTTTTGATGGTTACAGGCTGGCCAATCAGGCCAACGGTACAGGATCCTTCACACGGAGCCGGACAGACACGACCTGTAAACTCGGGAAAATTATTTGTTTTGTGCAGACGATCAAGTGCCTCTCGCCACAATCCGCGATATACAAGATTATTCCATTCCGGAATCAGGTTATGCACAGGACAGCCCGACGTTCCGCCAGTCATATCTATACCTGTATGGCAATACGGGGTACCACAATCCATGCATCGCGCACCTTGTGTTCTGAGCTCTTCTTCAGCCATATGTTTATGAAACTCTTCCCAATCCTTAACCCGCTCAGCCGGCTCCCGGTCTGCAGGCAGCTGCCGTTTGTATTCCATAAATCCAGTAGGTGTAGACATCTTACGTTTTCCCCCATCCGTTCTCGTCTTAATCCCTTCATTGGCATGGTTCTATATGAAATGGATTACTCATGCTGAGTTTTTGTCTATTGTATCACAAAATCTTCTCGAAGATATTTCAATTATAGTAGCATTTCGACAACTGAATATTAAATGGATTATCCGCATAATTATTTGTATTTTATACATCATATCGTCAGGTTTACCTGTGGTCAATACCCTTATTTTGGTGCTTAAAACTGTAATCAATCGTCTGATCAAACGTTTATTATGTCGTATAAGAGCTAAAACGTCACATGAATGTAAGCTAATTTGCCATAAAAACCAAGCAATTCAGCATGTATCTTCTCCTATTTCCGAATATTAACTCGAATTTAGGGCTTTACAACGGTGAATCCCCATAACTTTTATACTTTTTTACGAATTGGTGATAATTTTTATGTTCTTCCCTCTAATTTTCAATGCTTTAAATGTTATATTCGTGTAAACCATAGAAAATGGCATGATGTCCGCTATTTTCACAAAAAAAAAGACGCTGTTCACGAATATTTCGTAAATCAGCGTCTTGATCATTGAACAGATCGCAACGTATCTTCTTGTGGCTCTTTAGACTCGCCCCTTATGCAACCTTAGCGTTTTCGTTCATAAAACTCAAACGTATAGGCATACACATTTTTTTCATCCTGTTCGCCTTCAATCTGCTCTGTTAGCTCCCATTCCGACCAATCCACTTCCGGGAAAAAGGTATCTCCCTCGAACTCCTCATGGATTTTGGTAACGACCAGACGATCTGCTAAAGGGAGAAACTCACGATATACCTGGGAACCGCCGATCACACATAGTTCATCGCCCTTGGTCGCTTCAAGCCCCTCTTCAATGGTATGCACCACTTCAGCTTGCTCCACCTTGTAGTTCAGATCTCTGGTGACCACAATATTCCGCCGTTGCGGGAGCGGCTTACCACCAAAGGATTCCCACGTATTACGACCCATAATAATCGTTTTGTTCAACGTGCGTTGTTTAAAAAAAGCCATATCTTTGGGCAGACGCCATGGAATCGAATTGTTTAAACCAATAACACCGTTCTCGCCCATAGCCCATACAAGTTCAATACTCAAATGCTACACACCTTCTTTCAAGTCTGCTTATACTGCAATTGGAGCTTTGATGCCCGGATGATGCTGGTAGTTTTCAAACTCAAAGTCTTCAAACTTGTAATCGAAAATGGAATCGGGCTTACGTTTAATGATCAACTTAGGCAAAGCATAAGGTTCACGCTCAAGCTGTGTTTTCACCTGTTCCACATGGTTGGAATAGATGTGTACATCCCCGCCTGACCAGATGAAATCACCCACCTCAAGGTCACATTGTTGGGCAATCATATGTGTCAGCAAGGCGTAGCTCGCAATGTTAAACGGCAGTCCAAGGAATGTATCCACGGAACGCATGGTTAGCATACAGGATAATTTACCCTCCGCCACATAAAACTGAAACGCAAAATGGCATGGGGGAAGCTTCATGTTGTTGATTTCTGCCACATTCCATGCACTTACGAGATGACGGCGTGAATCCGGGTTATTTTTGATTGAATCAATAACTGCTGCGATTTGATCAATTTTCTCTCCATTGGGTGCTTCCCATGTTCTCCACTGTGAACCGTAAACGGGGCCCAGATCGCCGTTTTCATCGGCCCAATCGTCCCAGATCTTGACTCCGTTTTCTTTCAAGTAAGCAATATTCGTATCCCCACTCAAAAACCATAACAGTTCATGAATGACTGATTTTAGATGAATTCGTTTGGTTGTAACCAAAGGAAATCCTTCCGAAAGATCATAACGGAGTTGTCTGCCGAAGACAGATTGAGTTCCGGTTCCGGTACGATCTCCTTTGTGCACACCATTGTTCAGGATATCCTGTAATAAATCGAGATAGTTTTTCACGTTGTACTCCCCCACTACGATATCTTTTAATTTCATTCCATACAAAAACTAAATAAACAAAAAATACTCGCTGTGACCGAGTTCTGCTAACTTACATTGCTTAAAAACAATGCCCCTCCATTGGGTCAAAACCTGTTTTATACGTTGTTATAGTGTACCATATTGATCTTCTTATTGCATGATCCTTGTTTGAACAATATCTGCATATAAAAAAGGGACAGATAACGCTGTAACACGTTATCTGTCCCTTCGTATACGTATAATGCCGGACGAATCCGAGGCTTAGACGATATTAGCGGGAAATGATGTGGATCGGGTGACCCATAACCAGTTCCGCAGCTTCCATCACGATTTCGCCCAAAGTTGGGTGAGCGTGAATAGTCAGAGCCAGATCTTCCAAAGTAGCGCCCATTTCGATTGCAAGGCCAAGCTCAGCAATCAGGTTGGAAGCTTCCAGACCAACGATTTGGCAACCAAGTACAAGGCCGCTTTCTTCGTCAGCAACGATTTTCACGAAACCTTCAGCATGATTCAAAGATACAGCACGGCCATTACCCGCATAAGGGAATTTACCAGCTTTTACTTTGTAGCCTTTTTCTTTGGCTTCTTTTTCTGTGTAACCTACGCTGGAGCACTCAGGGTCTGTGAACACAACTGCAGGCATACATTTGTAGTCAACTACAGACGGTTGTCCTGCGATCGCTTCAGCAGCCACTTTACCTTCATAAGAAGCTTTGTGTGCAAGTGCCAAACCGGATACGATGTCACCGATTGCGAAGATATGCGGGATGCTGGTACGACCTTGGTGGTCAACTTTAACGAATCCACGCTCGTCAACGTCAACACCGATCATGTCAAGACCAAGCTCACCGTCCGTATTTGGACGACGTCCAACAGTAACGAGCAGGTAATCTGCAGTTACTTCTTTGGACTCACCATTTACGGAATATTTAACAGTTACATCTTTGTCCGTTTGCTCAGCACTTTCAGCTTTTGCACCCGTTACGATTTCGATGCCTGTTTTCTTCATGTTTTTAGCCACAAGGCTAGTCATGTCTTTATCGAATCCTGGCAGTACAGTATCCAAACCTTCAATGATGGTTACTTTTGCACCGAATTTGGAATACATTTGACCAAGCTCAGCACCGATATAACCGCCACCGATAACGATCAGGCTTTTTGGTACTTCAGGCAGGTTCAATGCTTCTGTCGAAGACAGAATGCGTCCGCCAAACGGGAAAGGTTTCAGTTCGATTGGACGGGAACCTGTTGCAATGATTGCATTTTTGAATTTGTAACGCGGAGATTCATGATCGTTGAATACACGCGCTTCGTTTTCGTTGATGAACATGCACTCACCGTTGAAAACTTCAACTTTGTTGCCTTTGAGCAAACCAGCTACACCGCCAGTCATTTTCTTAACAACGCCGTTTTTGAATTCTTGAGTTTTGCCGAAATCCACTTTTACGTTCTCAGCGGAGATACCGAATGCGTCGCCGTGAAGAGCATTCTCATATTGATGTGCAGCCGAGATCAGGGCTTTGGATGGGATACATCCGCGGTTCAAACATACGCCGCCAAGCTCGGATTTGTCTACGATCAATACGCTTTGGCCCAGTTGAGCAGCGCGGATGGCAGCTACATAGCCGCCAGGACCCGCACCAATTACTAATGTGTCGATATTGAGAGAAGCGTCGCCTACTACCATATCTTACACCTCCATAACAAGCAGCTCAGGGTTAGCGAGCAGCTGTTTAATGTAGTTCATAAAGTTTTGTGCTGTTGCGCCATCGATGATACGGTGGTCGAAGCTCAGGGAAAGAGCCATTACAGGTGCTGCAACGACTTCGCCGTTTTTGATAACCGCTTTTTCGCTGATGCGTCCAGTTCCGAGAATAGCAACTTCAGGGAAGTTGATGATCGGAGTGAAGAACATACCGCCTGCAGAACCGATGTTACTGATGGAGATTGTGCTTCCTCTCATTTCGTTAGCACTCAATTTGCCGTCGCGGCCACGAGCTGCCAGATCACGGATGGAATCAGCAATCATCCAGATGGATTTACGATCAGCATCTTTGATAACAGGAACGATCAAGCCGTTGTCTGTATCTGTAGCGATACCGATGTTGTAGTATTTTTTGTAAACAATTTCGTTAGCTTCTTCATCGATCATAGCGTTCAAAGCAGGGAATTGACGGGAAGCTGCTACCAATGCTTTAACGATGAATGGCAGATAAGTTACTTTTGTTCCTTTTTTCTCTGCAATTGGTTTCATGCGAGTACGGAAAGCAACCAGTTCAGTTACGTCCACTTCGTCCATGATTGTAACGTGAGGTGCAGTGTAAGCCGATTTAACCATTGCATTGGAGATCGCTTTACGGATACCTTTGAATGGTACGCGTTCTTCTTCAAGGCGTTGATCAGCTGAAGCTGCTGCCGGTGCTGCGGATTTTTTCTCCTCTTGAGCCGGAGCTGCGGAAGAAGCCGCTGCGGATTGACCGCCACCATTTTTGAAGGATTCCACATCTTCTTTGGTTACTTTACCGTTGTTGCCAGTGCCGTTAACCTGAGCGATGTCTACGCCTTGTTCGCGAGCAAATTTGCGCACGCTTGGTGTTGCCAGAACGTCTTTGGCAGGTACTGCCGGAACGCCGTTGTTGCCGCCTTCTTTGGCTGCATCGGAGCTGGATGCTGCTGCAGAAGAACCGCTTGTATCAGCTCCACCTTGAGCTGCGTCTTTTTCTTGCTCGCCTTGATCGCCAGCTGGAGCGTCGTCTTGCTCTGGAAGCTCGCCTTCAGCATCGATAACAGCAACAACTTCGCCTACGTGGCATACTTGACCATCTTTTGCGAACACTTCTGTTACTGTTCCGTTTACCGGACAAGGTACTTCTACAACCGCTTTGTCGTTCTGTACTTCCATGATGATATCGTCGTCAGTTACTTTATCACCGACTTTGATATGCATTTTGATGATTTCGCCTTCGTGCAGGCCTTCGCCTAGTTCAGGGAATTTGTATTCAAATTTAGCCAACTGAAAAACCTCCTTGATTATCTGCTCAATCCTGAAAACAACCCTTAACTCCATGAAAACAACCGTTACTGCTAAAGCAAATAACTGTTACTTAAGGGGCTAATGGCTGTTTTCAGTGCAGCTTGCGCTGCGGTGTGAATCACCATACTGCGCCTTGCGGCATGTCAGATGATTGAATTATTAAAATTCTACGACTTTCTTAACCGCAGCAACGATGCGTGCTGGGTTAGGAAGCCATGTATCTTCGATTTGTGCGAATGGATATACAGTATCCGGACCAGCTACACGCAGAACCGGAGCTTCCAAGTGCAGGATCGCTTTTTCATTGATTTGGGCAATGACTTCAGCTGCAACCCCTGCGCTCTTCTGAGCTTCCTGTACAACAATTGCACGGTTGGTTTTCTTAATGGAAGCAACGATGGTATCAATATCGATCGGGCTAACCGTACGAAGGTCGATAACTTCAACGTTAATTCCTTGTTTTTCAAGCTCTTCTGCTGCTTTCACAGAAGTGTGAACCATCATACCGTAAGTAACGATGGTTACATCAGAACCTTCACGAACAACGTTCGCTTTACCCAGTTCTACAGTGTAATCTTCTTCAGGCACTTCTGCACGGAAAGCATGGTACAGGTTCAGGTGCTCCATGAAGAATACAGGGTCGTTGTCGCGAATCGAAGCGATCATCAGACCTTTTGCATCGTAAGGGTTGGAAGGAATAACAACTTTGATACCTGGAGTTTGCGCAAGCAGACCTTCCAGGGCATCTGTGTGCAATTCTGCCGCTTTTACACCGCCACCGAATGGTGTACGGAATACGATTGGAGAATTGTATTTACCACCAGAACGGTAACGCATACGAGCTGCTTGAACTACCATTTGGTCGAGTGCTTCAAAGATAAAACCAACGAACTGGATTTCGGCAACTGGACGGAAGCCTTGTACACCAAGACCTACAGCCAGACCACCAATAGCGGATTCAGCAAGTGGTGTATCAAATACACGCTCTTCGCCAAATTCTTTTTGGAGACCTTCCGTTACACGGAAAACGCCACCTACATTACCTACGTCTTCACCGAAAAGCAGAACGTTAGGATCGCGTTTCAATTCAACGCGAAGCGCATCACGGATTGCTTCTTTCATGTTCATTTGTGCCATTTGCTTCATTTCCTCCTTAAACATTGACAGTTCACATTTGAATTCATACATGTATACCGAGACCCCGGAATCCGTCCCGGATGTTTATGCTTTATCGGAAAAAACTTATTGGAAATCAGCTTTTTGCTCTTCCAAGTGCTTAGGCGTTTGCTCGAACATGCTGTCGATCAAGCCTGGAATTGTCATTTTCTCGGTTTTTTCCGCTTTTTTGATCTCTTCGTTCACTTTAGCTTTTGCTTCTTCTTTCACACGTGCTGTATCTTCTTCAGTCCACAGACCTTTTTTCTCCAGATATTTAGCAAAACGTGCGATTGGATCTTTTGCATTCCATTCTGCCTCTTCTTCTTTTGTACGATATTTGGAAGCATCGTCAGAAAGGGAGTGAGGACGGAAACGGTAAGTAACAGCTTCGATCAGAGTTGCGCCTTCGCCATTACGGCCGCGTTCAGCAGCTTCCTGAACAGCTTTGATAACTGCGAAGATATCCATACCGTCAACTTTAACACCTTTGATTCCTGCTGCTACCGCTTTATGAGCGATGGACAGAGCTGCCGTTTGTTTGGCAAAAGGAGTTGTGATGGCATAACCATTGTTCTGTACGAAGAAGATAACAGGCAGCTTGTAAACACCAGCATAGTTCAGACCTTCATAGAAGTCACCTTCGGAAGAACCGCCATCACCTGTGTAAGTAATAACAACTTGTTTTTGTTTCTTCAATTTGTAACCCATAGCAATACCCATTGCGTGCAGAATTTGTGCACCAATGATGATTTGCGGCATCAATACATTAACGCCATCCGGAATTTGTCCACCATGTTGGTGACCACGGGAGTACAAGAATGCTTGATAAAGAGGAAGTCCGTGCCACACGAGTTGCGGAATGTCGCGATAGCCTGGAGCAATAAAGTCTTCTTTCTCAAGTGCAAACTCACTACCAACCATTGTTGCTTCTTGTCCAGATACTGGAGCATAGAAACCAAGACGACCTTGACGGCCCAGGTTTACTGCACGGTCATCCCAAGTACGGGTAAATACCATGCGGTACATAATTTCTTTTAATTGATCGTCGGAAAGTTTAGGCATCATGTCTTTGTTTACAATTTCGCCGTCAGGAGACAGCACGGACAGAGCTTCTACATCCTCCGTATACACTTCATAAGGAACCTTGCTCATTTTTTTCTTCACCTCAACAAAAAATTTGAATATCAAGTTCCGCTGTTATAATATTATTATACACCTGTTTCACTGCATACGTCAAAGATATCCGTAATTTTTTTATGTTTCCTTCCGGATTGTATGTATAACAGGGGCTTAATATTGGTATAACAGCATAATACATGATTGCGTGTTTGACCTATCCCCGCACAAGGTTAATCTTACCGTATTGCGCGGACGAATGCAAAAATAAACCGAGAAAGGTGACGTTTTATGACGGATTCCCGCTATTTGAAACGTACGATTGTAAAGGAAGAGATCGATAGCCGCTATCTTGGAGAGAAGCGTACACTTCGAATTTATCTTCCGCCAGGCTATAACGAATTGCTCAGTTACCCTGTCGTTTATTGTCAGGACGGCGAAGAATTCTTCAACTTTGGGCGAATCGCCACGACTGCCAACCGGATCATTCTTGACGAGGGTGCAGAACCTTTCATTATTGTGGGTGTTCAAGTTGATGTTTCGGTCAGAACCCAGGAGTATGCTCCCTTCGGAAATCGGTTCAAAGCGTATACCGCATGCTTTGCTGAAGAGATTATTCCCTACATTGAAGAGAAATATCCTGTACGACGCTCACCACAGGAACGTTTGCTCGCCGGCGATTCCCTTGGAGGCAGTGTTTCACTGCATCTCGCCCTGCTCTATCCTGATCTGTTTACACGAGTCATTAGCTTGTCTGGAGCCTTCTACTCCGCCTCTCAGGAAATTTATGCGGCTGAAGAAGACCTGTCCTGGCTATCCATTTGGATGATTGTCGGGCTGCAGGAAACTGCGTTTGAAGCAGATACCGGCACATATGATTTTGTTCAATTGAACAGGGATACTCGTGATTTGCTGGAGAAACGCGGTGCTCTCGTCTCTTATCGAGAAAAAGACGGACACCACCAATGGGGATTCTGGCAAAAAGAACTTCCTGAGGCATTGCTTTATTACCTTCAGGAAAGCTAGTTTACTAAGAAACACATGCGGCTGAAAATGCCGCTATTTTCTTAACCTTTTATGACACCGCTTACATAGAGATTCAAAAAAAAGCAGGAATCTCCTGCTTGCATAAGCCTGTTGCTGTTTTTTTTCAGCCAATTCAGTAATGGTATAAGAATTTAAGCGAGTGAATGATCCTTTTGGATCCGCTCCAGGAGTACATTACATCCCGCATCTACCAGCCTGTACACCTCTTCAAAGTTACCCGTAAAGTAAGGATCAGGAACTTCGCGTAATGATTCATTCGGTAGCAAGTCCATGAATTTTAAAATATCCGCTTCGGCTCCGCCTGCAATCTTACGCACGTTGGCCACGTTGGAGTCATCCATGCAGACAATATAATCAAACTGCTGGAAGTCAGCACTTCCGAATTGTCTCGCAGCCATATTGGCATAAGAAATCTGGTATGTATCCAGCAGATTCCGTGTCCCTTCATGCGGCGGCTTGCCGATATGCCAATCTCCCGTACCAGCCGAGTCCACCTGAATCTGGTGATTGAGACCACGCTCTTCTATTTTGTGGCGTAATACTGCTTCTGCCATCGGTGAACGACAAATGTTACCGAGACAAACGAACAAAACTTGTATCATGTTTACTCCCCCTTGCTTAACGTACGATTTAAGGCTCCTTGTGTGGTTTGTGTTGGAGTAGCGTCTGCACTTACCAATGAACGGCGAGGAAGTTTCCATTTATAATGTACGGAACACATCCGGAATAATACAACAGCTGCAAAACATATCAACAGACCCACATTCGAGGTAAACCATCCCATGCCTATTGCAAATCCAGCTAACATAGCCCATACTGCATAGATTTCATCACGCAGTACAAGCGGCTTGCGACCTGCCAGCAAATCACGAATGATCCCCCCACCGATACCGGTCAACACTGCTGCAACGATTACCGCACTGATGGGATGCCCCATATTGGCAGCATACAGTCCGCCTTGTATGGCAAACGCAGCTAGCCCTATCGCATCAAACAGCGCCTCTGTCCGCTTCCAGTGACCAATCCATTTTAGCGGCAACAAAAACGCAACAGCGACAGATACCAGAGCAAGCATGATTAGTGCACCTTGGCTCCATAGTGTAGTGACAGGTACCCCGATTAATACATTACGAATAACACCACCACCAAAGGCCGTCACGAGCCCCAACACAAGTACACCTAAAATATCATATTCCTCTTCCATAGCCACGAAAGCACCTGACATTGCAAAAGCAATGGTGCCTATAATGCTGAACACTTCAAAAATGTGCAAGTCCAACCTGTTCAAACCTCACTTTTCAAGTCATCTCCATGTCGCTCTCCCCATTGTATCCGCGAGGACTGAAATTGTGCAACCACATTTTGTGTTTTATACTGATAGCATTCGTGAATAATATAAATTGATGTTATACTTTCTACATTAATAGGAAGGATGAATGGAATGACTACGAAACGCATTGTAATTTTTACAGGCGGAGCCCTCTCTCCTCAATTTCTTGAAGAAATCAAGCAGGACGACATTGTTATCGCAGCCGATCGGGGAGCATTGTATTTAATTGAACATGGCGTAAAGCCTCATATAGCTGTTGGGGATTTTGATTCCATTACAGAGCAGGAATTCCTAATGGTACGCGAGAATAGTGAACGCATGATAACGGTTGATCCTGTTGCCAAGGACTGGACTGACACTGAAATGGCTTTTGAGACAGCGCTTGAGCACGAACCTACCCATATTCTGATGCTTGGAGCTACAGGAACACGACTGGATCACACTTTGGCCAATGTACATATTATGGTTCGTGCCATGCAGCACCATGTGTTCTGTACAATCCAGGATAAGCACAACTATATGATGCTGACCACATCCAAAGTAGAGGTGAACGACCGGGGTTATGAGTACATCTCCTTGCTTCCTCTGACTCCTGAAGTTACCGGAATCACGTTGGATGGCTTCTTGTATCCTCTTGATAAAGCCACGATTCGAATGGGACAATCCCTGGGAATAAGTAATAAACTGCTCGGCGCATCAGGTACTGTCTCCATAGATAGTGGACTATTGCTAATTATTCAGAGTAAGGACTAACATTCTTCACGGTAGAGTTATTACGTTTTTGTAACCTGAGATTTTTACGAGATTACACGTATAAATTACGAAAGACCCTTGATAATCAAGGGTCTTTTCTGTTTGTCTGCGGAAAGTTATTAGTCAACGATTAATTTTTTGACATTTTTAATTGTTTTTTAATAAAGAAACCCAAACCTAGGCGGGATAAGGGATTATCACGTTGTATCCAATTTCTAGGCAGTTACAAACCTGTTATACTCGCTCTAGCAACTTAACGAAAACGAATTTTGGAGGTAATAACAACATGAAAACAAACATCTTTGTCCAAAAGGCCGTAACCGTAGGGTTGTGCGCTACACTAGGTTTTGGAGCTGTATTAATGACAAATGCACCTGTTGCACAAGCAGCAACTGCATCTGTATCGACAGGACAACAAATTGTAAACTACGGCAAAAAATTTACGGGAACACCTTATAAATTTGGCGCGTCAACATCAACTACAAAGTACTTTGACTGCTCATCATTTATGAAATACATCTTTAAAAAATATGGTGTGAGCTTGCCACGTACGTCGGTTAAGCAATCTAAAGAAGGTAAAGCTGTCTCCAAGGCAAACCTGCGTGTAGGAGACTTGGTATTCTTCTCAAGCGGCAGCCGTTCCACAGGATCAAACGTAACACACGTTGCTGTTTATGCAGGGAATGGTAAAATTCTGCACACTTACGGCTCTCCGGGCGTAACGATCTCGGATCTGAATTCCGGTACTTGGAAAAGAACATATGTTAAGTCTCGCCGTGTACTGTAGTTCAGGAAACTTGCATTAAAGACAGGCAGTTGGGACCGGATCTTGGATCCGGTCCTTTTATATTTACCCGTATTTCTCTGATACATAAACTTGTATATTACGGTAATTAGATGATTGATTGATATCTCCGATCACGAATCGGTATGAAGCATGTATCCAATTCCACGAACCGTTTGAATCAGTTTGATGTCTCTCCCTTTATCCACCTTGACCCGCAAATGTTTAATGTACACATCCACTACGTTGGTATCCATCGCAAAATCATAACCCCATACTTCTCTTAATATCACGCTTCGAGTACATGCCTCATTCACATGTCTCGCTAGAAATTCCAGCAGCTCATATTCTTTTGGCGTCAGCATCAGGTATTCTCCTGCACGGCTAACCCTGCGTGAACGCAAGTTTACCTTAAGATCATGTACGACGATGACTTCCTCGTCCATTTGGACTGCATTCGCAAACACCCGAAGCAAATTTCGTATTCTGGCCATCATGACCTTCCATTGAATGGGTTCAACGATCACATCGTTTACGCCCTGATCGAGCCAAGCCACAACCTGTTCAGGGGGGATTGGAGATGTAATCACAATGATGGGAACACTGCCTTCCTTTTGCTCCAGTAGACAGTGCAGTTCCTCACCAATTTTATGATCATGATTCTCTTCCATCACCCGGATAACCATACTGCAGGTTGTTAGTTGAAACTCCTGTTCACGATACAGATCTTCCCATGTGCTATCGAGAACGGTGTAACCCTCAGCGCATAAGACTTCCTTGATCTCGTTCGTTCGTTCTTTTACACCAATCAGTAAAATGGATGTTTTCATTTTGTTCACCCGGCCTGTCTCAAACCGCTGCCAAGCCATTGGACCGTGTTTTTCGTTACCAATCCCTTCCTGCTGGACAGCAGTATGCTGCATGTTGTGTGTTTAGCATGCCATAAAATGAAAAAGTCCATTCCTGAAAGGAATAGACTTGAACATCCGTTATTAACCTTACCCAAAATATCGGTGAACGAGTGTACGCGCTTCAGCGGTGTCCTTCGTTCCATGAACCAATACCCGTCCATCCTGAAAAATAACCATTCGATGGGCCCCTGTCGTGAATGAAACCAGGAAAGGGTTAACTTCCACAGGACCTTCATCCAATCTGCGCAATCGCTCAGACGTATCATGCAGATCCAGCTTCATTGGACGAGATGGACGAATTTGCACCGTATCCCTTCCGCATAAAACATCGGTTTTCTCCAAATTGGCCGCGGAGAGATAAGGATATGTTGCGGCTTCACCACAGGAAGGGCAATCTGCTTTTTTGGCACCGTCCACATTGATAGATATGTATTCATTACGCCATACATCAAATGACAACAGCTTTTGCCGCAATGCATGTCCATTTCCACTTAGAAGTTTCATGGCTTCCGCTGTCTGGTTGGCGGTTACCATCTGCACGGCCTGAGGAATAATGCCTGATGTATCACAGGTATCCCCGCCAAGCGGAACCTCTCCAAGCAAACAATTCAGACAGGGAGTCTCTCCTGGCAGGAAGGTGTACGTAATTCCGTAGCTCCCCACACATCCCCCATAAATCCACGGAATGCGATATTTCTGGGACATATCATTAATCAGCAGCCTCGTATCAAAATTGTCTGTTGCATCCATAATCAGGTCTGCGTTTTGAATTAAATCCTCAAGCTCATCTACGCGGACATCCATCACTTTACCTTCAATGACAACAGAGGAATTGATATCCGACAGACGTTTCTCCGCTGCCATCGCCTTGGGCATTCGCTGAACAGCATCCTGTTCAATATAGAGCTGCTGCCGCTGCAAATTGCTCCATTCCACATAATCCCGGTCCGCAATGGTAACGTGTCCAATGCCTGAACGTACCAAAGTCTCCGCGATACCGGTTCCCAATGCACCGGCTCCCACGATCACGACTCTGCTGTTGTTTAGTCTTTTCTGACCTTCCTTGCCAAGCGGTGCATATCGTTCCTGTCTGGAATAACGATTGCTCTGCTCGGTTGATTTTGTCTCGTCTATCATGTATGAACCATTCCTTCCGCCGGACTGCTGGCTGCCGCATAACGCTTAATGGGTATCATGCCTGCCTCATAAGCCAGTCTGCCCGCTTCAACTCCCATCCGCATTGCTTTTGCCATATTAACCGGATCTCCCGAACCGGACACAGCGGTGTTCAACAGCACACCGTCCGCACCAAGCTCCATGGCATAAGCAGCATCTTTGGGTGAACGTAACCCTGCATCTACAATAACAGGAACAACAGCCTGCTCAATAATGATCTCCAGATTATATGGATTAATAATACCTCTTCCTGCTCCGATCGGTGAAGCACCAGGCATCACCGCATGAACACCGAGCAGCTGCAGCCGTTTGGCCAGGATCACATCATCCGAAATATAAGGCAATACGATAAATCCTTTTTCCAACAGAATCTCGCAAGCCTTGTACGTTTCAATCGGGTCAGGCAGCAGCGTAATTCCATCCCCGATCACTTCAACTTTTATCATATCACAAAGTCCTGAAGCCCGGGCAAGTTCAGCTGTGCGTACTGCCTCTTCTGCCGTCGAAGCTCCCGCGGTATTAGGCAGTAATGTATATCGTTTCAGGTCGAGTGTATCAAGGAAGTGGCGCTTACCGCGCTCTTCCAGGTTCAGACGTCGAACGGCAAATGTCAAAACTTCTGTTCCGGATGCTTCTACAGCTTGACTCTGTATATCCAGATCTTCGAATTTGCCCGTACCCAGCAATAACCTTGAATTAAATGAATGATGTCCAATTTTCAACATGATTTAACCGCCTCCCACAAAATGTACGATCTCGATTCGATCTCCGTCTCTTAATACGGTTGTAGCGTGATTCTCACGCATCAAAATTTGGCGATTTAACTCCACCACCACAGTTTTAACTTGTAGATTGAAGGAATGCAGCAATTGATCTACACGATTTAAATGGTCTTCAACCTCCATGCTTTGCCCGTTAACGATGATATTCACTGCATGATCTCCTTTCTGCTCAACCTTTCCGGACACAGCTCTTCAATGCCGAGCTCCTCCGAAGTATGACCGCCAATCAAATTAGCCATCAGTCTGCCGGTTATTGCACTAAGCAAAATTCCGTTGCGGTAATGTCCAAATGCGGTGTATAGACCCGGTATGCTTTCACAAGCACCGATATAAGGCAACCCGTCAGGCGTCGATGGCCTAACCCCTGCCCAAGCGCGCAAATATTGGGCTTGCCCTATGCCAGGAACCCAGCTTGCTGCGGATGCGAGCAGCTGTTGTATACCTTCAACGGTAACGATCTGATCCGAACGTCCAGGTAAACTGGTAGCTCCTATCCAGACTTCGCCATTTGCTTTCGGGACAATATACACATTATCTGCATAGACTGTCTTGTCCGGTCTGTAACCTGTGTCATGATCTGCAAACCGGACTGCAGCAATTTCGCCCTTCACCGGGAGAACCGGCAGATTCAGACCTGCCTGTTTTATCAGTTCTCCTCCCTGGAGACCAGCTGCAATAATGACATGCTTACACGTCATTATTCCAATGGACGTGTCCACGCCCTGCACTCTATTCGCTTCCACATTCAGCCTTACATTCTGCACACCTTCTATAACTTTAGCTCCCAGCGTTTGAGCAGCCCTGGCGTAGGCACGCGCCAGATTGACAGGGAGAACCTCACTTTCTGACGGTCTGTACAGAGCTCCGTGCGCTTCTTCACTGATCCATGGGGCTCGATGTTGAAGAATGGAACGATCCCACCACACATGCTCTGTTGTCAAATCACCGCTTCTCTTGTCTCTATAATTGTTCATTTCGTTTTCCTGACGAAATGGTGTAATAAATCCATGCTGCTGCAGGCCAATGTCAATTCCACTGAGTGCACTAATGTGTTCTGTTTGCTGGTAAAGCAGCGCTTTGCTTTCATGTGCCAGTTTGGTCAAGACTGGGGAATGGAATTCCTCGCTGTCCGAAGCCAGCATTCCGGCTGCTGCACAAGACGTTCCTCCTGCAATACGTGAACGCTCAACCAGTATCACTTCCTTGCCCTGTGAAGCCAGCTCATACGCTATGGCACAACCAATAACGCCGCCGCCCACTACAATGGTTTCCGCATGAAGCTTGCCCCGGATTTCTCCGCGTATTTGGCTCGAATAGGCTGTTCCAGTTCTGTACAGACTTCCACTTCGACTGCGACTTCTTGCTTCTTCGCTCATCCATTCATCTCCTTGATTCGGCTAAGTTCTCCAGCGTTCAATTGCCTGCCGCAAGGCAGCTCCTGCTACCTTCGGATTTTCACTCGCCCATAATGATGATATTACGGCAACTCCACTTGCCCCTGCCGCACGCACAGCATTAATATTTGCTGGTTCAATGCCGCCAATGGCAATAATCGGAATCGAAACCGCTGAACATACCTCGTTTAGCGCGGATAGTCCTCTCGGCTTGAACCCTGGTTTGCTGCCAGAAGAAAACACGTGGCCATAAAAGAGATAATCCGCACCTCGTTCTTCAGCTTCCTTTGCTTCACTTAGAGAATGAACAGATACGCCGAGCCGAAGTCGATTGGTTGTATTTAAAGAAGAACTGTCAGCACTGGCCAAGTCGTATTGACTCCAATGAACTCCTTGTATGCATTGATGTTTATTCAGCTCATTCAGACCATTGATGACAATACGCTCCATAGGGATTCCCTCGTCGTGCAAGCTATACGCCCACTCCATCTTCTGTCCATCCGATAAGTGCTTCTCCCGAATGTGTATATAGTCAAAAGATGGCCATACCTCTTTGGCAGTTTTTACAAAACGTTGTTTATCACCTGTACCTGGTGAAACTGCATGCAGTTCAAATGAACGTGAATTCACATGTTTATGAGAGTTTGTCGTGTGGGTTCGTCTCCTCTCCATAGCAATATGTACAACAAAAAAAGCCACTCCCGTAGGGGAGTGGCCGCGAAGTCAAGTCCTGTTAGTTAATGACCGTTACATGCCATTTGCACATGTTACAAGCTATTGGATCATAGCTGTAATCTATACATAATATCTGCATGCTTTGTACATGTGGGCACTCACATTCGCTACAACAATCGAATTTGCTTGCCCATGTCATTCACTGAAACGCGCCACTTCCCTACGCTGGTATAACCCAGATCAGGTGCAAAGGGTCCGGAATCGCATCATTCCATCTCAGCCGCAACGTGCGGCCCCCCCAGTGTTCATATGAAGTTGTAGCCTATGTTACCATAGACACCTTTTTTTGTCACCGTTCATTTTTTCTTTTATGTTGTTAATGAACTGTTTCGTTTGAGAAGCTCTTCCCCATCTGCTCAATTGCTAGTTTTTCTCGGACCATGCCTCAACATCCCATGTCTTTGTTACCCAATCCTGATAAAATTCAGGCTCATGGGAAACGAGCAAAACTGTTCCTTTAAACTCTTGCAAAGCTCGTTTAAGCTCTGCTTTTGCAGTCACATCCAAGTGATTAGTCGGTTCATCAAACAAAATCCAGTTGCTTTCCCGCATCAAGAGCTTGCACAATCGGACTTTCGCCTGTTCTCCCCCACTAAGCGCACTCAGCGGACGGGTGATATGCTCATTTTTCAAACCACAGCGGGCCAGGTGGCCCCTTACTTCGTTCTGTGTCAAATGGGAGAACTCATTCCACACGTCTTCAATAGGCGTAATATTTCCGGCACGGACTTCCTGTTCAAAATAAGCTGTTTCCAGGTAATCCCCCAAGAACGTCTTACCACTAATCGGCGGTATTTTGCCCAATATGGTTTTAAGAAGTGTCGACTTACCTACACCATTACATCCAACGATGGCTATTTTCTCGCCTCGTTCTATGGTCATTGTCATTTTAGGCAGCAATGGGTAGGAATAACCAATCTCAAAATCAATTCCTTCGAATACCGTTTTGCTGCTCGCACGCGCATCTTTGAAGTTGAATGTTGGTTTCGCTGCTTCATCCGGGCGATCAATTCGCTCAATCTTGCCTAGCTGCTTCTCACGGCTCTTGGCACGTCCAGAAGTCGAGGCACGTGCCTTGTTGCGCTGGATGAAATCTTCCTGTTTCTTAATATATTCCTGCTGTTTTTCATAAGCATCAATGTGCTGTGCTTTCTGCATATCCGCCATTTCGAGAAATTTGTTATAGTTGGCTGCATAACGCGTCAGTTTGGCGAATTCCAAATGATAAATGACGTTTACCACTTCATTCATGAACTCCGTGTCATGCGAGATCAGGATAAACGCATATGGGTAGTCTTTCAAATAACGCGTCAACCATTCAATGTGCTCGACATCCAGATAGTTAGTTGGCTCATCCAGCAGAAGAGCTGTCGGTTTTTCCAACAACAGTTTGGCGAGCAGTACTTTGGTCCGTTGGCCACCACTTAGCGCAGCAACGTCACGATCAAGTCCGATCGCGGACAAACCGAGACCATTTGCCATTTCTTCCACTTTTACATCAATCAGATAAAAATCGCCCTGCTCCAGTTGTTCCTGGATTTCGCCCATTTCTTCCAGCAGTTTTTCCAGCTGGTCCGGGTCCGCATCAGCCATTTGATCTGTAATGGCCATCATTTCCTTTTCCAGCTCGAGGAGTGGCAGAAAAGCATCCTTCAATACGTCGCGGATGGTTTTGCCTGGAGTCAGCTTGGTATGCTGGTCCAAATATCCGTAGCGGACTTTTGGCGTCCACTCCACTTTCCCGCTGTCTTTCAGCAACTTCCCAGTCAAAATATTCATCAACGTGGATTTTCCGACACCGTTTGCCCCGACTAAGCCTACACGCTCTCCAGCAAGCAAACGAAAAGATACATTTTTAAATAACGTGCGATCTCCAAAATTGTGACTCACGTTCTCTACTGACAATAAACTCATAAGATGAGGTTGCTCCTATCTATTTGACATTACTTTTTAATCGGTATTGTTGATACCGGTCAAGTTCTGAACTAAAACCCTATTTTAGCACAGGACCTGCCTTTTCTGAAAGTAATGAAATAGCGCAGTGTCTTTCTCAATAAATGACTTTATTAATGTAACAATTGTGTTCAAAATACCCTTCCGCCGCAGCCTGCTTCGCATCCGTAAAAACTTCCTCCGCTCGAAGATTGTTCTGACAAGTTGCTGGATAATAATACTTAATACCGGTTGAAGATTCTACACCTCCGATCACGGCTGTTCTTTTCACCAGTCTACCGCCACCAATGGCATATGTATTAACTTTCTGGTTACCAACAGGCAAACCCTGGATAAAGGCCATGATCCCTGTGTCATTGATGGAATTGTACCAATCTTCCTGTGATATGAGCGGCAGGGTAAACGTATAGGAAATCCCATTTCTTCTTGCGAACTCATTATGTCGATTGATGACCTCGGCGAGGTTTTCCTGAATACTCATAACGATGCGGGATCGCCTGACCTGATCAAACAATTCTGTATCTTGCAGCAATGGAATACCCGTACTTAAAGCAAGTTCGTTCTGAAAACCTTCGATCCATTTCCCCTGACTGGCATCATACGCGTACACATACCCATCGAGTGTAAAATTAATGCTGCTGCCATCAGAATCAGCGTAAGTATAGGGTATTTTAGGACCCCATACCTGTCGGAAAGAATCATCAGGTTCACCCGTCAACTCCGTCTCCTTTGCCAAAATATAATAACCATCATAATCGAGTACGACGACGGCCGGTATGTAATCAAACAATGCTTTTATCGCATTGGGATTATCCTGTATGCCCATATTCAAAGCCATCGTCTGCGTGAATGTCTGCAGCGCCAGTTCTTTATCAGCCTTCACAAATTTGGTGGAGTCATAGCCTGCCTCACTGTTTTGTTTCTCGTTCTGATGCATTACGGTTCCCGCATCCAGTACTGCCGTTTGGAGGGCCGATCTATACCTCTGACTTAAAATCTGGGCTTCTTCCGCATCTTGAGTGTTATGGGAAACGATCCAAAAGAAGGGCAGAAAAATTAGAATAAACACAATGGACAAATCAGTAATCTTCATTAAGAACCATGCCTCCATAAGTGGTGAATACTGCTGATGCAGGGTCTGTGCCGTATAGCCACTCACGAAACAGCATGGCGGGTGTCCGATTGGTATTCTTAAGTGTGATTGTGAAAAAATCCCCCAGTGTCAGCGTATATCTGCGGAGCAGATCATCACCTGGAAACGTATCTGTGTCAGGAAACAATGTTTCAAGAATTTGCGCCGAATAATATCCATCCTGTACCGTCTCGTACGTACCTGTGAACGTGCTTTGATCCATTGGGTCCGTATAGTGAGGGACATATTTTTTGTGCAAATGCTCCATCGTAATTTCATAGACATTGCCTGTTCGCGCCAGCTGTTCTTCAAATTCGGCATACATGCCAGGAGAAATATACCCTTTGGTTCGGACTGAATCCACAAAACGGGTAACCGTCTGATATACGGTCATTCGTGTCATATCATCCTGTCGATCTGCCGTTTCAGAAGCCGGGTATACATAAAGCAGAAGTACTGCCAGCATAACTGCTAGCAGCTTGGATACAGCATTTATCAATTGATACTGGCCTCCTTCCAAAACGCAATTTTAAGCAGTTCCCCGCTCTCACTTCTTATAAACTCTGGCCTGTATGAGGCGGATACGGAAACAGGTATAGTCGCACTCTTGTTGATAAGCGGATCTATCGCATACGTATTCCCGTCCACATGGACTTCGACCGGTGTGCCTGTCATTTGTCTTACCGTATGTAATACCTCAGCTCCGCTGTATCTGAGTGGTTTGCTTATGTTTAATGTCGTACTCATTCTACCTTCCATGTTTTCTGTAGTGTTCATAGTAGAACTCAACGCACTGGATATAACGCTAACACTCTGTTGTCCATACAGACAGGCTGTTACAAACAGGACAATCGCGGTACAAAACAACATGAGTTGCTGTGTATTTTGGGACACTATAAACCGACTCCTGTCAGGATTGCTGGAAGATCAGTCCTCTTACTACATTGGATTTATCTTTTACGATAACTGCCTTGAACTTTCCACTCGGGTTGACGTATTGATTGTCTTTTTCACTCATGGTCTGGTTAATGCTGCCCACTTTGCTGTCTGGAGCAATGACCGAACCGTAATCCGCATTATTAATGTCCTGGGAAATGTTTAATTCATTGCCATACCACTGGCCGCCCTTGTTTTTCCCTGTAATGACCTGAATACCAAATTGATCTTTGTCCGCATATTTACGCAGCGCATTTGTAACCTGTGACCCACTGATTGTTGTCCCGTCATATACTGTAAAAGCGGCCTGAGACAATTCGGTCTGAATGTCAGCAAAGTTGTTCTGTGCCGTTTTGGTCGCCTCCTGGGCCGAAATAAACAGCAGCACCACAATCGTAATGAGGGCAATAGTCAAAAAGATCCCTGCTGCCACTTTTAAAGCACTTGAAGCATTGTTCATGTTAAATCCTCCTAGGTTTTAATATTTAAATATATCTCGGACCTGATAGGTTCAAGCATCAACCATTACAGTTTCTGAATTTGTTCATAATAGATGTTCATTTGCAGGAAGCTCATGCCCACAAGCGGGATCACCAGATAAAGAAAAATAAGGGCGTACATCGGTGTAAATCCAATCATTCTTCCCCATGAGGCTTTCACATCGATCATTTTGGTATATTCCTGCTTCCGCTGTTCAAAATAAAAAGCCATCATGCTGTCCAGATCATCGAATGCTTCCTGAATAGAAATTTTGCCGAGCGCAAGCTGCAGTTTATCCACCAGCCGCTGAAATTCAGGCAAGCCCGCATCCTCTTTCAGTTGCTCAAGTGCGATCTCAGGCCCATGTTCAAAATGCAACAGACATTTTTGCAATGGCCGTTTGAAAATAACAGCAAAGCGATTAAGCCATTCCAGGATCTCTTCAACGGACATCCGATCCATCTCACGTAAAATGGAAATAACGGTCTGGTATTGGTATATTTCATGACGCATGTCCATGCTGCGCATTTTACGCTGGAACATCATGAGCCATATAGGCATGTAATATCCAACTGCACCAATACATATTGCAATGATTAGCTCCCACCAATGCAAGTACTGCTTGTTGTATACCTCCAGCTTTTGCATAATGCGTAGGCTCGTTTCGGTCTGCGTATCAGGGTCGAGTTGAATGGGGGAAACCTGCTGTAACGTGTTAAACACTTCATCATAGGTTACTCCACGTTTCATGCCTACCCGCTCCATAACCGCACGGTCCAAAGCTGTTTTTTCCGCAGCCTGATTCAGTTCCGCTTCGGCCATTGCACCAAACATTCGGTCATCTCTTACCGGATCGTACAGAACGTGATTCCGTTCAATGTGATGAAGCAGCAACACACAACCGATAGACAGAACGAAGCAGCTAGCAAACAACATCAGTCTGCGGATTGCCAGCCATTCGTATTTCAATTCAGTGCTGCTTTCCCGCATGAGCCTTATGGTTTGGCTGTAATTTGTAGTACCTGGCTTGGCTGCAAACAACATGCTCAATTTGCGAATGAAGGTCTGGTGGTATAAAAAACGATCCACGAGAGAATGTTTGCGTCCAGCTCGATATCGCGTTTCATCGTACTGCTGAAGTCTTTGCAGTAACAAATAGGCAAGAATAATGATGATATAAATTGATATTTTGGTTATAAATCCAAGCTTGCTGCGGTAAAACTCATCCATGGTCGGAAAACTTCCCCTTGCCCAGCGTTCAATGGGAGCCGTGAACAATACCGGAGCCAGTGCAATCATATTTAACCCTTTTAAGAGGTAATCCAGCTTGTCCCGTCGCAAAATTTCCAAATGAATTTCCTGGGTCAGGTTTCCCAAACCTTTTAGGTATATTGATCCTTGGCTCCTGTCCTTATCACCAAATTCCATTACCATAAATGAAATGCCGGCAAAAGCCTTCAGAAAACGATTGGGTGCAATCTCATAATATCGCTCCAAAGCTTCATTGGGGTCTGGTGATGTTAATGCCTCGTAGATCAATAGCACCTGCTCGGCTGCTTCGCCTACACCTGCTTCTCCTGCTTCATAAAGTGCTTCTTCGATCATTCCGTGCTGATGATAACGATGTCGCACATCCGCAAACAGATCCAGCATTTGAACCAGCAGCCGCTTCTCGATCCGATTCAGCCACATATCCACGACAAGACTATTCAGCACCACAGCGCAGAGTACAGACAAAATGACAAAAGCGATGCCCGGCTGCATAAGAAACAGCACTACATTGATGCTGCCATATCCCCCGGCAATAATCATAACAACCGTCATGGTCATGCGTCGTAGTGATACTTCGTCTCCAACATGCCTGAAAGAGATCCGCTTTTGGATCAGATAGATGTAGGACGATAAGAGCGGTACCCTCATTCCCCAACGGTAGGCTTGAAGCAGAAATGACCTCATCCACACCGTTCGACTGAACGTGGGAGTTAATGCTCCAGGAACTTTACTGTTGAAACCTCTTCCCTTTTTATGAATGAGATTTAGAACCAGAAGCGTAATCACCAGCCCGGATAAACATACACCAAGCAGGATGATGAGCAACGATTTAGTTGTCATGCATTTCACCCCAGTTCTGCTCGATAAATCGTTCAAACTGTGCCGCATCCTGTAGGGTCATTTGATCCCGCATATCCATAATGCTGCCTGTGGAAATGGGAGCGGTAACTACATATTCTCCATCCTTAAATTCAATTACATTTTGAAAAGCAAATCCGGCCCGTTCTTCTACACTGTCAACCTGCTCCGCACGGGGCAAGCACTCTGTAATTCGCTCAATGTATCTGCGCCCTTCGGGATCCTTTTTCATATGTACATCGAAATTGATGACACTGACGACCTGCTCCTCGGCGATGTGCTCATGTTGAAACATGCCTGTTTTGAGCAAAGAGTTGCGTAGTGAAAATACCAGATCACGGAACGTTTTGGCATGGTGGGTAAACAGGGTAAACAAACTGGCAACCTGAGACATCTGAATCATCCAGGCAGCAACTTCATCACTCGCAACCTCTCCCAGAATATTGACCGTACCATCTGTTTTTTTCTGCAAATCCAGTCCTTGCTGCCCTGAAATATGTTCCGTCTCCCGAAAGCTCAAAATATTACGCCGACTGTAAATTCGCCGCAGCTGCAGCTCGAAAGCCATTTCTTGTACACGCAGGGTGTATGAGGCATAAATATGCTTAACCATCGCCATTAACAGAGTTGTTTTCCCAGATCCCTGTGCACCAGTTACGGCCGTAATTCGGCTTCCTTTCATAAGATATTGCAATAATGTAATTGGCAGCTCAGCATTGTTACCTGTAATCAACTGCTCCAGCGAAGCATTCGGAATATCGAATTTCCGGACGAAGAACGCCCATGACTCCGCAAAAGGAGGACGAACCACAACAACACGGGATCCATCTTTCATTTCATTGACCTTATATCCATTCGCTTCAGACAGCTGGCCAGGGTAATTATATTTATAAATATTTTGACATACCCTTTTCAGTTCACGAATACTGCCAAACGAGAGAAAGGAAAGATGAATGGACTTCCCTTTATAAAATATCCAGACACTTTCCATACCACTTAAGGGAACTTCAACCGGAGTTTCCTCGAATCCATCTTCCAACAGATCATTCCACGAGGCTTGATGCTGAACTCTCATGTCATGCATGGCATCCAGCATGCCGCTAACCCCACCGCTAACCCCGTCAATGCGCTGGTCTCTGATTTCATCTACAACTGAGAAGCCTTTGTAATGTTGATAGATCCGCTGGACGATAATATCCGTTTTTTCCCTAAACCCGAGTTCACGGTATTCACATTCGAATACGTAACGGATGTCTTCCTCAGAAATGTAATATCCACCACCATCATCGGCACCATCCTCCAATCGGAGCCTACCCAGATCGTAGGTATCAATTAAGCGCGACAAGGCATCCACGCCGAATTGCTGCCGGTATAGATAAAAGACAATCTCAAACTGATCCTGGATGGATAAGAGTTCCGGTTCCGCGAAAAGTATGACCTCGTCAACATTAGTCTTGTTCAAACCAATGCTTCGAGTGAGTAAATCACCAATCAGGTTTTTAACATACGTTTTGTCACTAATACTGCCAGAGACACAACCTTTTAGTGCTTTTCTCATCTCGGCACGCTGATTGATTCTCCTGCGATATTCTTCTTCATGAAGCCCTACATCAGCAAGCTGACTATGGCTCAACTCATGAAGCGAGTTCTTTACCTGCTCAGTAAGCATTTCAATCGTGAATGCTTCCCGTTCAGGCATTGCTGCATTTTTATGCCGATTGAAAGCCTTGGTTTTGAGCCAGATGTATGTAAAAGCTACGATTAAAATGAAACTGATCCCTATCATATTCCAGAGCATCGGAGTTTCAGGCTCCCCTTTCCAGCCTCTGCAGAACAGTACGCATACCTGCGCCGTCCATAATCAGGCGAGCGAGTTCAGCCATGCTGGCGGCCATGCTCCCTTTACGAGGATCCCGGCTGTCATTTAATCCTTCAAGCTGTAGATATGCAGCTGTATCCCTTCGATTCGCCGCATCCAGAAACCCAGTCGTATAGGGCAATATCGATATCGAACCTTTGTAACGGAATCGTCGCCGGATATTGTTGACTGTCGCACGCGCTTGCGGATCATACTTGTTGATAACAACATGCATATTTTGGTTGTTTAACTTTTCGGGCCTTATTTGTTCAAAAAACAATTCCAGATCCCTCATGTTTTGAGTCAAGTTCACTACAACATAATCAGCCTGCGCCAATAAAGCTGCCGCATCCAAACCATCACGGTCAACATCCAGCAGAACCAGATCATAGTACTCGTTCGCCACGTTCAGCAGAGCTTTCAGTGTATCCGCATGTTCTTTCTGTGAGCGCTCCATCCTGTTAATTCTACCCGTCAGCAGATCCAACCGTTCCTGAAGCAAAGGCTTCGTATAATCTCTCAAGTTATGCTTGTTCAGGCTTCCGCTTGTATGTAAACGTTCGGCTGCATCCCAGCCTCCTTCTTCAAATCTGAATAGAGAGTCAGTATGCCCGGATTCCATGGATGGGAGGGAGGCTTCGATCCCACTCTCGGCAGGACCTGTATTAACTAATAAAATTCTGGTTCTGTACTGAAGTGCCATGGCGTAGGCGCTAATTACTGCACTGGACGTACTGCCTGAGCCTGCAAAAGGGCTCCAAAATAATATGTTACTCATGCTCTCATCCTTTCCGCTTCCTTAATGGCCCGGCGGCTCCGAACACTTTCCCATCCGGTCAACTGCTCAAATAGTCGGCACAACGATTTTTTGTAACTACGTGATAACGGTCCTAACAGAACCCGACGGTGATGTTCATTTTCCAGCTTCACTGCAGCTGTCAGTTCATCCCATGGAAGCATCAATGATTCTCCTGTCCATACGAATGGACTTCCCTCCAGATACGCCCATAGATAACGTTCCTCCAGTTTACAGTCCACAGCATTGATTAGAATGCGCTGAAACGGAAGTTCACTTGGCAAGGACTGCTCTTCAAGAAGCCGCCTCAACCAGCCTTTTCCTCGTTCCAGATTGTAACGCTCGTAATCACTCACCCAGACACGAATATCAGCAGTGAGCCAGAGTTCCCTTGAAGCAAAATGGGAGGTTTCCATGTCATATAAGACATAATCATACGATTCCAGTCCTTCTCCGCTTGCCTCCAAATGACTCTCAACTGCAGCCGAAGTCACAAAATGACAGGCAATATCAAAACCCTCAAATTCGGTAATTCGGAGCGAATGCTGCGCTTCCCCCACCCCATACCCGTACTTTTGTTGTAATGTTCCGTCAACCAGCAAAACCCGCTTGCCTGAAGCAGCTAAAATTTTGCTCAAATATAACATCAGATCATTTTTCTCACATAGACCGGCAAAAATCCAAGTATGCAAAGCGGCCACACCCCTTTCAAGATATAATTAAATCGTTGTTAACCGAATTTAAGTGAAATGAATTATTTGTTTATTCTTACTATTCCCCACCGGTCAGCAAACTTTTTTGTTCGTCCGATGATGTGGTAGAGTCAGTTGCATTATGACTTTCAAGCTTGCTTCCTGTTCCGTCATTCCATATTACATCGTCGGTAGTATTATTGGAGCCAGGTCTGCTGTTATAGGACACCGATGATTGCGCAACATCTTGTTCAACACTTTGTGATGGTACTGTCATAGCTGCAGCAAGGGAGCTTTCAAGCGAACTCCTTACCTGTCTCGACAACTCCTGTTCTGCCCTGCGAACGATATTCGGGTCGCTTTCCAGCAGTTTCAATACTTCACTGTTAGCAGGGTACGTCGGGATTGCAGCTGTCTGGAATTGAGGCTCAACATAAGTGAGTGCATATATTGAAGCTTTATGTAAGTAGGCATCTACGATTGCACTGGACAGGGACAGAATTTCTTCTTCTGTCATCGTAATCCACAACGTTGCTGCATTTAAGCGTTCCACTTTCTTTTTGGACAGAAGGATATAGTCCTGACCAGTTGGAAACTGGATACGAATATCAATGTTGTCGCCTTGCTCGAGTGAAGATGGTAATAAAACGACCTGCAGTTCGCGATTTCTTAGATCTGCCGGGGCTGGCGTGTCTTCGTATACCATTTCGGTTGTAATGGCTGTTCCTTTTTTTAGTTCTATTTTGGCTACTTGACCTTCCATCTGTTTGGTACTGGACCATAAATTACGTGGTGCCTGAGCATCCGGGACTGCAATAAGCTTAATATCCTCATGCAAGATTGGTTCTCCTGCTTCAATATCCCGAACCGTTACCCAGCCCTGAGCTCCTGTGTTCCATTGCTGAAGCAATTCAGCTTCCTTTTGTTCGTATGCTGAAGCATACCGGGACTCCATTTCAGATCTGGTATCATTCATCGTCATAACGTTATAGATGACGTATCCTCCGAATATCAACCCTACTGCTCCCGCTCCGGTTAGTCCGGCATAGATCATTTGTCGGCTTTGTTTTCTTAATTTGGACAAAAAGGGCTCTCCTTTCACAATCTCCTCTAATCATGAATCTTTTTTCTTGCAAAAAACGAACGCTTCTTGGGCTGATGCCCGATCATATCCATTAGAATATGGGCAAATACCTTGTCCATTTGTGGTTCTCTGTCAAAAGGATCTATGTGTAATGGTAGACCGTACACACTTGAGGTATCCAATGATCTGCGTACACGCTGAACGGCATCAGAGGCTGCTAGCGGAAGACAATAAATCCACTTGTCTCTCGGAAAACGATGGTGCGAACGGACAAAAGCGCTGATCTCGGCTTGTTTCCACTCTGCGCCTGAACCAACAACAATAGGCAGATCTGCCCTGAGAAATTCCTCTAGCCGGTTCTGATCTTGACCGCTACCCAGATCCATAACGATGAATTGATAGCTGCCTCCAAGCAACGACAGAATATCTGCTCGCCCGGACTGTTTCCAATAGTGCACCCCATCCACTTCAAACTGCCTGCCTGTAGATAATGGTTTTCCAGCTAGTGCAACTTGCTGAATCCTTGCAAACGATTGGGAGCGTGGGGACATCTCGATGACTGCCACCTTAAAATGCTGTCTCTCCAGATAATGGCTGATAGCTATAGCTGTATGTGTAACCCCAACACCAGAGGATGCCCCTGTCAGCGCAATAACTCTGGTGCCACCGCTAATTGTCAGTGTTGTGACTTCACTGTTCGGGGTTACTCCTGGTCTGCGAAGCAGTTCTTTGCGGACTTCGTCTGCAGATTGGAAACGTTCCTCCGGATTGTGCCTCAACAATCGCCTTACAACTGGAATGTAGGTGCGTGGAACGTCACTTCGTATGGAGCTTTCGACACCTTGAATCCATTCTGTATAAGCGCCACAAGTCATAAGATAGAGCAGTAATGCTCCGAGCCCATACAAATCAGACCGTGCATCAGTTTGCCCAGTACCATATTGTTCAGGTGCCGCAAACCCTGCGGTACCCAGTTTGACCGTATCTTCCCCATTCTGAGCCTTGAAGCTTCGTGCGATTCCAAAGTCAATCAGTCTGACTTCATGGTCTGGTGTGATCATAATGTTGGACGGCTTCAGATCCCGATAGATTACTGCCGGATTCAGACCATGCAAATAACTGAGCACATCGAGCAGTTGAAGTGTAAACTCTGTCATATGTTCGAGTGGTATCTTCCCGCGACATTGCTTGTGATAATCGCTCAATGTTTGACCCTCGATGTATTCCATCACCAGGTACGTATACCCCTCTTCATCCGGTACAAAAAAATCAACAATCAGTGGCAGTCTTGGATGCCTGAGTGAAGTCAGAAGAGCGGCTTCCGTCTCCATATTTGCTTCACATGGCAGCGCAGTTACACTTTCTTTGATAGCCCACATCTTGCCCGGCAATTTCATGTCCTCTGCCTTATATACGTGACTCATCCCACCAGAACCCAGTATGGACACGATCCGATATCGTCCTCCCAGCAGGCTTCCGTGCTCCAGCCTGGCCGGATATCTCATTTCTATCCCTCCTATTCTGCAACCCAAAAAAGGGAAAGCTCAACCGAAGCGGAACAGTCCGTTTATCCGGACTTGCTCACCTCGGGATGCTTTCCCTTTGATTCGTTATGGTTAATATTGGTATCATTATAGTACAATCTTCAAGAACTTGTAAAGTAGAAAATTCAATTCTTTACTAGCTTAATATTTAATCATATAAAGTGTAATCTCTTCACGATTGTGGAACAATTGCTTGGAACGCTGGATCTGCATCCGTGAACGCTCAAACGTATCGATCACTTCCTTGATCAGCGCGAGTGGTTTCTTATGCAGCAATTTTACAGTAACAACCGCTGTACCACCAGATTTAAGGCTGTATAACAGGTCAGAGACGAGACGGCTCATCAGCTTGGGACTCCAGCTCATATCACAGACAAGCAGGTCGAACTCTCCCTCGCGGAACCGAACATCACCTGCATTTTTTTTCAGGAACGTCAACTTGGGCGACTGCAGAAGCGTTGCATCCATTTTGGCTGGGTCCACCGCTGTTACTTCAAGTCCGCGTTCAAGCAGAAATGACGTCCAACCACCAGGGGCGGCACCAATATCCAGCGCCTTATGAAACGATGTGAAGTCTATGCCAAATGTCTGCTCTGCCTCAAGCAGCTTGAATTTGGCGCGCGAAATCTGACCTTCTTCTTTTTGAAATCGTACAGCCCCCCCGCTCCAGTCGGAAAGGTTCTGTTCGGGTCGTGAAATACCAGCATACATTACATCATCTGCAGCAAACACAGAAATGATATAATCGGCATCACGAACAACCCATCCACACCCAAGTTCATCAAGCTTTTCGGTCAGCAACTGTTTTAATGAAGCTGCATTCTCACGCCAGAATGAATCTTCCGTCTTCCGAACCTGTAGTGCAACGTTAGTTCCGGTCAATTCGGTATGGTTCGTGATAAAGGCGACCAGTTTCCCCATGGCTTGATCAGAATCTTCCGTGTTCTCCTGAAACTGAACAGGCTGGATATGACGTAAGAACGTTGGATTTTCTCCAAGCAATTTAATCGCTACCTCTTCTTCTGCTGCCGGCAAACCGGCAAGCAGTACTTCACCCGGTACTAGTACTGTACTCTTAACAGCACCGAATGTTCGGCGCAATTCTTCCTGAGCATATGGCGCAAAACCATGATTGGCTGTGCAGATAAAACGGGAAAAGTCTCCTTCTCCCCAAGACGACTGTGTACTCAAATTGTGTTACCCTCCAGAACGCACGCGTATCCACGGACGATCATGATCCCACTGGATTTCGACCGGAATATCGTACGTATGCTTAATTGTATCCTCTGTTAAAACTTCATGTTTGTTTCCTGCCGCTGCAATGCGCCCTTCACGAATCAATGCTACATGGGTAAATAACGGCATGATCTCCTCTACATGATGCGTTACGTATACTACTGTTATGTTGCGCTGACGAAGTCGGTCAATTTCAGCCAACATTTTTTCCCGTTCAAATAGGTCGAGTCCAGCGCAAGGCTCGTCCATAATTAATAACTTGGGATCCGCCATCAAAGCACGTGCCAGCATGACTTTTTTGCGCTCGCCTTGGGACAATGTCCCAAGCGGGTGATTTGCCAGTTTCGCGAAACCCACCTCATCAAGTAGATTCATGGCTTTGGTTTTCACTTCATCTGGAATCGTTTGATAAAAACGCAAAAAGGCATATGCTCCCGTAGCGACGACCTCCCATACCGGATCTCGCAGCGCCAGTTTCTCAATCAGCGTTTGGCTGATATAACCGATCTCTTTTCTGACTTCCCGTACATCACATTGCCCATATAGATTTCCCAGCACCTCAATACGTCCTTGACTGGGAAACATATATCCGTTCATCATTTCCAGCAGCGTTGTTTTGCCTGAACCATTACGTCCCAGAATGACCCAGTGCTCACCTTGCTCAATATGCAGTTGAACATCATCCAGGATCTGATTGTCCTCACGCCGGAGAGATACATGTTCCATCGAGATGATCCTCATTTCAGCACCGCCTTTCGAATTTCGTTCAGCAGATGCTCCACGGAGTTCATCCGGTAGATCATTTTCGGTGTATCCTGTTCTCCGTCAAACAACATTACAGCAGGTACACTTGAAATTTGAAACTGCTGAACGAGATCGGGAATGTCGTGAATGTTCATTTCAAAAATAGTATTCTCAGGAAGCAGATGCTCTGCGATTTCCAACATCCGTCTTGCTGCCGCACATGTTCCGCATAGAGGGGTATAGATAAATACAGCCTGAGGAATACCTTCCCACACACTGCGCATCAGCAGCTTGGAATTTATTGGATTCATATGCTATGCTCTCCAGCAGCAACTCGCAGCATAACCTCACCTGTCATCGGGCCGTTATGCACCTTAACTGTGTCAGGTTTATTGGTATATAACAATTCGTACATTTGACGTTTGCCGTACATGCTGGACGTGTGTAAATAAATTTCGCGCGGAAACAGCCCTTCCCGTACAATGGCAGCAGCTACTTCACCGCCATTTGGCGAATCCGGACCCAATTCATAATCCAGCGACAAGATATCCACATCACCTTCTCTGAGCAGCATTAGACATTCTTCAGCATTCGTAGCCAGAACAAATCCCTTAGGACATGCTCGGTAGTCATCCAAAAAAACATGCATACAATCGCTCCTCTCCCCATTTAAAGCCAGGAACGCATGACATCAATATCACCTTTGTGCGTCCCATCTTCACCTGTTTCGGTTTCCAGCACAACAACAGCCTGCTGAAACTCAGGCGCACGAAGCAATTCTTGCATCGCTTTGCTGCCTATATATCCCTGCCCGATTTGGGCATGTCGATCCTTGCACGAACCGGAAGCATATTTGGAGTCATTGAAATGAACAGCAGCAAGTAAGTCCCAGTATCCAAGCTGTCTACCCTTTTGGAGCATATCCTGTTCGCTATTGCTTGACCACATTCCTGAAGCAAAAGCATGACATGTGTCGAAACAAAAAGCAATATGCTCCGGAAACTGGCTTAGCTTGCGAATCTGAATCATCTCTTCCATTGTCGTGCCCATTGGCCCATGGTCACCAGCCTGATTTTCGAGCAGTATTTTGGCCTGACCATTCCAATCTTTTAAAACCGTATCCAAACAATGAATGAGATTTTGATATCCTTCGAGCGGTTGATCACTCTTGAGATGACCGAAATGAACCACGGTTCCTACAGAACCACAAGCCTCTGCAATATCCAGATCATTCCGTATGGAAGCTATGATAGCATGAAAACCCGCCTCTCCACGGGTCATGCCCAAAGCCGGATTCGTTGGATAGGGTGAATGCGCAATGGATGCGATACCATACTCCTCACACCACTCCCGGCACCGTTCAGCATCTTTTAGATCAGGTTCTTTCAAGCCAAGGCTCCGGGGATTTTTCGGAAAATATTGAAAAGCCGTAGCCCCCATCTCATACGCTCTCTTGGCTGCTTGAAGAAATCCGCCTCTCGTGCTGACATGTGCCCCGATTCCGTGATTAAGCCTCATGCTGACAATTCGGACAGAAGAAAGCCTTCTTCCCCGTAATTTCCACTCGTTCGATGGTTCCCCCGCAACGCGGACAGCTTTCCCCCTCACGGTCGTACACCCGGCATTGCTCATCAAAACTTCCTGTCTTTGTATCTCCTTGCATCAATGGCATCTCCATATAACCACCTTCAGAAGCCGCTTCACGTAGCACCGACTGCATGGAACGGAATAAACGTTCTGTCAGTTCAGGAGAACTTGCGATATTCTGGGTTTTGGAGCTGGGTCTCAATCCTGCAGCAAACGCAATTTCGTCCGAGTAGCAATTGCCAATTCCAGCAATGATGTGCTGATTAACCAGGGTTGTTTTCAGCGTGCCGCGACGCCCTTTTAACAATGAAGCAAAGCGTTCAGGATTCATTCGGCGATCCAAGGGTTCAGGTCCGAGATCGGACATCGCTTCTTCCGTTTCCTTGGAAGTAAGCAGGTGCAAATAACCCAATCGAAGTCCGATAAAGAACAAGATGCGATCTCCAAATTGAATCTCAACTTGTGTGGATCGATCAGGACGCTCTGCTTCAGTCCCCCAAAAAATCATGCCTCCCAGCATGAGATGAAGCACTAGACGTTTTCCATTTGCCAAATGAAAAATAAGATGTTTTCCCCGGCGCTCCACAAAAATAATGCGATTGCCTGTAAATTCGCGAGCGAATTCATCAGGCTCCTTGTTAATGGATTTATCCCGATTGACGGTTACACCCGTTATAGGTAAGTCAAGTATCTCCGCGGACAATAATGTCCGGTAATTTTCCATTTCCGGCAGTTCCGGCATCGTTATCTATCCCTTCTTGGATGCATGGCCTGCTTGTTGCGACAGCCACTCAATCAGTTTATGCAAATCATCAAACACATGATCAGGTCGTACCTTCGCTGCGCTGATATGACCATCCATATTTTGTTTCGTCGTGACACCTGTCAGTACTAAGAGTGTCTCACATCCGGCCGCTGCTCCTGCAGCAATGTCGGTACGCATATTGTCCCCGATCACAGCAACTTCATCAGGGTTTAGATTTAAGCGACTTATCGCAGATTTCATGATAATGCTCGATGGTTTGCCGATCACCGTTGGCGAAACACCCGCAGCTGCTTCAATCGCTGCACCAATCGTACCCGCTCCCGGCGTCAGTCCATCATCCGAAGGAAGCTGAAGATCAGGGTTGGTCATAATGGATTTTGCCCCATCATTGATCCAGCGCAGTGCCTTGGTTAGCTTTTTATACGAAAATTCACGGTCTATGCCTTGAATAACGTATTCCGGTTTATCTTCCGTCAGCAGTAATCCCGCCTCTTCAATGGCCTGAAGCAGTCCTTCTTCTCCAATGCAGGCAACCTTGGCACCCGGCGACTCTTCAGCCACATATTCCGCAGCAGCTACAGCTGAGGTGCATACCTGAGAAGCTTCCGCTGGAATTCCCATGCCGTTCAAGTGATCTGCCACCCCTTGCGGTGTACGGGAAGAGTTATTTGTTACAAACAGATAAGGTACAGCTTGATCATTCAGTGTCTGAATAAGCTTATCCGCTCCCTCAATCCGATGTCTGCCATGATAGAGAGTACCATCCAGATCAATCAGATAGGCCTTAATCATACAGAGCACTTCCTTTCTTTAGACCATTAATCATTCATGTCCTTAATTAAAATTCCATTGTTTGTTTCTTGAACCATAGCTATGTATTCCAGAAGAAAATATGGGGTTGCTCGTATAAACACGCAACAAGTCGAACCGAATCGAACTCAGACGTTTTGACACGCGCGTCTTCTGTACAAGCTTGTCATTTCCTGCGCTTTCCCGGAAAATAATTTAATTCATTTCCTGCTCATATTGCCCATCCTACACGCTTTCTGAACAGATTGCAAAAGGGACCTCAGGGCATATCCCTCCCCTCAGTCCCGTTCAGTTGCTGTCTTTAAACAAACTGTTTTTGAATCACCATCTCTCACTAATCAAGGCCGGGAAATTTCCTGATGGTAAATGACAGGAATCAATTGATGCTCGTTTGCCAGTCTAGAGTTTGGAAATACGGTCCTTGCCTCTTCCAAAAGTGGCTGCAGTTGATCTTCATCCTTGTAGCGTGAGCTAAAATGCGTCATGATCAGTTCTCCAACATTTGCTGCTCTCGCCGCCTCGGCCGCTTGCTTCGCAGTGCTGTGATAATACTCATGAGCCGTATCCGCTAAATCGTCCATAAAGGTAGCTTCATGTACAAGTACATCTGCATGCTGAGCAAGAGGCAATACATTTTCACAAGGACGCGTGTCACCCAGAATCGTTATCACTTTGCCACGCTTCGGAGCCCCGAGCACATCCTCTGGACGAACCACATTGCCATCTTTCAGAGTAATCGTCTCCCCGCGTTTAAGACGACCAAAGAGAGGACCAGGCTTCAGACCGTATTCTGCCAATTTAACTTGGTCGAGGCTGCCTGGACGATCCTTCTCGGTAATCCGGTACCCATAGCTGTCGATTCGGTGTTCGAGCAATGCGGATTCTACAATGAAGCTTTCATCTTCAAACAGCAATCCACCCTTATGTTCGATAATCTTCAACTCGTAGTTAATCCGTGACTGACTTAACTCCATCACTGTCGTAATCATGCGTTCCGTTCCAGGCGGTCCATAGACCGTAAGAGGGGTAGTTCCTCCCTGATAAGCTCGGCTGGAAAGCAGGCCTGGAAGCCCGAATACATGATCCCCATGAAGATGGGTGATGAATACTTTCTCCAATTTACTCAATTTTAGCGGTGAACTTAAAATCTGGTGCTGGGTTCCTTCCCCGCAGTCAAACAACCACAAAGCTCTTCGCTCATCCAACATGCGGAGCCCAATGGAAGTTACATTCCGCTGCAGCGTAGGTACACCAGCATTAGTTCCCAGGAAATATAGTTCCATCCGGATTGCACCTCTTTCTGTTGCCAGCAAAAAGCCTCCGACGATGCGGAGGGCTCTGCCTGACCTCTTCATTATTATGCTTTTTCAACGTTAAAATACTTGGCTTGTGGATGGCTGAATACCATCGCTGACACGGATGCTTCAGGTTCCATCATGAAACCTTCCGTCAATTCCACGCCAATGTCCTCAGGCTGCATCAGCTTGAAGAGCGGTCCCTGATCTTCCAAATCCGGACAAGCCGGATATCCAAATGACACCCGTATTCCTTGGTAACGCGCGCCGTGACGCTGTTTCATGGTCATGTTCGCAGGATCTGGGAAGCCCCAGATATCTCTCATCATATGATGCACACGTTCAGCTAATCCCTCTGCCACTTCAAGAGCTACGGATTGCAAAGCATGCGAACGCAGATAATCTCCTTGCTCTTTCCAAGCCGTTGATAGCTCGCGAACACCATGTCCAGCCGTTACAACCATGAAACCAACATAATCCATCTGTCCGGATTCCACGGGCTTCAGGAAGTCCGACAGACACAGGAATGGTTCAACCTTTTGCCGCGGAAAGGTGAATGTATGCAAAATATTGCTCGTGTTCTCCGGATCGTAGATGATGACACTGTTACCGCTGGACTGTGCCGGGAAAAAGCGATACATGGCATGTGCCTGAATAATTCCATCCCGGACAGCTTCGTGCATGATCCCATCTACGACTGCTTTGAGGTCCGTTGCCTTGGGGTCACCTGAGGCGAGCAGCTGCTCTACAGAACCCCGTAGACCAAGGTGATGACCAAGCAGCATCTGCATGTTGACATATGGCAGAATGTGCGACAGCGGATAATTCCGGAGCGTGTGCCGCTCAAGATCCGGAGGAACCAGAACCGGATTGTCGATTGCGATATCCGACCGTTCGACTCGCGTTAGCTCCGGCAGCGGATTAACCGTTTCTGTGCTGGAAGCATCCGCTTCTTTTTCAGCCTCCATCTCCAGCTGCATAACTTCACGTGTAGCAGGGTTCATCAGCTTGTTTGCCAGATCCAGACCGTCCATGGCATCTTTCGCATACACAACCATTCCGTCATATTCAGGACGAATCCGGTTTTTGGTGAATTTGCGCGTAAGTGCTGCCCCGCCAACCATAATAGGTACGTCAATACCTGCTGTACGTAAATCTTGTGCGGTGACAATCATCTGCTGTGCCGATTTAACGAGCAAACCGGACAAACCGATAGCATCGACTTTTTCTTCTCTATATGCTTCGATAATTCGTTCTGGTGGTACTTTTATACCCAAATTAATGATTCGGTAACCGTTATTGGACAGGATGATCTCCACCAGGTTTTTACCGATGTCATGCACATCACCCTTAACAGTTGCCAGAATGATCTTGCCTTTCACTGATGTTTCATTTTTCTCCATGAATTGCTCCAGATAAGCAACTGAAGCCTTCATCACTTCCGCACTTTGTAAAACCTCGGCTACAATCAGCTCATTATTGTTAAACAGTCGTCCTACCTCTTCCATCCCGCGCATAAGTGGACCATTGATTACTTCGAGTGCTGAGAATTTGGCCAGTGCCTGTTCCAGATCGGGCAGCAGCCCCTCTTTGCTTCCTTCAACAACATAAGAGGCCAGACGCTCTTCTAATGAAAGATTGGAGATCTTTTCTTTCTTCTCAACCTTTTTGTTACGGAATGCCGCTACGAATGCGGCGAGTGTTTCGTCATTCGTATTATATAAAAGCTCTTCCGATAATCTACGCTCTTCCTCCGGAATGGAGGCATACCGTTCAAGCTTCTCCGTGTTTACGATCGCATAGTCGAGACCAGCCTTCGTACACTCATACAAGAACACAGAGTTCAGCACTTCCCGACCGGCTTCAGGCAATCCAAATGAGATGTTGCTGATACCGAGAATCGTGTGACACTCAGGCATCGCTTCCTTAATAACCCGAATACCTTCGATCGTTTCCTTGGCCGAACCAATATACTGTTCATCCCCCGTGCCTACAGGGAAAACCAATGTATCAAAAATCAGGTCTTCTGCCTTCAACCCATACTTATTTACCAGGAGATCGTATGAACGTTTGGCGACTTCCAGTTTGTCTTCCCGACTGATTGCCTGTCCGCGTTCATCAATCGTACCTACAACGACAGCTCCTCCGTATTTGTGAATAAGCGGAGTCACAAGCTCAAATTTCTCTTCCCCATCCTCAAGGTTAATGGAGTTAATTATTGCTTTACCTTGTGAGTACTGAAGAGCCAAATCGATAACTTTGGCGTCTGTTGTATCGATCATAAGCGGGACCTTTACTTTTTTGACGACAAGTTCTAGGAACTTTTCCATGTCTTCAGCTTCTTCACGGTCCGGATCCTGTACACAAACGTCGACGACGTGTGCACCATTTTTTACCTGAGCCCGTGCTATTTCGGAAGCCTCTTCATATTTCCCCTCTACGATCAGGCGCTTGAACTTCCGTGATCCAAGCACATTGGTCCGTTCACCAACCATATATGGGCGGTTGTCCTGCTCGACATATACCGGATCAATCCCGGATAACGCAGGTGGATGTGTTCCGTTCATTTCTCTTGGGGGGTACTTGGCAAGCGTATCACGCATCGCCCGAATATGTGCTGGTGTTGTTCCACAGCAGCCACCGGCAATGTTCAACCATCCCTGTTCGGCAAATGCACCGATTTTCTGAGCAAGCGAATCGGGTGACTCGTGATAATTGCCATTCTCATCCGGAAGACCGGCATTTGGATAACAGCTGACCGCAACAGAAGCCATTGCGGAAAGCGAACGAATATGGTCACGCATAAACTCTGGACCTGTTGCGCAGTTTAGTCCCACTGAAATTGGGTTAAGGTGTTCTAGGGATATATAAAAGGACTCGATGTTCTGACCGGCTAGGGTTGTCCCCATCGGTTCTATTGTCCCCGAGATCATCAAAGGAAGCTTCATACCGCTCTGCTCAAATGCCTGCTGGATACCGATGCTGCCTGCCTTAACATTAAGAGTATCCTGCGAAGTTTCAAGCAGTAGCGCGTCAACGCCTCCCTCGATTAAAGCAAGCGCTTGCTCGAAATAACTGTCGATAAGTTCCTGGAACGTTACGCCACCTGTAACCGAGAGTGTCTTGGTCGTTGGTCCCATCGCACCTACCACATACCTTGGAGACTCCGGAGTCGAAAAGCGATCTGCTGCTGCTCTCGCAATTCGAGCAGCTTCGAGGTTAATCTCGCGAGCACGATCCTGGATATCATATTCGGCCAATACGACAGAAGTAGCTCCGAATGTATTGGTTTCGATTAAATCTGCACCAGCTTCCAGATATTCTTCATGAATGCGCTGTATGAGTTCTGGACGTGTAAGTACCAGCATTTCATTACATCCATCCAGATCATCTCCGCCAAAATCTGCACCGGTTAGATCAACTTGTTGAATCATGGTCCCCATCGCACCGTCGAGGATTAATATTCGTTGTTTTAATGCATCTTGTAGACTAAGCTTATCCAATATCTTCACCCCCGCAAAACGTTAAATCTTAGTTTAACAGAAACTAACTTAATGTGAAAGATCGGTTTTATTCAGCTGTATTGCGGGTTTCGGTGGACCCAGAACGAATTTGTGAATCGACAAAAAGATTGACATCCGATATAATATCTATTAAACCAAGTGGAAAAGAGGGAAAGAACATGGCTGAAATTGTAATCCGAAATACGAACGAACGTATCACTGGAGACGAAAATGTTCGAAATTTCTTGGACAAATATGAAGTACTTTATGAAAAATGGGATGCATCCAAATTAAGTGCTGAATTGCAAAATAACTTTGGATTGACTGATGATCAAAAAAATCAGGTTTTGGAAACCTATGATTATGAGATCAAAGACCTGGCCGCACGTCGCGGATACCAAATCTGGGATGTCATCACCCTGTCCGAACAAACGCCAGACATCGAAGCAAAACTGGCCAAGTTCGAAGAAATTCACACGCATGCTGAGGATGAAATCCGCGCAATTGTTGCGGGTAAAGGTATTTTTGTAATCAAAGGTACTGATGATGTAGGTTATTTTAATGTAGAATTGTCTCCTGGAGACGTCATTTCTGTACCAGAGAATACTCCTCACTTCTTTACTTTGATGGAGAATAAACAGATTATTGCTGTTCGGCTCTTTATTGAAAAAGATGGCTGGGTCGCTGATCCATATCCTGATCCTACTTTTATTAAACAAGCCTAATAAATACATGATTGTTCATTCAACAAACCCCTGTCCATTCGAACAGGGGTTTGTTACCATTTGGATCAGTATACAACATTAAGTTAACTATATAAAATAATGTGGATATTTTGCTTTGACCGTCTCCTGTTCAACGACGACAAGTCTGAGATGAGCTTCCATCACCTTCATTGCTTGTTCGGTTTGGCGTTCCTTGATGAGCTGGTAGATTTCCTTGTGTTGGGAGATTATAATTTCCGAGTTAATGTCTTCAGACAAGCGGAGGATGCGCAAACGATTAAACGGAATGTTAAGCTGCTGAAGCATTTTCCATGATCTCATTTTACCAGTGCCCTGAAACAGGATTTGATGAAACTCCTCATCCAGTTCAAACAGTCGATAGAAATTATTCTTATCCAGACACACTTCCTGCATGGCGATGTTGGTTTCCAACCTGAATTTGAATTCATCCGCAAACGAGGCGCAAGCCAGTGCTACAATTTCCTTCTCTATTTTTTCTCTCATAAATCTGCCTTCTTCAACATGCTCCAGATTAATATGTGAGACTATTGTTCCGCTCTGCGGGATAATATCCAGCAGTTCCTCTTCAGCAAGCTTCATAAAAGCTTCGCGTACTGGCGTTCTGCTGACCTCTAGTTCGTCCGCAATTTCTTTCTCGGAAATTTTCGTACCAGGCTCAAGTTCAAGGTGCAAAATTCGTTCCTTTATCAGATCGTATGAATAAGCCCGGGTCGAACCTCTAATCTTTTGATTAAGTGACATTCCTTAACCTCTTCCTCTCAGCCGTATTCATTCATCTTAGCATAAATTGCCGCTTCACTAAAATGCTTTCAGCGAAACGGCAATCGATTAAACTTCGCTTATCTGCTACTGCTGTTTGTTTTCTTTATACTTTTTGTACGTATCATTGGAAATCTGTAGATACTGGGACAATCCTTGTCCTTCCAGTTCCTGCACAAATGCATCATATTCGTCGAGACTGCGTTCGCCCAGAATAAATTTGAGTGTATTTTGGTCCGAGTAATCCTTAAGAGGAGTACTGAGCAATGTCACCTGTTCACGGTCAATGTCTGAGTATGGAATTGGCGGTTCAGCTGGAATAACTTCCTTGGTATCCTTCATGTCCTGTTGGAATTTCAACTCTTCTTCACTAAACATGGAATGCAGCAGATCTGTAGTTCCACCATACGCAAATACACCGCCGGAGAAACCATAATCAATACGAAGATCCTTTGTGCCTTTAGGATTCAACCCGTTATAGTTCACATCATCCGCAAGTTTGCGAACACCATCCTGTTTGGTGAAAGTCTCTCCTTCAACGCCCCATTTGGTGAACTCCTGGCCTTCATCACTATAGTATAACCAGTCAATAAATTGCATTATGGCTTTGAAGTTTTCGCTTTCTTTAATTTTGCCGGAAATCATGACACCGTTTTCAAGTCGCGATCCAGACATCAATTGTCCTTTTGGTCCACCCGGAACTGTAATTTTTGCAATGGAGAAGTTGCCTTCGCCCAATGTTTTATTCATATCATTGCGGTGCAGAACAACCGTTTGGGAGTTACCGTTAATGATAAACGATTTGCCAGAGACAAATTTTTGTATTGCCTGATCATCATCTTGAGTTAAACTTTCCTTGTCCAGAAGCCCTTCAGACACCAGTTTGTTAAAGTACGTCAGCATCTCTTTGTACTCAGGTGTAGTGGATGTATATACGAATTCATCCTTGTCTTCCTTGTACGTAAGGCCGTTGCCGAAGCCCCAACCGCCCTTGGTTCCAAAACCAGCAGCGGCAATATTTAAAGTGCTGTTGAATTCAAAGCGGTCCGAGAATGGAATGGAGTCCGGATAAATCTCTTTCAATTTCTTGGCAGCCTCATATAATTCATCCCATGTCGTAGGGATCGGAATATTATTTTTCTCAAAGACATCCGTTCTAACAATCAGTGTATAGTCAGGCCACACTTCTTCATGCAAACCAGGGAGAACGTAATACTTACCATCTTCCTGCCGGAGACCCTCCAGTTCATCCTCAAGTCCCCACTTCTCTACCTTGTCCTTGAAATTAGGCATCAAGTCAACATAATCACTTACTGGCAAAACCGCACCGGATGATACAAAGGCAGATTCTTCGCCCGGATAGGTTTTAGGTATAACGAGAGGTGCATCTCCTGAACTGATCAAAAGAGATCTTTTCTGAGGATAGTCGGACATCGGTACGATCGTAGGATCCAATGTCACACCCGTCAACTCGGTAATTTTTTGGAAAAGCAACCAATCTTTCTTGTATGGATATGCTGGCTGATCACTATAAAGAATGGATAAGTTAAACGGCTCTGACGCTTTAAACGTCTCACCCACGCTGTAGGATTCCATTGCGCCCTTAGATTCTGGTTCAGCTTTCTCTGTGCCAGCACCGCTGCTGCATGCTGCCAAAACGACACTCATCATTGTTGCCAAAACCATCTTGCCTACAAGCTTGCGTGGTCTCTTTTTCATTCCATTGTCCCCCTGCATGTGGTTTAGGTTCGCCTTGCGTAGAATAGATATTAACTATTTTGATTGGAATTACTGTTTAACAGATCCCAACATGATACCGGTTACAAAGTATCTTTGTACAAAAGGATATATCGTGAGAATTGGCAAGATTGTCAGTACCATTGTTACCGACTTGATATTTGCAGAGATTTGAGTCAAATTGTCGGCTGATGCGCCCGCCGAAGCTCCTCCTGTTGCACCCGCAATCATGTTGCGCAGATAGATGGTCACAGGGAACAGCTCTTTTTTGTCGAGGTAGAGGAAGGCTGGAAACCATGAGTTCCAGTGGCCCACCGCATAAAACAGTACCATTGTAGCCATTACAGCCTTACTCAGCGGTAATATGATGCGAAGTAAAATACCGTATGTGTTCAAACCGTCGATGGCTGCAGCTTCCTCCAGTTCCTCCGGCATGTTCTCGAAAAACGATTTCATAATTAACATGTTATAGATGCTGATTGCACCAGGGACAACCAACGCCCACATCGTATTGTTCATACCCAGGGAATTAATCAGGACATAGTTTGGAATCAATCCGCCACTGAAAAACATGGTGAACACGGCAAACATCGTCCAGAACTTGCGTCCCATTAATCTCTTTTTGGAGATCGCATACGCGAATATGGTGGTCATGAACATGGATATCAACGTACCCACCACAGTGTAGATAATCGTATTTTTATAATTGGTCCAGAACATGCTGTCTCGAGAGATTGTCTTGTACGTGTCTACATTGAAACCTCTCGGGATGATGCTGACTTTCCCTGAATTGATATAGGATTCGCTACTGAAAGATTGCGCTACGACATTCAGGAATGGATAGAGCGTGATGAACACCACGAGCAGCAAAAAAATGGCGTTAAACACTTTGAACACTTTGTATGATTTTGATTCCTGCATGTTGTCCCTCCTTTACCACAAGCTTCGTTGTGTTAATCTGCGTGAGATTGCATTTACCGAGAATACCAATATGAGTCCGATGAGTGATTCGAATAATCCAATCGCAGTAGCATAACTGAAGTTACTGGATTGCAAACCTACCCGGTACAGGTAAGTGGAAATCACGTCAGATGTGTCATAAATCAGCGGGTTATAAAGGAGTAAAATTTTCTCAAATCCGACGGCAAGAAAATTACCCATATTCAGAATCAACAATGTAACGATCGTTGGCAAAATGCCCGGAATGGTTACATGAATCGTTTGTTTCCAGCGGTTCGCACCATCAATCCGTGCAGCTTCATACAAGGAATCATCAATGGTTGTCAATGCGGCAAGATACAGAATGGCTCCCCAACCCATGCCTTGCCAAATTTCTGAAGAAATATAGATCGTTCTGAACCATTCGGCACGCTGCATAAAAGGAATGTTGTCTCCGGTAAAGAATGCAACCAAGCCATTTATTGATCCATTAACTGCGGTTAACTGCAAAATCATTCCGGCTACGATCACGATGGATAAGAAATGCGGTAGATAGGATGCAGTCTGAACAAACTTTTTAAAGCGTTTACTTTTCACTTCGTTCAAAAGCAGAGCAAAGATAATTGGAACCGGGAAAGTGAATAGTAATGCAAGCCCACCTAGTATTAATGTATTTCCAAATACTTTCCAAAACGTCGGGTCTTGTACGAACATCTGGAAATACCTTAACCCAACCCAAGTTTCACCAAAAATACTGCCTCCGGGTACAAATCTTCTAAAGGCAATCACATTACCAATCATGGGTCCGTATTTGAAAATAAGCAGATAGATAACTGGAAGTATTAATAGGGAATACAGCTGCCAATCTTTGCGGAGTAAGGCTCCTGCTGTTCTTAACCTGCTTTCTTTACGTAATGAGGTCATCGTAAGCGTGTTTTTTGCAGTTTCTGAATTCATGTCTGATTCACTCCGATCCATAATCTTGATAAAATCAAAAGTACTTCATGACAACTCCCATCTTCTCTTCTTTCTATCGAAGACCTTGCAGAAATTTCACCCCCACTGCATAATAAATATTTGGAAATGTAAGCGATATCAATATATGTGATTTAAATGGATATACTTAGTCCAGATTGTTATCTTGCTGCCCAATCTCATCCATACCTCTTGTATTCCAAAAATTAATATTTCCCAAAACTATGTAAAGCGCTTACAATAAACATAAAAATAATAAAGCAATAACTCCTGATTCCATAACCTGGATTTGTCAAAAGATCACCGCTTGTTTAGTTTCCATACTAGTCATACTAGTATGTTAGTTACATTCTAAATCAGCAGTCCCAACATTTCAATACCTTTTTTTATTATTTTTCCAAACTTCAACACATTACAGCTATAAAGTATCATTATGTAAAAAAACATTGATAACTAATTGAATGATTTAGCATCACTCGCTGAGTTATCAATGTTTGGCTAGAAAATATGGAGATATCAGAAGTTAGCAATGATACGTTCTAATTCCGACAAATGCTTAATTTCATGATCAGGTACATACGACTCCGGGTTCACCTTATTTTCACGGTTAATCCAGACAGACTGAATACCTGCAGATAGAGCTCCACGAATATCGGTAGTAAGTTTATCCCCTACCATCAGACTCTCTTCTGGTTTCACTTCAAGTTTGCTAAGTGCATGCTCAAAGATCGACGGGTCAGGTTTCCCCTTACCGAAGGTACCCGAAATAATAATCTCATCAAAGAAAGGAGCCAGCTCAGGTACACCGTCCAACTTCTCTTGTTGAAGTGCTGGACAACCGTTAGTTAACAGCAATAGCTTGAACTTGCCTTGCAATTGTCGCAACGTATCCATCGTTTCCTCATAAACATGAGGTCTGGATCTGCGCTCTGCCCCGAATTGCGAAGCGAGTCGTTCAGCCAAGTCTTCCCGATCCACACCCAGCTTCAACAAGCCACGACGCCATGACTCCTTGCGATACACAGGAGCGAGTTGTTCCAATTGACGGAACTCAGGTTGGTCGCCACCTGTAAAGTTAGCCCATAAACCTTCAAAAGGATTAATGCCAATCATTTTGGTGAACGGGAAAGTTTCATATGATTCGTAAAGACTTCGAGCTTCGTTACGAACTGCTTCCTCCAGATCTTCAGGCTTAATGCCGGTTTCTTGAGAAGCGAGCAGGCAAGTTTCATGGAATGCTTCACGCACACTGCGTTCATCCCACAACAAAGTATCATCCAGGTCGAACAAAATCGCTTTTAATGCCATTCCGGTCATCTTCCCCTTTGTGAATAATTACTTTTTCTCGTCTGTTTCTACAGTAATCTGATGTGCTTTGGCAAATTTCAGAAGTCGTTCCGAAATTGCATCTGTATCATAACGGTTCAATAGTTTAGTGAACACCCATCTTTTGCCACGGCTGTTATGCTCGATAACTACCGTTCCCTGCTCGAATCGGAACTTAACGATGTCATCTACTCCGATGGAGCGTTCACGATTCCCTTTGGTTGTTATAATTCGGTTGCTCCCGATTTTAATGTAAGGACGGCGGAGCATAAAGATCACAGCCAAAAATACATACAACAGCATGGTAACCCAGTCCCATGTTGTCATCGGAGCTTTAACAAGAAATGTGCTCATAAACAGATACAATAACGCAAGTCCGATCAGGAAAATAGGAAACAGGAGACTGCGTCCTTTAAAAATGTCTTCACCGGGCGAACCCGAAATCGGTTGACCATTTTTTTTGCGCTGCTGATTCAACTGCTTTGAATTTTTCCGAACCGTTCTCTCGAACGAACGAGCCATGAGAATCCCCCTTTATGTCTTCTTTGTATCGGCTTACAAAAAACGTAAACCAACATTCCCCCTATAAATTTGCATTCTCAAAATAACAGGAAGAAACCTAAATATCATCAAGATATCATTAGGTTTCTTTTAGTGTTTGAGTTTGCCTTGGCGGCCTTGATCGTTTTCATCATCTACAATTTCAATAGAATCCAGTTGCTGTCTGAAGTTGCTGCGGATGTTGCTCAAGTAAATTTCTCTAAGTTTGGCCCGTTCAGCAAGTTCTTCCTCCGTCAGTCCAGTGGACTTTTGTTTACGAGCCAATTCATTAATACGTGCTACCAGGCTATCTATATCCAAGCTTGTCCCCTCCAAAAATACAAAGTCATACTAACTTTGACATGATCGAGGCAGCTTGTCAAGGCTACTACTTACACGGTCGTATGAATCATGAAATTAGGGTGTAAACTGAGGCAAAATCAACACTTGCCCTGCTTGAATTGAAGTCGATTCAAGTTGATTTACTTTCTTCATTGCTTCTATATATACACGTGTATCCATATTTTCCGGTTTATGTTCCAAAGAAATGCTCCATAGCGTCTCTCCCTGAGACACCGCTATTTTCCCTCCGGGAAGAACGTCACCCTCATCCCCTGCAAATACAGTCAAAACGGTACTGCAACCAACAAATATGATTAACGATACCATAATCAATTTCAACATCCATGTTGGAATCTTGGCATCTGCAAACAATCTCTTAACATGACCTATGTTAGACTTGACCGCTTCCGAATTCACCGGTTCATAAATACTTTGATAAGTAGAATATCTCATATCAATCGTCCTCCAAACGTTTGTTCCTATCTGTTGAAATCAATATAACACGAACACTTGTTTTGTACAACAGATTTTTAGAACAATTGTTCGCTTTATTTTCATCACCTAATTTCTGTAACTTGATTATAAATAACAGTCCAATTCTCACTTTTCGTAACGGTTTGGTAACAAACGCTATACTCCCATTCATAATCGTTGATTTTATCGCATTTTATTTAGAACTTATGTTTGTACGAACGGAGGTTCTATGTTATAATTTTCCCAAACGTTACTAAAATGGGGTTGATACGGTATGTCGAAGATATCCAGCAGGCAGCAGGCTATTCTGGAGTTTATACGCAATGAAGTCCGGTTGAAGGGATATCCTCCTTCCGTACGAGAAATTGGAGAAGCTGTTGGACTGGCTTCCAGCTCAACGGTCCACGGACACCTGGATCGCTTGGAGAAGAAAGGTCTAATTAGACGTGACCCTACCAAACCAAGAGCCATCGAACTATTAAGTCAAGAGGAATCCGAGCACTCCCATCAGTTTGCACATAGTGTTGCCCGTATTCCTGTTGTAGGTAAAGTCACAGCAGGGGTCCCTATTACTGCAACAGAAAACATTGAAGATTATTTCCCCCTTCCCACTCATTATGTCGGTGAACAGAAGGTATTTATGCTCTCTGTCGTTGGAGACAGTATGATTGAAGCAGGGATCGTCAATGGTGACTATGTTATCGTGCGCCAGCAGCAAACAGCAGATAACGGTGATATTGTCGTTGCGATGACTGAAGATGACGAAGCGACGGTCAAAACATTTTACAAAGAAAAAGATCACATTCGCCTTCAGCCTGAGAATGCCACATTTGAGCCACTTCGCCTGAAACACGTAAGCATTTTAGGTAAAGTCATTGGCCTTTTCCGCGATATTCACTAGCATTCTCTGCAGCGAATCAAGATGAAATGAAATTTTCAAAGAGGCTGTCCTGTTCGCCAGGACAACCTCTTTTTTTGTTTCACCTAATTTTAATTCCACTTTTCAACGTTTTAGGATGCTTTTGTGATGAGAGAACACATCAAAGCTCTTCTGACCATGGTATGCCCCCATACCACTGTCTCCAACACCACCAAACGGCAAAAAATGTGAAGTCATATGTGATAACGTATCATTAATGCATCCTCCCCCGAAGGAGACTTGTTCCAGAATCTGATTCTGGAGTTCCTCATCCTCTGTGAAGAGATATAGCGCCAGCGGCTTTGGACGTCGCACAATCTCATCCAGTAGAGGGTTAAGATCATTGTATATCATCACAGGTAGAATAGGACCGAAGATCTCTTCTTGCATAACAGGCGAATTCCAATCCACATTTCCAAGCACTGTTGGTTCAATCAGCAGCTGATCCCGATCAGAGCGACCACCGATTAGAGCATTCTCACCATTAAGGAAAACCGATAAACGATCAAAGTTACGAGCATTGACGATGTGAGGAAAATCAGTATTTCGTATCACATCTTCACCAAATTTGTCTTTGATCTCTGTCGCAATCAGTTCAAGCAGTTTGTCGTGTACATCTTGATGTACAAGCAAGTAATCCGGAGCGACACAGGTCTGACCCGCATTTAGAAACTTGCCCCGAACAATCCGCTGAGCAGCTAGCTGCAAATCAGCATCTTTATGAACGATTACCGGGCTCTTACCCCCCAATTCAAGGGTGACCGGAGTGAGATGTTCAGCTGCTGCCTTCATTACAATGCGGCCAACACCCGTGCTGCCTGTAAAAAAGATGTAATCAAACTTCTCATTCAACAAGGCTGTGCTTGTCTCAACTTCACCTTCCATGACCGCTACATACTCCATAGGGAAGATCTCTTCGACCAAATCATGAGTAAGTCGTGATACAGACGGGGTTAATTCAGATGGTTTGATAATGGCACAGTTACCCGCAGCTATCGCACCGATTAAAGGACCAAAGGCTAGTTGGAACGGATAGTTCCATGGTGCAATAATAAGAGCTACCCCATAAGGTTCGGAGTAAATAGTGCTCACGCCATCAGGAATGAGAGAACTTGTGGGCACAGCTTTTGGCGCCGCCCAATCTTTTAGATGATCTAATGCAAAATCCAATTCACCTAAAACGATGCGAATCTCAGAGCTATACGCCTCAGCTTCAGATTTATTCAGATCCGCACGCAGGGCGTCCAATATCCGTTGCTCGTATTTCTGAATTCCCTGTCTTAATTGTTGAAGAGCACGAATACGATAATCAATATTTTTGGTTTGGGCTGTATAAAAGAAAGCTCGCTGGCTTGCTACGAGCTGCTTCGCTTGTTCCATAACAACATCTCCAATTAATATTTTAAAATTAAATTGCCCAAAATATAATTGAATTATATCTTACTAATATGAAAATATCAACATATAAAATATGTATATTTTCTCCAGTTCCTATGTATTGTCTCTTTCATTCCGATAAGACATCGCTTCCGGACTGACCCTCCTCCTCTTTAATTTCCTACTATTCACATAAAAAAGCCCTCAGCGCTAATGCGCCAAGGGCTTCCGGTATTAGTACAAAGTAATGTATTGATCGCGTTCCCATTGGTGGACTTGTGTACGATACATATCCCACTCAATTTCTTTCAGCTCGTAGAAGTGAGCCAGGGCGTGATCGCCAAGAGCATCACAGATTACTTCACTGCGGATCAATTCGTTCAAAGCTTCTTTCAGGTCAGCAGGCAAGCTTGGAATTCCTTCTTCCACACGCTCTTCTTCTGACATGATGTAAATGTTACGGTCAATTGGTGCTGGCAAGGAAAGCTCACGTTTGATTCCATCCAGACCAGCTTTCAATAGAACGGCCAAAGCCAAGTAAGGGTTCGCAGCCGGATCCGGGTTACGAACCTCAACACGTGTACTCAGACCACGGGAAGCTGGAATACGGATCATTGGGCTACGGTTACTGGCGGACCATGCTACATAACAAGGGGCTTCATAACCTGGTACAAGACGTTTGTATGAGTTCACAGTTGGGTTAGTAATTGCTGCAAACGCACGCGCATGCTTCAGAGTTCCAGCCATGAAGTGACGTGCAGTTTTGCTCAGACCCAGCTCGTCCGACTCGTCAACGAATGCGTTCACTTTGCCTTGGAACAAGGATTGGTTACAGTGCATACCGGAACCGTTCATACCAAACAGCGGTTTCGGCATGAAGGTAGCATGAAGACCATGCTGACGTGCAATCGTTTTAACAACGAGTTTAAACGTTTGGATCTGGTCTGCTGCTTTTAGGGCATCAGCATATTTAAAGTCGATCTCATGCTGGCCTGGAGCTACCTCATGGTGGGAAGCTTCGATCTCAAAGCCCATTTCTTCAAGTGTGATAACGATGTCACGACGACAGTTTTCACCAAGATCCGTAGGCGCAAGGTCGAAATATCCACCTTGGTCATTCAGTTCGTTAGTCGGGTTTCCTTTTTCGTCTGTTTTGAACAAGAAGAACTCTGGTTCAGGACCGACGTTGAAGGAAGTGAATCCCATTTCTTCGGCTTCCTTCAGGTTTCGTTTCAAGATGCCACGTGGATCTCCTGGGAACGGATTACCATCTGGAAGATATACGTCGCAAATCAGACGAGCAACACGGTTCTCAGCTACCCATGGGAAAATAAGCCAAGAATCGAGATCCGGATAGAGGTACATGTCGGATTCTTCGATACGCACATAACCTTCAATGGAAGAACCATCAAACATCATTTTGTTATCCAAAGCCTTAGTCAATTGGCTTACAGGAATTTCAACGTTTTTGATAGCTCCAAGCAAATCGGTAAACTGCAATCGAACGAATCGTACGTTTTCTTCTTTAGAGATGCGGAGAATGTCTTCTTTTGTATAACTCACGATACCTCTCCCTTTCTTTTCTGCTTATTTTGCTTGCATGTTATATTTGTACATTAGAATGTTCCACGGGTCAAGGAGCCGACTTAACGAAAAGCCGGATTTACGCTGACCCTCCACGTTACACGAACTTACTTTTTATTAAAAAAGCGGGAAAGCTCTCCCTGAATGAGAGATACTTGTCCAGGTCTCTTACCAGAAACCAACTGCTGCTTCAATAAACGGTGCAGCTGTGTATCCGACAGTTCTCTGCGCTTCACTTCTGTGTCAGCAGTAATTACCGTCGCCTCTTCGGATTCCTTGGATACCGGATTCATAACCTGTTTGATACCGGCAATGTTAACGCCTTTTTCAATCAAAGCTTTAATCTCCAGCAATCGTTCTACGTCATTAAAAGAGAACAAACGTTGGTTACCTGACGTTCTCGCTGGAACAATCAAGCTGTGCTGCTCATAATATCGAATCTGACGAGCTGACAGATCCGTTAGTTTCATAACAATACCTATCGGGAATAAGGCCATATTTCTGCGAATTTCGTCACCCATGTTCATCAACCTTCCAGTCATCTATTCTTCACCTTATTGTACATTTAGTTGTTACTAAGTGTCAATGACGTGTTAGATAAACTCACAATAATTTACGATCTTTCATCGTTTGCAGCGCCATCAAAACGCCATATTTAACATGAGAGTATGTTAATCCTCCCTGCATGTAACCAATATATGGCTCTCGAATAGGGGCATCCGCTGATAATTCCAGGCTTCCACCCTGTATAAACGTACCTGCCGCCATAATGACGGGATGCTCGTAACCCGGCATATCCCATGGCTCCGGAACCACATGGCTATCCACTGCTGCAGCTCGCTGAATCCCCTGTACAAAAGCGATCAGATGCTCAGCCGAGGAGAATTGTACTGCTTGAATCAAATCTGTACGTGTCTCGTTCCAAGCAGGTTTCGTTACAAATCCTGAGGCAGCAAACATCGCAGCGGCGAAGGTACTTCCCTTAATGGCCTGTCCCACAATTGTCGGGGCCATGTAAAGTCCCTGATAGATCCCGCGGGTAGTGCCCAACATGGCACCAACCTCACCGCCAATGCCAGGTGCAGTCAGACGATATGCCGCAAGTTGTACATATTTTTCCTTCCCGCATATGTAACCCCCGGTTTCAGCGAGCCCTCCGCCAGGGTTTTTGATTAGTGAGCCTGCCATCAGATCTACCCCGACCTCCGTCGGTTCGCGTTTCTCCGTGAACTCGCCATAACAGTTATCGACAAACACGATGACGTCTTCTTTCATCGACTTGACGCGTGCTACCATATCCGCAATCTCTTCAATACAGAAGGAAGAACGCCAGTCATATCCTCTCGAACGCTGGATTCCAATGACTTTGGTCGATGAATTAATATTATTTTTAACGGCGTCCCAGTCTACACTGCCATCCGCAAGCAAAGCGGTTTCACGGTAACCGATACCAAAATCTCGAAGAGATCCGGTGCCGTCTTCCGGTTTGCCAATCACTTTGTGTAACGTGTCATAAGGCTTACCTGTGATGTATAACAATTCGTCACCTGGGCGCAGCACTCCAAAGAGAGCTGTAGCAATCGTATGCGTACCTGACGCAAAATGAGGACGTACCAACGCTGCTTCTGCGCCAAATACGTCCGCATACACCTCATCCAGCACTTCCCGGCCGCGGTCGTTATATGCATATCCCGTCGAACCAGCAAAGTGATAATCGCTGACTTGTTTGCGTTGAAAAGCATCAATGACCTTCCACTGGTTGTAATCGGTAATACCATCTATCATTTTCATCTGCTGTTCGATCTGAGCCTCAACTTGTTGTTGAAGCTCAACAATTGCTGTATCCAAACTTGCCATCTTACCTTCATTCCCCTTCATAGCCCATATCTAACGCATAATATTGATTATCGTGTCAACTTACCACATTAATGTGTCATATATATTACAATTCAATGAAATCTTCAAGTAAATAACCGAATTTTTCATATTCCCCTTTTTGCAGCTCTACTTGATAGATCACATCGTTTTCTTCAAAAGTCGTTTCTACGACATCTCCGATTTTGTAGAGTACAGAAGTCAGATCCCCACGTTCTGCTGGAATCCGAAACCGCTTCGTGTCTCCGGTCAACTCTTCCTGTATACGCTCCCTAATCTTCAGCAGGTCAGCTTCATCCAGCGCACTTACCTTCATATGATCTTTGTCCAAAGGAAGCATTTCCAGCTGCTCCCGTGTGCACGCATCTTTTTTGTTATAGAGAACCAATTGAGGCTTGTCCCCTGATCCCAGCTGCTGTAGGATTTCGTGCACCGTTCTCATCTGATCTTCACGCATTGCAGAGGATGCGTCCACAACATGTAAAATAAGATCTGCTTCATTCACTTCTTCCAGAGTCGCACGGAAAGCTGCAATCAGATCATGCGGAAGGTTTTGAATAAATCCAACCGTATCCGTAAGCACGATCTCTTTCCCGCTCGGAAGCTCCATCGTACGTGAAGTAGGATCAAGTGTTGCGAACAGCTGATCTTGAATGTAAACGTCAGCAGCAGTCAATTGTTTAAGGAGTGTGGATTTACCGGCATTCGTATACCCTACAAGGGCAACTTGAACAATTCCTGTCTTTTTGCGACGCTCACGGTGCAATTTACGATGGCGTGTAACCTCTTCCAGATGCCGTTTCAGATCATCAATGCGTCCCCGAATATGACGACGATCCGTCTCCAGCTTGCTTTCCCCCGGTCCACGTGTTCCGATTCCCCCACCAAGCCGGGAAAGGTTTTTGCCATGCCCCGATAAACGTGGAAGCAAATAGCTGAGCTGGGCCAATTCAACCTGTATGATTCCTTCTCTTGTATTCGCACGCTGAGCGAAAATATCCAGAATCAATTGGGTACGGTCAATTATCTTGAGATCCAGTGCCTCTTCCAGATTTCGAACCTGGGCTCCAGACAATTCCTGATCAAAAATCGCTGTGGTAGCACCAAGTTCCTCTGCGATTGCGCGGAGCTCCTCCACTTTCCCTTTACCGATAAACCATTTTGTATCTCTGGTTTCCCTATTCTGAGACAGTACACTCAGCACTTCAACTCCTGCAGTCTCTGCAAGTTTCACCAATTCCTCCAGAGAGTACTCCGGATTAATGCCTGAGCGCTTCACTTCATCGGTAATCAGGCTCACCAATACGGCGCGGTCTTTCTTGACTTGCTCTGTATCATGTGTGGTATTTGTCATATTCTATGTGCCCTCCTTCTAAAACTCACTACATCTAATTCTTTTATTGTTCCCTCATAGGGTACTTTAAGCCGAACCGGTTAACCCGGCCGGCTGATCCAAAAAAAACATTATCGCTCACTTTCGCTCAAACTTCAAATCCTCTGTTCGAATCGTCATCAGTTCCAATTTCCCGGGACTGCCCTGGGTGTACTGCTCCAGCAATCGAACCGCTTGATGGCGAATGGCGCGCTCAATTGCATTTCGAACATATCGAGCATTACTGAATGCGTGCAGAGAATCATTTTTTTCCTGAAGCAAATGGTGCTTTAACTTAAGGATGGTCTGTGGCATTAAAATATAGTCTCGCTCTTTCGCCATGATTTCCGATATTTGAATTAACTGATCTATGCTGTAATCCGGAAATTCAACCTGGATGGGGAAGCGGGACGGTAATCCAGGATTCGTCTGCAGAAAAAAGTCAATTTCTTCAGAGTATCCTGCCAAAATCAAAATAAATTGATTCTTATGATCTTCCATGGACTTCACAAGTGTATCAATGGCTTCCTTGCCAAAATCCTTCTCGCCCCCACGCGCCAGGCTATATGCCTCATCGATAAACAAAATACCCCCTAGGGCTTTTTTAACCAGATCCCGTGTTTTCTGTGCCGTATGTCCAATGTACTCTCCGACAAGATCGGCCCGTTCAACCTCAATGAGGTGACCTTTACTGAGCACACCCATCTTTTGAAACAGCTTTGCCACAATCCTGGCCACTGTTGTTTTACCTGTCCCCGGATTTCCTTTGAAAATCATATGATACACGTGCGCTCCACTGAGCAAACCTGCTTCAGAACGCATTTGGGCAATTTGCAAGAAAGCATAGATTTCAAATACAAGTTCTTTGATATTTTCCAATCCCACCAGCTGCTCCAGTTCACCCTGAATCTCCTGGAAATGTCCATGCTTTGCTAACCCCTTGGCTGCCTGAACTGGTGTCTCCTCTTCCTTAACCAACATCTGAGGTTCCTGGTTACGCAATACAACATTAATTTGTCTCGATGGTCTGCCTCCCGGTTGCCCTCCTGCAGCCATAACCCGTCCGTTCATTCGCCATCACCTCTATTTTATCGGGCTGATCTCTCCTGATTATTAATGTATTCTATCAGATGCTCCAATATTAGAAGGATGATGAAGTAATTCTGTGCTTGGTCAAAACTCAGATATGAACGTTTTTGCGAAAGTCTCCGTTCTCAAACAAGGTTTGCCGATGCTTCAGCGATAGTTGAAAATAAGGAAACACATGCGCATCGATGGCATGCAGCAACTCCTTGGCCGTTCGGTTAGCCAGATCATAATCTCCAGATGTGATATGCTTGCGCGAAAGTGCGTCTTCAAGTTCATCCTCATCCAGCAAAAATACCTCTCCATCTTTCAGCACAACGACATCCAGATAGAGATCATCAAACCAAGGAACCCCCTGGTCCGTTATGCCCTGACTGCGACAGGTATCAATATACCATTCAACAATACGCTCCTGATCGTCAAACATGGCAGTGACCACAAAGTGCTCGCCCTTAGGGTAATACTGCAGCCATGAATATCCTTTGTCCGCGATGCAAAAGGTACTTCCCCCATAGGTTTTCCACAAAGGTTCTTTCAAATCCTGTATGGTGTACAGCGTAATGTAACCTGTGAAAACTTTGGATTGTACGAACCGGCATGTAAATTGTCGGTTCGTAATCCGGCGCCAGTTCGCGCGGTCCCCGAATTTCCGTTTCATACGAACCCCTCTTTGCCGACCACAGGTCCTTGACCTGTTCTCATATTGGTGAACACTGAATAACGTCCGCAATTCCGATTCCATGACTTCCGAATCAGTTTTGCACAACGTATTACGATAGCTACAGCTTACCATATTTAAGTTATACACTCAAAATTAAGCTTTGCCCCGCCCTATTCAGCTGCTAAATCCAAATGAAATGCGCTATAAAAGAAAAAACCTGCCTCGCCGAATAATCGGGAAGCAGGCTCTTGAGAAAAGCATTTGTTACTATTCAAATCTCGTTAACCATCATTACCGGTCTGTGATTCGACCGAAGTATCATTTTCACCTGTATTACTTTCGGTTCCGGTATCAGGCGTCACAATTTCACCAGGGGTCGTAACAGAACCGTCAGTCGAACCATCACTGTTCCCACCTGGCTCCGTAGTTCCCTGATCTGGTGATGTACTTCCATCACCAGACTGTCCATTCCCTTGCCCTGGTCCGCCATTGTTACCATTACCATTACCGTTGCCATTATTGCCATTGTTGCCGTTATTGCCATTACCATTACCATTGTTTCCGTTATTCCCATTGTTGCCGTTGTTTTCACCAGAATTGCCATTGTCCGGCGAACCGATGTCGGGATTATCTGTACCGGGCTGTTCCGTTCCCGGATCCGTTCCTGTGTCTATGCCTGGATCAGGTTCCACTGGATCAATCTCCTGCGCTTCAATCATAAGTGATATCGTATTGGACGGGTCGGTTTCCAATCCAGATACCGAATCAACGGCGGTGACATAGTACTCGTACGTCAGACCTGGAAGTGCACTTAAATCCTGCGCAGTAGTCGATCCAACGGCATCGATCAGATGCGTGTATTGGGCCTCGGAAGTTTCTTTCCGATAGATGCGATACTGTGTATTGGCATCCCCGGTACCAGTCCAGTTTAGCGAAACGGTCTGAGAGGCAGGATCGTATGCTCCGCTCAATCCACTTACCGACAACTGCGGCTGCTCGGGTTCCGTTTTTTCCGGCGGTGGTGTCTGAGCCCCTTCAGGTGCTTCAAAGTCCTTCACAGGTACACCCTTCAGCGCTTCCGTCATGACTTTCGCAAAGAAAGCAGCTGACAGCTTACTGCTGTTTTTGAGCATATGGGTTGCATCCGGATTGTCATACCCCATCCAGACTGCTGCAGTCCATTCAGGTGTATATCCAACAAACCATACATCACGGTTCGCGCTGTTGCCAGCGATGCCGCTCTGCACCGTACCAGTTTTACCTGCTACAGGTCGATCCAGTCTTGCTGAACGTCCTGTACCATCATTGACTACGTTTTGAAGCATTTGAGTCAGTGAGTATGCATTTTGTTCACTCATGACACGCGTGGTCTCTGACTTGTCATGCTTGTAAACAGCCTTATCTGAGCTGTCTTTAATCTCTTTAATCGAATAAGCCTCTTGATATTCACCCAGATTGGCAAACGCACTGTAGGCTTGCGCCATTTCAAGTGTGTTTGTACCTTTGCTGAGACCACCCAGGGCGATCGCAAGGTTTTTATCTTCATCTGTAAGCTGGATTCCTACACTTTTGGCAAACTGTACACCTGTATTCACACCTATTTTATCAAGCAGCCATACGGCAGGAATATTCTCCGACTTCGTAATGGCTTCTGTCATGCTAATCGTCGAAGAGTATCCGTGCAAGTTGCCGGGACAATAGTTGCCAAAGCACTGCTTCTGATTGCTCAGCGGCGAATTGGCGTTGTAATCGCCAGACTCCAGTGCAGGAGCATAAGATACAATGGGCTTGAATGCCGACCCCGGTTGTCTACGGCTCTGCGTTACCCGGCTGTACCCCTTCGTTTGGTAGTCTCGACCACCCAACAGGGCAACCAAGCTGCCATTTTCATGGTTCATGATAACCATGGAACCCTGTACCTTCTGGTCATCCTTACTTTCCTCAAACAAACTGTCATCCGAGAAGGCACTCTCCATGGCCGTCTGAGCCTGAGCATCCATGGTCGTATAGATTTTGTATCCGCCGATGTTCAGATCATCTTCCGTTTTGCCAGTTACGCGTTCCGCTTCACGAAGAACATAATCGATAAAGGCTTGGTATTTTTGCTCTTTCTCAGGCGGCGTATAATCATAATCTACCGCTTTGGCTTCATCCATCTCTTCTTTCGTGATGTAACCTTGATCGTACATCAGCTGCAGCACCACACCGCGGCGTGCTTTGGAATCGTTTGGATTGCTCAGCGGGTTATAGGCGGAAGGACCTTTAGGCATCGCTGCCAGTGTGGCAATTTCCCATAAATCAAGGTCCTCAAGCTTATCCTTACCAAAATAAAATTCGGATGCAGCCTTAATACCATAACGCTGATGACCGAAAAAGATTCGGTTCAGATACATCGTCAGAATCTCGTCTTTTGTGTACTTGCGCTCTAATGCCATTGCAATGGATACTTCTGTCGCTTTCCGGAAGAATGTTTTGTCACGGGACAGGAACATGTTCTTCGCAAGCTGCTGGGTTAGCGTACTGCCGCCCTCCACCATGGAACGGGCCATGACGTCTTTTACAGCCGCACGCCCGATGGACCAAATATCCACACCCTGATGCTCATAGAATCGTCTATCCTCTGTTGCCACAAAAGCTTCCTTTACCAACTCGGGAATCTCATCTTCATCAACTGGTTCCAGCTTCTGAATCGATAGCTCACCCATTAATTGGCCATTGCGGTCATATACTTTCGACGTCTCATTAATAGTTGTTTTGTCCATGTTGGCTGTTAGCAGCCGCTCACCACTTACCATGATAAACAGATACCCGCCAAGTGCACAGAAGATGGCGATTGCCATGGTGAAAAATAGTGTCCATCCAACGCGTTTACCCGTAATTTTTTTCTTTTTAGAGGTCTTTGGCTTCGCTTTTTTGGTTGACTTGTTATTGCTGTTGCGATTGTTAGACCTCGACAACGGATCGTTTGGCATGTTACCTCCTGACTCCCTTTCGGTTGCGTAATTTCTATTCGCCTGATGGCTAAGGCTTATCATAAACCTTTTTTGCCCGGAATGAAAAGAACAACCCTTGTTAAGGTTGCTCTGCTTCAATTCCTATACTTGTAGACGAAATGGTTGTAGAAAAGGTTTCGTAATTTTTTAAGCTTCGCCGCTGTTATCCTGCTGCATCAGCGATACGCTGCGTTGCGGCGTGAACGTGGAGATGGCGTGCTTATAGACCATTTGCTGGCGTCCGTCGCTGTCAATGACGATCGTGAAATTGTCAAATGCCTTGATCGTCCCACGGATTTGGAAGCCATTGGTCAGATAGACCGTAGCTGGAATGTTTTCTTTCCGCAGTTGGTTCAAGAACGTATCTTGGATGTTGATGGACTTGTTCATTAGCCGTACCCCCATTGGTTCATTTGAATTCGTGTTTAAGATAGTATTCAATATCGCTGAGTAGCTTTCGTGCTATTATATCATGAACAGTTTCATATAATCCACAAAAACCCCTTGTCTCCACATTTGCATCTCGGAATCAGCCTGCATGCAGCTAGAAGACTTATCCATTATACACCGCTTGTCTAAATTGCAAAAGAGGGACTAAATCTTCGTTTTAGAGCGCTTTAATCCTGTTCTTCCTGATCCACCAAAGGTTTCGTCAATGCCTTCGTTAAAGGAACATTCTGGAGCTGCTTTCGGTCCTTGATCAGCAATTTCAGGTATGTATTGGTATTGGACAGAACGATAATTACCCAAATTAGGGCAATAAGACCCAGAATTGCGAAAGCAGCTCCATATAATTCGGACAAAAAGAGATATAGACTCGTACCACCACTCATGCCTGCTTCCATCCAGCTCACTCCTTTCTTGGGCAATAAACTTTGATTTTCATTCAAGTTGTTATGTGCTTTTATTTTAATGTTTATGTTATTTTTTTACAATAATTCAATACACCTTCCCCTCTTCATTTCCACACTTTAGGTAAAAAAATAAAACCTCTACCTTTTCTGAAACAAAAAGATAGAGGTTCTAACGTCCCAGACGAGGGCCTATTTTCACATTCTACGTGTAGTCAAACTTTTGTTTAATCAATGTACATACCTGCTCATAATTCCCTGCAAAATTTTCCGTGTCCGTCATATCCACCCATTCAATGTCCTTCATATGACGGAACCAGGAGAGCTGCCGTTTGGCAAAACGGCGGGTATCTCTTTTCAGCCATTCCACCGCAGCATCCCAGCTCACTTCGCCTTGAAGATAAGCCGCTATTTCCTTGTACCCCAGTCCCTGCATAGAGATATGCCCTCTGGCAACGCCACGCTCCAGCAATGACTTCACCTCTTCAACCAGGCCTTGCTCGATCATCAGATCGATTCTCTCTTCAACCCGGGCGTATAATTTCTGGCGATCCATGGTCAAACCGATAATACTGAGGTCATACGGAGATTCTTTTTTCTGTGATGCCAGCTGTTCGGACAGTCGCTCTCCTGTAAGATGGTAAATCTCAAGGGCGCGGACGATTCGCCGCTGGTCATTCACATGCAAACGATCTGCACTGATCGGGTCTATTTCTCTAAGTTTGTCATGAAGCGCTTGTGCACCATGCAGCTCAGCATAGCGGAATTGTTCTTCCCGAAAAGCCTCATCCGACCCACTTTCCGAGAATTGAAAGCCGTAACAAACCGACTCCACGTACAGACCGGTACCTCCAACAATAAAAGGCAGCTTGCCACGTGCATGAATCTCACCGATCAAACGGGTACAGCTCTCCTGGAATTCTGCCACCGAATATGGATACTCGGGTTCATGGATATCTATGAGATGATGGGGCACTCCCTTCATTTCTTCAAGGGTAATTTTCGCCGTACCGATATCCATCTCACGATATACCTGCATTGAATCTCCCGAGATAATCTCGCAATTGAACGCCTGTGCAAGCTCGATACTCATTCTTGTTTTGCCCACTGCTGTCGGTCCGACCAATACAAGCAGTTTCGGTTTATCTTCCGATTTCAACATTTATCACTCCGTACAGTGTTTTTGCATTGGCGCGATCCAGCACCTCGAATCCGAGCCTTGTAAATTCCGCGCTGCCGCGCTTTTCTTTCATCACTACCCGTTTGCGGGCTACTCGTTTGGCTTCCTCAACGCTCTGTATGTCCAGTGCATGGGGGTTCGCATAATCCCGCAAAGGCTGAATGGCACTCGAATCCATCATCGGCTCACGGAACATGGGATCGAAATAGACGGTATCACAGCTTCGATCAGGCAAGGTGCGAAGGAAGTCCAAATGATTGGCATGCCGTAATTCAATCCTGCGAAACGCTTCATCGACTTCGGGCCGATTACTTTCGTAATGTGACATTCCCTCCACCAACAGTGCGTAGAGCTGCAGCGAGCTTTCGCAAGCAATAACCCGTCCCTGCTTACCTGCCGCGACCGAAAATACCAGTGCATCCGTGCCCAGTCCTGCGGTACAGTCAACAATGGTATCTCCCTCAAGAACAGCTCCCGCTTCCAGCATTGGATCAGGCTCTCCACGCAGTACACGTTTGGCGCGAACGAATCCCATACTCGGATGAAACTCAAGCTGCGGTGCATCTTTACGATACAAGCGCGCCTTGCCCTGAAGCACGACCAAAATTTCGTTTATTCCGTAACGTTCGATCAGCCTGGACAGTGACTTTTTATTGCGCGGCACATAGGTGCCTCCCGTCGTTTCCGCAAGCTTGCGTGCGCGTTCAACTAGAGAAGCAGCCTCTGTATCACCGGTTGTAATATACATAAGTTCCTCCTAAACAGCTACATGACCCGTTTGAACAATTTCTCCAGATCATAGATTGAAAATGAAACGACAATCGGTCGCCCATGTGGACAAGTGTAAGGCTGGCGACAAGAACCGAGCCGCTGAATGAGCGTCTCTGCCTCCTGTGCTGTCAGCTTCTGATTTGCTTTGATCGAGGCCTTGCAGGAGCACATAATGGAAGCCGCTTCCCGCATCTTGCCCACATCAATGCTGCGCTCACTCAGTACCCATTCAGACATTTCCTCGATGATATCTTTCTCATCCCCTTTGGGAAACCAAAACGGATGGGAGCGCACGCGGAACGTCTGCCCGCCGAAATGCTCCAGATATACACCAGCCTGTTCGAACCAGGCCAGCCTTGTTTTGAGTTTTTCCGTCTCGGACGGGGTAAACTCCAGCGTGATCGGCAGCAAGAGCTCCTGTGAAGCTTGAGCAGGGTTGCCAAACTTTTCATAATAATACTCGTAATTCACCCGCTCATGCGCGGCGTGCTGATCGATGAGATAGAGGCCATCTTCATTCTGGGCGATCAGATACGTACCGTGATGCTGACCGATCAGGCTAAGTTCAGGGAATGAAGGCATGGTTGCATCCGACTTCACCGCAGCTGCGAGCTTCGCCGTGTCAGGCATACTGGATGCCTTCCAACTGCGATCTCCATTGGAACTGACTGCCGCTTTATATGATGATCGGCTTTCTCTAACCGGCGTATTCGTGTTGTTGGAACGATATGCAGGGGCTGTATCTTGGGTTGGTGATGTACGTTCATCAACCTCAGCCCGATCAAAAGCAAATGCCTGGAACGGATTCATCGTGGCCAGATCAGGTGGCGGTGCATCCGGCAATGGTGGCACCTCAGTAAAGAGTTCTGAAGCCTGTCCAGGTTGAATATCAGCAGGTGCATCCAGATCGTCTTCTTCTGCAGGCGGTTTCCCGGACACGGAGGTGTTATCTGCCTTTTCTTGTGTACCCTCTGCTTCCGATTCTGGCTCATCCTTGAACGGACCACGCGGAAAGAGAAATTGTTCCTGTATGAATGAACTGTTGTCTCCTCGTCTGATCTGCTGTTTGGTGACTTGTGGAATAAGCACTTCATGTCGCAGTATGCCACGCAGCGTCGTTTCAATAAATTCGTACAATTCGGCTTCCTTGCTGAAGCGCACCTCCAGTTTCGCCGGATGCACGTTTACATCCACGAGTGAAGGGTGCATCTCCAGCTGCACCACAACGAGCGGAAACCGATTAATCGGCAGAAGCGTGTGATACGCTTTGAGAATCGCCTGATTAAGGCCGTAATTGCGAATATATCGACCATTCACAATCGTTGACATGCCGCCCCGATTGGCTCTAGTCCATTCCGGGAGACTGATCAACCCGCTCACGCGGTAATCCAAACTCTCTCCCTGGATTGGCAGCATGGCTTTGGCAGCGCTCGTACCATAAATTGCTGCCACCACCTGCAGCAGATCGCCGTTTCCGAGCGTTTGCAGCAGCACATTGGCATTATGCCGCAGTGTAAATGAGATATGGGGATGAGACATGGCCATCCGATAGAGTACATCCGAGATGTGTCCCAGCTCGGTCTGGATGGTTTTCATATACTTCAGCCGAGCAGGGGTATTATAAAATAACTCTTTGACTACAAACTCTGTACCTTGTGGTGACGTTGCATCCTCGTGTGCACACAGTTTGCCCCCCTCAATCACAATCCTACGCCCGCGACCATCGTCCCCGCTGGCGGTTAGGACTTCGACCTTGGAGACCGCCGCGATACTCGGCAGTGCCTCCCCCCGGAAACCAAGACTTGTAATCTGGAAGAGATCACGTCCGTGGGTAATTTTGCTGGTTGCGTGACGGTAAAAGGCTGTTTCCAGATCATCAGGTTCAATACCTGAACCATTGTCTTTCACACGAATGCTGAGCAATCCACCTTCTTCAACAGAAACTTCAATTTTGGTGGCGCCGGCATCCACAGAGTTCTCCAATAATTCCTTTACAACCGAAGCAGGTCGTTCAACCACCTCACCCGCCGCAATCTGGTTGGCAATATGTTCGTCAAGCACATGGATTTTCGCCACAGGTTTCCCCTCCCGTTATCAGGATAATTGCTGTGCCTTTAATTTGAGATCGTTCAATAATTGCATCGCTTGTAGAGGCGTCATATTCATTACATCAATGTCTTTCATATTGCGGATAAAATCCCGCGTCGGTTTGTCCACTGGGATTACTTCCGGTTTGCTTGCCACATTCGGTTCATCATCACCGAATATGGAGAGTTGGACAACGTCTTGTTGTCTGGAACCTGACTTATTCTTGTTATGTTGTTCCTTGACAGGCTCACTCTCCAAGAATACCTCATCTTTATATGAGGAAGTGGCCACGACTTCTTCCCGAATGATGGATGATCCATTACCATCTGTTAGCGCATGTCCAGTATCGACATCCGAACCCGGTTTCGCTTTTCCGGCAAACTCACTGCCAACCGCAACCTGAGCTGCAGCATGTTCAAAACCGTGCAGCAGCCCATTCGCTCGTTCAATAATGCTATCCGGCAGACCCGCTAGTCGTGCGCAGTAAATGCCATAGCTGCTGCTCGCTGCACCCGGAATCAGTTTGCGCAGGAAGTTCACTTTGTCACCACTCTCCTGTACGGCCATCGAGTAGTTTGCCAGTTTATCCAGACTTTCTTCCAGGTGAGCCAGTTCATGAAAATGCGTCGATACGAGCGCTTTGCAGCCTATAATGTCGTGCACATACTCGATGACGGATTGGGCAATCGCCATGCCTTCACTGGTTGACGTTCCTCGGCCCAATTCATCGATAATGATCAGACTTCGCGGTGTCGCTTTATCGGTCATGACTTGAATATCCGCCATTTCCACCATAAACGTACTTTGGCCCCCAATCAGATCATCCGCGGCTCCAATTCGTGTAAAGATGCGATCCATGATCGGGACTTCTGCCTGACCTGCCGGTACAAAACACCCGATCTGCGCCATAATCGAGATCAGTGCAACCTGTCGCATGTACGTGCTCTTCCCAGCCATATTGGGGCCTGTGATAAGTAGAATGTGTGCCTCTTCCTCTTTCATTGCCGTGTGGTTGGCAATAAAAGCACCCTCACGCATCACGGCCTCCACGACTGGATGACGTCCTTGTTCCACCACAAAATCATAGCCGTCTGTCAGCGTTGGTCTTACAAAATTCCGCTCTGCACTGATCACCGCGAAGGATTGATATACATCAATTTCCGCAACCTGTTCAGCCAATTTTTGAAGTCTAGCGATTTCCTGGTTCAACCGATCCCTAAGCTCGGCAAACAATCCATATTCGATATCAACCATCTTGTCCTGCGCTTCAAGAATCAGCGTTTCTTTTTCCTTCAGCTCAGGAGTAATGTAACGTTCCGCATTGGCAAGGGTCTGCTTCCGCTCATAACGACCCTCTGGCAGGGAGGCCAGATTGGACTTCGTAATTTCAATATAATAGCCGAACACTTTGTTGTAACCAATTTTCAAAGAACGGATGCCAGTCGCTTCACGTTCCTTCGCTTCCAGCTCGGCAATCCACTGTTTGCCGTTTATCGAAGCTTCCCGCAGCTCGTCGAGTCGTTCATGATATCCTTCACGAATCAATCCTCCATCCCTAACGGAAACTGGTGGCTCGTCCACTATGGCACTCCCGATGGCATCCCGCAAGTCACTGCAGTCATCCATCATCTCCGCGATGTTCTGAAGCGTTGTAGAAGAGGATTCAGCACAATACTGACGCAGCCCAGGGATTTTATCCAGAGACAGTTTAAGTGCATTCAGATCTCGCCCGTTGGCATTCCCGAAGGCAATTCGTCCCACCAGTCGCTCCAGATCATAGATGTCCTTCAGTTCAGCACGCAGATCCTCACGCAAAATGAACTGATTGTACAGCGTGTCCACTGCTTCAAGACGCTCATTGATTTTCCCTTTTTGCAGCAGCGGCTTATCCACCCACCGCCGCAGCATCCGCGCACCCATGGATGTCTCCGTCTTGTCCAGCAGCCAGAGCAACGAGCCCTTCTTGGAACGCTCCCGCACCGTTTCAACCAGTTCAAGGTTACGTCTGGTGAACGGATCCAGAATCATAAAGTGATCCGGCTCATACGTTGAAATTTGCGTCAGCTGCCCCAAGGACCTTTTTTGCGTTTCACTCAGGTACGAAAACAGACGTGCAACGCACGCTTGACGTTCAGGCTCCAATCTCGCCCATGCAGCCTCACCGAATTGTTGCCGAACAAGGTCTTCCTTGCTCTTCGTCCATGGCGTGTATACAACAGGTCTTCCGATTGGGGAAGACTGCGCAGCAACTGTATCCAGAAGAGGAGCATCACCGACTAATTCTGAAGGTTCATAGATCCCGATCTCATCTTTGAGCCATTCCTTGGAATACGGGACTGATGTTACATACAACTCTCCAGTCGACAGATCACATGCCGCGAGCGCCAGTGTATTGTGGTTTCCCGTCAGGCAGACCATATAATTGTTGGATTTGTCTCCCAGTGTCTTGCCTTCCATCACTGTTCCTGGCGTAATAACTCGTACGATTTCACGTCGTACCATACCTTTGGTTACTGTCGGGTCTTCCATTTGCTCGCAAATGGCAACTTTATATCCTTTTTCAATCAGACGCTGTATGTAATTGTCAGCCGAATGATAAGGCACACCGCACATTGGGATCTTCTCATCCCCACCGCCTGCACGTGCTGTCAGTGTAATTTCAAGTTCACGGGCTGCATTGACAGCATCCTCGAAGAACATCTCATAGAAATCACCCAATCTAAAAAAAAGAAAAGCGTCTTGCGCTTCGGCTTTTACTTGCAAATATTGTTGAATCATTGGCGTGTACTGAGCCATGAATATCCTCCATCCGTTCCTATATTGTCAGGAAGAGTCCCTGCCCTTGAAGGACAATAAGGCGGTCAGGCACATCAACGTGCCTCCGCCTCATGTTTCGGCCATCGGCCGCTTCCTTCACAAACTGCTGTCTGCATGTCTTCCATAGCTGTAATCAGATCCAAAATTGACTTGATTTCTATTATAACAAAAAAACATCCACTCTTCATGAACCTGCACGAATATTCCAGACTTTGCGAATATCCCTGCTCTCATCCCACGTTCTGCCCTCTCTCATCTGGCGAATCAAGGGTGCTGCATATGGTTCATATCTTGCATATCCATCCAAGCCGGTCAGATCATCCAGGAGCGCTGGAATGTATGCCTTCATTTGATCCCGATCGCCATCGTAAAATGCAGTATGCACTGGCGTGTTCATCAAAGGACGCTGACGTAGTGTGGAATAGGAAGCCGCGATAAGACCCGCAAGGGCTACAACCCCTTTGGCAACGAGTGGTGAGACCAGAAAGCTGGGCAGTGTGCGGTACTCGAATCCACCATAGTTTTTCAGGCGAAAATCACCAAGCGCCCCGTACCTTGGACGTCTGCCTGATCCACGCGGGTCCTGCAAATACGCAAGCGGCAGGGCCAGATAATTGTCCAGCGCACGCAGCAATTCCCCATTTAGCGTTACTCCGCTGAAATGAACATGTCCGCCAAGCGGCAGTCCACGCTGCGGCATTCCTCCGGCCTGCCAAATTAACGAATGGTCGGTTATACTGCGGGAAGCAAGTTCAAAAGCTCTAAGCAAGTGGGTAAGCAGTTCACGGGGTTCCGAGCTGGGTGCAGGGCGAAGTTCAGCAACCGGATAGATTCTTCTGCCCCCAATCGTCACGGAATCACACCCCGCCATACCTGTACGTCCCAGAAATCTCGAGGCAGGTATAATTTTGGATTCGGGCATCTGTACAAGCAAAAACTCCGGGTCCATTCCGAGCACGGGCGTTACCTTATTCTGGTTCTCCTCATCAAGTTGAGACTGCAGCTGCTTCCAGCTTGCCCGGTACATGACGGATAGATCTGTCATGCCCTTCCATGGCCGAGGGTCAATAGACAGAACTGCACATCCGTTTTTCCCCGAGGCTTCCAGGCGCACGGCACCGTGATCTAGTCCCAAAGTGTACAACGTTTTGACAGCAAGCCGCTCGATTCGTTTGAATAGGGTTGAGGTTGCTTCACGATTCAGTAAACTTTCCTGTGACCCGCTCATGCCGCTGGTATCTCGACGTTTAATTCTGAGAGCCTGCAGGCAGCAGATCTCGACGTCGTAACGCGCTCGGAGTCCAGGTTCCCTCTTCTGCCTATCACGTGAGGCGAGCACTTCAATACCGGCTCTCTCCAATCGACCTGCTCGTTCGCCTGGCAGCATACGTTCGTATCGCCTGGCAGCTTGCTCTGCCTCCTCCATCACATTCATTCGGTCCCTCCTTTCCACCGCCCAAAAAAGAAAAAAGAGGGCTTGCGCCCTCTTCACTGCCGCTTGCGGCGCATATGATACCTTAGCTAAGGAAACAAGAGACGATGAATTACAGTTCATCGTCAAGCAGGTCCGGATCAAGATCATCATAATCTTCATCCGTGCTTCCGAAGTCATAATCCTTGTCTTCGTAGTCCCCACAACCATCTGTGCACACCTTCACACAAACTTTGGTCTCGGCAACCAGTTCAACAGCGAATTCCCGTTCTACCCGGATAATTACGCTGCCTCCACCTGCTGATACCGTGGCTTCCACACAGCTCGGTTCCTGCGTTGCATCCGCAGATACCTCCACTGTGGAAGCCCGGTGTTTCGGATCCAGGTAAGACAAAGGCACATGCTCTACATACGACACCGTTTCTTTGGCTACATCTGTCTGCGAATTTTTGTCATAGGAATACCAAATGTTGATATCGTAAGTACCAATAACTTCAATTCCGTCCCCCGCTGATACGGCTTCATATTGGTGGTTGATAATCCAAGCCCCCAAAATACTGGTCGGACCATTAGGCGGAGTCACGGTATGTGTTACGGTAGAGAACTTACGACCTTTGCCGCAGATCGCCTTCGTGATGATCTCTCTACATTGATGTTTATGACTCAATGACATCTTTAAACCTCCTCCATACAATCATTCACTACAAGTGTATGCAGGGCATCCGTCTAGGGTGACAACTATTTTCTATTATTCGTTTGTAGATTGGGACCGGTCTGTCATCGGGGAAGGCGCTTTGTCCTTCTTCGCAATTTTCAGATACAGCGCGAGTTCCCGGCACAGCTGGAGAATCGCGGAACGAATCTCGAATTCTTCCCTTGTATCCGGCAGCTCCATCCGCTTGAATTCTTCCTGCACATCTGCGAGAAGTTTTTCGGTTCGTCCGGTGTAAGATTCCGTGAGCACATCCTGACTGAGCTGGTCAAACAGCTCTGACACCATTTCGGCATGGGGCATCTTTTGATAAATCTGGGATACCAGATGCATCATGTGCTGGATGGAGTCCAGCTGCGTTTTTCGCATGTAAAAGTATACGCTCCATTCTTCGTTCGGATGAATCACCTGATTCTCAAGCGAACGCTTGGCCGCTTCTATTCCGCCCAGAACAGCCTTGTCGGCTTCGATCAATTCTTTCCCTGCCCACACTTCATTGGGATTACGAAGCGTAGCGGCAAACTCCTTGAAAATCACCGAAAATAATTCGTCGATCCTTTTGCGAATCTGAAGCATCTGCGGATCTGCTGCAGGCATGTAGGCCAGGTTAACAACCATCGCCGATCCCAGACCGATCAGCAATAAAGCAATCTGTACCAAAATAACCTGAACGTCCATCTCCCCGCCACTAAAGACGCGAAAGACTACAACGGAACCCGTCACAATGCCTTCCTTGAATCCGGCCCGAACAATAACCGGAAACGCAATCAGTATGTACACGGCCAGAACCCAATAGTGGAAGCCTAGAAAGTGAAAAAGTACACTTGCAAACAAAAGTCCTACAACGGAAGCAAAGAATCGCGCTGAAATTGTGCGTATGCTTCGTTTTCTCGTTACATCGACACCAAGAATCGCGAGCAATCCTGCCGATGTTGGTCCTGGCAAGCCGCACCAGTCCGCAATCAGCACAGCCATCAGCGCGGCAATTGCGGTTTTGATAACCCTAAAACCCATTTCTCATTCCCTCTCCTCTAAGCTGTTTATGCATCCTAGCCAGCTCTTTGTCCCATCCGGTAGAATGCCTGTCCAGCTTCATGCCTCTAACAAAACTTTGTTAGCCCGCACTCGTCATACCTAGTATTACACACCTTGCTGCAAACCATTTCCCATTTCTTGAAAAAAAGAAAACTACAGAAGTGATGGACAAGCCTGTTCAATCACGCTGAAAAAGATAAACAGCATCAACCGACATGCCCATGCATGCCGGTCACAATAATACGTCCCGGGTGTGGGACGCTGGCCATTTTGATCCACGCGACAGAAGCCGCAGGACCATTCCTCCAATCATCGCATTCATGAAGGACTACACGGAATATTCGTAATAGTATGGTACTTGATTTTACTGTATCGGGCAACGTGACACCCCTTGTGAAATTATATACATAGCATGAACCGCTATTATATATTAACCTATACTTGATATTACCTGCGTCCTGCCAGCAGTTTGCGCTCTACATACACTACAATCTGATACATTGCTGTAGCTACAGCCGCGATAATCAGCAGGCTCGACAGCACCAGGGTAAAATTGAAAACCTGGAAACCGTAGATGATCAGGTACCCCAGTCCCTGTTTCGCAACCAAAAATTCACCCACGATAACGCCGACCCAGGCCATGCCCACATTTACTTTTAATGTAGAAACAATTGCGGGAAAAGAAGCTGGCAGTACAACTTTGGTGAAAATCACGGACCGGTCGCCGCCAAATGTTCGAATCACCTTGATGTAATTGTCGTCAACTTCATTGAAACTGTTATACACAACAAGAGTGGTGATGATCACCGTAATGGACAACGTAGTCATGACAATAGCGGTAAAGCCCGCACCAAACATGACGATAAAGATCGGACCCAGCGCAACCTTAGGCATACTGTTGAATACGACCATATAGGGATCAAGCACTTTGGACAAAAAAGGAGACCACCAGATCAGGACCGCAAGCAGCGTTCCGACAAGCGTCCCCAGCAAAAAGCCTACGGCCGTCTCCCCCACGGTTACCGCGACATGTGCCCAAATTTCGCCACTGGCGATGTCCTTGCCGATTTGAGTGAAAACTTTGCTCGGATAACTGAACAAGAGCACATCAATCCAGCGCAGCCTCCCTGCCAGCTCCCACAACAAAAACATGCAGACCAGAAGGGACAGCTGTACCAAGAGCACCTTGCGGCGCCATTTGGCGACCTGCTGAATATGGCTTTGGTGCAGCTTCTGCATCCATTCATCGCGGCGCATTTCCTGCTTCTCTCTCATCTGATTCACCCGTTCTTCTCACCTCCTCCAGACTGTTCCAGCTCACTCCACAGCGCCTGAAAGAGCTCATTGAAACCTTCTTGTTCTCTTGCAAAAAAAGGCTGAACCTTTCGAATTCCTTCCGGTATGATAAACTCCCTGCGAATACGGCCAGGATTGCGATCCAAAACAATAACGCGGTCACTCACCGCAATGGCTTCTGAGAGGTCATGTGTGACAAGCACCGATGTTTTCCCGGATTCCTTGAGCGTATCCGACACCAGATCTTCCAGCTGCAGCTTGGTCTGGTAATCGAGCGCAGAGAACGGCTCATCCAGAAGCAGCAAGGACGGTTCGGTCGCCAGTGTCCGTACGAGCGCGACACGCTGTCTCATGCCTCCGGACAGTTCTGAAGGATACAAATTCTCGGTTCCTGCGAGCCCCATACCTGCCAGCAATTCGCGTGTTCGACTACGGCTCCGTTCATCCAGCCTGCCTGTCAGCTCAAGTCCAATCAGCGCATTGTCCAGAATGGTACGCCATGGGAACAGATAGTCCTGCTGCAGCATATAACCAATCTGGGCGGAAGGGCCTTCAACCAGTTTCCCTTTAATATTTACTTCTCCGGCAGTCGGAGTGAGCAGTCCGGCAATGATGGACAATATTGTTGTTTTGCCGCATCCGCTCGGACCAACGAGACTGACGAATTCTCCTTTTTTCACCTGAAGACTCAGATCCTCGATGACCAATGTTGCTTCACGCTCACTGACATACACTTGCGAAATTCCTTCCAGTCTTATCACCGTATCGGATTCAGGCACACATATCCCTTCCTTTCCTGAATGCCTGGTTACTTCGATGACGTCGCTTGTTCCGCATAAGTGTTATCCACAATCGTTTGTGAATCCACCCGCTGCTCAAGTTCGCCGGCGGCACTCATCACGTCCAGCAGATTGTTCCATTCTTCTTCATCAATAATCGGATCGGTTGCATAGGTCCCCTGTTCTTTATAGCGGTTAATACTACTAACTAGGATGGATTGGTCAATGTCTTTAAAGTAAGGGAGGATAACCTCGGCAATCTCTTCAGCCGAATGGGAATCTACCCAGGCCTGCGCTTTGTGCAGCCCGTTTGTAAACTTCTGCACCATTTCCTTGTTGTCATTGATATAACTTTGTTTAGTCATGAACACCGTGTAAGGCAAATGTCCGCTTTCGGTCCCGAATGATGCAACGACCTTTCCACGACCCTCTTGTTCAAAGATGGATGCCTGTGGTTCAAACAGCTGTACATAGTCCCCTGTGCCTGACGCAAACGCAGAAGCAATATTGGCAAAGTCGACATTTTGAATCAACTCCAGATCATTCTGCGGATCAATGCCATGTTTGTTCAGCGTGAATTCCCCCGCCATTTGCGGCATCCCGCCTTTCCTCTGTCCGAGGAAGGTGCTTTGTTTGAGCTGGTTCCAATCAAAGCTGGCTTCCGCATCCCGTGCAAACAAAAATGTTCCGTCGGTCTGGGTTAACTGAGCAAAGTTAATGACCGGATCTTCGGCTCCCTGCTGATAGACATAGATGGATGTCTCCGCTCCTACCAGAGCGATGTCTACTGAGCCTGCAAGCAAGGCAGCCATCGTTTTGTCACCACCAGCGGTTGTCTGGATTTCGACCTCCAGCCCCTCCTCTTCAAAAAATCCTTGGGCCACGGCTACATACTCCGGTGCGTAAAATACAGAACGGGTCACCTCACCAATCGTAATTTTCGCTTCATTTTTCTCTTCATTGCAGCTCGTGAGTGCCACAATAATAATCAGCAAAATAACGATGGCCCGGATAAACCAGGGCGTGTACTTCATGCTGTTTACCTCCTTCGCTGGTTTCAGCAGTTTCTCTCTACTATGAATATGCCGCTGCCCAGCAAAAGGTTAAGAACTTGCACACCAAAAAAAGAGCCAGGCAATATGCCCAGCTCTCTTTAAGTTCCTGCTCATCCATTTGTGCTGTCTTATAGTTTGTAGATTTCGGTATACTTCGCTTCCAGATAGTCAGCGAGATAATCTGGATTCAGCTCTTCTCCCGTCACGGCGAGAATCAGTTCGGAAGGCGTACGACTTTTACCGTAACGGTAAATCTTGTCGGTTAACCATTCTTTAATCGGAATCAGGTTACCTTCAGCGATATGCGTATCAAACTCCGGCATTTCCTTCCGCAATGTATGTAGAATCTGTGCAGCATACATATTGCCGAGGGAATACGAAGCAAAATAACCAAAATCACCACCGGACCAGTGTACATCCTGAAGCACGCCTAAACCATCGTTTGGAGGTACAATGCCAAGATATTCTTTGTACTTGGCATTCCAGGTCTCCGGCAAATCCTTGACTTCCAGTCCTTCGTTAAATAGCATTTTCTCAATCTCATAACGAATAATAATATGCAGATTGTACGTCAGTTCATCTGCTTCAATACGGATCAATGAACTTTCAACACGGTTGATTGCCCGATAGAAGTCTTCCAGTGCCACTTCGCTTAATTGCGGGAAATGCTGCTGCAAATCTTTGTAGTAGCGTGTCCAGAACGGACGGCTGCGGCCGATCATATTTTCCCAGAGACGGGACTGGGATTCGTGAATGCCCATGGACGTTCCTTCAGCCAAAAGGGTACCTGCCAGACTTTCGTCAATATTTTGCTCATATAAGGCATGCCCGCCTTCATGCAGGGAACTGAATACGGCGCTCGTCACATCATCCTGCAAATAATTGGTGGTAATTCGCACATCCCCGGGGTTAAGTCCTGTCGCGAACGGATGAACGCTCTCATCCAGTCTTCCGGCATCAAAGTCATAACCCATCTGTTCCAAAATAAACAAGCTGAACTTCTCCTGCTGCTCCGTATCAAACAGCTGGTTCAGGAATTCGGTATTCGGCTTGTTCTCGGAAGCGTTGATTTTCTCCTGCAGTGGCACCAAGCGTGCTTTTAAACGTGCAAATACAGCATCTACTTTCTCTACCGTCAGATCCGGCTCATACATGTCAAGCAGAGTATCATAACGCGTGTTTTTCACGCCCCAGTAGTCAATGAACTCCTGTTTGAGTTTCACGATCTCTGTCAGATACGGGGAAAAACCATCAAAATCGCTGTTATGCTTCGCATCTTCCCAAGCCGTTTCCGATTTGGCCGTGAGTACCGTGTATGCTTGTACCTTCTCAGGCGGCACGGACTGACTGCGATCGTATTCCTTCTTGCAATCCTCCACCAGGCGGCGGTCTGTATCCTCCAGCTGTTTCAGTACCTCTGGATTGGTCAGCGTGTCCAGATAAGTTTTCATCTCAACCGAAGTTTGAAGCTTAAACGCTTCGGTAGATAACATGCCGATGGTTTCCGAGCGAGTCGGAACGCCTTTTTTCGGCGCACCTGTGCGCAGATCCCAATGAAGCAAACCAATGGCTTCGTGATAACTTTTGATTTTGCGGGCCAAATTACGGAATGAGTCTAGATGTTCCAGTGATTGTTGTTCCATTGTTATCGTTCACCTCTCCAAAAATGTTTAGTTTCCCTATTGATGATACTTTTTGCAATGCGTATAATCAACTTTTAACAGAGGTAAATGGCTTGATTCTGATGTATTAAGCATCCTGTCATTTGCTGAACGTGGTATAATCAAGGATAGGGCGTAGGACAAGCTGCATACCGATGCAAGCAGCCGTGCTCATCGTATTGGATAACAGGAGGCAATGGACATGAACAACATTCAAGAGATTTTGGAGTACAACAAATCATTTGTCGAGAACAAAGAATACGAAAAGTATACGGCTGGCAAGTTTCCAACCAAGAAGATGGCCATCATCACCTGTATGGATACCCGTTTGGTTGAAATGCTGCCGAAGGCCATGAATCTGAAAAATGGCGATGTGAAAATCATTAAAAACGCAGGCGCAATTATTTCTCAGCCTTTTGGTAGTGTTATGCGTAGTGTACTTGTCGCCATTTATGAGCTCGGGGCTGACGAAGTTTTGGTTGTGGGACACACGGAATGCGGCATGGCTTCCCTCCATGCTGAGACCATGATCGGACACATGGTTGAGCGCGGTGTATCCGAAGAAGTTATGTCCACACTAGAGAACTCGGGTATTCGTCTAAACAAGTGGCTGCGCGGGTTTGACAGTGTTGAAGAAGGGGTAAAACATACTGTGGAAGTCATCAAGAAACATCCTTTGCTTCCACCGGGCGTACCCGTTCACGGCATGGTCATTGACTCCTACACAGGTGAACTTGATCTTGTTGCAGAGGGTTACGAGCAATAGGCATCTCTCTAAATGGTTTTGGGTGCGGACCTCAGGGTCCGCACTCTTTTTTTGTCTAAATTGAGGCAGTTAGTCTGTCAGGTTGTCAAACCATACAGTTTCAGTGTACACTTTTATGAAAGCGGTCAATGAAGACATTATCCTTTGTTTTCACTGGCCCAGCCCTAATATTAAGGAGACATGTGCATGAACATACTTTCCTACGGATTGCTCGGGCTGCTTACCCGCGAGGAGTCGTCTGGTTATGATCTGATGCTGAAAATTCAGCCTCATTGGCAAGCGAAACACAGTCAGATCTACCCGCTCCTGTCCAAGATGGAAAATGATGAGCTATTATCTTCCCGCTGGGTGCAACAGTCTGACAAACCGGACAAAAAAATGTATGCAGTCACGGAAAAAGGTATTGAAAAGCTGCTCGACTGGATGATCACTCCGGTTACAGCGCCCGTTACACGAGACGAATTCAATTTGCGTATCTTGTGTGTCGGCATAGCGGAAGACGGGAGCATGAGACGGATTCTGAATGAACGCAAAAACTGGTTTATGGAGCGAATCCGGTATTTTGAGGATCTGAAGTCCCGCATCCCTCAGGATAACCTTCGTGTAGGCAATCGGGAATTCGGGAGCTACATTTTGGTTCAAAAAGGATTAATGAACGCTCAGACTGGCCTTGAATGGTGTAACTGGGTTACTCAGCTGCTCGATGGTCAGGCAGCCATTCAGGACCCTTGTCCGATTATTTCGGAAAATTAAAAAAAATTTGAAACGTTCCTGCATGTAGACCGTATTACATGAGTAAGGCCCATTTTTAGGGGCGATCACACAATTTAATCGGGGGGTTACGATCTTTACAATGAAGAAAAAATTTGGCATTAAACATCTGATGATGGTTTTTATGGCATTTACCCTGTTGTTCGCAACAGTTGGAGTAGCGAATCCGGATTCTGCTGATGCAAGACGTGGTGGCGGTTTCAAATCGGGTACGAAAAGTTATACCAATACACCTAAGAAATCGGACTCAAATAATAATGTGAGTCAATCGAACTCCAACAAATCGGGTACTGGCGCAGCTGCAACAAACCGTGGCGGATTCTTCGGCGGTGGCGGTGGATTCATGAAAGGCATGATGCTGGGTGGTCTGGCAGGTATGCTGTTCGGCGGATTGTTCGGCGGCATGGGAGCTCTCGGTAACATTCTTGGATTACTCGTAAACGTTGCTGCAATCATGCTGATCGTTATGCTCGCTATGGCACTCTTCAGAGCCATCACGAATCGCCGTAAACCGGCAGCAGATGGTCGTTATGACCGTCGCAATGATCGTGATGATGATGACCGCAACAGAAACGGACGGTACTAATCGTTATGGTTCTAAGCATGGATGAGATTGTTAACGCGATCTGTCTTCACATGGCTGAACGAAAAGGGGTACGTCCGACCGATGTGAATGTGGAACTGAGCTGGGAAGAGGACACTGGATATTCCGCCGAAGTCTGGATTCAAGGCCGTAGTCAATACTTGGTTGAATCCAATATGATTGAAGCCATCCTGCGCTACCTGCACAGTGAATACAACATCCGGGCTTACCGCGAGAACGTCAGACTTGATCTGGACGAAGAAATTACAGCCATCGTAAATCAATAAACATAAGCCATTTGCGGATGGATTATAAAAAGGGCCGTCTCCATAATGTCATTGACATCAATGGAGACGGCCTTTTTGTGTTCCTTGGGAAAGTTGAACATCCGTTATCCCTTCCCAAGATATTCATGCAGCTGTACGCTACTACTTCAGCTTCACCAAACTGTAATTTTTCTTGCCTTTGCGGATAATGATGAACTTGCCACCAATCGCATGCTCAGCCGAAACAGTGAATTCAAGCTCCGTAATTTTCTCACCGTTCATGGAGATGGCACCTTTAGTGATATCTTCACGAGCCTGACGTTTGGATGGCTCCAATCCAAGATCCACAAGCCAGTCCACGATATTTTTGGCTTCGCCGCCGGTTTCAAATGTCGGCATTTCCTTGAAGCCCTGCTCGATTTCGTCTGCTGTCAAGGAACGAATATCTCCACTGAAGAGTGCTGCAGTAATACGTTTAGCCTGCTCCAGCATCTCATCCCCGTGAACAAATTTCGTCATTTCTTCGGCAAGCGTCTTCTGTGCTTCACGTTTGTGCGGCTCCGTTTCCACCTTTTCAGCCAAAGCGTCGATTTCCTCTTTGCTCAGGAACGTAAAGTATTTCAGGTATTTAATGACGTCGCGGTCATCTGTATTGGCCCAGAACTGGTAGAATTCAAATGGTGTTGTCTTATTTGGATCCAGCCAGATGGAACCGCCTGCAGACTTGCCAAATTTAGTGCCGTCTGCTTTCAGCATTAGAGGAATCGTCAGACCAAAAGCTTTGGCTTCAGCTCCTTCTTTTTTGCGGATCAGATCCAGACCACTCGTGATGTTCCCCCATTGATCGGAACCACCGATTTGCAGCTGCACGTCCTCGTTTTGGAACAGGTGCAGGTAATCAAGGGATTGCAGGATCTGGTAAGAGAACTCGGTGAACGAAATTCCGCCTTCCAGTCTGCTCGCAACAACATCCTTCGCGAGCATGGTGTTAAGGTTAAAGTTCTTGCCGTAGTCACGCAAAAACTCGATGACATTAATTTGATGGGTCCAGTCGTAGTTGTTTACCATGCGAACCTGGTTGTCACCTTCGGTAACAAACAGTTTTTTCATCTGCGCCGTCAACGCGTTTACGTTTTCTTGTACCTGTTCCAGCGTTTGCAACGAACGCTCGGATTGACGTCCACTTGGATCACCAATGGTGCCTGTAGCTCCACCAATCAGGATCACCGGACGATGTCCAGCAAGCTGAAAACGTTTCAGCATCATAAATGGAATCAGGTGGCCGATATGCATACTGTCTCCCGTTGGGTCAACACCACAGTACAAGGATATCGATTTCGTTTCGGTCAGCTCACGCAGCCCCTCCGCATCCGTCTGTTGGTTAATGGCGTCGCGCCATTCAAGTTCATCAATAATATTCACTTACAAACAACCCCTTTCTCTACTTATCGTTCCTCAGTCATGGTCTACGTTAATGGCGAAAACACATCGGAGCAGCTTTTTTGGACACAAAAAAATCGCCTCCTTGTCTTCATTAGACACAGGGACGATTATCATAACCGTGGTACCACCCAACTTGCATGAACAGCTGCTTGCGCATAGTCCATACCGCTTTTGGCAATATATCGTTTGCCCATTCCGCTTGGCATTACCCAAGTACTCCAGAGTGTAATTCGCAGCCCTTGTATGTATCAGGTTCCATCAACCCCTGACTTTCTGTAACAGGGACAAAGCCGCTACTGCGCTCCATCAACGTAATTCATGTATTAGATTATAGCCAGTATAGCCGAACGTCAAAGTCATTGCAAGAGCCAGTATTCAATCTCAGCGAATGATCACTAACAACCCATTTTATTATGCCTCAATACCTAGCTTTCCATGATAATAAGCGTATGCCTTACGCGCAATCTGATCATCGTTATTCCAAAATTGCTGATCCAGCTTGTCCAACCGCTGTTCCTCTTCCGGCGTAAGAAAGCGTGGGATATCCCATAATGCAGACAGTCTTTCATCATCGGCTAAATGCTCAATGCAGCCATACTGTTCTTTAAGGATGTTTCGCACCTGATTTGCACCAATCGTATGTAATGCCCGTAAAACATATAAATACGTTTCTTCACCCCAGTTGCAGAAAAATTGGATGAACCCGCCGTTAAAGACATCCACTTCTAACAGCCATAAAGCAGTAATCTCCTGTTCATGAGGGGTCAACCCGTCCCATCCAAGCTCAGATTCATTCTTTTTGTCGACAAAGGTTGTCGCATATTCATACCACACATCATGGATATCTTGCTCCGTCATGCCCCTTACTCCCTTCTTCCTGTTTGCATGCTTTCAAGTTCCTGACGTTTACCTGTTTGGTGCCAATGCAAATATGGATTTCCCATCTGTTGAAAAGCTTCCGTAACCCTTTTGTTCATTTCCTGCCTTAATTCGCTCGTGTATTGCAAATGGGTATGGATATTATCAACATTGTACTTTTTTAACGTCTCTACATGTACACAGGTAAAAATAATATCTTCCAGCAGCCAGTAGATAACCTCATCAGTCTGGTCCAGCCTTTTTTCCAACATCGGAAACCCGCGTTCATATAGGGTAACTACGTATTTTCCACGCTCAATTTCAACATAAGGAACGCCTTCCCATTTGAATGGGTCAAAAAGGCGATTAGCATATTTTTCGCTGTGTTCTCCCCCAAAATCTGTGCGTGATAACAGTTGAAGAAGCTTTTGCACCAATTCCTGCTTGGGCAGCACATCTGACATGGTTAAGCACTCACCTACTCTTCATCTATTTGTAATCCATTTGGAAAAATGGTGAAAAAGCTGCCAGTGGCAGCTCCTTCAAAATCATACAACTTGTTTTTCTAACACTTTTATTTGATTCCGATGTACATTAACGATCAGGTGCCGCAGAATGTACGATAAGACGGATCACACGTCGTAGGCAGTGCAGCGTATTCTTTCTGTTCCGATGTATGTGCATGTGGTTCTTTGAGTACGTTAAGCAGCTGATGCATTACACTATAATCTTCATCATTCTCTGCCCGTTCGAGCGCCTCTTCCACTCTGTGATTCCGGGGAATGACGGCAGGATTACTGCTCTTCATCCGCTGCTGCACTGCCTCTTTCGAGTCAGACTGTCTGCTTAATCTGGCCTTCCAGCGTTCGAGCCATTCCGTAAAATCCGGTGCTTCGTTCAGACTCGAATTCTCCCATTGGTCAAAAGTCAAAGCAATGAACGTATTCGTGTAGTCAGCTGTATGCTTTTCCATCAGTTCCAGAAGATCCTTGATCAGCGTTTCATCTTCTGGCTCTTCAGTCGAAAATCCTAGCTTGGCACGCATGCCGGACAACCAGTAATGGTGGTACTGCTCCGAAAACAGGGAGATGGCATCCTGCGCGATCTGTACAGCCTCTTCTTCATTATTATGCAGGAGGGGTAACAGCGTCTCAGCGAAGCGAGCCAGGTTCCATCCGGCAATATATGGCTGATTCCCATAGGCATAGCGACCCTGCGTATCGATTGAACTAAAAACAGTTGCCGGATTGTAGGCATCCATGAAAGCACAAGGCCCGTAATCAATCGTTTCTCCACTGATGGCCATATTGTCTGTATTCATTACGCCGTGAATAAAACCAACACTCTGCCATTTCGCTATAAGAGCAGCCTGTCGCTTGATGACTTCCTGAAGGAAGTTCAAGTATCGGTTTTCATCTGCAGCAATGTGAGGAAAATGGCGTTCCAGCGTGTAGTCGGCCAGTGTTCGGAGATCTTCGATGGATCCCCATCTGGCAGCATACTGAAAGGTTGCGACACGGATGTGACTCGAAGCCACACGGGTCAATATTGCGCCTGGTCGTTCCGTTTCGCGAATAATGTTTTCTCCCGTGGTCACTACAGCCAAACTTCTCGTTGTTGGAATACCGAGCGCCTCCATAGCTTCACTAATGATATATTCGCGCAGCATCGGTCCAATCGCTGCACGACCATCACCTCCACGGGAGTAGGGGGTTCTCCCTGATCCTTTGAGCTGAATATCCATCCGTTCGCCTTGTGGCGTAATCTGTTCACCCAGCAGCAGAGCTCGTCCATCACCAAGCATATTGAAATTACCAAACTGATGACCTGCATAAGCTTGAGCAAGCGGCTCGGCTCCTTCCGGAGTTTCATTGCCGGCAAAAATGGCTGCTCCTTCCCGGCTGTTCAGCACTTCTGCATTCAGTCCAAGGCTGGCAGCAAGCGCTTCATTAAAGATGACCAGCTCAGGTGAGTGAACGGGTACTGCTCCTTGGCTCGTATAGAATTTCTGAGGCAACCGTGCATAACTATTGTCCAAATTCCAACCTGCATCCAACTTTGCCTTTTCCATTGGGATCACACTCCTTCTCCTCAACAAAGGAAATCCTCTGTTTATATTCATGTAGCCTTTGTGAACCAATGCTCATTTATGTAGTCGCATGGAAATTTCAAGGTAAGAACATGTAATATGTTCATGATGAAACTTTAGCATAATTGTACAGCAATTGCATGTTTCAACAGAAACATTCTCTATTTCAGAAACGTCTGGAAATGAAAGGGAGGGGAGGCATTTTGATATACACAAACCATCGAATCTTATTTATAGCCATATTCCTCATTTTGTTCACTGGTTGTCCCGTACATGAAGATGAAGATCAATATAATGGGGATTATGTAATTGTACAACAACGTGTCGCTGAAGCCCATGGATACACAATGATAAGGAAAATTTCCGTTCCGAAACAAGTACAGATGATAAAGGACATCACTTCAACCATTAAGCAAAATAATATTGAGGCGGAAATGATCCGTCCGCCTGATTATAAGTTTTATTTTGAGAATGATGAAAACGCGGCGGCTTCCAATAGAGTCATATATGACCTCTGGATCAGTCCTAATCAGAATCAGGTTGAAATCATTGTTGAAAGCCAATCTACCTATGTTCAGCTGGATAAAACCCAATCTGCTAAACTATTTGAACTTTTAACAGGCGAAGCGTTGTCCGGGCAAGTAAAAAAATAAAGCCAAACTCTGCATCGCATTCGGCATACAAAAGGCCCATGAAAGTTCAATTGTGAGTTGAGTGTGTCCATCCTCATCCTACCAATTAAACAATCTGGACCTGTTCATTTTAATCAGGGACAATCCAATTAAGCTTGAATCAGGTATGTGCCTCCTGTGTTCCCGTTACTGGCTGAACGGGCAGGCTTTCTTTTTTGAAGCCGAGGTTGAAAAAGACATTGAGCAGGATGGCACATAGACTACCTGTTATAATACCATCGCTCACAATAATGCGAATACTTTGAGGCAGCTGTGCAAACAGATCCGGTACGGCAGTAACACCAAGCCCCAACGAAACGGAACAAGCGACGATCAGCAGATTGGATTGCTTGCCGAAGTCGACGGTTTGCAGCATTTTAATCCCGGAAGAAACAACCATACCGAACAGCACCACAGTCGCTCCGCCTAATACAGCACTAGGAATAATGGTTGCAAAAGCAGCTACCTTCGGAATAAGTCCGAGAAAGACCAGAATGCCTCCGGCTGCAACCACCACATTGGTTGTTTTCACTTTGGACAGCTGAACGAGCCCGACATTCTGAGCAAACGTGTTGTATGGAAAGGCATTAAATATGCCTCCAAGCACAAACGCGAGGCCCTCTGCACGATAGCCACGAGCGAGATCCTTCTCATTTATTGGCTGATCACATATTTTGCTCAAAGCCATGAACACACCCGTGGACTCGATAATTACGACTGTACCGACAATAATCATCGTAATAATCGGACCCAGTTCGAACGTCGGCCATCCAAAATAAAAGGGTTGTGGCAGGTGGAACCAGGACGCCTCCTGAACAGGTGTGAAATTCACTTTTCCCATAAGGGCTGCGATGAGGGTCCCCACGATAATGCCAATAAGAACAGCAAGTGACTTAACGAAACCACGAGCATACCGATTGAGCACCAAAATAAAGAGCAGCACCCCAAATGAAAGAGCCAAATTGTCCAAGCTGCCGAAATTTTCACTATTCGCCCCGCCAGCCATATTTTTAATACCTGTCGGAATAAGCGCAAGACCAATAATGGTTACAACAGTACCGATGACAACTGGAGGGAACAGTTTAACGATTTTACTGAAAAACACCGCACAGATGACGATAAATAACCCGGCTGCAATGATGGACCCGTAAATGGCCGGAATCCCATATTGGGACCCGATGGCAATCATGGGCGTAACGGCTACAAACGAACTTCCAAGCACCGCTGGTAGTCCAATGCCCAGGTACTTTCCTTTTCGGGCCTGAAGCCATGTTGCAATACCACATGTTAGCAGGTCAATGGATACCAGGTACGCCAACTGCTCTGCAGTCAGGTTTAATGCTCTTCCCACAAGCAAAGGTACCAGAATTGCCCCGGCATACATCGCCAATACATGTTGAATCCCCAGTGAAAAAATTCTCATCTTTTTCGTTTCGTTCATCCGCACTTGCCCCCCGAAATTAGAATCAACCCCATGAGTTAATTAATCATGTTATGTTGATTCACATTATATAAACTATTTCGGGAAGTTCCATGATTCATGAACGATAATTGTTACAGGAGATAAAGAGCAAGCATCGTTTTGGGCACATCAAACAAAATTTTCACCTTCAAATGTGATATTCTCTTACACAACCATGTTTCGCATGGAATGTCAGGCATCAAAAAAGCTAGCACATACTGTGCCAGCTTTTGTTCCTATTCAACGGAATATGTTCTCCTTCATCCACACCTTATCTCGAGGGAATCGGGAAGTCTGTTACAATCACATTTTCGACCCAACCGCTCAAGGAAGCTACAAATGCCTGATGAGCCGGGTGCGGACCGTATGCACGCAAGGCTTCCTGGTCCTCAAAGGTCACTCTCAATCCGAGTGTGAATCCCTGAATATGGTCGGTTTCTTCCGTTACGTTGATTCCGGCAGTCAGATCAATGATCCCTGGTATTTCGTCTTGTAAGGCAAGCAATTGAGAGACAAATTCCTGCTGTTTTGCCGGGGTAATGCTATCGTTAAATTTGAATACAACCAGATGTTCGAACATGCGATTTACCTCCCTCGTTACAAATGAGTAAAAGCTTAATTCTTTAACACTCTGCTCTGAACATGGTGAAGCAGCTTCTGCAACCAATCAATATTGCTCTGAATCGTTTGATAGGCATGGTCTCTCATCAACCAGAGTGCATCCATTAAATCCTCATTCGCATCAATCTGCTCTGGCTTTTGCTGCTCAATATACTCGATTTTATTTCTCTGTTTCACAATAATATCTTCAATCAGGTAAGCAATCTTTTGATTGTCCACCTTATCCAGATTAACTAGCGCAGCATAGAGGGACTGTACGTTCGTAAACTTCTGAAACACCTTATATATGCTATCTTCCAGCGCGAGACGCCCCTTTTCGGTTATGCCATACATGGTCTTATCTGGGCGATTCTCACTCTGGATCGTTTCGATCTTCTCGATCAAACCCTTCTTGTGCAGAACTTCAAAATTGTAATAGATCGTGCCTTCCGTAATTTTGGCATCGGTCTGATCCAAATGTTTGCCAATTTTCTTTTTAATATCATAGGGATAACAGTTCCCCTCACTTAATGAACCGAGAATAAATATTTGAATCGACATGTGACTGCCCCCATTCTGCTCTTTCAAAGGGCAAAGCTTCTTAGAGAAAATAGCCCAACCCTTTTATTTCTTATTTTATACCATCGCGGGCTGTTGGGAAGACTCTTGCACAAGTTCGGTTTGCTTGGCATTTTTGAAATGATGAATGGCTGCATTGAGTACGAAAGCCCCCACGCCAACCAGTGCCAATCCAATCGCATAATGTGCTGTTCTCCCACCACCAAAGAGAATATTATAATCCAGATGCGTAGAATAGAACATCGGCGTAATTTGGCTGACGAATTTGAAATATCCAGGCATCATTTCCGGTGACATGGACGTTCCGTTGGCAATCGATTGACTGAGTACAAACACCATGTTGATCAGCATTCCACCTTGACCCAGAAGCATGATGAAGATACTTGTAAACTCAATCGACACGAACAATTGCAGACTATGCACAAGCCACATTTTCAGAAACACTTCCACTCCGTATCCTTGGACCATAAAGTAAATACCTATGCCAACCAGCGGCGCAATCAGAGATATGAGGAGGTTAGTCCCGCGCAGTGCAAAGAATGCCTTCCATTTCCCCATTTGTCCACGCAGCTGCTGCATACCGCCAACACTCTGCATCGCATAAATCATGGCTCCAACATAAAGCGCCATCGTGATGAACATCGGTGCCATCTGGTTCTGCATGCCGGCAGGCTGCGGATTGCTCAGAACGATATTGGAGGATACCTTGCCAGTGGTGGATTCCACGATCTGTTTGGATTGCTCCGCGGGAACCTGCATGCCGTTCAATACAGCTTCGAAACTTTGAGCCTGAACCTGTGTTCCAATCTGGGAGGTAATTTCTGTGGCCACACTTTTCATTGAACTGGTAATCGTCGTTGGATTGGATTCATTAATCAAATATTCCAGTTCTGCTTTCCCGCTCTGTTCAGACAGTTTCTCCGTAAAATTACCCGGTATACGTATCACCATATGAATATCCCGGTCTTCCAGCCCCGTCTTCGCCTGTTCGAGCGTTTTATCGGTCACAACGTTGAACGGCAGCTGCTCTTGCAGCTTTTGAACGAATTCGGTACCAGATTGTTTGTCCTCATTAACAATCGCAACCGTAAGATTGGTTACGTTTTTGGGAATGGCACTATATCCGGACATAAAAACGGTAAGCATCACAATCTGATAAAAAACAATCATGAATATACCCGCTTTGACTCCCTTATGCTTCAGCATGTTCTTCACTCTCTACTCCACCTTGTTGTTATAATTTAAACTACTTGAATTAAAGTACTCTTGTTTGGTATATTTGTCAATGACCCCAACCAAGGAGGTAAGATGAATGAAGAAGAGCGCCATTATTTCGCTGTCTGAAATCACAAAATTCGAATCGAAAGAAGAAGAGTTTAGCCCTTACCATTGGTATCGCCACATGCTGAAACAGGAACCTGTCGTTTACAATGAGGAAACCGATTCCTGGCATGTATTCAAGTATGATCTGGTCAAAACAGTATTAAATGATCACGAACATTTTTCAAGTGTACGAAAACGATCGATCGTCAATGTGGGGTATTCAAGTGATAATGAGAAGGAGAACCAGCAGCATCATATTCCGGACAAGCTGGACATCCACAATGTGGACCCGCCGGAACACCGTAAGCGTAGAGCTCTGCTTGCTTCTGCCTTTACACCAAGAAGTCTTCGCCTGTGGGAACCCCGGATCCAGGCTGTGGCGGACGAACTAATTGAGGAATTTGCCCTTCAGTCCGAGGTGGATATTGTTAAAGCCTACACCAGCATGTTTCCTATTATCATTATGTCCGACCTGCTTGGCATTCCTTCTGAAGACCGCCTTCTATTTAAGGAATGGGTAGATATCATGTTCATGCCAACAACGGAAGCTACCTTCGAGCAGATCAATGAAATGAAAAAAACGGCCGGAAAACAATATTTCGAATACCTCTATCCTTTTGTCGTGTCCAAACGAACCAATCTGGCTGAAGATATTATTTCAGATCTGATTCAGGTCGAGGTCGATGGTGATCATTTTACGGATGAGGAGATTGTACGCACAACCATGTTCATTCTGGGTGCAGGCGTAGAAACTACAAGCAACCTGTTGGCCAACTCCTTCTATGCGCTGCTTTATGATAAGCCGGAACTATACGCCGAGTTGAGAAATAACCCCGAGCTTGTAACAAATGCAGTTGAAGAGATGCTGCGATATCGCTTCCATATCAGCAAGATGGATCGAATGGTCAAAGCGGACAATAACCTGCTAGGCGTTGAACTCAAAAAAGGAGACGCGATCGTGGCGTGGATGAGTGCAGCCAATATGGATGAGGATATGTTCGAAGATCCATTCACATTGAATATTCATCGTCCGAATAATAACAAACAGCTCGCGTTTGGATATGGCACGCATTTCTGCCTGGGTGCACCTCTGGCCAGACTGGAAGCCAAAATTGTACTGACCACTTTCTTAAAAACCTTCTCAAGAATTGAGCCCGTTGAAAGATTTATATTGGAAGAAAATCTAACGCCTTCTGCAGCTGGGCAGTCTTTAACAAGCCTTCCTATGAAGCTATATAAATAAATACAATTTATTGGGATACCAAAAAAGAGCAGATCATCTGCTCTTTTTCTCTTTCCTTTTATTCATCAATTCAGTAAACCAGCTCCGCCCATAATCAAGGGTGCAACTCTCTCAGCTAATTCTGCAGGAGATTCCTGTCTGCCTTTAAGATTCCATCGATACGTTAGTCCATAGATAGACCAACTTAGCATGGTGGCAGCGTCTGCTAATGTTTTTCGTTCTGCTTGATCCGTTTCCCTTGTGATGATCTGAAGGATGAGCTGCTCCAGTTGAGTCTTAATATTTTCTTCAAAGATCGGTGCAACTGATTCATATTTCTTGATACATTGGTTGCTGGAATCGTGATAGTTACATAAGGAAGTTATGAGCTGTTTCACGGTCACCTCCGTAAGAGGGGCCTGAGCATTTACTTTATTGAGAACATATTGTTCAAATGCGAATGAGAGGACGGATTCCAAGAGTTCATACTTGTCCGCAAAATGGGCATAGAAGGTTGCACGGTTTATGGTCGCCTTTTCCGTAATATCCCGAATTGTAATGGAGTAAAAGTCTTTTTTATTCAGATGCATTAGGAATGCATTCACAATTAGTTGACGGGTTCGAATCACCCGTGGATCGTTGGGGTTGGGGGAAAACACACCGGACATATTCAGAGAACTCCTTTGCATCAAACTAGTGATGTCCCCATTATAAACAGCTCCACTTTTGCCAACAAGTGAATTTACCAATACGACAATCTTCTCCCTCCTTCGTTTAAACAACACATTGAACAAATTGTCGGTTGAGCGAGGATGGGATGCGTTGCTATTATTGCACTCGTACCCCCGCATGAAGGTACAAAATATTGGAGGTGTTTGCACTTGAGTAACCAGCAACCGAAAGCTCTATCCACAGAATATCTGTTTCAACCTTATACGCTTCCTAATTTATCCCTGCAGTCTCGCATTGTCATGCCGGCCATGGGCAGGGCTTTCTCACCAGGTGGTGTGCCAGGTCCCGATGTCGCCGCTTATTATCGCCGCCGTGCCGAAAATGGCGTGGGTCTTATCATTACCGAAGGGACGGTAATCGACCATCCAGCGGCAACGAGTGAACCAAAAGTGCCTTCTTTTTATGGAGAAGCAGCATTAAACGGCTGGGCAGAGGTCGTCAGACAAGTCCATGAAGCAGGTGGCAGGATTTTCCCTCAGCTCTGGCACATGGGTATGGCCCGTCCGGCAGGATCACAGCCTTATCCTGAAGCCCCATCCATCGGACCATCTGGAATCGATTTGGAAGGAAATAAGGTAGGCGAGCCGATGAATGAGGAAGAAATTGAGCGTATTATTCAAGCCTTTGTTGATGCGGCAGTGCATGCGAAACGTCTTGGGTTTGACGGCATTGAAATTCAGGGAGCACACGGTTATCTGGTCGACCAATTCTTCTGGGAGAAAACGAATAAGCGCACCGACCGCTATGGTGGTGATCTGATCAAGCGGTCCCAATTTGCCGCAGAACTTATTCAAGCTATCCGCATAGCGGTGGGCCCTGACTATCCAATTGCCATTCGTGTGTCTCAATGGAAAATGAGCGATTATTACGTTAAGCCATACGATACACCGGAAAAGCTGGATCAATTCCTGGATGTACTCGTACAAGCTGGCGTGGACATTTTCCACTGTTCTACACGTCGCTTCTGGGAGCCCGAGTTTGAAGGTTCTGATCTTGGATTCGCGGGCTGGGTGAAGAAACTGACGGGCAAAACAACGATAGTTGTTGGCTCCGTTGGCCTGGATGATGAATTTACCAGTCTCTACACGCAAGGTAAAGGCGCCGGACACAAAGATCTGGATGATCTTCTCCATCGACTAGACCATCAGGAATTTGATCTGGTAGCCGTTGGACGTGCCCTTATCTCAGATCCGGCATGGGCCATAAAAATACGTGATGGCCGCGAATCTGAAATTCAAGCTTTTACTCGAGAAGCGCTTGCCACGTTACATTAAAAATATCTTAGATCAAGAACATGAATCCCTCTCATAGATGAACTATAATTTAACCAAAGTACCCGAATTGCCATTAGGGCAGCGGGTACTTTGGTTATTTGTAAGGCTTAATCAAGGACACAGCGAGCAATATCGTCCAAGAATATTCCTTCTTTTCATATTATAATGACAAAAACTTACGAGAAAGAAGGTGCAGCATGTGACTCGCGAAGTGCGAACTGTTGTATTTGATACCGGTCTGCAGCTTGAAGCTTATCAATTCGAAGGAATTATGCAGAAATTCCCCAACCACTTTCATGACTATTACGTCATTGGATTTATTGAGCAGGGCAAGCGCCATCTCGTGTGCAACAACGAAGAGTATATGTTGAATTCCGGGGACATGATTGTTTTCAACCCCCATGATCCTCATGCCTGCGAGCAGGTTGACGGAAGAACACTTGATTATCGCTGTATTAACATTCAACCCGAGGTCATGAGAGAATACGCACGGGAGATAACCGGACAAGACTACCTGCCCCGGTTCAGGGCACCTGTTCTCTATCAAAATGAACTTGTCAGTTCCCTGCATGAGCTGCATTTAATGATCCTGGAGGAGCAATCCGATTTTGGCAAAGAAGAATTATTGCTCTTGTTGCTGGAACAGCTGCTTCGGGATAATGCAGATGCTGAACCGCCCCTATCTTCTCAGGACGTCACGATCGAAATTAAACGCTTATGCGAATACATAGAGTCTCATTATATGGATAGTATTACGCTGAATGAGTTAGCTGAATTAACCGGAATGAGCAAATATCACCTGATACGACGATTCACCCGCCAAAAGGGTATCTCACCCTACCGTTACCTGGAGACGATTCGTATTAATCATGCCAAGCGTTTATTGGAGCAAGGACAGCTGCCGATTGAAGTGGCCGCCCAGACAGGATTCAGTGATCAGAGCCATTTTACGAATTTTTTTAAAAAACTGATCGGTTTGACACCCAAACAATACCGACGCATCTTCAACCATGAAGTCGACTCCAAACGGTTACGGGACAGTGTGTTACGATGAGGCAAAATAAAGTTTCGGTCGGTCACCTGCTCGCCTTGCTTACGATTTTGATCTGGGGAACCACCTTCATAAGCACCAAAGTGCTCTTGATTCATTTTACGCCTGTGGAAATTCTGTTTTTCCGCTTTCTGATCGGATATGTTGTGCTCTTTCTGATCTATCCTCGTTTGGTGCGGGTGTCATCGTTTCGGGAAGAGATGCTGTTTATGGCCGCCGGACTGTGCGGCGTCACCTTGTATTTTTTGATCGAAAATATTGCGCTTGTTTACACACAGGCTTCCAATGCAGGTGTCATTGTTTCCATTGCGCCGTTTTTCACTGCTGTGCTTGCGCATTTTTTCCTGAAAGATGAACCGTTAACCCGACGTTTTGTCGTTGGTTTTGCTGCTGCCTTAACAGGCATCGTGCTGATCGCGTTCAATGGGAGTTTCATGCTGCAGCTGAATCCACTGGGAGATCTGCTTGCTTTTGTGGCACCTGCCGTATGGGCCATCTATTCAGTACTCATGCGCAAAATAGGCGAGCTCCGCTACCACACCATCGGTGCAACACGCAAAGTGTTCTTCTACGGGCTAATCTTCATGCTGCCTGCCTTATTCCTATTCGAATTTCATTTCAAACTTTGGCGATTTGCCGATATGTCCAACCTCTTCAATCTTCTATTTCTTGGAGTAGGTGCCTCTGCCTTGTGTTTTGTGACCTGGAACCGGGCAGTAAGTCTCCTCGGAGCGGTGAAAACCAGTGTGTACATCTACCTTGTTCCGGTTATCACACTGGTTGCTTCTGCACTCTTACTGCATGAACCCATCACCTGGATCACGATGCTTGGTGCCTTGTTAACACTGCTGGGTTCATATATTTCAGAACGAAAAACTCGAAAACGCGTATCCGGATCGAGATTGTCCGAGATCCATTAACACATTTTTAGTTGACGCAAATAAGGCACGAATCCATTCCGGATTGGTGCCTTTTTTTACATGGCTTATTCTTTTCGGATACATCTATTCAAGCGCAGATGATGATTCTATTCTAGCCTAGACAAGAGAAGATCCAGTTCACGCTTCTCCAGATGTCTCCATTGTCCTCGTTCCAGCTGGTCCAGCGTAATATTCATAATTCGTATGCGCTCCAGTTTCAGCACTCTGTACCCCAGGGCTTTGCACATTCTGCGGATTTGCAGGTTAAGACCCTGTGTCAAAATAATTCGAAAAACATTCTCGCTATCCCGATATACCTCACATGGTTTGGTCACCACGTCCAGAATCTCAACACCTTGGGACATTAATCGTATGAATTCGTCTGTAACGGGTTTATCCACGGTCACTACATATTCTTTCTCATGATTATGCTCCGAACGCATCATTTTGTTGACGATCCCTCCATCGTTCGTAAGCAAAATCAACCCTTCCGAGGCTTTATCCAGCCTGCCAACGGCAAAAATGCGTGATGGATAATTCACATACTGAATGATATTCCCCTTGACTTGTTGGGCAGCCGTACAGACAATCCCAATCGGTTTATTCAGAGCCAGGTACACGGATTCACGGTCACCCTGTGGAATTGCCTTGCCATCAATGAGGACAATATCTCCAGGCTCGACATCTGCCCCTTTTTCACATATCTTGCCATTGATCGTTATACGCCCAGCCGCAATGAGGCGGTCCGTTTCCCTGCGAGAGCAAAATCCCGTTTCACTTATGTATTTGTTAATTCGCATGTTTCACCGCTTCTCATCTGTAATAAGGTTATCATCTCATTTATAATAAAATGAAGCAATGATGGTTAACCGAATGTACATAGAAAGAAGCAAACTGAATTCTGGAAGGAGCTGCTCATGGATAAAAAATGCATGAAAGTGCTAAAGAAGCTATATCTGCATTCGAATGGTGAGTACGACAGAGAACGTGAAGTGATGTTATATCAAATGAATACACTTACTGCTGCAGAACAGGATATATTAATCACAAATGGCTGGATACCCAATGATCTGGAGTTGATTAGACATGATGAAATCATTCATAAGCTAATTAATCTGCAGCAGAATAAACATCTGTCCTGGTCAGCGGTAACCCATGCATTTGTGGCCGGTGTTGGTGGAAGTTTCCCTCGTGGCATAACAACACTGGGAAGCTATCATATGATGATTCACATGCAGAAGCACTCTTATGAACAAGCGGAACGTTTCCTTTCTTGTAAATTCTGCGGGTTCAGTCATAGTGATGAGTCATGGAAAAATTTGTCCTCCATCCGCCATGCTCTCCATCAGGGTTATGATTACAGCGGGACAAGTGTAGGGGCATATACCGATTTGACGGAGCTAGCCTCCCTATTTGAACAAGGAACGGTTACACCGAGTGATGAGGACGTTCATACGTTCAATCAACTGCTTCGCAGTTTAGATCAGGCAGAGAACGAAGAAACTCCTGGAAAGTACGAGAAGCGGCTCACGGCTGAGAAACTGGTGAAAGGACATGCTGGCATCCGCCGCAGCATATTACAATCACTATCCAGAGTAGGCGTTCTGCCGAACCAGGTTCTCTCCCTTAGGGCAGATCACAGGACAAATATCGAAGAGCTTCAGAATGCCGAGTTACTGCTTAGCAATACGAAAGGACGCTCCGACATGGAGATGCCATGGGCGGGCTGGCAAGGTAAACTTGGCGTCAATTGGGACAAGGCCCGCCAGCTGTTTGGTAATCATATTCAAGACTAAGGAGTTTTTCCATGCATACAGTTACCCAAATTATTTTTAATCCGGATCACCCGAACCTGAATTCTGCTATGTGGATCGGCGGTGAACAGGCATACATTCAGGAATGGCCGCTCAATCCGGAAGGCCATCCCCTGTTGCATCTGTTCTCCATCAATTCCAGCAAGCTCTTGCAACATGTACACGTCCCGTATTTACCACCAGACATGTTTATCTCCGTTTTTTCAACGTATTCGGCTTCGGAATATTTCCTGGATCAGGTGACCTATACAGGAGATGAGCTGGAATGGAACGAAAACATTCTGGCTGGATGTACTTATGTGTCCGTAACCCCACATGCGCAAACTTCCTTAAGTCCAACCCTAACTATTCCTATAAGCGAAGTGAACTTTGTGGAAACCCAGTTAGCCGAGCAGGATTTCCCTGCCTTTTCGTTCTTCTCCTCGACTATACCTAACGGGGTAAACGGAATCGGCCATTTGTTAACCCATTATCAACTGGTGTGCCAGATCTATTCCGCAGATTTTCCAGCGCCCTATAAGGACATATTGGGGCTTTCCGATGCCAGCGGCTATTTGTTTTTACGAAAAGGCCCCGCCTCCGCTGAAGCACCATTGGATGGACTTTTTTTCGTACAGACTTCCTAAGTCCTGCATAAGTCATTGAGACCGGAAGTGAGAAGGAACGCGAAAGCTGACAACGACAACTCTACTCACTTGGAAAACCATATAAAAACAGCCCAAACAACCTCAATTCCGTTGAATTGAAGTCGTTTGGGTTTCGCTTGCTGCAAATTGGGTTTGAAATACATCCTTGAATGTGTCTAAACGGAAAGATCCAGACTGCCCCCCAGATTTGGATGCGGAGCTGGAACTGACTTTAACATTTCCGTAAGCTGCTGCCCTTGCTGTTCTGCCATGTTTTTCGACATTGACATCACTTGCAAACTCGCTGACTGTGCAAGCGAGCTTTGACTCATGGCCATTGATAGTGCTGCAATATCCATGTTCTGCACTCCTTTATGTCTCTAGTAAATGAGCGTACCTATTATATATCGGACAATGCACCGTAAATATGTAATCCAGCGAACCTACACCATGATGTTTCTCTGCAGCTTACAATTCATGCGGGAGGGATTTGATGAACGGAAAAAAATTTGTGGCGCTTTTTGCACTTTTATGCGGCCTAGCCGTGGGAGGTTTTGGTGGACTAATCTTCTGGATCTTAACCTCTATCTCTAATTCTTAATTAAATTGAACCCAGATGCTGAAAGCAGACACCTCTATACGCGAGCTGCCTGTTAATAATACGCTTTTAATTGACAAGAATCATTAAGACTGGATTAATCCATACTTCACAAAACTATGATATAGTCCATCCTCTTCAATGGTTCCGGTAACGTCATCCGCAATGGCTTTCAGACCCGGCTTCGCATTGCCCATGGCAATGCCCACATTGCAAACTCCAGTATTTCCGCATCATTCATGCCGTCGACGATAGCAAATGTATCTTCACGTGATATGCCATCTGTCAGATCCAGCTGTTTCACCCGCGATGAGCTTGGTACTGGTCCACTTCCACTCTCGCCACTTTCTCCATATGCACCGTCTGCCAATCATCGTCCTGCTCTACAACAACCACATATCCCTGACCTTTCCAGAAATCCACGGCTCCAGGCAAGAAGCGATGTGTATGCAAATACAACGTTGTATAGTGCAGTTTTGCCACCATTTTCTCCAGTTCTCTTACAAGAAGTGAACCGATACCGTACCTGCGATATTCCGAATCCACATAACATTTCACAATTTCCGCCGCAGACTGTGCAGGGTATCTTCCTGTTATTGCTTCGATTCGCCCATCATACGGCAGGATACCAATGGATCCGACAATCCTTTCGTCTTCCATGACTGCAACAAGAAAGACAGCATCGGCTGAATCCAGATAATTTTCTTTGAATTGCTCCAGATCTACCGGTAATCTCTCATGATTCATCATCGGAAATACTTCTCTGCGGACATGCATGGCAAAATCAATGGCATTCTCAATCTGATTCAGCTGAACCTTCATTACCTTGGGTACTGTCTGAAGCTGTGTCACAACATTCTCATTCCTATCCTCTATATTTGAGCCTGGTTTATGGCACTTACCCCGAACCTGGATTTTTTCTGAGTTCGCTCTCTTCCATCCATCTTACCCAATTTAATTTCTTCTATCAATCTATCTATACTCCTAACCAAAATGCTATAAAGCCCACGCGATCTGGGAGACTCTGCATACGATAAGGCGTGCTACCATTTCAATTTCATAAGGGGGAAGAACCGATGTGGTTATGGCTAGGTATCTCTGCCGCAATCCTGCTCGCTATCGGATACCTATATCGTTACGTGGAAGACATCCTTGAAACCAGAAAATTTCATCCCCATGCTCCCAAGCAGCTCTTAATCAAATTCAAAGAAGGCACCACTCCAGACCAAATGCAATCCCTGCATAAAAAAGGAAAATGTAAAGTTGCCGAAACCTATGAAGATCTGGGCTGGTATCGGGTAGAATCCAGCAAAATCATGCACCGTATGTTAAAAAACTATAAGGATCATGAACTCATCGAACATGTAGAACCCAATTACCTAGCCCAGGCATCTTATACCCCCAATGATCCTTTCTTTCCTTATCAAAACAACCTGCAAAAAATCAACGCGCCTGCTGCCTGGGATATCAGCCAGAGTAACAGCTCCATCAAAATTGCCATCATCGATACGGGAGTCCAACTGAACCACCCCGAGCTCGCCAGCAAGCTTCTGCCAGGTTATGATTATGTCAGTTATGACGCCATCCCCGAGGACGGCAACGGACACGGCACACATGTCGCCGGGATTGCAGCTTCTGTCACGAATAACGGGGCCGGCATCGCTGGTGTTGCTCCACTCGCGTCCATTGTTCCCATTCGTGTGCTGGATGACAACGGGATGGGGACCATGGGGAATGTGGGAAACGGGCTAGTTTATGCTGCCAACAATGGAATACAGGTGGTCAATCTGAGCTTGGGCGGACCTGTCGGCGATGCCTTTTTGCAGGCTGCGGTTCAGTATGCCTGGGATCGTGGCGCGGTCATTATTGCCGCTGCCGGCAATGACAACACCTCTTATCCCATTGTGCCTGCATCCTACCCCAACGTCATCGCCGTCGCCTCCACCAACCCTTCTGATCTAAAATCCAACTTCTCCAACTACGGTTCATGGGTCGATATGGCCGCTCCCGGCGACAGTATCCTGTCCACATATATTGGCAGCTCGTATGCCTACATGAGCGGAACCTCGATGGCTGCGCCACAGGTCGCAGGTGCGGCAGCCTTGCTTGCTGCCCAGGGCAAAACCAATGCGCAAATTCGAGACGCATTATGCTTCGCCTCCGATCCGGTATCGGGCTCTGGTGTCTACTGGCAATATGGGCGACTGAACGCGCATCGGAGTCTGCAAGTGCCGTAACTGGGTTCACTTAAAAGTAAAGTGAGATATGCTAAGTTAGATTTGTTTGACAAAAAAGGGGGCAAGCCCGTGTATAACACGAGTTTGCCCCTTACTTTTTTTGATTTCGTTCATTTACAGATCGATCATTTGAAATATTGTGCGCCTTGATTAGCAATAACCTCTTTGTACCAATGGAAACTTTTCTTTTTCACTCTGCGAAGTGTGCCCGTTCCATCATTATTTCGGTCTACATAAATGTAACCGTAACGTTTCTTCATCTCTCCCGTACCTGCACTGACCAGGTCGATCGGTCCCCAACTCGTATATCCGAGGATCTCGACACCATCCTGAATGGCTTCTGCCATCTCGGCAAAATGACGATCGAGATAGTCAATGCGATAATCATCTTCAACTGTGTCATTATCCAGCAATACATCCGTAGCGCCAAGTCCATTTTCTACTATAAATAATGGTTTGCCGTAGCGGTCGTGAAGCTGATTACAGGTAATTCGCAGCCCTTTCGGGTCGATTGTCCATCCCCACTCTGATGCATCCAGATATGGGTTTTTAACTGAACCAAATACATTGCCTTCAGTCTGGTCCTTTAAAATCTCAGGATCCGTGCTTGTACAACGGCTGGCATAATAGCTGAATCCAATATAGTCCACCGTATTTTGCATAAGAATGTCGGCATCTTCCGGCTGCATCTCAATATGAATGCCATGTTCTCTGAAGAAACGCTTCGTATAGCCCGGATATGCACCTTTGGACTGAACATCAATGAAGAAAAATGATTCGCGATCCTGTTCCATCGCCTTCCATACATCATCCGGATTGGACGTGTATGGATATACCGTTCCTGCGGCCAGCATACATCCAATCTTTGCAGATGGAATGATCTCATGACAAGCTTTGACGGCAAGTGCACTCGCTACCAATTCATGATGCGCTGCCTGATAGAGGATCTGCTGCTTGTCCTCCCCTTCCTGAAGGACTATGCCTGCACCGATATACGGGAGATGCAGCAGCATATTAATTTCGTTAAACGTCATCCAGTACTTTACTTTGTCCTTATACCGGTTGAACAACGTCTTCGCATAGGTTTCAAAAAATTCAATCATCTTGCGGTTTTTCCAGCCGCCATAAATCTTCACCAAGTGTACAGGCACATCGAAATGGCAGATGGTAACGACAGGTTCGATATTATATTTCAGCAATTCATCGAAGACATCATCATAGAATTGAAGTCCAGCCTCATTGGGCTCCACGTCATCTCCATTCGGAAAAATCCGGGCCCAGGCGATAGAAAGCCTGAAACATTTGAATCCCATCTCTGCAAATAAAGCAATGTCTTCCTTGTACCGATGATAGAAATCAATTGCTTCATGGGAAGGGTAGAATTCGTCCTCTTTGGGTTGAAACGAATCCAGATTACCCATCGCAATGGGGAATCGATTGGGTCCAACCGGGATCAGATCGACCGTAGTCAATCCTTTGCCTCCTTCCAGATAGGCGCCCTCCAGCTGATTCGCTGCTGTTGCTCCTCCCCAGAGAAAATTCTCCGGGAAGGAAGTTAACTTTTCAAACATCAAGGTTTTCCTCCTATTCGTCCTAAAGGTTGATTAGCCAAGCACCGTCAGCAATTTGTCTTTTTCATTCACAGATACATTTTTTGTGTCCACAACATCGAGATAATTCGAAGTATTTGTAATAATAATCGGTGTTACGGTCTCATAACCGGCATCCTTGATCGCTTGCAGGTCAAACTCCATAATCAGATCGCCTACGTTAACCCGGTCACCATCTTTTACATGAGCATTGAAATATTGGCCTTTCAACTGCACGGTATCTTGTCCGATATGAATCAGCATTTCTACACCATCATCCGTTACAAGTCCGATCGCATGTTTTGTGCGGTATACCGTTTGTACGACACCATTGATTGGGGATACCACTCTGCCATTGATCGGACGAATCGCAATCCCTTTACCCATATGCTCTCCGGCAAAAGTAATGTCGTTGATTTCTTTCAATTCAACAACTTCACCTGCCATTGGGCTAAAAATTTCGTATTTGCTGTTCGGATTTGGATCAAGTACAGGTGATGGCTCCGAAGCAGGTGTCGGTGCTGCAGCAGCAGTATCTTTGAAACCAACGACATACGTAAGAACAAAACCAAGAACGAATGCAACGGCTGTTGCTACAAGTGCCATGTAGAATCCGGAGTCAACGCCTGTTGCCGAGTTAATGAAGGTTGGATAGCCGAATACGCCAAGTCCACCAAACATGTACATTTTCGAACCGAAGAGTCCCAAAATGGCTCCGCCAATTCCGCCTGCAATACAGCTCATGATAAATGGTTTTTTCAGTGGAAGCGTCACACCATAGATCGCCGGCTCGGTTACACCGAAGATGCCCGAAATGAAAGCTGGAATGCTCAATGATTTCAATTTGGCATTTTTAGTTTTCAACATAACTGCGAGTACCGCACCAATTTGAGCAAAAGAAGCGGCGAACGACATGGCAACCACCGGGTCAGCTCCGGACGTGCTCAGGTTCAGAAGCATGACTGGCACCAGACCCCAGTGAAGACCGAACAGTACAAACACCTGCCACAAACCGCCGATCACGAGTCCTGTAAGGAGTGGGCTCAGATCATAGATGCCAGTTGCACCTGCACCGATCAATTGTCCTGCCCAAGTGGATACCGGACCAATAACTAGGAACGTTGCCGGAACGATAACAAGCAGAGTGAAGAACGGAACAAGGAACGTGCTAACTACTTTAGGAATGATATTTTTGAAGAAACGCTCGACTTTTACTGCAAAGAAGGTAGCGATAATGATTGGAATAACCGATGATGAGTAATTCATCAAAATAACGGGAATGCCCAGAAACGTGATGTGAATCGGTGATTCAAACAACGTACCCGTGAACAGGGTGTACAACGGATCTCCGGCAGTCAGACCGGACAGCGTAGGATAAACCAGTGTAGCACCGATGGCCATACCCAGGAACGGTGTACCGCCAAACTTCTTGATGGCCGTATAACCAAGGAATACCGGGAAGAAGTAAAACAGACAGTCACCCGTTGCATTCAACAGTTGGTAGGTTCCTGATGTGTCGGTCAACCACCCAAAGGATAAAAACATGGCTGTAAAACCTTTGATCATCCCTGTTGCAGCGAGTAAACCAAGCAGAGGTGTGAAGACACCCGAAATCATGTCGATAAATCGGCTGAACAGCCCTACTTTTTTACCCGATTCTTCCTTCGTTTCTTCAACCTGACCTTCCGTTGGCAAGTTGCCTACTTTTACAATGGCTTTATATACATCCGGCACTTCATTGCCGATTACAACCTGATACTGTCCACCACTCTGCATAACCGTAATTACACCTGGCAGATTTTTTATCTCTTCCGTTTTAGCAACGCTTTCATTTTTGAGTTTAAAACGCAATCTGGTTACGCAATGGAAGACGCTGTTCACGTTTCCAGAACCACCTACACGGGATAGGATGTCTTTGGCCAGTTGATCGTAATTCATAGTAATTCTCCCTCTCTAAGTAGACTCCCCATGCTTGTGAAACAAAGAAAACCTGAACTACTGAACATACACAACGTGCCGGATGATCCGGAAACAAGTCATGTTATTCAGCAATTCAGGTTTTGCCCTTAATGGTTGCAACCCTGTAAGGCTGTACACAGCGATATTCGGTTGTTACTTCAACAACTTCATCTTAAAGTAAGTTGCAACCAGTCTATACTGACCTGGAGTGACCGGCATTGCCTGATTGAACAGTAACAATCCGATTTTTGTATGCGCTTACTTTATGAATTTATAATATTATAACTTCTGCAGTTTTGCAAGCGTTTTTTTAAGAAAAGATTTTGGTCTTTTAAACTACTCTGAAGTGGCGTGCACCACACGTTCGATGTGAATCGACAGATACATCATTTCCTCGTTAGTCAGTTGATATGTGTAGTTGTTTTCAATGAATTTTTTGATCTTCTCCGAGCATCTATGGGCTTCGGGATATTTCTTCTGAATCAGTTCAAACAATTCATCATCATTGTTATTTTTGTAGTGCTTCCCCTTCACCAGACGCTGGGCAAAAAATTTCAAATGTGTCACAAATCGATAATAATTCAGCGAATTTTCGTCAAAATCCATTTTGAAATGGTATTTGATAATGGTCAGCACCTCTTGCATCACCTGAGTCATGCTTCGGATATTCGGCATTTCTTCGTTCAAGGCTGCATTTACAAAATGCAATGCCATAAAACCGGCCTCATCTTCCGGTAAAAGGACCCCAAACTGATCACAGATCATGTTGAGCGCTTCAAGTCCCACTTCGTATTCATCCTTGTATAACTGCTTCGTTTCCCAGAGTAACCCATTTCGTATAGGCAGATTTTTGCGGTAACGCTCAATCGCGAAATGAATGTGATCTGTAAGATGGAGGTAGATGCTGTCATTCAGTTTTTTGCCCAATTTCAGTTTGGCATAAGCGATAATCTCTTCGGAAACTTTCATGTATTCCAGTGGTATGCTGGAGATTAATGTTTTAAAGTTTTCCTGGATATCTTCATTCTGTAAAGTAAAGATCTTGTCAATAAGCTGCTCTGCAACCAGATCACCTGCCCGCTTTTGAAAAGCAATCCCCCGGCCAATGACGATGACTTCCCGATCATCCTGAATAGCAACTACAGCATTATTGTTCAGTACCTTCTCGATTTTCACTTTATCCACCCCAATATACAGAAAAAGACAAGCCACACCTGCAACGAGGTAATAGGTCCTGCCCTTTTCAACTTCAATATCAACGATATGTGCGTTCATGGTATTACAATTTTCTACATTCTGCAACAATAAATTTAATTTGGTTCCGATCGAATTATTTTATTCGCTCCAATCTTCTATGTACCGAAATACGATTCCAAAGCTGGTCAATTCGTAGAAGATGGACGAAACGGATCCGTTATTTTTTGGCATACATAAATTATTTCATAGCTCTCTTCTGTAAGGTGCGTGCCGTTCCAGTCCCTGTACAAGTGCCTCCTTCGTCTGTCTCAGTTCAATTCTTGTTCTTTTTGCTTTCCTTCTCCAGCTCAGCCTCGATTCTCTTGTTAATTACACTCATCTCATCCGAACTGAGTCGATCCACTTGCTTGAACTCTTTGTCGAATTCGTACTCTTTGGATTCCTTATTGTTCATCAGCCCCAAATGATTTTTAATCGCACGAATGTCCTCACGAAGATACAACGTATTACGATAATTATCTACCACAAGACCGAGTATAATGCCAATGACGATGACAGTGCCATACGGGACCAAAAGACTGACAATGGCTCCTGCAATTATCAAGACCAATATCAACAAATCATTCCACCTCCTCCAGCTAAGAAACGAATCAATACAATCTTTTCTCGTATGTTTCTTTGAGTGAACGTGCAACATCGTCCTCCGTAACACCCAATTTGCCAGCGTGCGCAGCAATAATTCGAGCCGGTTTGGGCAGCTGCTCCTTGGCAGGCCAGCTCTCAGGTTCCCATGTATGCGAACGTTTAAACGCTTTGCCGCAATGCATATAACATTCTTCTACCGTCACTGCAATGCCAAGTTTGGGCGTTTTGCCTTGTGTCTGCATTAGCGTCATCAGATCCATATCCCGAATGATCGCTGCTCTGCCATTAATGCGCAGGGTCTCATCAAGTCCCGGAATAACGAAAATCAAGCCGATGTGCGGGTTGGACAAAATGTTCAACAGCGAGTCAAAACGTCGGTTACCTGGTCGTTCCGGAATCACCAGATGCTGCTGGTCCACGACGTGTACAAACCCTTCACCGTCACCACGGGGAGACACATCACATGAGCCTGAGCGATTGCTGGTTGACATAAATAACAAGGCAGATCGGGCTATAAATTGCTGACAATGCTCATCCAGATACGGTATCGTTTTATTCTTCACCAGATCTCCCGGATTACCACAGATCTCTCTGAGGACGTCTTCCGATGCAATAATGTCTTTAAATGGGTTGTTATTCATGGTGAACCTTCTTTTCTATCTGATTGATCGATTTTGGAGGTTATAGATCAAACCTTTTTTTGATCGCCTCGGCTACCTCTTCAGGGCTTTTATGCGTATTATTAATTCGAATATAGTGCTCATGCGTGATTTCTCCAGGCGCTGAATTTAAACGATAGTTCCTCATGCTCTCGAGCAAATCTTGTTCAGACCATTCTACGTTTCGTTTCGTTGCCTTATGCAGAAGGCGGTGCGGACTACGGTTACGATCCAACCGTTCCGAGGTGTCTGCTTCCAATTCGACATAACACACTTGCCCGCCTTGAGAGGAAAACAATTCACTAATGCTACGAATATACGCTGTGTCCTGCTCCAGGTCGAAAGCCCACACATATGTGAAAATCAAGCCGGGAAGATCACTCTTCGCCACTTCTTCAAAAATTTCCTGTCGGAAAAGACCCACAAGTCTTTTCCCTTGGGGGCTATCATAGCTGAAATAGGGAGACACAAGTTCAATCGTCATGTGATTGTGAAACAATTTCAGATCCGTGATCTTCTCCAGTTCCTGCCCGACTGTCATTTTCCCCACAGCTTGCGGACCAAAAATGATAATAAATTTCATCTGATCACTCCTCATTTGGATAACCATACCATTTGAATTTTCTGGACATTCATCCATATTACCTCTTTAAAAGCAAATTAAAAAGAGATTTCAAGCCATCCCTTTTAATCAGGAGCCTGAAATCTCTTATTCAGATGTTAATATACGTGAATCAAGGTTACCTTCCGATCAACGCCCATCCCCACCTGATTCGCCGCAATCCAATCGCTATTGCCCATGAGAGTAAAAGCGCTGCGACATATGACAGAATAATGCCAAGACTATAATGTTGAACCAGTGCCGAGGTGAATTCCCGTCTCCAGAACATCAGCACGAATGGGTGCATCAAGAATACGCCGAAGGCAGCTGTTCCCAGTGAATTCAGCAGGCGAGTTATCATGCGGGTTCGATCCCGTTTTCTTGCATACACTCGTTCACATGTCATCAACAAAAGCAAACAGGCAGAAAGTGTAAACAAATTGCGGAACAAAAACAGTATCGTATAGGTCATGACCGGAGAAGCGGCAAAGGACATTTTTATGTAGTCATTTCCATAAATGAAAATGATGCCCCCACTTAAAAAGGCCAAGATTAGCAAATACCGATAAGCACGCAGTCTCTTCAACGAAACATCGAAGTTCAAGCCAACCCAGGCGCCAAACCCGATAACGATCAGGTAACTTGGCAGCAAACTTCCCATTCGCTCGAAGTGAAACTGCAGATGCAATGCATAATAGACAGCCTGTGCCGCAATAAAGAATAAGGGCAAGCAATATTTAAATAAACGATATCGGGTCAGCAAAAGAAGCAGTGGAAATATCGCATAAAACTGCAGAATAATAAGAAAAAAGTATAAATGCGTATGAGCTGTTCCTGTCAGCAATTGTGTAAGGAAGACCATCATGTGAGACATCGGATCATGGCCTGCCAGCAGCTGTTTAACCAGAAAATAAATCATGGACCAGATCAAATAAGGCACAAAAACATACAACAGACGTTTTTTATAGAACCTAAACATCCAGCCCTTTTCCTTTGTTCCGGCACTGTAGTTGTAGAACAATACAAGAGAGGACAGAAACAGAAATGCAGGCACCGCAAATTGCAGAAAACTGTTCCAGAAATAATAAAAATCATGATCGATCGATTGCTTGGGGTAATGCGCAACTGCTGTGGATGTCGCATGGATGGCAACCACTGCCATGATGGCAAAAGCCCGATAGAGATCCAGATACTCAATTCGTTTGGGCCGATTAACCGGTTGATTCATAATAAAACCTCACTTATGACTGATATGGGATGATAGTTTCCGGCCGCAATCCAGATTCTACGCTTCATTGTAATCAGCCTGCGAGGGTTATACAATCGATATCCATATTATTTTCGCCATTTCACATCATTATTCAGCATTATTCGACATCGCTAATCCAGAATCGCTCTACGACGTTTCCGTCCGGCTCTATATAATCTTGATCCTGAACACCTCCATTTCGAAGAATGACTTTTTTGGAAGCTGTATTGTGGGAGTCGCACACAACCAGCACATTGACAATACCGAGCTCCCTCGCCTTTTTTAGACTCAACTCCAGAATCCGGGAACCGTACCCGTTCTGCCGCTCTCCCGGGCGAATTCCGTAGCCGATATGTCCACCACTGTTGAACAGTTTGTCGGTAAGTTCATGCCTGATATTTACAGCTCCCACCACATTGTCGCTCTCCGTTACCAGCCAAAATGTACTGTCCTTCACCCATCCTTCAGGGATGTCCATTCCTTGTTCGCTTCGACGTAAAGAGGCTATCATTTCTTCAAAATTACTGGGATCTTTGGCAATAACCCAAGGTACCATCAATTCTCCACTTTTGAGCCAGTCCTGATAAAATGCCATGTAAGCTGCTTTATACACAACTGAGGGTTTAACCAGTCTGACTTGTTCTTTTACCATACGAAGTACACTCTCCTCATTCTGATTTCTATAGGCAAAAAGAAAAGAGGATCTGCGTTTAAGCAGATCCTTTCCCGGGTCTAATGTTCTGCTGTTATACTATTTCACGATCACGCCATCAGATTCCTCCACACATTTGTATGTGAACTGATAACTTCCAGATCCCAATTCAATCTTTACAAGAGATTCTATCGTTTGAACACCCTGAATATGAGGCACGTCGTGCAGAGGAAGCCCGCTCTCCAAAACCGTCTGCAGACTTGCACCTGGCAGAACAACAGTCCCTGTTGCATTCGCAGGAATGGTTACATGTACTTCCATCTCCTTGTTTTCCCGGCGATACCAGCTTGATGCCACACGACCATACATCGTGTCGAGACTTGCTTCCACCCACTCCAGCCCAGGACCGGGCTCTGGCTCAATGTGCACAACATGAAAGCCCGGATGTTGCTCATCAGAACGAATGCCTGCCACATAACGATACAACCATTCTCCGATGGCACCGTACGCATAATGATTGAATGAGTTCATATCTGCACTCCAAAGACTTCCATCTTCTCTTATTCCATCCCAATGTTCCCAAACGGTCGTTGCCCCTTGTATAACCTGATATAGCCATGACGGGTAATCTTCTTGAAAGAGCAAAGTATAAGCCAGATCGTGGTGGCCTGTATCGCTGAGAACCGGGTTCAAATAAGGAGTGCCCACAAAGCCGGTTGTCAAATGATTTCCCGCCTCCGCAACCAATTTTCCCAACTGATCGATGGCACGTTTCCTGGCAGTGGAGTCCAGCAGATCAAAATGAAGAGCGAGAACATGAGCTGTCTGTGTCGGAACCGCGATTTTCCCCGCAGGTGTAACAAACTCTTCCCGGAATGCAGCTACAATATTGTCATGTAACTTGTCATAATATGATGCATCTTCATCCTGACCGAGTACGGCAGCCGCCTTCTGCACAAGTGAGACAGAATAGGCATAGAATGCGGATGCCACAAAATCCTTGTCTGTGGCACCGATGTAGCTGTCCGGCTTGGAGTCCAATCCCAACCAGTCTCCAAAGTGAAAGCCGGTGTTCCACAAATACGGATTACTGCCTTGTTCGTGAATATACTGGACCCAACGTTTCATACTCTCATATTGTTCACCGAGCAGCCTGACATCCCCATACATCTCGTAAATGGTCCACGGACAGATTACCGCCGCATCTCCCCAAGCAGCCGAAGAGTGGCTGGTATCTCCCCATCCTTCGGAAGTTGAACTCCTTAAATCCGGAACAAAAAAAGGAATACCACCATCTTCACCCTGGTCCGCTCGGAGGTCCCGCAGCCATTTGGTGAAGAATGGTCCTGTGTTCATCAGATACGAGGCTGTCCGGACAAACATCTGTGCGTCACCCGTCCAGCCTAGACGTTCATCACGCTGCGGACAGTCCGTAGGAACGTCAAGGAAATTCCCCTTTTGCCCCCACAATATGTTGTGATGGAGCTGATTCACCAGCGGACTGGAGCACTTGAAATCACCTGTTCGCTCCATGTTGGAGTGCAGTACCACGCCTGTGAAACAATCCAGGTCAACCACATCCGGGAAACCGATAAGCTTGACGTAGCGAAATCCCTGAAACGTAAAATGAGGCTCGTACGTCTCCGTTCCCCCGCCCTTTAAGGTATATTGAATACACTGCGCTGCTCCTCGAAGATTATCAACATAGAAGTTGCCCTCATGATCCAAAATCTCGGCATGCCTTAATTCAACCGTATGTCCTGACTCACCCTGTATGCTGAATTTCACCCAGCCCACCATATTTTGACCCATGTCCAGCACCCGTTCTCCCTGAGGTGTTGTGAGCAAGGCAATGGGCTTGAGCTCCTGTACTTTGGTAACAGGTACATTCTCCTGAGCGACGATGATCTCTTTTGTATATTCAAGCCGTTCGACGGGAGTCCAGATGGTCGAAGAAGTATCCATCCAATCCGCCTCCATCCGTGCGTCGTATGTCTCCCCCATATAAATGTCCGACATACGGATGGCACTGCTCGCTGTCGTCCAGCTCTCGTTGGACAGAATACGTTGTTCCGATCCATCGGCATAGTGAATATGAAGCTCCAGCAGCAAGGCTGCCTCAGCTCCAAATATTTTCTGCTCTTTGTTCCATCCCAGATGCCCTTTATACCAGCCATCTCCCAGATAGGCACCTAGAATATTGTTTCCCGCTTGAAGCAGATTCGTGACATCATAAACCTGGTATTGTAATCGCTTACCATAACTGGTCCAGCCGGGTGTAAAATAGTCCTGCCCTACTCTCTTGTTATTCAGATGCAGTGCATATAACCCGAGGGCGGTCACATATATTCTCGCACTGGCTATAGGCTGTTCCAGTTCAAACGTGGTACGAAGACGAGGACAGGATGAATCGTGCTCGTCAATCGGTCTCGACGTAATCCAATTAGCCTGCCAAGCATTCGTGCCATCCATCAGTCCCATTTCGAAGAAAGCCGTTTCGGACCAGTCGGATTGCTCCCCTGCCGTGTCCCAGACACGGATGCGATAGAAATAACGAGTTCGAGCCTGGGGCAGCCAATGGTCTAATTCCACATGTATGGACTGATCCGAACTTACTTTGCCGGAATCCCATTCAATTTGTTCATGCCCTTCAGTTAGGGACAACTGAATCTGATAGGCTGATTGTACACAATTGCGCTGGTCCGATTGTAATTGCCAGCTTAATCTGGGCGATTTCACGTCCAGTCCAATCGGGTTTATTTTATACTCACAACGAAGATGACTAACGGTCAACATAGGGTATTCATTCCTTTCCATCGTGGTTTCCAACACGGGCTTACGCTATAATTATACTGATCCTGTCACCGGAAATACCCGGTAACGAGGACTGTTTAACCCGGTAATTCAGCCATGCACATCATTTCTTATTTTCATGAACATAAGCTCTCTAAAACCAAAATCCGATAACAAGCATGAATAGCTAACATAATGCGTAATTTTTAGCTTTTTAAAATAAAGTATTTACTGTAAGCGTTTTTATGTTAAAATGACTTTTAGTTAAATAGAGATGGATAGTTATTGTTGTATAACAAGCTAAACCTAATTCCCCCCCCAATAAAGAGAATCTTTATTGGGGGAAATTAGGTTTTTTCTTTTTGTAGAATGGTTATGCTATCCAAGTCTATTTACCTACATACTTGAGTTTATCTGGGTATGGAAATATTTACTTACACAGGAGGCAGAAAAATGAAATGGAAAAAGGGTTTAGTCATCGTAGCTGCTATAACAATGCTGATGACAGGATGTAGTAATACATCAGGTAGTGAAGTGCAGAGTTCAGAGAGTCAAACTGAAAAGAATAATGAAGTGGTCATTTACTTTGCTCGCCATGGAAAGACGATGTTAAACACGGTAGACCGTTCACAGGGGTGGATCGACGCACCGTTAACACCGGCAGGGGTAGAGGTAGCTGAAGCATTAGGAAAAGGATTATCAGATGTAGAATTTAATAAAGCCTATAGTAGTGATAGCGGAAGAGCTATTGAAACAGCAGAATTAATCTTAGCAAATAATGGACAAGACGATCTAGAAGTTACAAAAGACAAAAGATTGAGGGAATATAACTTTGGAACGTACGAAGGCATGTTGAACGAAGAAATGATGGCAGCAGTAGCTGAAAAGAAAGGGCTATCTGTTGAAGAATATATGAAATTTATGCAGGAAAACGGATTTTATAAGAGTATAAAGGAATTTGCAGACATCCTATCTGAATTAGATAAAGCAAATGTCGAAGAAGGAGTAAACTGGCCGGCAGAGGACAGTAAAACCATTGAGACAAGACTACAAGAATCTTTAAATGATATTGTTGAAGAAGCCAAAGAAGACGGTGGTGGGAACATTTAGTTGTTTCTCATGGAATGAGTATTGTTACTCTACTCGGAGACCTTGATGAAAACATAGAAGTTCCAGCAAGTGGATTAAGCAACGCAAGTATTTCAAAAGTGACGTATAAAGATGGTAAATATACAGTAGACTCTGTTAATGATTTGTCATATGTTGAAAAAGGACAAAAGCAAAAGAATTAGCTGTTACATCAGTCATTATTTCTGCCATATCGTATTAGACATACCACAAAGATAAAGGGTCATTACCCACTATTATTAGCATGATTGGTCGAGTAACTAAAACATGCAATACACGTAGAATAACTATGAAAGGTGCTTATAAAGCACCTTTCTTGTTTAACTAACCTGCCATCCCCCACCATTCTCTAGATAGTTCAAGTATGTTTGCTATACGAGTATGATAATCTATTGAATAAGGAGGTTACGACGTGAATCCATCTATACATTTGTTCAAAAGTGAATTCTTTTTCAACTCTGATCTGCAGCTCTTTGTCAATAGATGTACCGAGGATTTCAACGTTCCCTTCCATGCTCACGATTTCATAGAGTACAGCTATGTCGCGGAAGGCACCGGTTTTCATCACATTGATCAGGATATCGTTCCGGTTCAGAAAGGCATGCTTTTTGTCATTCCAGTTGGGATTCCCCATGTGTTCCGTCCCGCATCTTCCAACGTCTCAGAGCATCCGCTCATTATATATAACTGTCTGTTCAACATGGAACTGATTCACAAACTGGCAGCCACCATTCAGGAAGAGGACATTCGAAGTCACCTGATCGATCTGGCCAAAAATAAAGTCCCTTATGTATCCATTTCAGATCAGCATCAACAGGTCGAAGAGCTGATGGTGAAGCTATACCGTGAAACTTCGGTTACGGGCATCGGTTCTTCCACCATGTTATACACGCTCGTTAGTCAGCTCGTCGTGACAACCTACCGGCAGCTGCATCAGAAAATGCATGGTGAACAAAGGCTGCCTGCTGATTTTGAACATATCCTTCATTATCTGGATCAGCACCTAAGCAAGCGAATTCGGATGAGTGATCTGTCAAACCGTTCCGGCTGGAGTGAAAAGCAGATTGGCCGCATGTTCCTTAGTTATACTGGACAGACGTTTAGCTCGTACCTGCAGCACCTGCGTATACAAAAAAGCCGTGAGTTCCTAAGGAATTCACAGCATAAAGTCAGCCTCATCGCTGAGCTGGTCGGTTACCGGGATGTAGATACATTTTACGCCGTCTTCAAACGGATTACGGGTGAAACTCCGCTGGTATACCGCAAAAAATCCAGAGTCTGATGCTCTGGACATTTATATGCCTGGTCTAGATATCGGTGGTCTGAAACAGATCATCTATGTATGTTTTGGCACCTTTCCAACTGGACATTAAGGGAAACGGATACTGCTCCCGTTCACTTCCATTCCACGGATGGGGTATGCAAATGACTTTTTTCCCCTCATTCCAGGCTGGAATCAGGTTATGTGCGCCATCATCAATTAACAAGTCAAAGTTAATCAGATTCTTTCGTTTACAAGTGATAAACTGCTCTGCCGAGATAAAAGGCATATGGCGCTGAAGCCAGTTCCACTTCTCCACTACGGTTTTCGGGTCTGCTGCCGTCACAATAATAACATCATACGCTTCATTCAGCTTTTCCATCTCTTCCACAACGTACTCGTCGTACAGCTCCAGCTCCTCAAACAGTCCCGGTCGACCATAAAAAACGTCATGAGTGCTATCCGGATGTCGCAAGTGGGATGTATCCCAATGAATCATATCCTCATAACGCAGCGGATGGGTCGGGAAGTTGATGTTGTTGTGATAAATGGCTCGCTTGACCAGATGACAGATTGTATCATCCATATCTACGGCAATGATTGGTTTTTTCATGTTATCCCTCCCCAGTACGAACACAGTATATCACCCCGGGTGTCATGAAGCTATTCTTTTTACAATCATACCCACTGTTCACACCAATAAAAAAGGCGCCCCTGCGCCGCTACAATTGCTGCGCTTGGGGCTGCCCTTGGAATTAAGCCAAATCTTCTCCGTTGGAAGCAATGACTTTTTGATACCAGCCAAAGCTCTTTTTCTTATACCGGTTCAAGGTGCCTTGTCCGTTGTCGTCCTGATCGACATATATTACGCCATAACGCTTGGACATCTCGGAAGTGGATGCACTGATGATGTCGATCGCCCCCCAGTTGGTATAGCCCATAAGGTCTACACCATCCATAACCGCTTCCTTCATTTGCGTAATATGCTTTCTCAGATAGTCAATCCGGTAGTCATCGTTAATGGAGCCGTCTGCCTCAACCGTGTCTTTGGCACCAAGCCCGTTCTCCACCACGAATAAAGGTAATTGGTAACGATCGTACAACTCTTTGAGCGCCACGCGAAGGCCAATCGGATCAAGCTGCCAGCCCCATTCTGTACGTTCCAGATTCGGGTTTTTGATCGTGCTGTACAGATTGCCTCCGGTTACTCCATATTCCTCAGGATTTACGGCAGATACCAAGGAAGTGTAATAACTGAACGAGATGAAATCAACCGTGTGCTTTTTCAAAATCTCTTCATCGCCTGGTTCCATAACAATGGAAATTCCATGGTCAGCCCAATAACGAGCCATGAAGGTTGGATAGCTTCCGCGAACCTGTACATCCGTATGCAGCAGGTTCAGCTGATTATCAATCTGTGCCTGCAAAACATCTTCCGGCTTCGATGTGGCCGGGTAATGAATCATGCGCGCAAGCATGCAGCCAATCTTGAACTGCGGGTTAATCTGACGTGCTTTTTCCGTAACCAGACTGCTGGCAACGAATTGGTGGTGAAGAGCCTGATACGAAGCCTGCATTACGTTATCCACACGGTCTTCGATGATGCCTCCACCTGTGAACGGTTCAATAATGGTCGTGTTGATTTCATTAAACGTCAACCAGTATTTCACCTTGTCCTTGTAACGGGTCATCACTGTTTCGGCGTATCTCACAAAATGTCCAATGACTTCCCGGCCAGCCCAGCCGTTGTACTTGAGGACCAACGACATTGGCATTTCGTAGTGGGACAACGTCACGAGCGGCTCGATTCCGTGTCTGTTCAGCTCGTCAAACACTTCGTCATAGAAGCGCAGTCCCTCTTCATTAGGCTCCGCATCATAGCCATTCGGGAAAATACGCGGCCAGTTGATTGACAGACGGAATGTCTTGAAACCAAGCTCTGCGAAGAGCGCAATGTCTTCTTTGAAACGGTGGTAAAAGTCAATGCCATAACGTTTCGGATAACCCTTCGCACTATGGTGGGCCATCGCTTTCTCAACGGTCGCACTAGTCACATGCATGAGTTCTCTAAGATTGGTGTAGTCTTTTTTCTCAAAATAGGGAACCATGTCCGCCGTGGACCATCCTTTGCCACCTGCATCGAATCCACCTTCAGCCTGATTGGCGGCAATGGCGCCGCCCCACAGAAAACCTTCCGGAAACCCTTGTCGATTGATCATGCGTATCTCTCCTCTTCTCAATGATTTAGAAATTAAATCCGGGCTTTCAATACCTCTTCACCCATCGTGATTTCGCCCAATTTCACAGGCTGAATCTCTTCATAGTCTGCCGTATTCGTAACGACCATGGCCGTTGTAATGTCGTACTCTTTAGCAATTTGGTCCAGTTCAAACGAAAGCAATTTGTCTCCAGCCTGCACCCGGGTTCCTGTAGCGACATGGGATTCGAAGTATTGACCGCGCAATTTAACGGTGTTGATTCCCACATGGATCAGAAGTTCCATTCCATTATCACTGCGGACAACGATGGCATGTTTCGTTTTGAACACGTTCATAACCGTTCCTGTTACTGGCGATACGAGCTCACCTACGGTTGGAACAAATGCAACACCTTTCCCCATCAATTCGTCGCCAAACGTAGGGTCATTGACTTCTTTCAGCGGGATTGCTTTTCCTGTCATAGGAGCCACGGCTACCGCATCACTTGTTGGCGTTGGAGTACCCATGTCATCCACGTTCACCGTTGCAGCATTCTCATTGGAGGGTGCTGCCGATGGTGCAGAAGAAGCACCAGGTGAGAATTGAGCGAGTGCCTCAGCGTCTCCTTCTTCTTCCTTAATCCCGAATACCGTAGACATAATTGCACCTACCACGAAAGCAAGGATCATACCAATCAGGGAATACCAGAACGTTTGTCCAATTAGGGAAGGCAGTCCAGGAAGTCCGCCGTTACCGGCAAGAACATAAGCCTTGGCTCCAAATGCCAGGGCGAATCCACCACCTACAGCACTACCAATCATCGCTGCAGCAAAAGGTTTTTTATATTTCATGTTAACGCCGTACATTGCCGGCTCGGTTACACCCATTAACGCTGTAAAGCTGGTAGACAATGCAACAGTTTTGAGCTTTTTGTCTTTTGCACGGAAGAATACACCCAGAGTTGCCCCGGCTTGACCCATGTTGGAGATATACGTCAGTGGCAAGAATTTATCAAAGCCCAGTGTAGCAATGTTGCTCAGGATAATCGGAACGAGCGCATAGTGCATTCCTGTCATAATAATCAGCGCCATTGCGCCCCCAAGAACGATACCCGCAATCAATCCGCCTTCATTCAGCAGCCAGTTAATACCGCCTGACAATCCGTTACCTACAAATGTGCCCAGTGGACCGATCGCGATCAGCGTAACCGGAACCATGACAAGCAAGGTAATCAGTGGCACAAGCAGCAGTTTCAATGCTGCCGGGATCACCCGGTCAACCCACTTCTCAACATAGGACATCAACCATACCGCCAGCAAAATCGGGATAACCGAAGAAGCATAACTTACTGCCGTTACCGGTATGCCGATAAATGCTACGGATTCGCCGCTGGAGAGCAGCGTGCTCATATCCGGATACATCAGCGCGGTGCCTAGCGCAATCGCGACAAACGGGTTACTGCCAAATTTGCGGGCAGCACTGACAGCAATCAACAGTGGAAGGTAATGGAATACGCCATCACCGATAGCTGAGAGAATGCGATACGTATCCGTACCAGCCGACATCCAGCCTAGCGATACAAATAGAGCAAGCAATCCTTTAAGCATACCTGCAGCTGTGATTGCTGGCAGCATTGGTGCGAAGACTCCTGCAATCGTTTCAAATATTTTGAGGATTACATTTTTGTTTTTTTCCGCTTTAGGTTCTTTATTTTCTGAACTTTGCTGTATGGCGGGATGTTCCTTCACCATGGCATCAAATACTTTTGACACATCATTACCAATAATTACCTGGAATTGATCCCCGGAGATATTCGTTCCCATGACTTTATCCAGTTTCTTAAGTGAGTTATTATCGACTTTGTCATTATTTTTCAGATCAAATCTCAGCCGTGTAACACAGTGATATACGGAGTTGATATTGTTTGTTCCCCCAACGGCTTTGATGATTTCCTGTGCCGTTTCCTGATGTTTCATGTTCATTCCTCCTCATTTTTTCCAACAAAAATACCCGAACGAATACGACACATGATGTTCGCGTCATTTCATTCGGGTATTGCCTGATTGAACAGTAACAAGCCCATGGGTTATTTAGTTAAAATCTATTTTTCTCGCTTCGTCTTCATTAACCGCTCCAGATGGAGCGTTAGATATAACTGCTCCGAGTGTGTCATATCGTATTGATAATTCTTATGGATAAAGGTTTCGATCTTGCCGATACACTTGAAGGTTTCCGGATAGTTTTTCCGAACAACCTCATATAGATACTCCTCTGCATCATCATGCGTTGAATGCGTAATGACTCTCTGGCAGAAGTATTTCAAATGTGTGATGAAGCGAAAATAATTAACGCTATCTTCATCCAATTCGACATTGAAGTGATATTTGATAATGTTCATGATTTCCTGAAGCAGCTGCATGAGATGGGTCACATCATTCATGGAGTCATTGACTTCCGCATTGATAAAATGCAGGGCAATATTGCAAATTTCATCTTTGGGAAAATCAATATCCAATCTTTCCTTCAGCAGCGTGAGCGCTTCTCGGGCCACATCGTACTCGGCCTTGTAAAAGTGCTGCACTTCCCAGGAAAGCGGATTCCTCGTGATCATGCCCTTTTCCATACGCTGGACGGCAAAATGAATGTGATCCGACAATGAGACATAAATCCCGTCACTGATGGTTTTGTTCAATTGCGTACGTGCCAGCGTTACGATATCATCTGTCGCCTGCAGGATTTCAATCGGCACTTCAGTTACGATGGACTTGAACTTCTCATAGATCGATGCATCCTGAAGACGGAATACTTTCTCGATCCGTTCCTCATCAATCTCATCACCGACTTTGAACTTAAACCCGATACCCCGGCCGAGGATCAGCAGTTCCTGATGTTTGTCATCCACGGTACTGACAATATTGTTATTAAATATCTGTTTAATAATCATTCTGGACCACCCGTTTTTTTTGAGGATTAAAAAAGGGCAAAACCAAAATAGAAATAATAAAATCATTTCCATAGTGGTTTTGCCCGCATTACCGGTAACAAGCCTCGGATATAAATTTATCACAACCTGAAAACGGTGTCAACCAAAAATGCTACCACTGTCTCATTTACATCCATGGGTTACATGGATCATTCCCTTTAAATAGGGCTTTAATCTTAGCAAGATTACTTTCCAAGTCTTTCTCTTTGCACTCTATAGAGTATTGCCAATGAGCTGTGGTGTAAAACCAATTTTCAATTACTAATGTGTACTTGCCTCACGATTGGGGTTCTATCGGTCACTTCAGTCACTAATGACTTGTTTTCTGAACGTTCAAATCGTACGAGTTTGTAACTGTTTATCCATTGATCATTAGCCGCATGATTTACGGTAATCTGTACTACATATTGTTTGTAGGTATTCAATATCTTCGTATCGATTGTTGTGTAGTCACCTTCGTCAATTTCATAATATATATAAATCCACCCCTCATGCTCAGCAGCTAACACTTCAAACTTCCTGGCTTGTCCTTCAATTAACTTCTCGACCTCAGGTGGTGCCTGGGTAAGTTCAAGTGCCTCCAAAGGAACCTGAGATTCCTTAGACTGGTTTATATTCCAACAAAAATAGCAAACTAATAAAACTAGTACGAATAAAATTACGGGTACAAATCGTGTTCGTTTTCTGGAATGTCTTCCTGTGTACAATAGATCAACTCTTTCTTGGGAAGTATAGATTATTAATGACCGTGTTTCCAAAGTAAACAAGCTCTATTTACATAAACACAGGTTAGATGTATTAAGTTCGTTAAAAAAAATCATTTCTGTATATAGAAGGCCCTTCATTTTTTGAAGGGCCTTCTGAGTCTATTACTGGAATGTAACATGAATCTGAACAATTTCGGAACGGCTGCTCGTGCGGATCGGTGGTCCCCAGAAGCCGAATCCCGATGTCACAATGGAGTGCATGGAACCTTTTTGAAGGTACCCCCAATCGTTTTCGTAAATCGCCTGTGTAATGAATTGAGCTGGTGCAATCTGTCCACGGTGAGTGTGACCGGACACAACCAGATCAACGTTATTTTGCTCCGCAATATCCAGATCATACGGCTGATGATCCATCATCAGCACCGGCTTACTGAGATCGGTATCCTGCATCAGAGCAGCTATTTCGGCACGATCATTTTCCGTTTTGTCTTTGCGCCCAATCAGGGTAATCTTATCGTCCAACATGATCTTGTCATCGTACAGAACCTGCATATTACTTTTCTCCAGCGCAGCAATCAGATCTTCGACCGGCCCGTCGAACTTGTCATGGTTTCCAAGAGACGCGTAGACACCGTAGGGTGCCTGAATACCGCTAATGATATCTGCAATACCACTACCCAGGTACATGTCCAGATTGTCATCAATGATGTCGCCCGGGTAGAGAACTAGATCAGGCTTAAGGGCGTTGATTTCCTCTACCATACGCTTGGCATGACCAGGACCAGAGAGAAGTCCAAAATGCATGTCTGCGGCCATGACAATGTTGAGACTGTCGATTCCTTCCACCTTTTTATCAATTTGAATGCTGTACTCTCTCACTACCGGGCTGTATGCGTTAAAAATCCCGTAAGCCATCGTTGAGAGCAGCAACACAAGAGTAACCGCTCCCGCCCACTTCTGCGAGTGATGCCTAGGAATCCGCGTTAATCGGAGCAGCCACAACGTTAAATGGATAACTGGCAGGATCAACAACAGCAAAGAAAAGATTGCCAGCCAATAAGAACCAATGACACTGAGGAAGGAAATACTACCAAAAAGCCTTGCCAGGATGAAGGAAACCGCTAGAAATACAATCGCTATAATATAGAACCAGCGAAACCTGGCTGACACGACGGGCTTCATCCAGCTCCAGCCGCTCCACCCTATGTAGAACACCAATAAACCGTATACAACCAAAAACAAAATGCCTGCCAATACGAACATGCTCCGGTTAACCTCCACGTCAATAAGTTGATTGCTGAATTCACATAACCGACCATAGAAAAATAGTCTGTCTGAACCAGTATAACGCAGTTTATGGGGTCCAGGCATCTCCTTCCACACCTTAGATACGTACATTTTATTACAATTTGGTGATACTTAAATTCCAACCAATAGGTAAGGAATGTTACAACGCAATTTGCTCATCCAAAAAGTTAAAAAAGCATGCCGGCATTCGTTCTGAGTGTAGAACTCATCAACGAATGCAAGCATGCTTGCACAATTAATATTCAGAAGAGTGAATCCACATGGATTACTCGTTGGTGTCCATCCATTGGAAGTGGAATGAACCCTCTTTGTCCACACGTTTGAAGGTGTGAGCGCCGAAGTAGTCACGTTGAGCTTGCAGCAGGTTTGCTGGCAGGCGTTCTGTGCGGTAGCTGTCGTAATAAGACAGCGCACTGGAGAAGCCAGGCACCGGAATACCCTGTTTTACAGCAGCTGCTACGACTTCACGCCAAGCATCCTGGTAGGATTCAACGATGTTTTGGAAGTGCGGATCGAGAAGCAGGTTTTTGAGTTCTGCATCCTTGTCGTATGCTTCTTTGATGTTTTGCAGGAACTGTGAACGGATAATGCAACCACCGCGGAAGATCATGGCGATGTTGCCGTATTTCAGATCCCAGCCATATTCATCGGAAGCTGCACGCATTTGGGCAAAGCCTTGTGCGTAGGATACGATTTTACTAGCGAACAACGCTTTGCGTACGCTCTCGATGAACGCTTTTTTATCTCCGGAGAATGCTTCCACGGCAGGTCCATTCAGGATTTTGCTCGCAGCAACACGCTCTTCTTTCATTGCGGACAGGAAACGGGAGAATACGGATTCCGTAATCATGGACAATGGTACGCCGAGATCCAGCGCACTTTGGCTTGTCCATTTGCCTGTTCCTTTTTGTCCGGCAGCATCCAGAATGACGTCTACCATCGGTTTGCCAGTTTCCGGATCGTATTTGGAGAAGATATCAGCCGTAATCTCGATCAGATAGCTGTCCAGTTCGCCTTGATTCCACTCCGTGAAGATTTCGTGCAGCTCCTCAACGGAAACATTCAGTACGGATTTGAGCAGGTGGTAAGCTTCACCAATCAACTGCATATCCCCGTATTCAATGCCGTTGTGGACCATTTTCACGTAGTGACCCGCACCGTCTGGTCCAATGTACGTACTGCAGGCATCATCTCCAACTTTAGCCGAAATGGCAGTCAGGATGGGTTCCACCAATTCGTATGCACTTTCTTGACCGCCAGGCATGATTGCCGGACCTTTCAGCGCGCCTTCTTCACCGCCGGATACACCTGCACCAATGAAACGGAAGCCCTTCTCTTCCAGCTCTTTGCTGCGGCGTTGCGTATCAGGGAAGTATGCGTTCCCTCCATCAATAATGATGTCACCCTCATCCAAGTGAGGAAGCAATTGCTCAATAGTCGCATCTGTTGCTTTACCGGCTTGAACCATGATCAGAATTTTGCGCGGAGATTCCAGGGATGCCACGAACTCTTCAATGGAGAACGCGCCTGTCAGGTTTTTGCCTTCAGCTTCTTTCAGAAGATCGTTTGTTTTCTCTGGGGAACGGTTGAACACCGATACCGAAAATCCTTTGCTTTCAATATTAAGGGCCAGGTTTTTGCCCATTACTGCAAGTCCAATAACACCAATCTGTTGTTTACTCATTTTGTCCTCCCCATACCCCATGTTTTATATGAACGTTAATCGGATAAGATTCAATATTTAACAGTTAATCTTATTGAACTGTTTTTTTCCAGTCAGCTGCAAATTTGTCCATGCCTTGATCAGTCAGTGGGTGCTTGGAGATTTGTTCAATAACCGCGAATGGAACGGTAGCAATATGTGCTCCAGCCATCGCTACACGTGTAACGTGGTCCGGATGTCTTACCGATGCCGCAATAATTTGCGCATCCAGGTTATGTGTACGGAACAATTCAGCAACTTTGGCAACCAATTGAACACCATCTTCAGAAATATCATCCAGACGACCGAGGAATGGAGATACATAAGTTGCGCCAGCGCGTGCAGCCAGAAGTGCCTGGTTAACGGTGAAGATCAACGTTACATTGGTTTTTACGCCTTTTTTGGTCAGGTAACGACATGCTTCAAGCCCTGCAAGTGTCATTGGCAGCTTGATTGTAATGTTTTTGTCGTTGTTGTTGATTTTGATCAGTTCATCAGCTTGAGCAATCATCTCTTCAGCAGTAATTGCATCTGGAGTTACTTCCGCAGATACGGATTCAACTTCAGGTACTTCACGCAAAATTTCCTCAATGCGATCTTCAAATTTAATGCCTTCTTTGGCTACCAATGACGGGTTGGTTGTTACACCGGACAGGACGCCGATTTTATACGCTTTTTTGATGTCTTCCAAGTTTGCTGTATCGATGAAAAATTTCATGTTAAAACCCTCCAGTTAATTTGTTTTATTTTATTTACAAGTTTGCATTTACAGCTAATGGTGCGGCAGTTGCATCTTCAGCAGACTGATCTGACGGTTCATCGAACCACCAATGGTGGCCTTCTGCAGCAAGCATTTCATCTGATTCAACAGGGCCGTAGCTGCCTGCAGGGTACAGATGAAGTGGCAGCAGATTTTCCTCAAATGCATCCAGGATCGGCTGTACCCAAGCCCAAGACAATTCAACTTCATCCCAATGCGCGAAGAATGTTGGATCGCCATGCAGCGCATCACGGATCAGGTTCTCATAAGCTTCGGCAAGATCCTCCCGATCAGGCGCCAGATCAATATGCACAGGCTTGAACTCCCCCTTATTTTGAGGGTCGCTTGCATTGAGCTGCAATGTCATGCTTTGATCAGGACTCATTTCAATGACAAGCAGGTTCGGTTTGGAACCGTTGCTCTTCGTTGCATTTGCCTGACCTGATGGCTCCTTGAATTCAATGACGATACGTGTTGATTTCTCCTTCATTCGTTTACCCGTGCGGATGTAGAATGGAACGCCGCGCCAGAAGAAGTCATCAATCTGCAATTTTGCAGCGATGAAGGTATCGTTCATTGTATTTTCGGCAACACCTGGTTCAGCAGCATACGCGCTCACTGCTTTGCCTTGAATGGTTCCCTCAGCATATTGTCCCCGAATCACGCTGGTGCCTACGCTCTGTTTCTGCAAAGGCTCGATTGATTCCATAATATGCTTTTTCTTGAGTCCAACTTTTTCGGTAGTGCTGTTGTATGGAAGCTGGATAGCCATCATCATCAGCAATTGTAGCATATGATTCTGGAACATATCCCGCACTGCGCCCACATGATCATAATAGGATGCCCGTTCCTCCACGCCGACCGTCTCGTTAGCCGTGATTTGCACGTTGGAGATGTAACGGTTGTTCCATAATGCTTTCATGATCGGGTTGCTCTGGTGCAGGGTTTCCAAACGCTGTACCATCGGTTTGCCCAAGTAATGGTCAATCCGATAAATTTCTTCTTCCGTGAATGCTTCGCTCAATTTGCGATTGAGATCACGGGCCGACTGCAGATCATGGCCAAACGGTTTCTCGATCACGAGGCGTTTCCAGCCTTCAGTGGAACCCAGTCCGCTGTTCTGGATATTTTCAGCAATCGGTTCGAAGAACTCTGGTCCAACAGACAGATAGAACAGGCGATTGGACGGAATGCCCAGCTCTGCTTCTCTCTGTTCAACAAGACTTAACAGCTTTATATAATCTTCCTTATGACTTATATTCAATACATTGTAGCGAAAAGCCTGCACAAACGACTTCACGCGTTCAGGATCCGCCTTGCGTCTGGAAAATTCATTCAGTGATTTTTCAACTTGCGCCTGAAAGAATTCATCAGACCATTCTCTACGGCCAAGGCCAATCAGCGAGAAGGTTTCCGGAAGTTTCTGCTCAATGTATAAATTGTATAAGGCAGGATATATTTTTCTTTTGGCTAAATCGCCAGTAGCACCAAACAAAATAATGCTCGTTGGTTCCATATCACCGTTCTCCTTCCAAGTAACTCTGGTTTCTTTGCTGTAGTTACACTATAATACGTTTTATAGCCATACAAGTAATTAATATATTTCACAGGAGCTATAGACGATATCTATGACAACAAATTATGAATTATATAAAGTCTTTTACTGGGCAGCAAAAACGGGAAGTTTAACCCAAGCCGCGAAAGCACTCTATATCACTCAACCCAGCGTCAGCCATGCCATCAAGCAGTTGGAAGAGAGCTTTGGTCTTACGTTGTTTTACCGGAATTCCAAGGGAGTTGCATTGACTCAGGAAGGCGTTAGTTTATACTCCTACATCGAACAATCCCAGATTCTGATCTCACTCGCTGAAGAAAAAATGGCTGCTTTGAAAAGTCTCGACAGCGGAGAACTGAGAATTGGCGGCAGTGACTCCTTGTTCAAGCACTACATGCTTGCGTATTTGGAAGAATTCCATGTCCTGTATCCAAACATCAAGCTGCATCTGAGTCATGGAACAACACCCGAAGTCATTACGTTTCTGAAAGAGGGCAAAATTGATCTCGGTGTAGTACGTATGCCTATTGTCGATCCTCAGCTGGAAGTAAGGGAAAGCATCCAGCTCAAGGATTGCTTTGTCGCAGGTGAACGTTATGCCCAGTTGAAGGACAAAGTGATGACACTGGACATGCTGCTTGAACACCAACTGATTCTCTTCTCGCGGAACAGTCGGGTTCGGATGGCCATTACTGAGCTATTTAATAGCTATGGTTACACATTAAAGCCTGAAATTGAGGTCGGCAGCGTGGATTTGCTCATTGAATTTGCACGGCGGGGCTTGGGTATTTCCTATGTGACTCGTGAGTTTATCTCGAAAGAGCTGGAGGAGGGTTCTCTGTTTGAAATTCAGCTCGACGTCCCTCTTCCTCCTTCCCATGTGGGGATTATGACCAAACGAAATATGCCCATATCTTTGGCGGCAAACCGATTTATGGATCTTATTTTCAAAAGTTGAATATGTCTCTCCATACAGCAACAAGTGCTTCTTCTCCCAGACCTGGGAATTGAAGCACTTGTCTTTTTCGACCTTAATTTTGTGACGGTCTTGATCTCATTTCAGATTCGTGCAAGGTCTCATGCGTCGAAATCTCCATTTTTTTGATTCATTTGTTCCAGTTCGATTAATCGGCTCATAATTCGCTGCGGGATAATCTCAAACAGTTTGTCCCATGTCATAAACCTCTCTGGCTCCAATATATACTCCTTGAACTGCATGGCAGGCACAAAGGCTTTTGTCTGAAGATAGTCCCTGACACGGGCGTCAATCAATTCATTTGTTTGATAATAGTCTTTGAACAAGTCGTTCACTAACAGTCCGTCACAACCCGCTTTGACACCTGCAGCAGAGTACAAATCGGGCAGCAGCTCAAACACGACAGGAAGCGGCGAAAATGCGTGTTTACCGGGTTGTGAGTAGAGACAGACATGACGATCAACCATGTTCACCCGATCTTTCAGTAATCCCCGCAGCACCTTGCCATGGAAACTGACTTCACAATCCACTACTTCACCATCATGGCCAACATATACCCAAACATGCTCCAGTTCATACAGATGACCAATCTCGTAATCCCACCATATCGCATATTCAATGACAAATTGTACGGCCTCAAGCGGAAAAAGAATTTCGCGATTAAATGACGGAGAAGGTCCTGGCTTCTCCAATATGGAAATGCCGACTAAATCCGGATAAAATGGTTCATTCTGATCAAACATCAATATCGGTGCATAACTCATCGCTTTTTCCAATATTCCCGTTTTCGTGATCGTCATGAATGGTTTCCCTCCGTTACCTTGCTGTATTGAATATCTTCACGTTTATTTGCCATGTTCCTCCGCCAATCCTTTAATCGTGATCATCATAAGATACACCTATATTAACCAACAAATTTGAATGTGTACATTTCTGCAAAACAAAAGCCTGTAACCCGATTCATTTTCCGGTCACAGACTTGAACAGTTTCGTTGAAGCAGATACTATAGTTCACCTTTAGTTTTGGATGCCTGAGTAGCTTGATCCGAAACAGAGTCGACACAGCCAATCGGCGGTCCTAGGATGGCGTCATTTTTTATGGATGCAATTGCTTTGGCGTAAGCTTCTTCATCTATGCAGTAAGCTCTATGGGCAACTTCAGGAGGCGTTGCAGCTAGGAAGTCTGCACCCAGTACAATATCAGGTGTTGGCTGATCAAATATCGTTAACAAGTGCACATCATCCGTATCGGCCACAAACCAGTGAAACCATCCTTTTGGGAAAATGGAGACCTGGCCGGGCTTCAGATGGTAATTCATTCGCCTGCGGGTAAAGGGATCAAATACAGAAGTTGTAATCTCACCACTAATCAAAACAATCATTTCAGTCACGTTGGTATGCCAGTGAGGCTGAACAATAATACCTTTGCTCATGTGTACATTGAAGAATCCATTTTGAATCGCAGGCAGTTGTTCCCCGAATAATTGTGTAACATAATTACGCGCATCTCGCTGATAGTTCAAAACCGCATTGGAGTCACCCGCGAGCTGTACATTCGGGGATTGCAAAATAGGATTTATCATGCTATTATTTTCCTCCTTATGGACGTACATCTCATTGTTGTACTTTATGCGCCAGGAATTTAGATCATGCTGTCTAAAATGAACCTGCTGTTCATCTTTTTTCCTTGGTCTGTAACTTCTTGTGATCAATCACGTCTATAAGGTAAGAAACATTTATGAAGGAAGGGATATATTTTGAAGTGGAAACCAATTAAGTTTCTCGCACTTGGCATCATTGTCACTTCAGCTCTCTCGGCCTGCAGTGCAGCCCCTGAAGAGAGTGCCGAGCCTCAAACTGCGGAGACGGAGACGATTCAGGAACAACAGGATAAACCAACGGAAAGCAATACAGATACAAAAACAGAAGATACCGAATCAAGCAAGGAAACCAGTGAACCGGTTGAGGGCCAGCCACCGACCGTTACCGAAGCATCGACAACCATTATTAAAGCTCTTCAAGCAGAAGATATGGAAACCATAGCCTCTTGGGCCTCACAGGAAGGGGTTCGCTTCTCCCCTTTTGCCAACATTGATCCCGAAAATGATCTGGTGTTTAAACCGGATGAAATTAGCGGACTTCTAAAAGACACCACCAAATATGTATGGCGAAGCACGCCTGGTAACGAAGAGAGCATTGAAATGACTTATGCGGATTATCATCAAAAATATGTGTACAACAAAGACTTCATTCATGATGGGGAAAACGCCGTAAACGCCATGATTGGAGAAGATGCTCATCTCGGCAATTTACACGAGGTATACCCTGAAGCCAATCATGATTTTGTTGAATTCCATGTTAATGGCACAGAGCCAGACGGAAGAGACTGGCATACACTGCGTCTGGTATTTGAAAAGATCGGTCAGGACCACTCCCTTGTCGGAATTGTCCATGATCAATGGACACCCTGAACCATCTGATGTTCTAACGACTCATTAAGCTCGAATATTATCAATAACAACACCCCAAACCTGTTAAAACCAAGTCAGAAACCCCGTTCCAACGGACTATAGGGTACAAGCATAGAGTTATATAGGTTTTTGATGAGATAAGAGAATATCCATTTGGATAATTAAATGACTAAAAGCCTGGTTCCTTTTAGGAATCAGGCTTAAACTTTTCCAACAGTCATGCCGAGTCAAGTCAAACTTATGATGCTCGGACTGTTGTGCCGCAATATTCACATTCAGTCGACATATTCTGATACACTTTTGCCTTCGCCCCACAGCCTGGGCAATTCACTGAAACAGCCTCTTGTGGTTCCTCAAATTCCTCTTCATGCTCAGCGTACTCTTCATCGTATTCTTCTTCATAATACTCGTCATGGTTGGGGTGCTGATGGTGATAATAGTCAGCCCCATAAACATTAGGGTGAAATTTGGGTTTACTACACATTTTAATGCCCGTAACGAGCACGATAACACCAGGAATAAAAAAAATAATGGTACTAATGACGGCAACATCAGTTCCTTCTGATACTAGAAACAACGAGAAAAGAATAGTTAGAGATGAAATCAAAATTAATATGATCCCAAAAAATTTTTTCACAGCTTTTCCTCCTGAAACTTATGATTTGCTTGCAAATAAGTGTTGATTTCGCTCGGTTAACCGGTGTTTTAATTGTGATAATTGCGCAGACAGGCGCTCACTGTTTACCCCTTCACCGGATGCATATTGGTTGACGAGTTCATTATTCATTAATTCAATATCCAGTAAAATTTGGTGATCATTATATGTAAGTGAATCTGGAGTAATGGGATCACTGTACCTTACAAGCTCAATTAAAGAACTCACGTATCTTCTCTCCTCGTCTACAGTTGAAGCGGGGGCATCTTCCAATGTATGGAGAAATTGTTGGAGAGCTTTGTCGATTAGCTGAAGGGTTACGATTTTCGTTTGCCCGTCTGCTTCCTGACGATGCATATTTCGAATATAAATCATAATTATCCCACACAGAATTAATGCCAACGCCAATGTTACGATATGTACTAACGTGAACCAGCGAAGCGCAAAATGAGCTGTGCTTGTGAATAGAGAGTAAACTACTACACAAAGGAGGTAAATGACTGCAATTACACCTAACGCTGTATAGCCAGGTACAAATCGTTTAACCTGTTCCAAATTCCTCATGATATAACGTATATACATCCAGATCGCCGTAATCGCGACGTAGGAAGCGATCAGATTAATCCAAAATGCAACAGATACAACCGCATGATTAAATATCGTAAATGAAACGATTGAGGTTACCACCATACAGATCAGATAGATTGCATTTAAAATAAGGAAATCACTCTGTTTAGTAGTCACTAGACCTGTCCTCCCTCTTGCAGATTGTGTCCGCAATCCAGACAGAACTTCTGACCCGGTTTCACTTCATGGTGACATTGACTGCATTTTAATGCCAAACTGGTACCGCAATTACCGCAAAATTTGGTATTACCGGAATTCATATGGTTACATTTTGGACAGGGACTAGGCATGGGCTGATGGCACTGAATACACTCTAAGGCATTCTCTGAATTATCTGCTCCACACGAAGGGCATGCATGATATTTGTCACCGCAATTCGGGCAAAATTTGGTCCCCTTTTGCAATGCATGCCCACAATTATTACAGTTTGTTGATGCTGATTCCATCTTTAGGGACTTGCCACATTTACTGCAAAAAGAAGCGTATTCCTGATTCGGATGGTGACAATGTTCGCAAATATGCATTATAGGCGTTTCAGTAGTGGACATCACCCGTGACATCTGGGACATCTCGCTGCTGAAAGAGCCGCCAAGACCGACTCCCATACCCATGCCAAGCCCTGCACCCATAATGTCAGACTGCATACTTCCTTCATTTTTGGCTGCACCTTCGAGCGTATCGAAAGAACGTTCCTGTTGATAGGTATACCCAATAATATCCATTTCAGCTTTGCGTGCTAACGCTTCCCTCAATCGGATGACAGAAGGATCTTCTTCAGGCAGGTTCACATTGTGGATATATAAATTAATAAGTTCGATACCAAACTCTTCAAAGGTGGAAGCTATTGTATCTGCAAAATGTCGGGATATTTCTGCGATATATGCATTGATCTCCAAAACACTGACTTTTCTATGTATTAAATAGGATGACAACATGGAGTTAATATTCATGATAATCAGCCCGCGGAAGTAATTGATCATATTGACTTGGTTAAATTCAGACAATGTTCCCACCAGCTTGACCAAAAATTTACGCGAATCCGCGATTTTGATTCCCATCTGTCCAAAAGCCCTTACCGGGACTATAATATTGTATTTGGGATCCTGTATCTGAATCGGATTGGCTGTTCCCCATTTGACGTCCAGTGCGCTTACCTGATTTACATACCATACTTCTGCTGCAAAAGGGGACTTGCCACCGAACGGAAGGTTAACAATCCGGTTTAGAATCGGGATATTTGCGGTACTCAACGTATGACGACCCGGCCCAAATAAATCAAGAGCCCTTCCATCCTTGAAGAGTATAGCTTGCTGGGATTGATTCACAATCAGCTGCGTCCATGTCCCCAGTTCGTTCTCGGGATGCTTCCAGGCAAACACATCAGGTGAGCCATCATACTTAATTACATCAATAATCGCCATGTTTAATTCCTCACTTCAGTATATGATTACTACAAAGCTCAATGATATTGTGCCTACTATAGTTTTACATGCCAAAAAGTCTTAAGATCCACATCTATTATTCTATTGAATTCATGTTTAAGCATTGCTATTTTACCATTTCTAACCTCCTTTCGCATCAAAATAGTTCATTTTTCCTGTGTTATTTTTCCTAAATATTAATTAACGCTATACAAAAAAACCTCTTCCACTACTCAAATGTTAAAGAGGTTCAAATTATAGTTTCGTAGATTCTTTATCGGAAAGTATTGAGTCTTAGTATGGAATCCCTTCAATAAATGTTGCAGGTTCGGCCATCAATGCATCAAATGTTCCTACATTCTGATATTCCTGATGTTCCTGATGTTCCACATCTGTAATCTATTTTTTTGACTAAAATAGATACTGCATTATGCTCAAGCTTATCATGAAGAATAGATAGACATCGTTGCAGAGTATATCAGAGGTCTCCTCAAACTCAGACACAAAAATTTGAGCTCAGTACAGTTCCTGTGCTAATATTATGGACACCTATTTTTCATTGAGTTAAACAACAAGTTCAGAAAGGGACACTATGAATCCTTCATCCATACCAACCAAGTTAGGTCAAATTATCCCGCCATTGGATCTGCGTAGCTGCCTTGTCAGCGTACGTGGTGAGGTCATTTATGAACACTATCGTAATCAAGAAGCAGCGAGCCATATGGCCAAAATTAATTCGTGCACAAAGAGTGTGCTGTCTGCACTCATCTGTATCGCGATGGATCACGGTTGGCTGCCGGAGGCATCCACACCGATCTCTACCTTTTTTCCGGAGCTGGCATCGGATCCTGACTTGCGCAAACCGCTAATTACCCTGGAACAGCTGCTCACGATGACAGCTGGCTTTAACTGGGATGAGTTTGGCGGACAAAATTCTTTTCCACGCATGACACGCACCGATCACTGGGTGAACTTTGCGTTGGAGCAGCGCCTAAGTCATACACCAGGAACACATATGGAATATAATTCGGGGGTATCGCAAATACTTGCGGCCATCCTTATGCAACAAACTGGAATGAGCATAGCCGAGTTTGCGGAACGTTATTTGTTTGGCCCTTTGGAGATTAAGGAGTATCAGTGGGAGCGCGATCCACAGGGTGTACATACGGGTGGATTCGGAATGAAACTATTACCTGCCGATTTGCTTAAATTCGGTGAATTGTTCTTACAGCAAGGCATGTGGGATGGGGAAACCGTGATTTCGCGTGACCTGGTTGCCCGTTCTACAGAGCCAGCCATCACTGTCACCCCGCCGAATCGTGGAAGCTATGGATGGCACTGGTGGGTCGATACTTGCGTGGCAGATGAACCATCCGAATCAGGGAAAGATGGTAGTTCCATATCCGGGTCACAGTCTACCTCTATAGTTACCACTGAGCAGAACAAGCCTGTATTGAACTATTACTACGCACGAGGGTTTGGGGGGCAGTTCGTGTACATCGTCCCTGAGCTTGAACTTGTTACAGTCTTGACCAATGACAAGCGAAAAAAGGAAAAACCTCCACTTGATGTGTTCCCAAGATTAATTGCCCCTCAATTATTGAAATGCTTATAGACAGTTTCACTTGGTCCTTCTAAAACAATAACCCCCAAATCATGACCGGGTGCTGCCGGCGGATCGGGGGCTATTCGTTTATACCGACTCAACTCTTCAATTTGATCCCAGCGCCTCTTGAACGGCAAGCGTTATGGGATACGGACCCGACTCCTTATTGGAGAGTACCACCAGTTGTGTAGCATGATCCGGATACACGGACGACATGAACGACACGCCTGGATCGAACCCCATGACATGCACTTTGAAAATATCTCCTTCTTTCCGATCAATCCAAACACCCTGCCCATAGTAGGTTTCATCTTCTTCCTGTACATGGGGCGTAATCAACTTGTGCGTTGCCGATTCACTCAATAATTGATAATTCAATAAACCATCCCAGAAGCGAATCATATCCGCTGCTGTTGTGTATGCCCCACCATCTGCTCCACCCTTGACCGGAATCGAGAAAATGTTGGTGTGCCACGATCCGTCGTCATGATCGATATATCCGATCGCTGTGTTACGCGGAAGCTGATCGGTTAAGAAATATCCGGAATTCTTCATGCCACATCGGGTAAAAATATGTTTCTGCACATAGTCAGTGAACGACTGTCCGGTTTGTTCTTCCACAATCAAGCCTAATACAATAAAGGCCGCATTGTTATAGTGGAAACGTTCACCTGGAACCGACTTCATCGGCAGATGCTGGAACATTGGCAGAAAGTCACTGCCATTCCGCATGGCATAAACAGGCCGCTCTTTCCACAGGTCCGCGAAATCCTCCATGACTTCTTCATCAAAGTAATCCGGGATGCCCGAGGTATGCGTTAACAATTGATGTATCGTAATCTCTTTATCCCAAAGAGGAAAATCAATATTCAACGCATCTGCAAGCCTTGTGTCATAAGACAGCCTGCCCTGTTCAATTAGTTGGCAGATACTCACCGCAGTGAAGATCTTGCATCCAGAAGCAATCCCAAACCGGGTATCTGTCTGATTGGAAATTTCATCGCTGCGATTGGCATATCCACGACTCAGATTCAAGAGTGTCCGCCCATTTTGTTTTAACAAAACTACACCTGAAAAATCAATCCGATTCATCTCTTCTTCTATCTTGCGTGTCAATTCCGTTACATTCATCATCATATCAATCCTTTATCTTCTTTTCATTTGCTTCCTATATTGTGACTGTGATTACGCGACGTTATATATGAATCAATGAGTAAAAGAGGAATGCAATCACCTACAGACTATTCTATGTATGCTCTAGCTTTGTTTTATTTCTTCATCATCCTTTCTATTCCTGCACATTCTCACCAAATAACGGATACTATCCCCACTAATTTCAAAAAGCGTTGAGACAAGAAGACCTCTTCCAGAATATCTCTGAAGGAGGCCTTAAGGGTGGAATATCACTTCTCAATTGCAGATCTTGTATTGATGAGATAGTACAGCGACACATAGATGGTAAGAATAAATATGCCAAAGAACATGCAAAATGCAAGTGATGGGCGGCTGACACTCTCAACCATCAGTTTAATTAACATATCACGATTGGTTAAGGCATCCCAGCTGTTCAAACGGTAAACCCGCCCGAGCAGTACACCGTAACTCCCCAATGCACATCCTGCCAGTACAAAGACCCACGATGCCACACTTCCAATTTTCCGATAAATGACTTCCTGCAGCTGATACATGGACAAAAAACCAAGCAGCACGCCTGTCCAGACAAACATGAGTACAACAATCAGATCATACCAGTATTTGTAATCGAGACCGTTGCCAGCATAATAACGCGAGCTTCGTGCCGTCAGATGAACAAGATCCGTTACGATATAAGATGAATTCGGGAAAAAAAGTAGCCACATTAGCGCACATGCCACTGCAAGCCATGGAGCAGCCCTCCACTTCACGTAACTGAACCCATACGCAATATAAGAAAAGACAAACGGAATCCATCCTAAAAACAGATTCCAGATAAGAAATCGAAAATATTGCTGGTCCAGCCAATCTGCGGCTATATAATACAACCCTACCGTCACAACAGTTACCAAGCTAAGGAAAATAAAAACTTTAATATAATTCAGTTGTCTCAACGAGTCTACCTCACTTATTTTTCGGAAATGTCGTTCCCTTGTATCGTTTATCATAACAATGCATTATATTAAATACACTACACTAGGATCATACCATGTCCTTAATAAGAATCAAATTCGCTTACATTCAGATACGATTCAGCACATGCGATATATCCGTTCCACTCCGTTTCGCCAATATCCATATCACTGTTTTACTTGCTTCCATTACCAAAAACCGGTTTAATCTATGCACAGACCATTTGGGGAGGGAATAATGTATGCGCTTGAAACACAGGATCAAACTGGGTTTTCTTGCTTTTACACTGGGTTGTACTACGATTGGTGTCTCTTTTGTACCTCCAACAGCATCAGCGGCCTCTGTGCCAGCTTCCAAAGCTGTGTATTCAAAGTTTCAGATCTATTGGAAAAATGCCAAAAACTCTTCGTCCAGTCTTATTCAGGCTCGTAAATATTTGACGAATCATATAAAGGAAGTTAGTCCATGGCAAGCCACGTTGATGACATTGCAGCTTGAGAACGTCCAGAAAATCAAGCTCGCTGAAATGGATGAGACGATATATAGCAATCCGGTGCAAAGTGCCCTCTTTGATGCACATTCCAAAATGGGTTATGAACAAAAACTGACGTACACCAGTCTGCTTAAGGAAATTAAGGAGCCTTCCATTCGCCGCCTTTTGCAAGAGGCATCCGATCTGGGGTTCAAGCTGGAGACCAGTGAAGGCATCTATTATCCCATCATCAATTATGAAATGTACAAGAAGTTCCAGCCTTATGTGAAACCAGACATTGCTGCATACATTAATATCATGGCTGACGAATCCAATCAAGCCACTATTTCTGATGCGGCCATCTCCGTCACTTGGGATGAACTCATCCGGCGTACCCTGGAGAAGGAAGCTTTTCTGCGTAACTTCCCGAACTCCAATCGCACTTCTGCCATTCAGAACTCCCTGATTGTCCATTATATCTTTTACGGCAGTGACAATTCTCCTGCTTATGACTGGTACACCGATGAAGAGGTTCGCACGCTCGATCCTGAAGTGAAAAATGCATACGAGAAGGCGATCAAAAACAGGGATGCCAACACCCAAAGTGTTCTTCTGGATACCATTGAACAAATTGTTGAACTCCTGAATCAAAACCATGATGAGCTTACTCCTCAAATACAGAAAATGATTGAATCCGTCGAAGACCAATTCGTCAATTCATGAATTTGACAATTCAAAACGCAAAAAGCGGCTGTTCCTCTAGCAGGAGCATGCCGCTTTTCTTTTTTCCAAAATCACTTCATTATAATTCAATTGGCTATCGTTGAGACTCTTGTCAGTTTATCTGGGTTTACGACCAGATAAACGGCCTCGATGCGTTCACCCGATGAATCGGGTTGAAGACATAATACCTCGCTTAACTTCCCCTCTTTCATAAGTGCAACGTGAAGCTCTCCATTGATAACCGTGGGCACCCATTCCCGTTCCCTTAATCGGGTAAGCACACGTCTGGAGGTCAGAAGAGCCATGACGCCCTTGTGAACCATCATGGATTTCATAACTGTATGCACCCGCCCACCACCATCTGCGGTAAATACAGGTTGTTCAGAGAGAAGATCAAGCATGGCAGTCACATCATAATTGAGAAAAGCGGTCGTGAAACGCGCAAGCAATTTTTCTTTGGCAGCACGATCCACCTGGGTCTGTTCCTTGTCAGGAAGTTGATCCGGCAGGTTGCGTCTGGCCCGACTAAATATCTGACGGCAATTGCTCTCCGTTTTGCCCAGCCAATCTGCGATCTCCCGGTACTCGTATTGGAATGCTTCACGAAGAACGAATACAGCGCGCTCCACGGGTGTGAGACGTTCCAGAAGAACCAGGTAGGCATAAGAGATCATTTCCTTCTGCTCGAAGGATTCTTCAGGCAGAATCCCCATCTCACCTATGGGTTCAGGAAGCCATTCACCAACATAATGTTCTCTCTGATTACGGGCAGAATTGAGGAAATTCAGGCTCCGGTTCACCACGAGTTTGGCTATGTAGGATTTGGGGTTACGGATGATCTCGGCAGATTTGCCCTGCAGGCCTGTAAAACAGTCCTGAACAACATCCTCCGCCTCCACAACACTTCCAAGCATTCGGTAAGCAATGGAGAACGCATACGCTTTATAACGAATATACAGTTCACCAACTTCCAGAGAAGACTCTTCTGGCTCATTAGTGGGATAATCAGGATTCATTTGAATGGCCTCCTCTGGCAGTGGTTATTGTATATGTTTAATTAAAACAGCCGGGATACATGCCTGTCGTAATTGCAATTCGGTTCCAGTTGTTGATGGTATTGATCGCCATGATCAGATCCACCAGTTCAGCTTCATTAAAGTGTTCACGAACCTTGTTATACAATTCCAGTGGCACGCCCTGTTGCGAAATTTGAGTCACTGCTTCAGCCAGTTCAAGCATAACACGTTCTTTTTCCGTAAACAAAGGAGCCTCACGCCAAACACTAAGCATCAAAATATGATCTGCATAATTGCCCAGCTTCATCAAATCTTTGGCATGCATATCAAGACAAAACGCGCAGCCATTGATTTGGGATACTCTGATTTTTAACAGCTCATATAATACTTTGTCTTCAAATTGACCCGACACAAACTGCTCCATTGCCAATAATGCCTTGAAAGCTCCCGGATTCACTGCTCTGTGGTTCATTCTCAAATTCATTTCATTCGCCTCCGTATTGTAGTGTACATACTGAAGACAAATGAGCTGCGGAATCTGTGACACACATTCAAAAAAATTTACGATGGGGCAATTAATATCTCCAGCCGTTGCCGATAAAAGGGCGCTGTACCGAGTATGGCATATAACCTGTCTCTGACGGCATATAGGCAGCATTCGGATGATGTTCATATGTTGGGTTCATTGGATCGGAATACATAATTTCCGGACTTGGCGCGTACTGCATTTGTACATAAGGCTGAGCGTTCGGCTGGCTGTTGGGTTTTGGCATGTTTTCAGCAGCTGGCGACACTTGAGTCGCACAATCTGCAGGTGGTCCAATGAAGACCGTTTTTTGAATAGGAGCAAATGTTTCCTTAACCTTGTTCTCATCCAGACAGTACGTATGGGCCAGCACACTCGCAGGCGTAAGGCGCAGAATGTCCGAACCAAATATTGCTTCAGGAACGGGTGCATCAAAAATGGCCAGCAGGTGAGTATGATCTGCAGTTGCAATTTCATAGTGCCACCAGCCTTGGGGAACATTCGCTACCTGACCTGGATTAATGGGGAAGTTTAACAATTCGTTAGTAAAGGGGTTGATTAGAGAAACTACAGCAGAACCACTGATGCAGTATACAAGCTCTGTTGCGTTCTGGTGAATGTGCGGCTCTACTACATTGCCAGTACTCAAATAAATATCAAGCAGGGATGCATTTCCCAATGTATTTAACTGTTTAATGGAGAGGGAGTTAATATAGTTATTATCATCCTTTTTGAACAGTTGATTCTGGTTCACATCATACGTAAACTGAGTCGTTGGTAAAGTGTAATCCATATAAGAGGTTGCCAAAATATAACGCCTGCCCTTCGCTCATGGTTTAGGTAAAAACCTATACGCCAGCTTATGCCCTGGGCACATATGCGTGAGCCCATTTCTCCAAGAGTGGATGCAGGACAAACAACCCTATCCTGAATATATCTAAATCTGGATTTGCTTTCACGATTAACTGAATCATATAGATATTAAAACTTTTTGGAGTAGGCTGCTGTACAATTGTAAAAAATGCAAAATAACGTTGATTACATTATCAAGATTTTTTAAATAAAAAAAAGACAGGATCAAGAGAAATCACTCTTAATCCTGTCTGACTGTTCAGAAGATGCGCGTGGAGGGACTTGAACCCCCACGTCAAAGACGCTAGATCCTAAGTCTAGTGCGTCTGCCAATTCCGCCACACGCGCATATATGGTAGCGGCAGAGGGGATCGAACCCCCGACCTCACGGGTATGAACCGTACGCTCTAGCCAGCTGAGCTACGCCGCCACACTATGTAATAAAAAACACCCCAGTGGGGTTTCGCTTGGCAACGTCCTACTCTCCCAGGACCCTTCGGTCCAAGTACCATCGGCGCTAGAGGGCTTAACGGTCGTGTTCGGGATGGGTACGTGTGGAACCCCTCCGCTATCGCCACCAAACGAGCATTTGTGAAACAAATGCGTTCAGAGATTATTCTCTGAAAACTAGATCCGAAACGAACTTGCGACTAAAACCTGCATATTGGATAAGCCCTCGACCGATTAGTACTGGTCAGCTCCATGCATTGCTGCACTTCCACCCCCAG